>JAFKFV010000020.1 GCA_017307955.1 Allobosea sp. | reverse complement strand
TGCCGGTGCGGCTGCTCGACGAGATGCTGAGCTATGTGAGCGAATACCTGGCGCGCGATCCCCGCCCCGCCCCGGCCATCCACCGTGCCGCCGGCTCCGAGGATGCGACCGCGCTCGGCGCCGCGACCATGCCGCTCGCCGAGGTGCTGCGGCTCGAATCCTATGATCCCGCCCAACGCACGCGCCTGCCGCTGACCGGCCTGCCGCCCGTCATCCATCCCATGCCGGGCTGGGCGGACGCGCTCCGCCGCGAGAGCGCCTGAGGGGCCCTACCCGGCCGCGCCGCCGCCGACATCGGGCGGGTCGCGCGGATCGGGAAGGAGCGTGCCGAGAAAAGGCAGCATCGCCGCGCCGAGCAGCACGCAGTCCGGCCCCAGAGTCGCCGGCACGATCTCCGGCAGCCATTGCGGCTGCGTCGGCCCGGTCATTCGCGCCATGCGGATCGCCGCGAAGCGGGTGGCGAAGAGTTCGACCAGGTCGCGCGGCAGGCGCCCGCCGACGAAGATCCGGCCCGGCGCCAGGAAGCCTGAAATCGCGATGGCGGCATCGGCGAAATGACCCGCGGCGCGCCCGAGCCAGCGCTCGACAGCGGCCCTCCCCTCGCCGTCGAGCGTGTCGAGGAAATGGTCGGGATCGCCGCCCGCCTCGATATGGCGGTCGAGCCACGGGCGGAGTTCGGTGATCGCGGCGGCGTCCTCGAGCAGTTCGCCGTCCTCGCCGGTGCGCATCTGGCCGATGCGGCCGGCGCGATCGGAAACGCCGTGGAAGAGATGGCCGCGGATCATCAGCCCGGCCCGGACTTCGCGGCCGAACAGGACCTGCACGAAGCTGCCGTCGGGCGGGGGATCGCCGAGCAGCCGCTCGCCGAGCGCCGCCGCGACCGAGGACCGTTCGACATGGACGGGATGGGGCGCCAGCACCTCGATGATGCGGCCGGCGTCGAAGGGCGTGCCGATGCCGATGCCGGCGAGGCGCTCAGCCCGCGCCGGCCCCAGCGCCGCCAGCGCCGCGTCCGCGGCCGCCCGCATCTGCGGCAGCACGTCATCGACTTCGGCGGAGGCGGCATCGCGGCGGGCGCGCGCGACGATGCGGCCTTTCAGGTCGACGATCGCCGCCGTGACGAAGCGGCTGTCGACATCGACGCCCATGCCATAGGCGCCGTCGCCCTCGATGCCGAAGCGGGCGCCGCGCCCGCCCGAGACGGCGCGGATCAGGCCCTGTTCCTCGAGGCGGCGGATGATGTTGGTGATGCCGGGCGCCGAGAGGCCCGTGACCTCGGCGAGTTGCAGGCGCGTCAGCCCCTCGCCGCGGCGCAGCGCCTCCAGCGTGACGCGGGCATTGTGGTCGGCGGCGTGGACAAGGTTGCGGCCGGCCGAGCCGCGCAGCGGCGCACCGCGCTCGCGCAGGCTGGCGATCCGGGGATGATAGTCCTTGCCGAACGGCATGCCGCTTCCCTAGCTTTCGAGCGCCTCGGCCATGTGTGCGCGCGCCCGCATCTCGGCGCGCTGCAGATCGAGGAAGATCGCATATTTCGCCGCGTGAATGCGCGCCGCGGCGCCGGGCGCGGGGCGGAAGACGGCCGAAAGGCGCGACATGCGGCCGATCGCTGCGAGCGTATCGGGGAAGGCGCCGGCCGCGACCGCGCCCAGCATGGCCGCGCCGAGCAGCACCGGCTCGGCCGCCTCGGGGATGGCGATCGCCCGGCCCGTAGCATCGGCGAGCAAGCGCCGTACGAGATCGCTCTGTCCCGCGCCGCCTGAGATGACGATGGTCTCGATCTTCGCGCCATGCGCATCGAGCGCATCGACGATCTGGCGCGCGCCATAGGCGAGACCGCCGAGTCCCGCGAGATAGAGGCGGGCGAGGCTCGCGGTGTCGGTATCGAAGCCGAGGCCAAGAAGGGTGGCGCGGGCGTCGGGATCGGCGTTGGGCGCACGATTGCCGAGGAATTCCGGAACGACATGCAGCGAAGCCGCCAAGCGAGCGACCGCTTCGGCATCCTTCGCCTCGGCGGCGATGATCTCCTCCAGCAGCGCGAAAAGGCCGATGCCGCGCCGCCCTGCCTCGGCCTCAGCCGCCGGGGTCGCCGGGTGCAGGCGCACCAGGTGATCGATCGCAGCGCCGGCAGCAGACTGTCCGCCCTCGTTGAGCCAGAGGCCGGGCAGCATCGCGCCATAATAGGGGCCCCAGACGCCCGGCACGAAGCTCGGCGCCGGCGTCGACGCCATGGCGCAGGCGGAGGTGCCGAAGATATAGCCCATCTGCCGGGTCGGGTCGGTGGCACGACCCTCCATGTCGCGGGCGCCGATCGAGCCGAGCCCGCCGGCATGGGCATCGATGAGCGCGGCGCCGACGGCCGTTCCCGGTCGCAGCCCGAACGCCGCCGCCGCCTCTTCCGTCAGCCCGTTGCCGATCGCTGTGCCCGGCTCGATTACATGCGTGCCGATGCGCGCGAAGCCCTCGTCGGCCAGTGCGCCAAGTCCGATGGCCCGGAAGAAGCCCTCGTCCCAGCGCTTCTCATGGGCGAGATAGGTCCATTTGCAGGTGAGCGTGCAGACCGAGCGGTCGAGGCTTCCCGTCGCGCGGAAGGTCAGCCAATCCGAAAGGTCGAAGAAATGCGCCGCCGCCGCGAAAGTCCCCGGCAGCCTCTCCGCGAGCCAGAGCAGCTTCGGCGTCTCCATCTCGGGCGAGACCTGGCCGCCGACATAGGCGAGGACCGAGTGCTTCGTCTCGTTGATGCGGCGCGTCTGGTCGAGCGCGCGGTGATCCATCCAGACGATGATGTCGCGCGCCGGATCGCCGGAGGGGCCGACCGGCAGCCCCCGCCCGTCGGTGCCGACCACTACCAGCGAACAGGTCGCATCGAAGCCGATGCCGGCCACATCGCCCGGCTCGACGCCCGATGCGGCTACCGCCTCGCGCACGGAGGCGCAGACGGCGTCCCAGATATTGGCGGAGGACTGCTCGACGATGTCGCCCGGCTCATGCCAGATGGCGATCGGGCGCTTCGCCGCGGCGAGCATGCGGCCCTCGGCGTCGAAGACGCCTGCCCGCGCGCTGCCCGTGCCGACATCGACACCGACAAAGACCGCCATTCAACCCTCCCATTCGAGCCGCGGTCCGTACCGCTTCCCCCGCTTCTACCAGCATGGGCCCAAACGAAAAGGGCCGCGCCGAAGCGCGACCCTCTTTCTCCTTGCGGAGCGAATTCGTCAGAGGTTGCGGTGAGCCGAATCGCGCAGGCGATCCGCCGTATCCTTCACCGCGTCCTTGGTCTTGCCGACCGCCTGCTGGGCCTCGCCCTTGGTCTCCTGCGCGATGCCCTCGGCCTGCATCTTCTCGGAGCCGACCGCCTTGCCGACGCCCTGCTTGACGTTGCCGGCGGCCTCGTTGGCCATGCCCTTGACCTTGTCGGTGGTGCTGCTGCTCATCTTGGTTCTCCCGAAGGGTTCGTGGAACACGCAAGGACAATTCCCCGTCCCTGAAAGCGTTCCATGAGCTTGACCTTTCGGGGTGCCTCCCTCGGTTCCTCGTGCTAGGCATCGACCGCAAAACAAGGTCGGGAGGAACGACATGTATGGCGATCTGCACGTGATCTCGGCGAAGGGCGCCGAGGCGGCGCTGGACCTTCGCGGCGGCCATGTCCGCCGCTTCGCGGTCGCGGGCGACGGAAGGACGATCGAGCCGACGCACACCGCGCCCTGGGTCGAGGACGGCGCGATCCAGGAAGACGAGAGCATCCTTCCGAACCTCCGCTATCTCTCCGGCGACTTCTTCTGCGCCCCGTTCGCCGATGAGGGTCCCGACGGCGCCCCTTCGCATGGCTGGCCGGGCAATGCCCGCTGGAAGGTGATCGAGACCGTGCCCCATCCGGACGGCGGCACGATCGCCCGCTATGAATTGACCAAGCCCGTGTTCGGCGCCCGCGTCGTGAAGGAATTCGTCCTCCGCGACGGCCATCCCTTCCTCTATCAGCGGCACATCTTCTATGGCGGCGAGGGCGCGACCTCGGTTGCGAGCCACGGCATGACCCGGTTTCCCGCCGGCGGCCGCCTCGCCTTCTCGCCGAAGCGCTTCGGCTCGACGCCGGCCAAGGCGCCGGAGCCCGATCCTGCGCTCGGCCGCTCGCTGCTGGCCTATCCGGCGGAGTTCACCGATCTGACGAGGGTGCCGCTCGCCGATGGCGGCTTCGCCGATATCACGACCTATCCCTTCGGCCAGAAGCACGAGGACTTCGTGATGCTGGTCGAGGCCGAGGGCTCGACGCTCGGCTGGGCGCTCGCGACGCGGCCCGACCAGCGCGACATCTATGTGAGCCTCAAGAACCCGGCCGATCTGCCGGTGACGCTGCTGTGGTTCTCGAATGGCGGCCGCGACTATGCCCCCTGGAACGGCCGCCATGTCGGCGTACAGGGCATCGAGGAAGGACGCACCTTCGGCGCCGCGGGCCTCGAGGCCTCGATCAATCCGAATGCGCTGACCGAGCAGGGCGTGCCGACCGCGCTGGTGCTCGACCCGGACGGCGAGGTGGAGGTGCGCAACGTCATCGGCGGCCTGCCGCTGCCGGCTGGGTGTACACGCGCCGCCGGCGTTTCGGTCGGCGCCGATTCGCTCACCGTCACCGACGAGAGCGGCGCCAGCCTCACCGTCCCCTATGACGCGAGCTTCCTCGCGCGCGGCCGCTGACCTCCGCTTGGCGACCGGCGGCCGGGCTTGACCCGCGCCGCCCGGTCGCCGATAGCGGGCGCGGCTTTTCCCCCAAGAAGAAGGAGCATTCCATGACGACGATCACGCGCATCGAGAGCGGCCCGCGCATGAGCCAGGCCGTGGTCCATGGCGACATGGTCTATCTCGCCGGCCAGGTCGGCGAGGGCGAGGATGTCGTCGCGCAGACCCGCCACGCGCTTTCGGAAGTCGACCGGCTGCTCGCCGCTGCCGGCTCGAACAAGTCGCGCATCCTCTCGACGACGATCTGGCTGGCCGACATGGCCGATTTCGCCGCCATGAACTCAGTCTGGGACACCTGGGTCGACAAGGCCAATCCGCCGGCCCGCGCCACCGGCGAGGCGAAGCTCGCCGCGCCGAAATACAAGGTCGAGATCATCGTCGTCGCCGCCAAGGCGTGACGAACAAGGACAGCTGAAGACCGGCGGGGCGGTTCAGACCGCCCTGCCGACCAGATGGCCGATGCCGGCCGTCACCGCCATGGCGAGGATGCCCCAGAAGGTGACGCGAAGGGCGCCCTTCCAGAGCGGTGCGCCACCCGTGCGCGCACCGAGCGCGCCCAGAATGATGAGGAAGAAGATCGTCGCCACCGAGACGGTCGGGATGATCATCTGTTCCGGCGCCAGCAAGGCGGCGATGACGGGCGCTGCCGCGCCGACGGAGAAGGTCAGTGCCGAGGTGATGGCCGCCTCGACCGGCCGCGCCTCGCCCGTCTCGGTGAGGCCGAGTTCGTCGCGCGCATGAGCCGCGAGCGCATCCTTGGCCGTAAACTGAACCGCGACCTTCATGGCGAGATCGGGATCGAGACCGCGTTCGACATAGATCGCAGCCAGTTCGTCGAGTTCGGCCTGCGGATTGACCTCGAGCTCCCGCTTCTCGCGGGCGAGATCCGCCGCCTCGGTGTCGGACTGCGAACTCACCGAGACATATTCGCCGGCCGCCATGGACATCGCACCGGCGGCAAGCGCCGCGCCGCCCGCGAGCAGAATGTCGCCGCGCCCCGTCGACGCCGCCGCGACGCCGACAATAACGCTCGCGACGGAGAGAATGCCGTCATTGGCGCCGAGCACGGCAGCGCGCAGCCAGCCGATCCGGTGGACGAGATGGGATTCCGCATGAGCCGAGGGGGCCATCGACGCTACTCCTTGGAATAATTCCAATCTCTATAGGCGCTCCACATGTCGGTTGCGCGTCGCTCGGAGGGACGGCGACGGATTGCCGCGGCGTGGCGCTTGCGAGCCTGCCGTCCGTTTGTGCATGATGAAGTTCTGGGCGGTCATTTCATCGCCCTTCCTTCCCCGGAGTTGATCGTGCCGCTCGACACCATCGAGATCGCCATGGCCGAGCCCTCGCTCGCTCAACTTGCCGCGACCGCGCGCGCCGACATCGCCGCGCTCGCCTATCCCGACAAGGCCTGGGTCGAGCCGCGCTTTGCGCCGGACGGGTCGGAGGCGGCCGATGTGCTGATCGTCGGCGGCGGCCAGTCCGGGCTCGTGATCGCGGCCGCGCTGCGCCGCGACGGCGTCAGGCGAGTCGTCGTGATCGACCGCGCGCCGAAGGGTGCCGAGGGGCCTTGGGTGACCTTCGCACGCATGCCGGAACTGCGAACGCCGAAGATCACCGTCGGCATGGATTTCGGCATTCCGAGCCTCGGCATCCGCCGCTGGTTCGAAACGCGCTACGGCACCGATGCCTGGGAAAAGCTCGCCCGCGTGCCGCGCACGGACTGGATGGACTATCTCAACTGGTATCGCGACGTCTGGGGCATCGACGTCGAGAGCGAGACCGTCGTCACGGAGATCGCCGAGGGCCGCGACGGGCTCGTGACGGTGGCGACCGAAGGCCCGGCCGGCCGCCAGCTCCGCCATGCGCGGCTTGTGGTGCTGGCAACCGGATCGGACGGCGCCGGCGGCTGGCGCGTCCCCGCCTTCATCAGCGGCGCGCTGCCCGCGGACCGCTACGCGCATTCCAACCAGCCGATCGACTTTGCGCCGCTCGCCGGCAAGGCGATCGCCATTCTCGGCCATGGCGCCTCGGCCTTCGATACCGCGGTCGCGGCGCTCGAATCCGGCGCCGCCAGCGTCGATCTCTGCTTCCGCCGCGAGCGGCTGCCGCGCGTCAATCCGCACCGCTATATCGAGAATGCCGGGATCATGACGCATCACGCGCTGCTCGACGATGCCGTGCGCTGGCGCATCGCCCGCCATTTCCGCCTGCATGATCAGCCGCCGGCCTGGGCGAGCTTCGAGCGCGCGGTCGTGATGCCCGGCTTCCGGCTGCATGCCGGCACGCCGTGGCTCTCCACCACGATGGAGGGCGAGCGGGTCCGCATCGAGACGCCGCAAGGGCCGCTCTTCGCCGATTATCTCATTCCGGCGACCGGGCAGGCCATCGACCCCTCCTCGCGGCCCGAACTCGCCCATCTCTATCCGCTCGCCGCGCGTTGGCAGGATCGCTTCGCGCCGCCGACCGGCGAGGAGGACGCGACGCTGGCATCCCTGCCCTATCTCGGCGACGCCTACCAGTTTCTGCCGCGCGAGGCTGGCGGCGCCGACTGGGTTGGCCGTGTCCATGCCTTCAACGCGCTGTCGACCGTCAGCCACGGCCCGCACTCGACCTCGATCTCTGGCCACCGCCATGCCTTGCCGCGCCTCATCCGCGGGCTGACCCGGCGCCTGCTGCTCGACCAGCAGCACGCGCTCATTGCCGGCCTCGCCGCCTATGCCGACGAGGACCTGCCGCTCCCCGACGATTTCGAGGCGACGGCGGCGCTGAACGGCGGCGTCGTCACCCGCTGAGCGCCCTTCCCGCGCGAGGAAAGAGGCGGTAGTGCAGCCACCGCTTTCTTGACAGGCGCATGGCGGCGGAAGATTGTTGATGGTCTAACAATCTCGGTTGCATCGCTGCAACCGGCACCGCTTCCAGGGGATGAGCCTATGGCCGATATCAAGGTCCGGAAATTCGTGACGGTGGTCGAGGAGATCCTGCACGAGGGCGGGCCGCCGGCCGCCGTTCCGCCGCGGCGCGCGGTGGTCGCGGCGGTGATCGAGAACCCCTTCGCCGGCCGCTATGTCGACGACATCATGGGGCTCATGGACGATCTGAAGCCACTCGGCATCGAGATGGCGACGCGGCTCGTCAAGGCGCTCGGCGGCGATGCGGGCGTCGTCGAAGGCTATGGCAAGGGCGCCATTGTCGGCGAGGCGGGCGAACTGGAGCATGGCGCGCTCTGGCACAATCCCGGCGGCTATGCGATGCGCGAATTGCTCGGCGGCGCCAAGGCGATCGTGCCCTCGGCCAAGAAGGTCGGCGGGCTCGGCGCCAAGATCGACATCCCGATCACCCATATCAACGCCTCCTATGTCCGCAGCCATTTCGATGCGATCGAGATCGGCATCGGCGATGCGCCGAGGCGCGACGAGATGGTCCTCATCCTCGCCATGACCACCGGCGCGCGCGTCCATGCGCGGGTCGGCGGCCTCAAGAAGGAAGACATCAAGGCAGGGGACGGCCTCCGGTGAGCGTCAGGATCAGGAAGATCGTCACGATCCTCGAGGAAACTCTGATCGAGGAAGGCCGCCCGGTTTCGCCGCCGACACGCCGCGCCGCCGCCGTCGCGGTCATCGAGAACCCCTTGGCCGGCCGCTATGTCGAGGACCTCTCCGAACTCTTCGCCGCCGGCGAGGAACTCGGCGGCCTGCTCGGCGAGCGGGCGCGGGCGGCGCTCGATATCCCCGGCCCTTCCGTCGAGAGTTTCGGCAAGGCGGCCGCCGTCGGCGCCGATGGCGGTCTCGAGCACGCCGCCGCGCTGCTCCATCCCAAGCTCGGCGCGCCGCTCCGGGCGCTGCTCGGCAAGGGCGCGGCGCTGATCCCCTCGTCCAAGAAGCGGGCCGGCCCCGGCGCGACCTTCGACATCCCGCTCGGCCACAAGGACGCGGCGCGGGTGCGCAGCCATTTCGACGGCATGGAGGTCTCGATCGCCGATGCGCCGCGCGCCGACGAGATCGCCATCGCGGTGGCGCTGACCGATTCCGGCCGGCCGCATCCGCGCGTCGGAGGGCTCAGGAAGGCCGATGTGAAGGGCGAGGACGGGCTGGTCTGAACGACCGCCCGACGCCGGCCGCTGCCCGCTCGCGCAGCTTGACGAGCAGCAGCAGGGCGCGATTGACGGGCGTCGCGACCCCGAGCGCGGCGCCTTTCGTCACGACATAGCCGTTGAGATGATCGATCTCGGTCGGGCGGCCGCGCGCGAGATCCATCGCCGTCGACGACATCTGCCCCTCCATGGTCGAGGCGATGGCGCGCACCTGATCCCAGAGATCGTCCGGCAGCGCTATGCCGGAGGCCGACGCCACGGCCCGACATTCCTCGACCACGTCGCGCATCATGTCGGGAACGCCCGGCTCGGCGACGAACACGCCATAAGGCAGTTCGGCGATGGCCGAGATGGCATTGTAGGCGCAGTTGATGACGAGCTTCGTCCAGAGCGCGCCGGCGACCTCGGCCGACACCGTCACGGGCAGGCCGGCGGCCGTGAAGGCGGCGGCGAACGCCTCGTTGCCGGGGCCAGGCTCGACGATCAGTTCGCCGCGCCCGTGATGGCGGACATGGCCGGGTCCCGCCATGCCGGCCGCCACATAGACGACGCTGGCGCTGACGGCACGCTCGAGAGTCGCCGCCAGCCGCTCGGCATTGTCGACGCCGTTCTGCAGGCTCCAGATCGCCGTTGATGGTGCGAGATGCGGCCGGATCGTCTCGCCGGCAATCTCGGTGTCGGTGGACTTGACGCAGAAGAGGACGAGATCGGCGCGGGCGACGGCGGCAGGATCGTCTGTCGCGGCGAGTTCAACCCGGTGCAGCCCGTCGGCGCGCTCGATGACGAGCCCCTCGCGCCGGATCGCCTCGACATGCACCGGCCGCGCGACCAGCGTCACCTCATGTCCGGCCCGCGCCAGCATGCCGCCGAAATAGCAGCCGACCGCCCCGGCGCCCATGACCACGATGCGCATGGCGATCCTCCAGATGAACTTCCTAGATAAGGATCATAGCGCAGGCGGCGATTCTAGGCCGCCTCTGCCATGCGCGACAGCCGCAATCAGATCACGTGACGATTAGTGGAGGCCAAGTCTCCCGACTGAACTCCTCGACAGACGCTGGCTCGACGGAAAGAGCTACAAAGCCGCCAAAATGGTTCAATGTACCCGGCTGGATACGCATTAGCTTGTCCACGGGCCAAGCGAGCTTGATGCTTCGGGGCTCTGCGTCGCGATCCCGCGGGACTGTGACAACAGGATGGAAGATCCCATCCAGCTCGGCAACAGCGTGTTCCAGGTACTCCTGTCGTTCACGGTTGCCTGCGCGCTTCACCCAGTCCGCATCCGCGCGATCAAGTCCGGTACCAAACCTTACAAAGGGTCCTTCCTGAGTGAGTCCGTCTTGCCATAGCGTGATCGCGACGGCTTTCCTGTCTTCGCTAATAGCCGACCAACTCCACCTTTGGTTTCGCCCTTTCGTGCCAAAATGCGCGAAAGAGCGGTGAAGTCGCCATCCCATGAGCCCACCCATCCGACAACGCGAACAACCGACCTGCAACGCACGGTGGCATGCAAGAACAGGTGCTGCAAGAGCTAGGTGGCCAACATGTTCAGCATCATCCGATCACCGTCGCCATGATCTCGGCCGGCGGAGTGTTGCGCGAGCGATGGGTGCGGATGACGCCGTCGATCACCGTCATCGAGATGCCGGGGAGATCGCCGAGCTGGATGGCTTCCTGCAGCGTCCCGCCGGCGGACTTCTGCGGCCGGTCCATGAAGACGAAGTCCGCGGCGCGGCCGACTTCGATGAGACCGCAGTCGAGGTCGCGGATGCGCGCGGTGTTGCCGGTGGCGAAGCAGATGGCGATCTCCGCCGGCACGCCGCCGATCGAGGAGAGCAGCGAGATCGTGCGCAGGATGCCGAGCGGCTGAACGCCCGAGCCGGCCGGCGCATCGGTGCCGAGCATCACGCGGTGAAGCGCGCCGATCTCGGTCGCGGTCCTGAGTGCAACGAGCGCCGCGCGCGGATTGCCGTTATGGACGATCTCGATGCCGCGCTCGCAGCTCTTGCAGAGCGCGATGATCTGATCGTCGGGCAGTGCCGTCGGACCGCCATTGATATGCGCCATGACATCCGCGTCGGCAGCGAGCACGACGTCCTTGTCGATGAGCGCCGAGCCGGCGATCGACGGGCCGCCGGTATGCGTCATCGACTTCATGCCGTATTTGCGCGCCCAGGCCACCATCTGGCGGGCCGTCTCGGCGTCCTTCACCGAGCCGAGGCCGACCTCGCCGATCTGGCGGACGCCGGCCCGCGCGAGTTCGGCGAAATCCTCTTCCGTCATGCCGTGCTCGATCGCCGGCGCGCCGGCGAGGACCTTGACGCCGGACGGGCGGAAATTCTCGAACTGGCGCTGCGCCGAGATCGCCATCGCCTTCAGCCCGACGATGTCGCGCGGCCGGCCGGGCGTGTGCACCTCGCCGGCCGAGATCATGGTCGTGACACCGCCATGGAGGCAGGAGTCGATCCACCCGAACTGGTTCTGGCGCGGCGTCCAGTCGCCCGCGACGGGATGCGCGTGGCTGTCGATGAGGCCCGGCGTGACGGCCGAGCCATGCGCGTCGATCCGCGTCGTCGCGCCGGACGTATCGAGATCGGCGCGCTTTCCGACCGCGGTGATGCGGCCGTTCTCGGCCACGATCGTGTCGGCATCGAGGATCGGGCGGCCGAGATCGCCCGAAAGGAGCAGGCCGATATTCTCGATGACGAGCTTGGTCGGGCCCGCGCTGGCGGCCGGAGCATCATGGCTCATGGAGCGTCCTTTCGGTCATTTCAATTCGGGCCCGGCTCACGCGTCGGGCAGATCGTCCGCATCGGCCACGCGGCGCAGCATTTCCATGAACAGCGCCCGCTCGCTCGGCTTCAGCGGCGAGAGCACGCGGCGGCCGACCTCGACGCTCTTGGCGAGCAGCGGCTTCGTATAGTCGAGCCCCTTCGGCGTGAGGCGGATCATGGACAGGCGCTGGTCGTCCGGCGAGGCGGTGCGCTCGACGAGGCCGTGCTTGGAGAGCTTGCGGATGACGATGCTGATCGTCGAGGGATCCATCGCCGTCAGCCGGCCGAGCTGGTTCTGCGACACCTCGCCATGCTTCATGATCGTCGCGAGGGCGGCAAGCTGGGTCGGCGTCAGGTCGTGCGAGCCGAGCACTTCCTGGAAGCGCATGGTCGCGCGCTGGTGCGCCCGGCGGATGATATGCGCCGGATGGACCGAGAGCTCGTAGCCCGAGGCCGCGAACAGCTCCCGCGGGGTCGGCTCCGCAGCTCCGGACCGCATCGGCGCCTCGCCAGCGCCGAGGGCCGCCAGGCCGCCGTTCCCTTCTTCCTCAGAAGCCATCCGCCAAACCTCTTTCTCCGCGCCGCCCTCAGGCGGCGATCTGCTCGTTGTCGATCACGGCGCCCGAGGTCAGGGCAGCGACGACGCTCGCTGCATCGCTGACGACGCCGAAATGTGTCGCGATGTCGTAGAGGGTCGATTCCTGCTCGCGCGGGCCCGTCGCCGCGCAGCAATCGCGCGGGACGACAACCTCATAGCCGTTGAAGAAGGCGTCGTGAACGGTCGATCGCACGCAGATATTGGTGACGACTCCGAACACGATCACCTGGTCGATCAGCATGTCCTTGAGCACCAGATCGAGGTCGGTCTGGAAGAAGCTGGAATAGCGATGCTTGATCACATGGATCTCATCGTCACGCGCCCCGAGATCCTCGATGATCTCCGTCGCCCAGGTGCCCTCGACGCCATGCGGCGTCCGCTTCAGATATTCGCGGTCGCGACGCATGTTGCGGCGATGGCTGTCATGCACCCAGATCACGGGAACGCCGGTCTTGCGCGCCGCCTCGATGACCGAAAGCTGCGGGCCGACCAAGGTTTCGTAGCCCGGCAGCACCATGCGCCCACCCGGCTTGCAGAACTCGTTGATCATGTCGACGACGATGACAGCCGCCCGGGCCGGATCGAGCTTCGCCTGTTCGGGATTGTTGTGGGCCGAGAAGACATCGACGGACATCAGGGTCTCTCCACTCAGGGGATTTGGGATCAGTCGCGCAGCAGGCTGTAGAGGAGCTCGAAGAAGCGGTCCGCGTCGACCTCGGTGCAGATCTCCGCATTGTCGGGCAGGCCGCGCTCCTTCCAGAAATCGGCGACCGTGGCGCCGAACGCATAGGTCCCTGCAAGATCGACGCCGATATGCGCCGGCCGCGTCCTGACCAGCGTCGGGTCGATGATCAACGCCAGCGCCAGCGGGTCGTGCAGCGCGCCGCCGACGCCCATCGAGTTGCGATGGAGCTTCTCGTAGAACAGCAGCCAATCGTTCACGACACGGCCGAGCTCGGTGTCGATCTTGCGGAACTCCGCATATTGCGGCTCCTCGACCAGCACCTGCATCGTCACGTCGAGGCCGACCATGGTCAGCTTGACGCCGCTGTCGAGCACGATCTTCAGCGCCTCCGGGTCGCAGAAGGCGTTGAACTCGGTCGGCGTGATGATCTCGCTCTTGCGATAGAAGACGCCGCCCATCCAGGTGATGTCTTTGATCTTCGACAACAGCTCCGGATATTTGAGCACGAAGAGGCCCATATTGCAGAGCGGGCCGGTCGCGACGATCCTCAGCGGCTCGTCCTGCTCGCGCAGCGTCTTGGCGATGAAGTCGACCGCGTGCATCGGCTCGACGGTCTTGGTCGCCATCGGCAGATAGGGCGAGCCCTCGAGCCCGGACGGGCCGTCGGCCGTGCCGAGCACCAGCGGCCGCGCCAGCGGGCGGTAGCAGCCGGCCGCGACCGGCACATCGCCGGCGCCGATGAATTCGAGGATGCGCAGCGCGTTCGACACGCATTTGTCGAGCTCGGCATTGCCGCAGGTCACGGTGACGCCGAGGAGGTCGATCGCCTTGGAGCGATGCGCCATCACGAGGGCTATGGCGTCGTCATGGCCCGGGTCGCAATCGAGGATGATCGGCGTCGGGCGGGTCTCGGAATTGGCAAGCGTGGTCATCATCCGTCCTCAGGCCGCCTTGTAGAGCGCGATCGTCTCTTTGAAGAGCTTCATGAACCGACGTCCGTCGATATCGGTGCAGATGCGGGTCGTCTTCGGGCCGCCGCCGGGCAAGAGCTGCCGGCCGCGATAGGCGACGGTCTGGCCGCGTGCCAGCCGCCCGTCGAGGACGATGTCGCAGAAGAGCGGCTCGGTCATCGTGCAGAGCGTCGGGTCGAAGGCGAGCGCGACGGTGATGATGTCGTCCATTGGGAAGCCGACGAGATCGAAGAACTCACGCCAGATGTCGATATAGATCGGGAAGGTCTCGCGGATCATCGCCAGCACCGGATGGTTGTCGGCGGTCACCTCGAGATCGGCGAGATCGTCGCGCGTCAGCATCGAGGCGGCGGCGCGGTTGTCCTCGCAGACGTCGAGCGGCACCAGGATCGTCTCGACGCCCTGGTTGAGGACGACGCGGGCGGCCTCGGCATCCGCCCAGATATTGTATTCCGAGAGCGGCGTGATGTTGCCCGGCGTGACGAAATTGCCGCCGAGCAGGCACATGCGCTTCACATTGTCCTTGAGGCGCTCTTCCTGCAGGAACGCCATCGCGAGATTGGTCATAGGCCCGGTGGCCACGAGCGTGATCTCGCCCGGCGAGGCCATCACCGTGTCGATGATGAAGTCGACGGCATGCTTGTCGATCGGCGCGTGGCTCGGCTTCGGCGCCGGCGGGTTGAACTTCTTCAACCGCTCGCCGAAGCGCGCTGTCAGCCGCTTCTCGAAATGAACCGGCGCTTCCATGTCGGCCTTGGAATTGCCGACGATCGGGCGCCATGCCCCCTTGGCGACGGGGATGTCGGTGCGGCCGGCCAGCGCCAGCGTGTTGAGCACGACATTCGTCACCTGCTCGATCGGGCCGGCGGCGCCGGTGCAGGTGGTGACGCCTTCCAGCTTCACATTGGGCGAGACCGCGGCGAAGAGCACGGCGAGGATGTCGTCGCCGGCCGAATCGACGTCGAGGATGATGCGTTCCATCTGGGGTCCGTTTCCGGTCATGGCTCGTTGGCGCTCATGGCTGCGAGGCGGTGTTCGGCTGCGAAGCCGTGTTGGGCTTGACGGAGAGCGCGCGCCCCATCGAGGCGAGCGTTTCCTGGATGATGCGCGGCCGGGCGCGATAGGAAAGAGCGAAAAGCGCCGCAAGGGCCACGAGATAGGGGATAGCGAGGATCACATAGGACGAGACGCCGAGCGTCTGCATGCGGAGCGCCAGCGCGTCGGAGAAGCCGAACAACAGGCAGCCGGCGAGGATGCGCAGCGGATCGCCGGCGGAGAAGATCAGGATCGCCACCGCCATGAAGCCGCGGCCTGACGACATGTTCTCCGTGAACATGGTCGTATAGCCGAGCGAGAGATGCGCGCCTGCGAGCCCGGCGAAGACGCCGCAGAGCAGCGAGGAGGTGTAGCGGATCTTGGCGATCGAGATGCCGAGCGCCTCCGCCGCCTCCGGCTTCTCGCCGACGACGCGGATATAGAGGCCGAGCTTGGTGCGCTTGTAGAAGAGGATGAACAGCGGCACCGCGATGAAGGCGACATAGACGAGCGGCGTGTAGCCCGAGATCATCTGGCCGAACCAGCCCATCTCCTTGGCGAAGGGCAGCCTGACGACCGGCAGCCCGACAAGGCCATGGCCGAAGATCGAGCCGCGCGTGCCGAAGATCGCTTTCAACAGGGAGACGGTCATGCCGCCGGCGAGGATGTTGAGCGCGAGGCCGACCACGACCTCGTTGGCGCGGAAGGTGACGACCAGCAGCGCGAAGGTGAAGGCGAGCGCCAGCGCCGCAAGAACGCCGCACAGCATGCCGATCCACGGCGATCCGGTCGCGATCGTGCCGATCACCGCGAAGAAGGCGCCGAGCAGCATCTGCCCTTCGAGGCCGATATTGAAGATGCCGGCGCGGGTCGTGAACGAGCCGCCGAGCGCCACCAGCAGGATCGGCGCCGTGGTGCGCAGCGTCGCGACGATGAGCGTCACATTGAAGAGGCGTTCTAGAATTTCCAACGGCGCTCTCCCGCGGAACTGTCGGACGGGCGGCGGCGGATGACGATCTGCGCCGAGACGGCCAGGATGATGAGGGCCTGGATGACGGTGATGATCTCGCGCGAGGCGGTGGTGTCGACCTCGAGCAGCAGCGAGCCGCTCCTGAGCGCCCCGAAGAACAGCGCCGTGCCAATGGTGCCGATCGGGTTGCCATTGGCGAGCAGCGCCGCGATCACGCCGTCGAAGCCGAAGCCGGGCGCAAAGCCTTCCATGAAGCGGTGATGGACGCCGAGCGACTCGATGCCGCCCGCGAGCCCGCCCACGGCGCCCGAGACGAGCAGCAGCACGAAGGTCTGCTTCTTGATGTCGATGCCGCCATATTCGGCGAATTTCGGATTGGCGCCCATCTCGGTGACCGCATAGCCGCGCGCGGTCCGCGTGAAGAACAGCCAGACGCCGACGGCGAGCGCGATGCCGATGAAGAGGCCCCAATTGGCACGCGAATAGGAGAAGATCTGCGGGAGATAGGCGCTTTCGAGGATCGGCGGCGTATCGGGGGCGCCGCCGGCGCGCTTGAAGACGTTGATCGTCAGATAGGAGGTGGCCAGCACCGCGACATAGTTGGCGAGGATCGTCGAGACGACCTCGTTGGTGTTGTAACGGGCGCGGAAGAAGGCGGGGATCGCGATCCAGGCCATGCCCATCAGGGCGGCAAAGCCGAGCCCGACCAGCACATGCAGCGCATGCGGCATGGCGAAGCTGAAGCCGACCCAGGTCGCCGCGAAGCCGCCGACGAAGAGCTGGCCCTCGATGCCGATGTTGAAGAGGCCACCGCGCAGCGAGATGCAGGCGGCGATGCCGCAGACAAGGATCGGCGTCGTCTGGAGCAGCGTGCCGGCGATGCGCTCGGGATTGCCGAAGGCGCCGTCGAGCAGCGTGACGAACACCTTCCACGGGCTCTCGTTGACGGTCAGGATGACGACCGCGCCGAGGGCGAGCGCGATGCCGATCGCGATCATCTGCCCGAGATAGGGCGACAGACGGTCGATCATGCCACGGCCTCCCGTTTGACCGCATGGCCATCGGCGTCGACGCCGGCCATCATCAGTCCAAGGCGTTCCTCGGAGACGGCGCCGCCGTCGACATCGCCCATGATCCGTCCTGCGAACATCACCAGAATGCGGTCGGCGAGCGCGATCAGTTCGTCGAGTTGCACGGAGATCAGCAGGATCGCCTTGCCTTCGCCGCGCTGGCGCATGATCTCGGAATGGATCTGCTCGGTGGCGCCGATATCGACGCCGCGCGTCGGCTGGTCGACGAGAAGCACGCGCGCGTCGCCGGAGAATTCGCGCGCCAGCACCACCTTCTGGATATTGCCGCCCGAAAGGCTCTTCACCGGCGTCTCGGCGCTGCGGGTGCGGATATCGAAGCGCTCGATCAGCTTCTTCGATTGCGCCGCCAGATAGGAGCGGTCGATCACGCCATGGCGCGACCAGGGTGCACGGTCCTGCCGGCCCATCAGGAGGTTGAGCGAGACGCTGGCATTGCGATCGACGCCGCGCACCAGGCGGTCGCCCGGAACATGGCCGACGCCGGCGGCGCGGATGGCGCGCGGCGAGAGGCCGGCGAGCGGGCGCCCCGAGAGCGAGACGGCGCCATGCGTCGCGGGCCTCAAGCCCGAGAGCACCTCGGCGAGTTCGGTCTGGCCGTTGCCGGCGACGCCGGCGATGCCGACGATCTCGCCCGCCCGCACATCGAACGACACGCCGCGCAGCGCATGCAGGCCGCGATCGTCGCGCGCCCAGAGATCGTCGACCGCGAGCACGGGCGCGCCGGCGACCGGCGGGCGCGGGCGGCGGTCGAAGGAGACCAGACGGCCGACCATCATCTGCACGAGATCGGACTTCGTGAGTTCCGAGGTCGGCTTGGTCGCGACCTCGCGGCCATGGCGGAGCACGGTGACGGTGTCGGAGACCTCCATCACCTCTTCCAGGTGATGCGAGATGAAGAGCACGGTCATGCCCTGCGCGACGAAGCCGCGCAGCGTCTCGAAGAGATCGCGGCTCTCCTGCGGCGTCAGCACGGCGGTCGGCTCGTCGAGGATGATGGTGCGGGCGCCGCGGGCGAGCACCTTCAGGATTTCGATGCGCTGCTCGATGCCGACCGAAAGAAGGCCGACGCGCTCGGTCGGGTCGACCTTGAGGCCGAAGCGGCGCGACAGTTCCGCGGTGCGCTCGATCTGCGCGGCATGGTCGATCAGTCCGCCCTTCACGATCTCCATGCCGAGAAAAACGTTCTCGGCGACTGTCAGCGAGGGCACCAGCTTGAAATGCTGATGCACCATGCCGATGCCGGCGGCGATCGCGGCGGCGGGATTGGCGAACTGCGTCGGCTGCCCGTCGATGAGAATCTCGCCCTCGTCGGGCTGCAAGAGGCCGAACAGGACATTCATCAGCGTCGTCTTGCCGGCGCCGTTCTCGCCGATGATGGCGTGAATGCTGCCGCGGCGGACGGCAAGGCTCACCGCCTCGTTGGCGACGAAGCTGCCGAAACGCTTGGTGATCGATCTGAGCTCGACGGCGAGGGTCATTGTGGGACGGTTGCCTGAGAAGGCGCCTTCTTCACCCCTCCGGAGAGAGGTCGACGGCGAAGCCGGCGGGTGAGAGGGCTGACCTCTCCGGAGAGGGCATAACCCTCACCCGGACCGTCGGTCCGACCTCTTCCTCTGAGAGAGGTGGCGCGGCGGTCATCTGCCGGAGCAGATCATCCGCCGCGCCGCAACCCTTACTTGACGGTCGGGACGGTGATCTTGCCGTCGACGACTTCGGCCTTCAGTTCTTCGACGCGGCTCTTCACCTCGGCCGGGATCTTGTCCGTGACCTTCGGGCAGAGCAGCAGCTCGACGCCGCCGGTCTTGAGGTCATAGGTGTGCACCGAGCCGGGCTCGATCGGCTTGCCGTCCACGAGGTCCTTGACGAGGTTGTACACCGCCACGTCGCCGCGCTTCAGCATCGAGGCCATGACATGGCCGGGCGCCACGTCGCACTGGTCGATGTCGACGCCGATCGAATATTTTCCGGCGGCGGCGGAAGCCTGCAGCACGCCCTCGCCCGTCGGGCCGGCGACGTTGTAGACGATGTCCGAACCCTGGCCGTAGAGCGCCATGGTCAGCTCCGAGCCCTTGGCCGGATCGTCGAAGGTGCCGGCGAAGACGCTGTCGACGCGGACGTCGGGCGCGGCGGCCTTGGCGCCGGCCTCGTAGCCGCCGAGGAAGTCACGGATGACGGGGATGTCGCGGCCGCCGACGAAGCCGATCGCCTTGCCGTCGCCCATGCCCTCGATGGCGCTGCCCTTCTCGGCCATCAGCGCGGCGAGCGCGCCGGCCAGGAACGAGCCCTGGTTCTGCGCGAAATTGGCATAGATGATCTGCTTGGAATCGAGCACGCCGTCGATGAACACGAACTTGGTGTTCGGATAGGCGGCGGCGGCCTTCTGCAGCGCGTCGACCAGCTCCCAGCCCATGACGAAGACGAGATCGTATTCGCCGGACTTGCCGACATTGTTGAACTGCTCTTCGTAGTCGAGCGCGCGGTTGCCGGTGTCGATCAGCTTCACTTTGACGCCGAGATCGGTCTCGGCCTTCTTGAGGCCGTTGACGATCGACACGCCGAAGCCCTGGGCGAAATAGCCCGAGATGGCCGCGATCGAGACGTCCTTGGCGGACGCGGCCGTGGCGGCGAGCGCGAGCGCCGAGGCGCCGCAGATCGCGATGAGACGACGGGACCAGCTGGACATGATGAACCCTACCCCTGGAGTTGATTGAGCCGCCCGCTCCCCGGGCACGGCACGCCATCGACGATGCGGAACGTCCGGCTTCGTTGTTCCCTGCGCCGGACCGAACTCGTTGATGGTCATACAATCCTGACGCAGTTTCGCCGCTTGTCAACGGCCTTCGATGCCCGCTTTGCGATCACGCCTGTGCGCGCGGCAGGCATCGACCGTTCTCGTCGGGGCCGGCGCCGCGCCCGCCGTGGCGGAATCCCGAGACGGCACCGGGAGTTGGCGCTTTCCCTCGCCCGCGCGGCGTGTGACGCCGAAACGGACCACCCCGCCGCGAAGGCCATGACTGGTTAATTTTCGCGCCCGGAAGAAGTGCGCCAGCACATTTTTTTGGCATGCACGCCTGATTGACAAAATCCAAAACCGGCGCACAGGATTGTTAGACCATCAACGAATTGGTCCCGGCGCATCGCCGTGGAGGGATGCTCCGGTTGGCTGGAACGGAGAGTCGCATGCCAACAATCAAGCAGGGAACCAAGCGTCGCTCGCCATGGACAGTGGCGGCCGGCATTCTGACCGTGGCGACGGTCGGCCTCGCCCTCGCGGCCGGCCCCGCCGCCGCCGACGGCATCACGCTGAAGGTGTTCGGCGGCTCGACGCTGGACAAGCTGGCGCCGCGTCAGGCGCCCGAGGTCCAGGCGAAGATCCAGCAGGAGGTCATCGACGGCTTCCTGAAGGCCAATCCCGATGTCGCGGCGGTGGAGTGGGACGCGCAGGGCCCGCAGGGCGACGCGATCCAGCGGGTGATGACCGCGCGCATGGCCGATCAGGAGATGGACCTCATCGCCTGCCCGGCCTTCTACACGAACGGCGCCTATGTCCGGCGCAAGCTGGTGATGCCGATCACCGAACAGATCAAACCGTTCCAGGACCGGATCGACGCCGCCGCGCTCGGCGCGTTCACGATCAACGGCGAAGTCTATGGCGTGCCGATCTCCACGCTGTCGACCTCGACGATCTATTACAACGTCGACCTCTTCAAGAAGCTCGGCATTCCGGTCCCGCCGACCTATGAGGATCTCAAGGCGGCCGTGCCGAAGTTCAAGGAAGCCGGCATCATCCCGCTCCTGCACCAGGGCTCGAACACGGTCATGTGGCCGATGTGGTATTTCGAGACGCTGTCGCAGTCGACCGGCGACGCCGTCGCGAAGACGCAGAAGAACCTCGAAGGCACCGCCAAGTTCTCGGATCCGCAGGATGTCGAGGCCTTCGCGCTCATCAAGCAGTGGGTCGACGACGGCATCCTCTCCAAGGATTCGCTCGCGGTCGACATGGACGGCATGCGTGCCGCCTTCGCGGCCGGCAAGAGCGCGATGTATTACGGCGGCACCTGGGAAATCCCCTCGCTGCAGTCGAGCGTCAAGGACTTCCAGTGGGGCGTGTTCGCCTTCCCGAAGATGCCCGGCACGCCCGGCAATCCCGGCCACGGCGGCGGCGCCGACAACGGCATCTGCGTCTCGGCCTCGATCCCGCCCGAGAAGCTCGACGCCGCCGTCCGCTTCATCGGCTATCTGACGCAGCCCGAGGTCGCCTCGCTCTATCTCGCCCCCGAGCAGCCGATCGCGGCTTCGATCAAGGGCGTGCCGCAGATCGAGGACGCCTATGCCGTCGAGCTGCGCAAGGAGGCCTTCCCGGCGACGATCAAGTTCCTCGACTGGATCTGGCCGTCGGAAGTCTCGACCGCGACCGCCTCGGCCATCGCCGGCGTCGTCGGCGGCACGACGACCCCCGAGGCCGCCGCGCAGTCGATCCAGGCCGTGTTCGACGACCTGAAGGCGCAGGGCCAGTGGCCGCCGAAGTAAGGCCGCTTGCCTGAACCCACAACTGAGACCGGCCGCCCGTCTCCTCTCCCTCCCCCAAGGGCGGCCGCCCGTCCCGCGAAGTCGGCTCCTCGTCGCCGGCTTCGCGGGACGTGATCTCCCGCAACCCCGCGAGCCTCGAGAGCCCCATGACCGCCTCACGCGCCGAACGGCAGAAATTCTCCATCGGCTATCATCTGAACAGCTGGGACCTCGCCGGCCTGCCGCTGACGCCGGCGATCGAGTTCCTCGCCAAGCAGGGCTTCGGCTGGTTCGAGATCCTGGCCTTCACCAGCCTTTCCGACCAGTACGCCCGCAAATATATGCAGCTCGGCAATCAGGCGCCGATGGGTGTCACGACCGACACCGACATCCTCCGCCGCTATGCGCTGCTTTCCGAGGCCCAGAGCGCCTACGGCATCACGCTCTCCTCGCTCTACTGCAATGCGATCTTCACCAATCCCGTCGCCTGGGAATATGAGCGCGACGTGCTCGTCGCCCTCGCCCGCCTCCTCAAGGGCTTCGGCGCGCCGGTGCTGGTGCTCGGCGGCGGTCCGTCGGAAGGCGTCGCGGGCGAGCATACGGCCGAGGACTACAAGGCCTTCTGCCGCTCGCTCGAGGATATCGGTCGCCGCACGCATGACCTCGGCATCGAGACGGTCTATCATCCGCATCTCGACACCTTCATCGAGCGCCGCGACCAGCTGGACCGCATGATGGACGAGCTCGACACGCGCCATGCCGGCCTCTGCATCGACCCGGCCCATCTGGCTCACACCAATTCCGATCCGGTCGGAACGCTGAAGACCTATGTCGAGGCGGTCCGCTACATGCATCTGAAGGACACCCGCGTCGATCCGGCCCTGAAGGGTTATGACCGCTACGCCGCCTTCTGCGAGCTTGGCGCGGGCGTCGTCGATCTTCCCGGCCTCGTCGATGTCCTGCTGGATGCGGATTATTCCGGCCTTGCCATCATTGAGCTCGACGCCTCGCAGAAGACCGCCGAGCAGTCGACGCTGGAGAGCATCGCCTATGTCCGCGACACGCTCGGCCTCGTGCTGACCCCCGGTCAGGCCGAATGAGCGCGCTGCCAGCTTCGGGAGCCCACGCCCGAACTGGCCGGCGAAGCCGGCCGGCACGCGATCCATCGGGCGACGGCCTTGCCGCCGCGGCGATGATCCTGCCGGCCGGCGTCCTGTTCGCGCTGTTCTATGTCTGGCCCTTCGCCAGCGGATTCTGGCTGTCGCTGCACAACTGGGACGGCTTCTCGACGCCGGTCTTCATCGGCCTCGGCAATTACGTCCGCCTCGCTTCCGATCGCATCTTCCTCGGCGCGATCGAGAACAACATCATCTTCGTCATCGCGATCCTGATCCTGAAAAATGTGCTCGGCCTCGCGCTGGCGCTGCTGCTCAACCGGGCTCTCCTCGGCCGCGCCTTCTTCCGCGCCGCCGCCTTCGTGCCGGTGACGATGTCCTTCGTCGCGGTCGGGCTGCTGTGGTCGTGGATCTACAATCCGGTCTTCGGCCTCCTCAATGCCGGCCTTGAGCTCTTCGGCCTCGGCTTCCTCAAGCATTCCTGGCTCGGCGACGCCAACACCGCGCTCTATGCCATCATCGCCGTCGATGTCTGGAAATGGCTCGGCTTCCACGGCGTCATCTATCTCGCCGGGCTGCAGACGATCCCGGCCGAACTCTATGAGAGCGCGACCATGGACGGCGCCGGCCGCGTCCGCCGCTTCTGGCATGTGACGCTGCCGCTCATCATGCCGATCGTGTTCATCAATTCGATCCTCGGCCTTTCCGGCGCCTTCGTGCGCAATTTCGATATCGTCTATGTCCTGACCAAGGGCGGACCCAACCACGCCACCGAGGTGGCACTGACCTACATGATGACCAAGGCCTTCCAGGATGGGGCGATGAGCTACGCCTCTGCGATGGGCTATGTCCTCTTCCTCATCGTCGGGCTCGCCTGTGTCGGGCTGCTCGTGCTGATGCGGCGGCAGAGGATGGCGCTGTGACCGATATCGCCGCCTCCCCCGCCGCGCCGGCGCGCCGCGCCGATCTCGCCACCACCCTCGCCACGCTCGGCTGGCGCGGGGTCGGCGAACTCGCCCTCGTCTATGCCGCGCTGATCGTCGTCCTGCTGCAGACGATCTATCCGCTGTTCTGGGTGCTGTCGGGCTCGCTGAAGACCAAGAACGAGATCATCACCAATGTCTGGGGACCGCCGGCGGGTCTCGAATTCGGCAACTATGCCGAAGCCTGGAAGATGGCCGGCATGGGGATGCGGATCGTCAACAGCGTCTCGATCACGGCCGCGGCGCTGGTCGTCCTCGTCGCGGCGGCGACCCCCTGCGCCTATGCGCTGGCGCGGCTGCGCTTTCGCGGCCGCGGCATCGTCACGGCCGCCATCGTCGCCGCGATGTTCGTGCCGCCTCAGGTGATGGCGATCCCGCTCTTCATGGTCGCGCGCGATCTCGGCCTCATCAACAACCGCCTCGGCGTCGCGGTCATCTATGCCGCGAGCTCGCTGCCGCTCTCGGTCTTCATCCTCCGGAGCTTCTTCCTGACGCTGCCGGCGGATCTCGAGGACGCAGCGCGCGTCGATGGCGCCTCGCGCTTCCAGGTGCTCCTCCACATCATGCTGCCGCTGATCCGGCCGGGCGTCGCGCTCGTGCTGATCTTCGGCTTCATCGAGATCTGGAACGACTTCTTCCTCGCCTTCCTGCTGCTCAGGAAGCCCGAGCTGCAGACCATTCCGCTCGGTCTCGTCAGCTTCTTCCAGCAATACGACTCGCTCTGGAACCTCTATTTCGCGGCATTGATGATCACGACCCTGCCGGTGATCATCGTCTTCCTGCTGATGCAGCGGCAGTTCATCGCCGGGCTCACGGCCGGCGCGGTAAAGGGTTGACATGAACGACAAGGTGATCGGCGTCGGCGTCATCGGCTGCGGAGAGATCGCGCAGCTCATGCACCTGCCCTATCTCGACGAGCTGCCCTCGCTCCGGATCGCGGCGCTCTGCGACATCTCGGCCGGCGTGCTCCAAAAGCTCGGCACGCAATATGGCGTCGAGGCGCTCTATGCCGATTATCGCGCGCTCCTCGCCGATCCCGCGGTCGATGCCGTCGTGATCTGCACCTATGACCATGGCGAGATCGTCCAGGCGGCGCTGGCGGCCGGCAAGCATGTGCTGGTCGAAAAGCCGCTCGCCTTCACGCCGGAAGAGGCGCGGCCGCTCGTGGAGCAGGCCGAGGCGAGCGGCCTCGTCGCCATGGTCGGCTACATGAAGCTCTACGATCCCGGCTATGAGATCGGCCTTTCGAGGATCGCGAAGATCGGCAAGCCGCGCGCCATCCGCGTGCATGATTTCGCCGGCCGCTTCGACCGCTATGGCACGCTCTACACGCAGCATCGTGCGAGCGACATTCCCGCCGACGTGATGGCGACGGCGCGGGCCGCGGCCGGCGCACGCATCGATGCCTCGCTCGGCGCGAGCCATGCCGGCTATCGCGACCTCTATCTCATGCTGCTGATGCTCGGCAGCCATGACCTCGCCGTGCTGCGCGGCGCCTTCGGCAGCGACGGCAAGGTGCTCTATGCCCAACCGGTCGGCGGCGACCAGCTGCTCGCCGTGCTCGATTATCCGGGCGGCGTCCCCTGCACGCTCGAGATCGGCGTCGCGAAGTATGAATGGTGGGACGAATATCTCGAGGCGCATGGCGACAAGGACGAGGTCCGCGTCACCTTCCAGAACCCCTATTGGCGCCACGCCTCGGCGATCGTCTCGCTGAAGGAGGAGGCCGATGGCGGGGAATCCTCACGCACCCTGCCCGGCGTCCCCGACACCTCGTTCCGCCGCGAGTGGAAGCATTTCGCGGATTGCGTCCTGAACGGCGCCACGCCGCGCACGCCGCTTTCCGGCGGCCTCGCCGATCTCGACCTCGCGGTCCGGATCATCCGCGCGATGCCGCCGAAGCCGGCCTGACACACCGAACCCAGAAGGAGGCTGCCATGCTGATCGCGCTTACCGGCTCCAGCGGACTGCTCGGCCGCGCCATCGCCGATGCGCTGATGGCGGCCGGCCACCAGGTACGCGGCATCGACACTTCGCCGCCGACGACGAAGCTCTCCGCCCATCTCCATGTCGGCCTCGAGGATTTCGGCTCGGCGGTGCAGGCGCTCGCCGGCGCCGACGCCGTGATCCACGCCGCTGCCATCCCGCGGCCGACCGGGCGCACGGCGACCGACGTTTTCTCGACGAACATGGCGCTCGCCTTCAATGTCGTCGAGGCTGCGGTGACGCTCGGCATCCGCCGGCTGGTCTATGCCTCGTCCTTCAGCGTGCTCGGCTTCCCGTTCTTCGTGAAGCCGGTCGCGCTCTCCTATCTGCCGATTGACGAGGACCACCCGCTCGCCCCGCAGGATGCCTATGCGCTGTCGAAGACGCTGGGCGAAGAGATCGTCGAGGCTGCGGTGAGGCGCGGCAAGATCGATGCGGTCAGCCTGCGCATGCCCTGGATCCAGAGCCCGGAGACCTTCTTCAGGGAAGTCGGCCCGCGCCGCGAAAGCTCAGAATCCGGCCGCGACCTCTGGTCCTATATCGACGCGCGCGATGCGGCGGCGGGCTTCCGCGCCGCGGTCGAGGCGCGCAACGAGGGGCATCTCCGCCTCTTCCTGTCGGCCGACGACACCTATAGCGAGACGCCGACGCTGGATCTCATCCATGCGGCGTTCGGCAATCTGCCGCTCAAGCATCCGATCACCGGCCACAAGGCGGTGATCGACACCACGGCCGCGCGCGATGCGCTCGGCTTCGTCGCCCGGCATTCCTGGCGCGACTACTGAAACCGGCGACATCCGAGGAAAGAGACTCATGGCTGCGGGACGCTTCGACGGCAAGGTTGCCCTCATCACCGGCGGCGCCGGCGCGATCGGCCTTGCGGCCTGCCGCCACTTCGCCTCCGAGGGCGCCGCGATCGCCCTTCTCGACCGCGACCCGAACCGCATCGCCACCGCCGAGAAGGAGCTGCGCGAGGCGGGCGTCACGCTCTTCGCCACCGCCGTCGATGTCGGCGACGAGACCGGCGTCGCGGCTGCGGTCGACGCGTCTGTATCGGCGCTCGGCCGGCTCGACATCGTCTTCAACAATGCCGGCATTCCGGGCGTCGTGGCGCCGGTGCACGAGCTGTCGGCCGCCGATTTCGACGATATCGTCCGCGTCAACCTGCGCGGCGTCTTCCTGGTGCAGCGCTATGGGCTCCGCGCCATGATCGCCGCCAAAATCCAGGGCGCGGTGGTCAACATGGCCTCGTCCATGTCGGGCTGGGACATCCTCGCCGGCGGCGCCGGCTATGCCTCGACCAAGCACGCGATCCTCGGCCTGACGCGGGCGGCCGCCTTCGACATGGCCCGCTATGGCATCCGCGTCAACGCGGTCTGCCCTGGCGTCATCGAGACCCGGCTCGGCGTTCCGGCCGGCAGCGAGGACGAGTATGAGCGCGGCATCGCGCGCTTCGCGAACCGCATTCCGCTGCGCCGCATCGGCCAGCCGGAGGACGTGGCCGCGGTCGTCGCCTTCCTGGCCTCGGACGACGCCCGCCATGTCACCGGCGCCGGCTGGCTCATCGATGGCGGGCAGACCATGCAGAGCTGGGCCAACGCGCCCGACGCCGACGCCTATCCGCTCGAGGTCTGACGCTCAGGGCCGCAGCGCGAGCGCGTCGAATTCCGCCCAGGCCGCGTCCGGGATCGGCGCATCGAAGAGATCGACATTGCGCTGCATGCTCGACGGCTTCGCCGTGCCGACCAGCACCGTCGAGACGGTGTCGCTCGCCAGCGGGAAGGCCATGGCGGCGGCGCCGAGCGAGACGCCATACTTCTTGGCCACCGCCTCCATGCCATTCACGCGGCGGATGACGTCATCCGAGGCCGGCTCATAGTCGAAATGCGCGCCCGGCTGCGCGCCGGTCGCCAGAATGCCGGAATTGAACACGCCGCCGATGACGAGCGTCGTGCCGGTCTCGCGGCAGCGCTGGAGAAGCTCGCGCTCGGCGCTGCGGTCGAGCAGCGTGTAGCGGCCGGCGAGCAGGATGCAGTCGATCGGCGCGCGCGCCATGACGTCGAGGCAAACCTGCGTCTCGTTGACGCCGAGGCCGATCGCCTTGACTGCGCCGGACGATTTCAGCTCGTCGAGCGCCTTCATGCCGCCATCCATCAGGTCGCGGAAGTGGCGGGCGTTCTCCTCCTCGCCATGCGTCAGCACGCCGATATCGTGAACATAGAGGATCTCGACGCGGTTGGTGCCGAGCCGCGCCAGGCTGAACTCCACCGAACGCATCACGCCGTTATAGGAATAGTCGTAGTCGGCGCGGAAGGGTAGCGGATCGGCGAAGCCGTAATCCGGCACCTCGTTCTCCGGCACCGGCGACAGCAACCGGCCGACCTTGGTCGAGATCACATAGGAGGCGCGCGGCTGGCTGCGCAGGAACTCGCCCAGCCGATGCTCGGAAAGGCCGTGGCCGTAGCGCGGCGCCGTGTCGAAATAGCGGATGCCGGCGTCCCAGGCGACCGCAAGCGTCGCCTCGGCATCGTCGCGGCTGATCGGCCGATAGAGATTGCCGATGCCCGCCGCGCCGAAGGAGAGCGTCGTGACCTCGAGATCCGTCCGTCCGATCCTGCGCGTCTGCATCCTCGTCTCCTCCATTCGGCTGCCGTGGCGCTTCGTTTACCTATGAACAGATCATTCGTGAAGCCCTGCCGGGCAGCCGCATCCCGCGCCTCGACCCCGTCCCGCCGACTTCGCGCAACGCCGCTGCCACCGGACAGGCGATTTTTGCCAATTCGCAGCATTTCATACCCATGGAACGAGCAGAATTGGTATTCCGATCCTTATCGCACTGACGCGCGGTCGTTAGGGTGCCGCGACGAGCCACCGCGAGCGCGAGCGCGCGGAAGCCACGGGATCAGCCATCGAGGCGGGCAGCGGCCCGCGCTGGGGGATAGAATGAAGAGCAGGACCATCATCGGCCTCGCCGTCGCGGCGGGCCTTTCCGTTCTCGCGCCGGCGGCTTTCGCCGAGGGTCTCGCCGGCGCGCCGGCGCCTTTCGACAAGGGCGGTGTCAAGATCGCGGTGGTGAGCTTCCTTGGCTCCGGCGACTGGCTGCAGGCCTTCGAGCAGGGCGTGAAGCGACAGGCCGACGCGCTCGGCATCGAGGCCAACATCTCGCAGGCCCGCAACGACATCAATGCCGAGCGCGAGCTGATCCAGCAGGCGATCAATCTCGGCGTGAAGGGCATCATCATCAACAATGGCCAGCCCGAGGCGCTGAAAGACGTAGCGCAGGCCGCGCTCGACGCCGGCATCCCGGTCGTCGCCTATGACGTCAATCTCGACAATCCTAAGATCCCGCAGGTCGAGCAGTCCGACGCCGACATGGCGAAGCTCGTGCTCGACCTCGCGGTCAAGGAGCAGGGTGACAGTTTCGAGGGCGGCGTCGTCTATGTCGCCGGCTTCGCGCCGCTCGACCGCCGCTATGCCGTCTGGAAAGAGCTGACCAAGGCCCATCCCGGCATCAAGGAAGCAGCGACCTGGGGCGTCGTGAACGACACCGTCGCCGCCTCCGTCGCCGACCAGACCAAGGCGGTGCTGCGCGCCAACCCGAACATCTCCGTCGTGTTCACGCCCTGGGACGAATTTGCGCGCGGCGTGAAGCTCGCCATCGACGAGCTCGGCGTCGCCGACAAGGTCAAGATCTACGGCATCGACATCTCGACCTCGGACATACAGGCCATGATCGAGCCGGGCAGCCCCTGGGTCGCGACCGCCGCCACCAACCCCGCCGTCGTCGGCGAGGCTTCGGTGCGGGCGCTGGCGCAGCTAATCGCCGGCCAGGATCCCGGCCGCTCCATCCTGCTGAAGCCGGCCCTGGTGACGCAGAAGGAACTCCTCGACAACGGCATCAAGACCTTCGAGGAGCTTCAGGTGAAGGTGCCGAGCTTCAAGGACAGCGACGCCGCCAAGGCGCCGTGGATACCGGAGCCGAAGTAAGGCCGCGCTCGATTTCAAAGGTTGTCGTCCCCGGGCTTGACCCGGGGATCCAGCTCTCTGCCGAACGACTTGCCTGGATTGCCGGGTCAAGCCCGGCAGTGACAATCGAGAACATTCTCCGTTTGCGAAGCCGACCATGCCCCTTCCCCCGCCCGACTATGCCCGCAACATCCGCCTCATCGGCCATTCCGACCAGGGTGGCCGGCCCGACGCGCTGCAGGTGATGGTGCATCGCGGCTATGCCTATGTCGCGCATCCGTGGTCGCGCGGCTTCTCGATCGTCGACGTGCGCGATCCGAAGACCCC
The DNA here is from genome assembly GCA_017307955.1 of Allobosea sp. Lineage (GTDB taxonomy): Bacteria > Pseudomonadota > Alphaproteobacteria > Rhizobiales > Kaistiaceae > Kaistia. The sequence continues at coordinate 116,414 of JAFKFV010000020.1, read as the reverse complement.
CGGCGCGACGGTCTATGTGCCCTCGCCGCCGAACACCTGGACCATCCATCTGCAGACGCATGACGACCTCCTTCTCGTCATCCATGCGCGCGACCTCTTCGCCGACGCCGCCTTCGCCGCCGACGAGAGGGTCTATTACACGCGCTCAGTCGGCGAGACGGTCGGCACCGCGGGCGGCCAGCGCAGCGCCCGCAACTGGTCGGCCGGCATGGCGATCTACGACATCGCCGACCCGGTCGCGCCCCGGCAGATCGGCTTCTTCCCTGTCGAGGGCGTCGGCATCCACCGCATCTGGTATGTCGGCGGCCGCTACGCCTATGTCTCGGCGCTGCTCGACGGCTACACCGACTACATCTTCCTCGTCGTCGATCTCGCCGATCCGACGCGGCCGGTCGAGGCCGGGCGCTGGTGGATCACCGGCATGCACGCCGCCGGCGGCGAGACGCCGACCTGGGGCGAGGGCCGGCGCTATGCCTTGCATCACGCCGTGATTTCGGGCGACACCGCCTATGCCTGCTGGCGCGATGGCGGTCTCACGATCCTCGACATCGCCGACCGCGCGCAGCCGAAGCTCGTCACCCATCGCAACTGGTCGCCCCCCTTCGGCGGCGGCACGCATTCGGCCCTGCCGCTCCCCGGGCGCGATCTCCTGGTGGTCGCCGACGAGGCGGTCCTCGACAATGAGGAGGACGGCCGCAAGCACACCTTCATCTTCGATATCCGCGAGCCGTCCAACCCCGTCTCGATCGCGACGCTGCCGACCCCGGACGACGCCGACTATCCGGCGAAAGGCGGCCATTTCGGCCCGCATAACCTGCACGAGAACCGTCCGGGCAGCTTCGTCTCCGAGACGCTCGTCTTCGCGACCTGGCAAAATGCCGGCATCCGCGTCTTCGACATTTCCGATCCCTATCGGCCGCGCGAGACCGGCGCGCTCGTTCCCGCTGCGCCCGAGCGCATGGTCGATGCGCGGCAGAACCGCCCGCAGGTGATCCAGTCCGCCGACCTCTTCGTCGATGCGAACGGCATCATGTATGCGACCGACTACAATGCCGGCCTCTCGATCATGGAATATCTCGGGTGATCGCGGCCCACCCCGGCGCCCTGCCACGCATTCCCCTTGCCGGAACGGGGCGCGATCGCCTAACTGCGCCCGACCAAGCGGCCATGTCCGGCCGCCAGCGATAGAAGCCATCGTGCCAGACCCGACCATCGCCCCCGCCATTGCCGTCGCCGGCGTCGCCAAGGCCTTCGGCCCGACACAGGCGCTCGCCGGCGCCGATCTCGCGGTCCGCCCCGGCGAGGTCGTGGCGCTGATGGGAGCGAACGGCGCCGGCAAGTCGACGCTGGTCAAGATCATCTCCGGCTCGCTGCAGCCGGAAGCCGGCACGGTGACGCTCGGCGGACGCGTCGTCGCCTTTGCCAGCCCGCGCGAGGCCAAGGCCGCCGGCATCGCGACCGTGCACCAGGCGACCGACCAGGCCGGCGCGGCCGGGCTCACGGTCGAGGAGAATCTCCTTCTCGACGAGTTCTGCGGCAGCGGTCCGCTGTTCATCTCGCCCGGTTCGATCCGCCGCCGCGCCCGCGCCGTCGCCGCCGCGCTCGATCTCGACCTGCCGCTCGAGCGGGACTTCGTCGATCTCCGCCCCGCCGAGCGCCAGCTCATCGCCATCGCCCGCGCCGTCGCAGCCAAAGCGACCGTGCTCATCCTCGACGAGCCGACCTCGAGCCTCTCCACCACCGAGGCGGAGCGGCTGTTCTCGATCATCCGCCGCCTGAAAGCCTCGGGCATGGCGATCCTCTACATCTCGCACCGCCTCGGCGATCTCGCCGCCATCGCCGACCGCGCCGTCGTGCTGCGCGGCGGACGGATCGTCGGCGAGTTCGCGCGGCCGATCGACCTTTCCGCCGCCGTGACGGCGATGATCGGCCGCCGGCTCGAGGCCGCCGCCCATTCGGGCGGCGCCGCGTCAACGCCGGTTGTCGTCTCGATCACCAACGCGATGCTGGTGCCCGGCGCGCGGCCGTTCGACCTGTCGCTTCACTCCGGCGAAGTCGTCGCCATCACGGGCACGCTCGGCTCGGGCAAGAGCCGGCTGCTGCGCAGCCTTTTCGGGCTCGAGCACCTCGCCGCCGGCCAGGTCGCCATCGAGGGCGCGCCCTGGCAGTCCTCGGGGCCGGCGGAATCGATCGCGAACGGCGTCTTCCTGGTCGCCGAGGACCGCTGGCAAAGTTCGCTCTTGCCGCCCGAGACGCCGGGCGCGTCGATCGCCGGCACGATCGCCCTGCCGCATCTGCCGCGCTGGTTCCCGTTCGGCGTCGTCGATACGGCGCGCGAGCGGCGCATCGGCAACGAAGCGATCAAGCGGCTCGGCATCAAGGCCCGCACTGCCGACGACACGCTCGACCAGCTTTCCGGCGGCAACCAGCAGAAGGTTGTCCTGGCGCGCTGGCAGACGGCGCCTTGCCGGCTGCTCCTGCTCGACGAACCGTTCCAGGGCGTCGATGTCGGCGCCCGCGCCGACCTCATCGCCGCCATCCGCAATTCGCAGAGCGCCTCCGCGACGCTGATCGCCACCAGCGACACGGAGGAAGCGCTCGAGGTCGCCGATCGCATCCTGGTGATGCGCGACCATTCCCTTTATGCCGCCGAAGACGAGCTGGTATCGCCGACCGATGCGATCGCCGCCGTCGAGACGGCCGAGACCAGGACCTCGACGCCATGACCGATCTTCCCGCCGGCGCCAGCGCGCCGCGCAGCACGCCCTTCGAGCTCGCCCGCCGCTTTGCGCTGTTCGTGCTGCTCGGCGCCATGCTGGTCGGCTTCTGGCTGGCGCAGCCGGCCTTCATCAATTCCGCCAATCTCTTTTCCATCCTGCAGGCGGTCTCCGTCGTCGCCATCCTTGGCGTCGGCGTCTCGATCACCATGTCGGCCGGCGGCTTCGATCTCTCGGTCGGCAGCGTCGCCGCCTCGTCCGTCATGGCCGCGAGCTATCTCATGGTCGTGCTGCAGTTCGACGCCGCCACGACGATGCTGCTCGTGCTGCTGATGGGCGCGCTGATCGGGCTCGCGAACGGCCTCCTCATCGTCAAAGTGGGCGTACCGGACCTGCTCGCGACGCTTTCCAGCATGTTCCTGCTCGCCGGCCTGCAGCTGATCCCGACCGGCGGGCGCTCGATCACGGCCGGCATGATGCTGCCCGACGGTTCCACCGCGAAGGGCGCCTATGACCCCGCCTTCCTGATCCTCGGCCGCTCGCGCCTGTTCGACATCGTGCCGCTGCCGGTGGTGGTCATGGCGGCGGTCGCCGTCGTCGCCTGGTTCCTGATGGAGCGCACCCGCTTCGGCCGCGTCTTCTATGCGATCGGCGGCAACGAGACGGCGGCGCATCTCTCCGGCGCGCCGACCAAGGCCTATCGGCTCTGGGCCTATGTCATTTCCGGCACCCTCGCCTCGCTCGGCGGCCTCATCGTCGCCTCGCGCGTCGGCCGCGGCGACGTCTCGGCCGGCGCCTCGCTGCTGCTCGATGCCGTAGCCGCGTCGCTGATCGGCTTCGCCGTCCTCGACAAGCGCCGCCCGCATGTGCTCGGCACCGTGCTGGGCGCGATCTTCGTCGGTGTGCTCTTGAACGGCCTGACGATGCTCAACGCGCCCTACTACACGCAGGACTTCGTCAAGGGCGCCGTCCTCGTCGGCGCGCTGGCGCTGACCTTCGGGCTGGGCAAGCGGCGGCGGTGATCACGTCCAGATCCGCGTAAGCCCGAAAAGGTCGAGCGCCGGATCGGCCGAGAGGATCGGAAGACCATTGCCGCTGCTCTGGGCGGCGAGCAGCCGGTCGAACGGATCGCGATGATCGAGCGGAAGAGTCGCAGCGATCTCACCGTCACGGACGGAGATCGCCAGCGGCACAAAACCCGCCTCAGCACAAAAGCCGCTGAAGTCGCGGGCAAGAGCCGCCACGCGCGGCCACTTCCCGAGATTGAACTTCAGCCCGATCTCATAGGCATTGACCGGGCTGACGAAGACGTCGTTCCGACTGTCCTCAAGCCGCTCAAGGATGGACGCCGGAAGGCGCTGCCGGTCCTCGAAGAGCCAGGCCACTACATGCGTGTCGACGAGATAGTTCAATCACCGTACCAGCGGGCCAGTTCTTCCGGATCGAGCGGCGCCAGCGCCTCCTCCATCGATAGGCTGATCTTGCCCTTCAACGAGCCAAGCGCCTTCCGGCGCTTCTCAGCGCGTTCGCGTTTTGCCTCGGGACTGTCGTCATAGGGCGGCATGATGGCCTGCCCGCCTTTTGTCGCGTTCTCGTTCATCATGGCGGCTCCGATCGAGGTCGGTTGCCCGATCGATATAGCACTTCCCGCCCGCCGGTATCACCCCTCCCGCACCGCCGCGACGATGTCCTCGGCGCTGCGGAAGCTCTGGGGCTCCATCAGGAAGCGGCGGGCGAGGCGGAGCGCCCTGGTCTCGAGCGGGGCGCGCCGGGCGGGATCGGCGATGAGCTCGAAATCGGCATTGTGGGCAAAGCCGAGGATACGGCGGATCGTCTTGACGCCGGCATAGCCAGTCGCGTCTGCGAAGATGCGATCGACGAAAGCCTCGCGCGCCGCCGCGAACGCGGCCTTGTCGCCCTCCTTGGCGAACATGCCCGGCGGATAGGCGTCGCCGCGAGGAGCCTCTTCCCAGAGGGCCAGGAAGCGCGCGCGCCACGTGTTCCAGAAGACCGGGATCTGTTCCAGCACCCAGTCCGCCTCGGCACTGCGATCGTCACCGTCGGCGGCGTGACCCTTCTGCGCGATCGCGTTCATGGCGAGATTGGCGATGAAGGCGCCGACATCGAAGCCGATCGGCCCGACAAAGGCGAATTCCGGGTCCATGACACGCGTATCGGTCTCCGACACCATCACCGAGCCGGTGTGCAGGTCGCCATGGATCAGCGCCTCCGATGTCGTCAGGAAGCGGCGGCCCCATTCCGCGACCGTGACCTTCAGTGCCGAGTCCGCCCTGAACTCCGCCGCGATCGCGTCGAGCGCCGGGCTGGTCCAGCGGTTGCGCGGCGACTCGGCGAGCGGATCGGTAAACACGACTTCGGCGGTGATGCGGATGAGCGCCGTGTTGCGGGCGAAAGTCGCCAGCCACTCGGCCTTCTCCTCGATCGTGGCGCCAAGATCGGAAGTGGCGAAGGTCGAGCGGGCCGAGAACTCGGCGACGGCGCGGGCGGCGTCCGGATAGCGGCGGCCCTCGATCAGGCCGCGGCGCAGGATGATATGCGGCGAGAGCCGCTCCATCACGATCGCATAGAGCGCCGGATCGTAGTGGTAGAAGCGCGGCGTCAGCCCCTCGGTGAAGGGCGCCACGGCGCGGTAATAGGCCTGCTCGAAGAAGGCGCGGTCGAGGGGCAGCGGCCAGCTCTCGCCGGCGGCGCGCACATAGGGGAGCGACTGCTTCACGCAGAGCGACCCGGCCGGGCCGTCGATGAGAAAGACGAGGTTCAGATTGCCGTCGCCGACCTCGACGATCGACCAGTCGGCCGGTGCGCCGCCGAGTTTCGCGGCAAGGTCAGGCAGGTCGGCCAGGAAGCGGCGCAGCGAGGCGTCGTCGAGCGGGCGGTAGCCGGCGGGCGTGGAAAGCGTCATCACGGGAACTCTCTCAAACGACGATCGCCCCCCGAAGGGGGCGACCAACAGACGGCACGCGGACCGGTTTACTTGAAGCTGGCTTCGACCGCCTTGGCGTAGTCGGCCTCGATCGCGTCGAGCTGCTTCACGACGTCGGAAGTGGCGCCGCCGAGCTTCTCGAGATAGGCCTCGCCCTTCGGCTGCTTGTCCCATTCATTGCCGATGAAACGCGCGGTCGCCGTGCCCGAGCCGGAGATGGTCGGCTTCGGCGGACCGAATTCCGACGCCGCCTTGGTAAGGCCGGCGAGGAAGGCGGCGTTGTCGAGGCCCGAATAGGGCTTGCCGTCGTCGCCCATCACGTTGAGGAAGATCTGGTCGTCGCCGAAGGCCGTGTATCCACCGCCGAGGCCCTTGTCGACCGAAGCCGCCTTCTCGAAAAAGGCCTGGGCGACCTTCGCGTCGAGCGTGTTGTCCGGGAAGGTGACGACGACATAGCCGGTCTTGGCGTTGTCGTCGTCGAGCCCGGAGACGAGCACGCTATACTGGCGGAAGACATAGCCGAGGCCGGCCGCGAAGCGGTCAGCCTCGTCGCTCGTCACTTCGGCCTCGGTCTGCAGCGAGGCGTTGGTCTTGAGCAGATAGCCGCCGGGCGTCACCTCGGTGTCGAGGTCGTCGCTGTCGATGCCGACCGCGTCGGCGATGCGCGGCACGAAATCGGCGAGCGCCTTCTGGGCAAAGGCGGCCCGCTCGTCATAGGTGGCGGCGTCGAGCTTCGGCAATGTGAAGCCGAAGGACGGCGTCGCCTCATAGGAAATGAGGTAGCTGTCGGGCTCGTCGGCGAGCGCGGTGCCGGCCGTGGCGAGCGCGAAGGCGGCCGCGAGGGCCGCCTTGCTGAGATGGGGTCGAAGCAGGGATATCACGCGCAGCTCCCTCTGAACGTTGGCGCTTACTTCGCGGCCGGGATCCACGGCGCCGTCGCGGCGTCGCTCTGGCCGAAGGCAGGCAGCTTAGCGTTCAAATCCTCGACCGTCTTGATGCCGTTGTCGCGCAGATCCTTCTGCGTGATGAGCACCGGCTTGACGACGATGTTGTGCGGAACCTCCTCGCCGGCGATCAGCTTGGCGACGGCGCGGACCGAGACGGCGCCGACCACGGCGGGGTTGGTGGCGGCGGTGGCGACCCAGGGGCTGCCATCGGCGATCATCTCGGCGATGTCGGCGGTCGAGACGTCGGCGGAGTAGATCTTGACCTTGTCCGAGATGCCGGCCTCGTCGGTGGCGAGCTTCACGCCGCGGGCGAACTCGTCATAGGGGGCGAAGACGACGGTGATGTCGGGATTGGCCTGGAAGGCGGCCTTGGTCTGGTCCGCGGTCGAGGTGGCGGTCGTGTCGTTCACGGCGCCCCAGCGGGCCTTCTCGACAATGCCGGGATTGGCCTTCTTGACCTCTTCCCAGATCTCGTTGCGGCGGTCGAGCGGCGCGAAGCCCGCGACATAGACATAGCCGGCGTTGAAGCTGGTGCCGTTGTCGGCGAGCGCCTGGCCGAGCGCGGCCTTGGCCAGCTCATGGTCGCTCTGCTCGACCTGCGGGATCTTCGGATTGTCGAGATTGACGTCGAAGGCGACCACCTTGATGCCGGCGTCGAGCGCCTTCTGGGCGACGTCCTTCAGCGCCTCGGGCTGGCCGTGGTCGATGATGATGCCCTGGACGCCGAGATTGATCGCCTGCTCGATCTGCTCGCGCTGGGCGGCGGCGTCCTGGCGGCCGGAGAAGATGGTGAGGTCGATGCCGAGCGCCTTGGCCTGCGCGGTCGCGCCGGTCTGGTAGGCCTGGAAGAAGTCGCCGCCCGAGATGAAGGTGACGAGCGCGACCTTGACGCCGCCCTTGTCGAAGGGCGCCGGCGCGCCGGCGATGCCCTCGGCGGATGCCGAACCGGCGAAGAGCGTGCCGGCCAGCATGGTGGCGCCGGCCAGCGCCGAAAGAATGAGCTTCATGGATTCCTCCCCGTTTCCGTTCCCGTTTTCGGGCTTTGCCCTTGGGCCGGCCGATCATGGCCGGGCCGGCAGCAAGCAACGCCGAAGACAGGTGAACTCGCAATGGTTTTTTGATACAGCGGCCGGATGGGGGCGCGGAACGAAGGATTTTCTCTTTCCAGGGGCTCCTTTGGGAAATTCCGCCTCCCCGCGCGCGTGCCGCGCGGTCTATCTGAAGAGTGTCCGGCCGGGAGGTCGGCAAAAGTTCCGGGAGTCTTTCGTGGCGCTTGAACTCGCGCAGCAATCGGGGGCGGACGAGGCGCAGGTGAGCGCCGCCGTCGAGGCGGTGATCGCCGCGGGCCGCATGGCGGCCGGGCGGCACTGGGTCCCCGCGACCTCGGGCAATTTTTCGGCGAGGATCGATGCCGATCGCATCGCGATCACGCGCTCGGGCGTCGACAAGGGCGCGCTCGAGGCGACCGACATCCTGATCCAGCCGCTGGATGCGCCGCTCCTGCCTCGTTCCTCCGCCGAGGCGCCGCTGCATATCGCGCTCTATCGCCGGCGGCCCGAGCTCGGCGCCATCTTCCATGTTCATGGTCCGGCCTCGAGCGTGCTGTCGCGCGTCGTGGGCGCCGGGACGCTCCGCCTTCAGGGCTGGGAGTTGCAGAAGGCGCTTTCCGGCATCACATCGCACGAGGACGCGGTCGACGTGCCGGTCTTCGCCAACGACCAGGATACGGCGCGGCTTGCCGATCTCGTCGAGGCGAGGCTTTCCGCACCGCCGCATGACGCCCGCCTCGCGCCCGGCTATCTTCTCGCCGGACACGGACTCTATGCCTGGGGCGCCTCGCCGAGGGAGGCCGCCCGTCATCTTGAAGCGCTCGAAACGCTGTTCGAATTCGAGCTTTCTTACCGGAGGTTCACGCCATGACCACGCTGACCATCTACGAGGACAAGAACCCGGACAACGTCGTCGTCTCGACGACCGATCCGAACGAGATCAAGGGCCTGCTCGACAAGGTCGGCGTCGCATTCGAGCGCTGGAAGGCCGGCGCTGAGCTGCCCCAGAACGCGACGCAGGAGCAGGTCATCGCCGCCTACAAGACGGAGGTCGACCGCCTGTCGGCCGCCGCCGGCTACCAGACCGTCGACGTCATCCGCATCACGCCCGACAATCCGAAGAAGGACGAGCTGCGCGCCAAGTTCCTCGACGAGCACACCCATGACGAGGACGAGGTCCGCTTCTTCGTCGAGGGTTCGGGCGCCTTCTACCTGCATCTCGGCGACAAGGTATACCAGGTGGTCTGCACGCGCGACGACCTGCTCTCCGTGCCGGCCGGCACGCAGCACTGGTTCGACATGGGCCCGGAGCCGCGCTTCACCTGCATCCGCCTGTTCGTGACGCCGGATGGCTGGGTCGCCAAGTTCACCGGCGACAAGATCTCCTCGATCATCCCGCGTTTCGGCGAGCAGGTCGCGGCGTAAGGCTTCCCAAAGTCCTGTCGTTGCCGGGCTTGACCCGGCAACCCAGGCTTTCTTTTGCTGCCGGGGCCGGGCTTTGCCGCCAAGTCTGGATTGCCGGGTCAAGCCCGGCAATGACAGGCTGAGTGACTCGCCTACTCTCGGGGGCCGTGCAGCAAGGGCGCAAGGATCGCCGAGGCAAGCACTCACTCTCCCGCTTGCGGGAGAGGCCGGGGTGAGGGTCTTTGCGTTGACCCCCGCCCCAGACTCCCCGTCCCCGATCGAACATTCGCCGCACCGGTGCCGCCAATCGCGGCTTGCCTCCCGGCGAAACCATGCGAATCTGGCGGCCCTTTCGCGACCGCCGGACGACCCGCATGACACGAGAACTGATCCACAGCGCCAGCCTCATGACCGTCGACCCGAACGACCGGGTCGTCGAGGACGGCTGGCTGGTGATCGAGGACGGGCGCATCGCGGAACTCGGGCCGGCCTCCACGAAGCCTGGCAGCGCCGGCTTTGACCGAGTGACCGATCTCTCCGGCCATCTCCTGATGCCGGGTCTCGTCAATGCCCATACCCACAGCGTGATGGTGCTGTTCCGCGGCCATGCCGAGGGCCACAGCCTGCTCACCATGGACGGCTGGTACAACACCATCCGCGAGCCGGAACTCGCGATGGTCGCCGAGGATGTCGCGCCGGCCGTGGCGCTGTCCTGCGCCGAGATGGCGCTGTCCGGCACCACCACCTTCTGCGACCAGTATTTCTTCGGCGAGGAGATCGCCGGCGCCGCCGGCCGCGCCGGGCTCAGGGCCGTCATCGCCTATGGCATCGTGCAGCTCGGCGACGAGGTGCGCGGCGCCGAGGAACTGGCGAGGGCCGCCGCCTTCGTCGAGGGCCAGCGCTCCGCCGACGGCCGCATCATCCCCTGGTTCGGGCCACATGCGCCCTATGTCGACAACACCGAGGCGCTGCTCGCCGAGGAGGTGCGCGTCGCCAACCGCCTCGGCTGCGGCATCCATCTGCACATGGCCTGCGGCCCGGAGGACAACGAGGAGACGCTTGCCCGCTACGGCACCACCGCCTCCGTCGCGCTCGAAAAAGCCGGCTTCTTCGGCGGCCGCATCCATGCCGCGCACTGCCTCGATCTTTCGGACGAGGACATCGCCGTCTTCGCCCGCGCCGAGGCGGCGTCGGTGGCGCATTGCGCCTCGGCCGGCCTTCGCTCGGGACGCGAGGCGATCTGCCCGGTGGTGCCGCTGAAGCGTGCCGGCGTCACGGTCGCGCTCGGCACCGACAATGTCGCGGCCAACAACAGCTATGACATGGTCGCGGAAATGCGCGTCGCCGGCCTCGTCGCCTCGCATCGCGAGCGCCGGGCGCAGCCGCTCTCCTCGCGCGAGCTGGTGCGGATGGCCACCATCGACGGCGCCCGCGCACTCGGCCTCGAGCACGAGATCGGCAGTCTCGAAAGCGGCAAGGCGGCCGACCTCGTGGCGATCGACATGCGCGGACCCGGCTGGTCGCCGGCGCCCGATCTCGCGACGCTGCTCGTCTATTCCGGCTCCGGCCGCGACACGCGCCATGTGTGGGTGGCCGGCGAGCGAATCGTCGACGACCGCCGCCTGACCCGCCGCGCCTATGGCGAGATCCGTGCCGACTATCAGGGCGCATATGACACATTCTGGCGCCGCGTCGCGGCCGCGCGGGAGGCCGCATGATGGCGCGCCGTCTCCTCGTCGACACCGATGGCGGCACCGACGACGCCCTTGCCTTGGCGCTGCTCGTGGCGCTCGGCCGGGCACCAGCCTTCGTCACCACCTCGTTCGGCAATGTCGCGCTCGATCAGGCGACCGACAACATCCTCGCGACGCTGGCGATTCTTGGCTGCGACGCGCCGGTTCATGCCGGCGCCGCGCGGCCTCTGATCGGCGCGGCGATCGACGCGGCCGACGTGCATGGCGAAGACGGCCTCGGCGGGGCGCCGCGCCCGGCGAAGCAGGCCGATGTCGCCTCCCGGAACGGCGTCGATTTCCTGCGCACGGTCCTGCGTGAGGCCGCGGAAAGCGAGGAGCCGATCGACATCCTCGCGCTCGGCCCGCTCACCAATCTCGCCCTCGCCTTCGCCGCCGAACCCGCCATCGCCGCAGGCGTCGGCGAACTGGTCATCATGGGCGGCACCGTGTTCGGGCGCGGCAACGTCACGGGCGCCGCCGAGTTCAACATCCTCGCCGATCCCGAGGCGGCGGCGATGGTGCTGGCGCTGCCGCTCCCGACCGTCATGGTGCCGTGGGAGCCCTGCGTCGAGGCGGCGCTCGCGGGCGATGATCTCGATGCGCTCTTCGCCTCGGCGCCGGCCGGCCCGCGCCGCGACTTCCTGCTCGCGCTCTCCGACCAGCTCCGCCGCGTCTCGATCGGCTATGGCGAGGGCGACCGCCTGGCGCCGGCCGATCCGCTCGCCGCGGCCGTGCTCGTCGAGCGCAGCATCGCGACGGCGACGCTCACGACCGGCGTGGCCGTCGAATGCGGCGGCGCCTTCGCCCGCGGCGCGACGATCCTCGACCTGCCGCGAAAATGGAACCTGCCGCCTGTGACGGTCGTCGAGCATGTCGATCCGGCCGCCTTCCGACGGCTGTTCGCCGCCGCCATCTCGGCCGCCTGAAACGCACTGCCCCAGCGCTTCTCGCCCGACGCCTCGTGCATCGGCACGCCTCTGTTCGTATGCAGGTTGCGTGCCTTGGCATGCACAGCCGCCGATCATGCATGCGACACTGCCCGAAAAACGCTCAACAACTGGCAGTGGGCGGGGCAGATTTTGAGCTTGCACAGAAAAAGCGCTGACCTAGGATCAATCGTCCCGTCGGGCGCCGGCCAGCGAGGCGCAAGCCACAGCGGTTCGGATCGGGGGCGCATGAGCAATAATGTGACGGAGGTCAGCCGTCACAGCCAGTCGGCAGGGAGACCAGTTCTATGACCAAGATGATGAAGACGCTGACGCAGAGCGCGGCGGCGTTGACGGTGGTGGCGGGCATGGGCGTGGCGGTCGCGCCGGCGACGGCTCAGACCTACACCAAGGAGAACCCGCTCAAGGTCGCGCTCGTGCTGAACGGCACGCTCGGCGACAAGAGCTTCTTCGATTCCGCCCAGCGCGGCATGGACCAGGCCATGAAGGAGCTTCCGGTCGTCGTGAAGACGATCGAGCCCGGCTATGACCGCTCCAAGTGGCAGCCGGCCCTGGCCGACGCGGCCGATGGCGACTACGACGTCGTGATCACCGGCACCTTCGACATGGCCCCCTATGTGGCCGAACTGGCGCCGCAGTATCCGGACAAGAAGTTCATCCTGTTCGACGACACCGTCGACTATGCCAAGGGCGGCTTCGACAACGTCCTCTCGGTGCAGTACCGCACCTCGACGGCGGCCTATCTCGCCGGCTATGCGGCGGCCAAGGTCTCGAAGACGGGCACCATGGGCCAGATCCTCGGCACCGAGGGTTCCGTGATCCTCGAATTCGTCGTCGGCTTCGAGCAGGGCGCCAAGGCGGCCAACCCGAATGCCAAGCTGCTGCGCGCGACGGTCAACTCGGCCAATCCGTTCAGCGACCCGGCCAAGGGCAAGGAACTCGCTCTCGCCCAGATCCAGCAGGGCGCGGACGTGATCTTCCCGATCGCCGGCTCGACCGGCATCGGCGCCCTCCAGGCGGTGCGCGATGCCAAGAAGCTCGGCATCGGCGTCGACAGCGACCAGGCGACCATCTTCGCCGCCACCGACCAGGCCCAGGCCGACGTCATCCTGACCTCGGTCGAGAAGCGGGTCGGCGAGTCGCTCCTCCTCCTGCTCAAGCAGACGCTCGACGGCACCGCCAAGTATGGCACCTCGTCGATCCTCGGCCTGCAGGAAGGCGCGGTCGGTATCTCGGAGAACAAGTATTACGACGCTCTCGTTCCCGAAGACGTCCGCAAGGAAGTCAAGGAGCAGGAAGCGAAGATCGTCTCCGGCGAGATCAAGGTCGAGACCACGATGAACTGAGCCGTCCGGCGGCCTCGCGCCGCGGACTCTCGGACTTCCCCGCCCGGCGGCATGCCGCCGGGCGGACAGGCCTGACGTGACAACCAGCCGGACGAAATGAAGCCCTTTCTCGAAGCGATCGGCATCGACAAGACCTATCCGGGTGGTGTCCACGCCAACAAGAACGTGGACCTGACCGTCGCGCATAGCGAGGTCCATGCCGTGGTCGGCGAGAACGGCGCCGGCAAGTCCACCCTCATGAAGATCCTGTTCGGCGTCGAGCAGCCGAATGCCGGCGAGATCCGGCTGGACGGGACCCCGATCACGCTCCATTCGCCCCGTGCCGCCATCGCGCATGGCATCGGCATGGTGTTCCAGCATTTCTCGCTGGTGCCCTCCTTCACCGTCGCGGAAAACGTCGTGCTCGGCGTCGAGCCGCGCAACGGCCTCAAGATGGATCGAAAGCGCGCCGCCGAGACCGTGCAGGCGCTCGCCGACCGCTTCCGCCTGCCCGTCGATGTCGAGGCGCCCGTCGAGCGGCTGCCCGTCGGCCAGCAGCAGCGCGTCGAGATCCTGAAGGCGCTCTACCGCGATGCGAAACTGCTCATCCTCGACGAGCCGACCGCCGTTCTGGCGCCGCAGGAAGTGGAGGAGCTGTTCTCCGCCATCCGCTCGCTGACGGCGCAGGGCCGCACCGTCCTCTTCATCGCCCACAAGCTGCCGGAAGTGATCGAGATCTCGAACACGATCTCCGTCATGCGCGCCGGGCAGATGGTCGGCCGCGTCGACAAGAAGGACGCGACCGAGGCCGGCCTCGCCCGCATGATGGTCGGCCGCGACGTGGCGCTGAAGGTGACCCGCGCCAAGCCGGGCGATCATCCGCATCTCTGCCGGATCTCCGGCCTCACCATCAAGAACGACCGCGGCCTCGACGCCATCTCCGGCATGGACATCGTGCTGCGCGCCGGCGAGATCGTCGGCATCGCAGCGGTGGAAGGCAACGGCCAGAGCGAACTCTTCGAGGCGATCGGCGGCCTCCGGCCCGTCGAGGCCGGTTCGGTCGAGCTCAATGGCGTCGACATCGTCGCCGTGCCGGTCGACCAGCGCCGCGACGCCGGCCTCGCCCATATCCCGGAAGACCGCATCGCGACCGGCAGCGCCGGCGGCGCCAGCGTCGCCGAGAACATCGTCGCGACGGAGCTCGAGAACGAGCGCTTCGTGCGCCACGGCCTGCTCGACCTCGGCGCGATCCGCAAGCATGCCGTCGAGCTGATCGAGCGCTTCAGCGTCCGTGTCTCGGGACCGGATGCGGCGATTGGCACGCTCTCGGGCGGCAACATGCAGAAGGTCGTCGTCGCCCGCGAGCTCTCGTCCGATCCCAAGCTGCTGCTCGTCTCGCATCCGACGCGCGGCGTCGATCTCGGCGCGACGGAGTTCATCTGGCAGCGCATCGCGCTCGCCCGCGACGCCGGCAGCGCCGTCTTCCTCACATCGGCCGATCTTTCCGAGCTGCTGTCGCTCTCGGACCGCATGATCGTGCTCTATCGCGGCCGCATCGTCGCGGCCTTCTCCAACACCACCGAACTGACGCCGGAAATGCTGGGCAGCTACATGCTCGGTTTCGCCGAGCAGCCGGTGCATGAACGCCAGGCGGCGCTCGCATGACCAACGGCAAGATCTTCCTCGACGAGACGCGCCGCATCCTGTTCGCGGCCGCCATCGCGCTGCTCGTGGCGCTCGTCATCATCCTGATCGCCTCGAAAGCCCCGCTCGAGACCTTCCAGACCTTCATCGCCGGACCGCTGTCCTCGAAGCGCACGGTCGGCAACTGGATCGACGACTCCGCCAAGCTGGCGCTGGCCGGCCTCGCCTTCAGCCTCGTCTTCCAGGCGCGGCAGTTCGCCCTCGGCGTGCAGGGTCAGGTCTATGCCGGCGGCACGGTCGCCGCCGCGATCGCGCTGTCGCCGCTCGGGCTCTCCTGGGTCTCGATCCCGGTCGCCGCCATCGCAGCGATGATCGCCGGCGCGTTTCTCGGCTTCATCCCCGGCTATGCCAAGGCGAAGCTGAACGCGAACGAGATCGTGTCGTCGCTGATGCTGAACTACATCGCCTACGACATCGCCAATCTCTTCCTTCGCCTCTATCTCGCCTCGCCGAAGAGCGGCCTCACCGCCTCCGAGGCCTTCCCCGCCTCGGCGGTCTACCCGGCCTTCATCGCCCGCACGCGCATCGATCTCGGCGTCGTGCTGGCGCTCGGCGCGGTGGCGATCGTCTGGTTCCTGCTCTACCGCACCGCCTGGGGCCTCCGCCTCCGCCTCACCGGCCACAATGCCCGCTTCGCGGCCTATTCCGGCATCCGCTCCAACTTCATCATGGTCAGCGCCATGACGGCCTCGGGCGCGATCGGCGGCCTGCTCGGCGCGCTGTTCGTGCAGGGCCAGGGCTTCGCCAAGATCGTGGTCGGCTTCGAGGGCGGCCTGTCCTTCGAGGGCATCCTGATCGCGATCGTGGCGCGCAACCGGCCCCTCGCCATTCCCTTCGTCGCGCTCGGCTATGGCTATCTGCGCCAGGGCGCGGCGCTGATGGGCTATCGCACCGACGTTCCCGCCGAGGTCATCGGCATCGTGCAGGGCATCGTCATTCTCCTGGTCGCCTCGTCCTTCACGCTGCCCGGCCGGGCCTTCCTCAACCGCATCATGGGCGGCTCCTCCGCCGCGCGAGCCCCGTCGACATGAACGAGATCTTCGACACGATCCTCTCGGCCGCCTTCGTCGCCGCGGTCATCCGCACGACGACGCCGGTCCTGTTCGCCTCGCTCGGCGGCCTCCTGTCCGATCTCGTCGGCTCGCTCAACGTTGCGCTCGAAGGCATGATGCTGATCGGCGCGCTGACGGCGGTCATCGTCTCGGCCTATGCGCCCTGGTATGTCGGCGTCCTGGCCGGCCTCGCCGTCGGCGGCTTGCTCGGCGCGCTGATGGCGCTGTTTCATCTGCGCTTCAAGGCCGACGTCATCCTGGTCGGCTTCGCGGTGAACATCATCGCGGCCGGCGGCACGGTCACCGCGCTCAACTACGCGACCGGCGGCGACAAGGGCACCTCGATCAACCTGCCGTCGAAGGCGGTCCCCTCGCTCGACCTCTCCTTCCTCGACGCCATTCCCGGCATCGGGCCGGTGCTGACGCAGATGTTCTCGGGCCACTCCTACCTGACCTGGCTCGCGGTCTTCCTCGTCTTCGCCATCTGGTATTTCCTCTACCGCACGCCGGAGGGCCTCCGCTTCCGCGCCGTCGGCGAATATCCGGCCGCCGCCGAAGCCGCCGGCATCTCGCCGAACCGGCTGCGCACCTATGGCCTCGTCGCCTCGGGCGCGCTGGCAGGCCTCGGCGGCGCGCAGCTCGCGATGTTCAACTTTGTCGGCTTCACGCGCGATATGACGGCCGGCCGCGGCTTCATCGCGCTCGGCGCCGTGCTGCTCGGCCGCCGCCACCCGGTTGGCACTGCCATTGCCGCCGTGCTGTTCGGCGCCTTCGAAGCGCTGTCCATCGCGCTCCCCGGCATCCTGCCGCGCGTCCCGGGCGAGGTGATCCACACCATCCCGTTCGTGGTGACCGTCCTCGCGCTGATGCTCTCCTCGAAGCGGCGCGTGACGGCATAGGGGCGGGCTGGCCTGTCCTTCACCTCTCCCTGAGGGAGAGGTCGACGGCGGCGCCGGCGGGTGGGGGGTTACGGACTATCCGGAGAGGGCACGCCCCTCACCTGGACCTGCGGTCCGACCTCTCCCCAAGGAAGAGGTGAAGGGCGTCTCCGCTCCCAAAGTCGTATTCCAGCGCCGCGACTATCCCTTCACCGCGCCGACGGCGATGCCGCTGACGATCTGGCGCTGGAAGATCACGTAGATGATGACGATCGGCGCCGCCGCGAGCACGATGCCGGCGGCGAGCAGCGGGACATTGGTCGTGTATTCGCCGCGCAGCGCCGCGATTCCGACCATCAGCGTGCGCTCGTCCTGCAGAACGAGCAGTGAGATCAGCACGTCGTTCCAACAATAAAGCGTGTTGAGGATGCCGAGCGTGATCAGCGCCGGCTTCCCCATCGGCAGCATGATGTGCCACCAGACCTGCACGAGCCCGGCGCCGTCGATCTGCGCCGCCTCGAAGAGTTCGCGCGGCAGTCGCGCATAGAATGCGGTCATCAGATAGACGCTGAAGGGCAGGAAGAACGCCGTATAGGCGATGACGAGGCCGGCGCGCGAATTGACGAGGTCGAGCGCGATCATCGTCCGGTAGAAGGGGACGAGCACCACCTGGACCGGGATCATCAACGAGACGAGGATGATCGTGAACACGATCTTGGCGCCGCGAAAGCGCAGCACCGCCAGGGCATAGCCGGCGAGCGAGGAGACGACCAGCAGCGTCAGCACGGCGCCGATCGTCACCACGACCGAGTTGGTGAAATATTCCGACAGGCGCGACTGGTTCCAGGCCTGCGCGAAATTGGCGAGCGTCGGGTCGCTGGCAAGGCCGAAGCGGTCGAGGACGAAGCCCTTGCGCGTCTTCAGCGCCGCGTTGATCGTGAAGAAGACCGGATAGACGCAGGAGAGCGCCAGCAGCACCATCGGCAGCGCGATGAGCGTCAGCGCGCGCTTCTGGCGGATCTCGACGGCGGCCATGCTATCCCCTCAGAGGCTGGCGTTGCGGGACATGATGCGGATCTGGATGAAGGCCAGCCCCGCCATCAGCGCGAACAGCACCATCGAGATCGCGCTCGCATAGCCCGGCCGGTTCATGCGGCCCTGCTCGAGCCAGATGAGGAATTCCGGCAGCGTCGTCGACGTCCCCGGCCCGCCGGCGGTCAGCACATAGATGAGGCCGAACATCGAGGTCAGCATGCCGATTGTCGTCACCACGGCGGCGAATTCGATGATCGGGCGGATCGACGGGATGACGATGTGCCACCAGGTGCCGAAGAGCCCGGCGCCATCGAGCTTCGCCGCCTCCAGCATGTCGGAGGGCACCGTCGAGAGCCCGGCGAGGAAGATGAGCAGGCTCATGCCGAAGGTCGCCCAGAGCTGCACGGCGATCAGGCTGAACAGCGCGGTGGACGAGTTGCCGAGCCAGTCCACGGCCGAGAAGCCGAGCGCCTTCAGCATGGCGTTGAACGAGCCGTCATAGCGCAGCAGCATGTTGAAGATCGCGCCGACGATGACCGAGGACAGCACGGCCGGGAAGAAATAGACGGCGCGGAACAGCTTGCCGCCCGGCACGCCCTGGTGGATCAGGATCGCGAGCAGCATCGGCAGCCCGATCCACACCGGCAGCGTCGCCAGCAGGATCAGCATGTTGACGATGCTGTCGAGGAACACCGGATCGCGGGTGAGCGCGGCATAGTTGGCGATGCCGACGAAGCGCGCCGCCGACATGCCGTCATAATCGGTGAGCGAGGTGCCGAAGCCCCAGATCAGCGGCACGATGCGGAAGACGATGACCAGCGCCAGCGCCGGCACGACGAAGAGAAGCCCGAGCCGCCCGGGATCATCGCCGAGGAGGCGGCGGCGGGGGGCACGCGGAAGGACGGGGCTCGTGCTGGCGCTCATGCGGTCATTCCTTGCCGGCCTGCTCAAGAGAGCCCTCACCCCTGCCCTCTCCCGCAAGCGGGAGAGGGGGCTCGCTGCTCTCATCATCGGAAAAGCGCCGAGACGGTCCAGTCCCCCTCTCCCGCATGCGGGAGAGGGTCGGGGTGAGGGCCGCTTCGACCCGATCGTCGCCGCCTACTTCTTCTTCGCCTGCGCCTGGACTTCGTCCATGCGTGCGAGCGCCTTGTCGACCGTGGTCTCGCCGGTGAAGAGCAGCTGGCTCTGGCGGTGCCACTCCTCGGTCTCGGCGGTCGCCATGTTGTTGTGGGCGAGCGGCACGCCATCGGCGAGCCAGCCGAGGATCATCTTGGCCGAGGGGCTCTCGACCTTGGACGTATCGACCTTGGTGTCGGCGGGGATGGCGCCGGCCGACTCGAAGAAGATCTGCATATGCGGCGTGTCAGCGAAGCTCTTGGCGAGCTCGACGGCGAGGTCCTTGTTCGGCGAGAAGGCGGTGACGCCGTAGCCGATGCCCCCGGCGAGCGGCAGCTTCAGCGATCCGTCGCCGCCCGCGACCGGGGGCATGACATAGACGCCCACCTTGTCGGCGCCGAGGAATTCGTCGAACTCCTTCCAGTGCGCGACGTCGGAGATGAGGCCGATCGTGTTGGCGTTCTCGCCGCGCTCGAAGCTCTCATATTCATCCATGAACTTCGCGGTCGAGTTGGCGCCCTCGGCGTACCAGCCGTCCTTGTTGGTCTCGACCCAGGCCTCGACGATCGCCTTGACCTCGGGGCTCGACCATTTGAGATCGCCCTTGGTCCAGGCGTCCTGCTGGGCCTTGGTCCAGCCATTGGCCGCCACCGCCGAGAGGAAGAAGTCGGCGCCGAAGCCTTCCTTGTTGCCGAGCGCGAAGCAGGTCGTCCCGGAGGCCTTCAGCTTGGCGCAGATGTCCTTGAGCTCGGCCCAGTTCTGCGGCGCCTTGGCCGGGTCGAGGCCGGCCTTCTGCCAGAGGTCCTTGTTGTAATAGACGGCGAAGCCCTGGATCGAGATCGGCACGGCATAGGCGCCGCCATCGGCGCCGGTGAACTCGTCCCAGCCGGCGATGCGGCCCTTAATGTCGGCGATCTTGTCGTCAAGCTTCAGGAGCGCGGCGGTGCGCTCCTTGGTCTGCGAGCCGCCATGCACGAGCACGACGTCCGGACCCTGCCCGGCCGAGATCGCGGTGCCGAGCAGCGTGTAATACTGGTCATGCGGCTGCATGACATATTTCACGGTGACGCCCGGATGCGCGGCCTCGAAGTCCTTCTTCACGGCCTCGTAATAAGGCTGCGTCGTCGGGTCGCCCGACTTCCAGTCCCAGACCGTCAGCGTCGTGTCGGCATGGGCCGAACCGAGCGTGACGGCGATGGCGGCGAGCATGGTTCCGGCGCGGAGCGCCCTCGAAAGCGATGTCATGATCCTGTCCTCCCTCACGAAAACGGCATGGCGCGCGCCGCCTCCCGCGGCGCGCGGAAATCAGCGCGGCAGGCGCGGATTGAACGGCGCCGGCGGCAGAGCGGCGATATCCATCACGTCCGGAACGGCATGGACGCGGCGCGCCTCTTCCGAGAGCACCAGCCCATGGCCGGGCCGCTCCGGCGCATAGGCATAGCCGTCGCGGATCTCGATCGGCTGCTCGACGAGATGGTCGAAATTCTGGAACGAGTATTCCAGCCACTCGACCTCGGGCAGCGCGATGGCCATGTTGATGCCGATCTCCAGCATCGAATTGCCGAGGCTGACCGGAATGCCGTATTCGGCGGCGAGCCAGCCGATGCGCATCACTTCCGAGACATGGCCATGGACATTGATCATGTCCGTGCCGCGCGCCTCCATCAGCGCCCGCTTGCCGGACGCGTCGAAATATTCGCCCGAATTCACCAGCGTGAACGGGCAGCCGGCGCGGATCATCTTCAGCCCTTCGAAATCGAAGCGCAGGCACGGGTCCTCGATCCACAGGATGTCGAAGCCGGCCTTGTTGATGATGTTGAGGCGGCGCACGGCCTCCTGCGGCGACCAGCCCTCATTGGCGTCGATCATGATCGCCTGCGGCTTGCCGACCGTCTTCACCAGGAGATCGAGCCGGTGCAGGTCGCGCTCGATATCGGGGTGGCCGACCTTGATCTTGAAGGCCGTATAGCCGAGCGAGGCGGCATGCGCGAACAGCGCGCAGTAATCCTCGTCCGAAAGATGGTAGTCGAGGCCGCTGGCATAGGCCTTCACGCGCGATTTGGTGCCGCCGAGCAGCTTCCACAGCGGCAGCCCGAGCTGCTTCGCCGTCAGGTCCCACACCGCCTGGTCGATGCCCTCGCCGAAGGGCAGCGAGGCGCCGCGGATATTGCCGCCGCGCGGCCGGCGCACCCGGTGCGCCAGCGCCGCCGGGTCCTCGCCCTCGAGGCTCGGCCAGATCTCGGCGCGGAAGATGCGCTCGATCTCGCCCAGCGCCGGCAGCGGGTTGAACAGCGAGAAGACGAAGCCGAGACCGCTGAGCCCCGTGTCCGAAATGAGCTCCAGCGTCGCCACATTGGCATGGGCGATCTTCACCTGGCTGTCGCCGATGACGCGGTCGCGCGCAAACTGGAAACGGGTCAGTCGATAATCGACGATGCGCATGATATGAGTCGCTGATCCATCAATCGCGGGATTTGATATGCCACGTAGGCAATCTGATAGATCAGAAGAGAGTGCGGCGCAAGCGCCCGCCGAGGCGACGGAGCGCCCCGAGCGCGAGGCGGCGACGCTGTCGCTGTCGGAGATCGCCTATCAGCGCATCCTGGAAATGCTGTTCGAGCGCCGCCTGCCGGCGGGCGCCTTCGTCTCGCAGAACGATCTCGTCGCCATTGTCGGCGTGCCGGTCGCGCCGCTCCGCGATGCGTTGCGCGTTCTGCAGACCGAGGGCCTGCTCACCATCCATCCGCGCTCGGGCATCCGCTTCCTGAAGCCGGATTTCGAGTTCGCGCGCCACACCTATCAGTTCCGCCAGGTGCTGGAACGGCCGGCGGTGCGCCTCTTCGCCGAGTTGGCGACGACCGAGCGCATGCAGTCGATCCGGGCCCGTCACGAGGCCGCGATCGCGCTGCTCGAAGCGACCGGCTTCACGCCCGAGGTCGCAGCCGAAGCGGTGGCGCTCGACGCGCTGCTGCATTTCGAGATCATCGCCGCGCTTGGCAATCCGCTGATCGAATCGACCTACCGCCGCGTCCATAACTACCTGCAGCTGATCCGGCTCGACCGGACGCTCTCGGCGCCGATCGTGCTCCGGACGCTGCGCGAGCATCTCGACCTCCTCGACGCCTGCCTCGCACGCGATGCCGACCGAGCCGAAGCCTCGCTGCAGGCGCATTTCACGCAGGCGCTCCAGCGCACCATGGGGATCTTCTGATGCAGCGGATGGGCATGGTCATCGGCATCCGCCCGGAGCGGATCGCCGACTACAAGCGCCTGCATGCCGAGGGCTCGGCCGAGGTCAATCGGCTGCTCTCGGAATGCGGCGTGCGCAACTATTCGATCTATCTGCGCGAGCCGGAGAACCTGCTCTTCGGATATTGGGAATATCACGGCGCCGACTGGCCCGCCGACGCCGAGCGCCTCGGCCGCGAGCCGGCGGTCCAGGCCTGGCTCGGCATGACCGACCCCTGCCAGCAGCCCCTCGCCTCGGCGAAAGAGGGCGAATGGTGGGCGATGATGGAAGAGGTATTCCACCTCGATTGAGGGGCGGGATATCCGCCTAGGCGTCGAAACTCGTGGAGCGTGACAGTCTCTCCCAGGCCGCCAGTTCGGCTCGCATCGAGACGAGCTTCTGATCGACCAGCGCCAACGCATCTTCGCCGAGGAACAGCCTGACCGGCGGCTTTTCGGACTCGATCAGCTCAAGCACCGCCAGCGCTGCCTTGTCGGGATCGCCGGGCTGACGCCCACTCTTGGCCTGCCGGGCTTCACGAATGGGGTCCATGATCGCGTCGTAGTCACCCAGGCTCCGCGGCGTTCGGTCCATCGAACGGCCCGCCCAATCGGTGCGGAACTGTCCAGGCGCCAGCGCGGTGACGCGGATGCCGAACGGGGCGACTTCCTTCCCCAGCGATTCCGAGATCCCCTCGAGCGCGAACTTGCTGCCACAGTAGAAGCTGATGCCTGGCATCGTGATGAAGCCGCCCATGGAAGTGACGTTGATGATGTGGCCCCACCGGCGCTCCCGCATGCCGGGGAGCACAGCCTTGATCATCGCCACCGGGCCGAAGACGTTCGCCGCGAACTGGCGCTGGAGGTCGTCCATCGAGGATTCTTCGAGCGCGCCTTCGTGGCCGTAGCCGGCATTGTTGATGAGCACCTCGACCGGGCCGGCCGTGCGCTCGGCCTGCCGCACCGCCGCGTCAATGGCCGCAAAGTCGGTGACGTCGAGCACGAGCGGAATGGCGCCTTGAGGATGGAGGGCCGCGAACGCCGCGGCGTCCTCGGCGCGCCTGACCGTCCCGATGACCTTGTGGCCGGCCGTCAGCGCCGCGGCGGCGAAAGCCTTGCCGAGACCAGAGCTGACCCCGGTGATAAGAACGGTTCTCGGCGTTTTCGTTTTGGTCATGGCGGCACTCCTCGTCAAAAACTTATATCATGATATAAGTAACCCCATGGATGACGACAAGCCCAATCGCGCACAGCGCAGCGCCGCGCGTGCCGACGCCACGCGTCGGCGCGTGCTGGACGCCGCGGAGCGGCTTCTGCATCAGGGGCGCGCGGAGTTCTCCATGCGCGATCTCGCAGCCGAAGCCGGAGTGAGCTTCGCCACGCCCTTCAATCATTTCGGAAGCAAGACGAGGATCATGCAGGCCCTGTCGGCCGAACGGATCGCCGCCATGACGACGCAGTTCGATCTCGTGGCGCCGGGGGGCGATGCGGCTGATCGCGTTCTCGCCGCGGTCGAGATTGCGGCCGGCGTCATGCTCGCGTCGCCGGCGGTCAACCGGGCCGTCATCGGCTCCCTTGGTGCGCCTGGCGTCGAGGTCGGCCAAGCTCTCGCCCAGTCTCGCGCCTTATGGACCCGAGCGATCGGAAGCGGAGACGGCTTCGATCCTGATCTCGCGGACCTCGCGGCCGCGACACTTCCGGGCCAACTGGCGCTGGCCTTTCGCGGCGTCCTCTCGTTCTGGACAGCGGGCGAGATCGCGGATGACGCGCTTGGGCATGACGCCGTGAAAGCAGCGGCGAGCCTGTTGCTCGGCTTCATGCCGCCCGACCGGCGGCAAAAGCTCTTGGCTATCCTCCGCTAGGTCCGGGGCGCCCCCCCTACTCCGCCGCCTGAAGCTCCCGCCCCTCCTGCGAGAGGTTGAGCCCCGTCTCCGCGTCGAAAAGGTGCAGCTTCGACTGGTCGAAACTGAGCCGCATGGGCGCGTCGATGTCGGTCGGTGTCGTCGCCGGCATGGTGGCCTTGAACAGGCAGTCGCCCGCCTTCAGCGTCACGATCTTCTCGACACCGTGGTTCTCGACGCCCCAGACCCGCGCATCGATCATCCCGTCCGGATCGAGATGGACGTCCTCGGCGCGGATGCCGAGCGTCAGCGGGCCGCTGGTTCGGCCAAAGCGGGCACGCAGCGCCGCGCCGATCGGGAACTCGATCGCGCCGGAGGGGATGCGCAGCCGGTCGCCGAGGAGATCGGCGGCGAGGAGGTTCATGGCCGGCGAGCCGACGAACGACGCGACATAGGTGTCGCGCGGATGGTGATAGATTTCGTGCGGCGTCCCGACCTGCGCAAGGCGGCCATTGTTGAGGACGCCGACCTTGTCGCCCATCGACATGGCCTCGATCTGGTCATGCGTCACGAACAGGAAGGTGGCACCGAGCTGCATCTGCAGGTCCTTGAGCTCGGACCGGAGCGCCTCGCGCAGCTTCGCGTCGAGATTGGAGAGCGGCTCGTCCATCAGGAATATGCGCGGCGAGCGCACGATGGCGCGGCCGATCGAGACGCGCTGCATCTCGCCGCCCGAGAGGCGGTCGACCTTGCGGTCGAGCAGATGCTCGATGCGCAGCGTCTTGGCCGCCTTGGCGACGCGCTGGTCGATCTCCGCCTGCGGCAGGCGGCGTATATTCGATTTCAGCGGGAATTCGAGGTTCTGCCGCACCGTATAGCGCGGATAAAGCGAATACTGCTGCAGCACGAGCGCCACGTCGCGCTCGGCGGCGCTCCAGCCGCCGACATCGATGCCGCCAATCTCGACCGTGCCCGCGGTCGGCTTCTCCAGCCCGGCGACGAGCCGCAGCGTCGTCGTCTTGCCGGCGCCGGTCGGCCCGAGCAGCACGAAGAACTCGCCGTCGGCGATCTCGAGATCGAGGTCCTCCAGCGCGGTATGCGAGCCGAAGGTCTTGGTGATGTTTCGCAAGCGGACATGCGCCATGGTCAGCCCCCCAGCCTGATCGCGAGCGACTGCCCGGACTTCGTGTCGAAGAAATGCGTCTGCGCCGCGTCGAGCCGGGCGAAGACCGTGTCGCCCGCCTTCTGGACGAAGCCGGAGGCGGTCCGCGCCCGCAGCACGCCCGATCCGACCTTCAGGTCGACGATGTCATAGGCGCCGAGGGGCTCAATGATATGCGCTTCGAGCGGCACGGTTCCTTCCATCGGCTGGCGCGCCACGACGACGCCTTCCGGACGGATGCCGAGCGAGATTCCCTCGCCGCCCCGTCCGCTGGCCGCGATGCGGGCCGGAAGATCGGCGGGCATGGCGAAGGCCTCGCCGGCATCGCCGACCCGGAGACGCGCCGCGCCGCCCTCTGTCTCGACCTTCGCGGCGGCGATGTTCATGACCGGGCTGCCGATGAACTGCGCGACGAAGAGATTGGCCGGGTTCTGGTAGACCTCGATCGGCGTGCCGACCTGCTGCAGCACGCCCTCGCTCATGACGACGATGCGGTCGGCCAGCGACATGGCCTCGACCTGGTCATGCGTCACATAGACGGAGGTCGCCTTGTTCTCGATATGGAGCCGCTTCAGTTCCGAGCGCATGTCCTCGCGCAGTTTCGCGTCGAGCGCGCCGATCGGCTCGTCCATCAGGATCGCCTTTGGCCGGCGGACCAGCGCGCGGCCGATGGCGACGCGCTGCATGTCGCCGCCCGAGAGCGCCGAGGGCCGCTTCTGCAGGAGATGGGTGATGTCGAGCGCCGAGGCGACGACGCGCACCTGGCGGTCCACATCCGCCTTGCCCTCGCCCGCCGCCCGAAGCGGGAAAGCGATGTTCTCGAACACCGTCAGATGCGGATAGAGTGCATAGAGCTGGAAGACGAAGGCGATGTCGCGCTCGGAGGCTTCCAGATCCTGCACCGGCTTGCCGTCGATGCGGATCTCGCCGGAGGAGATGTCCTCGAGGCCGGCGATGGCCCGCAGCGTCGTCGTCTTGCCGCAGCCGGACGGCCCCAGCAGCACGACGAATTCGCGGTCGGCGATGGTGAGGTTCAGGTCGCGGATGACCTGAACCGCGCCGAAATACTTCTGCACGTTGGAAAGGACGATCTCGGCCATGGGTCAGTGGTCCTTTGCGACCGTGGCCGCCGGCTTCGGCACGTGGGCGGCGATGTTGAAGCCGACGAGGCCGACGAGGATGATGGTGACGCCCCAGCTGTGCAGCCCGAGATGCCAGGGCTGGCAGAGCGCGACGATGCCGCCGATCATGAAGGTGATCGAGGCCGGTTCCAGATAGCGGGCGCTGATCTCGCGAAAGCTCATGACTGTCCTCCCCGTCACTTGCGGATGGCGCCGAAGGTGACGCCGCGCAGGAGATGGCCGCGGAGCGCGAAGGTGAAGATCGCGACCGGCAGCAGGAACAGGAAGGTTCCAGCGGCGATCACGGTCCAGTCGATCACGCCGGAGCCGAGCTGCGAGGGGATGAAGGGCGGCGCCGTCTGGGCGCGCCTGTTGGTCATGATCAGTGCGAAGGCATATTCGTTCCAGGCGGTGATGAAGCAGAACACCGCCGTCGCCGCGATGCCCGTCGCCGCCTCGGGCAGCACGATCTTGAAGAAGGCCTGCATGCGCGTATAGCCGTCGACCAGCGCCGCTTCCTCATATTCCTTCGGGATCTCGTCCATGAAGCCCTTCATGAGCCAGACGGAGAAGGAGAGGTTGAAGGCGGTGTAGAGGATGATGAGGCCGATATGCGTGTCGGTCATGCCGACCGCGCGGTACATCAGGAACATCGGGATCGCGACCACCACCGGCGGCAACATGCGCGTCGAGAGAATGAAGAAGAGCAGGTCCTGCTCGCCCTTCACGCGAAAGCGCGAGAAGCCATAGGCGGTGAAGGTCCCCATGCCGACCGCCAGCACCGTCGAGGTGATGGCGATGATCAGCGAGTTCATGAAGCGGCTCGGATAGGCCGAGAGCTGCACATTCTCGCCGGTCCGCAGAACGCGCTCGCCATTGTCGAGGATGCGCTGCTCCCACCAGGGCGCCGCATTGTAGGTCGCCTCGTCGACTGGCTTGGTCAACTGGACGCGCTTGGTGAAGAGCTTGATGAAGGGCGTGATCTCCGGCGCGAAGAACACGGTCGGTGGCACGGTGGTCGCCAGCGCGCGCGGCTTGAAGGCCGTGGAGCCGATCCAGTAGATCGGGGCGAGGAAGACCAGCGTGATGACGAGCACGGCGGCGATGGCCGCGCGATTGGCGACCAGCTGGCCGCGGGAACGGACGGCGGCCATCCTAGCGCTCCTTCACCCGGTTGAGATATTTGACGTAGATGTTGGTGATGGCGAGCACCATGATCAGCACGATATAGGCGAGCGCGCTGGAGCGGCCGGTCTGCCATTCCTGGAAGGCCATCTTGTAGAGGCGGATCGAGATCAGCTCGGTCGTGTCCTGGCTGGACATGACATAGGCGAGGTCGAAGGTCTTGAAGGCCTCCATGGTGCGGAAGATGATCGCGATCAGCAGGATCGGCGCCACCAGCGGCAACGTGATCCGGCGGAAGGTGTAGAACTTGCCGGCCCGGTCGATCGCCGCCGCCTCGTAGAGATGCTTCGGCACCGCCGAGAGCCCGGCGAGCGACAGGAGCATCACGAAGGGCGACCACATCCAGATATCGGTAATGGCGACGGCGTAGAGCGCGGCGTCACGGTTCGACAGCCAGGCG
Organism: Allobosea sp.; assembly: GCA_017307955.1. Classification (GTDB taxonomy): domain Bacteria; phylum Pseudomonadota; class Alphaproteobacteria; order Rhizobiales; family Kaistiaceae; genus Kaistia. The sequence continues at coordinate 88,626 of JAFKFV010000020.1, read as the reverse complement.
AAATCGCCGAGATGGAAGACATAGTTGATGACGCCCCAGGACGGGTCGTAGAGCAGCTTCCAGAAGAGCCCGACCACCGCCATCGACATCATCATCGGCAAGAGCAGCAGCGTCGTGATGAGGCCCTTGAAAGGGATGGCGCGGTTGAGCAGCAGCGCGATGCCGAAGCCGACGACAACCTGGCCCGTCACCGAGACGATGACGTATTTCGCCGTCACGACGAAATTGTTCCAGATGAACTCGTCGCCGAGCAGCTCGCGATAGTTCTGCAGGCCGACGAAATTCGCCGCCTGGTTCGTCGAGGCGCGGTAGTCGGTGAAGGAATAGCCGAGCGAATAGATCAGCGGGAAGATGTTGAAGACGATCAGGAAGGCGATCGTCGGGATGATGAACATGTTGCGGATCGCGAGATCGCTCCAGCCGCGCGACGCGGCGCGCGATCCCGGATCGAGTCTGGTCATTGCGGCCATGGCCACGGGCAGGCTCCTTGACGAATGGGGGACCGGCCGTTCCGCCAGTCACGGCTTGCGCATTGATCGCGCCGCCGGGGGTCGGGCGGCGGCTACGGATCGGCGCATCTCCGTCGGTCCGCGCCGTCTGTGGCGGGCCGGCGGCGCGCGCCTCGGCTCTTCCTGAAAGACGGGCCCGCCGGCGGGTTGCGGCCGGCGGGGTCGTCGTGTCGGGCCCCGCGCTCGGCGCGCGGGGCCGCTCCGCTCAGTTCGAGTAGCGGCCGTATTTCGTGAAGGTCTCGGTCCAGTCCTTGGCGAGGCCGTCCAGCGCTTCCTTGGCCGTGCCCTTGTCGCCGACGACATAGGGGCCGAGGCGGTTGTTGAGCTGCGACAGCAGCTCGGCATATTCCGGCACCGCCCAGAAGTCCTTCACCTTGAACATGGTCTCGTAGAAGGCCTTGTTATAGGGCGTGGCGTTCTGGAATTCGGCCGACTTCAGCACCGCCTGCGAGCAGGTATAGCCGCCGAGCTCGGCCCATTTCTTCTGGGTCTCGTCCTTGATGAACCACTCCAGGAACTTCATCGCCGCTTCCTGCTTCTTGGAATAGGAAACGATCGAGATACCCTGGCCGCCGAGCGCGGCGGACTGCACGCCTGTCGGGCCGGCCGGATTGGCGAAGAAGCCGGTGACCTTGGCGTTCGGGTTGGTCGCCTCGTTGAGCAGCGAGGGGAAGAAGGCGAAGTAGTTCATGCTCATCGCCGCCAGACCTTCGGTGATGGCCTGGTTGTCTTCCTGGAAGAAGGTGTTGCCCCAGTTCGGCGGCGTGAACTTGTACAGTTCCTTGTACATCTCCAGCGCCTCGACAGCGACCGGCGCATTCACGATGCCCTCGACCTTGTAGGTCGAATAGTCGCCGAGGTCGCCGCCATAGGAGAACAGCGCGTTCTCGAAGCCCATGGCGAGCGCGTCGTAGGTCGTCTGCGTGTAGATGGCGATGCCGTAGCGCTTCTCGTCCGGGCGATAGAAGAACTCGGCGATATCCCGCAGTTCCTTGAAGGTCTTGGGGACGTCGAGGTCGTAGCCATATTTGGCCTTGAACGCCTCCTTCTCCTTCGGATCCTCGAACCAGTCCTTGCGATAGGCCCAGCCGACGGCGTCGCCCTCGAGCGGGATAGCCCAGTATTTGCCGCTGTTGGACGGGTACTCGGCGTAGTATTTCACCGTCGCCGGCGCCATGACTTCGCTGAGCTTGTGCTTGTTGAAGAAGTCGGTCAGGTCGACATAGTGGCCGCCGGTCGCGCCGGCACCGAGCCACTGGCTGTCGCCGACGACGAGGTCATAGGCGTCGCCCTTGGCGTTGAACTCGGTGAAGGCCTTGGTCTGGAAATCCGACCACGGCGTCGTCTCGACCGTGACCGTGTCGCCTGACACCTTGGAATATTCGTTGACGAGTTCCTGCAGATAATTTGCCGGATCCCATTCGGCCCAGAAGATCGTCAGATCTTCCGCGGCCGCGCTCGCGACGCCGACCAGCGTGAAGCCGACGCCGGCCAGCAAGCCCGTAAAGGTCTTCCTCAGCATTGCAGCATTCCCTCCCTTTTGCGCTGTCGCATTGCCGCAGGGGCGACAGCCCGCCTTCCGGTATTCCGGTCAGGCCCCCTTCTTGCGCGGTCTCCCTGTCCTTCCCTCGGAAAGCGCCGGTCCGGTGGCCGCGGTCTCTCCCTCCGCTGCCTCCGCCTTCGCCGTCCGGATCAATGCCCTCGCCGCCCAGCTGGCCACGTCCTCGGCCGCGTCGACGTCCAAACCCCACAGATCCTTGAGGATCACGATCGCCTCGATGCCGAACAGCAGCGAGAGCGCCTGCGTGACCCTCTCCGTCCTTTCGCGGCCGATCTCCGCCGCCAGCGGCTCGACCGCCGCCTTCAACAGGCCGCGGCGATTGCCGCGCACCACCCGCGCCTCGGTGCCGAGGGTGCCGGCACGGCGCCGCTGCCACTGGTCGAGCGCCAGCAGGAGCGCCGCCCGATGCGTCGCCTCGAACGCCTCCATCCGGTGGAAGGCGAAGCCGAACAGCGCCGCGACATTGGCCTCGGCATCGCCGCTCTCCGCCGTCCAGCCCAGCACCGGACCCAGCGCCTCGTCCACGGCGGCCTGGATCATCGCCGCCTGGCTGGGGAAATAGCGATAGGCGGTCGCGCGCGACACGCCCGCCGCCTCCGCCACGTCCGAGACCGAAGGACTGCCGCCGTCCTGCATCAGGCGGATGGCGGTATCCAGCATCAGCCGCTTCATGCGACCGCGCGGTCCCTTCTCGACCTCCCCCCGGAGCTGGCCTTGACCTGAGACTGACATGCCAATACGATACGCGTGTCTCAGAATAAAAGCAATCGATCTGTTCGCGCCCCGATTGTCGGGGAGGATGTCGGTAGGCGCGAAAGTTCAGCAGTTTCAGAAGTTTACGACGCGGGCTCGCCAGAGTCCGCGATGCCTATCGCTCGCCCGGCAAACGCGCGCGGCGGCGATCCCGGGGGCAGGAATGTCGCGCATCTACATTGTCGGCACGGCCGACACGAAGGGCGAGGAACTCGTCTTCCTGAAGGGCGTCATCGACGCCGCCGGCATGGCGAGCGTCCTCGTCGACGTCTCGACCCGCCCCGCCGCGATCGCCGCCGACATCCCGGCCGATCAGGTGGCGGCACATCATCCGGACGGCGCGGCGGCCGTGCTCGGCCTCTCCGATCGCGGCACCGCCGTCACGGCCATGGGCGAGGCCTTCGCGCGCTTCATCACAGGCCGTGACGATATCGGCGGCGTGATCGGCATCGGCGGCGGCGGCGGCACGTCGATCGTCACCGCCGGCATGCGGCGGCTCGCCATCGGCCTTCCGAAGCTCATGCTCTCGACGCTCGCCGCCGGCGATGTCGGGGCCTATGTCGGCGTCTCCGACATCGTCATGATGCCATCGGTCACCGATCTCGCCGGCCTCAACCGCATCAGCCGCACCGTGCTGCAGAACGCCGCCCACGCCATCATCGGCATGGTGCGGTACCCGGTCGTCGAGACCTCCGGCCTGCCGCCGATCGGCCTCACGATGTTCGGCGTGACGACGCCCTGCGTCACGCGCGTCGCCGATCTCCTGCGCGCCGAGCATGACTGCATGGTGTTCCACGCGACGGGCACCGGCGGCCGCAGCATGGAGAAGCTCGTCGACAGCGGCCTCCTGGTCGGCCTTCTCGACGTCACGACGACGGAGATCGCCGATCATCTCGTCGGCGGCGTGCTTTCGGCCGGCGCCGACCGGCTCGGCGCGGTGGCGCGCAGCGGCATTCCCTATGTCGGCTCGCTCGGCGCGCTCGACATGGTGAATTTCTGGGCCATGGACACGGTGCCGGAGCGGTTCCGCCACCGGACTCTCTACCGCCACAATCCGAACATCACGCTGATGCGCACCACGCCGGAGGAGAACCGCGCCATCGCCGCCTTCATCGCGGAAAAGCTCAATGCCTGCGAGGGCGAGGTGCGGCTGCTGATCCCCGAAAAGGGCGTTTCAGCGCTCGATATCGAGGGCGGCGCCTTCTTCGATCCCGAAGCCGACGCGGCTCTGTTCGAGACGCTCGAGGCGCTCATCGAAGAGACCCCGCGGCGGCGCATCCTGCGCCTGCCGCTCCACATCAATGACCCTGCCTTCGCTGATGCGCTGGCACGGGAATTCCGCGCGATCCGCGCACAAGCATGAAAGGAAGGCGGATGCCGTTCATTCCGCGCCGTGAGATCCTCGAGAAGTTCAACGACATGGTCGCCCGCCGCGTGCCGATCATCGGCGGCGGCGCCGGCACGGGCCTGTCGGCCAAATGCGAGGAGGCGGGCGGCATCGACCTCATCATCATCTACAATTCCGGTCGTTACCGCATGGCCGGGCGCGGCTCGGCCGCGGGCCTGCTCGCTTATGGCAATGCCAACGAGATCGTGAAGGACATGGCGCATGAGGTGCTGCCGGTCGTCCGCCACACGCCGGTCCTCGCCGGCGTCAACGGCACCGATCCCTTCGTGCTGATGCCGCATTTCCTCGCCGAGCTGAAGGCGATGGGCTTCTCGGGCGTGCAGAACTTCCCGACCATCGGCCTCTTCGACGGCGTGATGCGCGCAAGCTTCGAGGAGACCGGCATGGGCTTCTCCCTCGAGGTCGACATGATCCGCGCCGCGCATGAGCTCGACCTCCTGACGACGCCCTATGTCTTCAATGCCGAGGAATCGCGCGCGATGGCCGAGGCCGGCGCCGACATCATCGTCGCCCATATGGGCGTCACCGTCGGCGGAGCGATCGGCGCCACGTCGGCGAAGACGCTGGCGGACTGCGTCGGCGAGATCGACGCCATCGCCGAGGCGGCCATGGCGGTCCGGAAGGATGTCATCATCCTCTGTCACGGCGGCCCGATCGCCCAGCCCGAGGATGCCGGCTGGATCCTGCAGCGCACCGCCCATTGCCACGGCTTCTACGGCGCTTCGAGCATGGAGCGGCTGCCCGTCGAGGTGGCGCTCACCGACCAGACGCGGCGCTTCAAGGCGCTGACGTTCTAGCGAGAACAAGACCAGGGAGGATGCCATGTCCGAGGGACAGTTCGTCATCGCCGCCGAGACCGAGCCGGAGGTGCTCGACTGGGGCCGGCTCAAATGGATGAGCCACCCGCCGAAGACGGGCGCCGACCAGCTGACCGTGATCGACGTGACGCTGTCGCCCGGCAAGGGGCACAATTTCCACAAGCATCCCGACCAGGAAGAGGTGATCTATGTCACCGGCGGCCGGGTCGAGCAGTGGCTTGGCATGGAGAAGCGTATCCTGACCGCCGGCGACTCGGCCTTCATCCCCGCCGGCCTCGTGCATGCCTCGTTCAATGCCGGAACCGAGGATGCGCATGTCGTCGCCATTCTCGGCCCCTGCATCGGCCAGAACGGCTATGTTTCGGTCGAAGTCGCCAGCGAGGCGCCATGGAAGGACCTTCGCTGAGGCTTGAGACCCTTCGCCGACGGGGCGGCAAGATCCCGCGGCGCTTCCAGTTGAACCGCGATCTCGGGAGGATCCGATGCCCAACACCTATCCGAAGCTGCACAATGCCGCCTGGCCGGGCGTCGTCGGCAAGGGCGGCGACAGCGAGCCGATCATTCCGCTCGATACGCTCTTGCGCCTCACGGCCAATGCCGAAGTCGACGGCGTCAAGTTCGACGGCATCGACCTCTTCATCACCGCGCCGCATTTCGACATCGACAGCGACAAGGATGCGGTCAAGCGGATGACCGACCATATCGCCTCCTACGGGCTGAAGGTCGGCTCCTTCGTGGCGCCGATTTGGGGCGGCGCCGGCGGCGGCTCGGCGATGGGCACGGCGGATGATCGCAAGCGCTTCGTGGAACAGGTTCGCAAGGCCTGCGCGATCGGGCAGCAGATGCGCGAGCTCGGCATCCGGCCGACCGGCGGCATCCGCATCGATTCCTCCGTCGGCGTCGAGGCCTGGGACAAGGACCCGGAGGCCAATACCAGGCTGATCGCAAAGACCTTCTCCGAGGCCGCCGACATCGCCGAGGACTATGACGAGTTCCTCGTCGCCGAGGGCGAGATCTGCTGGGGCGGCATGCACTCCTGGCGCGAGATGGTGAAGCTTCTCGAGATGGTCGACCGCCCCGGCGTCGTCGGCTACCAGGCCGACATGGCGCATTCGATGCTCTACACGCTCGGCTACAATGCCGAGCAGGACCGCATCCTGCCCAAGGACTATGACTGGACGGACAAGGCGACGCTCGACGCCGCCTATCGCAAGGTCGCCGATGCGCTCAGACCCTGGACGATGGATTTCCACGTCGCGCAGAACGACGGCACCGTGTTCGGCTCCGGCGATCACGAGAAGACCGGCCGCCATTGCCAGGTGGACGATCCGAACGGGCGCCTCGATATCACCAAGCATGCCGGCTACTGGCTGCGCGACCGCGAGGGCAACCTCACCAAGCGCATGCGCCACATCTCCTGGGACGGCTGCATGTTCCCGAACAGCGTCATGGAGAGCCAGGACACCTGGAACAAGGTGCTCGGCGCCATGATCAAGGTGCGCGAGGCGCATGGGTGGACGGAGTAGGCGCGACAGCGGGGACAGGGGCACACCTTCACCTCTCCCATGGGGAGAGGTCGTACCGAAGGTCCGGGTGAGGGGCGCGCCCTCTCCGGAGGGGTCGTAACCCCTCACCCGCCGCGCCTGCGGCACGTCGACCTCTCCCTATGGGAGAGGTGAAGCACAGGCCGAACTCATTCGATCGGGAGGATTTTATGACGAAGACTCTGAATGTCGGCATGGTCGGCTATGGCTTCATGGCCCGCGCCCATTCCAATGCCTGGGTGAAGGCGCCGCATTTCTTCGACACCGGCTACAAGCCGGTGCTGAAGGCGGTCGCCGCCCGCAACACCGAGAAGGCGACGGCCTTCGCGCAGAAATGGGGCTACGAGGCCGTCGAGAGCGACTGGCGGCGGCTCGTCGAGCGGCCGGATATCGATGCCATCGACATCTGCGTGCCGAACGACCTCCATGCCGAGATCGCCATCGCCGCCGCCAAGGCGGGCAAGATGGTGCTCTGCGAGAAGCCGCTGGCGCGGACCGAGGCCGAGGCGCTGCCGATGGTCGAGGCCGTCGAGGCCGCCGGCGTCCCGAACATGGTCTGGTACAATTACCGCCGCGTTCCGGCCGTCACGCTCGTCAAGCGCATGATCGAGCAGGGCCTGCTCGGCCATATCTATCACTACCGCGCCAAGTTCCTGCAGGACTGGACGATCTCGCCCGACGTGCCGCAGGGCGGCGCCGCCACCTGGCGGCTCGATGTCGACGCCGCCGGCTCCGGCGTCACCGGCGATCTCCTCGCCCACTGCCTCGACACCGCCATCTGGCTGAACGGCTCCATCGCCAGCCTCACCGCGATGACCGAGACCTTCGTCAAGGAGCGCAAGGACGCGGTGACCGGCGCCATGCGTCCGGTCGGCATCGACGACGCTTCGGCGGTGCTGACCCGCTTCGCCAACGGCTCGCTCGGCACCTTCGAATCGACCCGCTACGCGCGCGGCCACAAGGCGGCCTATACGCTGGAGATCAACGGCGAGAACGGTTCGCTCGCCTGGGACCTGCACGATCTCAACCGCGTCTCCTGGTTCGATCACAGGACGCCGGGGCAGCTCCGCGGCTGGACCTCGATCCTCGTCACCGACGGCGAGCATCCCTATCTCGGCAAGTGGTGGGTGCCGGGGCTGATCATCGGCTACGAACATTCCTTCGTGCACCAGGTCGCCGACTTCCTCGACGGCCTCTCCTCCGGCAAGCCGGCGGCGCCGACCTTCCGCGATGCGCTGGAGACGACCCGCGTCTGCGACGCGATCATCGCCTCGGGCAAGAGCGGGGCCTGGGTCGAACTCGGCGCGGCCGGGTGACGCCATGCGCTTCGGCTTCAACCTGCTGCTCTGGACGGCGCATGTCGAGGAGGAGCACCGCCCGATCCTCGATGCGCTGAAATCCGCCGGCTATGACGGCGCCGAGATCCCGATCTTCGCCGGCGATCCGACGCATTTCGAGAAGGTGCGCGGCTGGCTTTCCGAAGCCGGCCTCGCCGCGACCGGCGTCGGCGTCATGCCCGGCAATGGCAAGGATGCCATCTCGCCGGATCCCGCCGAGCGTGCCGGGGCGCTCGATCACCTCAAATGGCTGGCCGACTGCACGGCGGCGCTCGGCGCCGATCTCGTCTGCGGCCCGCTGCACCAGACGCTCGGCCGCTTCTCGGGACGCGGCCCCACCGCCGACGAGCAGAAGTGGTGCGTCGAGGTGCACCGCGAGGCGGCCGCCTATGCCGCGAAGGCCGGCGTCGCCTATTCGATCGAACCGCTCAACCGCTTCGAATGCTATTTCCTCAATACGGCCGCGGCGGCGAAGGCGCTGGTCGATGCGGTCGGCGCGCCGAATTACGGCTATCTCTACGACACCTTCCATTTCCACATCGAGGAGAAGAGCCAGGTCGCCGCCATCGCCGCGACGGCGGGACGGTTCAACCACGTCCATATCTCCGAGAACGACCGCGGCACGCCCGGCTCGGGCCAGATCGACTTCCCGACCATCATCAAGGCGCTCAAGGCATCCGGCTATGACGGCTGGATGACCGTCGAGGCCTTCGGCTCCGCCCTCCCCGACATCGCCGCCGCCACCCGCGTCTGGCGCCCGCTCTTCGACAAGCCCGAGGACGTCTATCTCGGCGCCATCCGCGTGATGAAGGACTGCTGGTGAGGGGCCCCCTCTCGCGACGCGAGACACGCGCCGTCCTTTGTGCTTCGCTGGCGAAAACATCAGGAGGAACGCGCCATGCCCGCCACGAACGGAACCGCTCTCGTCACCGGAGCCTCGCGCGGGCTCGGCGCCGCCATTGCCAAGGGCCTCGGCGCGGCGGGGTTTTCCGTCGCCGTGAACTATGCCCATGACGATGTCGGCGCGGCGGAGACGGTGGCGGCCATCGCGGCGGCGGGCGGCAGGGCCAAGGCCTTCCGCTTCGACGTCACCGACAAGGCGAGCGTCCGCCACGGCATGGCGGAGATCGCGCATGAACTCGGCCCCCTGACGGTGATCGTCAACAACGCCACCGGCCCGCAGCCGACCATGCCGATCGAGGAGCAGACTTGGGACACCCATCTCGACCAGCTGCGCTTCTTCGTGAAGGCGCCGCTCCTGATCCTGCAGGAGGTGATCGCCGAGTGGAAGGCCAAGCGCGGAGGCCGGGTGATCAATATCGGCAGCGAGGTGGTCGACATGGGCAACCCCGCCTTCGGCCACTATGTCGCCGCCAAGGCGGCGATGGTCGGGCTGACCCGCTCCTGGGCCAACGAGCTCGGCAGCCACGGCATCTGCGTCAATCTCGTCGCGCCCGGCTTCATCCCCGTCGAGCGCCATTCCGATACGACCGCCGAGACGCTGGAGGCCTATCGCCGCCTCGTGCCGCTCGGCCGCCAGGGCGTTCCGGACGACATCGCGGCGATGGTGGTGTTCCTCGCCTCGCCGGGCGCGGCCTTCATCACCGGCCAGACTTTCGCGGTGAATGGCGGGCGGACCCTCGCCTGAAAGGGTTGACCGCGGCGGCGGACGAAGGCGAGAAGGGGTTTCCCCTCTCGCCATGGAGCTGCCCGATGCCCGCTTTCGGCCGCGACGATTTCACCATGCGCCAGGCCGATCTCGCCGACCTGCCGGCCTGCTACCGCATCTGCATGCTGACCGGCGATCTCGGCAATGACGCGACGCCGCAGAACGATGATCCCGACATTCTCGGCCATCTCTATATCGGCAACTACATCGTTCTGGAGCCCGAGCTCGCCTTCGTGATCGACGGGCCGAACGGCGTCGCCGGCTATGTCTGCGGCGCCCGCGACAGCCGGCGGTTCTATGCGCGGATGGAAAAGGAGTGGCTGCCGCAGCTGCGCCGGCGCATCAAGGATCCCGGCCCGGACGAGACGACCTGGCGCATGAGCGACGGCAAGCGGCGGATGGTGCACGACTTTAGCCCCTACCTGCCGTCCTGGCTCGAAGCCGACTATCCCTCGCATGGCCATATCGACCTGCTGCCCGAGGCGCAGGGGCATGGCTGGGGGCGGCGGCTGCTGGAAGCACTGATGGAAAAGCTCGCGGCCGACGGCTCGCCCGGCCTCCATCTCGGCGTCGCGCGCGACAATCTCCCGGCGCTCGCCTTCTACCGCAAGCTCGGCCTCGTCCAGCTTGAGACGCCCGACATGGACCCGGGCGGCGTCATCATGGCGAAGCGGCTGCGCTGAGCGCCGCCTCACGCGCCACACTTTCGAGATGTGCGACGAGCGCAGCGCCGGTCTCCGCGACCGGGCGGTCGTTGACGATCACGCAGTCGGCCCTGAGGCCTGAAAAGGCGCTCTCGCGCCGGAGCCGCTCGGCGATCGACTGCGGCGTTTCGCGGCCGCGCGCGGCAAGGCGGGCGGCGAGGACCTCCGAGGGCGCCGTGATCTCGACGACGCTCATCCGCTGGAAGCGGGACCGCGCCTCGGGCAGCGCCCCGCGCGAGAGATTGCAAATGACGACGCGCCCGGCCCGGATCGCCTCCGAGACGTCGCCACCGAGCGCATAGCCGAGGCCGTGCGCCCGCCAGCAGAGCGCATAGGCGCCCGATGCCGCGGCGGCGTCGAAGGCGGCAACGTCGATCGTGTCGTGATCCTCGAAGGCATTGGCCGCCCGGGTGACGAGCCGGCGTGCGAAGTGGAACTCCGCGCGCGCCGAAAGCGCCGCCCTGGCATGGGCGATCAGCGTGTCCTTGCCGGCGCCGCTCGGGCCGACGATGGCGACGAGGGCACCAGTCATGTCGCCCTCACGACACGCGGCTGCCTTCGCGCCAGACCTGGCGCACGATCGGCGTCGTCTCGACGAGATGGACGCGCACGAGATCGGCGCGCTTGCCGGCCTCCAGCGCGCCGCGGTCACCGAGCCCCGTCGCCTCGGCCGGCGCCTTGGTGACGGCGCGGATTGCGGTCGGAAGGTCGATATTCGCCGCCCGGCGCGGCAGCTCGAAGGCGGACATCAGGAGGCTCGCCGGCACATAGTCCGAGGAGAGGATGTCGAGCAGCCCGGCGCGGGCCAGTTCCTCGGCCGCGACATTGCCGGAATGCGAGCCGCCGCGGACGATGTTCGGCCCGCCCATCATCACGACGATGCCGGCCTCGTGCAGCGCCTCGGCCGCCTCCACCGTGGTCGGGAATTCGGCGACGGCGACGCCCTCGCGCGCCGCCTCGGCGGCATGCTCGGCGGTGGCGTCGTCATGGCTGGCAAGCACCGCGCCGGCGCGGCCGGCGATCTCGATCAGCTTCGCCCGGTGTTCCTTGGCATAGAGAGTGTGCAGTTCCAGCCGCTGGCCGATCAGCTGGTCGACATGTGCCTCGGAGACATCCTTGCGGCGGATATAGAAGCGCCGCCACGTTTCGAGGTCGCGGAACTGGCGCTGGCCGGGCGTGTGGTCCATCAGCGACATGAGATGCACCGGATGGCGCTCCATGAGCGTTTCCAGATGCTCGATGACGTCCGGCGTCGCGATCTCGCAGCGGATATGGGTGCGGTGATCGGCGCGAAGATGGCCCGTCCGACGCGCCTGGTCGACGGCATCGGCCAGCGCCTGCAGGTCGGCGCCGATCGACTTGATGTCGATGTCGGAACCGGCCCGGAGCGAATCGAACACCGTGGTGATGCCGGCTGCGGCGATCTGCGCGTCATAGGCCATCACCGAGGCGAGCGCATGCCAGCGCACATGCGGGCGCGGCGAGAAATGGCTTTCGAGGTGATCGGTGTGCAGTTCGACGAGGCCGGGGATCAGATGGTCGCCCGAAAGGTCGATGCCGCGCTCCGGCGCCTTGCCCTCGCCGATCTCGGCGATGCGGCCGTCATCCACGGCCAGCCAGCCCTCCTCGACGACGCGGTCGGGGAGCACCAGCCGGGCATTCTCGATCACATAGCTCTTCGGGTCGGTCATCGCGGCGCTCTTCGGTCCGATGCTGGCAGCCGCGCCAAGGGGGAATCGGGGCGCGGCGGGTCTTAACTCAATGCGTTCAAGCCGCCTTTTCGGTGGCGAAGGCGGCCATGTCGATGACGCGGTCGGCGACCTTGTCGCGCACATCCTCGTCATGGAAGATGCCGACGATCGCGACGCCGGCCTTCTTCTTTTCCTCGATCAGGCGGACGACGACGGCCCGATTCGCGGCGTCGAGCGAGGCTGTCGGCTCGTCGAGCAGCAATAGCGGCCGATCGGGCGCAAGGCCACGGGCAATGTTCACCCGCTGCTGTTCGCCACCGGAAAAGGTGCCGGGCGGCAGGCTCCACAGCCGCTCGGGAACATTGAGCAGCGTCAGCAGCCGCTCGGCGCGGCACCAGGCGTCCTGCCGGCCAAGGCCGCTCTCCGCCGCCGAGGCGGCGACGATATCGAGCGCCGAGACGCGCGGGATGACGCGCAGGAACTGGCTGACATAGCCCATGACATGGGCGCGCAGCGCCAGGATGCGGCGCGGCTCCGCCTTCGCGACATCGACGATCTCCGCGCCGTCGCGCACGGCGATCGTGCCTGTGTCGCAGCGGTAGTTGCCGTAGATCATCTTGAGGATGGACGACTTGCCGGCGCCCGACGGTCCGCCGAGCACAACGCATTCGCCCGGCCGCGCCGCGAAGGAGACATTGTCGACGACGCGGATGCGCATGCCGTCGCGCAGATGCAGCGTGAAGGACTTGGCGACGCCGGAAAGGCTGACGAGAGGTTCGGTCATGCTGCGAGCACCGATGAGACGAGAAGCTGGGTATAGGCCTCGCTGGGATCGTCGAGCACCTGGTCGGTGAGCCCGGTCTCGATCACGCGGCCATGGCGCATGACCATGATCCGGTGCGACAGCAGCCGCGCCACCGCGAGGTCATGCGTGACGATGATGACCGCGAGGCCGAGTTCGGCGACCAGCCCGCGCAGGAGATCGAGCAGCCGCGCCTGCACCGAGACGTCGAGGCCCGAGGTCGGCTCGTCCATGAAGACGAGGCGCGGATGCGTCACAAGATTGCGCGCGATCTGCAGGCGCTGGCGCATGCCGCCGGAGAAGTCGCGCGGCAGGTCGTCGATGCGGTCGCCGTCGATCTCCACGCGGCCCAGCCAGTCGATCGCCGTGCCGCGGATACGGCCATAATGCCGCTCGCCGACCGCCATCAGCCGCTCGCCGACATTGCCGCCGGCCGAGACGCTCATGCGCAGCCCCTCGCGGGCGTCCTGGCGCACGAAGCCCCAGTCGGTGCGCAGCAGGAAGCGCCGCTCGGCCTCGGTGAGCGCGAAGAGATCGCGCACCGCGCCGTCGCGCATCCGGTAGTGCACGCTTCCAGCGGTGGGCGGCGTCTCGGTCGCGAGCAGCTTGAGGAGCGTCGACTTGCCGGAGCCGGATTCGCCGACCACGGCCAGCACCTCGCCCTCGTAGAGATCGAAGGACACGGCTTCGCAGCCGATGCGCGGGCCGTAATGCTTGGAAAGACCGCGGGCCGTGAGCAGCGGGGCGTCGTTCATGCCGCGTCCTCCTCGTCCTCGCCGAGATCCGGCAGCGGATCGAGGCGGAAGCTGTAGCCATATTTCTCGAAGCCGAGGCTCTCGTAGAAACGATGCGCCTTTTCGGAGCGGATGTTCGAGGAGAGCGCTACCTTGTAGGCGCCCTTCCCGGCCGCGAGCACAAAAGCGCGCCGCATCATCCAGCGGCCGATGCCGCCGCCCTGCTCGCCTTCGGCAACCACTACATTCTCGACGAGCGCCGTCGGCGTCCCCCAATGGGCGATATTGTCGATGACCATCAGCGCGAAGGTCCCGACCACGCGCCCGTCGCGCTCGGCGAGATAGGTGGCGTAATCCGGATAGGCCGCGAAACGGGCGAAGATCGCCTGTGCTTCCTCGAGCGAGACGACGTGGCCATTGTTGAAGCTCGGCTGGCCGTAGAGTTCCAGCAGCGCCGGCAGGTCGGCCTCGACCGCCTTTCGAAGCGTCAGACCGGTCATGGCCGCCCCGCCCCCGCCGGATCGGCCGCCATCTCGCCGCGATGGCCGGCCTCGCGCCGCGAGGTGCAGAAATCGCTGTCCGAACAGACGAACATGCGGCCGCCGCGATCGTCGAGCACCACCTCGTCGAGATAGACATTGTTCGCGCCGCAGAGCGCGCAGGGCTTGTCGAAGCGCTGCACCTCGAAGGGATGATCCTCGAAGTCGAGGCTCACCACATCGGTGTGCGGCGGCACGGCATAGATGCGCTTCTCGCGCCCGGCGCCGAAGAGCTGCAGCGCCGGCGAGCGGTGCATCTTGGGATTGTCGAATTTCGGCGTCGGCGAGGGGTTCATCACATAGCGGCCCGCTACCTCGACCGGATAGTCATAGGTGGTCGCGATATGGCCATGCCGCGCGATGTCCTCGTAGAGCTTCACATGCATGAGGCCGTAATCGGCGAGCGCATGCAGCCGCCGCGTCTCCGTCTCGCGCGGCTCGAGGTAGCGCAGCGGCTCGGGGATCGGCACCTGGAAGACGAGCACCTGCCCCTCGGTAAGCGGCGTCTCGGGAATGCGGTGGCGCGTCTGGATGATCGACGCCTCGGCCGTCTTCGTCGTCGTCGCGACGCCGGCCGTCTTGGCGAAGAACTTGCGGATCGAGACCGCATTGGTCGTATCGTCCGAGCCCTGGTCGATGACCTTCAGCACGTCGTCCGGCCCGATCACCGCCGCCGTCACCTGCACGCCGCCCGTACCCCAGCCATAGGGCATCGGCATCTCTCGGCTGGCGAACGGCACCTGATAGCCCGGAATGGCGATCGCCTTCAGGATCGCTCGCCGGATCATCCGCTTCGTCTGCTCGTCGAGATAAGCGAAATTGTAGCCGGTGGCAGTGGCTCCGCGTGAACGCAAGTCCCCCACCCTGCCCTCCCCCGCAAGGGGGGAGGGTTCTTCCGCCGTGCCGGCTCGATTGTCCTTCAGTACCGGAGAGATCCAGTCATCGCCATCAGTCGCGGCGCCACTCCCTCCCCCCTTGCGGGGGAGGGTCGGGGTGGGGGCCTTCGTTTCAGCATCCGAAGCGCTCATTCCGCCGCCTCCTTCATCTCCGCCCGTGTGGCCGCATGCTCGGCGCGCATCATCCGGACGAGGCCGAGCTCGGCCTGGAAATCCACGTAATGCGGCAGCTTCAGATGCTCGACGAAGCCGGTCGCCTGGACGTTGTCGCAATGCGAGAGCACGAATTCCTCGTCCTGCGCCGGCGCCACCACGTCCTCGCCGAATTCCCGCGTCCGGAGCGCGCGGTCGACCAGCGACATCGACATCGACTTGCGTTCGCTCTGGCCGAAGACGAGGCCATAGCCGCGCGTGAACTGCGGCGGCCGCTCGGCCGAGCCGTGGAACTGGTTGACCATCTGGCATTCGGTGAGCGCCACCGGGCCGAGCGGCACGGCGAAGCCGAGCTCCTCCGGCACGAATTCCGCCATCACCTCGCCGAAGCGGATCTCGCCGACGAAGGGATGCGTGCGGCCGAAGCCGCGCTGCGTCGAATAGCCGAGCGCCAGCAGGAAGCCCTCGTCGCCGCGCGCCAGCGCCTGCAGGCGCAGGTCGCGATCGGCCGGGAAGTCGAGCGGCTCGCGCGTCAGGTCGCCGACCGGCTCCCCCGCCTCCGCCGCCTCGCGCTCGATCAGATCCTCGCCGCCGAGAAGGTCGGTGACGCGCGGCACGGCGGAAGTCTCGGCCGGCGCCTCGGCCGGGGCCGGTGGCGCGACGCCGGCTGCGAGCATGAAGTCGATCAGCCGGTGCGTATAATCGAAGGTCGGGCCGAGCACCTGCCCGCCGGGCAGATCCTTGAAGGTCGCGGAAATACGCCGCTCGATCGCCATCGCCGCCGTGTCCAGCGGCTTGGAGGCGCCGAAGCGCGGCAGCGTCGTGCGGAAGGCGCGGACGAGGAAGATCGCCTCGATCAGGTCGCCTCGCGCCTGCTTGATGGCGAGCGCCGCCAGCGCCGGATCATAGAGCGAGCCCTCGGCCATCACGCGGTCGACGGCGAGCGCCAGCTGATGCTCGATCTGCTCCGGCGCGATCTCGGCGATCTCTTCCGGGCCGCGCCGCTCATGGGCGAGGAGCGCATGGGCATTGTCGATGGCGGCCTCGCCGCCCTTCACCGCGACATACATCAGCGGGCCTCCACGATGCGGGTGGTGCGGGGCAGCGCCGCCACCGCCTGTGGCGCGACCAGGACGAGATCGACGCCGCGCGGGAACAGCGCCCGGTTCTCCGCGAGTTCACCCGTAAGGTGCGCCGGCCATGGCGCGACGCCGAGCTGCCGCTCGCCGTCGATGCCGGGCCCGGCCAGGCGAAGCGCGCCGGCTTCCGCAAGCCCCGACACCGCGGCGACGATCGTCGTCGAGCGGTCGGGATAGGCATCGTCGCCGACGGAGAAGCTGCCGAACGGCGGCAGCGCGGCGAGGTCGGAGACGAGCGCGAAGGCCGCCTCGCGCGGATCTGTCGTGAGCCCCGCACCGGTATGGAAGGCGAGATAGGCGGCGACCTCGCGGTCGGCGGCGAGCGGCGGATCGAGCCAGACCGCCGTCTCATGGTCGCAGAGCGCCAGGGCAACGGCGGCGAGGCCGATCGCGAGCCCGGCGGGCGGCACGAGGCGCGGGGCAAGCCGCTGCACGCTGCCCGGCCGCGCAAAGGCGTCCATCAGCGTGCGGAAAGTCGACTGCGCATCGAGGACGGGATCGGCGAAGCCGGTGCTGTCGGCGGCAAGCATGCTCAGTCCTCCCCGCGGACCATGGTGAAGAAGTCGACGCGCGTCGCGGCGACGCGGCGGGCCTTCGTCTCGGCCTCCGCCGCGATGCGTGCGCGGATCGGGGCGAGCGCCGCCTCGACCGCCGCGCGCTCTGCGCCCTGCGCGAGCCCGTCGAGAATGGCGGCGAGCCGTGCCTTCGCGGCGTCGCGGCCGAGCTGGTAGGCGAAGCCGGTGCGGCCGTCGGCCAGGCGGATCGCCGCCCGCGTCACCGTCGCCTCGCCGAGATTGAACGGCCGCCCGTCGCCGCCGGCCCGGCCGCGCAGCATCACGAGGCCGCTTTCCGGCGCGCGGAGGGCGCTTGCCGCCGGCACGGGCCCGAGGCTCGCGAGCGCGGCTTCGAGTTCGTCGCGACGCGCCATGGCGGTCGCGGCCATCAGCGCCTGCCGCGCGGCAATGCCTGCGCCCGCCGCGGCCGGATCGGGCCGCGCATCGGCCGGGGCGGCGCTCGCGCCCGCTGCGTTCGCCGCTCCGACGGACCGGATGCTGTCCCGCTGGGTCATGATCACACTCGCCGCTTCCGCTTCGATTTGTCTAATGGTATAGACAACTCCATGAACCAGTCCAGTGACGATTTCATGACGACGGTCCCGATCGAAAGCGAGCCTCGCTTCGTCGAGTCCGATGCCGCGGTTGGCGGTTCTTCATCCGGCGGCCTCTCGCGCGGCGGCGGCATCGCGGCCTGGCGGCAGATCGCCGACGAGCTCGCCGCCGAGATCGGCGCCGGCCGCCTCGCCTCGGGCGCGCAGCTCCCGACCGAAAGCCAGCTGGCGACGCGCTTCGGTGTCAACCGCCACACGGTCCGGCGCGGCCTCGCCGAACTCGCGCAACGCGGCCTCGTGCGGGCGACGCAGGGCCGCGGCACCTTTGTCGAGGCGCAGCCGATCCGCTATCCGATCGGCCCGCGCACGCGCTTCTCCGAGATCGTCTCGCGCGCCGGCCGCGAAGCCGGCGGCAAGCTGCTCGCCACCGCCATCCTCGCCGCCGATGCCCGCATCGCCGCCAGCCTCGGCATCGCAGAGGGCGCGAGCGTCGTGCGGCTCGAGACGCTGCGCTTCGCCGACGCGACGCCGATCTCCTTCGGCAGCGGCTATTTCCCGCTGCCCCGCTTCAATGAACTGGCCGACGCCTATCGCACGCATGGCGCCATCACGCCGGCGCTCGCAGCCTGCGGCGTCGCCGATTATCACCGCCTCGAGACGCGCATCTCCGCCCGCCCCGCCTCAGCCGAGGAGGCGACGCTGCTCGATCTCGCGCCCGGCCGCCTGCTGCTCGTCGTCGACAGCGTCAATGTCGACGACGAGGGCCGGCGCATCCAGTACACCCATGCGCAGTTCTCCGCCGACCGGACGGAGCTCGTCGTCGAGAGCTGATGATCAGATGCGCGATCCGATCAGCCTCTGGCGAAGCGCGTTGGAAATGGCGTCGAAGACATAGACCATGATCAGGATCAGGATGACCATGTAGAAGACGTTGGCCCAGTTGGTGTTGGTGCGCATCGCCTCCCACAGCTTCAGGCCGATGCCGCCGGCACCGACGGCGCCGATGATGGTGGCGGAGCGGGCGTTCGATTCCCAGAAATACAGCGCCTGGCTGGCAAAGACCGGCAGGATCTGCGGAACGACGCCGAAGCGCTGCACGGCGATGGCCGGCGCGCCGACCGAATGCAGGCCTTCGCGCGGCTTGTCGTCGATGTTCTCCAGCGCCTCGGCATAGAGCTTTCCGAGCGTGCCGGTGTCGGTGAAGAAGATCGCCGCCGTTCCGGCAAGGGGTCCGGGACCGAAGGCGCGCGTGAAGAACAGGGCCCAGATGAGCATGTCGATCGAGCGCTGGAAGTCGAAGAACCGCTTCAGGAGCTGATTGAGCGGCCAGCTATGGGTGATGTTGCGGGCCGCCAGGAAGGACAGCGGAAAGGCGACCAAGGCCGCCAGCAGCGTACCGGCGAACGCCATGACGATCGTCTGGAGAAGCTTGGTCCAGACATCGCCATGCTGCCATTCCGCATTGTTCCAGATGTCGTCGAGCGCCAGCGAAAGATTGGAGCGGTCCGGGTCGAGGCGCGGCCCCGCGACGATCAGCGACACAACCTCGGCCGGCGATTTTCCGAAGAACGGCGAGCGCGTGTCGAACAGGAAGTTCGCCCAGCCGGGTTCCCGCTTCGCGAGCTTGATGCGGTCGGTGTCGAACTCGCCGCGCCCCCAGAACCCCCAGTCGATCTCGACATCGCCTTCGCTGACGCTGACCCAGTCCGGGACCGGCCCGATCGCGACCGGCGTCTCGCCGGAAATGTCGAAGACGGCGGTTTCCGATCCGCGCCGGAGCGTCACCGTTGTCGCGCTCGCCTCCAGCCGGCCCGATCCGGTGACATCGACGGCGACGCTCCCGTCGGCGGCTTTCGTGACCCAGGACGGATCGGGATTGCTGCCGAGCTGCGAATAGCGTGGCCAGACGACCCGGACGGCGCCGTCGCGCAGCCTGAGCTCGACCTGGATGTCATAGCTGATCCACTGCGCGAGATAGAGGCCGGCCCGCTGCCAGTTCGCTGTGTAGAGGGTCTGCGGGATGGCGAAGAACCACATCGCATAGGCGACGTAGCCGATGATGGCGACGACCACCGCGAGCGGGATGAGACGGCGGCGCGCTTGCGGCGCGAACACGTCCGGATAGCGGGCCCGGACGGCGTCGATGTCGATGGTATCCACGGCGCTCATCCTGGCTCTCCCTAGAGGCCGAAGGCCTGCTCGCCGACCAGCCGCCGACGCAGATGGGCGGAGAGGTTGTCGACGATGACGATGGTGACGAAGAGGATGAGCACGAGCGCCAGCGTCTTGGCGCCGAAGCCGCGCGAGATCGCCAGCTTCAGTTCCTGGCCGATGCCGCCCCCGCCGACCGCGCCGATGATGGTCGAGGCGCGGACATTGATCTCCAGCCGGAGCAACGAATAGGAGACCAGATTGGGCAGGATGAGCGGCAGCGTGCCGAAGCGGACCTTCTCGAACCAGTTCGCGCCGACGGCCGATAGGCCCTCGTTCGCCCCCATGTCGATGTTCTCCACCACTTCGTAGAACAGCTTTCCGAGCGCCCCGATGGTGTGGATGCCGACGGCGAAGATGGCGGCGATCGGACCGATCGACAGGATCGCCGCGAAAAAGCCGGCGATCACGATTTCCGGGAAGGCCCGCATGATCTCGGCGACGCGCCGCGCGAAGCCTCGCATCCAGGCATTGGTCATGGTGTTGCGCGCGGCGAGGAAGCACAGCGACACGCCGCCCAGCACGCCGACCAGCGTCGAGACGAGGGCGATGTTGAGCGTGACCAGCATCAGCTCGAAATATTCGGGAAGGTAGACATCGCCGAACAGATAGACGCGTCCGAGCGGATAGTTCGTCGCCTCGGTGCCGTCGGCCGAGGGCGTCGCAACATCGAAAAGCGCGCGCCAGACATCGTTCCAGTCGCGTGGAATGAGCCAGGACGTGAAGTCGAAGAAATGCGGCAGCCGCTCGAAGAAGTCGCCGGCATTGGTTTCGTTGGCATAGCGAAGCGAGGCGACGAGCGCGCCGCCTACACCCAGAAGGATGAGGATCGTATAGAGGCGTCGCTGCGCGGCGAGCGCGCGCCAGCGTCGGTCGAGTTCGAGTCCCTTCGGGCTGAGCGCCGGCTCGGTGGTTCTGCTCATGGGGCGCTCCCGGTTGCCATGTGCAAACGGCCGCGCCTCGCGGCGCGGCCGTTCAGGGGCTGGAAATGGATCAGCCGCCGATCTGGGCCTTGCGGGCGGCGAAGATGGGCTCGTAGAACTCGGGCGTCACCTTGACGAAGCCCTTGTACTCACCGCCCTCGACGGCCTCGAAGCAGGCCGGATCGCTCTTCGGCAGGCCGGTCAGGAGTTCGACGAACTTGGCCTTCTCCTCGGCCGGGACCGTGTTGGTGACAACCCAGGGGCCGTTCGGGATCAGCGGCGACTGCCAGAGCTCCACGACGTCCTTCATGTCGAGGGCGCCCTTGTCGACCATCTTGCGCAGATTGCCCGAGGTATAGCCGTCCTTGAAATCGCCGACGCCCGACGTCCAGGTCACGCCGACATCGAACTTCTTGTCCAGCACCGCCAGCACGACCTGCTCGTGGCCGCCGGCGAAGTCGGTCTTCGAGTAGAATTCGGCGACCGGCATGCCGAGATCCTTCGGCAGCGTGACGGTCGGGATCAGGTAGCCCGAGGTCGAATCCGGATCGGCGAAGGCAAGGGTCTTGCCCTTGGACTCGGCGAGAGTCGCGATGCCGGAATCCTTGCGGGCGATCATGATCGAATGATAGCCGGTCGAGCCGTCCGTCTGCTCGGTGGTCAGGACCGGGTCGACCGCCTTGGCGTCGGTGAGATAGACCTTGGCATAGCCGGAAGCGCCGAGTTCCGCGGCGTCGAGCGTGCCGCCGAGCAGACCCTGGATGACGCCATCATAGTCGGCCGCCGGGAAGAGCTTCACCTCGGCGCCGAGCGTCTTGCTGACATGGTCGGACAGGCACTGGTAGTTGCGGAGGCGGTCGGCCTCGTTCTCGCCGCCCAGAATGCCGATCCGGAAAACCTTTCCGTCAGCGGCGAAAGCCGGGGTGAGCGGAGCGGCTCCGGCAAGGGTCGCCACCACTGCGGCGCCAAGGATCATCTTGTTCAGCATCGTCGTCTCTCCTGTCCCGAAAGGGAACTGGCTGGGGTGGACACTCGGCCCGGCACGCGGGCGTCGATGGTCAGGAAACAGCGAAGGCGGGTGAGGGATTGAGGCCGAAGCCGAGGCTCGTGGAGGTCGCGCGTTCGGAGAAGGACGCGTCGTCCGCTTCGACGCCATAGATCTCGCGGACCACGGGTTCGGTCAGAGCTTCCGGTGCCCCGTCGAAGACGACCCGCCCATTCGCCATCGCGATGACCCGCGAGCAATATTCACGGGCCGTATCGAGCGTATGCAGATTGGTGACGACGGTGATGCCGTCATTGCGGTTGAGCGCCTGCAGCGAACGCATCACGACCTGCGCGTTGCGCGGGTCGAGCGAGGCGATCGGTTCATCGGCCAGAATGATCTCCGGCTCCTGAAGAATGGCGCGGGCGATGGCGACGCGCTGCTGCTGGCCCCCGGACAGCGTTCCGGCCCGCTGCAAAGCCACCTCGGCGATGCCGAGGCGCTCCAGAGCCGAAATCGCCATGGCGCGCTCGCGGTCCGTGAAGCTCTTGACGAGGCTGTAGGCGGTGGGCCGATGGTTGAGCCGCCCGAGCATGACATTGGTCAGCACGTCCAACCGCCCGACGAGGTTGAACTGCTGGAAGATCATGGCGCAGCGGGCGCGCCAGTCGCGCAGCGCCTTGCCCTGGAGCTTCGTCACGTCGACGTCGCCGAAGCGGATCGCGCCCGAGGTCGGGTCGACCAGCCGGTTCACCATGCGCAGCAGCGTCGACTTGCCGGCGCCCGACCGGCCGATCACACCGACGAAGGAACCGGATGGAATGGAGAGACTTACGCCCGCGACCGCGGTCTTCTCGTTGAAACGGCGCGTGACATCGTCCAGCACGAGCATCGGTGATCTCCTGGTTCCCGGGAGAGTGCTGGATCGCTGCGAACCTGGTGTGACAGGCGCTCACCGCCACCGCCGTCCCGCCAAGTGTCCACGCTGCTTACGTCAGGAGACTTTGCCGGCTATGTCATCGCTGCGTCATGGGTGATCGGCAGCCTTCCCGCGCCCTCCAGCCGCCGGATAGAGCCATGCGCCTTCGCGAGACCCCCACCATCGATCCGACGGCGCGCGTCGCCCATTGCGTCCTCGGCCGCTACACCGAGGTCGGTGCCGCCTGCGACCTCTCGGAGGTCGAGCTCGGCGACTACTCCTATATCTCGCGCTCCAGCGAGGCGATCTACACGACGATCGGCAAGTTCTGCTCCATCGCCGCCGATGTCCGCATCAATCCCGGCAACCATCCGCACTGGCGGGCGTCGCAGTCGCACTTCACCTATCGCGCCTCCTATTATTTCGACGGCGAAGAGGACGAGACGGCGTTCTTCGACTGGCGCCGCAGCCAGCCTGTCACCATCGGCCACGATGTCTGGATCGGCCATGGCGTCGTCATCCTGCCGGGCGTCACGATCGGCACCGGCGCGATCGTCGGCGCCGGCGCCGTGGTGCGGAAGGATGTCGGGCCTTACGAGATCGCGGTCGGCGTCCCCTCGCGCAGCGTCAGGCGCCGCTTCCCGGAAGCCGTCGCGGAACGGCTCCTCGCCCTCGCCTGGTGGGACTGGCCGCATGAGCGGCTGCATGCGGCCCTCGGCGATTTCCGCAGCTTGCCGATCGACGCCTTCCTCGACCGCCACGGCGGCTGAGGCGAAGTTTATTCGCAAATACCCCTTAATTTGCAGGAATCGGCGCAAGGTTTCGGCAAGGATCTGGAAGCGACAACGGGGCCTCCCCCAAGGCAGGATCCCCGCCAAGATGAAGAGTGTCGGCAGCGTCCTCGACGCGAACAAGGGTACAGGCCCCGGTTTCGGCCTGCTCCGTCTCCTCCTCGCCGTCTCGGTGATCTTCGTCCATTGCGACCTCGTCGATGCCGGCGCCTCGGCCGAGACCTGGTGGCCCTATGGCGCGCGCTGGGGTGTCGCCAATCTCGCGGTGCCGGTCTTCTTCGTCCTCAGCGGCTTCCTGCTTGCCGGCAGCCTGGCGCGGACGCGCGTCGACGTGTTCATGGCCAACCGGCTGCTGCGACTCGTGCCGGCGCTCGCCGTCGTCGTCCTTCTGACGGGCTTCGTCGTCGGGCCGCTCGTCACCTCGCTGCCGCTCGCGGCCTATTTCGGCGATCGCAGCTTCCCGAGCTATTTCCTCAATATCCTCGGCCGCCACCAGGACACGCTGCCGGGCGTCTTCGACGGCAATCCCGAGCATCTCGTCAACGGCTCGCTATGGACGCTGTCGCATGAGGCGAGCTGCTACATTCTCCTCTCCATTTTGGCAGTGCTCGGCGTGTTCCAGCGCCGCTCGCTGGTCCTCGCCTTGACGATCGGACTGTATGGCGCCGCCAATCTTCTGTGGCTGGTCCACCAGCTCGGGCTCGACTTCCCGATGATGCCGTCGCTGGTCTACGTCTTCGAGACGCGCGGCGCCGCGCGGCTGGTGCCGCTCTTCCTCGTCGGCGTGCTCGCCTGGCAATACCGGGCCGCGATCCCGCTGCACTGGCTGCCCGCCCTCCTCTCGGCGGCCGGGCTGGTCGCGGTCGCCATGGCGGGAAACCAGAGCTGGGCCGAGCTGCCGCCGGTCTGGGTGCTGACGGCGCCGATGTTCGCCTATCTCGCGATCTATCTGGGCCTCGCGGGCTGGTTCACGATCCCGCTCCTGGTCGGCGCCGACTACTCCTATGGCATCTATCTCTACGGCTACACGGTGCAGCAGACGCTGCTGCATCTGATGCCCGGCTTCCACGACTACTGGCTCTTCTTCGCCGTCAGCCTGGTGCCGACCGTCTTCCTCGCCATGCTGTCCTGGCATCTCGTCGAGAAGCCGGCGCTCGATTGTCGTCACGCCCTCCGCGGCAAGGTGACGGGGGCAGTCGACCGCATCGCCGCCGTCCTGCCGGACTGGCTCAGCGAGCGCCTGACCCGCGCCGAGGCGCGCTGATTCCGGCGCGCTCCGGAATGAAGGCATCGTAGGTGCCGACCATGAACCAGACCAGCGCGGCGGTCTTGATCGAATAGGGCGAGTCCGAGATCAGCAGCAGCAGGCAGAGATAGGTCGCGATCAGCACCTTGAAGCGCCAGGCATCCGGATTGTCCTCGCGCGCGAAGATGAACAGCGTCCAGAAGCCGACCGCGCCGAAAATGCCGATCTCGCTCAGCGTCAGCGCATAGCCCGAGTCCGACAGGAACGGCTTCTCAGGCGAGATGCCGAAGGCGGCGCGGATATCGAGCGAGGTCAGGAGCCGCGCCGTCCAGAGCAGCCGGCCCGAGAGGTCGTTCTGCCAGGTCACCTGCGCGCTGGTGAAGCCATAGATGGCCAGCGCCAGCATGATCGCCATCGGCAGCACATACCAGACGAGGCGCGGCGGCCGGATCGGCGACAGGTGGATCGCCGTCGCGGCGACGCAGACATAGAGGCCGAACCTGGCATCGGCCAGGATGATCGGCATGGCGGCGAGTGCGAACAGCACCTTGCGCCAAGGCATGTCTTTCCGCACCAGCGCCCAGACATAGAGGATCGCGCCGAAATTGCCGGCCGAGACCGGCTCGAGGAACACCGACGACACGCGGTGCTGGCCGAGGAAGGGAAGGATGGTTCGCGCGTCGGGACGGAGCCCGCTGGCGAAGAGCCCGGACTCGCCGGTGACGTCGCTCGCCGCCACCGTTCCACGTGCCACATAATATGCGATTATGTTGAAATACTTGATATAAATGTCGAGAAAGAAGTACTCGAACAGACCGAATCCGAGCACGACGAAGCCGGAAATGAGCGCCGCGCGATCGGCGAGGCGGATATCGGCATAGCGGCGGCCGAGCGCGTAGAAGGTGATCGGGATCAGGAAGTCGCGCACCGATTTGAGATCGACCGCCGGCCGCATCGCCATCAAGAGCAGCATGTAGCTCATGAAGATGCCGAGGATCAGCCACAGCGAGACGCCGCGATTGACGGCCATCACGAAGGCAGCGCTGACGAGCAGCATTTCCGATCCCATCACCAACGTGTCGGAGATGCGGAAAGCCACCGTATTCACGAGGCAGAGCAAGAGGTTGAACGTCAGCGCCCCGACCAGGATCGCCGTGATCACCGGCTCGTGCACCCGCCCCCTGAGCGCGTCGGCATCGAAGCGGCCATAGGCGGGATCGACGCTGCCGGTAGCGAAGGAGCGCATCGTCAGCGGTCGACGACGCCGACGACGCCGATCGCGACCGAGGCGAGCGGGCCGAGCGAGGCGATGAGATCGCGCACATCCTCGCTGCTGCTCACACCCGTGGTGGCGACCACGATCACCGCGTCGACATAGCCGAAACTGGCCGCCAGCGTCCTCGTATCGCGCGAGGAGCCGCCGTCGATCAGGATGAATTCCTGCCCGTCGCGATCGGTCCGGTGCCGGCGAAGCTCGGCCAGCGCCGTGCCCTCGCCGGCGAAACGCGTTTCATGCGAACGGGTTAGCATCGACAGCGCCGAGCGCTCGACGCGCAGCATCGTCGACATGTCATCGGCGGAGCAGAGCAGCGTCTCCTCGCCGAGATCGGCGAGCGCTCCCGCCAATCCCCGCGCGACGCGGGGTCCGTTCGCGACCGGCCCGGCCTCGATGATGAGGATCGTCGCCGGCAGCTGGTCCGTCAGGTGGATCGCAAGCGCCTGCGCCGCCGGAAGAAGCGCCTCCCTGTCCGCGCCCTCCGGATCGGCCGGATCGAAGACCGCCTGCCCCTTGCGCTTGAACCAGCGGCGGCGGCGCGAGGGCAGCAGGCCGACGAGTTCGGTGCCGAGACTGCCGCTGATGCCGCGCAGTTTCGAGACGGGGTCCGAGGCGAAGAAATCGATGGCGAAAGCGACCCCGACACCGGCGATGAGGCCGAACAGCGTTCCGGCCGCGAGCACGATCGACTTCGGCGGCGCCGCGGCCTTGATCGGCGGAACGGCCGGCGAGATGACGCGGGAATTGCTGGTCTGGATCTGCTGCTGGAGGTCCAGTTCCTTGGTGCGGTTGAGCACCGCGTTGTAGACGCTCTGGATGGCGTCTGCGTCGCCCTGCAGTTCACGGGCGCGGATTTCCGCAGTGTTGCTCGAGGCTTGCGTCTGCGTCAGCGCCAGCTCCTGCGCCTTCAGGGCGGCGAGATTCTCCTTGGCGCGGGCATAGTCGGCCTCGATCGACTGCTTGATGCGCGCGACCTCGGCATCGATCAGCCGCGCCAGCGCATCGCGCTCGGAATCGGCGCGTTGAAGCGCGGGATGGTTGGGGCCGAGCGTCCGCGCGAGCTCGGCCTGGCGCTGGATGACGAGGCCATATTGCGTCCTCAGCGCCGTGATGGTCGGCGAACTCACCGCTTCGGGAATGCCGCCGGCCTCGACGACCGCGAGATCGAGGCCGCGCACCTGGTTGCGCCTCGCTTCGAGCTGCGCAACCTCGGCGCTCGCCGCGGTGAGCCGGCTGGTCAGGTCCTGCAGGCGCTGGTTCACGACGAGCCCGCCCTGGCCGGTCGCCACGAGCCCGTTCTCGGCGCGGAACTGCTCCACGCGATGCTGCGCCGCCTCGAACTGGCTGCGCAGCGACGCCGCCTGGGTCAAGAGCGTGTCATTGGCCTGCCGCGCCGCGGCGAGCCGCGCCTCGCGGCTCTGCTCGAGGTAAACCGACGAGATGGTGTTGGCGATCTCGGCCGCCCTGTCGGGGTCGTCATGCGTGACCGTCACCTGGAAGACGAGCGACGGATCGACCCGGTGCACGACAACGCGGGCGCGCAGCATGTCGAGCACATGCACGAAGCGCGGGCTTACCGTCGCCGCGCGATCCTCCGGCCAATTGGCCATGCTGCCGGCGAAGAACGGGTCATGCTCGAGATCGAGCCGCCGGATGACCTCGGAGAGGACATTGGTGGAGGCGATGATCAGAGGCTGCGTATCGACATTGGCGAAATCCATCGAGGCCGAGCTGTCGGTCGGCAGGATGTCGCGCCCCACGACCTGCAGGCCCTGCGGATCGACGAGGATCTCGACCGTCGAGCGATAGACGGGCGTCTGGCGGTGGATGTAGGCGGCCGCGAGCACGAGGAAGAGCAGCCCGAAGCCGAGCACGATGGGGTAGCGGCGCAGCACGACCGCGACCAGCTCCATCACGTCGATGGAGGCCAGCGGCCGGCGCATCGGCGGCGCTGCCTCCTGGAGCCGGACATCGCTCCGCGCGAGCATTTCCATCCTCGTCAAGTCCCGACGCCGGCCATGCCGGGCGGCACGCCGGGCTCGGCAAGATCCTCACGCACTGCGGCGAAGCCGACGCTGCATCGCATGAGAGACTGCCAAGACAGGGTTAATAAATCGCAATCAGCCGTAAATATTAACGATCATTAACCGCTTTCCCGAGCAAACGTTGAAAAGGTCTTAACAGTGAAATGAAACGTCAAATCATGTTCGATGTTTTCGGGGCCGGCATGCGTTATCGGTCAGGTCACGGAAAAATAAAACTCGAATCAAATGTCCTACGACGGTCCAGATCGGCGTTGGGTGCCACGGTTTCTCCGCGTCGGCGGAGTCCACGTGCCCTATGCCTCCCGCGAAAAAGTGCTTCAGACGATCGACAGGTCGTTCCACGACCGCAGCCAGATCCGGATCGCGTTCTGCAACGCGAATACCATGGTCTCGGCGCTGCGTTCGCCGGCCTATGTCGAGACGCTGTCGCGCTTTCTCGTCCTCAATGACGGCGTCGGCCTCGACATCTGCTCGTCGCTCTTCATGGGTCACGGCTTCGAGGACAATCTGAACGGCACCGATCTCGTGCCCGACATCCTCGCCGCCGCTTCGAAGCCGGTTTCGATCTACCTGCTCGGCGCAAAGCCCGCGGTCGTGGCCGAGGCGGCTCGGCAGCTCGGCGCGCGTTTTCCGCGCCACCGCGTTGCCGGCTTCCATCACGGCTATCTGCGCCCCGCCGACGAGGCGGGAGTGATCGCCGAGATCAACGCCTCGGGTGCCGACCTGCTGCTCGTCGCGATGGGCAACCCGCTGCAGGAAATCTTCATAGCCCGCCACGCCGCCGCGCTGAGGGTCCCGGTGCTGATCGGCGTCGGCGCCCTGTTCGATTTCATCAGCGGAACGGTGCCCCGCGCGCCCGGCTGGATGCGTGCGGCGCGGCTCGAATGGCTGTTCCGCCTGATGCAGGAGCCGAAGCGGCTCGGCTGGCGCTACACCGGCGGGCTCGCGATCTTCCTGGCGCAGATCCTGCGCCTGCGCATCGCCCGCCTTGCCGTGAAACCGGCCGACCAGGCGCGCGAGATCGAAGCGCTGCCGAAGCGCCTCAGGCCTGAAGTCTGAAATGAGCAGCAAGGGGGCGACGCGATGCGGATCCTGATGGCGGCGGCCGCATTTCCGCCCTTCATGGACGGCGGCGGCCCGGTCTCGGCCATGCTGGTTGCGAAGCTGCTCACAGGCGCCGGCCACGAATTGCGCGTCCTCAATGTCGCTGACGAGGCGAAGGACGAGGTCTTCGACGGCATTGCCGTCCGCCGGCTGGAGACGCTCAATCTCTACTGGAACTACCGCGTGCCGCGGCCGGCCTGGAAGAAGGCTGCCTGGCATGCGCTGGAGAATTTCAATCCACGCGCCTATGCCGCCATGCGGCGCGAAATCCGCGATTTCTCGCCCGATCTGGTGCTGACCGACAGCATCGAGAACGTCAATGTCGCGACCTGGGCCGCGGCGCGGGCCGCCGGTGTTCCCGTCTGCCACATCCTGCGCAGCACGTTCCTTCTCTGCTGGAAGGGCAGCATGATGAAGGGCGACCGGAATTGCGCCGGCGCCTGCGCCTCCTGCAAGGCGACCTCGATCGGCAAGAAGGCGATGAGCCGCTTCGTCGACGGCGTCGTCGGCGAAACCGACTTCATCATCGCGCGGCATACCGATGCCGGCTATTTCCCGCATGCCGAACGGCGGCGGATCCCCGGCGTCGTGCCGAAGCTGATGGCGCCCCGGCCGCGCCCGGCGCCCATCGGACGTCCGCTCACGATCGGCTTCATCGGCGTGCACACGCCGATGAAGGGGCCGCATATCCTGGCCGAGGCTGCCCGGGCGCTCTCGAGTCGCGCGGATCTTCGCTTCCTCGTCGCCGGCAGCGGCCAAGGCGATTATGCGGACTCGCTCGCGGGTGCCTTCCCGGCCGAGACGACGCGCTTCCTCGGATGGACCGATCCGAACGATTTCTTCCCCGAGATCGACGTCCTGGTCGTCCCCTCGCTCTTCCAGGAGCCGTTCGGCCGCGTGATCGTCGAGGCTTTCGCGCATGGCGTGCCGGTCATCGGCGCGCGCTCGGGCGGCATCGCCGAAACCATCGACGACGGCGTCAACGGCATTTCGCTTCCGCCTGGCGACGCGCCGGCGCTCGCCGCTGCGATCGGGCGCCTCGCCGACGATCGCGATGCGGTGGCCCGCTTCTCGACGGGCGCGCTCGCATCCGCGCGCCGCTATCTGCCGCCCGTCCTCGCCGCCGCCTATGGCGATCTCTTTGATCGGCTCGTGCGCGGGCGCTGCGTCCCTACCCTCGCCGCCCGGGAAGCGACCCGATGAGCCTCCGCCGGATCATCGCCGATCTGCGCGGCCGGCCGGGCGCGGGCCGCTTCGCCTCGGCCTTCACGTCGCGCTTCGGGAGCGCGGTCCTTTCCTTCGTCGTGCTGCTGGTGGCGAGCCATGCGCTGCCGACCACGGAATACGGCCTCTATGTCTTCCTGTTCTCGCTCGGCAGCGCGCTCGGCCTCGTCTTCGTGCTCGGGCAGCAGATCCTGGTCGTAAAGCACTACCGCTCCGGTGTCGGGCTCGACCACCACGGCAACAACGCGCTGCTACGCGTCAATGCCCGCTGGCTGCTGCTCGGCACCGGGCTGCTCATCGCCGGCGCCGCAGCCAGCTTCCTGATCCGCGACCGCCTGCCCTCGCCCTATGACGAACTGCATGTCGCGCTCATCTTCGCGGCGATCTTCGCGCTCAGCGAATATCTGCAGAACTATTTCCGCATCCATGGCCGCATCAACCTGTCGCTGACGCCGCGCGAGATCGTCTGGCGCATCGCTTCGGCGCTGGCGCTCGGCGGGCTTGCCGCGGCCGGCCTTCTCGTCGGCGGCGCCGCGGCTTTCTGGGCCGTGACAATCCTCCTGGGGGCGGTGACGCTCTTCCAGCTCGCCCATTTCGTGCGCGACGAGGGCCTTGACTGGCTCGGCACTGCCGGCCGCACCGACGCCGCTACCCGGCGCCAGTGGCGCAAGGAGAGCTGGTACTTCATCGCCAACAACTGCCTCAACTCGGCCTCGGCCTATCTGGAGACCATCGTCATCGGCGCGGCGCTGGGGCTCGACCAGGCGGCGTTCTATTTCGTGGCGCTCCGGATCGCGATGTTCCTGACGCTGCCCGTCGCCGCCATCGATACGGTCGGCATCCCGATGATCGCCGCGCGATTCCAGGCCAGCGACGTAACGGGCGCGCAGCGGCTGGTTGGCCGGCTGTCGGCGGCGAGCTTCATCATCTCATTGATGGGCGCGCTCTGCCTCGTGGTGATCGGCGATCATGTGCTCGTGCTGTTCAACGCCGATTTCGCGCAGCATCACGACGTCCTCGTCGTGCTGTGCCTCTCCGCCGTTTCGCTCGCTTTCTTCGGCCCCGGCTCGTGGCTGCTCATGATCGGTGGTGGCGAGCGCTATTTCCTGATCGGTCGCTCCATCCTCTTCGTCTTCTATCTCGCGCTGCTCTACGGCCTCGCCCGCGTCTACGGGCTGATGGGCATCGCCGTTGCCGGGCTCTCGATGAATGTCGCCTCGAACCTGATCGCGACGGTCTGGGTCATGCGGCGCTGGACCATCGACAACATGGCGACCGCCGTCCTCAGGCCGTTCCTGCTGTTCGACGCCCGCCGGAATAACCGCGCTGAAGCCGGCCATCGGCCGGCTGCGACCGGCCGCATCGCACTCGAAGGAAATGGGGAGGCCTCGGCATGACGATCCGTCTCGGCATCGACGACGGCCGCGACGGCGCGGCCGGCTCGCTGCTTCGCCCGCGCCCGATGGCGCGAGTCGACGCGAGGCTCGATCCTGGCCGCAGCGCTCCGACGCTCGGCCGCACGGCCAAATTCGGCGAGCCGGTGTCGCTCGGCAGCTTCGGCGGGTTCTATCATCCCGGGCGCGCAGCGCTGGCGGTGCTCATGCTGTCGCCGATCGGTTTCGAGGAGATGTGCCTCCGCTCGACCTGGCGCAGCCTCGCGACGCTCTTCGCCGAAGCCGGACTGCCTTGCCTCCGCTTCGACTATCCCGGCACCGGCGATGCGCTCGACCCCATCGAGGCGCCGGAAGGCATCGATGACTGGAAGGACGCGGTGCGCCGTGCCGCCGCCTGGCTGCGCGAGACCGCCGGTGTCGACGAGATCGTGCTGGTCGGACAGGGCTTCGGCGCGACCCTGGCGCTCACCATGGCACCCGAACTGGAAGGCGTCCGCGCCGTCGTCTCCATGGCGGCGGTCGAGAATGGTCGCCACTATCTCCGCGAACTCGCCGCCTGGTCGCGCATCGTCACGGATTCGATCGGCATCGGTCCCGATCCGCTCGACGAGAACGGACTCGGCGTCGCCGGGCTCGCGCTGCCGGCCGGTCGCGCCGCCGCCATCAAGGCGATGCGTCTCGATGCGCTCGCCGCGTGCCCGGCCGCCGACGTGCTCGTCGTCGGCCGCGCCGGCACGGATCGCGACGATATCATCGCAGACCGGCTCGCCGCGCTCGGCGCCCGCGTCGCTCGCCAGCCTTTCGAGGGCTACGAGACCCTGCTGACAGACCCGACGCAGGCGCGGCCGCCGATGCCGACGCTGGAGCGGATCGCGACCTATGTCGCGGCGCTCGCCAATGCCCGCCCCTCGGCTGCCTTGCCGGCGCCGGTACCACGGCCGCTCGTCGGCGCGCATTTCGAGGAAATCGCAGGCCGCTTCGGGCCGGGCCACCGGCTGATGGGCGTCTTCTGCCGTCCGGCCGAAATCGCCGATGCGCCGGTTCTGGTCTTCACCAATGCCGGGCACGACTATCACATCGGCTGGGCGCGGGTGACCGTGATGCTGGCGCGCGAACTGGCCAAGGCGGGCTATGCCAGCCTCCGCTTCGACATGGACGGCATCGGCGACAGCCCCGCCCATCCGGGCAGCCCCGACGAGGTGCTCTATTCCGATGCGCATATCGCCGACACGATCGCGGCCGTCGATCACGCGGGCGAGCTTTCGGCGGGCCGGGTGATCCTTGTCGGCCGCTGCAGCGGCGGCTATGCCGCCCTGCAGGCGGCGGTCAGGCGCGAGCGCGTGGCGGAACTCGTGATCGTCAACACGCAGCGCTTCGTCTGGGACAAGGACGAGGACGTCGCCACGGCGGTCCGCTATGGCCATCGCAGCGTCGGCAATTTCGGCGCGACTCTGCTGAAGCGCGACACGCTGCTGCGGCTCGTGCGCGGTCAATTGAATGTCGGCCAGGCCGGCCGCTACATCCTTCGCTCGATCACCACCAAGGCAAGCCGCCGGCTCGCGCCCTTCATGGGCGGATTGTCCAAGCATGCCCGGATGCATCGCGACGTTCACCGTCAGTTCCGCATGCTCGAGCAGCGCGGGACGGGGGTCTCGATGCTGTTCTCGGCCGACGATGCCGGGCTCAAGGAGTTCCGCGCCTATTTCGGCGAGCGCGGACAGAGGCTCGGCAACTACCGCCTCGTCACGATGGACCTCATCGCCGATGCCGACCACAACTTCACGCATCGAGGCGCGCGCGAGCGGCTGCTCGCCGCGCTCCGGGCGGCGATCGCGCCGGCCACCAGCCTGGAGAGCGCATCGTGAGGCGCGGGCTTCTCAGCAGCGTCGGAGCCGTCGCCGCACTCGCGGCGATGCTTGGCAGCGCCGCGGCCGAACCCTGTCTCCGCGGCTTCAACCTTGCCGGCGCGGAGTTCGGCAAGCTGCCGGGCGTGCTCGGGAAGGACTACACCTATCCCGCGCCGGCGACGATCGACACTTATGTCGCCACCGGCGCCTCGGTCATCCGCCTGCCCGTCCGCTGGGAGCGGCTGCAGCCAGCGCTCGGCGAGCCGCTCTCGGAGGCCGAGCTTGCCGCGCTCGACGCCACTGTCGATGCGGCGACCACGGCCGGACTGGCCGTCGTCATCGACGTGCACAACTACGGCTACTACGCGGAAAAGCAGATCGGCTCGACCGAGGTCCCGACCGATGCCTTCGCCCAGTTCTGGGCGCGGCTCGCCTCGCATTACGCAGGCCGGGACGGCGTCGTCTTCTCGCTGATGAACGAGCCCTACGACATCGCGGCGCCCGACTGGCTCAAGATCACCAATGCCGCCATCGCGGCGATCCGCGTCATCGGGGCGGACAATCTGATCCTCGTCTCCGGCACCGCCTATGCCGGCGCGCATAGCTGGTCGAAGACACTCGCAACCGGCAACAATGCCGAGGTGATGGCAGGCGTCGTCGATGCCGCCAACCGCTACGCCTACGACTTTCATCAGTATATCGATGCCGATTTTTCAGGCCGCAGCGCCGAATGCTCCGGCGCCGCCGCGGCGGTCGAGGACGTCCGGTCGGTGACCGGCTGGCTCAGGAAGAACGGCAAGCACGGCTTTCTCGGCGAGTTCGCGGCGTCGAAGGATCCTGCCTGCTTAGCGGCGATGAAGGACCTCGTCGCGGTAGTGGATGGCGCGCCCGAGCAATGGATCGGCTGGACCTACTGGGCCGGCGGCGCCTGGTGGCCGGCCGACTACATCTTCACGGCGCAGCCGGACGGCAATGGCGACCGCCCGCAGGTGGCGGCGCTGAAACCCGTCCTCGGCCATGACAGCGCGTCCTCCTGCACCATTCCCGGGAAGGGGCCGAAGCCATGACGATCTCGATCGATGAGCGGCCGCTTCGCGTCCTCCATGTGGTGCGCCAGTTCCATCCGAACCGCGGCGGGCTGGAGGACTTCGTCGCCAATCTCGCCCGCACCCAGATCGAGACCGGCGTCGACGCGCGTGTGCTGACGCTCGACCGGCAGTTCACTCGGCCGGACGTCATCCTCCCCGCTGAAGATGCCCTCGGCCCGATCCCGATCCGGCGCATCCCGTTCCGCGGCTCGACCCGCTATCCGCTCGCGCCCTCTGTCCTGGCAGCGCTCGGCGATTCCGATCTCGTGCATGTGCATGCGATCGATTTCTTCTACGACGCGCTGGCCGCGACCCGTCTCCTACATGGCAAGCCGCTCGTCGCGACGACGCATGGCGGCTTCTTCCATACCGACGCGCATTCGCGGCTCAAGAAGCTCTGGTTCGCCGGCCCGACGCGGCTCTCCGCCCTCGCCTACCGCGCCATCGTCGCCTGCAGCGCGCAGGACGAGGCGACCTTCGCCGCGGTCGCCGGCAGCAAGGTCGTGCTGATCGAGAATGGCGTCGATATCGGCAAGCTGGCCGGCCGGGCGCGGCCGACGAAGTCGAAGCGGCTCGTCAGCATCGGTCGCCTCGCCGCCAACAAGCGGCCGGATCGCCTGCTTGCGGCGCTCCATAAGCTGGTGGCGACCGATCGCGACTGGCATCTTTCGATCATCGGCGCGGAATCCGACTGGTCGGCGGAGCGCCTCGGCGCCGAAATCGACCGGCTGGGGCTCGGCGCACATGTCGATCTCCATGTCGGGCTCGACGATGCCGGCCTCGCCCGCGTGGTCGGCGGCGCGTCGCTGTTCGTTTCGGCCTCGGAGTATGAGGGCTTCGGCATCGCGCTGGTGGAGGCGGCGAGCGCCGGGCTCGGCATCGTCGTCAATGGCAACACCGCCTTCCGCGAACTCGCCGGCCGGCACCAGGGCATCCGCCTCACCGATTTCGCCGATCCGGATGCCGCGGCAGCGGCGATCCGCGCCGCCCATGACGCGCTGCCCGAACTGCGCCACGTGCCGGACTGGGTGGGGGCCTATGCCTGGCCGGCCGTCGCGGCCCGCTATGGCGAGGTCTATCGCCGCGCCCTCGGTCTGGAGGCCAATAGACCCCAGTTTCGAGAGCAGGTTTCAGCATCCGTTAAGTACAGATCGGAGCTTCCGGCAGCCGTTAAAATGCACGGCAAATAGGGCCGAGTTTATGCGATCGGATTCATAATTCGTTCGGAGACCGAGCCCTAAGGATTCGCATCAAATTTGAGACGTATTTGTGAGGGGAGAATCATGCGGGATCGTATTCGTAAGCTCATCGCCGAGCGCAAGGTCATCGCTGTCGATGTCGACAGCCTCAGTGACAGCGCCGATCTTTACGAGGCGGGGCTGAGTTCCTTCGCCTCCATCCAGTTCATGCTCGCCCTCGAAGACGCCTTCGACGTCGAGTTTCCGGAGCGGATGCTGACACGCAAGACCTTCGCCTCGATCGAGGCGATCGACCGCTCCCTCTCCGAACTCCTGACCGAGAGGGTCTAGGCATCATGGCCCTCCCGTCCCGTACCATCGAAGAACTCCGCGCACCCGCGGAGCGCATGCGCGCCGTGGCGGAAATCGCCGCGCGCCATTCCGCAGATGTGGACCGCGAGGGCCGTTTCCCGCGCGAAGCCATCGACGCGCTCAAGGCCGAGCGCCTGATGGCCGTCATGATCCCCACGCGCTTCGGCGGCGAGGGCCTCGGTCTTCTCGAAGTCGCGGAACTCTGCACCATTCTCGGACAGGCCTGCGGGTCCACGGCCATGGTCTATGCCATGCACCAGATCAAGGCTTCGAGCCTCGTCTCGCATGGCGGCGAGAGCCCGTGGCATGCCGGCTTCATGCGCGAGATGGTGGCCGAGCAGTATCTGCTCGCCTCCGCCACGACCGAAGGCGGCATCGGTGGCGACCTGCGCAACTCGCTCTGCGCCGTCGAGGTCAAGGACGGCCGCTTCACGCTGGAGAAGGACGCGACCGTCATCTCCTACGGCCTCTATGCCGACGCGATCCTCGTCACCTGCCGCCGCGCGCCCGACGCGCAGAGTTCCGACCAGTCGATGGTCGTTGTGAAGCAGGGCGACTACAGCCTCGCCAAGACGACGGGCTGGGACACGCTCGGCATGCGCGGCACCTGCTCGGAGGGCTTCCGCCTCGTCTCGTCCGGCGACGCGGCGCAGATCTTCCCGCAGCCTTTCTCGGAGATCGCGGCGCAGTCGATGCTCTCGGCCTCGCATATCCTCTGGGGCGCCGTCTGGTTCGGCATCGCCGCCGACGCGGTGGCGCGCGCACAGGCCTATGTCCGCGCCGCGGCGCGCAAGCAGCCCGGCAGCGTTCCGCCCGGTGCGCTGCGCCTCGCCGAGGTCGTCGCCATGCTGCAGGACATGAAGGCGAGCGTCGTCGCGGGCGTCGTCCGCTACGAGGCGGCTCTCAAGAGCCCCGACGAACTCTCCTCGATCGGCTTCGCCGTCGAGATGAACAATCTCAAGGTTACCACTTCGCAGCGCGGCGCGCAGATCGTCACGCATGCGATGCTGATCACCGGCCTCTCCGGCTACAAGAACGACACGCCCTTCAGCGTCGGCCGGCACCTCCGCGACATCACCTCCGCCGCGATCATGATCTCCAACGATCGCATCCTCTCCAACACGTCGAACCTGCTGCTCGTCAGCCGCTTCGACACGAGCCTGGTGAACTGACATGGACGCTCTGCCGCAGACCGTGCCCGCCAAGAGTGGCGCCAAGCAGTTTCTCGATCAGCTCTTTGGTGCCGGCGTCCTCACAGATACCGGCGTCGACGGCCTCTATGGCCGCTCCGGCGATTTCGAGGAGGTGATCGAACGCTTCCTCGCGCTGGTGACGCGCACCGCCGGGGCGGATGCCGTCGAGCGCATTCATTTCCCGCCCGGCATGCCGCGGCCGATGCTGGAGAAGTCCGGCTATCTCAAGAGCTTCCCGCAGCTCGCCGGCTGCGTCCACTCCTTCATGGGCGGCGAGGCCGACCATGCCCAGCTCCTGCAGATGCTCGCCAATGGCGAGGACTGGACGGAGATGCAGAAGGCGACCGATGTCGTGCTGACGCCGGCGGCCTGCTATCCGCTTTATCCGACCGTCGCCAAGCGCGGTCCGCTGCCGGAGGGCGGCGTGCTGTTCGACCTGCAGTCCTACTGCTTCCGCCACGAGCCTTCGCAGGATCCGGCCCGCATGCAGCTGTTCCGCATGCGCGAATTCGTGCGCATCGGCTCGCCCGAGCAGGTCAGGAGCTTCCGCGAGAGCTGGCTGGAGCGGGGGCCGGAGATGATCCGCTCGCTCGGCCTCCCCTGCGACATCGACCTCGCCAACGATCCGTTCTTCGGCCGCGCCGGCAAGATGCTCGCCAACAACCAGCGTGACCAGGGGCTGAAATTCGAGCTGCTGATCCCGGTCGCCAACGAGAAGCCGACGGCCTGCCTCTCGTTCAACTATCACCAGGACCATTTCGGCACGCTGTGGGGCATTGCGCAGGCGAATGGCGAGGCGGCCCACTCGGCCTGTGTCGGCTTCGGCCTCGAGCGCGTCGCGCTGGCGCTATTCCGCCATCACGGGATGAAGGTCGCAGACTGGCCGAAGCCGGTCCGCGACGTTCTCTGGGGCTGAGCCGGAGGAAGCCGATGTCATCGCTCGCGAGCCTCGATCCGGCCGCCCACCGCCCACATGCCCTGCATGACGGTGCGCGTGCCTGGCCCGAGACCAACTGCTATGTCGACCTGTTCATCGAACTCGTCGGTTCGCTCGGGCTCGAGGCCGATGCGATGTTCGGCTTCACGGTCACGCAGGATTTCGAGGACGACCAGTTCACCTTCTTCAAGGTGCCGGTCGACGACCTCGAAGCGCTTTATGGCCTCCGGGTCCAGGAACTCGCGATCTTCGACGACCTCGGCGCGCATGTCGCACGCCAGGTCGCCCGCGACCGCGTCGTGCTCGTCGAGATGGACGGCTTCTACCTCCCCGACACGGGGGGCGTTTCCTATCGGGTCCAGCACACCAAGACGACCGTCGGCATCACGTCGATCGATGTCGCCGCGCGGCGGATGACCTATTTCCACAATGCCGGCTTCTTCCAGCTGTCCGGCGCGGATTTCGACGGGCTGTTTTCCCAGACGGGGCGCGACCGCAAGGCCGACGCGCTGCTGCCCTATACAGAATTCGTCAAGCTGCCGGCGGCGCCGGTCAAGGTCGATACGCTCGCCGTCGCCAAGCGGCTGATGGCGCGCCATCTCGCCCGGCGCCCGGCGGCCAATCCCATTGAAGCCTTCGGCGCGGCGCTCTCGGCCCATCTCGCCGATCTCGCGGGCCGGCCGCAGGATTATTTCCACATCTATGCCTTCAACACGCTGCGCCAGCTCGGCGCCAACTTCGAGCTGCTGGCGAGCCATCTCGCCTGGCTCTCGGGGAAGGGCGAGCCGGGCCTAGCCCGCGCCGAAGCGGCGGCGCTGGAGATCGCGACGAGCGCCAAGACCATGCAGTTCAAGCTCGCCCGCGCCATGGCCCGCGGCCGCTTCGACGGGCTCGACGCATTCATCGCGCCGATGGCGGCGGCCTGGGACACCGTCATGTCGGAGCTCGACGCCCGCTTCCTCGTCGGCCGGGTCGAACGCCGGGCGGCCTGAGCAAGACCCCCTCCCCGACCCTCCTCCGTTTCGCGGGAGAGGGAGGATTGCGGCGTTCCGCAAGACGCCGATAAGGGCGCAACCGGCCCCTCTCTCCCGCGAAGCGGGGGAGAGTTGGAGAGGGGCCCCTTCTGCCAACCGGACGCGACAGCCATGTTCCCGATCGCCGACACCGAAGCTCGCGTCACGGAACTCGACGAGGGCTGGCAGCTTGCGCTGACGGCGCCAGGAGCTTTCGAGGCGCCGCCGGCCGATGCCGAATGGCTGCCGGCGGTCGTGCCGGGAACGGTCGCGCAGGCGCTTGCCGCGATCGGGCGCTGGTCGCTGGACCGCCCCGATGCGCTGGCCGACAAGGATGTCTGGTATCTCTGCCGCCTTCCCGGCGAAGGGCCATGCCGGTTGGCGCTCGAAGGCTTGGCGACGATCGCCGATGTCTTCATCGACGGAGTGCTTGTCGCGTCCTCGCAATCGATGTTCGTACCGCTGGAGATCGCTGTAACGCGGCAGGAGCAGAGCGAACTCGCGCTCTGCTTCCGTTCGCTCTCGGCCGAACTCGACCGCCGAAAGGGCAAGCGCGCCCGCTGGCGGCCGACCATGATCGACGATCCGCGCCTGCGTCTCGTCCGCACGACCCTGCTCGGGCATATGCCGGGCTGGTGCCCTGCCGTCGACATCGTGGGTCCCTATCGCGCCATCACACTGATCGAGGACGATGCGCCGCCGCTGGCCGATGTTTCAGCTTCGGTCGCGCTCATCGATGGCGTCGGGAGCGTGAGCGTTTCCTTCGTCGATCCGGGTGGCGACGAGGCCATCCGACTCTGCGTGGGCAGCCACGAAGCGGTCATGCAGAGGCAGGATGGCCGCGCCACGGGCACGCTCACACTCAAAGATCCGGAACTTTGGTGGCCGCGCGGCTATGGCGCGCAGCCGCTTTATCCTGTTTCGATCGTGATCGGCCAGCGGACCGTTGCGCTCGGCAGGACGGGTTTTCGCAGCATCGCCGTCGATCGCGGTCCGGACGGCAACGGCTTCGCGCTCGTCGTCAACGGCGTGCCGGTCTTCTGCCGCGGCGCCGTATGGACGCCGGCCGATATCGTCTCGGTTACGGGCAAGCGCGAGGCCGTGGAGCCGCTGCTCCGCCTCGCCGCCGAAGCGGGCTTCAGCATGCTTCGGGTCGGCGGGACCATGGTCTATGAGGACCGGGCCTTCCACGATCTCTGCGACGAACTCGGAATCCTCGTCTGGCAGGATTTCATGTTCGCGAATTGCGATTATCCGGCCGATGATGCCTTCGCCGACGCTGTTTCAGCGGAGGCCGAAACGCTGCTCGGGCGCCTGGCGCTCTCGCCCTCGCTCGCCGTTCTCTGCGGCGGCAGCGAAGTGGCGCAGCAGGCGGCGATGATGGGGCTGCCGCCCGAGAACTGGTCCAGCCGAGTCTTCGAGACCGTGCTGCCGGAAGCCGCCGCGCGTCTCCGGCCCGACCTGCCCTTCGTTCCCTCCTCGCCCTTCGGCGGAGAGCTGCCCTTCGTCGCCGACAAGGGTGTCACACATTATTACGGCGTCGGCGCCTATCGCCGGCCGCTCGAGGACGCAAGGCGGGCGAATGTCCGCTTCGCCTCTGAATGCCTCGCTTTCGCCAATGTGCCGGATGCCGCGACGCTGGCCGAGGCGCTGCCGGTCGCGCCGGTCCACCACCCGCGCTGGAAGGCCGCGGTGCCGCGCGATCTCGGCGCCGCCTGGGATTTCGAGGATGTGCGCGAGCACTACACCGAGGCGCTTTACGGCGTCGACGCGGTGCGGCTCAGGACCGAGGACCCGGCGCGGCATCTCGATCTCGCCCGCGCCACCAGTGCCGATGTCGCCGCGGCAACCTTCGCCGAATGGCGGCGGCCCGGCTCGCCGACCGCCGGCGGGCTTGTCTGGTTCTTCCGCGACCTCGTGCCGGGCGCCGGCTGGGGCGTTGTCGATGCGCTCGGGAGGCCGAAGGCGATCTTCCATGCGCTGAAGCGGGCCTTCGCGCCGCTCGCCCTTACCATCACCGATGAGGGCGTGAACGGGCTGCATCTCCACATCGCGAATGACGGTCCGGAGGCGGTGGAAGCCGATCTCTCGCTCGCCTGTCTCAGGGACGGAAAGCTGCCGGTGGCGCAGGGATCTCGTCCGGTCACGATCCCCGGCCATGGCGCCGTCACGGTGACCGCTACGGCGCTCCTCGGCGCCTTTTTCGACACGACCTATGCCTATCGCTTCGGGCCGGCGGGCCATGATGTCAGCCTCGCCGAACTCAGGACGGCCGACGGCGCTCTCCTTGCCGAGGCGACTCATTGGCTGCCGGGACGCCGGGCCGAGCGCCATTCCCTCGGGCTCCGCGCCGTGCTGGGGCGGGACGCCGAGGGCTGGTTCGTGAGGCTTTCGGCGGAGCGGATGGCGGCGCATGTGACGATCGAAGATCTGCATTTTCGCAGTAGCGACAATGGTTTCGACCTTCCGGCCGGCCGCGAGCGGATCGTCCGTCTCATCCCGCTTCATGACGGCCACGAGCCGGAAGGCGAAGTCCGCGCGATCAATGGCCGCTACGTGGCACGGTTCGGCGGCTGAGGCGGGAGCCTTGCCTCCGCGCGCCGCTGCGACTATATCTTCGGCGCAGACGAGGACGGCCTCTCCCCCATCGGGGATCAACCGCGACCGGGACGACCCGGCATCCGATGGGTGATAATATGCGCACGACGCGCGACCGTATCCGCCACACGATCAGCTTCGAAATCATCGGGCTCATCATCGCGACGCCGCTGGCGGCCGCGGTTTTCCACTTGCCGTTGTTTGAGATCGGCGTGGTCGGCATCGCGACCAGCCTTGTCGCGACGGCCTGGAACTATGTCTACAATCTCGGCTTCGACCACGCGCTCAAGCGCTTCACCGGCACCACCAGCCGCGGCATCCCGCTCCGGGTGCTGCATGCGGTGCTGTTCGAGGGCGGGCTGATGCTGATGCTCCTGCCGGGCATCGCCTGGTATCTCGGCATCAGCCTCTTCGAAGCGTTGACGATGGACATCGCCTTTACACTTTTCTACATGGGCTACACATTTTTCTTCAATCTGGCCTATGACCGCGTCTTCCCGATCGAGGGCGAGCGGGCGACGGCGGCCTAGGCCACCGTATCGGCGAGGAGCAGCGTCGCGCGACCCTTGACCAGCAGCGGTCCCTCGACGAGCACCGGGTCGCCCGGATCGTTCGCCGGTGTCAGTCCCGCGACGCTGTCGACGAGCAAGCGCCAACCGCCACCGGCGCTCTTCGGCAGCGAGATCATGCGGTCACCCTCGCCGCCGGAGAGGATGAGCGCGGTCCGCTCGAGGCGGCCATTCTCCGCGAGGCCAGAGAAGACGGCGATGAGCACGCGCGTAGCAGCGTCGTTCCAGGCGCCGCCCTCCAGGGGGCGACCATCGGCGCCGAACCAGGCGACGTCGGGAAGAGAAATTCCATCGCGCGGAGCGCCGGTCAGCGGCCGCGGATCGCGCAAGGTCCTGCGGGCAGCGCGCAGCGCGATGACGGCGCTGGTGAAGGCGAGCAGCTCGGTGTCCGCCTTCTCCCAGTCCATCCACGCGATCGGATTGTCCTGCGCATAGGCGTTGTTGTTGCCGCCTTGGCTGCGGGCGATCTCGTCGCCCATCGCGAGCATCGGCGTGCCATGCGAGAAGAGGAGCGCGGCGAGGAGTGCGCGCATGTCGGCGGCGCGGCGGCGCAGGATGGCGGGAACAGGCGTCTCGCCCTCGACGCCGTTGTTCCAGGAATGGTTGCTGTCGTTGCCGTCGCGATTGTTCTCGCCATTGGCGTGGTTGCGCTTCCGCTCATAGGAGACGAGATCGGCGAGCGTGAAGCCGTCATGGGCGGTGACGAAATTGACGCTCTCGGCCAATGACCGGTGACGCCAGGCGAAGGTATCGGCAGAGCCGGCGATGCGGGTGGCGAGTTCGCCGACGAGGCCGCCCTCGCCTTTCATGAAGCGGCGCAGCGTATCGCGATAGCGGTCGTTCCACTCGCCCCAGCCGGGCGGAAAGCCCCCGACCTGATAGCCGCCATAGCCGATGTCCCAGGGCTCGGCGATGAGGACGAGGCTGGAGAGCAGCGGGTCCTGGCCGATGGCCGTCAGGATCGGCGCCGCCGGATCGAAACCGCTGTCGCGCCGCGCCAGGGTCGTGGCGAGATCGAAGCGGAAGCCGTCGACACCGGCCTCGGTCACCCAGTGACGCATCGCGTCCATGGCAAGGCGGACGCCCTCCGGCCGTTCCAGCGCCAGAACATTGCCGCAGCCGGCATCGTTGACATAGAGGCGCTTGTCCTCGGGCAGCAGGCGGAAATAGCCGGCATTGTCGAGACCGCGCATCGAGAGCGTCGGTCCGAGATGGTCGCTCTCGCCGGAATGGTTGTAGACGACATCAAGGATGACGGCGATGCCGGCCTCGTGCAGCGCGGCGACGGCGTCGCGGACTTCCTCCATGCCGCCGGGGGCGAGGCGTGGATCGGGCACGAACCAGGCGACCGGGTTGTAACCCCAGTAATTGGAGAGGCCGAGCGGGGCGAGATGCCGCTCGTCGAGCCAGGCCGCGACGGGCAGAAGCTCGACCATGGTGACGCCGAGGCCGGTCAGGTAGCGGATCGAGGCCGGATGGCCGAGGCCGGCGAAGGTGCCGCGCTGCGCCTCCGGAATATCGGGATTGAGCTTGGAGAAGCCGCGGACATGCAGCTCGTAGATCACCTGATCGGCGAGCGCCGGTGCGGGAGCGAGCCGGTGCGCGGGGGCGAGCGGCCGGCGGACGACGCCCTTCGGCACGACGGCGGCGCTGTCGCTCTCGTCGGTCGCCGCGCCGAGACGGCGCGCGTCATAGATCAGCGGATCCTCGCGAAAGGGCCGGTCGATGGATTTCGCGTAAGGATCGACGAGCAGCTTGGCCGAGTTGAAGCGCAGCCCTTCCTCCGGTCGAAACGGCCCATGGGCGCGCAAGCCGTAGCGCGCGCCGGTGCCGATCCCGGCGATATGGCCGAAATG
This sequence comes from Allobosea sp., assembly GCA_017307955.1. GTDB lineage: Bacteria > Pseudomonadota > Alphaproteobacteria > Rhizobiales > Kaistiaceae > Kaistia. The sequence continues at coordinate 44,492 of JAFKFV010000020.1, read as the reverse complement.
GACATCGCCGCTGCGCGAGGGCAGCGCGATGCGCTCAACTTCTCGCGTGCCGTCATCGGAGAAGAGGCAGAATTCGACCCGGTCGGCGGAGGAATGAACGGCAACATTGACGCCGGATTTCTCCGGCGTCACGCCGAGCGGAGAGGGCAAGCCCTCGCTGACAATGCGCTTCTGCATCGCCGTCAGGCAGCGGCGGCAAGAGCGCGGAAGAGCCGCGCATAGGCGGCGGCGGGACGGCGCCAGGAGACGTCGGTCGCCATCGCGTTCTGCTGCATCTGGCGCCAGTAGCCGCGGTCGCGCCACAGCTCGGCGGCGCGCAGGATCGCCGCCTCCAGATGATCGCCCGAGACGGGACCGAACTGGATGCCGGTGCCGATGCCCGCGGCGCGCGCCACCTCATTGGCGTCGATGATGGAATCGGCCAGACCGCCGACGCGGGCGACGAGCGGGATCGCGCCATAGCGCAGCGCGCAGAGCTGCGTCAGTCCGCAGGGCTCGAAGCGCGATGGGACCAGGATCACGTCGCTGCCGGCCTGGATAAGATGCGCGAGCTTCTCGTCGTAGCCGTTGACCATGCCGACCTGGCCGGCATGAACGCGCGCCGCATGCTCCAGCCCGCCGGCGATGCCCGGCTCGCCGGAGCCGAGGATCGCGAGCTGCGCGCCGGTGCCGATGAGCGTGCCGAGCCGCTCGAGCAGGAGGTCGAGCCCCTTCTGCCAGGTGAGACGGCTGATGACGCCGAAGATGAGACGGTCCGGATCGGGATCGAGGCCGAGACGCGCCTGCAGCGCCGCCTTGTTGGCCGCCCGGGCGGCGAGATCGCCGCCGCTGAAGGGCGCGGCGATGCTCTTGTCCGTAGCCGGGTCCCACACCGTCGTATCGATGCCGTTGAGGATGCCCGAGACGGCGCCGGCGCGGGCGCGGAGCAGCCCGTCGAGGCCCATGCCGCCTTCCGGCGTGCGGATCTCGACCGCATAGGTCGGCGACACCGTCGTCACGCGGTCGGCGAGTTGCAACCCGGCCTTCAGGAAGCCGATGGTGCCGTAATATTCGACGCCGTCGACCGAGAAGGCATGCGGCGGCAGGCCGAGCACCTGCATCAGGTCGCGGCCATACTGGCCCTGGAAGGCCATGTTGTGCACCGTCATCACCGACGGCGCATGCGGGCGTCCAGAATAGCGCATATAGGCCGGCGCGAGGCCCGTCTGCCAGTCATGCGCATGCACGATATCGGGACGGAAATCAGGCAGGAAACCGACACCGAGATCGGCGGCCACGCGTGAAAGGGCTGCGAAGCGCAGCGCGTTGTCGTGCCAATCGCGGCCGTCACCGCCGACATAGGGATTGCCCGGCCGGTCGTAGAGCCAGGGCGCCTCGATCACCAGAACGTCGAGCCCTCCGGCGCGGCCGCGCAGCAGCCGCGCGTCGCCGCCGAAAAGGCCGTGGAAGATGTGAACCATCTCCCCGCCTTCCAGCGCCGCCATGACGGCCGGATAGCCCGGGACGAGCGTCGTGACATGGATGTCTTCCGCCGCGAGCGCGGCCGGCAGCGCGCCGACCACATCGGCGAGACCGCCCGTCTTGACGAGCGGATAGACCTCCGACGCGACAGAGAGGACCTCGAGCCTGGCCATCACTTCAGCGCGTCGATCATCGGCTGCGTGATCAGGCAGATGCCGTTGGCCGTGCGGCGGAAGCGCCTGGCGTCGAGCTCCGGATCCTCGCCGACGACGAGGCCCTCGGGGATCTGCACGCGCGAATCCACCACGACATTGCGCAGCCGCGCCGAGCGGCCGATATCGACATAGGGCAGCACGACGCTCGACTCGACATGCGAGAACGAGTTGCAGCGCACGCCGGTGAAGAGCAGCGCGCGGTTGAGCGAGGCGCCGGAGACGATGCAGCCGCCCGAGACCAGCGACGACAGCGCATAGCCGCGCCGGTTTTCCTCGTTGTGGACGAATTTCGCCGGCGGCGTGACCTCGCTATAGGTCCAGATCGGCCAGTCGCGGTCGTAGAGATCGAGATCCGGCACGACGCTGGTCAGGTCGATATTGGCTTCCCAATAGGCGTCGACCGTTCCGACATCACGCCAGTAGGAGATCGATTCCGAGCGCGAGCGAACGCAGGAATTCTCGAAATGATGGGCGATCGCCTTCCCGTGCTTGACGATGTGCGGGATGATGTCCTTGCCGAAATCGTGGCTGGAATTCGGGTCCTCGGCGTCGCGGCGCAGCTCGTCCATCAGGAAGCGCGTCGAGAAGACATAGATGCCCATCGAGGCGAGCGCGCGGTCCGGCTTGCCGGGCATGGCCGGCGGATCCTTCGGCTTCTCGATGAAGGAAATGACCCGGTCCTCGGTATCGACATGCATGACGCCGAAACCGGACGCCTCCTCGCGCGGCACTTCGAGGCAGCCGATCGTCACGTCGGCATTCGACTCGACATGCTGCTTCAGCATCTCCTCGTAGTCCATCTTGTAGATATGATCGCCGGCGAGCACGACGAAATACTCGCTGTCGTAGTCCTTCAGGATGTCGAGGTTCTGATAGACCGCGTCGGCCGTGCCGAGATACCAGAGCTCTTCGGAAACGCGCTGGCTGGCCGGGAAGATATCGAAGATCTCGTTACGCTCGGGGCGGAAGAAGTTCCAGCCGCGGGCGAGATGGCGGATCAGCGAATGCGCCTTGTACTGCGTCGCGACGCCGATGCGACGGATGCCGGAATTCATGGCGTTGGACAGCGCGAAATCGATGATCCGCGACTTGCCGCCGAAATAGACCGCCGGCTTGGCGCGCCGGTCGGTGAGTTCCATCAGCCGGCTGCCGCGGCCACCGGCCAGGACGAAGGCCATGGTCTGGCGCGCCAAGGGTGCACTTGCCGTCTTCTGCATCACTCGCTCTCCCCACGATGGCTTTTTTGCTCGTGCGTTCCGTCAGGCCGGCGGCCAGACGCCGTCATATTCGAAATAGACCGTCGACAGCGGCGGCAGGATAACGTCCGCCGACGCCGGCAGTCCGTGCGACGACAAGGCCGCAGCATGCACGGCGCCCAGATTGCCGATGCCCGAACCGCCATAGTTGGCGGCGTCGGTGTTGAGGATTTCCTTCCACCGGCCGGCGGCCGGCAGGCCGATGCGATAGCCGTAGCGCACCACCGGCGTGAAATTGCAGCAGACGACGACCGGCGGATCACCCTCGCCGCCGAAGCGAAGGAAGACGATCACCGACTGGTCCTTGTCGTCGGTGACGACCCAGCGGAAGCCCTCCCCTTCGCAATCGCGCGCATGCAGGGCGCCATGGCCGCGATAGACGCCGTTCAGGTCCCGCACGAGATCGCGCACGCCGGCATGGAGCGGCGCGCCGAGGAGATGCCAGTCGAGCTCGGCATCGAAATTCCACTCGCGGCGCTGCGCAAATTCCTGGCCCATGAAGATGAGCTTCTTGCCGGGATGCGCCCACATGAAGCCGTAGAAGGACCGGAGATTGGCGAATTGCTGCCAGTCGTCGCCCGACATCTTGCCGAGCATCGAGCCCTTGCCGTGCACCACCTCGTCATGGCTGAGCGGCAGCACGAAATTCTCGGAGAAGGCGTAGAGCAGGCCGAAGGTCAGCTTGTCGTGATGGAAGCGGCGGAACACGGGATCGAGCGACATGTAGTCGAGCGTGTCGTGCATCCAGCCCATGTTCCACTTGAAGCCGAAGCCGAGGCCGCCTTCATGCGCGGGGCGCGAGACGCCCGGCCAGGAGGTCGACTCCTCGGCGATCGTCATCGTGCCGGGATGCTCGCCATAAGCCAGCTTGTTGGTGGTCTGCAGGAAACCGACCGCCTGGTGGTTCTGGTTGCTGCCATCGGGATTGGGCAGCCACTCGCCCGCCTTGCGGGAATAATCGAGATAGAGCATCGAGGCGACGGCATCGACGCGCAGACCGTCGACATGGTAGCGGTCGAGCCAGTAGAGCGCGCTGGCGGCGAGGAAGTTAGCCACCTCACGACGGCCGAAATCATAGATGGCCGTGTTCCAGTCGGGATGGAAGCCGCGGCGCGGATCGGCATATTCATAGAGCGGCCGGCCATCGAAATGGGAGAGGCCGTGCTGGTCGGTCGGGAAATGCGCCGGCACCCAGTCGAGGATAATGCCGAGACCGGCCTGATGGGCGCGATTGACGAAGCGGGCGAAGCCGGCCGGATCGCCATGGCGCGCCGTCGGCGAGAAGAGTCCGATCGGCTGATAGCCCCAGGACGCGTCGAGCGGATGCTCGGTGATCGGCAAGAGTTCGAGATGGGTGAAGCCGAGATCGGCGGCATAGGGGATCAGCCGGTCGGCGATCTCGTCCCAGTTCATGAAGCGCCAGCCATCGGCCTTCTGCCATGAGGCGAGATGAACCTCGTAGATCGACATCGGCTTGCGGCGAGGATCGCCCTGGCCGCGGCCGGCGATGAAGTCGGCGTCGTCGAAGGCGAAGGCGTCGGTCCTGGCCACCACCGAGGCGGTCGAGGGGCGGAGTTCGCTGCCGAAGCCGACGGGATCGGCCTTCAGCGGCAGCACCACGTCGTCGGGGCCGACGATCTCGTATTTGTAGATCGTGCCCTCGCCGATCTCGGGCGCGAAGATCTCCCAGATGCCGCTGTCGACGCGCTTGCGCATCTGGTGGCGGCGGCCGTCCCAGTCGTTGAAGTCGCCGACCACGGAGACGCGCCGCGCCTCGGGCGCCCAGACAGCGAAATGCACGCCCGGAACGCCGCCATGCGTCATCACATGCGCCCCGAGCTTCTCGTAGAGCTGCCGGTGCGTGCCCTCGACGAGCAGATGATCGTCGAGCGGGCCGAGGACGGGGCCGAAGGCATAGGGGTCGATCAGCGACCAGCTGCCGCCGGCATTCGACGCGCGCAGCCGATAGAGGAAGCGGCGGGCGCGGCCCGGGATCAGCGCCTCGAAGAAATCCGTGCCGGTGCGCCGCTCGAGGGTCGCCACCGGCTCGCCCTCGAGGGTCTCGATCGCCACGCTCTCCGCATGCGGAACGAAGGCTCGCACCGTCATTCCCGCACGCGTCTCATGCAGGCCGAGCAGGGAGAATGGATCCCCGTGGCGCGCCGCGATCAGATTTCCGACATCGACTTCATCGGCACGCCACCCAGCCATCACGCCTCCCGCATTGCGAACCTCATCCGGCCAGCTTCACGGGTACGTTCCAGATATCCTTGGCATATTCCGCGATCGTGCGGTCCGAGGAGAACCAGGAGACCCGAGCCGTGTTCGTGAGGCTCGCTTTCCACCATGCTGCTCTGTCCAGCCACAACGCGTCAACGTCTCTCTGGGCTGCATAGTAGGATTCGAAATCTGCCGTCACCAGGAAGTAGTCGTGATGGCGCAGCGCCGTGGTCAGTGCCGCGTAGCGTCCGGGGTCGCCCGGAGAGAACACGCCGCTCTCGATCGCCTCGATCGCCTGGGCGAGCCGCGGCGAGGCGGCGATGGTCGCCGAGGCGTCGATGCCCTGGCGCCGGCGCTCGGCGACTTCGGGCGTCGTCAGGCCGAAGATGAAGATGTTGTCGTCGCCGACATGCTCCTTGATTTCGACATTGGCGCCGTCGAGCGTGCCGATGGTGAGCGCGCCGTTCAGCGCCAGCTTCATGTTGCCGGTGCCGGACGCCTCCATGCCGGCGGTCGAGATCTGCTCGGAGAGATCGGCGGCCGGAATGATGATCTCGGCAAGGCTCACATTGTAGTTCGGCAGGAACACGACCTTCAGGAGGTCGCGCACCGTCGGGTCGCTGTTCACCATTGCCGCGACGTCGTTGGCGAGCTTGATGATCAGCTTCGCCATGTGGTAGCTGGCCGCTGCTTTGCCGGCAAAGATCTTGACCCGCGGCACCCACTCCTTGTGCGGCTGGGCCCGCATCGCCTGATAGAGCGCGATGGTCTCGACGATGTTGAGCAGCTGGCGCTTGTATTCGTGGATGCGCTTGATCTGCACGTCGAACAGCGCGTTCGGGTTGACGCGGATGTCGAGCCGGTCGCGGATGACGCGGGCGAGCGCCACCTTGTTGGCGCGGCGGACGGTGCCGACGCTGTCATGCAGGGCGGCGTCGCCGGCATGGGGCACGAGGCGCGCGAGGCCGGTGGCGTCGTCGAGGATGTCCGGCCCGCAGGTCTCGACGAGAAGGCGGGTCAGGCCCGGATTGGCGCCCTGCAGCCAGCGGCGGAAGGTGATGCCGTTGGTCTTGTTGTTGATCCGGCCGGGATAGACGCGGTCCAGATCGCGGAAGATCGTCTCCTTGACGAGATCCGAATGCAGCGCCGACACGCCGTTGATCGAGTGCGAGCCGATGAAGGCGAGATGGCCCATGCGCACGCGGCGCCCGCCGGCCTCGTCGATCAGCGACACCGACGACAGGAAGCCGTCGTCGGCGCCGTCGACATGCTTGGCCTTCTCGAGATGGATGGCGTTGATCAGATAGATGATTTGCATCTGGCGCGGCAGCAGCCGCTCCAGGAGCGGCACCGGCCAGGTCTCCAGCGCCTCGGGCAGCAGGGTGTGGTTGGTGTAGCCGAGGGTGCGGGTGGTGATGTCCCACGCCTCCTCCCAGGGAATGTCCCGGAGGTCGACGAGGATGCGCATCAGTTCGGCGACGCTGATCGCCGGATGGGTGTCGTTGAGCTGGATCGCCACCTTATCGGCGAGCGAGCGGATGTCGCCATAGGTGCGCATATGGCGGTAGACGAGATCCTGCAGCGAGGCCGAGACGAAGAAATATTCTTGCCGCAGGCGCAGCTCCTGGCCGGCCGGCGTCTCGTCGCTCGGATAGAGGATCTTCGAGATCGCTTCGGCGCGGACCTGCTCGACCAGCGCGCCGATGTGATCGCCGGAATTGAAGGCGTCGAGGCGCAGCGGATCGACGGCGCGCGCCGACCAGAGGCGGAGCGTGTTTACGTGGCGGCCGCGCCAGCCGGTGATCGGCGTGTCATAAGCGACGGCCTCGATGGTCTCCGAGGGGTGCCACACATAGCGCGGCAGGCCCGAGGGCTGCATGATCGCCTCGACAGAGCCGCCGAACTGGATGTCGTAGACGACCTCCGGCCGCTCGAACTGCCAGGGATTGCCGAAGGAGAGCCAGGTCTCCGGATATTCCTGCTGCCAGCCGCCCTTCACCACCTGACGGAACAGGCCGTGGTCGTAGCGGATGCCGTAGCCATAGGCCGGGATCGACAGCGAGGCCATGGAATCGGCGAAGCAGGCGGCGAGGCGGCCAAGGCCGACATTGCCGAGCGCCGCGTCGGGTTCGACCGATTTCAGCTTCTCGATATCGACGCCGAGATCGCCGAGCGCGGCACGGAAGGTCTCGGTGATGCCGAGATTGTTCATCGTGTCGAAGAGCAGGCGGCCGATGAGGAATTCCAGCGACAGGTAATAGACGCGCTTGGCGCCGGTCGCGTAGGTGGCCTTGGACGAGGCGATCCACGGATCGACCATGCGGTCGCGCACGGCGAGCGCCGTCGCGAGGAACCAGTCGCGGTCGCTCGCCGTGACCGCGTTCTTGCCGACGGCATAAGTGAGCTTGGCGGTGATCGCCTCGCGCGCGGCGGCAATCGCCGCCTGCTCGGCGGCGGCTCCCGCGGCCGGAACTTCTGACTTCACAACGGCGTCGACCATGTCGTCTCCCATCCCCCGCATGGGCCGGGACGGAGCCGATCGCCCGCCCGTCCTGCGTCATGCTGCGCTGCGACTATGCCATGCAACAGGAGTGCCGCTCCAGACGGCAAAAAGGTCGCATGGCGCGAATTAAGGCAAGGAATGTGGCAACCAAGCGCCGCCCTCGCCGTTGTCTGACTGCAATCGATCCATGACCTTCCCGAGCCCGCCGCCCGACGGGTCCTGGATCGCTGCCTTCCAACTTTGTCCCGAGTGCAGAAGGGTCGACCGGAGCCATGAAGATCCTGTTCGTCACCAGCGAGTTTGCGGATTTCGCCAAAGCTGGCGGCCTCGCCGACGTCTCGGCCGCGCTGCCGCGCGCGCTGAAGCGCCGCGGAACGGATGTGCGCGTGCTGATGCCGGCCTACCAGAATGTCCTCGACCGCATATCGCAGCTGAAGGTCGTCGCCTCGCTTCCCGGCCATGCCTCGATCGAGCCCTGCCTCATCGGCGAGACCCAGACCCCCGACGGCATCCCGGTCTATCTCATCCTCGCGCCCTCGCTCTACCAGCGCTCCGGCACGCCCTACACGACGGCCGAAGGCTATGACTGGGGCGACAACGACCTGCGCTTCGCGCGGCTTGGGCTCGCGGCCGCCGAAATGGCGCGGGGCATCCCCGGCGTCGACTGGACGCCCGATCTCGTGCATGCGCATGACTGGCCGGCCGCCATGGCCCCGGCCTATATGGTCTGGTCGGGGGTGACGACGCCGTCCGTCTTCACCATCCACAACCTCGCCCATCAGGGCCTGTTCGGCGCCGACCGTCTCGACGCGCTCGGCATCCCGCACGAGGCGTTCCGCACCGACGGTGTCGAGTTCCACGGCTACATCTCCTTCATGAAGGCCGGCCTTGTCTACGCCACTCATGTGACGACTGTGAGCGCCACCTATGCGGCGGAAATCACGGAGGAGCCGCTCGGCTCGGGCCTGCATGGCCTGACGCGCGGCCTCACACATGAGGGACGGCTTTCCGGAATCGTGAACGGCCTCGACGCCGAATGGGATCCCGCCTCGGACGCGCATCTGCTGCGCGGCTTCAATGCCGGCGATCTCTCGGGCAAGGCGGTGAACACCGATTTCATCCGCATGTCGCTCTGCATGAAGCCGTCCGACGGGCCATTGTTCGGCATCGTCTCGCGCCTCGTGCACCAGAAGGGCCTCGACCTCATCGCGGAGGCGGCTGGCGCCATCGTCGAGCGTGGCGGCCAGATTGCCATTCTCGGCACGGGCGATCCGGGCGTGGAGCGCATGCTGCTCGACGTGTCGCGCCGCCATCGCGGCTCGGTCGGCCTCGTCGCCGGCTTCAGCGAGACCATGGCGCACCGCCTCGTCGCAGCGAGCGACTTCTTCCTGATGCCCTCGCGCTTCGAGCCCTGCGGCCTCACTCAGATGCAGGCGCAGCGCTATGGCGCGCTTCCTGTGGCGCATGCGACGGGCGGCCTCGCCGATACGATCGAGGATGGCGAGACCGGCTTCCTGTTCCACGACTTCTGGATCGGCGGCCTGCTCGAGGCGACCAACCGCGCCTTCGAGGCCTATACGCAGCCCGGCCGCCTCGCCGACATGCGCCGCCGCGCCATGGCCAAGACCTTCGACTGGGACGGGCCGGCCAGGTCCTATGAAGAACTCTTCTCCCGCATCACCGGGCTGCCGATGGAGCGCCCGCCGGACCGCGGCTTTTCCGGAGTGACGCGCCTGCCCAAACTGATCAGCACCGACTCGGACCGTAGAGCCGCCGCCAGATGACCAAGCTATCCTCGGGGAATCCCTATGCCCTCGGCGCGACGCCGGACGCCAAGGGCACCAATTTCGCGTTGTTTTCCGACCATGCCGAAGGCGTCACGCTCTGCCTCTTCTCCGAGGACGGCAGCAAGGAGACCGAGCGCATCGCGCTGTCCGAATGCACCAACGGCGTCTGGCACGGCCATGTCGCGGGCGTGAAGGCCGGCCAGCTCTACGGCTATCGCGTCAGCGGCCCTTTCGACCCGGTGAACGGTCACCGCTTCAACGATTCGAAGCTGCTGCTCGACCCCTATGCGCGTGAACTCGTCGGCCCCCTCACCTGGGACGATGCGCTCTACGGCTATCCGGTCGGAGGCGGCGACGATGCGGATCTCAGGAAGGACGAGCGCGACAGCGCCGCCTTCATGCCCAAGGCGCGCATCATCGGTCCCGACATCCTCACCAAGTCGAAGCGGCCGATGACCCCCTGGCCGCAGACGGTGATCTATGAATCGCATGTCCGCGGCTGGACGATGCGCCACCCGATGCTGCCCGACGATATCCGCGGCACCTTCGCGGCGCTCGGCCATCCCAAGGCGATCGAACACCTGCACCGGATCGGCGTTTCGGCGATCGAACTGATGCCGGTGCATGCCTTCGTGCAGGACCGCCATCTGCAGGAGCGCGGGCTCAGGAACTTCTGGGGCTACAACACGATCGGCTTCTTCGCGCCGGAAGAGCGCTATATCGATGGCGGCGGCCTCGCCGAGATCGCGGAGGCGGTGGATCGGCTGCACGAGGCAGGCATCGAGGTCATTCTCGACGTCGTCTACAACCACACCGCCGAGGGCAATCATCTCGGACCGACGCTCTCCTTCAAGGGCATCGACAATTTCTCCTATTACCGGCTGATGCCGGACGACAAACGCTACTATGACGACCTGACCGGCACGGGCAACGCCATCGACACCAACCATCCGCGCGTGCTGCAGATGGTGATGGACAGCCTCCGCCTGTGGGCCAGCGTCTATGGCGTCGACGGCTTCCGCTTCGATCTCGCGCTGACGCTCGGCCGCGAGCCGAGCGGTTTCAATCCGCGCCACGCCTTCTTCAACGCCATCCTGCAGGACCCGCTGCTCGGCAAGCTGAAGCTGATCGCCGAACCCTGGGATGTCGGTCCGGGCGGCTACCAGCTCGGCAATTTCCCGGCCGGCTTCTCGGAATGGAACGGCGACTATCGCGACGTGGTGCGTGAGTTCTGGATGGGCGCCGAGGGCCTGTTGCCAAGCTTCGCCGCGCGCTTCGCCGCATCGAGCGATCTCTTCAACGAAGGGCGGCGCCGGCCCTGGTCGAGCGTCAACTTCATCACCGCCCATGACGGCTTCACGCTCGAGGACCTCGTTTCCTACAACGACAAGCACAACGAGGCCAATGGCGAGGACAACCGCGACGGCCACAACGACAACCGCTCGTGGAACTGCGGCGCCGAGGGTCCCACCGAGGACGAGGGCATCCTCGCGCTGCGCAAGCAGCAGAAGCGCAACCTCATTGCGACGCTGATGCTCTCGCAAGGCGTCCCGATGCTGCTTGCCGGCGACGAGATCGGCAATTCGCAGGGCGGCAACAACAATGCCTATGCGCAGGACAACGAAATCGGCTGGGTCGACTGGAGCAACACCGATCCCCATCTGATGGACTTCACCGCGAAGGTGATCAAACTGCGGCGCAGCCGCAGCGCCTTCTCGCGGGCCGAGTTCGTCACGGGGGCGCGCACCTCGCTCGGCCAGCGCGACGTCGCCTGGTACAGCGCCGGCGGCGAGCGCATGTCGGAGAGCGAATGGCAGGACCCGTTCGTCAAATGCCTCACGGTGCGGCTCGCACCGATGCGTGCCGACGAGCCCACCATGATGGTCATGATGAACGCCTCCCATGTGGACGTGGACTTCGTCGTGCCCGGCAAGGAAGGCTCCGGCTGGAAGGTGGTCCTCGACACCAGTTCCGACGATGAGAGCGAAGTCATGCCGGGCGATACGCGCAAGGTCCCGGCGCGCTCGCTGCTGGTCCTTGAGGGCAACGGCTGAGGCTTCGACACGCCATTGCCTGAGGCGGAGACTGCGCCTGCCTCAGTCGAATGCGTAAGTGAGCGCTTCGTTCGCCGGCATGGGACGGCCGAACAGCCATCCCTGCCCCACGGCTTCAGGCGTCAGCTCCGCGAGCGAGCGCGCCTGTTCCTCTGTCTCGACGCCCTCGAACACGATATTGAGCCCCAGTATCGCCACCATATGCGAGACCTGTCGTAGCACCATTGCCGAGACGAAGGCGCTGTCGGTGGAACGGGTAAAGAGTTTGTCGAGCTTGATCGTGTCGATCGGCAGCGTCGCGAGATAGGCAAGGCTCGAATAGCCGGTGCCGAAATCGTCGAGGAAGACGCGGTAGCCCTCCTCGCGCAGCGAGCGGATGGCCTCCCCGATGCGATCGATGTCGCTGGTGTGGCGCTCTGTGATCTCCAGCGCGATGCGGCCCCGGTCGATGCCATTGCGCAAGCAGTGATAGTCGAGCAGGTCCGGCAATTCCGGGTCGAACAGCGAGCCTACGCCGATATTGACGCTCAGATAGATATCCGCCGCGCCGGCGAGAAGCGGCGCGAGGCCGGCGATCGACCGCTCGACCACCCGCTCGGTGAGGGCCGGCAGCAGGCCGTCTTTCTCGGCGATGGGAATGAAGGTGTCGGGCGGGATGGCGGCGCCGGAGGGCAGGCTCCAGCGCGCCAAGGCCTCGAAGCCGACCAGCTTCCTGTCGGAGAGACGGACGATCGGCTGGTAGTGGACCTGGATCTGATCCTTGCGGATGGCGCGCGCCAGCCGCCTCGACAGCGAGCGCCGGCCCGCATTGCGCGACCAGGCGAGCGACATGGCACCCAGCCCCAGGGCCGAACCGCCGGCGAAGACGGCAGCGGCGGTGGCGGGGCTCGCGCGCGTCAGCGATACCGGCGCCGGCTCGTCGATCGCGAGGCAGAAGTCGCTGATCGTCGCGCAGCGGCGTATGCCGTGATCGGCCCAGAAGCCGGTATAACTCGATCGCGCGAACTCGGCGCCGACGAGCATTTCGCGCGTCCCGCTTCTGCGGAAAATCATCTCGCCAGCCCTTGTCCGGCCGGCGACAACAGCCCGGTCGAGATCGTCGAGAAGTTCGCTCGCCGCGCGCGGCCGTGAGAAGACGATCGCGTTATCTTGGGCGAGCGCCGCGACATGGATGCGCGGATCACCGAAGAGCTGGACCTGCGGCCAGAACAGGCCGCCATCGGCGCGGCGGATGGTGACCGGCGGCAGCACAGTGCCGCGCCCGATGCCCCGCGCGCCATCGCACAGGACCTTGCCATCATGCAGGCGGCCGATATCGAGGATCTGCGTCGTTCGCGCGGCGATGATCCTGAGCTCGGCGAGGTCCTCCGGGGAGCAGGGAACCGTTTTCAGCCGCTTGATCGCCCGCAGCGCGATGCGCGAATCGGTGGCGATCTGCTCTGCGCGCGCGACCACGAGCCTCGCTCGGTCGTCGAGATGGGCGTGCCGCTCCTGCCAGGCGAAGAGCTCGTAGCCGAGGGTCACCACGAGGATGCCGACGGAGACGGACACAGCGACCCGCAGGCCGGCGAGCAGGAGATGGGCAGGGCGGGGGACCATGACATTCCGACTGCGACGGCAATTTCACACGGCTTGCCGCGATGCCCCCGGGCTAGCCACTCCACAACCGGCCCCGCGATGAACTCGCACGGGGATCGCCACGGAACTGCCGAACCCGGTTGCAGGAATCGGCCACCGGTCATCCCAGCTTGCGCATCGCAATCAGTCGCCCGCAAGGGCCTACGATGCGCAATCTCGGCGTCGTTAACGTCCCCTCACTCAACTGGACAAACTGCGCTCAATCGACGTGGAAGACTTCTTCCATCGGCGCCCACCACTCGCCCTCGCCACGGCTTTCGAGCGGCGCCTGCATCGGCCCGCAGATCGACCACCAGCGCTGCGTCTCGGGATCGGCGGCCATGATTGCGCTGTCGGCGGCGAAGTCGTGGCCGTGATACTCGAACGAGGCGAAGAGAAGATTCTCCGGCTCGCGCAGATAGATAGAGTAGTTGCGGATGTTGCAGCGCGCGATCATCGCCAGAACGCTCGGCCAGACATCGGCATGCAGCCGCTTGTATTCGGCAATGGCCTCGGGCCGGATGCCGAGGACGAAACCCATACGCTTCATGCCGTGCGCCTCCCAATATGTGTCTTGACGGATGTCAGGATTCCTCGCCGCCCTTGCCGAGCACGATCGACAACTCACGGGTGGCCTCGAGCAGGATTGCAAGCGCCTCCTCGCGGTCCGGAACATCGATGCGATCGACGCGCGGCAGGAACGGGCAGGTCAGGACGGCGATCGCCGATTCACCGGGCCCGAGCACGGGCGCCGACAGATTGAACACCGATTCGGACTGGAAGCTCGGCATCGCCTCGTAGCCGCGCGTGCGAATCGCGCCCAGCCGCTCGTCGAGATCGGACGGCCGGCCGCGGTCCTCGGCGGCGATCTCCTGCTCCGCTTCCATCAGCCGGCGCTCCTCGGCGCTGGCGAAGGCGAGCAGCACATGGCCGGAGCCGGTATTGTAGAGGCTCACGCGCGCGCCGACCCGGATCGAATAGCTCCAGTAGGATGGCGCATCCATCTGCGCGACGACGATGACGCGGCCGCGGTCATAGATGGCGAGGTGGCAGGCCTGCTCGGCGCGGCGCGAGAACTGGCGCAGAACGGGGAGCGCCTGGCTGACGAGCCGGCGCACCGGCGCATGCTGGTGAGCGAGCGCGAAGAGGCGCAGCGTCAACTCGTAACGGTCGCCCAGGATTCGTGCCACATAGCCGCGCCGCACCAGGCGGTCGAGCATGCGATAGATCTCGTTGGGCGAGCGGCCGAGCGCCTTGGCGATCTCGGCCTGCGTCATGCTCTCGTCAGTCGCGGCGAGCAGTTCGAGAATGTCGAGCCCCTTGTCGAGAGCGGGGGCGCGGTAGCGGTCGCTGGCGTCTTCGAGCATTCCCCTCGCCTCCCGCGGCGGCCGTCCGCCCTTGCATGTCGCGCCAGGCGACGGGAAGCAATTGACTTCCCGCCGCCTCGATCGCTTATATGCGAATACACCATTCAAGGGTGGATAATCGAGGCCTTCGTGACGGCCTCTTCGCCTGCGCGGCAGCAGCCGGTTCGCCGGCCTTCGGGAGGACGGAGCATGGCCCGCATCACGCGTGTCGAAGGCCTGATGGTGGACCTGAAGCCGAAGGTGAAGCGCGTCGACGCCATCCAATCCTTCGTCAGCCAGGAAACGCCGATCATCCGCATCACCGATGCCGACGGCGCGGTCGGCACCGGCTACAGCTACACGATCGGCACCGGCGGCCCGGCGATCCTGTCGCTGATCGAGCGCACGCTGGCGCCGGCGCTGATCGGTCGCGAGGCCGGCGAGATCGAGCGCATCTGGCGCGATCTCCTCTTCATGACGCATGCCACCGCCGTCGGCGCGATCACCTCGCTGGCGCTCGCCGCCATCGATACGGCGCTGTGGGATCTGAAGGCCCGCCGCGCCGCGCTGCCG
The DNA here is from genome assembly GCA_017307955.1 of Allobosea sp. Taxonomy (GTDB): domain Bacteria; phylum Pseudomonadota; class Alphaproteobacteria; order Rhizobiales; family Kaistiaceae; genus Kaistia. Next base: position 29,460 of record JAFKFV010000020.1, on the reverse strand, counting down.
CTGCACATCCTCGCCGGCGGCGCGCAGGAGCGCATCCGCCTCTACACGACCGAGGGCGGCTGGCTGCATCTCGACACCGCCGCCATCGTCGACGACACGATCCGCGCCAAGGAATCCGGCTTTTCCGGCGCGAAGGTGAAAGTGGGGCGGCCGCTGCACGAGGATGTCGCGCGCCTTTCGGCGGTGCGCGAGGCGGTCGGCGCCGGTTTCGAGATCTTCACCGATGCCAACCAGGCCTTCTCGGTCGACGAGGCGATCCGCCGGGCGCGCGCCTATGAGGCGGTCGATATCGGCTGGCTGGAAGAGCCGCTGCCGGCCGACGATGTCGACGGGCATATGCGCCTCGCCGCCTCGACCTCGGTTCCCGTTGCCGTCGGCGAGAGCCTCTATTCCGCGCCGCAGTTCCGCGACTATCTCCAGCGCCGCGCTTGCTCGATCGTGCAGGTCGATGTCGCGCGCATCGGCGGCATCACGCCCTGGCTCAAGGTCGCGCATCTCGCCGAGACCTTCAATGTGGCCGTCTGCCCGCATTTCCTGATGGAACTGCATGTCGCGCTCTGCGCCGCGGTGCCGAACGCGCGCTGGGTCGAATATATCCCGCAGCTCGACAGCCTCACCACGGCCGGCATGCGCATCGAGAACGGGCATGCCATCCCGAGCGCCGAGCCCGGCCTCGGCATCGCCTGGGATTTCGCCGCCATCGACCGCATGACGGTCGATGGATCGCGCTTCCTCATCCAAAGCTGAAAGGACGTTTCATGAGCGGAAAGCTCGCAGGCAAGGTCGCGCTGGTCACGGCCGCGGCGCAGGGGATCGGCCGCGCCATAACGGAGAGCGCGGCGCGCGAGGGCGCGACCGTCGTGGCGACCGACATCAACGAGGCGAAGCTCGCCGAGCTCGGCAGCCTGCCGGGTGTGACGACGCGCGTGCTCAACGTGCTGAAGGGCGCCGACGTGGACGCGCTCGTCGCCGAAATCGGCACCGTCGACGTGCTGTTCAACTGCGCCGGCATCGTCCATGCCGGCACGATCGAGCAGGCGACCGAAGCCGATCTCGACTTCGCCTATGACCTCAACGTCAAGTCGATGTGGCGCACGATCAAGGCGACGCTGCCCGGCATGCTGGCCAAGGGCGACGGCGCGATCGTCAATATCTGCTCGGTCGCCGGCTCGGTGAAGGGTGTCCCGAACCGCTTCGCCTATGGCGTCACCAAGGCGGCGACCATCGGCCTCACCAAGTCGGTCGCGGCCGATTTCGTGACGCGCGGCATCCGCTGCAACGGCATCTGCCCCGGCACGGTGGAAAGCCCGTCGCTGCAGGACCGGCTTCGGGCACAGGGCGACTATGAAGCGGCGCGCGCCGCCTTCATCGCCCGCCAGCCGATCGGCCGCATCGGCACGCCGGAAGAGATCGCCGACCTCGCGATCTATCTCGCGACGGCCACCTACACGACCGGCCAGATGCACATCATCGACGGCGGCTGGACGAACTGAGGTTTCGGAACGCGTTCGTCCTCGAGGGACGCACAACGCCCCTTCGGGCGCGAGAAAAAACATGGATGGCCGGGACGAGCCCGGCCATGACGCGTGGAGGGGTGCTGCGCTCGCAGCATCACCCTCAGTACTGATCCCGCCGGCGCACCCAGGATTGCGGGAATTCGAGGCCTTCCTCGTTACGGCCCTTGGGGACGAGGTCGAGATAGTGATAGGCGCCGTTGAGCATCTCCACGCCCCGGCTGTAGCAGGAATAGGTGTGGTAGACGGCGCCCGCCTCGTCCCTGGCGAAGACGCTGATGCCGACGATGTCCGAGGCGCCGACGCGGCGCATCTCGTAGTTGTAATAGGCGCGGCCGGCGGCGAGTTCCTCCGGCGTGAAGGCCGCCTGATGATCGAAATTGAACTCGCTTCCCTCGGCCTGCACCCACGGGAAGGTCCAGCCGAAGCGCGCCTTGTAGGCCTCGATCCGTTCCAGCGGCGCCCGCGAGACCGCCGTGAAGGCGACGTCGCGATGGGCGAGATGGATCGGGATATGGTCGAAATTGTCGGCCCAGAAGGAGCAGGACTTGCAGCCCTCCTGCCAGTCGGGCCCGAACATGAAGTGGTAGACGATGAGCTGCGAATGGCCGTCGAAGAGGTCGGACAGCGACATGCGACCGTTCGGCCCGAGGAAGCGATAATCCTTCGTCACCGGCTCCCAGGGCATCGCCATGCGCTTCTTCGTCAGCACTTCGCGCTGGCGGGTGAATTCCTTCTCGGCGGCCAGCAGTTCCAGCCGAGCCTTCAGCCAGTCGTCATGCGCGACGATCGTGCTCTGCATCTTTCTTCTCCTTGATCGAATTCAGGATTTCAGGCGCGGGCGAAGCGGCGGAGCCAGGCTCCGGCATGGACGAGGCTCATGAGCGCGTACATGAGCCCCATGCCGCCGGGCAGGATCGTTTCCGGCATCGACCCGCAGAGCACCGTGCCGCTCTCCCCGGCGAAGCTCGCCGCCGCCATGACCGCGAAGAGCGGCGTCGCGGCGAGCGCGAGGCCCCCGGCGACCCTCTCCGGCCATGACGGCGACGCCGCCGACGATGCATTCCAGGCGCTGCTGGCCATTTGCTGCCATCCATCCCATGCTGCGATTGCGGCCCGGCTGGACCGCGATGCGATCCTCGCCGCGGGACGGGCCGGAGCGGGAGTGACAATTCTGGCGCGATCGAGATGGACTCGCTGATCAACGCCGCCGCGCTGGCGCTCGCCCATGGCGATCCGCTCGGCGCGTTCAACCGGGTAGCGCTGCGCGAGGATGCGCCGGCGCTGGCGCTGCGCGGCATCGCGATGGCGCAACTCGGCGATTTCGCGCGCGCAAGGGCGCTGCTGCAGCGGGCGCGGCGCGGCTTCGGGCCGCGCGAGGCAGTGGCGCGGGCGCGCTGCGTCGTCGCCGAAGCCGAGATCGCTCTGGTTTCGCGAGACCTCGGCTTCCCGGAGAAGACGCTCGACGAGGCCCGCGCGGTTCTGGAGGCGCGGGGCGATCATGCCAATGCCCGGCATGCCCGCATCCTGGCGGCGCGGCGGGCGATCCTGCTCGGGCGGCTCTCCGAGGCCGCGGCCCTGCTCGATGCGGGCGCGCCGGCGCATGCCCTGCCGCCGGCGACGCTCGCATCCGAAGCGCTGGCCGAAGCCGGTCTCGCCATCCGCCGCATCGATACCGGAGCGGCGCGGGCGGCGCTCGAACGGGCCGATACGGCCGCGCGGCGGGCCGGGATTCCGGCGCTCGCGGCGGAAATCGCCGCCGCCGCCGCCATGCTCGAGGCCCCGGCCGCGCGGCTGGTCGAGAGGGACGGTGGTCGGCTGCTGACGCTCGCCGAGGTCGAGGCGCTGTTCGCGGCGCCGGCGCTGGTGGTGGATGGCTGCCGGCATATTGCGCGCGTCGCCGAGCGGCAGGTTCCGCTCGGCACCCGGCCCGTGCTCTTCGCGCTGCTCGGCGGGCTCGCGGCCGCCTGGCCGGACGACGTTGCCCGCGCGGCGCTGATCCGCCGGGCCTTTCGCGGCCGTGAAGCGGACGAGTCGCACCGCGCCCGGCTACGGGTCGAGATCGGGCGGCTGCGCGAGGCCTTGGCGCCGCTCGCCGACATCGTCGCGACCGAGGCGGGATACAGGCTGTCGGTGCCGGAGGGGACGGCCGTCTATAGGCTGGCGCCGCCCTTCGATGCGCCGCACGCGGCCGTGCTCGCCCTGCTCTCCGATGGCGAAGCCTGGTCGAGTTCGGCGCTCGCTATGGCGCTCGGCACAAGCCCGCGCAGCGTGCAGCGGGCGCTTGAGGCGCTGGCCCAGACCGGGGCGATCCAGGGCGTCGGGCGCGGGCCGGCGCGGCGCTGGATGGCGCCGCCGGTCCCCGGCTTCCCGACAAGCTTGTTACTCCCCGGCCCTGCCCCCGGCGGCTAGGATAGGCCGACCGGATCGAGGGGAGACGCCGCCATGAAACGGGCGAAGGCCGAGCTGCTGCGGGAATATGGCCCATTCGAGGACGCGCCCAGCATCGGCGGCGTGACCTTTGACGGCGAACGCGTCTGGTTCGCCGCCGGCGAACGGCTCGCGGCGCTCGATCCGGAAAGCGGCGCGGTGGTGGGCGCCATCGACGTTGCCGCCCATGCCGGCACCGCCTTCGACGGGCGCCACATCTACCAGATCGCCGGCGACGTCATCCGCCGCATCGATCCGGCCACGGGCGCGCTGGTCGCCACCATCCCGGCGCCCGGCAAGGGCGGCGACAGCGGCCTCGCCTATGCCGAGGGGGCGCTCTATGTCGGCCAATATCGGGAGCGCTGCATCCACGAGATCGACCCGGAAACCGGCGATATCCGCCGCACGATCCGCTCGGATCGCTTCGTGACCGGCGTCAGCTTCGTCGGCGACGAGTTCTGGCACGCGACCTGGGAGGACGAGGCAAGCGAACTGCGCCGCATCGATCCCGAGAGCGGCGCCGTGCTCGAGACGCTGGAGATGCCGGAGGGGCTGACGGTTTCGGGGCTCGAATCCGATGGCGGCGAGCGCTTCTTCTGCGGCGGCGGCAGCAGCGGCAAGGTGCGGGTCGTGCGCCGTCCCAGCCGGGGCTGATCGAGGAACGATCCCCGGCGGCTCACGTTGACCCTGCATCTGAAGCAGCGATGGAGGATCACCATGAGCTTGGTCAATGACATCGGCTCCACCACCGACAGCCGCCCGATCAACCCGCTCATTTCCGGCGACAAGGTCGACGGGACGGCCGTCTACAACGGCGCCGGCGAACGGCTCGGCGACGTGCATGACGTGATGATCGACAAGGTCTCCGGCCGCGTCGCCTATGCGATCATGTCGTTCGGCGGCTTTCTCGGCATCGGCGAGAAATATCATCCGCTGCCCTGGAACGCGCTGAAATATGATGTCGAGCTCGGCGGCTATGTCGTCAACCTGACGCGCGAGCAGCTGGAAGGCGGCCCCGTCTATGACGACACCGACGAGCCGCGCTGGGGCGACCGCGACTACGAGCGCGGCGTGCACGACTATTACGGCCTGCCGCCCTACTGGATGGTCTGAGCCTCATCCGATCTTTGAGAAGGCCGCGGCACCCGCCGCGGCCTTCGTCATGTCTGGGCCCAGCGCCGACCCGTCAGCGCCAAGTCCTGAGCGCCAAGTCCTGAGCGCCACGTCCTCAGCGCCAGGTCTTCAGCGCCAGGTCTCGGCGAGATGCTGGACGGCGATGTCCTCGACGCCGGGCATCGCGACGCCCGCCTCCGGCTTGAAGGTGACGGTGCGCGGCTCGCCGGGCAGGAGCAGGAAGCTTGCATCGTCGAAATGGCCCGGATGAGCGGCCGCCTCGGGGCGCACGAAGAAGGCCGGCGCGTCGGATGAGAGCGTGAAGCGTCCTTCCCCGGCAGCGGCAACCGAGATGGTCGCGGCCGGCAGGTCGATGCGCTTCGGCAGATCGGGGAACACCACCACCTGCAGCGACGGATCGGCGACGCCGTCGACGAGCGCATCGATGACATGGAAGCGGTCATCCGCGCGCGGCGCATCGACCGCGACGACATCCACCGCGCGGTCCGGCGGCAGATGCGCTTCCGCGATGCGCTCGCCGAGCAGCACGCCGGAAAGATCCAGCGTCCGGATGCGGACGCCGAGCCGGACGTCGTGATGACGATCGTTGACGGCGCGGAGCTGCAGCTTGCCATCGAGGATGCGGGCGGCGAGCGCCACCGGTGCGAAGAAGCGCTTCGCGTGATAGTGCAGCGTCTTCCAGGCCAGCGAATGGTCGATCGACGACCACGACACCGCCGGCCAGACATCGTTGAGCTGCCAGTACAGCGCGCCCATGGAATGCGGCTTCAGGCTGCGCCAGTAGCGGACGGCAGTCTCGATGGCGAGCGCCTGCTGCAGTTGCGACAGGAACACGAACTGCTCGAAGCCGGAGGGCACGCGGAAATAGCGCGCCATGGTGTCGATGATGCGCGAATTGCCGGCGAGGTCGCGCTGGTGGAACTCCATCACCGGATGGGTCGGGTTCCACTCGTCTTCCTTGGCGAAGGCGCGGATGCTGGTCATGGACGGGAAGGACTGGAAGCCGAACTCCGAGCAGAAGCGCGGCTTCACGGTGTAATAGTGCTCGAAATTCTTGTTCGAGTGCCAGACATCCCAGAAATGCATGTCGCCCGAGCCGTCGTCATGCCAGGCGTCGCCATAGTCGAGTTCGCCCTTGCAGGGTGACGACGGCCAGAAGCGACGGCCGGGATCGGTCTCGATCACCGCGCGGTCGATGACGCGGTTGAGGCGGTCGTAATTGACGAGATAGCGGTCGCGGTTGTTGCGCGACAGCTCGTACCAGGTCAGCGAGCCGACGACCTCGTTGTCGCCGCACCAGAGCGCGATCGAGGGCCGGCTGGAGAGGCGCCTGATCTGGTAGCGCAGCTCCGCATCGACCTGCTCCAGGAACTCGGGCGTCGAGGGATATTGCGAGCAGGAGAACATCATGTCCTGCCAGACCATGAGGCCGAGCTCGTCGCAGAGATCGTAGAAGGCGTCGAACTCGTAGAAGCCGCCGCCCCAGACGCGGACCATGTTCATATTGGCTTCGACGGCGGCGGTGAGCAGCGCCGCGACGCGCTCGCGCGTGATCTTGGACGGCAGCGCGTCGGCCGGGATCCAGTTGGCGCCCTTGGCGAAGATGTCGACGCCGTTGACGCGGAAGATCATCGAGGCGCCGGCCTCGTCCTTCTCGGTCACCACCTCGAGCGTGCGGAAGCCGACGCGGCGCGTGACGCTGTCGCCGGGGATCGAGACGGTCGCGTCGTAGAGCGGCTGCGCGCCATGGCCGGAAGGCCACCAGAGATCGGGCGCGCCGATATCGAGATCGAGCGACAGTCGGCCCGAGCCGCCCGAAACGCGCGCCTCGCCGCTGACCGTCTTGCCGGCGAGGTCGAAGGTCACCGGGATCGCCGCGCCGGTTCCAGCAGGCGCGGCCAGTTCGATCTCGGCGGTGGCCCGCACATGACCCTTTGCGCCGTGATGCTGGCGGATCTGGACGCTCTCGATGCGGGCCGTCTCGAAAAGATGGAGGACCGGCTCGGCATAGACGCCCATCACCATCAGGCAGGGTCCCCAGTCCCAGCCGCCATGGCTCTGCGCCTTGCGGATCATGTTGAGGTCGGGGACCTTGTTGTTGTTGACGCTCCACGGGATCGGGAAGGGCTGCAGCGCCGCGCGGCGGCTGGCCTCGGCGCCGGCGGGCGAAAAGCGCAACGCGAGCTCGTTGGCGCCCTCGACCACGAGGCCGGTCACGTCGATGCGGTGGCGGATGAAGCTCGATTCGAGCTTCGCCACGCTCTTCCCGTTGACAATCACCTCGGCGAAGGTGTCGACGAATTCAAGGTCGAGCACCGCCCAGCGGCCGGCGAGCGCGCCCGGCGCGACCTCGAAGCGGCGGACGATCGTGAAGGCCGATTCGCCGACCCACTGCACCGCGGCCTCGTTGCGCCCGACCATGGGATCGGGGATGCGGCCCGCGGCGAGGAGCGCCGAATGGATGTCGCCGGGAATGGCGCAGTCGCCGATCACCGCCCCCTCGGCGTCGGCGAGCGTCCAGGTTCCGGCGAGCGAAAGACGTGTCATGGCTGTTGTCCTATCGGCGCATGGCAAATGCGCGGGGCTGTCGGGGCGAGCGGGCAGCGCGGACTGGAGCAGGCCCTAAAGTGTCACGCAACCGTTTTCCGTTCGGTCGTATTTTTGGCTTCCATTTGACCGGCAAGGTGCTCATATGCCGGGTTATAGGCCTGTGCGGCGCACTGCCGCGGATATTCTGGAGGATCGTCCATGCCATCGAAACTCGACCAGCTGAAATCCATGACGGTGGTGGTCGCGGATACGGGCGACCTCGAGGCCATCAAGACCTTCCGGCCGGTCGACTGCACCACCAATCCCTCGCTGGTGCTCAAGGCAGCCGAGCTGCCGCAGTACAAGGACGTGATCGACGGCGCCGTCGCCTGGGGCGCCAAGAAGGGCGGCAGCAAGGAGGCGATCGCCGCCGCCGTCGCCGACCGGCTGCCGGTGCTGTTCGGCGCCGAGGTCTCGAAGCTCGTCCCCGGCCGCGTCTCGACCGAGGTCAATGCCGACCTCTCCTTCGACACCGAGGCCTCGCTCGCCCGCGCCCGCGAGATCATCGCCGACTATGCCGCGCTCGGCATCCCGCGCGAGCGCATCCTGATCAAGCTCGCCTCGACCTGGGAAGGCATCCGCGCCGCGGAAGTCCTCCAGAAGGAAGGCATCGACTGCAATCTGACGCTGCTGTTCTCGATGGCCCAGGCCGCCGCCTGCGCCGATGCCGGCGTCTTCCTCATCTCGCCCTTCGTCGGCCGCATCCTCGACTGGTACGTCAAGTCGACGGGCAAGACCTTCGAGCCGGAAGAGGATCCGGGCGTCCTCTCGGTCCGCCAGATCTACGCCTATTACAAGACGCACGGCATCAACACCGTCGTCATGGGCGCGTCGTTCCGCTCGACCGGCGAGATCGAGGCGCTGGCCGGCTGCGACCGCCTGACCATTTCGCCGGCGCTGCTCGAGAAGCTCGCCGCCGACGAGGGCACGCTGACCCGCAAGCTCGACGCGACCAATCCCGGCGAGGCCGGCCCGCTGCTGAAGCTCGACGAGAAGGCGTTCCGCTGGCATCTCAACGAGGATGCGATGGCGACCGAAAAGCTCGCCGAAGGCATCCGCCAGTTCGCCAAGGACCTCGGCACGCTGCGCGGCATGATCGCCAAGAAGCTCGAGGCCGTCCCGGCCTGAGCCGCTCCATTCACCGACCCTGCGACCGACCCGCCGGAGCTTGCGCCCGGCGGGTTTTTTCATGTCGGGACCGGGCTCCGGAGGCTTGCCGGACGGCGGCCGATGGGATAAATACAAACTGTCGACAAGACGCGATCAAGCCAGAGGAAGAGCGACGATGAATCCGAGAGAGAGCTGGAAGGGTGTTTTTCCGGCGGTGACCACCCAGTTCCGCGCGGATTTCTCCGTCGATCTCGACGCGACGGCCAAGGTGATCGAGGCGCTGATCGCCGACGGCGTCTCCGGCCTCATCATCTGCGGCACGGTCGGCGAGAACTGCTCGCTGTCGCAGGCCGAAAAGGTCTCGCTGGTCGAGATGGCGGCCGCCACGGCGCGGGGCCGCGTGCCGGTGATCTCGGGCCTTGCCGAATATACCAGCGCGCTCGGTTCGACCTATGCCCGCGAGGCGACCCGCGTCGGCGTCAACGGGCTCATGGTGATGCCGGCCATGGTCTATCCGGCGAAGCCGCGCGAGACGCTCGATCATTTCACGACGATCGCGCGCGCCACCGACACGCCGGTCATGATCTACAACAACCCGCCGAGCTACCGCACGGACGTGACGCCTGCCATGCTGGCCGGCCTCGCCGATATCGACACGATCGTCGCCTTCAAGGATTCGTCCGGCGACACGCGCCGCATCGTCGATGTGCGCAACATGACGGGCGACCGCTTCATCCCCTTCTGCGGCCTCGACGACGTGGTGCTGGAATGCGTCGCGCTCGGCGCCGTCGGCTGGGTGTCGGGCATGTCCAACGTCTTCCCGCGCGAGGGCGAGACGCTGTTCCGCCTCGTGCGCGACGGCCGCTATGCCGAGGCGATGCCGCTCTATGACTGGTTCATGCCGATCCTGCATCTCGACGCCCGCCCGGACCTCGTGCAGGCGATCAAGTATTGCGAGAAGTATCTCGGCCGCGGCACCGACCTGACCCGCCCGCCGCGCCTCGCGCTCGACGCCGCCGAGAAGGCCGAGCTCGACGCGGTCATGGAAAGGGCGCTCGCGACGCGGCCGGCCCTGCCCGAGACCGGCCTGCCGGCGGCCGCCTGACGGCGGCGGCGGCGTTGCGCATCGCGGTCATCGGCGGCGGCCTCGTCGGCGCCGCCAGCGTCCACGCCCTCCTCGACGAGGGCCACGCGGTCGACTGGCTCGACCGCGCCGGCCTCGCCGCGGGTGCTTCCGCCGGCAATGCCGGCTGGATCGCGCATATGGACATCCTGCCGCTGGCCTCGCCTAAGGTCTGGCGGCAGATGCCGCGCTGGCTGCTCGATCCGCTCGGGCCGCTCTCGATCCGCCCCGCCTATCTGCCAAAGCTCGCGCCCTTCCTGGCGCGCTTCGTCGCCGCGAGCCGGGGCGCGCGCATCGAAGATTCGACGCGGGCCATCACCGCGCTCAACGGCCTCTCGCTGCCGGCCTGGGAGCGGCGGCTGAATGCGCTCGGCCTTACGGGGCATCTGCGCCGCAAGGGCATCCTCTCCGTCTGGCCGAGCCTCGCCGAGGCCGACGCGGCGAAAACGCTGCTCGCCCGCCAGAAATCACTCGGCATCGATGTCGAGTGGCTCGACCGCGAGGCGCTCGTCGCGCTCGAGCCGGCGCTGGGGCCGAAGGCCGCCAAGGGCGCGCTCTATGGCGGCGGCTGCCACGTTTCCGACCCCAAGGCGCTGACGCTCGATCTCGGCCGCGTCGCCATCGAGCGCGGCGCCCGCCTCCTCACGATGGAGGTGGTGGCGGTGAAGCCGCAGGCGGATGCCGTCGCGCTGGTGACCGGCATGGACAGCCTCGCGCTCTATGACCGCGTGGTGATCGCGGCCGGCGCCTGGTCGAAGCCGCTCGCCGCCTCGGTCGGCGATGCCGTGCCGCTCGATACCGAGCGCGGCTACAATGTCACGCTGCCGGCGGGGCAGCTCGGCCTGACGCGGCCGGTGATGTATGAAGGCCAGGGTTTCGTCACCACCCCGCTCGACAGCGGCGACCGCATCGGCGGCAGCGTCGAATTCGCCGGGCTGGAAGCGCCGCCCAACTATGCCCGCGTCGATGCCATTCTCGGCCGCGCCCGCCGTTTCCTGCCCGAGGCCGACCTTTCCGGCGGCACGCGCTGGATGGGCTTCCGCCCGTCGATCCCGGACTCCCTGCCCGTGATCTCGACGGCGAGCCGCGATCCTCGCATCGTCCACGCCTTCGGCCATGGCCATTACGGCTTGACGCAGGCGGCGGCGAGCGCCGAAATCGTCGCCGACCTCGTCGCCGGCCGCGCGCCTTCGATCGATCCCGCCCCCTATTCCGTCACCCGCTTCGCCCGGAGGTTCTGACCATGGCCCGCCACTCGTTCTTCTGCATCGACGGCCATACCTGCGGCAATCCGGTGCGCGTGGTGACGGGCGGCTCGATCCCGGTCCTCCATGGCGCGACCATGTTCGAGAAGCGGCAGCATTTCCTCGCCGAGTTCGACTGGATCCGGAAGAGCCTCTGCTTCGAGCCGCGCGGCCACGACATGATGTCGGGCTCGATCCTCTACCCGCCCTCCTCCGACGCCTATGACACGGCGATCCTGTTCATCGAGACCTCGGGCTGCCTGCCGATGTGCGGCCATGGCACGATCGGCACGGTGACGACGATCATCGAGCATGGCCTCGTGACGCCGAAGACGCCGGGCCTGCTGCGGCTCGAGACGCCGGCCGGCCTCGTCGAGGCGCGCTATGTCCAGAACGGGCCCTATGTGGAGAGCGTCACGCTCACCAATGTGCCGTCCTTCCTGCTCGGGCGCGGCTATGAGGTCGAGGTCGAGGGCATCGGCACGCTCAGCGTCGACGTCGCCTATGGCGGCAATTTCTACGCGATCGTCGAGAGCCAGCCGAACTATGCCGATCTCTCCGATCTCGAGCCGTCGGACATCGTGCGCCTGTCGCCGAAGCTGCGCGCCGCCTTCAACGCGCGCCATTCGATCGTGCATCCCGAGAATCCGGCGCTGAACCGGCTGACGCATGTGCTGTGGACCGGCAAGCCGAAGAACGAGGGCTCCTCGGCCCGCAACGCCGTCTTCTATGGCGACAAGGCGATCGACCGCTCGCCCTGCGGCACCGGCACCTCGGCCCGCCTCGCGCAGCTCTTCGCCACCGGCCGGCTGAAGGAGGGCGAGGCCTTCGTGCATGAGAGCATCATCGGCTCGACCTTCACCGGCCGCGTCGCCGGCACCACGACGGTGGGCGGCAAGCCGGCGATCATCCCGACCATAGAGGGCTGGGCGCGCGTCACCGGCTACAACACGATCTTCGTCGACGATCGCGATCCGTTCTGGGCCGGCTTCCAGGTGGTGGACGGCGCCTGAGCGCCGCCCCCGTCGCGTCTTTCCGTCAGCGGACCCAGGCGCCGGGCACATAGACCCAGCGGCCGCCGCGCCAGACCCAGCGCGCCGGGCGCCAGCGCCAGCCGGGGCGGCCGCGCACCCAGCGGCCCGAGACCCAGACATAGCGGCCACGGCTCCAGGTCCAGTGACCGGGGATCCACACCCAGCCGCGGCGCGGCGGCGGCAGCGGCTCGCGCCGCATCGGCGGCGGGGCATGCATCCGGCCGGGCGGCGGCCCCGATTGCGCCTCCGCCTCATCGGGAAGCACGAGGCTCGCCGCCGGCGCCGCGAGTGCGGCGGCGAACAGCCCGCGCAGCAGGGATCGTCTCGAAAGCGTCACGTCACATCCTCCAGTTCGCGCACGGCTTTCGCCGCACGATAGGCCCGCCGATCGATGATACGCGGGAGCGGCGCCGTTCCGTCACGACGGCAGCGCGAAGATCGGCGGCGCGGAAGATCGGCGGCGCGGAGTTTTTTCGAGGCCTAGCGAAAGAGCCCCCTTGAAAGCCGGCGCGCGCTCAAAGCACATAGCCATGGCGGGCGAGGAAGAGCTTCAGCCGGTCGGGGAATTTCAGGACGCGGCGGTCGGATTGCGGGCAGCGGTCGAGGTCGTCGCCGCTGAGGCACATCTCTTCGCCGGCATCGGCGGCATCATCCCAGTGATCGAGCAGCCCCTGATAGGCCGCGGCGCCGGAGCCGGCGCGGATGCTCTGCGCCACCCAGCCGGCGAGGAAGCCGGGCGAGGACCAGCGCGTTTCCGGATCGCCGGTATCCTCCAGTTCGTTCAGCCAGCGCTGATGCGCGGCAAGGAAGCGCGGCTCGGCGCTGACATCGATCACCTTGCCGTCGCGCACGGCATGGATGACGAGCGGCGCCGCGCTGCAGGCATAGCAGTCGAAGGCGTAGAGGAAGGCATCGTCGAGCGTCGCGATCTCGGCGACGCCGTCGCCATCGACATCCTCGAGATAATCGCCGTCGCCATCGAAATTGCCGATCGGGATCGCCGTCCAGCCCTTCGGCCCGTCCTCGGCGACGACCACCCGCGTGCAGCAATGGGCGCCGCCGGAATAGGAGGCGAAATAGACCTCCTTGCCGAGGCGATAGGGATCGATCTCCACGATGGAGGCGTCCGCCGCGGGCATATCCATGCCGGAGGGAACGCCGATCGTCTCCAGGAGCGTCGTGCCGTTGCGGGTGATCGTCAGCACCGGCACGTCGCGGTCCGGGTCGAGCTTCGGCCGCCGCTCATAGGAAAGCCGCAGCGACAGGCCGGAATCGGAAAGGCTCGCGGCCTTGGCGCCGGTTGCGAATTCGGTGGTCGGGAAGGGCGCGCCGCCCTCCCCGGCCGCGAAGGCCGCGAGCGGGATCAGCGCCAGCGCGAGGATGGCGAGAACGGAACGGAGCGGGCGAGCGCGCAAGGGGACGCCTCCTCGGGATTCGCGCCCATGCTAGGCGCGCCTTCGCGGCGCGAACAGGGCCGGACGCTTGCCGGGCGCTCGAGGAGTTCGCTAAGTTCGCGCTCGTCGTCCCGCCACCGGAGTGCTTCCCCTTGACCTCGCCCGCAACGCCGCGCACCGGCGGCCAGCTCATCACCGACATGCTGGCCGAAAATGGCGTCGACCGGGTGTTCACGGTGCCGGGCGAGAGCTTCCTCGCCGTGCTCGACGCGCTCAAGGACATGAGCATCGCCGTCGTCAATGCCCGCCACGAGGGCGGCGCGGCGATCATGGCAGAGGCCGACGGCAAGCTGACCGGCCGGCCGGGCGTCGCCATCGTCACCCGCGGGCCGGGCGCGACCAACGCCGCCGCCGGCCTCCATATCGCGCGGCAGGATTCGACGCCGATGATCCTCCTCGTCGGGCAGATCGCGCGCGGTCACCGCGAGCGCGAGGCCTTCCAGGAGATCGACTACCGGCGCATGTTCGGCGAGGTCGCGAAATGGGTGGCCGAGATCGACAGCGCCGAGCGCATCCCCGAACTCATGTCGCGCGCCTTCCATGTTGCGACCTCCGGCCGGCCGGGACCGGTCGTGCTGGCGCTGCCCGAGGACATGCTGCGCGAGACCGCCACCGTGGCGCTGCCGCACCCCTTCGAGCCGGTCGAGACCTATCCGGGGCTGACGCAGACGGCGCAGCTGCAGAAGCTGCTCTGGGCGGCGGAGCGCCCGTTCGTGATCGCCGGCGGATCGCGCTGGAGCGACAAGGCGGTCGGCTCGCTTCGCCGCTTCGCGGAGCGCTTCGACCTGCCGGTTGGCGTCTCGTTCCGCCGCCAGGGGCTCTTCGACCACGAGCATCCGAACTATGCCGGCGATATCGGGCTCGGCATCAATCCGGCGCTCGCGGCGCGGATCAGGAACGCCGATCTGCTGCTCCTTCTCGGAGGGCGCATGAGCGAGGTGCCGTCCTCCGGCTATACGCTGATCGAGGCGCCCGAGCCGAAGCAGAAACTGGTGCATGTCCATGCCAGCGCCGAGGAGCTCGGCCGCGTCTACCGCCCGACGCTCGCCATCAATGCGACGCCGAACGGCTTCGCGGCGCAGCTCGAGGTCGTGCATCCGCCGGTCTCGATCCCTTGGGTCGCGGAGACCCGCGCCGCCAACGCCGCCTATCGCGCCTGGTCCGAACCGGCGCCGCGCGCGGTGGCCGGCGTCGAGCTCGGCGCCATGATCCGCATGCTGCGGGATGCCCTGCCCGCCGACGCGATCGTCACCAACGGCGCCGGCAACTATGCTGGCTGGCTGCACCGCTATTTCCGCTTCCGCGGTCCCCGCACGCAGCTGGCGCCGACCTCGGGCTCGATGGGCTACGGTATGCCGGCAGCCATCGCGGCGAAGCTGCGCCATCCGGAGCGCATGGTCGTCGCGCTCGCCGGCGACGGCTGCTTCCAGATGACGGGGCAGGAATTCGCCAGCGCCGTCCAGGAAGGCGCAGCGGTGATCGTCATCGTCATCGACAACGGCATGTATGGCACCATCCGCGCCCATCAGGAGCGGGCCTATCCTGGCCGCGTCTCGGCGACGGCGCTCCGGAATCCCGATTTCGCGGCGCTCGCCAAGGCCTATGGCGGCCATGGCGAGACGGTGGAGCGCACGGACGACTTCGCCGCCGCCTTCGCCCGCGCGGTCGCCAGCGGCCTGCCGGCGATCCTGCATGTGAAGAGCGACCCGGAGGCGATCTCGCCGGCGGCGACGATCAGCGGGCTGAGGGGAGAGGGCTGATCAGCAGGCCTCGGCCCTGCAGCGCGAGCGAAGTTGAGCGCTGATCTCTTGCTTCGTCGCTCTCCAGCCGTCGTGAACCGCTACAAAGGCTTCACGGAGAAGTGCGCTTCAGAGCTGCCTCAAACTCGCTGAGGCGTTGGCTGCGTGCTCCAAACCCCCAACCATCGATGGTCTTCTCGCCATTGTAGCTATGAGCAAAGTCCGAGTTCATCACTTCGTAAAGCCGGCCCGAACGGGGTGGCGGATCGAGGACGATCGATACCTTGCGAAATCCGGCCTTGAACTGGGTGCTTGGCCAGAAGGGGCCCTTGGCGTCGCCGATATCCTTCGTCCAGGCAAAGGCCAAAAAGGCAGCCAAGGCGCCGACAAAGGCAGCCGTCACCGACTTCACCTCGTCGGGTTGCAGACCAATGAGGCTGGTGAGCCAGGCTGGCGGTTGCTGAAGGCCGATCCACAACAGTATGGCCGTGGCCAGCGCCGACACCCCCACGGCTGAAACGATCCAGGCTTCGATCAGCCAGCGACCGATGGCGGGGCGCGATGGAAGCTGCTGGCAACCAACGGTGCAGCAGAGCGCCGCCACCGCGAGCACCAACAAGGTACCGAACACCCAATCCACTCCACCGGCAAAGATCAGTATTCCCAGCAGCACTCCAAAAAGCGCGGGAAGTCCCTCCAGGGAACGGCCAAGAAATGCGCTCAAGGCAGCATGCCGCCCGACAGATTCCATTTGTGCGACGGGCTGTGCCGACAAACAAGGATGAGGTCGCCCCCGGGGCCATTGACGACGTCGATCTCCCTGGGAGGACTGTCGAGTTGGCATTCCGCCGTGGCCGCCATCAGCAGACTGTTGGCCGCGGCAAGACTGGTCACGGCTGCGAGGCCAAGGCGCGCGTCGCCGAAGATGTCCTGAATGCCGCGACTGCGGCCGACCAGCAGTTCCGCGTTTGCCAAAGCCCGCGCTATGGCTCCGGAAAGCGCGGGATCCTGAGTCTTTACGCCCTCGAACTCTTGAATCGGAATTGGCGTCGGACTGGCTATCGGTTCCACCATGAGCTACCCCAAGTGCAGAAAATGAGCCTGCAATCCAGAATAGCACATCTGTAGCTTTTGGCCACTGCGTCTCGCAGCCCCTGATGCCAGCGACGGCCGCCCACCTGCTTCGAGCCGGACGGGGCCTCTCCGCACCCCGGGAGACGCCGCGCGCCGCTATCTGGGCGTTCGTGAATCCATGCGGCTTGATGGGCGGGAGCGACTAAAACAAGCTCCCCTGCCCCGCCGGCTTGGCGGGCTTGCCCTTGGCCTTCGGCCGGCCCGGGGCGCCGGAGGCGATGGCGTCGACCTTGCCGTCGGCGAAGGCTATGGCGAGGGCGTCGCCGGTCGTGACGGCGGCGGCCGAGCGGATCGGTGCGCCGGCCTCGTCGGTCACCAGCGCGAAGCCGCGGGCGAGCACGCTGCGATAGGAGAGCGTGTCGGCGAGGCGCCAGGCGCGGTCGAGCCGGTCGCGCTGCCGCTCGACGAGGCGGATGAAGGCGCGGCCGGTGCGGCCGTCGATCTCGGCGAGACGGTCGCGGCCACGGCCGAGGCGCTCGGCGATCGGCGCGATGCGGAGGCGGCCGGCGCTGCGGAGATAGAGCGCCCGCTTGCGCTCGGCATGGGTTTCGAGCGCCCGTCCCTGCCGCTGAGCCAGCGAAGAGAGGCGGTCGGCGGCGCGCTCCAGGCGGCGCGACAGGGTCGCCGGCGTCAGCTGCGCGGCGGAACGGCCGAGCCTTGCGCGATGGGCGAGCGTGTTGGCATGCAGCGAGCGGGAGAGGCGCGCCGCCAGTTCGTCGAAGCTGCGGCGCGGCACCGCGAGGAGATCGTCGAGCCGCGGCAGGCCGCGCGTCGCGGTGCGCAGTTCGCGCCGCCGCGTCTCGAGCTGGCGGAAGGCGGCGCCTTCCAGCCGCGCGCCAAGCGTCGCCACGGCCGCGAGGAGATCGGCCCGCACCGGCACCGCCATCTCGGCGGCGCCGGTCGGCGTCGGGGCGCGGAGGTCGCTCGCGAAATCGATCAGCGTCGTGTCGGTCTCGTGGCCGACTGCCGAGATGAGCGGAATGTCCGAGGCGGCCGCCGCGCGCACGACGACCTCCTCGTTGAAGCCCCAAAGGTCTTCGAGGCTGCCGCCGCCGCGCGCGACGATGAGCACATCCGGACGCGGGATCGGGCCACCTTCTGGCAGCGCATTGAAGCCGGCGATGGCGGCGGCGACCTCGGCGGCCGAGGTCTCGCCCTGCACGCGCACCGGCCAGACCAGCACGCGGACGGGGAAGCGATCCGAAAGGCGATGCAGGATATCGCGGATGACGGCGCCGGTCGGCGAGGTCACGACGCCGATGACGCGCGGGAGGTAGGGGATCGGCCGCTTGCGCGCCTCGTCGAACAGGCCCTCTGCGGCCAGCCGGCGGCGGCGCTCGTCGAGCAGCGCCATCAGCGCACCGATGCCGGCCGGCTCCAGCGCCTCGATGACGATCTGGTATTTCGACGAGCCGGGGAAGGTGGTGAGCTTGCCGATGGCGATCACCTCCATCCCCTCCTCGGGGCGGAAGCGGAGCCGGGCGAAGGTCGTGCGCCAGATGACGGCCTCGAGCCGGGCGCGGTCGTCCTTCAGCGCGAAATAGGCATGGCCGGAGGAATGCGGACCGCGATAGCCGGAGATCTCGCCGCGCACGCGCACATGGCCGAAGGTCTCCTCGACGGTGCGCTTCAGGGCCGCCGAGATTTCGGAAACGGAGAATTCGGCGACGTTGGACTGAGGCTCGGCCATAGGCGCTCCGCTCCCTGCATGGTCGCCTCTGGTTGCCGCGCTGCGCGCCGCGGGTCAAGCCGCAGAGTGCTTGCCGGCAAGCGCGGCGGCGACTATCCCTCGGCCATGTCCCGCTACGATTTCACGACCCAGAGGCTGTTCCTCGACGCCCCGCTCGCCGCCGGCGCCAGCATCTCGCTCGACCGCGACCAGGCGAACTATCTCGTCAATGTGCTGCGCATGACGGCCGGCGCGCCGGTGCTCGTCTTCAACGGGCGCGACGGCGAATGGCTCGCCCGCCTCGCCGGCGAGCGCAAGCGCGCCAGCCTCACCGTCGAGAGCGAGACGCGGCCGCAGATCGCGGCCGGCACGCTCGACTATCTCTTCGCGCCGCTGAAGCAGGCACGGCTGGACTACATGGTGCAGAAGGCGGTCGAGATGGGCGCGGCGCGGCTCAGGCCCGTCATTACGCGGCGCACGCAGGTGAGCCGGATCAACGAGGACCGGCTGCGCGCCAACGCCATCGAAGCGGCGGAACAGTGCGGCATCCTCGCCATCCCGGAGATCACCGCTCCCCTGTCGCTCGAAGCCTGCCTCGCCGGCTGGGAAAAGGCGGAAGGCGGGCGGCGGATCGTCTTCTGCGACGAGGACGAGGCGGGCGCGGATCCGATCGCGGTGCTGAAAGCCCTGCCGCCCGGCCCGCTCGCGGTCTTGATCGGGCCGGAAGGCGGCTTCTCGCCCGAGGAGCGCGCGACGCTCAAATCGCTGCCCTTCGTGACATCGATCGCGCTCGGCCCGCGAATCCTGCGTGCCGATACCGCGGCGGTGGCGGCGCTGGCCCTCGTCCAGGCGGCGGTGGGCGACTGGCGCGAGGCTTGAAGCCCTCGCCGGGCCGATGGGATCACGGGAACGTGACCGGCGCTTGATCAGCCTGCCTTGGCATCACTTCCCGCGCGCCGACAAGGCGTAAGCCTCAAGGCTGGAATCGCTCCAGCTTGGAATCGCTCCAAGCTATTGTTTCTGCTGGTATTCTGGTTGACGCCGGCAGTGTCCGGATGGGAAAGGGCGTGGCGTTGGGGCCGGCTGTGACGGTCCCTCGAGCCATCCGCCCACCCATGACGGAGACCATCATGACGACCCGCCTCATCGGAGCCGCCCTTTTCGGCCTCGCGCTCGCAACGCCTGCCTTCGCCGACGGCACCGTGAACATCTACACGACCCGCGAGCCGGCCCTGATCCAGCCGCTGCTCGACAGCTTCACCGCCGATACCGGGATCGAGGCGAAGGTGGTGTTCGTCAAGGAAGGCCTCGCGCAGCGCGTCGAGACCGAGGGCGCCAATTCGCCGGCCGATCTCCTCAGCGTCGTCGACTACGGCAATCTCATCGAACTCGTCGATCGCGGGCTGACGCAGCCGGTCGATTCGGCCGCGCTCAAGGATGCGATCCCGGCCAATCTGCGCGACGCCGCCGGCAACTGGTTCGCGCTCTCGATGCGCGCCCGCGTCATCTATGCCGCCAAGGACCGCGTCACCGACGAGACGCTGACCTATGAAGACCTCGCCGATCCGCGCTTCAAGGGCGAGGTCTGCATCCGCTCGGGCCAGCATCCCTACAACACCTCGCTGATCGCCGCGATGATCGCCAAGGACGGCGTCGACGCGACGCGCAGCTGGCTGGAAGGCGTCAAGGCCAATCTCGCCCGCAAGGCCGGCGGCGGCGACCGCGACGTCGCCCGCGACATCCTCGCCAATCTCTGCGATGTCGGCATCGGCAATTCCTATTATGTCGGGCTGATGCGCAGCGGCGCCGGCGGCGAGGAGCAGAAGGCCTGGGGCGAGGCGATCCGCGTCATCCTGCCGACCTTCAAGGACAAGGCCGGGACGCATGTGAACATCTCGGGCGCCGCCGTCGCCAAGAACGCGCCGAACCGCGACAACGCCGTGAAGCTGCTCGAATATCTCGCCTCGGAAAAGGCGCAGGAAATCTACGCCAAGGCGAATTTCGAATATCCGGTCCGTCCGGGCGTCGCCGCCGATCCGATCATCGCCACGCTGGGTGAGCTGACGGTCGATCCGCTGCCGCTCACGGATATCGCCAAGCACCGCGTCGAGGCGAGCGAACTGGTCGATGCAGTCGGCTTCGACGGCTGAGGCTCCGCCTACCGCCATCAATGCTGCCCCTTCGCCGGTCCGGAGGCTGCTCGCCACCGACCGGCGAAGGCTCGTCTTCTGCCTCGCCATCGCGGGGCTGGCGCTGCTTCCGGTCGCGGGGCTCGTCAGCTTCGCCATCGGCGGCGGCGGCCGTGTCTGGCCGTCGCTGCTCGCCAATGTCCTGCCGCGCGCCGCGCTGACGACGGCGACGCTGCTCGCGGGCGTCGCGCTGGTGGCGGCCGTGGTCGGGATCGGCACCGCCTTTCTCGTCGCGCGCTGCCGCTTTCCCGGCCGGTCCTTCTTCGAATGGGCGCTGCTGCTTCCGCTCGCGATGCCGACCTATGTCATGGCCTATGCCTGGCTCGACGTGATCCATCCGCTGGGGCCGCTGCCGACAATGCTGCGCGGGCTCTTCGGCATCACGGATCCGCGCGGCCTGCCGCTGCCCGAACTCCGCTCCGCCGGCGGGGCGATCTTCGTCATCGGCCTCGTGCTCTATCCTTACGTCTATCTCCCGGTCCGCGCGCTGCTGCTGATGCGCTCCGCGGCGCTCGGCGAGGCGGCGCGGACGCTCGGCGCCGGCCCCTTGCGCATCTTCCTCGGCGTCAGCCTGCCGACCGTGTGGCCGGCGGCGGCGCTCGGCCTCACGCTGGTGATGCTGGAAACGCTCAACGATATCGGCGCCTCGGAATTCCTCGGCATCCGCACGCTGACGGTCGCCGTCTACACGACCTGGACGGTGCGCGGATCGATCGAGGGCGCCTCGCAGATCGCGCTGGCCATGCTCGCCGTCGTCATCCTGGTCATGGCGCTCGGCCGCCTCGCCCGGCGCAACCTCCCGGCACAATCCGGGCGCACGCAGCGACGCACGAGCGAAAGGCGGCTCGGCCCGCTCGGCGGCAGCTTCGCCTTTGCAGCCTGCGCGCTGCCGATCCTTCTCGGCTTCGGCGTGCCGGGGGGCTATCTCGCGGGCGCGGCGCTGTCGCGGTTTCTCGAACGCGGCATTCCGGCGGGGCTCGCGGCGGCGGCGCTCAACAGCGTGGTCCTCGCCGCCCTCACCGCGGCGATCACGGTCGCGGCCGGCCTCGCGCTGGCGATCGCCGTGCGCGGCGCGCGCAACCCGGCCGTGGCGCCGCTCGCAGGCGTCGCCGGGCTCGGCTATGCGATGCCGGGCACGGTTCTGGCGGTCGGGCTGCTGGTGCCCGTCGCAGCGCTCGACAACCGCCTCGCCGATCTCGTCCGCGCGATGACGGGCGAGGCCATCGGCCTTGTCCTCATCGGCTCCGGCGCGGCGCTGTTGCTCGCGTTGTCGCTGCGCTTCCTCACCATCAGCGCCCGTACGCTCGACGCCGGCCTCGAGCGGATCAGCCCCTCGATCGACGGCGCGGCGCAGAGCCTCGGCGCCGGGCGGCGGCGCATCGCCCGCGACATCCATCTGCCGCTGCTCGCCCCGCCGCTTGCCTCGGCGGCGATCCTCGTCTTCGTCGATGCGATGAAGGAACTGCCGGCAACGCTGCTCCTGCGGCCGCTCGATTTCGAGACGCTGGCGACCAGCCTCTATGGCGAGGCGGCGCGCGGAACGCATGAGGACGGCGCCATGGCCGCCCTCATGATCGTGCTCGTCGGTCTCGCGCCGGTGATCGCGCTGATCCGCCGGCGCTGACGCTCAGCGCGTCAGGCGGAGATTGTTGAGGTCCTCGGCGATCTGGCCGAAGGCCGCCAGAAGCTGCGCGGCATCCGAGGCGTCGTAGAAATTGTTGGCGCTCGATGCGCAGGCCTTCAGCATCTCCTTCGCCTCGGGAGCACCAGTGATCGTCGAGTCGAGCTGATAGGCGACAGTATAGACCTCGATGTTCTTGGCCTTGATGTTCGCGCAAAGCTCGGCCGTCCAGGTATTGGCCTGCGTCGCGATCTTGGGCGGCGTCGCCTGATCATGCTTGCCGAAATTGGCATTCGACGTCTTGGTGGTCGGGTTGCGGTTGACGGTGTTGAAGCCGTCGGTCATCAGGACGAGAGCCTTGGCCGGGTTCATGTTGCGGCCGGTCGAGTCATAGGCTGCCGCTTCCGTGAGCGGAACGGCGCTCGACAGCGCATTGAACCCCCAGGCCAGACCCGACGGCAGATAGGTGTATGAGTCGCTGGGCGTCAACGAGTTGATGGTGTTCTTCACGGTCGTGAAGTCGCTGGTGAGCGGCACGAAGGTCTTCGTGCAGGTAAGATTCAGGTAGCCCGGATAGATGCGCGCCGGATTGTCGTCGCTCACATTGTCGGGATAGGCCGGAGATCCGATGCAGCCGCTGAACGTATAGTTCGTCGTCTTGGCGTCGTAGCACTTGCCCGGCTTCGGCGGGTCATACGTCTCCACGTGCTGCTGCGTGCATGTCGTCTTCGTGCAGCTATAGGGAATGCCGTCGTTGTAGCAGGTCGACTTCGTCGAAGTCGACGCATCGCAGATCGTCGCGGATGTGATGGGCGGATCGCAGTATGCATCCTTGGTCGTGCTGTAGTCGGCCGGAACGCTGACCCAAGGCTGGTTGCGGTTGGCAACGCCGATATTCACGTACTGGCCATAGGGGACCACGGCGATCTTCACGTCCGCCTTGGCGTCGGCCGTGACCTTGTTGACGAGGCTGGTGGCCGCCGTCTTGAGGTCGGACATCTTGGACGACGGCTGGTTCATCGACTTGGTCGTGTCGAGGACGAGGGCGAGCTCAAGCTTGTTGACGCTGCGGATCGCTTCGCTCAGCACCGAGATCGGCATGCTCTCGACGCCGATGATGTTGGTGAGCGTCGTCGGGACATTGGCCGAGGCGGTGACGGTGACCTTGCCGTCCTTCTGCGTCAGCGAGTCGATCTTCCAGTCCTTGATCGTGCCGTCGTCGGCGAGCTTGGCCGACAGCCAGTCATTGACCAGGGTGGTCGCGGCCGCATCCGTCATGGACGGCTTGGAACCAACTGCCAGCACCGCGGCGTCGAGCGTATCGGCGAGGTGCGAATGCGCCATCGCCGTGCGGCCATAGTCGATCGCGACGCCCGTGGCGGCGACGACCGGGATCGCCGCGAGCCCGAAGATCACGGCGACATTGCCTCGCCGGTCCCGGCGAAAGAGTTTCAGAAGAGACATGGTTGCACCCCACCGCAACGCGCGATGCAGCCATAAGCGATCCAGAGCCGTAAACGAGACCTTAACGGAACGTCTACAGTTTAGTTCGCAATTAACGGGTGATTTTCTTCAAACCCGGCATTCCGATCTATCGATTTACGACCCTTTAACCATGGTGCCGCGCTCAGACAGCAAGCTCCGGCAGGTCGCGGAAGAGGGACAGCGCCTCCGGATTGGCCAGCGCCTCCTGGTTCTTGACCGGCCGGCCATGCACGACCTCGCGGACGGCGAGCTCGACGATCTTGCCGGACTTGGTGCGCGGGATGTCGGCGACCGCCACGATGCGCGCCGGCACATGGCGGGGCGTGCAGCCGGTGCGGATGCGGGTGCGGATCGTCTGCTGCAGGGCGTCGTCGAGCGCGAGGCCCTGCCGGAGACGCACGAAGAGTACGACGCGCACGTCGCCGTCCCAGTCCTGCCCGATCGCCAATGCTTCGAGGACGTCAGGGATCTGCTCGACCTGATTGTAGATCTCCGCCGTGCCGATGCGCACACCGCCGGGATTGAGCGTCGCATCGGAGCGGCCATGGATCACGAGGCCGCCGTGGCGCGTCCATTCCGCGAAGTCGCCATGGCACCAGACATTGTCGAAGCGCTCGAAATAGGCCGCGTGGTAACGGGCGCCGTCCGGATCGTTCCAGAAGCCGACCGGCATCGACGGGAAGGGCCTAGTGCAGACGAGCTCGCCCTTGCCGCTATCGAGATGCTGGCCGTCCTCGCTCCACACATCGACGGCGAGGCCGAGGCCCGGCCCCTGGATCTCGCCCTTCCACACCGGCTTGTCGGGAATGCCGAGCACGAAGCAGGAGACGATATCGGTGCCGCCGGAGATCGACGCGAGATGGACGTCGCGCTTGATGGCGTCATAGACGAAGGAGAAGCTCTCCGGCGCCAGCGGCGAGCCGGTCGAGGTGATGACCTTCAGCGCCGAGAGATCGTGCGTCTCGCCCGGCCTGAGGCCGGCCTTGTGGACGCTGTCGATGAATTTCGCCGAGGTGCCGAACATCGTCATGTGCTCGGCCGCGGCATAGTCGAACAGGATGTTGCCGTCCGGATGGAAGGGCGAGCCGTCATAGAGCAGCAGCGTCGCGCCGGTCGCAAGGCCTGAGGCGAGCCAGTTCCACATCATCCAGCCGCAGGTGGTGAAGTAGAAGACGCGGTCGCCCTCGCCGATGCCGCAATGGAGATGGATCTCCTTCAGATGCTGCAAGAGCGTGCCGCCGGCCGAATGCACGATGCATTTCGGGATGCCGGTCGTGCCCGACGAGAACATGATGTAGAGCGGGTGCGCGAAGGGCTGCGGCCGCGTCTCGACCTCGCTCGCGGCGAAGGGGGCGATGAAGGCGTCCAGCGTCTCCGCGCCGGGCAGGCTCGCGGCCGTCGCTTCCGCGGTGCCGATATAGGACACGATCACGGTCTTGCGGACGGTCGGCAGCGCCGGGACGATCTCGGCCAGCTTGCCGGCGATGTCGATGACCTTGCCGCCATAGTAATAGCCGTCGCAGGCGACGAAGACCGTCGGCTCGATCTGGCCGAAGCGGTCGAGTACCCCGCGCGGACCGAAATCGGGCGAGCAGGACGACCAGACCGCGCCGATCGATGCGGCGGCCAGCATCGCGGCGATCGTCTCGGGGAGGTTCGGCATCATGGCGGCGACGCGGTCGCCAGCGGTGACGCCCACGGCCAGCATGGCCTGCTGCAGGCGCGAGACGAGCGCCGCGAGCGCGTCCCAGCTCATGCGGCGCTTGACGCGATCCTCGCCCCAGAAGACGAGGGCGTCGCCGCTGCCGCGCTTCCTCAGGAGGTTCTCGGCGAAGTTGAGCGAGGCTTCGGGGAAGAAGCGCGCACCCGGCATGCGGTCGCCATCTAGAAGGCGGATATCGCCCTTGTCGCCGACGACGCCGCAGAAATCCCAGACGAGGTCCCAGAAAGCGGCGCGATCCTCGACCGACCAGCGGTGCAGCGCATCGTAATCGGCGAGCGCCAGGCCGCTTCGACGCTCCGCCTCTTCGCGGAAGAGCGTCATCGGGTGGGCGGCGAGAGACGCCCTGGAGGGATCCCAGAGCGGGGTATCCGTTGCAGCCGCGATCCCGTCCGTCATCCGCCCGCGCTCTCCCGATGCTGCGGCGCGGCGGCGCCGCCATGAAGAATGGATAGCGGCGGCGGAAATGGCTGTCACGCGGAAAGCGGCGATGCGATTGTCCCTTGCGACAACGGGGAATTCTGCCTATCCGGAAGGCACTTCGCGGAGCCGACAATCAAGAGATGGGACGCGCATCCACCATTCTCGTCCGATGGGTCGCGCCGATCCTCGCCCTCGTCGTGGTTCTCGGCGTCGCCTTTGTGCTGTTCGCCCCCCGCCTCGTGTCGATCGAGGTGGTGCGGCGGTCGATGTCGCGCGAGATCGCCGGCTGGAGCGGGCGCAGCATGACCTTCGAGGGCACGCCCGAGGTCGCCTTCACGCCCTTCCTCACCGTCACCTTCCCGAAGGCCCGCATCGAGAGCGCCCGCGACGGCACGCTGCTCGTCGACATGGACGCTCTGCGGGCGCAGGTGCCGCTGCTGCCGCTCATCTTCCGCGGCCGGATCGAGCCGAGCGCCTTCACCTTCCGCAAGCCGCATTTCCGCGTCAACCGCGCCGCCGACGGCACGACCAACTGGGACTATCCGAGCGGGCTCGACGCCACGTCGCCGCTCCGCCAGCTGATCATCGTCGATGGCAGCCTCGACTATGACGACGCGTCGGGCCTCGGCGCCTCGCTCACCGCGATCAATGCGACGCTGGAGCTGCCGGATCTTCGCCGCGCCGCCAGCATCCAGGGCTCGGCGCGCTGGCAGAACCAGCCCTTCGTGCTCTATGCCGCGCTCGATTCGCCGGGCGCGCTCATCGCCGGCGAAGCCGCGAATGCACGGATCGTGCTCGAGTCGAATGTCCTGCGCGGCACCTATGACGGCAGCGTCCGGCAGCTCGACGGCATCGCTGCGAACGGCCAGCTCTCGCTCTCGACGCCGTCGGTCACCGACCTCGCCGAGCTGTTTGGCCTGCCGACCGGGCGCATGCCGCGGATCGGCGCCGCCTCGATCGCCTCCAGCGCCGGCTTCGCGCGCGGCGCGCTGACGCTCGGCGACGTGGCGCTCACCGTGAACGGCAATGAGGGCGTCGGCGCGCTGTCGCTGGCGCTCGGCGGCGACCGGCCGGCGGTGCAGGCGACGCTCGCCTTCGACGCGCTCGATGTCGGCAACACCATCGACGCGGTGCGGGCGATCGTCGACACATCGCGCCTCGCGCCGGACGCGCCGCTGGACTGGCCGAAGCTCAACAGGATCGACGCGGATCTCCGCATTTCGGCCGACCAATTGCGGCTCGTCGGCGGCGCGACCAGCCGCATCGCGGCCTCGCTGGCGCTGCGCGACGGCCGGCTCGACCTCGCGATCGGCGACATGCAGCTCTATGGTGGGCGGCTGACCGCCTCGTTCTCGTCGGAGATGCAGGGCGATGCGCCGTCGGGCAGCCTGCAGGCGCGCGTCGACGGGCTGGCGCTCAAGACCGCGCTCGGCGAACTCGCCGGCATCGATGCGATCGACGGCAGCCTCAGCGGCACGCTCAGCCTGCAGGGACGGGGCGAAAGCTGGAACGCGCTCATGGCCTCGCTGACCGGGCGCGGCAGCGCCTCGATCGCGCGCGGCAGCATCCGCGGCATCGATCTCTCGGTGCTCACGGCCAGCAATGCTGCGATCCCGACGTTGATGGGCCGGCTCTTCAACGGCAGCACCGCCTTCACCGCCGCGCGGGCCGACCTCTCGATCGCGGGGCCGACAATCTATGCGCCGGAGCTCACCGTCACCGGCAGCGGCTTCAGCGCCGAGATGGCGGCCGAGGCCAGCCTGGGCAGCCCCGATATCCGCGCGCATGGCGCGATCGAACTCGCCGGCCGCCGCGCGCCGCCGGCAACCCAGCCCTTCGAGATCACGGGCAGCTGGAGCCATCCCGTCGTCCGCGCGACGGGCCAGACGCCCTGAAGAAAAAACGCGTCGGCCGCGTAGGAAGCAGCGCGGCCGTTCGTGAAGGGGGTGAAGGACGCCGCCGGCGACCTCGGTTCCAGGAGTTCCACCCCATGAAGACCCTGCTTCTCGCCACCACTCTCGCCCTTGCCCCGGTGCTGGCGCTGCCGGCCGCGGCCGCGACCGATCCGGCTCCGGCGACCACCGCGTCGCCGCGCGCGCAGATGATGTTCTGGTATCTCGACCGCAATGGCGACGGCGTGATCGACGCCGCCGAGATCACCGCCTGGCGCACGGCGCGCTTCGCCTCGCTCGACACCAATGGCGACGGCAAGCTGACGCGCGACGAGGCCATTGCCGGCATGAAGGGAGCCGGCAAGGGCGGCAAGCACCGCCAGGGCGACAAGGCCATGGAGGCCAGGGGCGACGGCAAGGGCGACGGCAAGGGCGACGCCGCCAAGGCCGAGCGCCGCGCCGAGCGGCGCGAGAAGCGGCAGGAGCGCGCCCTCGAGCGTCTCGGCTTCACCGACGGCGTCACCGAGATCACCGTGGTCGAGTTCCTGAAGCAGCCGATGCCGATGATCGGCCGCGCCGATGCCGACAAGAACGGCAGCATCACGAAGGAGGAATTCTTCGCGGCGGCCGGCAGGCGGGGCGCCTCCGTCCCGAACTGAGCGGATCGGGCATGACCGGGCAGGCTGTCCTTCGCTTTCGGCGGCCTGCCGTTCGCCCCGCTCCCGGTCGCCTTGAGCGGCAAGCTGCCCTATCCTGCCTGACGGGTCGCGCGGAGGGCGGCGGCGCACGGCCGATGACGACGAAGACCAGCGATCAGGCAGAAGACGTCGAGCGCGCGCTCGTCGCCCGGCTGAAGGCCGGCGACGGGCGGGCGATCGACATGCTGATGCAGCGGCATGCGACGCGGCTCCGGATGCTCGCCCGCCGCATGCTCGGCCGCAATGACGAGGCGGACGATCTCGTGCAGGATGCGTTCATCGCGCTTTGGCGGCAGGCGGACCGTCTCGATCCCGAGCGCGGTGCGATCGGCGCCTGGCTGACCCGGGTCGTCGTCAACCGCGCCATAGACCGGGCGCGGCGGGCCCGCTTCCTGCGCTTCATCGGGCTCGACAGCGCGCCGGACACGGCCGATGACGTGCCCGATCCGGAGCAGGCGGCGAGCGCCCGATCGGAGATCGCCGCGGTCCGGGCCGATCTCGAGGCTCTTCCGCCACGCCAGCGGGCGGCTATCCTGCTTGCCGCCGAAGAGGAGGCGAGCACGGCCTCGATCGCCGAGGCGCTCGGGCTCTCGGCCGGCGCGGCGGAGCAGCTTCTGGTAAGGGGGCGGCGCACGCTCCGCCTCGCGGCGATGAAGCGGGCCGAGGCAGGCGAGACGACGGGAAAGGCGGAACGATCATGACCAGCGACGAGACGGGACCCATGCGGCTCACGGATTTCGCCGCGGCGCTCGACCGCCATGGACCGCGCATGGCGCGCTGGCCGGGCGCAGAGCGCGGAGCGGCCGAGCGGCTGCTCGCGGATAGCGCCGAGGCCCGCGCGATGCTCGCGGCGGCTGCGTCCGTCGACCGGGCCGTCGCCGGCCTCATGCAGCCGGCCCATCCGCTGCCGCCCCTCGCCGGCCGCGTAGCATCCGCGCGCACGGTGCGGGCCGGCGTCGTGATGCCGTCCTGGCCGCGCCTCGCGGCCTTTGGCGGCGCCGCGCTCGCCGCCTCGCTGGTGCTCGGCTTCGCGCTCGGCACGGCGCTGCCACCGCCGGATGACGACGACGGCGCGGATGCGGTCTACTTGGCCGTCAATGATACTGATCTCGGAGGCCTGATGTGACGCTCACCGGACGCCCGGCCATCGCCGCGCTCGTGGTGCTGGCGCTGTCGCTCATGCTGAACTGCGTGCTGATCGGCTTCCTCGTCGCGCGCAGCACCGAGCGGCCTGCGCCCTCGGCGTCGAGATCGTCGA
>JAFKFV010000004.1 GCA_017307955.1 Allobosea sp. | reverse complement strand
GCGTCGAGGCGCGAATAGATGAACGGCTTGAACAGCTCGAGCGCCATCTTCTTCGGCAGGCCGCACTGGTGCAGCTTCATCTCCGGGCCGACCACGATGACCGAACGGCCGGAATAGTCGACGCGCTTGCCGAGCAGGTTCTGGCGGAAGCGGCCCTGCTTGCCCTTCAGCATGTCGGAGAGCGACTTCAGCGGACGCTTGTTGGCGCCAGTGATGACGCGGCCGCGGCGGCCGTTGTCGAACAGCGCGTCGACGGCCTCCTGCAGCATGCGCTTCTCGTTGCGGATGATGATGTCCGGCGCGCGCAGTTCGATCAGCCGCTTCAGACGATTGTTGCGGTTGATGACGCGGCGATAGAGATCATTGAGGTCCGAGGTCGCGAAGCGGCCACCGTCGAGCGGCACGAGCGGACGCAGATCCGGCGGGATGACCGGGATCTGCGTCATGATCATCCATTCCGGACGGTTGCCGGACTCGATGAACGCCTCGACGAGCTTCAGACGCTTGCCGAGCTTCTTGGGCTTCAGCTCCGAGGTCGAGGTCGCGATTTCCTCGCGCAGATCGACCGCGAGCTTCTCGAGGTCGAGCGCCATCATCATCTCGCGGATGGCCTCGGCACCGATCAGCGCGGTGAAGCTGTCGTCGCCATACTCGTCCTGGGCGCGCAGGTACTCTTCCTCGGTGAGGAGCTGACGCTCCTTCAGCGGGGTGAGGCCGGGCTCCAGAACGACATAGTTCTCGAAGTAGAGGATGCGCTCGAGATCCTTGAGCGTCATGTCCATCAGCATGCCGATGCGGGACGGCAGCGACTTCAGGAACCAGATATGCGCGACGGGGGCGGCGAGCTCGATATGACCCATGCGGTCACGCCGCACGCGCGCCAGAGTCACCTCGACGCCGCACTTCTCGCAGATGATGCCCTTGTACTTCATGCGCTTGTACTTGCCGCACAAGCACTCGTAATCCTTGATCGGCCCGAAGATGCGCGCGCAGAACAGACCGTCGCGCTCAGGCTTGAAGGTACGATAGTTGATGGTTTCCGGCTTCTTGATCTCGCCGAACGACCACGACAGAATCTTCTCAGGGCTCGCAATATGGATGCGGATCTGGTCGAAGTTCTGCGCCGGCTGAGCCAGCGGGTTGAAGATGTTCGCGACTTCCTGATTCATCGCCGATCTCCTTGCTCAGTCGCCGGCGGAAGCGCGTGCTCCCGGCCGGACGACCGCATGTCAAACTTCATTGCGCCTTCCGGCGACCCGCCTTCGCGGGCCGCGCCGCGGATCACTCCGCCGCATCCGGAAGCCGCTCGACCCCGTCCACCGGCTTCGACTGGTTGAGTTCCACGTCGAGGCCAAGCGAGCGCATTTCCTTGACCAGCACGTTGAAGCTCTCGGGAATGCCGGCCTCGAACGTGTCGTCGCCACGGACGATCGCCTCATAGACCTTGGTGCGGCCGGCCACGTCGTCCGACTTCACCGTCAGCATTTCCTGCAGCGTATAGGCTGCACCATAGGCCTCAAGCGCCCACACCTCCATTTCGCCGAAGCGCTGGCCGCCGAACTGCGCCTTGCCGCCGAGCGGCTGCTGGGTGACCAGCGAGTACGGGCCGATCGAACGGGCGTGGATCTTGTCGTCCACCAGGTGATGCAGCTTCAGCATGTAGATGTAGCCGACGGTGACCTTGCGGTCGAACTCCTCGCCGGTGCGCCCGTCATAGAGCGTCACCTGGCCCGACGGATCGAGCCCGGCCTTGGCCAGCATCTTGACGATGTCCGCCTCGCGGGCGCCGTCGAAGACAGGGGTCGCGATCGACACGCCCTTGGAGAGATGCTGGCCGAGCTTGACGACGCTGTCGTCGTCGAGATCCGCCACCTTCTCGTTCTTGGCGTTGTCGCCGTAGATCTCGTCGAGCTGCAGGCGCAGCGGCGCGGTGTTGCCGGAGCGCTTGTACTCCTCGATCATCCGCCCGACCTTGAGACCCATGCCGGCGCAAGCCCAGCCGAGATGCGTCTCCAGGATCTGGCCGACATTCATGCGGCTCGGCACGCCGAGCGGGTTGAGCACGATGTCGACATGCGTGCCGTCCTCGAGGAACGGCATGTCCTGCACGGGCACAATGCGCGAGACCACGCCCTTGTTGCCGTGACGGCCGGCCATCTTGTCGCCCGGCTGGATCTTGCGCTTCACGGCGACGAAGACCTTGACCATCTTCATCACGCCCGGCGGCAGCTCGTCGCCACGCTGCAGCTTCTCGACCTTGTCGATGAAGCGCTTCTCCAGACGCTTGCGGCTCTCGTCATACTGGCCGCGCAGCGCCTCGATCTCGCCCATGAGCTTCTCGTCGGCGACGGCGAACTGCCACCACTGGCTGCGCGGATATTCATCCAGCAGCTCGCGGGAAAGCACCGTCTCCTTCTTGAAGTTCTTCGGGCCGCTCGACGCGGTCTTGCCGACGATCATGTCGGCGAGACGGCCATAGACGTTGCGGTCGAGGATCGCCTGCTCGTCGTCGCGGTCCTTCGCGAGACGCTCGATCTCCTCGCGCTCGATCGCCATGGCGCGCTCGTCCTTCTCCACGCCGTGGCGATTGAACACGCGGACCTCGACGATCGTGCCGGTGACGCCCGGGGGAACACGCAGCGACGTGTCGCGCACGTCGGACGCCTTCTCGCCGAAGATGGCACGCAGCAGCTTCTCTTCCGGCGTCATCGGGCTCTCGCCCTTCGGCGTGATCTTGCCGACGAGGATGTCGCCCGCCTGCACATCGGCGCCGATATAGACGATGCCGGCTTCGTCGAGGTTCTTCAGCGCCTCTTCCGAAACGTTCGGAATGTCGCGCGTGATTTCCTCCGGGCCAAGCTTCGTGTCGCGCGCCATCACCTCGAATTCCTCGATATGGATCGAGGTGAAGACGTCGTCGGCCACGATCCGCTCGGAGAGCAGGATCGAGTCCTCGAAGTTGTAGCCGTTCCACGGCATGAACGCGACGAGCACGTTCCGGCCGAGGGCGAGATCGCCGAGATCGGTCGAGGGACCATCCGCGAGGATGTCGCCGCGGCCGACGATGTCGCCCACACGCACCAGCGGACGCTGGTTGATGCAGGTCGACTGGTTCGAACGCTGGAACTTCATCAGCCGGTAGATGTCGACGCCAGACTTCGACGGATCGAGGTCCTCGGTCGCGCGGATGACGATACGGGTCGCGTCCACCTGGTCGACGACGCCGCCGCGGCGGGCCGCGATCGCGGCGCCCGAGTCACGGGCGACGACGCTCTCCATGCCGGTTCCGACGAACGGCGCCTCGGCGCGAACGAGCGGCACCGCCTGGCGCTGCATGTTCGAGCCCATGAGGGCGCGGTTGGCGTCGTCGTTCTCGAGGAACGGGATCAGTGCCGCGGCCACCGAGATGACCTGCTTCGGCGACACGTCCATGAAGTCGACGCGCTCGGCGCCAACCATGACGTTCTCGCCCGCATGGCGGCAGACGATCAGATCCTCGGTCAGCTTGCCCTCGCCGTCGAGCTTCACATTCGCCTGGGCGACGTAGTACTTCGACTCCTCCATCGCC
Source organism: Allobosea sp. (assembly GCA_017307955.1). GTDB lineage: Bacteria > Pseudomonadota > Alphaproteobacteria > Rhizobiales > Kaistiaceae > Kaistia. Next base: position 8,095 of record JAFKFV010000004.1, on the reverse strand, counting down.
GAGAGATAGATGATCTCGTCGGTGGCGGCGCCGTCCTTGACGCGGCGATACGGGCTCTCGATGAAGCCGTATTTGTTGACGCGGGCAAAGGTCGCGAGCGAGTTGATGAGGCCGATATTCGGGCCTTCCGGCGTCTCGATCGGGCAGATGCGGCCGTAATGCGTCGGGTGCACGTCGCGCACCTCGAAGCCGGCGCGCTCGCGCGTCAAGCCGCCCGGGCCAAGCGCCGAGAGACGACGCTTGTGCGTGATCTCGCTGAGCGGATTCGTCTGGTCCATGAACTGCGAGAGCTGCGAGGAACCGAAGAACTCGCGCACCGCGGCCGCCGCCGGCTTGGCGTTGATGAGGTCCTGCGGCATGACATTGCCGATCTCGACCGACGACATGCGCTCCTTGATGGCGCGCTCCATGCGGAGCAGGCCGACGCGGTACTGGTTCTCCATGAGCTCGCCGACCGAGCGCACGCGGCGATTGCCGAGATTGTCGATGTCGTCGATCTCGCCCTTGCCGTCGCGCAGCTCGACCAGCATCTTGATGACCGCGAGGATGTCCTCCTTGCGGAGCACGCGCACGGTGTCCTCGGCCGTCAGATCGAGGCGCATGTTCATCTTGACGCGGCCGACCGCGGACAGGTCGTAGCGCTCGCTGTCGAAGAACAGCGAGTGGAACATGGCCTGCGCCGAATCCATGGTCGGCGGCTCGCCAGGACGCATCACGCGGTAGATGTCGAACAGCGCGTCTTCACGCGACTCGTTCTTGTCCACGGCAATCGTGTTGCGGATATAGGCGCCGACATTGATGTGGTCGATGTCGAGGACGCTGATCTCGTCATAGCCGGCGGTCTCGAGCGCGCCGAGCAGCTTCTCGGTCAGCTCGTCGCCCGCCTCGGCATAGATCTCGCCGGTCTGCGGATTGACGATGTCCTCGGCCACATAGCTGCCGAATAGGTCCTCGCTGGTGACCTTGAGCGCCTTGACGCCCTTCTCGGCGATCGCGCGGGCGGCGCGGGCCGTCAGCTTCTTGCCGGCCTCGACCACGACTTCGCCGGTATCGGCGTCGACGAGGTCCGTCGCCGCCTTGATGCCGCGCATGCGCGCCGGATCATAGGGCATGCGCCAGCCGTCGGCGGCCTTGGTGTAGGTCACCGTGTTGTAGAACGTCTCGAGGATCTCCTCGGCGTCCATGCCAAGCGCATAGAGCAACGACGACACCGGGATCTTCCGGCGACGGTCGATGCGCGCATAGACGATGTCCTTCGCGTCGAACTCGATGTCGAGCCACGAGCCGCGATAGGGGATGATGCGGGCGGCGAACAGGAGCTTGCCCGAGGAATGGGTCTTGCCCTTGTCGTGGTCGAAGAAGACGCCCGGCGAGCGGTGCATCTGCGAGACGATCACGCGCTCGGTGCCGTTGACGATGAAGGTGCCGTTCAGCGTCATGAGCGGCATCTCGCCCATGTACACTTCCTGCTCCTTGATGTCCTTGACCGACTTGGCGCCGGTGTCCTCGTCGACATCGAACACAATCAGCCGCAGCGTGACCTTGAGCGGGGCCGAGAAGGTCATGCCGCGCTGGCGGCACTCGTCGACGTCATACTTCGGCGGATCGAAGTCGTAGCGGACGAATTCGAGCAGCGCCGTGTTCGAGAAGTCGGAAATCGGGAAAACGGACTTGAAGACGGCCTGCAGACCCTCGTCGGGACGCCCGCCCTTCGTTTCCTCGACCATGAGGAACTGGTCGTAGGACGCCTTCTGAACCTCGATGAGGTTCGGCATCTCGGCGACGTCGCCGATCGACCCGAAGAACTTGCGGATGCGCTTACGACCGGTAAATGCCTGGGCCATGTTCGCTCCTTTTCATTTCCAAGAACGGCTGTCCGGAAAGCCGTGTAGCCGCGCTTGGGCGCGGCTCTCTGGACAACGGTTCCGTGAAGAACCCTGATGAACCGGCCGGCCCCGGTCGGGGCCGGCCGTATGCGACTTACTTGACGTCGACCTTGGCGCCGGCGCCCTCGAGCTGAGCCTTGAGCTTGGCAGCCTCGTCCTTCGAGACGCCTTCCTTCACGGCCTTCGGAGCACCCTCGACCAGGTCCTTGGCTTCCTTGAGGCCGAGGGCCGTGATCGCACGGACTTCCTTGATGACGTTGATCTTGTTCGCGCCAGCCTCGACGAGGATGACGTCGAACTCGGTCTTCTCTTCGACCGGAGCCGCAGCGGCGGCACCGCCGCCGACAGCCGCAACCGCGACCGGAGCGGCAGCCGAAACGCCCCACTTCTCCTCGAGCAGCTTCGACAGCTCGGCAGCCTCGAGAACGGTCAGGCTCGAGAGTTCTTCAACGATCTTCGAAAGATCAGCCATTTCAATATCCTATCAGTTCGAATTCAGATGTTGAGCGAACGGCCTTACGCCGCTTCGTCCTTCTTGGCATAGGCGCCGAACACGCGTGCGAGCTGGCCCGCAGGTGCGTTGACGACCGACGCGATCTTCTGCGCCGGCGCCTGGATCAGGCCGATCAGCTTGCCGCGCAGCTCGTCGAGCGACGGCAGCGTTGCAAGGGCCTTGACCCCTTCGGGGTTCAGGTTGGTCGAGCCCATCGCGCCGCCGAGAATGACGAGCTTGTCATTCGTCTTGGCGAAATCGGACGTGACCTTGGGCGCTGCCACCGGGTCGGCCGAATAGGCGACCAGCGTCGGACCCGTGAACAGGTCCGCGATATGGGCAGAGTCCGTGCCTTGAAGGGCGAGCTTCACAAGGCGGTTCTTTGCGACCTTTACGCTGACCCCCTGCTGACGAGCCTTGCCGCGCAGGGCGGTCAGCTCGGCAACGGTGAGGCCGGCATAGTGTGCCACGACGACGACATTGGCCTCCTGGAAGACCTCGTTCATCGTCGAGACAAGTTCGCGCTTTGCCGCTTTTTCCACTTGCCTCTCTCCAGTAGGCGGCCGACTTTGCGGGTCGGGACCGCCGGTTGCGTTTGCCGCGGCCGGGCGAGCCGCCCGCGACGCTTCCTGGCCTGTCCCCCCGCGGACCCTTTCGGGCCGCCGGGCAAAAGAGGTTCGAACTGACAGCCGGCTCACGCCGGACAATCCGTCTCGCCCCGTCTATGCAGGAGATTAAGCCGGAAAGGCCGGCACCTGCAGTCTCGGACAGGTATCGGCCGATCGGGACGGATCCCCATCGGCCGCCTTGCCGCCCGGTCGCCCGGACGGAATTCTCTCCCGTCAGCCGTTCAGCACGGTCGACGGATCGACATGGACGCCGGGGCCCATGGTCGACGAAACGGCGACGCGCTGCACGAAGGTGCCCTTCGCGCCGGTCGGACGAGCCTTCTGGACCGCGTCGGCGAACGCCTTGATGTTCTGCACGAGCTTCTCGGTGTCGAAGCTCGCCTTGCCGATGCCCGCATGGATGATGCCGGCCTTCTCGACGCGGAACTCGACCGAGCCGCCCTTGGCGCCCTTGACGGCGCCCGTGACGTCCATGGTCACCGTACCGACCTTCGGGTTCGGCATCAGGCCGCGCGGGCCCAGCACCTTGCCGAGACGGCCGACGAGCGGCATCAGGTCCGGGGTCGCGATGCAGCGATCGAACTCGATCGTGCCGCCCTGGACGATCTCGAGCAGGTCCTCGGCGCCGACGATGTCGGCACCGGCGGCCTTGGCTTCCTCAGCCTTGGCGCCGCGCGCGAAGACTGCGACGCGGACCGTGCGGCCCGAGCCGTTCGGCAGCGCGCAGACGCCGCGCACCATCTGGTCGGCATGGCGCGGATCGACGCCGAGATTCATCGCGAGTTCGATGGTCTCGTCGAACTTGGCATTGGCGCGCTCCTTGATCATCGAGACGGCCTCGGCGATCGGATAGAGCTTGTTGCGGTCGATGCCCTCGCGCCCCTTGACGACGCGCTTTCCGTGATGAGCCATGATCAGTCAACCACCGTGAGGCCCATGGAGCGGGCAGAACCTTCGACCATGCGCGCGGCAGCTTCGACGCTGTCGGCGTTGAGGTCCTTGAGCTTCTTCGACGCGATGTCCAGGCACTGGGCCTTGGTGATCGAGCCGGCCGAAGCGCCCTTGCCGGGCGTCGTGGCGCCCTTCTGGACGTTGGCGGCCTTCTTGAGGAAGTAGCTCACCGGCGGCGTCTTCATGACGAAGGTGAACGACTTGTCCTGGTAGTAAGTGATGACCACCGGGACGGGCGAGCCCTTCTCCATCTCCTGGGTCTGCGCGTTGAAGGACTTGCAGAACTCCATGATGTTGATGCCGCGCTGGCCGAGCGCGGGACCGATCGGCGGCGACGGGGTCGCCGAACCGGCCTTCACCTGAAGCTTCAGGTAGCCCATGACTTTCTTTGCCATGATCGTTCCTTTCCACTGCCGGCAGCCTGCCGGCGAGGCGATCCGGCATCATGCCGGATCAGGAATGGCGTGGTGCGGAGCGACGGCGCCTGGCGAGCGCCGCTTCCTCCCACGCCGGTCGGGTCAGACCTTCTCGACCTGCCCGTATTCGAGCTCCACCGGAGTGGCGCGCCCGAAGATCGACACGGCCACCTTGAGCCGCGCCCGAACCTCGTCGACTTCCTCGACGAGGCCGTTGAACGAGGCGAAGGGCCCATCCGCGACGCGGACCTGCTCGCCGACCTCGAAACTGACCGACGGCTTCGGCCTCTCGACGCCTTCCTGCACCTGATGCAGGATGCGGCCGGCCTCCGCTTCGGAGATCGGCATCGGCTTGTTGTCCGAGCCGAGGAACCCGGTGACCTTCGGCGTATTCTTGATCAGATGATACGCGTCGTCCGTCAGCGCCATCTTCACCAGCACATAGCCCGGGAAGAACTTGCGCTCGGCGTCGACCTTGCGGCCGCGGCGCACCTCGACGACCTTCTCGGTCGGGACGAGGATCTGGTCGAACAGGTCGGAGAGACCGCGCTGCGCGGCCTGCTCACGGATCGAGTCCGCGACCTTCTTCTCGAAATTCGAATAGGCGTGGACGATGTACCACCGCTTGTCCATCTGGTCGGCTCCGACTTAGCGACCGAGGCCGAGCAGCAGCTGAACGCCCCAGCTCAACCCGAAATCGACGAGCGTGAAAAACAGCGAAGCCGCAACGGCCATGGCGAAAACCATGGCAGTGGTGATCAAAGCTTCGCGCCGCGACGGCCAAACGACCTTCGAGACTTCCGTCCGGACCTGCTGGAGGAACGTCAGTGGATTGGTTTTGGTGGCCATTACCCGCTCACGACTTGCGGGCGCGCAAACAACCGTCTGCGCACCGCGCTGGGAAGCGTTACATAGAATCGAAAATACGATTCCTCAAGGGTTAATTTGGCAGGGGCAGTAGGATTCGAACCTACGACCTACGGTTTTGGAGACCGTCGCTCTACCAGCTGAGCTATACCCCTCCACGCCGAGCGGCTCGACCATGGTCGATTCCGGCTGCGCGGCGTTGTCATAGCCAAGGCGCGGTTGGGGTGCAATCCCTATTCGCGCGACGCCCCTCGCCCTCCCCTGGATGCTCTCCGTATTCAGGCCGGAAGCGGCCCGACATAACGGGATTCCGGCCGGATGAGACCGCCGCCCTGCTGCTGCTCCAGCGCATGCGCGATCCACCCGGCGATGCGGCCGGCCGCGAAGATCGGCGTAAACCCGTCACGAGGAATGCCGAGTCGCTCGAGGAGCAGCGCCGTATAGAACTCGACATTCACGTCGAGGCGGCGGCCCGTCTTCCGCCGCGCGAGGACGTCGAGCGCCGCTTTTTCCACCGCCCGCGCGAGATCGAGCCGTCCATCGCGGTCCCCGAGCGTTGCCACCGCGACCCGGAGCACATCGGCGCGCGGGTCGCGGACGCGATAGGCACGATGGCCGAAGCCCATGATGCGCTCGCCGGAGGCGATGCGCGCCTCGAGCCAGGCTTCGGCCGCGTCGGCGGTCCCGATCTCGTCGAGCATGTCGAGCACCGGGCCGGGCGCGCCGCCATGCAGGCGCCCCTTCAGCGCCGAGAGCGCCGCGATGACAGCCGACGGCAATCCGGCCTCGGTCGAGGCGACCACCCGCGCCGTGAAGGTCGAGGCGTTGAGACCGTGGTCGATCACTGTCACCAGATAGGTCTCGAAGGCCCGCGCCTCGGTCGCATCGGGAAGGCGCCCGGTCACCATGCGCTGCAGGTCCAGCGCATGCGGCAATCCGGCGTCGGGCGTGATCGCTTCAAGGCCGTGGCCGGCGCGGATCGCCATCGCCGCCGCGACCGCCGTTGCCGCGATGAGCCCGGCCGGGCTGGCCAGCGGATCGGCGTCACCGATGCCGGCGAGAAGCAGCCGCATCGCCTCGACGGGATCGCGCGGCATGCCGGCGCCGCTCAGCCGGCCGGCAAGGCGGGCGAAGGCTGTCCGCCGCGCCTTGCCGATAGCGCCTGCGAAATCGCCGTCGGTCGGAGCGAACCCGTCCAGCAGCAGCGCTGCGGCGGCCTCGTAGCGCGTATCCGGCGCGAGATCCTCGATGCGGCGCCCTCGGATGATGAGCCGGCCCGCTTCGCCCTCGACGGCGCTGAGCACTGTCTCCGCGGCCACCACACCCGCAAGGCCCCGCGCAAAGGACGGCTGTCCGCCCTGCCCCGCGAGAGCCGCATCCCTGGAAAGCGCAATCGTCATCACTGTCTCCTTTCGCTTCCGATGCATGCGAGTCTGGGTTAGATTGACGGACGCCTCAATCTTGAATCAACTAATCAATATGATGGCTGCGAACGAGAAGCTGATTTCTGCGCGCGAGGCGAGCCGCATGCTCGGCATCCGCCTTGCCTCGCTCTATGCCTATGTCAGCCGCGGCCAGATCCGCGCCCTTCCCGACCCCGCCGATCCGCGCGCGCGGCTCTATCGCCGCGACGACATCGAGGCGCTGCTGGAGCGCAAGAGCCGCCAGTCGCGGCCCGCGGCGGCGGCGGCCACCGCGCTCGACTGGGGCATGCCGGTCCTGACCACCCATCTTTCCAGTATCGGCGATGGCCGCCTCGCCTATCGCGGCCGCGATGCCGTTGCCCTCGCCGAGACGGCGCCGCTGGAGGAGATCGCCGCCCTTCTCTGGGACTGCGAGGCGGTCGAGTTCCGCGGGCAGATCGCAAAGCCGGCTTCGGCAGCCGGATCACCCATCGATCGCGCCGTTGCAGCGCTCGCAGGGGAATTGCCTGCCGCGACGCCGACCGCTCCGGCAGCCCTCCGCGGCGCCCGGGCCGGCCGGCTCATCCGCATCATCGCCGTGGCGGCCGCGGATCGCTGGCTGGCCGACGGGCCGCTGCACGCATCGATCGCGGCGACATGGCAGGCACCGGCGGCGGCGGACGCCATCCGGCGCGCGCTGGTGCTGGTCGCCGATCACGAGCTCAACGCATCGACCTTCGCGGCCCGCGTCGCCGCCTCGACGGGCGCGCCGCTGCCGCATGCGCTGATCGCCGGTCTCGTGACACTGGCCGGGCCGGCCCATGGCGGCGCCACGGGCCGCGTTTCGGCATTGCTGGACGAGGCAGCGCGGCTTGGCGACGGCGTCGCGGCGGTTGATGCCCGCCTGCGGCGGGGCGATGACCTGCCCGGCTTCGGCCACCGCCTCTATCCGGACGGCGACCCACGCGCCCGGGCGCTGATGGGCGCTTTCGACATCGCCCCGCTGGAACGGGCCGTCGCCGAGGGCGCCGAGGCCATGACCGGCCTCGCACCGACGATCGATTTCGCCCTGGTCGCGCTGGAGCGACGCTTCAAGCTGCCGCGCCAGGCGGCGCTCGCCCTTTTCGCAACCGGCCGCTCGGTCGGCTGGATCGCCCATGCGCTGGAACAGGCGGGCAGCGGCCAGCTCATCCGGCCGCGCGCGGTGTTCTCGCCCTGACCGCAAACGAAAAAGGCAGCAGCGAGTGGATCGCTGCTGCCTTTTAGAAAGGGGATGCGGAGCGGCGTTGCCGCCGCGCCTTGCCTTACTTGATGATGGATGCGACGACGCCGGCGCCGACGGTGCGGCCGCCTTCACGGATGGCGAAGCGGAGCTTCTCTTCCATCGCGATCGGGACGATCAGCGTCACTTCCATCGACACGTTGTCGCCCGGCATCACCATCTCGACGC
>JAFKFV010000007.1 GCA_017307955.1 Allobosea sp. | reverse complement strand
TCGGGCATCATCGGTGGCGCGCTGTCGGTCGGCATCCGCATGGAGCTGCAGAACCCCGGTCTGCAGATCTTCGGCAATCCCTACGTCTTCAACACTTTCACCACCGCCCACGGCCTGATCATGATCTTCTTCATGGTCATGCCGGCGATGATCGGCGGCTTCGGCAACTGGTTCGTGCCGATCATGATCGGAGCGCCCGACATGGCGTTCCCGCGCATGAACAACATCTCGTTCTGGCTGCTGCCGCCCTCGATCCTGCTGCTCATCATCTCGCTGTTCATGCCGAGCGCGGCCGGGCAGCACGGCGTCGGCGGCGGCTGGACGATCTACCCGCCGTTCTCGGGCTCGGGTCCCGAAGGCCAGCCCGGCCCGGCGATGGATTTCGCGATCCTCGCCCTGCACATCTCGGGCGCCTCGTCGATCCTCGGCGCGATCAACTTCATCACCACCATCTTCAACATGCGCGCCCCGGGCATGACGCTGCACAAGATGCCGCTCTTCGCCTGGTCGGTGCTGGTGACCGCGTTCCTGCTGCTCCTGTCGCTGCCCGTCCTCGCCGGCGCGATCACCATGCTTCTGACGGATCGCAATTTCGGCACCACCTTCTTCAAGCCCGATGGCGGCGGTGACCCGATCCTGTTCCAGCACCTGTTCTGGTTCTTCGGCCATCCCGAGGTGTACATTCTGATCCTGCCGGGCTTCGGCATCATCAGCCATGTGATCTCGACCTTCTCGAAGAAGCCGATCTTCGGCTACATCGGCATGGCCTATGCCATGGTCGCGATCGGCGTCGTCGGCTTCGTCGTGTGGGCGCACCACATGTACACGACCGGCCTCTCCTTCGAGACGCAGGCCTATTTCGTCGCCGCCACGATGGTCATCGCGGTGCCTACGGGCATCAAGATCTTCTCCTGGATCGCGACGATGTGGGGCGGCTCGATCGAGTTCCGCGCGCCCATGCTGTGGGCGATCGGCTTCATCTTCCTGTTCACCGTCGGCGGCGTCACGGGCGTCATGCTCGCCAATGCCGGTCTCGACCGCGTCTTCCAGGACACCTATTTCGTGGTGGCGCATTTCCACTACGTGCTGTCGCTGGGCGCCGTGTTCGCGATCTTCGCCGGCTGGTACTACTGGTTCCCGAAGATGTTCGGCTATCTCTACAACGAGAAGATCGCCAAGCTGCACTTCTGGATCACCTTCATCGGCGTGAACCTCGTCTTCTTCCCGCAGCACTTCCTCGGGCTGGACGGCATGCCGCGCCGCTATGCGGACTATCCGAACGCCTTCTGGGGCTGGAACTTCGTCTCCTCGATCGGCTCCTACATCTCGGCCTTCGCGGTGCTGGTGTTCCTCTACGGCGTCTATGACGCGTTCCGCCGCAAGGTTCCGGCGCCCAACAATCCCTGGGGTCCGGGCGCGACGACGCTCGAGTGGCAGCTGTCTTCGCCGCCGCCCTTCCACCAGTGGGAAGTCCTGCCGCGCATCGGTGACGTGAAGCACTGAGCGCATCAACGAGGCGATGGAGCCGGGTCCGCCCGGCTCCTGCTGTCAGTGAATATGGTTTGATGTCCGACGTACAACTCGACCGGGTCGACGAAGCCGCCCTCAGCCTTGCGGGGCCGGGCGACTATATCGCGCTCCTGAAGCCGCGGGTGATGTCGCTCGTCGTGTTTACCGCCCTGACCGGCCTCGTGCTGGCGCCGGGCGGCATCCATCCCGTGATCGGCCTTGCAGCGCTCATCTGCATCGCCGTCGGCGCAGGTGCGTCGGGTGCGCTCAACATGTGGTACGACGCCGATATCGATCGCGTCATGCGCCGCACGAGCGGCCGCCCGATCCCGGCCGGCCGCGTGACGGAAGGCGAGGCGCTCGCCTTCGGCCTGACGCTCGCCGCCTTCTCGGTCGGCGTCCTCAGCGTGCTGGTCAATCCGGTCGCAGCCGGCCTGCTCGCCTTCACCATCTTCTTCTATGTCGTCATCTACACGATGTGGCTGAAGCGCTGGACGCCGCAGAACATCGTCATCGGCGGCGCCGCGGGCGCCTTTCCGCCGGTCGTCGCCTGGGCGTCGGTCACGGGCGGCGTCAGCCTCGAGAGCATCGTCCTCTTCCTGATCATCTTCATGTGGACGCCGCCGCATTTCTGGGCGCTGGCGCTGTTCAAGTCGGACGACTATGCGCGGGCCGGCGTGCCCATGCTGCCGGTCGTCGCCGGCCTCGCCGAGACGCGGCGGCAGATCCTGATCTATTCCGTGCTGCTGGCGCCGATCGGCGTGCTGCCGGCGGTGCTCGGCTTCGCCTCGCTCGCTTACGGCGTCGCCGCCGGCATGCTCGGCCTCGTCTTTGTCGGCATGGCGGTCCGCGTCTACCGCATGAGCGACGCCGATACCGCCATGGTGCCGGCGAAGCGGCTGTTCGCCTTCTCGATCTTCTATCTGTTCATGCTGTTCGCGATGCTGCTCGTCGAGCGGCTCGCCATGCTGGCGGGGCTGGCATGGTAGCGGATCTCGAGCGCGGCACCCCTCCGGCGGGGGTCGAGGACGGCGTGCGCCTGACGCCGGAACAGATTCGCCGCCGCCGCGCGCGGTCTATCGCCATCGGCCTCGCGCTCGGCGCACTCGTCATCCTGTTCTGGGCGGTGACGATCGTGAAGCTCGGCGGCCATGTCGCGGACAGGACGCTGTAGCCGATGACCGACACGCCTCCCCCGAATGAGCAGAAGGACGCCGATCCCGATACCGGGTCGGCGAAGCGCCACCGTTCGCTGGGCGTCACGGCGGCCGCCTGCGTCGTGTTCGGCGCGGCCATGCTCGGGGCCGCCTTCGCCTCGGTACCGCTCTATCGGCTGTTCTGCCAGGTGACGGGCTATGGCGGCACGACGCAGCGCGCCGAAGCCGCGCCGACCGACGTGCTCGACCGCGTGGTCACGGTCCGATTCGACGCCAATGTCGCCAACGGCATCGGCTGGGCGTTCCGCCCGCTGCAGCGCGAGATGAAGGTCCGCCTGGGCGAGGTCGCGCATGTCAGCTTCCTCGCCGAGAACCGCACCGACGTCACCTCGACGGGCACGGCGAGCTTCAATGTCGCGCCCGACCGTTCGGGCCAGTATTTCAACAAGATCGCCTGTTTCTGCTTCAACGCGCAGACGCTGAAGCCGGGCGAGAAGGTCGAGATGCCGGTGACCTTCTTCGTCGATCCGGCCATGGACCGCGACAGCGAGTCCCGCTACACCGACACCATCACTCTATCCTATACCTTCTATCCGAGCGTGGAGCCCGCGGCTGCGCCAGTCGCATCGATCGGGCCTGACGCGGCGGAAACCAAGCTGCGATAAGGACCGGGGAGCACCTCGATGGCTGAAGCCCACGCCAAGCATCACGACTACCATCTCGTCAATCCGAGCCCCTGGCCCTTCCTCGGCTCCATCGGCGCCCTGATCATGGCCATCGGCGGCATTTCCTACATGCACGGCGCCTCGCTGTGGTGGATCGTGCCGGGCCTGCTCGTCGTGCTCTACACGATGGCGTCCTGGTGGGTCGACGTGATCCGCGAGGGGCAGCAGGGCTATCATACCCGCGTGGTGCAGCTGCATCTGCGCTACGGCATGATCCTGTTCATCGCCTCCGAGGTGATGTTCTTCGTCGCCTGGTTCTGGGCCTTCTTCGACGCCAGCCTCTTCGCCAACGAGGCGCAGCAGGTGGCCCGCGTCGAGTTCACCGGCGGTCACTGGCCGCCGAAGGGCATCGAGGTCTTCGATCCCTGGCACCTGCCGCTGCTCAACACGCTGATCCTGCTCACCTCGGGCACGACGATCACCTGGGCGCATCATGCGCTGCTGGAGGACGACCGCGAGGGCCTGAAGTGGGGCCTCGTCTGCACCGTCGTGCTCGGCCTCATCTTCTCCTGCGTGCAGGCGATCGAATATTCGCATGCGGCCTTCTCGTTCGGCGGCAACATCTATGGCGCCACCTTCTTCATGGCGACCGGCTTCCACGGCTTCCACGTCCTCGTCGGCACGATCTTCCTGATCGTCTGCCTGATGCGGGCTCTTGCCGGGCAGTTCACGCCCAAGGAGCATTTCGGCTTCGAGGCCGCCGCCTGGTACTGGCACTTCGTCGACGTCGTCTGGCTGTTCCTCTTCTTCGCCATCTATGTCTGGGGTGGCTGGGGCGCGCCGATCCACGCCGCCTGACGCATTCATGCGCCGCGGGCATCCACGTTCGCGGCGCATGTCTTTCCGGAGTCTCCCATGAGCGAGCCCGCCGCCGAGGCGCCGACCGCGCCCGTTGACCGGGCGCTCTATCCCGACCTCTCGCCGAGCCAGACGGGGCTCCGCGGCCGCTGTCCGCGCTGCGGCGAGGGCCGGCTCTTCAAGGGCTTCCTGTCGCTGCAGCCCTCGTGCGCCAATTGCGGCCTCGACTACGCCTTCATCGATTCGGGCGATGGCCCCGCGGTCTTCGTCATCCTGATCGTCGGCTTCATCGTCGCCTTCCTGGCGCTCTATGTGGAATTCACGTTCCAGCCGCCCTTCTGGGTGCATATCCTGCTCTGGGTGCCGCTGATCCTCGGGCTCTCCTTTGGCATGCTCCGGCCGCTGAAGGGGCTGATGATCGCGATCCAGTATCGCACCAAGGCTGAGCAGGGGCGGCTGCAATAGCCGGTCCGCCGCGGCCGGCGAAAGGCCGATGACCGAGCCATGATCGCGCCCATGACCACTTCGCGTCCCGCCTCTCCGATCAAGAGCCTGATCGCGCCGGGGATCGCGGCCCTCATCGTCTTCGCCGTGCTGGTCGCGCTCGGCACCTGGCAGCTGCAGCGGCTCCATTGGAAGGAGGCGCTGATCGCGCATGTCGAGAGCCGCCTCAAGGCGCCGCCGGTGGCTGCGCCCGGTCCGGAGGCATGGCCGGTGCTCGATCTCACCGAGGCCGACTACACGCCGGTGACCGTCTCGGGGACGTTTCTGAACGACCGCGAAGCGCTGCTCTACATGACCCTGATGACGCCCAAGGGGCCGGTTGGCGGCGTCGGCTGGCAGGTGTTCACGCCGCTGCGCACCGATGGCGGCTGGATCGTCTATGTCAATCGCGGCTTCGTGCCGGACGACCGCCGCGACGCGGCGACGCGTCTTGAAGGTCAGCCATCCGGCCGCGTGACGGTGACGGGGCTTCTCCGCCGCCCGGAGCGGCCATGGCACGTCTTCTCCGACGGGATGAGCGCCGACAACCAGTGGTTCGCACGCGAGCCGGCGCTGTTCGCGCGGGCAGCAGGGCTACAGGCCGCCGAGGTGGCGCCCTATTCGATCGACGCCGACGCGACGCCCAATCCGGGCGGCCTGCCGCAGGGCGGCGAGACGCTGGTAAACTTCCCGAACAACCACCTGCAATATGTCGGCACATGGTATGGGCTGGCGCTGGCGCTCGTCGCGGTGTTCTTCGTCTATGCGCGGGGCGTCCTCCGCCGCCGTCCGCCTCAGGCGTGACGGACTTCAGGCGTGACCTGCCTCGCCTGACAGCATGGCGGGATCGACACCCATCATCGCCAGGGCGCGGGTATATTTCCCGTCGAGATCAGTATCAAAGATGAGCTCGGCGTCGCCCTTCAGCGAGAGCCAGCCATTCGCCTGGATCTCTTCCTCGAGCTGGCCCGCGCCCCAGCCGGCATAGCCGAGCGCCAGCATGGCGCTTTCCGGTCCCGAGCCAGATGCGATGGCCTTCAGCACGTCCAGCGTCGCCGTCAGGCAGATATTCTCGTCGATCGGCAGCGTCGAATTGTCGGCGAAGTAATCGGCGCTGTGCAGGACGAAGCCGCGCCCCGTCTCGACCGGGCCGCCGCGCTGCACGATCATGCGGCTCGCCGCGCGCGGCAGGCGGATTTCGGGGCCTTCCGGGATGATATCGAGCTGGACGAGGAGATCGGAGAAGCTGATCTGCGGCACCGCCTGGTTGACGACGATGCCCATCGCGCCCTCTTCCGAATGGGCGCAGAGATAGATCACCGAGCGGGCGAAGCGCTCGTCGAGCATGCCGGGCATGGCGACGAGAAACTGCCCGTCGAGATAGCCCTGCTCGTGATCATCCATGCCTTTTTTCCTCACCATTGCTCGACTCTAGCACCCCGGACACAAATTGAAAGCACGCGGCCGTGACGCGGCTGCCTGTCGGCGCACCAAGACGTGATGACCGCCATCTGGCGCGACGCGGCGCGGGCGGCTAGAGCAGCGCAGTTGCCAGCCCGCCCTTCGCAATCGCCGTGACGCCGCTCCGTTCCATTCTCGCATCATTGCTCGTCGTCCTTCTGCCCGCCGCCGGCGATGCCGCGACGGGCGCGTGGTCGACCACGGATCATGTCGGCATCCGCCTTATCGCCGCGCAGTCGGCGCCAGGCGTGCCGCTGCAGGCGGCGATCGAGATCGTGCTCGATCCGGGCTGGAAGACCTATTGGCGGACGCCGGGCGATGCAGGCATTCCGCCGCGCTTCGATTTCTCGGGGTCCGAAAACGCGAGCGGTGCGGACGTCGCCTTCCCGGCGCCGGAGCGGAGCGACGACGGTTTCTCGGTCTCGAATGTCTATCACGACCGCGTCGTGCTGCCGGTCAGCTTCGCGCAGACCGATCCGTCGCAGCCAGTCCAGCTCGAGCTCACCGCCAATCTCGGCATCTGCGCCGATGTCTGCGTGCCGATCAATCTTTCGGCCAGCCTCGATGTTTCTCCAGGCGCTCCGGATGACGGCGCCATGGCGGCCATCACCGCGGCGCGCGCCGCGCTGCCGGGGCCGGGCCGCGCCGGCGCCTTCGCGGTGACGGGCCTGGAGCGGGCCGGCGGCAGCGACAAACTGCCGGAATTCGAGGTCACGGTCATGGCACCGGATCCGGTCGCGACGACGCTTTTCGTCGAGATGCCGCCGGATTGGTATCCGGCGCCGCCGGAGCCGGAGACGGCGAGCGGCGGTCCCGTCCGGTACAGGATCGCCGTCGACCGCAAGACGGCGACGACGCCGCTGGATGGCGCGGTCGTGCGGCTCACGATGACGTCGAACGGGGAGGCGGCGACGCGCGCCTTCAGGCTCGGCCCGGACGGCCAGGCGGTGTCGATCGCCGACTGAGCCCACCTTCCGGCGAGGGTCGAAAGGCTCTACGGTGCCGGGCTCCACGACTTCCCCAAACCAGGAGCCAAGCATGACGATCTCGGTTGGCGAGCGCCTTCCCGACGCCGTTTTCCGCATCAAGACCGCCGACGGCGTCGTCGAGAAATCGACGGCCGACATCTTCGCCGGCCGCAAGGTCGTGCTGTTCGCCGTCCCCGGCGCCTTCACGCCGACCTGCCATGCCAACCACCTGCCGGGCTATCTGGAGCAGGCGGACGCCATCCGCGCCAAGGGCGTCGACGAGATCGCCGTGGTCGCCGTCAACGACCACCATGTGATGGGCGCCTGGGAAAAGGCGACCGGCGCCGACGGCAAGATCCTGTTCCTCGCCGATGGCGCCGGCCTCTTCACCAGGGCGGTCGGGCTCGACATCGATCTCGGCGCCGCCGGCCTCGGCCTCCGCTCGAAGCGCTATGCGATGATCGTCGAGGACGGCGTCGTGAAGGCGCTGAATGTCGAGGAGGCGCCGGGCGTCAGCGTCTCGGGTGCCGCGGCGATCCTCGGGCTGCTGTGATCCTTGCAGAGCGCGGCGTTTCTGATTAGCTAACAACTTGGCTAACCGGAGGCCGAGCCATGATCCGCGTCAAGATGCATGAGGCGAAGACGAACCTCTCCCGCCTGGCGGCCCGCGCCGCGGCGGGCGAGGAGGTGATCATCATGCGTGGCGACACGCCGGTCGCCCGCCTGATGCCGCTCGCCGCCGAGGAAAAGCCTCGCCGCCAGCCGGGGCGCTTCAAGGGCGTGTTCGACCTTGACGATCGCTTCTTCGAGCCGCTGCCCGAGGATGAACTCGAAGCTTGGAACAATCCCAAGTGAGGCTGCTGCTCGATACGCATGCTTGGATCTGGTGGAACACCGGCAATCCAAGGCTCGGCCGCGCGCTCGTCGATCGGATTGCCGACAATGGGGATGCTGTCTTTGTCAGCGCAGCATCCGTCTGGGAGACGGTGACCAAGCATCGCCTCGGCAAACTGCCGGATGCCGAGCCGTTCATCGCCGACATCGAGGCGGTGATCGACAAGGACGGTTTCGAGCGGTTGGCAATCACGACGCGCCAAGCGGCCGCGGCGGCTTCGTTTGACCACCCGCACAAGGACCCCTTCGACCGGCTGCTGATCGCGCAGGCGCTGACCGACGGGCTGACGCTCGTGTCGAACGAGACGCTGTTCGACAGCTTTGGCGTCAAGAGGCTCTGGGACTAACCGCTGCTCGCGCGCCGCGCCGGCTTGAATGGCGCCATGCCCTGGCGGGCGAGGAGGTCGGCCTTCTCATTGGCTTCGTTGCCGGCATGGCCCTTGACCCAGTGCCAGGCGACATCGTGGCGCTGCAGAGCGGCGTCGAGCTGCTGCCAGAGGTCCACATTCTTGACCGGCTTCTTGTCGGCGGTCTTCCAGCCGTTCTTCTTCCAGCCGAAGATCCAGCCTGTGATGCCGCCCTTCACATATTGGCTATCGGTATGGAGATCGATCGCGCAGGGACGCTTCAGCGCGTTCAGCGCCTCGATCGCCGCGGTCAGCTCCATGCGGTTGTTGGTCGTCTCGGCGGCGCCGCCGGAGAGTTCCTTCTCCGTGCCGTTATAGACGAGCACGGCGCCCCAGCCGCCTGGTCCCGGATTCCCGGAACAGGCGCCATCCGTCCAGATCTGGACGCGCTGCGTCTCGCTCACGGCTCGATCCCGTAGGCGCGGACATCAGCGACCGACTGGTGGAAGCGGAGCTTCCTGAGATATTCGAGCGGATCCTTCGGCGCCACGAGCGCGCCGGGCGGCACGTTGAGCCAGTCATAGAGCCGCGTCAGCAGGAAGCGCAGCGCCGAGCCGCGGGCGAGCAGCGGCAGCGCTGCCCGCTCGGCGGCGGAGAATGGCCGGGTCTTCTCATAGGCGCCGAGCAGGGCGCGCGCCTTGGTGACGTTCAGCGCGCCATCCGCCTCGAAGCACCAGGCATTGAGGCAGATCGCGGCGTCATAGGCGAAGAAGTCGTTGCAGGCGAAATAGAAGTCGATGAGCCCCGACAGCTTCCCCCGCAGGAAGAAGACATTGTCGGGGAAGAGGTCGGCATGGATGACGCCGGCCGGCAGGTCGGTCGGCCAGTTCTTCTCGAGGACATCGAGTTCGGCAGCGATGAGCTCCACCAGGCCGGGCGTCACGCTGTCGGCCCGCTCCCTCGATCGCTCGAAGAGCGGGCGCCAGCCGGGCACAGAGAGCGCGTTGCGGCGGGAGAGCGCGAAGCCTTCGCCGGCGATATGCAGTTCGGCGAGCGCCGTGCCGACCGCGGCGCAATGCTCGACGCGCGGCCGGCGGATCCACATGCCGTCAAGGAAGGTGACGATCGCCGCCGCGCGGCCCGAGACCTCGCCGAGCGCTTCGCCGGCGCGGTTGCGCACCGGCTGCGGACAGGTGAGGCCGCGGCGGGCGAGATGCTCCATCAGCCCGATGAAGAAGGGGAGATCGTTCGGATCAACCCGCTTCTCATAGAGCGTCAGGATATGCGGCCCCTTCTCGGTCACGAGCAGGAAGTTCGAGTTCTCGACGCCTTCGGCGATGCCCTTCAGCGACACCACCGTGCCGATGTCGTAGGTCGCGACGAAGCGGTCGATCTCGTCGTCGGAGATCTCTGTATAGACGGCCATGGTCCGGTCAGGCAGCGGCGGGGCGCAGTTCGCGCGGCAGGTTGAAGGCGATCGTCTCCTCGGCCGTCTGCACGACCTCGACGGTCACGGCATAGCGGGCGGCGAAGGCGTCGATGACTTCCTCGACCAGCACTTCCGGTGCCGAGGCGCCGGCCGTCACGCCGACGCGCCGGAGGGGCCCGAGGGCCACCCAGTCGATCTCGGCGGCGCGCTGGATCAGCACGGAAACGGGGCAGCCCTCGCGCTCGGCGACTTCGCGCAGGCGCTGCGAATTGGACGAGTTCGGCGCGCCGACCACGATCATCGCATCGACGGAAGCCGCGATCCGCTTCACCGCCTCCTGGCGGTTGGTCGTCGCGTAGCAGATATCTTCCTTGTGCGGCGCCGTGATCGCCGGGAAGCGCGCGGTCAGCACCTTGACGATCGCCGCGGTGTCGTCGACCGAAAGGGTCGTCTGCGTGATATAGGCGAGTTGCTCTGGGTCGCGCGGCTGGAAGGTCTCGGCGTCGGCGACCGTCTCGATCAGCGAGACCGAGCCCGGCGGAAGCTGGCCCATGGTGCCGATCACCTCGGGATGGCCGGCATGGCCGATCAGCACGATCTCGCGGGAGCGCTTGAAATGGATCTGCGCTTCCTTGTGCACCTTGGAAACGAGCGGGCAGGTGGCGTCGAGGAAGAACATCTGCCGCGACTTCGCGGCCTCGGGCACGCTTTTCGGCACGCCATGCGCCGAAAACACCACCGGCTGGCCGTCATCAGGGATCTCGTCGAGTTCCTCGACGAAGATCGCGCCCTTGCGGCGAAGACTGTCGACGACATAGCGGTTGTGGACGATCTCGTGGCGCACATAGACCGGCGCGCCGAACTTCTCCAGCGCCAGCTCGACGATCTGGATCGCCCGATCGACGCCGGCGCAGAAGCCGCGCGGCGCGGAGAGCAGGATTTCGAGCGGAGGCTTGCTGGTTTCGTCCATGAGGATCTCGTCCGGCGATGCCCGGAATAGAGGGAGGCGAGACGCGACTGTCAAGCGGCGCGGACGGTGTCGATCGACGACACGTCGATCTCCCGCTGCGCGCGCCACAGATCATGCTCGGCCTGCATGCGAAGCCAGACCCGGCCGCCGTCGCCGAAGAACTTGCCGAGGCGGACAGCCATGGCCGGCGTGACGGGCTGCTTGCAGGACAGAATGTCGTGCAGCGTCTGGCGCGAGATTCCGAGGCGCCGTGCAATCTCGGACTTCGGCAGACCCGTGGCGGGAATGACGATTTCCGACAGCAGTTCACCGGGATGAGCCGGTTCGATGTCGGCATGCCGTGCTGCTGCGTCAGCCATGATAATCCTCCATGTCGACATCCACCGCATCCTCGCCATCGAAGGCGAAGGTGATCCGCCAATTGCGGGAAACGGAGACCGCGAAGCGTCCAGCCATGTCGCCGCTGAGCGCGTGGAAGCTCAGTCCGGGCAAGTCCATCTCCTGCGGAACCGCGGCGACATCGAGGCGCGACAGAACGAGACGGACGCGTTTCAGCCAATCAGGACGGATGCCAGACGCATCGCCTTTGGTCCAGTAAGCCCGAATTGCCTTGCTGCGGATCGAGCGGATCATGCGATATGTAAGGTCGCGCCTGACGTGACGTCAAGTCTGGCCTGTCACTCGCCGCCTGCCGCCTTAAGCGATCATTGCCTCTTCCTCGCGGAAGAGGAGCGTGCCCGCTTCGGCGGCGGTCATGGCCGGGCCGAAGAGCTGGCCAGCGGCGAATTCGCAGCCGATATCGTAGAGATCGAGTGCGTCGTCCTCGCTCTCGGCGCCCTCCGCCATGACGTCCATGTGGAGGTCGTGCGCGAGGCCGACCATGGCGCGCAGGATGACGCGGCGCTGCCGCGCCGTCGGGCCGCGCACGAAGCCCTGGTCGATCTTCAGCGTGTCGAAGGGCAAGCGCTGGAGATAGGACAGCGAAGAGTGGCCGGTGCCGAAATCGTCGAGCGTCAGGCCGGCGCCGAGATCGCGCACGCGGGCGAGCACCTGCACTGCATATTCCGGGTTCTCCATCACGAGGCTTTCGGCGAATTCGAGCTTCAGCGTGCCGCGCTGCACCGCCGCGCGCGAGAGAACCGATTTCACGTCGTTGATGAGGTCGTGGCGCAGAAGGTGGCGGCTCGACATGTTGACGGCCACGAAGAGCGGCACATGGGGGCCGAGCTGCTCCTGCCATTCGGAAAGCTGGCGGGCGGCCTTGTCGAGGACGAAGAGGCCGAGCGGCATCATCAGCCCGTTGCGCTCGGCGAGCGACAGGAACTCGCTTGCCGGCACGCGTCCGAGCTTCGGATGGTCCCAGCGCATCTCGGCTTCGAAGCCGCCGACGGTCCGGTCCTCCAGCCGCACGATGGGCTTGTAGAGGATCTTGATCTCCTCGCGGCCGATGGCGCGGCGGAGATCCGCCTCCAGCGTCAGCGCATCGCCGCCATTCTGGCGCAGCGCCGGGCGGAAGGCCTCGATGCGGTCGCCGCCGAGCCGTTTCGCGGCATACATGGCGATCTCGGCGTCGCGGAACATCTCCACCGCGTCGCGGCGCTCGGCGTCGTGCATGGCGATGCCGAGCGAGGCGGTGAGGAAGATTTCCTTGTCGCCGAAGGAGATCGGCGCGCGCAGCGCCCGGCGCACGCTGTCGGCGAAGCCGGCGATCCGCTCGGGCTCGCTCTCGGAGAGGAGCAGGAAGCCGAACTGGTCGCCGGAGAGGCGCGCGAGCGTATCCTGCGGCTTCAGGAGGCGCGACAGGCGGCGCGCGACCGTGAGCAGGATCGAGTCGCCGACCGAGATGCCGAAGCTGTCATTGACATGCTTGAAGCGGTCGATGTCGAGCACGAAGACCGACGGCTCGGCTGCTTCCTCGACCTCGGCGCGGATGAGCGCGGCGGCGAGCCGGTCCATGAACAGAGCGCGGTTGGCGAGGCCGGTGAGATTGTCGAAGACGGAATCATGCAGCAGCCGCTCCTCGGCGGTGCGCTCCTCCGTCACGTCGCTCATGGTGCCGACGCAGCGGGTGACCTCGCCATCGGAGCCGATGACCGGCCGCGCTCTGAGATGGAACCAGCGATAATGGCCGTCCTCGGCGCGGAGGCGGAAGTCCTGCGCGATGCGGCCGCGGCGCTGTTCGATGACGGCGTCGAGCGTCGCCTTGAAGCGGTCACGATCGGCGGGGTGCAGCACGTCGAGCCAGTCGCGGGCCGGGCCTTCCAGCGTGCCGTGCTTGAGGCCGAGCAGATCCTCGGCATCGGCGCCGGTCAGGATGCGGTCGCGTGCGACGTCCCAGTCCCAGACGATGTCGCCGGCGCCAACGAGCGCGAGCGCGCGGCGCTCGGTCTCGCCGATCGCGCCCTGCACGACGGTGCCGCCGGCAAAGGCGTGCTGCATCACCGTGACGCCGATCAGGAGCACGATGAGTACGAGGCCGCCATTCAGCGCCGGCTGGATGACGTCGTTGGCGAGCGCGCCGGTGATGGTGAGATAGGCGCCGAACACCCAGACCATCAGGAGAACCCAGGTCGGGATCAGCATGATGGCGCGGTCGTAGTGGTGCAGCGACAGATAGACGATGACCAGGAAGCCGACCGCCACCGTGGCGCCGAGCGAGATGCGCGCGACGCCAGAGGCGATGCCGGGCTCGAAAACGGCGACGCCGAGCAGGAAGGCGAGGCCCACCAGCCAGGCGATGACGGCATGGCTGTAGCGCACATGCCATCGGTTGAGGTTGAGATAGGCGAAGGTGAAGATCAGCAATGTCGCCGAGAGCAGCACCTCGGCGCCGGCGCGCCACATCTTGTCGTCGCCGGGCGCGATCTGGATCACCTTGTTCCAGAAGCCGAAATCGATGCAGAGATAGATGAGCACCGACCAGGCGAGCGCCGCCGTCGCCGGGAACATCGCCGTGCCCTTCACCACGAAGACGATGGTGAGGAAGAGCGCCAGAAGGCCGGAAATCCCCAGCACGATGCCGTGATAGAGGGTGAAGGAGTTGATGGAGTCCTTGTAGGCGTCGGGATCCCACAGATAGAGCTGTGGCAGGTTGGGCGTCCGGAGCTCGGCGACGAAGGTCACCACGGCGCCGGGGTCGAGCGTGATGCGGAAGATGTCCGCCTCCTGGCTCGGCTGGCGCTCCGGCGGGAAGCCCTGGCTCGGCGTTACCTGCGCGATGCGCGATGCGCCGAGATCGGGGATGAGCAGGCCGGAATTCACGAGACGGAAATGCGGCGCCACCAGAAGGCGGTCGATCTGCTCGTCGCCATTGTTGGCCAGCGCGAAATAGGCCCAGAAGGAGTTGCCGCCCGCCTCGTTGGAGCGCACCTCGATGCGGCGCACGATGCCGTCGGCGCCGGGCGCGGTCGAAACCTGCACGCGGTCGGAAGGCTCGCGCGAGGCGTAGTCGATCGCCGTGGTGAGATCGAGGGTCTTCCCGTCGAGCGGCACGGTGAGGGCGTCGAGCGCATGGGCGGGCAGAACCACCCCGGCGATCAAGAACACCACCAGCCCGATCGCTGCGACGATACGGTTAACCGACAAACACACCTCCTGCAGGGCCGTCGAGAAGTACTATCCCGAGGCTGGTCCGTCCAAGGGTTTTTGGCCGTCCGCCGGCGCTGTCCTCAAGGGCGGGGATCATCGCTGACGATGGCGAACAGGAGATGGTCCTGCCAGCGGCCATCGATGTTGAGATAGCGGCGGGCGTAGCCCTCGCGTGTGAATCCGGCTTTTTCGAGAAGGCGGATGGAGGCGGCGTTGTGCGGCAGGCAGGCTGCTTCCAGCCGGTGCAGCCTCAGCGTGTCGAAGACGAAGGGAATGA
The DNA here is from genome assembly GCA_017307955.1 of Allobosea sp. Lineage (GTDB taxonomy): Bacteria > Pseudomonadota > Alphaproteobacteria > Rhizobiales > Kaistiaceae > Kaistia. The sequence goes on along the minus strand of JAFKFV010000007.1, from coordinate 456,855 downwards.
CCGCCTTGACGGCCGCCGTCATGAAGCCGCGCCCGGCGAAGCGCTCGCCCATCCAGTAGCCGAGCGAACAGGATTGCGTGACGCCGCGCACGACATGGGAGAGCGTCAGCCCGCCGACCAGCGCCATGTCAGCGGAGCGGAAGACGAGAAAGGGATAGCCCGTCGCCTCCTGGATCTCGCGCTGGTAGCGGCGCAGGCGCCGGCGGAACGCAGGCCGCGTCAGGTCGTCGACCGGCCAGACAGGCTCCCAGGGCGTCAGGAAGGTGCGGCTGGCGCCGCGCAATTCGCTCCATGACTGGTAATCGCCCATGGCGGGGCTTCGGAGCGTGACCGTCTCGGTCGAGATCACCGGGGTCGGCTGGAACGGAACGACCGAGCGCAGGAATTCCATTCCGGCTCCTATGCCGCGACGGGCGAGCCCAGGCGTTCGGCGATCCGGTCGCGATGCGCGAGCCGCTCGATCGGCCCGATGGCCGCGAGCGTCGGCGTCGAGCCGGTGAAGATGCGGCCGGCGAGTTCGCGAAGGCGCACGGTATCGACCGCGTCGATCTTCGCGACCAGTTCATCGACCGGGATGGTGCGGCCGAAAAGGAGAACCTGGCGGGCGAGCTGGCCGGCGCGGGCGGCGGGGCTTTCGAGGCTCATCAGCAGGCTGGCGCGCATCTGCGCCTTGGCGCGCGCCACCTCGGCCTCGGAGATGTCGAGGCTGGCCCGTTCGAGTTCGCCGGTCAGGACCGGCATCAGCTCGTCGATATCCTCGGCGCCCGTCGCCGCATGGATGCCGAAGAGCCCGGTATCGGCGAAGCTCCAATGGAAGGAATAGATCGAATAGCAGAGGCCGCGCTTCTCGCGGACCTCCTGGAAGAGGCGCGAGGACATGCCGCCGCCGAGCAGCGAGGCGAGGATCTGGACGGCATGGAAATCCTCGGAGGCATAAGGCAGCCCCTCGAAGCCGAGCAGGATCTGCGCCTCCATGAGCTTGCGCCGCTCGCGCAAGTCGCCGCCGACATAGCGCGCCGTCTCGGGCGCCGCGAGCGGGGTGGAAGGCAAAGAGGCGAACCGGTCCTCGGCGAGACGCACGAGGCTCTCATGATCGACGGCGCCGGCGGCGGAGAGCACCATCGACGGACCGTGATAGTTGCGGTCCAGATAGGACGAGAGGTGCTGCGGGCGCGTCCGGCGCACCGTCTCCTCGGTGCCGAGAATCGTGCGGCCGAGCGGCTGGCCGGGGAAGGCGCCTTCGACCAGGAAGTCGAACACCCGGTCCTCGGGCGTATCGAGCGAGGCGCCGATCTCCTGCACGATGACGTGCTGCTCGCGCTCGAGTTCGTTGGCGTCGAAAGCCGAATTGCAGAGGATGTCGGAGAGGATGTCGACCGCGAGCTCGGCGTCGGGCTTGAGGATGCGGGCGTAGTAGGACGTCGTCTCGACGCTGGTCGCGGCGTTCACCTCGCCGCCGACCGCCTCGATCTCCTCGGCGATGTCGGTCGCCGAGCGGCGGGCGGTGCCCTTGAAGGCCATATGCTCCAGGAGATGGGAGATGCCGTGCTCGGCGGGGCTTTCGAGGCGGGAACCGGCGCCGACCCAGACGCCGAGCGCGGCGCTCTCGAGATGGTCCATGGCGTGGCTCGCGACCGTGAGGCCCGAGGGCAGTCTCGTCACCTCGACGCTCATGGGCGACCTTCTGGACGGATCGCCCGGCTCGGATCGATCATGTTTCTGCCCTTTCCGCGACCGCCCGCGCCCGTTCCTCGACGAAACGGGCGACGGCGGCGCTGTCGTTGGGAAGAACGGCGAAGCGCTCCTCCCGCTGCATGAGATCGCCGAGCCAGGAGGGCAGGGCGGGCCTGACGCCGGTCGCGGCCTCGACCGCGGCCGGGAACTTGGCCGGATGAGCCGTGGCGAGCGTCACCATCGGCGCCGCCGAGACATCCAGGCGCGCCGCGACCGAAAGCGCCACGGCCGTGTGCGGATCGGCGAGATAGCCGGTGGCGGCGAGCATCGAGCGCATCGTCGCGGCGGTATCGTCCTCGCCGGCGCGGCCGGCGGCGAATTCGGAGCGGATCGCTTCCAGTGCCGCTCCCGGAACCGTGAAGGCGCCGGACTGCGCCAGCCCGCCCATCAGCTGGCGGACCACGGCGTCGTCGCGCCCCGCCGCCTCATAGAGCAGCCGCTCGAAATTGGACGACACCTCGATATCCATCGAGGGCGACTGCGTCGGCACGACGCCGCTCTTCTCGTAGCGTCCGCTTTCGAGCGTCCGCGCGAGAATGTCGTTGGCGTTGGTGGCAATCACCAGCCGCTCGATCGGCACCCCGATCCGCTTCGCCACATAGCCGGCGAAGACATCGCCGAAATTGCCGGTCGGCACGGTGAAGGAGATGGGCCGCCATGGCGCGCCGAGCGCCAGCGCCGAGGTGACGTAATAGACGACCTGCGCGACGATGCGGCCCCAGTTGATCGAATTGACGCCCGAGAGCGAGACGCGGTCGCGGAACTTCAGATCGTTGAACAGCTGCTTGACGATCGCCTGGCAGTCGTCGAACGAGCCCTCGATGGCGACCGCGTGGACATTCGCCTCGCGCGCCGTCGTCATCTGGCGCTGCTGGACGGGCGAGACGCGGCCCTTCGGGAAGAGGATGAAGATGTCGGTGGCGCTGCGGCCGCGGAAGGCCTCGATGGCGGCGCCGCCGGTGTCGCCCGAGGTGGCGCCGACGATGGTGGCCCGCAGGCCGCGCGCGGCGAGGACATGGTCCATCAGCCGCGCCAGCAATTGCATCGCGACGTCCTTGAAGGCGAGCGTCGGGCCGTGGAAGAGCTCGAGCAGGAAGGCGTTCGGCCCGGTCTGCACCAGCGGCGTCACGGCGGGATGGCGGAAAGTGGCATAGGCCTCGCGGCAGAGGCGCGCGAGCAGCGCGTCGCCGATCTCGCCACCGACAAAGGGGCGGATGATCGCGAAGGCGACTTCGTCATAGGGTCGGCCGGCAAGCCGGGCCAGCGTTTCAGGCGAGAAGGCCGGCCACGTCTCGGGCACATAAAGGCCGCCGTCGCGTGCGAGGCCGGCGAGCAGGACGTCGCAGAATCCGAGCTGGGGCGCGGTGCCGCGCGTGCTCACATATTTCACGGAACTCGATACCTCCACCGGACCGCCTTCCGTCCCGGCGGCCGAAGCCGCACCCTATCGCCGGCCGGCGAAGGCGGCAAGCATATCGGGCCGGAGCGGGGCGCGTCGCGAGGGGCGCGCGGATCCTTTCGGCCACTAAGTCGCCAAAGACGGAAGCGACTGTTATAGAGGTCGCGCTTCAGCGTCGAGGAATATCTGGCAATGCAGTCATCGTCTGTCCGCGCTTCGCGTCCCGTCCGCTTCGCGCTGCCCGCCACGGCGATCCTCCTGGCCGCCGCGCTTGCCGGGTGCAACAGCTTCGGCGGCGGCTCGGAAAGCGCGTCCGCGCCGGTGCCGGTCGCAACGGCCGATGGATCGGCCGCGGCGCCGGTTGCGGCTTCCGGCGGTACCAATCCGGTCGCCAATGCGATTTTCGGCGGTCCCAGCGCCGGCATGGCCGGCGCCGTGGTGCTCGATCCCAACGACTATCAGGCGACCTTCAAGCTCTGCCCGCCGGTCGCGATCCGGCCCGGCACCGAGCAGATGACCGCCTATCAGGCCGGCGCCAAGCCTGACCCCGTCACCGGTGCCGGCCCGCCGATCACCTATATCGCTTCCATCGTCAAGACGGCCCGCGAATGCTCGAAGGCGGCCAATGGCGAGGTGGCGGTCAAGGTCGGCGTCATCGGCCGCGTCGTCGCGGGGCCGGCCGGCAAGGCGGGTCCGGTGACCATCCCGCTGCGCATCGCGGCGGTCCAGGGCACCGACAAGATGGTCTCCTCGCAGCTCTACAAGATCCAGGTGACGCTCGCCGAGCCCAATCTCGCGGGCGACTTCACCAAGATCGACCAGACGATCACGCTGCCGATCGCGCCCGGCAATTCCGACTACAAGATCTATGTCGGCTTCGACGAGGGCCCGGCGCCGAAGGCGCGGCGCGGTGCCCCGACCGGCTAAGGCGGACGGAAGGCGGCGCATCCGCTGCGGCGGTTCGCCCCTGGACGCGCCTCCGGTCTTCCTTGACTGGGGCGCGGCGCTCTCTACACTTCGCTCTCGGCCGGGTTGTCGTCGCGATCCGGCCGGGATGAGGCCCTAAAGGCATCGTTCCCACGACCGCCGGGAGAGACTGGCGGGGTTCGCCCCGCCGGCGCCGAAGGAGCAACCGCCCCGGAAACTCTCAGGCTCAAGGACCGGACGGTCGGCGACGCTCTGGAAAGCAGACCCGTCTCTTGTAGGCGGGGCTCACCGAAGGAGCAGCCTTCCCAGCCGCGAGGCAGGGGAGGGAAATCTCTCAGGTTCTCGGACAGAGGGGGCGCGGACAGTCCGTCTTTCGGACAGGCCGCGCATTGCAACCCCGTCCGAGGAGCCTTCATGGCCGACGCCGACTCGCCTTCAGCCGAATCCCTGCTCGAAACGCCGCTCGCGACGCTCCATCGCGCGCTCGGCGCCCGCATGGTGCCCTTCGCGGGCTATGCGATGCCGGTCCAGTATCCGTCCGGCATCCTCGCCGAGCATAACTGGACGCGCGAAAAGGCCGGTCTCTTCGACGTGTCGCATATGGGCCAGGCCTTCCTGGAGGGGCCCGACCACGCGACCACCGCGCGGGCGCTGGAGGCGCTGACGCCCGGCGATTTCCTTGGCCTCGCGCCCGGCCGCATCCGCTACACGCTGCTGACCACGGCCGAAGGCGGCGGCATCATCGACGATCTGATGGTGACGCGGCCGGCCGATGCGGCGGACGGGACGCTGTTCCTCGTCGTCAACGCTGCTCGCAAGGCGATCGACTACGCCCATATCGCCGCCAATCTACCCGAAGGCGTCACGCTGCGGCCGATCGAGGACCGCGCCCTGCTCGCCCTGCAGGGGCCGCTCGCCGCGGCGGTGCTCGCCCGGCACGTCCCCGGCGCCGAGACGATGGGCTTCATGACGGCGGCCGACACCGCTTTCGACGGCATCCCGGTCGCCATCAGCCGCTCGGGCTATACCGGCGAGGACGGCTACGAGATCTCCGTCGCCGCCACCGAGGCGGAAGCGGTGGCGCGGGCGCTGCTCGCCGCGGAGGAGGTCAAGCCGATCGGGCTCGGCGCACGCGATTCGCTTCGCCTCGAGGCCGGTCTCTGCCTCTATGGCCACGACATCGACGAGGCGACCTCGCCGGCCGAGGCCGATCTCGGCTTCGCAGTCTCGAAGCGTCGCCGCGCCGAGGGCGGCTTCCCCGGCGCAGGGCGCATCATCGCCGAATTCGCCGATGGCCCGGCGCGGCTGCGGGTCGGCATCCAGCCGGAGGGTCGCGCGCCGGCGCGCGAGGGCACGGAAATCCGCGATGCCTCGGGGACGCTGGTCGGGCTTGTCACCTCGGGCGGCTTCGGGCCGACCGCCGGCGGACCGGTCGCGATGGGCTATGTCGCCGGGGATGCCGCCGCGCCCGGCACGCCGCTGACGCTTTCCGTACGCGGCAAGGATCTTGCTGCGCGCGTGGTGCCGCTGCCCTTCGTGCCGCACCGCTATTTCCGCAAGAACGCTTCCTGAAACACGCCTTCCAACCGACAAGAACCAGAGGACCAGCCGCCATGGCGACCTATTTCACCAAGGACCACGAATGGGTCCGCATCGACGGCGACATCGCGACCGTCGGCATCACGGACTATGCGCAGTCGCAGCTCGGCGATGTCGTCTATGTCGAGCTTCCCGAGATCGGCAAGGAGCTGAAGAAGGGCGACGAGGCGGCCGTGGTCGAATCGGTCAAGGCGGCGAGCGAGGTGTTCGCGCCGATCTCCGGCACCGTCGAGGGCGTCAATTCCGGGCTCGTCGACCAGCCCGCCGCGATCAATGAAGCCGCCGAGGGCGCCGGCTGGTTCCTGCGCCTCGTCGTGGCTGACAAGGGCGAGCTCTCCGGCCTCATGGACGAGAGCACCTACCGGAATTTCCTCGAGACGCTCTGAGCGGGCCGTCAATCAAAGGGTGCGCGATGCGCTATCTTCCCCATTCCGAGGCGGATCGGCAGGCGATGCTCGCCGCCATCGGCGTCGGCTCGATCGATGATCTCTTCCTCGACATCCCGGCCAATCTCCGCGTCCATGGCCTCACCTTGCCCGAGGCGGCGGGCGAACTTTCCGTCGAACGGACGCTCGGGCGGATGGCGGCGCGCAATGTGCCGGCCGGATCGGTGCCGTTCTTCGTCGGCGCCGGCGCCTATCGGCACCATGTGCCGGCGAGCGTCGATCACCTGATCCAGCGCTCGGAATTCCTCACCTCCTACACGCCGTACCAGCCCGAGATCACGCAGGGCACGCTGCAATATCTCTTCGAATTCCAGACCCAGGTCGCGCATCTGACCGGCATGGAGGTCGCCAACGCCTCGATGTATGACGGCTCGACCGCGACGGCCGAGGCGGTGCTGATGGCCCATCGCGTGACGCGGCGGAACAAGGCCGTGCTCTCGGGGGGACTGCATCCGCATTACCGCGCCGTTGTCGCGACGACCTCGGCCATGGCGTCGGACGGCGTCGATGCGCTCGACGCGGATCCGCTCGGCACCGAGGACATCCTCGCGCGCATCGACGCCGAGACCTCTTGCGTCGTCGTGCAGTCGCCCTCCGTCTATGGCCATCTCATCGACCTCGCGCCGATCGCCGAGAAGGCGCATCAGGTCGGCGCGCTGCTCGTCGCGGTCTTCACCGAGGCTGTTTCGCTCGGCCTCGTCGAGCCGCCGGGCGCGCAGGGCGCCGACATCGTCGTTGGCGAGGGTCAGTCGATCGGCAATCCGCTCACCTTCGGCGGCCCCTATGTCGGGCTCTTCGCAGCGCGGATGAAGCATGTCCGCCAGATGCCGGGCCGGCTCTGCGGCGAGACGGTCGACGCCGAAGGCCGGCGCGGTTTCGTGCTGACGCTCTCGACCCGCGAGCAGCACATCCGCCGCGACAAGGCGACGTCGAATATCTGCACGAATTCAGGCCTCTGCGCGCTCGCCTTCACCATCCACATGACGCTGCTCGGCGAGACGGGCCTCGCGCGGCTTGCCCGCATCAATCATGCGAATGCCGTCGAGCTCGCCGAGATGCTCGTCGAGGTGCCGGGCGTCTCGCTGCTCAACGAGAGCTTCTTCAACGAGTTCACGCTCCGCCTGCCGCGTGAAGCAGCCGGTGTCGTCGAGGCGCTGGCTGCGAAGGGCATTCTCGGCGGCGTCCCGGTCTCGCGGCTCGAGCCGGGCCGGCCCGACCTCGCCGATCTTCTCATCGTCGCCTCCACCGAGGTGAACACCGTCGACGACCGCATCGCCTTCGCGGCTGCTCTGACCGAGGTGCTGAAGTGAGCGCAGCTCCCTATGACTATGCCCACGATAATCTGTCGATGGCGCTTGGATTGATGGCGTGGAGCAGCGCAACGCTGCGAAAGCGGCTTCTGCTCGCTTATCAGAGTTACTTGTTCAAACTTCACGAGCGGGACTTCCCGCCCGAGCTGTCGCAACGCTACAGCGCTTTGATTGACGCTATGTCGACTATGCCTGCTCGTTATCCGCACGAGGGAACAGTTCAATCGACGCTAGAACAAACTCATCCCCTTAAGATTAAGGCGATGATCAAAGAGATATCGTCTATTCAATACAGTCTTGTGCATATTCGTTATAATTGACGAGGTGGGTAGATGACCATGAACACCCAAGGCCGGCCCACCTCCGCCGGAGAGGCTTCCGTGAGCGCGATCGATACCTTCACCGGCAATTGCGCGCTGCAGCAGGAAGAGGCGCTGATCTTCGAGATCGGGCGGCATGGCACGACGGGCGTCGATCTCGACGAGCCGGAGGCCTTCACGCCGCGGCTCGGCAAGCTCCAGCGCAAGGCGCCGCTCGATCTCCCCGGCCTCTCAGAACCGGAGGCGGTGCGCCATTATGTGCGGCTCAGCCAGAAGAACTACGCCATCGACAGCGGCCTCTATCCGCTCGGCTCCTGCACGATGAAGCACAATCCGCGCCTCAATGAGAAGCTGGCGCGGCTGCCGGGCTTCGGCGACATCCACCCGCTACAGCCGCTGTCGACCGTTCCCGGCGCGGTGGAGCTGATGGCCGAACTAGGCCGCTGGCTGATCGAGATGACCGGCATGACCAGCGTCGCCCTGTCGCCGAAGGCCGGCGCGCATGGCGAGCTTTGCGGCATGATGGCGATCAAGGCCGCGATCGAGGCGCGCGGCGAGCCGCGCGATATCGTGCTGGTGCCGGAATCGGCGCATGGCACCAATCCGGCGACGGCGGCGCTGCTCGGCTTCAAGGTCGTGACGGTTCCCGCCCGCGCCGACGGCACGGTCGATCCGGAGGCGGTGAAGGCGCTGCTTTCGCCTGAGGTCGCGGCGATCATGCTGACCAATCCGAACACCTGCGGCCTCTTCGAGCGCGACGTGGTCGCGATCGCTGCCGCGGTGCATGCCGCGGGGGCCTATTTCTACTGCGACGGCGCCAATTTCAACGCCATCGTCGGCAAGGCCAAGGTCGGCGAGCTCGGTGTCGACGCCATGCATATCAACCTGCACAAGACCTTCTCGACGCCGCATGGCGGCGGCGGGCCGGGGGCAGGGCCGGTCGTGTTCTCGAACCGCCTCGCCGCCTTCGCGCCGCTGCCTTTCGTGCGGGTCGGAGCGGAGGGACCGGTGCTGGTCGAGGACGAGGCCGAGCTTCAGGCCGGCGAGACGCCGTTCGGACGTATGGTCGCCTTCCACGGCCAGATGGGCATGTTCGTTCGCGCCCTGTCCTACATGCTCTCGCATGGTGGCAACGGCCTGCGCCAGGCGTCCGAGGATGCGGTGCTCAACGCCAATTATGTCCGCGCGGGCCTTCGCGACGTGATGACCCAGCCGTCGGGCGACCGCACCTGCATGCATGAGGTGCTGTTCGATGACGGGTTCCTCGAGGGCACCGGCGTCACGACGCTCGATTTCGCCAAGGCGATGATCGACGAGGGCTATCATCCGATGACGATGTATTTCCCGCTCGTCGTGCATGGCGCCATGCTGATCGAGCCGACGGAATCGGAATCGAAGGCCTCGCTCGATCTTTTCGTGGCGACGCTGCGCGATCTCGTCCTGAAGGCAAAGGCGGGAGACATCGCCCGCTTCCGCGAGGCGCCGCGCTTCGCGCCGCGGCGGAGGCTCGATGAGACGCGGGCGGCCCGCCAGCCGAAGCTCACTTATGAGCGGCCCGTCCCGTTCGAACAGGCGGCGGAGTAAGACTCAGGGCGTGCGGCTCGCGCTGAGCCGCGTGCCCCTGAAACCGCCGGCCGCGACGCTGTCGCAGAGCGCCTGCCATTGGCAGTCGGCGCAGGCGGCGCGGCTGGTGCCGGCTGCGAAGGCCGCCCGCATCGCCGAGAGGCGGTCCGCGTCGAGCGCGAAGCGGCTCCCGGCCTGAAGATCCATGCCGAGCAGCGCCGAGATGGCGCTGGCAGCAGCGGCGTCGCGCGCCGTCACGCTGTCGTTGCGGCAATGCGAATCGGGGAGCGACAGGGCGGGGCGCAGACGCTGTCCGGCCCGTCGACGAGGAGGATTTCCTCGCCGGCCGAAAGCCGGGCCAGCACGGCGTCGTAATTGGCGCAGAAGGCGGGGCTGTAGCCCTTGCCGACATAGGTCAGCATGCAGAGCAGGTGATGCGGCCGCAGCTCCACCGTCACCTGGCGCGCCGCCTCACTCGTCGAGGCCGGACCAGGCCGCGAAGGCGGCGACGGTGGCCGGCAGATCGGCCATGCGGCGAATGACCGTTTCGGCGCCGGCGGCGGTCAGCTGGTCGGCATGACCCGGCCAGGAATGCGAACCGCCGATGAAGCCGATGACGCGCATGCCGGCCGCCTTGGCGCCATGCACGCCATGGGTCGAATCCTCGATCACCACGCAGTTGCGCGGATCGGCGTCGAACTCGTTGGCGGCATGCAGGAAGACGTCGGGCGCCGGCTTCGGCCGCTTGTTGCCGATCGCTACGGCCGAGAAGACATAGGGCCGGAAGCGGTCATAGAGCTTGGTGCGCGTCAGCGAGATCTTGAGGCGCTCGGGCGAGGAGTTCGAGCAGATGCAGCGCTGGTAATCGAGGCGGTCCAGCATGTCGTGGACGCCGGGGATGATCTCCAGCTCGTCGGCGAGGCGGCGGTCCAGCTCGGCATCGGTCTCTTTGTGGAAGCCCTCGGGGAGGGGGTGGCCGAGATCGGACTCGATGATCTTCGCGATCCGGTCCCAGGTGAGGCCGGCGAAGCGATGCGACATCTCGTCGACTGAAATCTCGTAGCCGACCTCCTTCAGCCGCTCGCTGTCGACGCGCGAGGCCAGGATCTCGGAATCGACGAGGACGCCGTCGCAATCGAAGATGACGAGCATGGGGAGAGAGTTCCTGATTGTTGCGGCCGCGTCCTAACAGATCGGAGCGGCGCTGCCTATTGCACGCTGATCGGGACGGTCGCGAACACGGCCTTCCCGTCGCCGGCGACATAGCGCAGCTCATAGGAGCCGGGCTCGGAGGGAACGGTGATGCGCACGGTCGGCATGTCCGGGCGCACGCGCGCCATGGTGAGATGCTCGGACGAGGCCATGCCGCTCCTGGCGATCGTGACGTCGTCATAGCGGGCGCCGGGGCCGGTCCAGGCGACGTCGATGCGCGTGCCCGCGGCGGCCGAGGGCGGCGCGTTCAGCGTCGCCGCCGGCGGATCGACCGTGATGGCGACCTTGGCCGGCACCGTGTTGTCGGCGGCCGAGTGATACAGCACCTCGTAGCTTCCGGGCTGCAGCGGCGCGTTGAGCGTCACCGACTTTCCGTTGTGGCGAAGGCCGACGCCGTCGAGCCGCGTCGGGTCGCCGGCCTTCGTGATCCAGATCTCGTCGAAGCGCTCGGCCGGCCCGGTCCAGGCGATCGTCATCGGCGCCCCCGCCGGAACGCGCGCCGGCGCCGAGACCGTCACCGGCCGCATCGCGACATCGAGCGTCTTCGTCGCGAGAACGGCGTTGAGCTCGGGGTGGTAGTAGCGGATCTCGTAGGTGCCGGCCTCGGCCGGCGCCTGCATCTCGCGCGTCTTGCCGTCGGCGCCGACGAGCACGCTGCGGATTTCCGAGCCGGCCGGAAGGCCGGGCCAGGTGATCTGGATGCGGTCGCCCTTCGTCTTCGGTCCGTCATAGCCGACCTCGAACCGGTCCGACTGGATGACCCGCCCGGGCGCCTCGATCGAGGCGGTGGGCAGCGTCGCCGGCGGCGCCTTGGCATTGGCGAGCGCGGCGGCGAGACCGCCGCCGAGATCGGTGCCGTCCTTGGCGTTGAGGAACTTGCCGCCGCCCTGCTCGGCGATGCAGGCGGCGCGCGCACTGTCGGCCTCGTCGAGCCCGAGGCCGATCACCTCGATGGCGAGATCCTTCGACTTCGCCTTCAGGGCGCCGGCGAGCACGCAGGGATCGGCGTCGCAGGCCTCGATCTTGTCGACGATGACGACGATGGTCGCGTGGTCCTTGCGGTAGTCGATGGCGTTGGCCGCGCGCTCGATGGCGACGGCGAGCGGCGCCTTGCCGCGCGGCGTGAGCTTCGCCGCCGCCTGCGACACTGCCTCGTTGCCGTCCTGCTGCGGCTTCACGACCACCTTGGCGTCGCCGCAGCTCGTCTTGCTCTCGCTGCCGAAGGCCAGCAGCCCGACCTTCGCCTCGGTCGGGAAGTCGGTCATCGCCGAGGCCACCGCGTCGGCGACGAGATCGGCCTTGCGGTCGCGGCCGAGCTTGCCGGCCATCGAAGCGGAGGAATCGACCACCAGCATCGCGCTATCGGCAAGGGCCGGCACGGCGAGGAGCGCGAGCATCGCGGCGACGAGGGGCAGGCGGAACGTCATCGGGGCCTCGGTCTTGCGGCCGTCAGCGGCCGGTCCTGCGGGTGCGGCGCGTGATGCGCCAGCCTTGTGGCGCGATTCTAGCCGATCTTCTCCGGCGAAACGATGTCCGCCGCGCCGCAGTCGCCGTGAAAGGTCTTCTTAACCACGCTTCCTAACGCGGTTTTCACCCTGCTCGCTAACCATGGTCGCCGGAATCTGTGAGTGTTGCGTTGGGAGTTGCGGGCATGCGGGGAGTTCAGCTGAAGACGGTCGCGACGGGTGCGCGTCCGGCCTTTGCCGATACGATCATCAGGGGCGATTGCGTCGCCGCGCTGGAACAGCTTCCCGCCCATTCGATCGATGTCGTCTTCGCCGATCCGCCATACAATCTTCAGCTCGAAGGCGGGCTGACGCGGCCGGACCAGTCGGTGGTGGACGGGGTCGACGATGCCTGGGACCAGTTCGCGAGCTTCGAGGCCTATGACGCCTTCACGCGCGCCTGGCTGCTCGCCGTCCGCCGCGTGCTGAAGCCCGACGGCACGATCTGGGTGATCGGCTCCTATCACAACATCTTCCGCGTCGGCACGATGCTGCAGGATCTCGGCTTCTGGATCCTCAACGACGTTGTCTGGCGCAAGACCAATCCGATGCCGAATTTCCGCGGCAAGCGCTTCACCAATGCGCATGAGACGATGATCTGGGCCTCGCGCGGGCCGAAGTCGCGCTACACTTTCAACTATGAGGCCATGAAGGCCTTCAACGACGACGTGCAGATGCGCTCAGATTGGCTGATCCCGATCTGCACCGGTTCCGAGCGGCTGAAGGACGAGGCCGGCGACAAGCTGCACCCGACGCAAAAGCCCGAGGCGCTGCTCGCCCGCGTGCTGCTTGCTTCGACCGAGCCGGGCGATATCGTGCTCGACCCCTTCTTCGGCTCGGGCACCACGGGCGCGGTCGCCAAGCGGCTCGGCCGCCACTTTGTCGGCGTCGAGCGCGAGGAGGCCTATATCGAGGCCGCCACCGCCCGCATCGCCGCCATCGAGACGGCGCCCGCCGCCGCCCTGCATCTCTTGAAAGGCAAGAAGGCGGAGCCGCGCGTTCCCTTCGGCTCGCTCATCGAGCGCGGGCTCGTCCAGGCCGGCGCGATCCTCTTCGCCGCCGGTGGCCGCCATCAGGCGCGCGTGCGCGCCGATGGCTCGGTCGAATCGGGCAGCCATACCGGCTCGATCCACAAGGTCGGCGCGCTGGTGCAGGGGCTCGACGCCTGCAATGGCTGGACCTTCTGGCACACCCATGTCGACGGCCGCCTCGCCCTCATCGACACGCTCCGCCAGCAGGTCCGCGACGAGATGGCCGTGGCGGGGGGCTGACGGCGTCAGAGATTGCGGATCCAGTCCTCGCGCCCGTTCAGGACACGGACGATGAGGACACCGTCGTCATCAAGCCGATAGACGACCACATGGCTCTCGTGGAAATGCAGGCGGACGGGGGGATTGAATTCGCTGCGCTCGCGAGCAAGCCCCGGCTGCTCCGCGATCAGCTCGAACAGGTCCATCAGGCGGGCCACATAGGCTTCCGCCTGTCGGACGCCGAACATCCTGACGCCGTCGCCATAAAGCGCGATGATGTCCTCGTCGGCTTGAATCGTCTTTTTATAGCGGGCCTTCATCGCTCGCACCGGCGCGCTTGCGGGCCTCTGCCATGAGGTCGGCAAGAGTGCGGTCGCTTCGACCGCTCGCCAAGCCCTCGTCGATGAGCGACTGCAGCATGGCGATCTGATCGCGACGCTCCTGGTCGCGACGGATCAGGTCGCGCACATAATCACTTGCATTGCCGTAACGCCCATCGCGAGTCTGCTCCTCGACCCAGCTTTTCATGCGATCGGGAAGCGAAATGTTCATCGTAGCCATGGCGGGCACCTCCAGCCCGAATAATGGCAAACTTTGCCATTCTTCGCTACGCTCGATTGTGTCGCGGTCTTCACACGAAGCTGAACCCAGGCGGATAGGCGTGGAAGCCGTCGAAATCGGGCTTGCCGATGGGCACGCCGAGATGGCGGAGGATCGCGTAGGCGCTCGTGAGGTGGAAGAAGAAATTCGGCAGCGCATATTGCGTCGCGAAGGTCAGCGCGTCGGTCTCGACCAGCGCGTCGCCCGCGCGCTCCGACGCAGGGAGGGCCTCGGCGGCGTCGATCGCCGCCGGGTCGAGCGCAGAAAGCGCTGCGATCCGCTCTGAGATGCGGAGGCGGAGATCGGCGATGCGCTCGCCCTCGGCCGGTCCCAGCGCTTCGAGTTCGGGCGCCACCGGCTTCAGTGCGCGCACCGAGAAATTGGCCGCGATCAACACCTGACGGCGGAGATCGAACATGTCCTCGGCGAGCGCAGTCGCGAGCAGCGCCTCTTCGTCATGCCGGCCTTCCCGCGCAAAGGCGTCGAGGCGCAGCATGAGCCCGTCGAGCTGCCGCAGATAGCGCAACAGCACCGGCACGGTGACGGCATGGAGGCCGGCCATGGCAAAGCTCCGTCGGCAAGGCTCCGTCAGGCGGTGAGGCGCACGCCCCATTTTTCGAGATCGGCGCGCATCGTCGCCGGATCGACGAAGCGTTCGGCGTTCCAGCCGGCCGCGCGCGCCGCCTCGATATTGGCCGGCATATCGTCGAAGAACAGCGTCGCCGCCGGATCGAGATCATGCGCCTCGACATGGTGATGATAGATCGCGACATCCGGTTTCACGAGACGCACCTTGCCGGAAACGGTGATGCCGCGGAACGTCGTCAGATAGGGGAAGCGCGCCTGCGCCTCGGCGAAGGTGTCCTCGGCGAAATTGGTGAGCGCGGTCACGTCATAGCCTGAGGCGATCAGGGCGCGGAGGATCTCGACCGTCTCCTCGATCGCGCCCGGGACCATCTCGTGCCAGTGGAGCCGCCAGGCGCGGATCAGCTCGGCATGCTGTGGGTAGCGGGCGAGCACCTCCGCCTCGGCATCTGCCCAGCTGCGGCCGCGATCCTGCTCGAGATTCCATTCATGCGTGAGCACCTCGGCGAGGAAGACGCGCCGCGCCGCTTCGTCGGGAATGAGCCGGCGGTAGAGCCGCTCGGGCTCCCAGCTGATCAGCACATTGCCGATGTCGAAGACGATATGGCGGATCTTGGTCGAGGCAGCGGTCATGGGGGGCTTCCCGTTATGCGGACCGACTTCATAGCCCCTCTCCGGACGGCTGGCCATGCCGCTACCGCTCAGCGCCGCCGCTTCGTCGCTCCGGGAAAGGCGGCTTCTATCGCCTTCTTCATGACGCTCGGCAGCGCCTCACCCGGAAGTTCCTCGGCGCTTGCCCACCAGTGACCGTCCGGCGCCGCCGGATCGCCCTCCGGCTCCGCTGCGAGGATCGAAAGCGTCAGGCGGAAATGGGTGAAGACATGAATGACCTCGCCCTTCGCCTCCCAGCGTGCCGTCAGCGGCGCCGTCGCTTCGGCGGCGGGCGCTGTCGAGGGTAGCCACTCGCTTCCCGGAACCTCGGTCATGCCGCCGAGCAGTCCCTTCTCGGCACGGCGGCGCAGCAGCACGGCGCCGTCGCGACGCCTTGCGACAAAGGCCGTGCCCGTCCGCTCCGGCCGCGCCGCCTTGTCCGGCTTCACGGGGAAGCTCTCCTCGATTCCGGCGGCATGGGCGGCGCAGCTTTCCGACCAGGGACAGAGCGAACAGGCCGGGCGTCGCGGCGTGCAGATGGTCGCGCCGAGATCCATCATCGCCTGCGCATAGTCGCCGGGCCGCTCCTCAGGCGTCAGCATCGCCTGCAGGCGACGGATCTCGCTCTTTGCGGCCGGCAACGGCGTTTCCACCGCGAAGACGCGCGAGAGCACCCGTTCGACATTGCCGTCCACCACCGCGGCCGGCTGGTCGAAGGCGATGGCGGCGATGGCGGCGGCGGTGTAGGCGCCGATGCCGGGAAGGGCGGTGAGCCCGGCTTCGGTCGCCGGGAAGCGGCCGCCATGCTCGCGCGCCACGGCTTCGGCGGCGGCCTTCAGATTGCGCGCGCGCGAATAATAGCCGAGCCCGGCCCAGGCCTTCATCACCTCTTCGGATGGCGCGGCGGCGAGCGCGGCGACATCCGGCCAGCGGGCGAGGAAGCCCTCGAAATAGGGCTTTACGGCCGCGACGGTCGTCTGCTGCAGCATGATCTCCGAGAGCCAGACGCGATAGGGATCGGGCGTCACGCCGCGCCGGCGCTCGGCCGGGCCGATGCGCCAGGGGAGGCGCCGCGCATGCCGGTCATACCAGGCGAGGAGGCTGACGGGCGAAGGAGGAGGCAGCGGGGGCATCGCCGCATGGTGGCCCGCCGGCCATCGATGCGCCAGCGCGGCGGTTGATCTGTGTCATGCGCCTTTCGTCGCGCTGCGATAGGCGGTGGACCTTAGTCCTCTGCCCTCCCATGCGCCTTGGAGCCCCAATGATGGATCGCGACGAAAGCCTCGCCCTTCGTGCCGATGTCGATGAACTGGCCCGGGCCGTGGCGGAAGAGGGCGAGGCGATCTTTGCGGCCTGGTCGGCGGGCATCGAGCGGCCGGACTTCGTCGCCGGCGCGCGCAACCTCGCCGATTATCTCGCGCTTCGCCGCCGCGACAATCGGCCCCTGCAGCGCCGGCTGATGGCGCATGGCCTTTCCTCGATCGGGCGCCTCGAAAGCCGCGTCGCGCCGACGTTCGCCGCCGTGCTCGCTGCCCTCGATGCGATCACCGAGAGCGCGCCCCGCCGCGATTTTCCCGGCGACGAGACCTTCTTCGCCGGCGAGCGTCACCTCGCCGCGGCGACGTCGGAGATCCTCGGCCCGCCATCGGAAGGCCGCGCCGTGCATCTCCTCGTCACCTGCCCGAGCGAGGCGGCGGATGATCCGGCCTTCATGACCGATCTCGCGTCGCGAGGCGTCGAGGCGATCCGCATCAACTGCGCCCATGACGACCGTGAGGCGTGGGCGCGGATGATCGCCCACGCCAAGGCGGCCGAAGCGGCGACCGGCCGGCGCATGAAGGTCCTGATGGACCTTGCCGGGCCGAAGATCCGCACCGGCGCCATCCGAAAGCTCGACGGCAACAAGCGCATCGGCGACGGCGACCGTCTCGCAATTGCTGCGCCGGGCCGGCTCGACGAGGCGCCCGCCGATTTGATGGCTGTCGAATGCACGCTGCCGCAAGCGCTCGCGGCCTGCGAGGTCGGCGAGCGCATCTTCATCGACGACGGCAAGCTGCCGACCAGCGTCGTCGCGGTGGCGCCCTGGGGCGTCGTCGTCGAGGCGAGCGGCGCGCCGGATGAGGATGGCTACAAGCTGAAGGAAGAGAAGGGCGTCAATTTCCCCGACACCGAATTCTCGATCCCCGCTTTGACCGAGAAGGACATCGAGGATCTCGATTTCGTCGCGAAGAACGCCGACGGCATCGAGTTCTCCTTCGTCCAGACGGCCGCCGATATCGACGATCTCCATGCCGCTCTGGCGCGCATCCGCCCGGGCGACTGGCAGAGCCTCTCGCTGGTGCTCAAGATCGAGACGACGCGGGCGCTCGCCAATCTCCCCGAGATGATCGTCCGCGCCGCGGGCAGGCAGCCGACTGCGGTGATGATCGCGCGCGGCGATCTCGCGGTGGAGATCGGCTTCAACCGCCTGGCCGAGATGCAGGAGGAGATTCTCTGGATCGGCGAGGCGGCGCAGGTGCCGGTGATCTGGGCGACACAGGTTCTCGAGCATCTCATCAAGAAGGGCTTCCCCTCGCGCGGCGAGATGACCGACGCCGCGATGGCGGCGCGGGCGGAATGCGTCATGCTCAACAAGGGCCCGCATGTGCTGAAGGCGATCGACGAACTCGTCGTGCTTTTCGCCCGCATGGGCGGCCACCAATACAAGAAGACCCCGACGCTCCGCCGGCTCGCGAGCTGGTAGGAAGGCCCCTCTCCATCTCTCCCCCGCTTTGCGGGAGAGAGGGCCGGGCACGGCCGGCATGAGCGCCTCGCCCTCTGGACGGGCGCTTTCTCGATGAAGATCTCGCCCTGGTCCCCTCTCCCGCAAAGCGGGGGAGGGCCAGGGAGGGGGCGTCTTCGTGACTGAATCCCGCCTCCGCCGTCACCCGACCGGCAGCACCACCCGCCGCGTGAGCCCGAGCGCTTCGAGGAAATCCGCGTCGTGGCTCGCCACCATCAGCGCCCCGTCATAGCCGCGGAGCGCCTGTTCCACTGCCTGGACCGAGTCGAGGTCGAGATGGTTGGTCGGCTCGTCGAGAATGAGCAGCTGCGGCGGGTTCGAGCCGCAGAGCACGGCCGCCAGCGCCGCGCGCAGCGCCTCGCCGCCCGAGAGCGAAGAGACCGGCCGGCGCGCCTCCTCGTTGCGGAACAGGAAGCGCGCCAGCGCCGCATGGGCCTCGTTGATGGTCGCCTGAGGATTGAGCCGGCGGAACGCGTCGAGGATGGTCTGGCGCCGGTCGAAGAGCGCCAGTTCCTGATCGAGCAGCACCGAGGCGACCGGCCTCCGGACTGTGCCCGACAGCGGCTCCAGCTCGCCGGCGGCGAGCCGCAGCAGTGTCGACTTGCCGGTACCGTTGCCGCCGGTGATGCCGATGCGCTCCGGCCCGCTGACCACGAGGTCGAGCCCGTCGAAAAGCAGCGGGCCGTCGGGATGGCCATAGCGAAGCTCGCGCATCTCCAGCACCTGGCGCCGCTCGGCGAGGCCTGAGGAGGGAAGGGCGAAAGCGAGCTGCGCCACGCGCTCGACCGCAGCCTGCGCCTCGGTGAGAGCCTCGCCGGCCGTCTCCATCTGCCGCTCGGCCAGCCGGCCGGCCGCGCCCGCGCTCTTTTCGGAGCGCTCGCGCGCCGCATCGAGCATGATCTTCGGCGTGTCGCCCTTCGCGCGCTCGCGCCGGCCGCGTCCGTCCTTGTGCGCCTTGCGCTCGGCAGCGGTCTGGATGCGTTCGCGCGTCTGTTTCAGCGAGCGCTCGGCAATGTCCAGCCGCTCGGCCGCCGCCGCGCGCTCCTCGGCACGCTTCGCGGCATAGAAGTCGTAGCCGCCGCCATAGCTGCGGGCGCCGAGCGCCGACAATTCGACGATCTGGTCCATGGCGCGCAGCAGGGTGCGATCATGGCTCGCGACCAGTGCGCCGCCCTTCCAGTTGGCGATCAGTTCGGCGACGGCGGCGCGGCCGTCGCGGTCGAGGCTGTCCGTCGGTTCGTCGAGCAGGATCATGTCTGGCTCGGCGAGAAGCAGCGCCGCGAGCGCGAGCCGCGTCCGCTGTCCGCCGGAAAGCGCCGCCGCCGGGCGCTCGGGATCGAGCACCGGCAGGCCGGTCGCGGCGAGCGCGGCGGCATAGCGCGTTTCGAGCGTCCAGTCGGCCAGCGCGGCATCGTCAAGGCTGCCCTCGCCAGCGGATAGCCGCGCCAGCCGATCGAAGGCGTCGCCGACACCGGCGATGTCGCAGACCCGCAAGCCGTCGTCGGCGCGGATACCCTGCTTCAGAAGCGCGATGCGGCCGACACGTTCGATGCTGCCGGCGCGCGGCGGCTCGCCGCTGGCGATCAGTTTGAGCAGCGTCGACTTGCCGGCGCCGTTGCGGCCGACAAGGCCCGTGCGTTCGGTGCCGAAGGCGAGATCGAGATGGTCCAGGAGAATGCGCCCGTCAGGCGCGGCGAGCGTGACGTCGTGCAGCGCGACGAGCGGGGCCCGAAAGGGAACGGACATGAGGAGAGACCAGGGCAGGAGACAGGACGCGGGCGAAAATCATCGTCGCGGTCCGATCCATTGCGAGGTCTCCTCTATCCAGTTCCGTGACGCCTACTTAGGCGCAGCCGCCCGCCGGCGCAACCCGTCAACTCGCCTCCAGGAATCGCTCGGCGGCTTCGAGGTCGACCGAGACGAGCTGGCTGACGCCGCGTTCGGCCATGGTGACGCCGAACAGGCGATTCATGCGCGCCATGGTGATCGGGTTGTGGGTGATCGTGACGAAGCGCGTCTCGGTCGTGCGCGCCATTTCGTCCAGCAGGTTGCAGAAGCGCTCGACATTGTGGTCGTCGAGCGGCGCGTCGACCTCGTCGAGCACGCAGATCGGCGCTGGATTGGTGAGGAAGACGGCGAAGATCAGCGCCATGGCCGTCAGCGCCTGCTCGCCGCCGGAGAGGAGCGTCATGGTCTGCGGCTTCTTGCCGGGCGGCCGGGCCATGATCTCGAGCCCCGCTTCGAGCGGATCGTCTGACTCGGTCAGCTGCAATTCGGCCGTGCCACCGCCGAAGAGATGGGTGAAGAGGCGCTGGAATTCGGCATTCACCACCGTGAATGCGGCAAGCAGCCGCTCGCGCCCCTCGCGGTTGAGGCTGGCGATGCCGAGGCGCAGGCGGCGGATTGCCTCGATCAGGTCGTCGCGATCGGTGGCGAGGCGCTCGCGGCGGGCTTCGCCCTCGGTCACCTCTTCCTCGGCGCGCAGATTGACGCCGCCGAGCTTCTCGCGCTCCTGCCGCAGCCGTTCCAGCCGCTTGTCGACCTGTTCGACATCGGGCAGCGGCGCGTTCGGATCGAGCCCGGCGATGCTTGCGACCTCATGCGGCGCGCAATCGAGCAGTTCGGTGATGCGCCCCTCGATCTCGGCGCGGCGCTCCATGCTGGCGGTCAGCCGCTCCTCGGCGCGGCCGCGCCGCTCGCGCGCTTCGGAAAGGGCCGTGAGCGCGTCGCGCGCGGCTGCGTCGGCCGCGGCCTGCGCGGCTTCGGCAGTCTTCAATCGTGCGGCGGCCTCGCGGCGCCCTTCCTCGGCTTTGGCGATCTCGGCCGTCACGGCGCGGCGGCGGATGTCGAAATCGGCCGGCGCCTCGGCGAGCTTCGTCTTCTCGCGCTCGATCTCGGCACGCCTCGCAGCGAGGCTGGCGCTCTGCTCGGCGGCGCCGGCGCTGCGCGCCTTCCAGCTCTGCCGCTCGCCGGCGATCGCGGCGAGCCGCTTGCGGCGAAGCTCTCCCTCCCGGGTGAGCGCATCGGCGGCTGCGCGGGCCTCGACATGCGCGGCGCGGCGCTCGGCGAGACCGGCGCGCAGCATCGTCGTCTCGGCGAGGGCCACGGCCGGATCCGCGGCTGAAGCGAGCGCCGCCTCGGCCGCCGAGCGTCCGGCCACCGCCTCGCGCAGGGCAGCCTCGACGCGCTTGCCGGCCTCCTGCAGCGCCGCCTTGCGGGCGGCGAGGCGACCCTGCTCGCGCTCCGCGGTGGCGAGCCGCGCCTTGGCGTCGTCGACGGATTTCTGCGCCGCGCGGGCCGCATCGCGCGCCGAGCGCTCGGCCTCGGCCGCGTTGCGGACGGCCGCGGTCGCGGCATCGAGCGTTGATCGGCGCTCGAGGATGGCGGCGCGGGCCGGGGCGAGTTCGGAGCGCAGTTCGGCGAGGCGGTTGCGGTTGGCGAGGCGGATCGCTGCGGCGGTTGGCGCCTCCGCCGTGGCGACGAAGCCGTCCCAGCGCCAGAGATCGCCCTCGCGCGAGACCAGTCGCTGGCCGGTCTTCAACAGCGGTTGCAGCGTCGCGCCATGCGGGCGGGCGACGATGCCCGTCTGCTCCAGCGCGCGGGCGAGCAGAGGCGGCGCATTGACATGGCGGGCGAGCGGCTCGGCGCCATAGGGCAGCAGCGGGTCCTCGGCGAGAGGCTCGACCTCGCCCCAATAGCTCGACGCGCCGGCATCGTCGGAAACGTCGAGATCGTCGCCGAAGGCGGCGGCGAGCGCCGCCTCGAAGCCGCGCTCGACGGCGAGCGAATCGAGGATCGGCGGTCGCCGACCCGAGGAATGGCCCGCCGCGAGGATCTTCTCCAGCGCCCGCGCCTCGCTTTCGATGCCGGCGAAGGCGCGTTCGGCCTCGGCTAGCGGGCCACGCGCCGCGGTCTCTGCCTCGCGGGCCGTGGCCGCGGCCGATTCGGCGGCGACGACACGGGCATCCGCCTCCGTCCGCGCACGCTCGGCGGCGGCGACGGCTGCTTCGGCGGCGGCGAGGTCAGGCAACCGCGAGAGTTCGGCGGCGAGCGCCGCCGCGTCGCGCTCGACGGTCGCGGCCTCGCCGCGCACCTTGGCGAGGCGGTCCTCGGCACTCTTCAGCGCCCGCTCCAGTTCGCTCCGCCGCGCCGCCAGAGCCGCATGATGCGCCGTCGCCTCGGCGAGGCGGCGGTCGGCTTCCCGCTCCCCCGCCTCGGCGGCGGTCCGGCGCGCGGCTGCTTCCGCCGCCAGCGGTCCGGCCTCCGCTTCCGCCTGGCGCAGCGACGCCTCTTCGGCATCGAGCCGCGCCGTCATCTCGGCATTCTCCCGCTCGAGGGCGGCGGCGCGCAGGATGTCGCCTTCGAGATCCTTCAGCCTCCGCTCGAGATCGGCCGCCCGCTCCTGCATGCGCCGCTGCTCGGCATTGATGCCGTCGCGCGCCTGGGTGAGGCGCTGCAGTGCCGCGGCGGCGCGGGCTTCCTCGTCGCGGGCGGCGGGGAGGGCGCTCGCCGCGACAGCCTGGTCGCGCGCGGCACTCGCCTGCGCTTCGGAGCGCGCGCTGACGGTTTCGGTCGCGGTGGCCAGCGCCGCCTCGCCCTCGCGGACCTGCGCCGAGGCGGCGTTGAGGCGGAGATAGAGCGCGGTCGCCTCGGCCTTGCGGATATCGGTGGAGAGGTTGCGGTAGCGGTTGGCCTGCCGCGCCTGACGCTTCAGCGCCTCGATCTGGCCGTCGATCTCGCCGATGACGTCGTCGAGCCGTTCGAGATTCTGCTCGGCCGCCCTGAGCCGCGTCTCGGCCTCGTTGCGGCGGGAATAGAGGCCGGAGATGCCGGCCGCCTCTTCGAGGATGGCGCGTCGTGCCTGCGGCTTGGCGGCGATCAGCTCGCCGATGCGGCCCTGTCCGACCATGGAAGGCGAGCGCGCGCCGGTCGAGGCGTCGGCGAAGAGCAGCTGCACGTCGCGCGCCCGCACCTCGCGGCCGTTGATGCGGTAGACCGAGCCGGCCTCGCGCTCGATGCGGCGCGTGACCTCGAGCGTGTCGGCATCGTTGAAGGCCGCCGGCGCCTTGCGGGCGGCGTTGTCGATGGCGAGGGTGACTTCGGCGGTGTTGCGGGCCGGTCGGTTGCCCGAGCCCGAGAAGATGACGTCGTCCATGCCGGACGCGCGCATGTTCTTGTATGAGCTTTCGCCCATCACCCAGCGCAGCGCCTCGACGAGATTGGACTTGCCGCAGCCATTCGGCCCGACGACGCCGGTCAGGCCCGGCTCGATGACGAAGTCGGACGGCTCGACGAAGGACTTGAAGCCGACGAGGCGAAGACGCGTGAACTTCATCGCGCCATCCCCCGATCACGGGTTAGCCGGCCGCAGGACGCGGCCGACCGCGCGATGCGGACAGCATCACGACAGAAGCGCGTCCAGATCTTCGAGCGAGAGCGCACCCGGCTTTTTCACCCCGTCAATGAAGAAGGTGGGCGTCGCGTCGACGCCGAACTCCTTCGCGCCGCGGTCCTTCACGGCGTTGACTCCATCGAGCAGCGCCTGATTTTTCAAGGCCAGCTCGAAAGTCTCCTGTGTAAAACCAACCTGCTTGGAAAGAGCGAGCAGCGCGGAGACCGGATCGTCGACGAAGGCCCATTTGTCCTGCTGCGTGAACAGAAGATCGACCATCGGGAAGAAATTGTTGTTCGGCGCCGCATGCGCCAGCATGAAGCCGGCGGTGGCGAGCGGATCGAGCGGGAAATCACGGAGAATGAAGCGCACCTTGCCGGTGTCGACATATTTCTCCTTGAACGGCTTCCAGGTCGTCTCGTGGAAATGCCTGCAATGCGAGCAGGTCAGCGAAGCATATTCGACGACGGTATGCGGCGCGTTGGCGTCGCCGAGCGCCATGTCGCCGAGCGGGCCCGGCTCCAGCAGCTTCTTGAGATCAACCTTCTCTTCGGCGGCGAAGGCCGCGCCCGGCAGCATGGCAAACGCGCCCGCCGCCAGCGAAGCCGCGCCGAGCCGGACGAGAAACTGCCTGCGATCAAGGTCCACGGTCTCGGTCTCCTCAGGGAATGGCGTCCATTGATGGCGCCACGATTGCCACGCCTATACGCACCAATGCCAGCGCAAATGCGGCGCTTTACCGGCATTTCGCGTTCACGATCGCTCGACCTCGCCGAACACGCCGCGGCCAAGCCGCTCCAGCGCGTCGCGCAGCGCGTCGCTCTCGATCTCGGCGACGGCGTCCGACGCCTTCTTCGCTACGGCCGGGGAGGGCGCACTCTTCTTCTCTATGGGGCCGGGGCGACTCACCGGTGCCTGGACGATCTTCAGCACCGTCACCGCGCCGAAGCCGAGAAAGCCGTTGATGCGTTCGAGAAGCACAGCCGTCTCGTGCTGGAGATAGATCGCCATGCCGGCATCGACGCGGATGACCAGCGTCGCGCCGCGCGGCCGGTTGGCGCCCTCGGCGCCGGTCGTCCGCGGCCAGATCAGCCTGTCTGGCTGCGTCGAGCGGGCATAGCGGGGCCCGACCACGTCGGCCCAGGCGGCGATGAGATCGGCGGTCGCGAATCCGCGCTTGGCGAGAAGCGGCTCGATGACGCCGCCGACGAAGCTGCCGACCGCCGCCGCATCGCGCCTCTTCATCGTCTTCAGCTCGTCGCTCATGGTTTCGGCTCGCCGCTCATGGCCCTGCTTCTCGCATGGCAGGCTGTGGCATGAAAGGTCCGCCAGCCTTCAAAGGCCGGCCCCCGGCGGCGCGGATTCGCGACAGCGGGCTTCCGGTCCTGTGGAGCGGGAGAGGATTGTCTTTTTGAAACAATAGCTTGACCATTGTTTCCATCGCCTTGACACTCAAGAACCCCGTCACTATTGTGCGCGCGGCTTCAAAGGGGGACGGCAGCGGTTTCCGGCGGCTTTTCCAGGCACCCGACAAGGACGGCGCGATGAGCGACAACGGTTCGGCGGGAGACGGGACGAGCAGGAAGGACCATGTCGGCGAGGAAGCCGCGCTTTCGGAACGGTTGCGTTCGCTCGGCCAAAAGCTCGAGCAGGCAAAGGCCGGGACGGAGCGGGATGCGAAGGCGGACGGCGCGCCGTCGGGCGGAATGCAGGGCATGGGTCTTGCGCTCCGCGTGGCGAGCGAATTCGCTTCGGGCGTCCTGGTCGGCGCCGGCCTCGGCTGGCTGATCGATCACTTTCTTGGAACGACCCCCTGGGGCATGATCGTGCTGCTCCTGCTCGGCTTCGCCGCTGGCGTGTTGAACGTCCTGCGCGCGGTCGGCAAGGTGGCGCAGCCGGAAGAGCGGGTGAAGCCGCGTCCGGGAGTGAAGTCCGGCAAATAGGCCGTTTTGGGGCCGCGGCGATCCGCGGCGGGACACGAAGGCGAAGAGGCGGGCTCGGTGGCGAACGATCCGATCCATCAGTTTCAGATCCACGAGTATTTCCCGCTCGGCAATTTTGCCGGCATGGACTTCCATTTCACGAATTCGGCGCTCGCGATGGTCGCGAATGTCGCCGTCGTGACCGGTTTCCTCTATTTCGCGACGGCCAAGAAGTCGCTCATTCCCGGCCGCACGCAGTCGGTCGCCGAGCTCTCCTACGAGTTCGTGGCCTCGACGCTCAAATCCTCCGCCGGCACCGAGGGGATGCGCTTCTTCCCCTTCGTCTTCTCGCTGTTCATGTTCATCCTGACGGCGAACCTGTTCGGCATGTTCCCCTATTTCCTGACGGCGACGAGCCAGATCATCATCACCTTCGCGCTGGCGATGTTGGTGATGCTCGTCGTGGTCGGCTACGGCTTCTACCGCCATGGTACGCATTTCCTCGGCCTTTTCGTGCCGCATGGCGTGCCCGGGGCGGTCATCCCGCTCGTCTCCGCGATCGAGGTCATCTCGTTCCTCTCGCGGCCGATCAGCCTCTCCGTCCGTCTCTTCGCCAACATGCTGGCCGGACACATCACGCTGAAGGTGTTCGCCGGCTTCGTCGTGTCGCTGGCGAGCCTTGGCGTCGTCGGTGTCGGTGGCGCGATCGTGCCGCTGCTGATGACCGTCGCGCTCACGGCGCTCGAGTTCCTCGTCGCCTTCCTGCAGGCCTATGTCTTCACGATCCTGACCTGCATGTACCTGAACGACGCCCTGCATCCCGGCCACTGAGCCGGGCAGGCCGACCGATCCCTGCTCTCGATAGACATACCCCTCAAAGGAGAATTGAAATGGAAGCGGAAGCCGCGAAGTTCATCGGTGCTGGTCTCGCCTGCTTTGGCATGGCTGGCGCCGCCCTCGGCCTCGGCAATATCTTCGGCAGCTTCCTTTCGGGCGCCCTGCGCAACCCGTCGGCTGCCGACGGCCAGTTCGGCCGCCTCATCCTCGGCTTCGCCGTGACGGAAGCGCTCGGCATCTTCTCGCTGCTCGTCGCGCTGCTGCTGCTGTTCGTCGTCTAAGCGCCGATCGGCCGCCATCCGGCGGTTCTGTGGTCCGTCATGCGGCAGGCTTGACACTGCCGCATGACGTCTTTCCTCGATCCGGGGTCCTCGATGACTTGGCTCGTCACGTCTGCATCGGCTCAGGAAGCGGCGCCTCCGGCGCCGGCGGCTCCGCAGCCTGAACCGGCGGCGCCCGCCGCCGACGCGCATGCGCCTTCGCCCGACACCACGCATAGCGAGGTGGGGGCTGCCGAAGGGCACAAGGGTCCGTTCCCGCCCTTCGATACCAATACGTTCCCGTCGCAGATCCTCTGGTTCGTCATCTGCTTCGGCGCGCTCTACCTCCTCATGAAGCGGGTGATCGTGCCGCGCATGGCCGCGATCATCGATGGCCGTGCCCAGCGCATTGCCGGCGATATCGAGGAGGCGCAGCGCTTGAAGCTGCAGTCCGATACCGCGCTTCAGGGCTATGAGAAGGCGCTCGCCGATGCCCGCGGCTCGGCGCACAAGATCGCGCAGACGGCGACCGACCAGGCCAAGGCTGATGCCGAGGCTCGCCGCCATGCGATCGAGGCCGATCTCGCCGCCAAGCTCGCCGAGGCGGAGACGCGCATCGCCGACATCAAGTCGCGGGCGCTCGCCGATGTCGGCACCATCGCCGAGGACGCCGCCGGCGCCGTCGTCGAGGCGCTGATCGGCCAGCAGCCGACGCGTGACGAGGTCTCGGCAGCGGTTTCGGCCGCCCGGGCGCAGTAGGGGAGACCGCGATCATGGGTTTCGACGCCACATTCTTCGCGCTTGTCGGTCTCGTCCTCTTCCTGCTGCTGCTGATCTATCTCGGCGTGCACAAGACGATGGCGAAGGCGCTCGACAACCGCGCCGCGTCCATCGCCAAGGAGCTGGACGAGGCGAAGCGGCTCCGCGAGGAGGCCGCCCAGCTTCTGGCCGAGTACCAGAAGAAGGCCCGCGACGCCGAGGTCGAGGCGCGCGGCATCGTCGATCAGGCGAGCCGCGAGGCTGCCGCCCTGGCCGAGGAGGCCAAGGCGCGCATGGAGGACTACGTCACCCGCCGTACCAAGATGGCGGAAGACAAGATCACCCAGGCCGAGACCGTCGCCCTGCAGGAAGTGCGTTCGCTCTCCGCAGATGTCGCGATCGCAGCGGCCGAGAAGATCCTCTCGGCCAAGCTCAAGGGCGAGGCCGCCGCCGGTCTCGTCGAGAAGGCGATCGGCGAGGTTCGGTCGCGTCTCAACTGAGCCGCTGACGTCATTCACCGTATTTCGGACGGCCGGGCCTCGCGCCCGGCCGTTTCGTTTCGGGCATTGTGCTGGCTGTCAGGCCGGGACCGCGGCCAGGAGGTCCATCTCGACCTCGATCGCCGCCGGCGCCACGCTGGAGAGCAGCGCGCGGATCGGCGCGAAGCTCGAACGGTGCAGCGGCGTCGCGCCATGATTGGCGAGCGCCTCCATGTGGAACGGCGTGCCGTAGCCCATGTGCCGGTCGAAGCCATAGGCCGGGAAGCGGCCGGCGGCGCGGATCATCATCCGGTCGCGCGTCACCTTGGCGACGATCGAGGCGGCGGCGATCGAGACCGATCGCGCATCGCCCTTCACCACGGCTTCGCCCCGGCAGCAGAGGCCAGGCGGGACGTCGATGCCGTCGATGAGCGCGTGGTCGGCGTCATGCGCCAGCGAGGCCACGGCCTGGCGCATGGCCCAGAGGGTCGCCTGGCGGATATCGGTCTGGTCGATCCGGGTCACCGACCCTGCGGCGACCGCGACCACCGAGGTCGCCATGATCGCCTCGAACAGCGTCTCGCGGGCGGCGCGGTCGAGCTTCTTCGAATCGTCGAGACCGGGAGGAATGCGCTTCGGGTCGAGAATCACCGCCGCCGCCACCACCGGTCCGGCGAGCGGCCCGCGGCCGGCCTCGTCGACGCCAGCGATCTTCTTCAACCCGGCACGGCGCAGCCGCCGCTCCATCGCGTCAGTGGGCGCGTCGGGCAGGTCGAACAAGGCGGGCGAATCGGCGGGGCGTCTGGCCATGGCCGCAACAATGCGCCGAAGAGCGGCGCTGGCAAGGCAGCGATGTCCCGAAGCCTCACCGCGCGCGACTAGAACAGGCTGAGCTGCGCCTGCGGCTTCACCGGCGGGGAAAAGAGATCGGTGCGGAGGCGCAGGTTGCGGCGGTTCATGCCGAGGCGGCGGGTCGCGATCTCGAAGCGGCGGCCGATCTGCCAGGCATAGGGGCCTTCGCCCTTCTGTCGCTTGCCGAAGGTCGAATCATAGTCCTTGCCGCCGCGCATCGAGCGCATGACCGAGAGGACATGTCGGTAGCGGTCGGGATAATGGCGCAGCAGCCATTCGCGGAAGAGGTCCGCGACCTCAAGCGGCAGGCGCAGGATCACATAGCCCGCCTCGCCGGCGCCGGCCTCGGCCGTCGCATCGAGGATGCGCTCGATCTCGCTGTCGTTGAGCGCGGGGATGATGGGCGCCGTCAGGACGCCGACCGGGATGCCGGCGGCGGCGAGCGTGCGGATCGTCTCCAGCCGGCGCGGCGGCGTCGCGGCGCGCGGCTCCATGACGCGGGCCAGGTGACGGTCGAGCGTCGTCACCGAGATCGCGACCTTGGCCAGCCCGCGCTCGGCCATGCGCGAGAGAATGTCGATGTCGCGCATCACCAGCGCCGACTTGGTGACGATCCCGACCGGATGGTTGAAGCGCTCCAGCACCTCGAGGATATCGCGCATCATCCGATGCTGGCGCTCGATCGGCTGGTAGGGATCGGTATTGGTGCCGATCGCGATCGTCCGCGGCTTGTAGCCGGGCGCGGAAAGCTCCCTCTCGAGCAGCGCGGCGGCGTCCGGCTTGAAGAACAGCTTCGATTCGAAATCGAGGCCCGGCGAGAGGCCCATATAGGCATGGCTCGGCCGCGCGAAGCAGTAGATGCAGCCATGCTCGCAGCCGCGATAGGGATTGATCGACCGGTCGAAGGCGATGTCCGGCGAATCGTTGCGGGTGATGATCACCTTGGCCTTCTCGGCCTGCACCTCGGTCTTGAAGGGCGGCAGCTCGTCGAGCGTCTGCCAGCCGTCGTCGAAAGGAATGCTCTGCAGCTTCTCGAACCGGCCCGAGGCATTCGTCTCGGCGCCGCGGCCGCGGCGACGGTCGGGGTCGATGAGGGGGGCGGCGGCCGCGAGCACCAGCGGGTCGAGACCGGGATCGAGGGGGCGAGCGAGCGACATGGGCAGAGGATAGGATTGCCATTGGAACAAAGCAAGAACATTAACCCAGAGGCGCAGCAATCCGTTCATTCGCGTCGCGATTTGTGAATTTTGCAGTTAAGAATGTTGATTATGATCAGCGTGATCCTCCCCACCCGCGACGACGAGACGGCGCTTGCCCATGCGCTGGCGGCGCTGGTGCCGGCCGCCGCCGACGGCATGGTCCGGGAGGTCATCGTGGTCGACCGCGGATCCTCCGACGGCACGGCGCTGGTCGCCGACGCCGCCGGCTGCCGCTTCGTCCGCGCTGCGGCGGGGGAGGGCGAGGATCTCGCCCGCGCCGCCGTCAATGCGCGGTCGGACTGGCTGCTCTTCCTCTCGCCGCATGTGGCGCTGGAGCCGGGCTGGCAGCGCGAGGCGCAGGACTTCATCGACCGCGTGCAAAGCTCCGGCGATCCCCTTCGCGCCGCGGCGTTTCGCCATGCGCGGGCCGGTTTCGGGGCGGGGGCGAGGGTGGCGGAAACGGCGGCGTCGCTCAGGATGCGGCTCTTCGCAGCGCCCTATCTCGACGAGGGGCTCCTGGTCTCGACCCGGCTCTATCGCGAGATCGGCGGCCATCGGCCGCTGCCCGGCATTTCGGATGTCGAGCTCGCGCGCCGCATCGGCCGCCGGCGACTGAGCTTCCTCCGGTCCCGCGCCGTGCTGCGCGGCGATGCCCCGCGGCGCGCCGGCGCGCTGCCGAGCGCGGCGCGGCTGGCGCTGATGGTGCTGCGCGTTCCGCCCTCGCTCATCGCGCGCCGGGCCGGCTGATCTCAGACGCGGAGCTTGCCGCGCTTCAGATGTTCGTCGAGGCGAGGCATGATCTCGACGAAATTGCAGGGCTGGTGACGATAGTCGAATTGCGGCGCGATGATGCCGTCCCATGCGTCCTTGCACGCACCCGTCGAGCCCGGAACGACGAAGATGAAGGTCGAATTGGCAAGGCCCGCGGTTGCGCGCGACTGCACGGTCGAGGTGCCGATCTTGTCGTAGCTGATGCGGTGGAAGACCGCGGAAAAGCCGTCCATCCGCTTCTCGAACAGCGGCTCGACCGCGTCCGGCGTCACGTCGCGGCCGGTGAATCCGGTGCCGCCGGTGGTGATCACGACGTCGATGGTCGGCTCGGCGATCCAGCAGCTGACAATGGCGCGGATCTCATCGACATCGTCGGGCACGATCGCCCGCTCGGCGAGAACATGGCCGGCCGCCGTGATCCGGTCGGCGAGCGTCTGGCCCGATTTGTCGGTTTCCAGCGAGCGCGTGTCGGACACGGCCAGGACGGCGAAGCGGACGGGAATGAAGGGCAGCGTCTCGTCGATCCGGCTCATGGCAGTTCCTGAGGATGAGGGCTCGGCTGTCGTCGGCGCCAGGCTGGCGCATCGTCCGCCGGCCGGCCTTGATCTGGCGCAGGCGGACGGTCCGCGCAGTGTCGCACGGTTTCAGCCCGCCCGCGACACCGCGCCGATCCCGGACCCGGCCAAGGCGGCATAGCGCACCCACCATGAGGGATGCTCCTGCGAAAGCGCCGCTGCTGCGCGCTCCGCCGCTGCGCGATCGGCGAAGAGGCCGAACACGGTCGCCCCCGAACCCGACATGCGGGCGAAGAGGCATCCGGCGCTGCCCATGAGCCGATCCTCCACCGTCGCGATCACCGGGGCTTCCAGCCGCGCCGGACCGGCAAGGTCGTTGCGGGTCTCGCTGGCCAGAAAGCCGGCGAGAGCCGCTGCATCGCGGAACGCGGGGAGGGAGTCCGGCAGCGGCGGATTGTCGACACGCTCGAGCCGGCGGAAGACGGCCGGGGTCGAGACACCGATGCCGGGATTGGCGAGGACCATATGGACGTCCGGCAGCCCGTCCCAGGCATCGATCGCTTCGCCGATGCCGCGTGCCCGGAGCGGCCGGCTGACGAGGCACATCGGCCCGTCGGCACCGAGCTTGAGCGCGCAGGCGGCGAGGCCGGCTTCGTCGCGGATCCCGTTCAGCGCAGCCAGCAGGCGGAGCGTCGCCGCGCCATCCGCCGAGCCGCCGCCGATGCCGGAGGCGAGCGGCAGTCGCTTCTCGAGCCGCAGCGGAGGAATCGCGGCGCCGGGATAATGGGCGGCGAAAATCATCGCGGCCCGCAGCACAAGATTGTCGGAATCGGCAGCGAGACCGGCCGCGAAAGGACCTTCGATCGTGAGCGGAGGCGCGTCGGCATCAGCCGGGAGTGCCTCGACCAGATCGCCGAGATCCGCGAACACGACGAGGCTGTCCAGGCTGTGATAGCCGTCGAGCCGGCGGCCAACGACATGGAGCGCCAGATTGACTTTGGCCGGCGCCAGGACGCGCGCGAGCGGAAGCGATGCCACGGAAA
The DNA here is from genome assembly GCA_017307955.1 of Allobosea sp. Lineage (GTDB taxonomy): Bacteria > Pseudomonadota > Alphaproteobacteria > Rhizobiales > Kaistiaceae > Kaistia. The sequence goes on along the minus strand of JAFKFV010000007.1, from coordinate 424,943 downwards.
AGGCGCCGCGCTACGGCGCCGTGATCTTCGGAACCTCGATCACGAAGCCGGGGATCAGCCGGTTCGGATTGCGCAGCTTGCCGCGATTGGCCTCGATGAGCTTCATGTAGAGCTCGCCGTTGCCGTAGACGCGCTCGGCGATCTTCCAGAGACTGTCGCCCTCGACGACGGTCACCGATTCCGGCGTCGACGGCGCGTCGCCCGACATCGTGGCGTCGGTCACGGTGTTGCCGGTGGTCGAGGCCACGCGGCTTTCCTCGACCTTGTCCAGACCATGCGCCAGCTTGGCGAGGATGCGCTCCTTGGCCTCGGGCTCCGGATCCATGTCGCGGGCATGCGACCACTGGAAGGTCGCCTCGAGCTTGCGACCCACCTTCCAGTAGGCGTCGCCGAGGTGATCGTTGATGGTGGCGTCGTCCGGCTTCAGCGTGATGGCACGCTCGAGCTGCGCGACCGCCTCGTCATAGCGGCCGGTGCGGTAATAGGCCCAGCCGAGGCTGTCGACGATGTAGCCGTCGTCCGGCTTCAGCTCGACCGCCTTCTTGATCATGGCCATGGCGCGGTCGAGATTGACCGACTTGTCGATCCAGCTATAGCCGAGATAGTTGAGCACCTGCGGCTCATTAGGCGAGAGCTTGAGCGCCTCTTCGAGATCGGCCTCGGCCTTCGGCCAGTCGCCGGCCCGCTCGAAGGCGATGCCGCGATAGTAATAGAGCAGCCAGTTGCGGGGGTCCGACGGCTCGATGGCGGCCAGCGCCTTCGTGTACATGTCGGCCGATTCCAAATAGCGCTTGTTGCCGCGATAGATGGTGCCGAGGCTGGTCAGCGCCTCGAAATCCTTCGGATTGGCGGCGACGAGGCGCTTCAGATGACGGATGGCGTCGTCGGTCCGCTGCAGCGCGTCGAGATTGACGGCGATCTGCATCTCCGCGGCCCGGTAGAGCGCCGAGCTCTTCGGTACCTGCTGGAAGACGGCGGTCGAGCGCTCGAACTGCTGCGAGCCCTGCAGGACGTCGCCGAGCGCCATGATCATCAGATCCGACTTCGGATCGAGATAACGGGCCAGCTGCAGATAGACGACGCCGAGTTCGTCGCCGCCCTTCTCGGTGCTGAGCGCCGAGCCGATGCCATAGAGCACCTCGGCCGCGCCCTGCTGGACGGTGGTGACGAGCGGCGCCGGCACCTTGCCGGCCTTGATCTCGTCGGCGAGGCGCTGGGCGAGGGGCTGAAGCGGGCCGCCCTTGAGGAAGTTTTCCAGCGCCTTCAGCGCCTCGTCCTTCTTGCCGGCACGGGCGAGCATGCGGGCATAGGCTTCGACGATGCGCATCGAGCCGCTGTCGTCCTTGTAGGCCTTGGCGATCGTGGCCAGCGCCTCGTCATGACGGCCCGCCATGTCGGCGATCAGCGCCATGTTGAAGTTCTTGAAGGTGCCGTACCATTCCGGCCCCTGCATCGTGTCGACGATCTTGAGCGCGGCGTCGGTCTGTCCCTGACCCTGCGCGGCCCAGGCGGCGAGGAGGCTCGCCGTGACATTGGCAAGCGTGCCGCGGTCGCCCTTGTCGAGGCGTTCGGCGCTTTCCTTGTAATCCTTGCGCTTCAGCGCCTCGATGCCGAGGACGATCTGCGCCATGCGGTTGCTGTCTTTCGCGACCGTGAGCCGCTCGGCGATCGGCAGCGCGTCCGCGACCTTTCCGGCGACCAGCAGCATGCTGAAGGTCCGGTCGAGCAGGACGGCATTGTCCGGGTCCTGCGCCAGCGCGTCCTCGAAAAAGACGGTCGCGGCGTCGATGTCGGAGGTGCGGACGGCGCTGAGCGCCGCGAGATAGCTGCCCGCCAGCGTCGTGGCGGCATCCTCGGGGAGGTAGTCGGCGATCGTCTTCTCGGCCCGCGCCGGGGCGGCGGCGAGCGTCAGAAGTGCGAGGCAGGCCGCCGCTTGGCGAAGGCGGCGGGCGCTCAAGGTCGTCATGCAGTGCACCGTGGGTTCAGACGAGACCGATACGGTCGAGCTTCTGCCGCAAGCATGGCTGTTTTGCGGCCATGCGGCAAGCAAGGGCGACCGGCGTTAGTGGGCGCGCTCGATGCAGAAGTCGATGACTTCGACGAGGGCGCTGCGATGCGGGCTGTCGGGGAAGGCGCCGAGCGCATCCCGCGCGACCGAGCCGTAGTGGCGGGCGCGCTCGACCGTGTCCTCGATCGCATGATGGCTGCGCAGCAGGGCGATGGCGCGGTCGAGGTCGCCATCCGCGATTTCGCCCTTCTCGAGAACGCGGCGCCAGAAGCCGCGCTCGGCCTCGGAGCCGCGGCGGAAGGCGAGCACCACGGGAAGCGTGATCTTGCCCTCGCGGAAATCGTCGCCGACCTGCTTGCCGAGATCGGCCGAGGAGCCGCCGTAATCGAGCGCATCGTCGATGAGCTGGAAGGCGAGGCCGAGATTGGTGCCGTAGGAGCGGAACGCCGCCCGGCCGCCGCGGTCGCCGCCGGCTATGATCGGCCCGACCTCGGCCGCCGCCGAGAACAGCGCCGCCGTCTTGGCCCGGATCACCGCGAGATACTCGTCCTCGGTGGTCGCCATGTTCTTGGCGACGGAAAGCTGCATCACCTCGCCCTCGGCGATCACCGTCGCCGCGGTCGAGAGCACGTCGAGCGCGTCGAGCGAGCCGACATCGACCATCATGCGGAAGGCCTGGCCGAGCAGGAAATCGCCGACCAGCACGCTCGCCTGGTTGCCCCAGAGCATGCGCGCCGCGAGCTTGCCACGGCGCATGTCGCTTTCGTCGACGACGTCGTCATGCAGCAGCGTCGCCGTATGCATGAACTCGACGCTCGCCGCGAGCTTCACATGGCCGTCGCCGCGATAGCCGCACAGCCGCGCGGCGGCGAGAGTCAGCATCGGTCGCAGCCGCTTGCCGCCCGACGAGATCAGGTGGTTGGCGACTTCGGGAATCATCGCGACGTCGGAGCCGGCCTTCGAGAGGATGAGCTCGTTGACGCGCTGCATGTCGGCTGCGACGAGGTCGAGCAGGGGCTCGATGCTGGCCGAGGCCTTCTTCTTGTTGTCCTCGAGCGGAATGACCAGACCCACAGGCTCGCTCCCGGATTAGCGTTCTTGCGGCGACAATAGGGTCGAGGGTCGCGTCGAACAAGTGACAGGATGGCTCAGGCCCGTCGCCGGGGGTGGCGAGGTTGCCAGTGGGCGGGTGCCATCCTAGGCTTGGAAGACGGACGGAACCGGAGCGATCAGGGCTCGCGGACGCGTCGCGACGGCGCCGGAGCATCATGGAAGAACTGATCCGGACCAATGACATGGTCCTCATCTCCTTCGCGGAATCGCTGCTGAAGGAGGCTGGCATCGTCTATCTCCTCGCCGACCAGAACATGAGCGTCATCGAAGGATCGCTCGGCGTGCTGCCGCGCCGCATCCTTGTCGATGCCGACTCGTTCGATGAAGCGCGCAGGCTGATGACCGATGCCGGCATCGGCGATGAACTGAGGCCGAAGGGCCGCGATCGCGGATGACGGAGGCGAGCCGCGACGCCTTTCTCGGCGGGCGGGTCACGGCGCTGCAGCCGCGCGCGGGGCATCATCGTTCCGGTCTCGACGCCGTGCTGCTGGCGGCGGCCTTCGGGCAGCGGACAGTGGGAGCGGTCGTCGATCTTGGCGCCGGCGCGGGCGTCGCCGGTTTCTGCCTCGCCGCGCGCGCCGAGGCCACGCGCGTCACGCTGGCCGAGCGCGAGCCGGACCTCGTCGCGCTCGCGCGCGAGGCGGCGGCGCTTCCGGAAAATATCGGCTTTGCCGGCCGGCTCTCCTTCGCGGAAGTCGACATTCTCGATGCCGCAAAGCGCGAGGCTGCCGGGCTCGGCGCGGATCGCTTCGACGGCGTGTTGATGAATCCGCCCTTCCATGACGAGGGCAGCGTGCGCGCTTCGCCCGACAGCGCGCGGGCCAGGGCGCATGTCCTCGATGCGGGCGGCCTCGATGGCTGGTTTCGCGCGGCGGCGGCGCTCCTCGCGGGTGGCGGCTCGCTGGCGGTGATCCTGCCGGCGGCGCGGCTCGGCGATCTCCTCGCCTCCGTGGCGCGGCGATTCGGCGGCGTCGCCATCCTGCCCGTCCATGCGAGGGCCGACGAGGCCGCGATCCGCGTGCTGGCGCGCGGCGTCAAGGGAAGCCGGGCGCCGGTCACGCTGCTGCCGGGCTTCGTGCTGCACGAAGGGGAGGGGAATGCCTTCTCGCCGGCAGCGCGCGCATTGCTCGGGGATGGCGCTTCGCTCGCCGATGTCCATATGTCATGGCGAAGGCTCGGCTTCGATCCCTGAGCGCTCCCTTCCATCCGACGAGGTCCAGCCGTGTCGTTCCTGCCCGATTCCCTCCGCCGCCTGCTGCCGGCCCGCTTCCGCAAGGAAGAGGTCGTCGTGCCGGTGGTCCGCCTTTCGGGCGTCATCGGGCAGGTCTCGCCGCTGCGGCAGGGCATCTCGCTCGCTTCCGTCGCGCCGCAGCTCAAGCGTGCCTTCGCGATGAAGAAGGCGCCGGCGGTGGCCATCGTGGTGAATTCGCCGGGCGGCGCGCCGGTGCAGTCGCATCTCGTTTACAAGCGCATCCGCGCGCTCGCCGAGGAGAATGGCCAGGAGGTCATCATTGCGGTCGAGGACGTTGCCGCGTCGGGCGGCTACATGATCGCGCTCGCCGGCGATCACATCCTCGTCGATCCGAGTTCCGTCGTCGGCTCGATCGGCGTCGTTTCGGCCGGCTTCGGCTTCACCGGGCTGATCGAGAAGCTCGGCATCGAGCGGCGCGTGCACACCGCCGGCGAGAACAAGGCGATGCTCGACCCGTTCCAGCCCGAGCGCGACAGCGACGTCGCGCATCTCAAGTCGCTGCAGCGCGACGTGCACGACATGTTCATCGCCCTGGTGCAGAGCCGGCGCGGCGCGAAGCTTGCCGATGATCCGACGCTCTTTTCAGGCGCCTTCTGGTCCGGCGCCCGCGGCGTGGAACTTGGACTCGTCGACGAGGTTGGGGAACTCAGAGCCTATCTCCGCGGCCGTTTCGGCGAGGATGTGCGCCTGCAGCCGATCGAGGGCAAGCGCGGATGGCTCGGCCGCTTCGGCGGCGGCCGCGGCGCCGGCGCGGCGCGCCCCGTTTCGGGCGCATTCATGGCCGAGCTTGCCGGGGAGGCGCTTGGCGCGGTCGAGGAGCGGGCGCTCTGGAACCGCTTCGGGCTTTGATTGGCGCGCCGGTTGCGGTGCGCTGCGGAAAGAGTCATGCTGGGCTTTCGCGGTGCTCCACCGCCTGAGCCGGTCCGTGAAGGAAAGGTCACATGCCGCAACTCGTCTTCATCGCTCTGATCGGCGCCCTCTGCGTCGTTGCGGCACGCGCGCTCGCTCGCCAGCGCGCCGAGGCCCCCATCCGCGTGCGGAACACCGACCGGTCCGGCCGTGCCATCCCAACGCTGGTGCAGGATCCCGTCACGGGCATCTACCGCCCCGCGCGCCGCGACTGATCATCAAGCCATTCGTTGATGCCGGGGGAAGGTCCGGGCATCACGCACCGGACGCGATATCGAGCGAGCCTCGTTGATCGAGACTCGCTGCCTGTCGTTGCACTCAGCCGCCGACCTTTGAGAAGTCCGCGACGGCCTGCGTCGCCTGGCGGAAGGCGGCGAGCATGCGCAGGCGGTTGGCGCGCACCGCCGGATCGTCGGCATTGACCAGAACCTTGTCGAAGAACGCATCAACCGGCGCCCGTAGCGCCGCGAGCGCCGTCATGGCGACGGCATAGTCCTCGCGTTCTACCGCGCTCTCGGCCCCGGCCAGCGCCCGCTCAAGCGCCGCCGCCAGCGCATTCTCCTCGGGCGCGACGAAGAGCGCCGGGTCGATGGCGCCGTCGAAGCGCTCGCCGCCCTTCTCCTCGGCCTTCAGGATATTCGCGGCGCGGCGATAGCCCGCGAGCAGGTTCGCCCCGTCCTCGGTGGCGAGGAACGCGCCGAGCGCCTCGACGCGGCGGACGATGTCGACGAGGTCGTCCTGCGCCGCTCCGGCCATCCCGGCGGCGAGGACCGCGTCCACGAGGTCGTGCCGGGCGCCCGAGTCGCGAAGCTGGACCTTGAGGCGTTCGTGGAAGAAGGAGACGAGATCGGCCGCGATGTCTCCGGAAGCGCCGTCATTCCGCCCGAGCACCCGCCCGCCGCTCGATATCAGGGCGCGCAACCGAAGCCGCAACCCGCTCTCCAGCACGATCCGGATCACGCCGAGCGCGGCGCGGCGGAGCGCGTAGGGGTCCTTCGAGCCTGTCGGCTTCTCGTCGATCGCCCAGAAGCCCGCGAGCGTATCGAGCTTGTCGGCGAGGGCGACGGCGATGGCGACCGGATCGGTCGGGACGCGGTCGGAGGGGCCCTGCGGCTTGTAATGATCCTCGATCGCCGCCGCGACCGACGGGTCCTTGCCCTCGGCGGTCGCGTAATAGCGGCCCATCAGGCCCTGAAGCTCGGGGAATTCGCCGACCATCTCGGTGACGAGGTCGAGCTTGGCAAGCTCCGCCGCTTCACGCGCCTTGGCGACATCGGCGCCGACCAGCGGTGCGATTTCGGACGCCAGCGCGACGATCCGGTCGATGCGCTCGCGCTGCGTGCCGAGCTTCTCGTGGAAGACGATGGCGTCGAATTTCGGCAGCCGGCTTTCCAGCGTCGCCCTGCGATCGGTGTCGTAGAAGAACTTCGCGTCCGAGAGGCGCGCGCGGATGACGCGGCCATTGCCGGCGGCGATCGCGACGCCACCGTCACGCGCCTCGATGTTCGAGACGAGGATGAAGCGGTTGGCGAGCGCCGTGCTGCCCGGCTGCCGCAGGACGAAGCATTTCTGGTTGGCACGAATGGTGGCGCGGATCACCTCCGGCGGGATGGCGAGGAATTCTTCCTCGAAGGTTCCCGTCAGCACCACCGGCCATTCGACGAGGCCCGCGACTTCATCGAGCAGCCCGGCGTCCTCCACCAGTTCCAGTCCCAGCGCAAAGGCGCGTTCGCGGGCGTCGTGCAGGATGATGTCGCGGCGGCGGTCGGCGTCGAGCACGACTTTGGCCTTTTCCAGCTTCTCGACATAGTCGTCGAAGCGGCGCACCTCGAAGGGCGCCGGCGCCATGAAACGGTGGCCACGCGTCACATTGCCGGAACGAATGCCGTCGACCTCGAAGCGCACGATCTCGGGATCCTCGGTCTCCGGCCCGAAGGTGCAGAGGATCGATTGCAGCGGGCGCACCCATTGCAGGCGCCCGGTGCCCCAATGCATCGATTTCGGCCAGGGGAACGAGCGGATGATGGCGGGGATCGCCTCGGCGAGGATCTCGGTCGTCTCGCGTCCGGCCTTCTCGATCACGGCGACGTAGAAATCGCCCTTCTTCGGGTCGGCATGAACATGCGCTTCCTCGATCGAGGCAAGTCCGGCCGAGCGCAGGAAGCCCTGGATCGCCGCATCCGGCGCGCCGACCTTCGGGCCCTTGCGTTCTTCGCGCGTCGCCGCCGAGCGCGCCGGCACGCCGGTCACCGTGAGTGCCAGCCGCCGCGGGGTCGCGAAGGCCTTTGCGCCCTCATAGTGAAGGCCGGCATCGACGAGCGCGCCGGTCACGAGGCGCTGCAGATCCTCCGCCGCCTTGCGCTGCATGCGCGCCGGAATTTCCTCGGAGAAAAGCTCAAGCAGAAGTTCGGGCATCGGGTGCTACCGGTCTTGTCGCCATCGCGCGCGATGGCGAGAGAAGTGTTCAGCGGATGGAAGGACGGAGGCTAGCCCTCCTTCCCTCCGGCTTCCGTCTGGAGCCAGGCGGCGCCGCAGGCCTTGGCGAGTTCGCGGACGCGCAGGATGTAGCTCTGCCGCTCGGGGACCGAGATCACGCCGCGCGCGTCGAGCAGGTTGAAGCGGTGGCTCGCCTTGATGCACTGGTCATAGGCCGGCAGCACCATCTTCTGGCGCTGGTCGTTGGCGCCGGGCTCCGGCTTGCCGGCTTCCAGCAGCATCCGGCATTCGCGCTCGGCATCCTCGAAATGCCGCTTCAGCATCTCGGTGTCGGCATATTCGAAATTGTGCCGGGAATATTCCTCCTCGGCCTGCTTGAAGACATCGCCATAGGTCACCTTCTCGGCGCCCTCGCGGCCGTTGAAATTGAGCTCGTAGCCGTTGTCGACGCCCTGCAGATACATTGCGAGGCGCTCGAGGCCGTAGGTCAGTTCGCCCGAAACGGGGAAGCACTCGATGCCGGCCACCTGCTGGAAATAGGTGAACTGCGAGACTTCCATGCCGTCGCACCAGCACTCCCAGCCGAGGCCCCACGCGCCGAGCGTCGGGCTCTCCCAGTCGTCCTCGACGAAGCGGATGTCGTGCAGGCTCATGTCGATGCCGATCGCCGCCAGCGATTCCAGATAGAGTTCCTGCAGATTCGGCGGGTTCGGCTTCAGGATGACCTGGAACTGGTAGTAGTGCTGGAAGCGGTTCGGGTTCTCGCCATAGCGCCCGTCCTTCGGCCGCCGCGAGGGCTGCACATAGGCGGCATTCCAGGGCTTCGGCCCCAGCGCGCGCATGGTCGTCGCCGGATGAAACGTGCCGGCGCCGACCTCCATGTCATAGGGCTGCAGGATCACGCAACCCTTGTCCGCCCAGAAGCGCTGAAGCGCCAGGATGAGACCCTGGAAGGACCTCTCGGGGCGCATATGCGGGGGCAGGTCGTGGGAGTGCGCTTCGGACACGGGCGTACCTTCGCGGATATCGAAAGGGGCGCGGCGGGATGCCGCTCAAAATGGCGCGGCACCCTAATCGCGCGACGCGCGCGCGGTCAAGGAAACCTGCCTCGCAACGCGCGCCGATCCGCCGGGCTCACCCGTGCTCGTGCTCGGGGCTCCGAGGGACGTCCAGCGTCTCGGCCGGCGTCCGCACGGCGGCGACCTGATCCTCTCCGCCATGCTCCTCGCGACGGGGCGCCGCGCCGGGAGCCGGGCGAACTCGCCCGGTAAAGGTCAACGGCGGTGCCTCGCCGCTCTTCGGCTGGCCGAACCAGAGGGTGCGCTGCGGGAAGGGGATGTCGATGCCGCGCTCGTCGAGCGCCGTCTTGAGCGCCTCGGTATAGGCGCGCCCGACGGCCCATTGCTGGCCGGCGCTGGTCTTGATCCGGACACGGATGGTGACGCCGTTGTCACCGAGCCCGATGACGCCCTGCATGTCGAGCGGCTCGAGGATATGGGCGGCATGCGGCGTTTCTTTCAGGCGGTCGAACGCGTCGAACATCACCTGCTTCACTTCGCTGATGTCCTCGCGATAGGCGACGCTGAGTTCCTCCACATGGAAGGCGAAGCCGCGCATGAAGTTTGAAACGCTGTCGACGGAGGAGAACGGGATGACGTGGTAGACGCCCGAGAGGTCGCGCAGGCCGACGGAACGGATCGTCAGCCGCTCGACCACGCCCGAGATGCCGCCAGCCGTCACCACTTCGCCCTCGTTCATGGCGTTCTCGAGCTGGATGAAGGCACCGGTGATGATGTCCTGGACGAGCTTCTGCGCACCGAAGCCGACCGCAAGGCCCACGACGCCCGCGCCCGCGATGAGCGGCGCGATGTTGACCCCGAGTTCCGACAGCACCAGCATGAGCCCGATCGCTGCGAAGACGACCGTGATCGCATTGCTGAGCAGCGAGAACAGCGTCCGCGTTCTCGCACGCATGGCGCGGCCGCGGCTCGGATTGAGCTGATATTCGATCCATGACGTCGCGGCGAGCCAGCCAGCGATCATCAGCAGCAGCACGACGGCCGCGGCGGCGATGCGCCGGATCAAGCTGGCATTGTCGACGTCTCTCAGCCAGCCCGAGATGTCGATCAGGGTCCAGGCATCGAGGATGGCGAGGAACACAATGCAGATCGCCACGATCCTGATCGCGGCGGTCATGGTCGGCACGAAGAGATTCACCCGCCGTTCGAGCATCGGGAGGCTCGCCTTCAGCGAGTCCGGCAGATGGACCCGGCCGCCATCCGCACGCCGCGTGAAACGGAGTACCAAGGCTCCGACAGCGAGGGCCACGATGCTCCACAGCGTTGCCGACAGCATGAAGAGAAGGGCGTCGGCGGGGCGGGTCGACCAGACGACGAATCCCGTCAGCAGATAGGCGATCAGAAGGATGTGCCAGATGCCGGACAGGCGCACGAGCATGCGCGCTATTGCAGGGCTCTCGGCGGTGTTCGAGGCTTCCACCAGCTGGCGGCGCACCGAATGCTGGTTTCGCAGGATCAGGATGATCGCCGTGACCGTCGCCGCGACGACGATTGCCATCCTGAGACCGATCCCGAGACGGAAGCCGACGAGGTGGCTGACGGCGGGACCGACAAAGACCAGCCCGTAGCTGACGAAGCTGACCAGTGCTCCGATCCGCGTCGACCAGTACCCGGCGAAGCTGTCAGGGCAGTCGACAAGCCGAAGATTGGCGTGTTGGGGGCGGAAGAGGATGCGGACGACCTGGCGTGCCGCCTCGGCTGCCGCATAGGCGGCCAGGAGCTGCGCCTCGACGAATCCGAGCCGGCCGGTCTCGCTGACCCAGGCGCCGACGCCGATCATGGCGAGGAAGCCGACGATCGAGGGGACGAAGTCGATGAGCGCGGCGGCCGCGCCGAGCAGGAAGCGCTGCCAGCGGGGTCGGCCTGCTGCGCGCCGGTCAAGCTTGCCCAAGGGAAGCTGCGCCAGCGCCCGCAGCAGCGTGGTGACGATGATCGCGGCGAGGATCATCGCTCCCGCCGCTTCGCTCCGGGCGAGAAGCTCCGACCAGTCGACGGCGATGCTGCCATCGAAGAACGCGCGCAGATTGAGGAGGCCCGACCAAGTGCGCTGGACGATGTCGGTCACGCTGCCGACGACGGACGCCGTCAGCGCGTCGACATCCGCCGTCAGGCCCGGCGGAAAGAGCGATGCCGGGGCAGCGTCGGCGGCCGGCTCGGTCGCGGTGCCGGCAGGAGCGTCCGCGCGCCGCAACTGCTCGAGGAAGAGATCGCGCGCGGCGGGATCCGCGAGCACGCGCGCCAGGGCCTCGCTGACGTCCCGGACCGCCGCCTCGGGCGCGGGCTCCTTGGCGGCGGCCGGCGCGGTGGACTGTCCCGGCAGCGCCGGCAGCTGGGCTTCGGCATAGCCGGCTCCGGCCAAAAGCAGAACCAGCAGCAGCCCGACCAGGGCCAAGCTTCGTTTCACGCTTTGGAAGCGCCACGATCCATTGCTCGCCCGTTCGCCTGCCGCGTTTCCGATCGCCGATTGCATTCCGTTCCCTTCGTCGCTCCGCGCAGCCGTCGCCGCGCGAGATCGCTCCCCCGACGGCCGCCAATGCCTGGCCAACGCTTCGGGCCGCCAATCGTTCGCTCCGACGCGTGATGGCGACCGACCCTGAGCGGCAGCCGCGCCTTGAGGAGCCGCGGCCGGCTATCGGTCGGCAGCCGCGAAGGGGTAGGATACTGGCGCCCCATCCCTAGATGACGAACGGGGTCAGCAGAGGGAACCAGCCATGTCATCCTTCAAAGCCGTCTTGATCCGACAGCCCGAAGCGGGCGAGGCGACGTCCGTCGGCTTCGAGACGCTCGAAGACGCCGATCTCATGGAGGGCGACGTCACGGTCCGGGTCGAGCGCTCGACGGTCAACTACAAGGACGGCCTCGCGATCACGGGCAAGGCGCCGGTCGTGCGGCGGTTTCCGATGGTGCCGGGCGTCGACGGGGCGGGGATGGTCGAGCAGTCGGCGAGCCCGCTGTTCAAGGTTGGCGACAGGGTCCTCCTGAATGGCTGGGGCGTCGGCGAGACGCATCTCGGGGCCTATGCCGAGCGCGCTCGCTGGAAGAGCGACTGGCTGCTGCCGCTGCCCGCCGGTTTCTCGCCCGACGAGGCGATGGCGATCGGAACCGCCGGCTATACGGCGATGCTGGCCGTGATGGCGCTCGAGCGGCACGACATCCATGCGGGCGCCGGACCGGTACTGGTGACCGGCGCCGCCGGCGGCGTCGGCTCGATCGCGGTCGCGCTGCTGGCCGGGCTCGGCTATCACGTCGTGGCCTCGACCGGCCGCGCCGAGGAGGCCGGCTATCTCAAGGATCTCGGCGCCGCCGAGGTGATCGAGCGAGCGAGCCTCGCCGGTCCGCCGAAGCCGCTGGCGAAGGAGCGCTTCATCGGCGCCATCGACGCGGTCGGCGGCCCGACGCTCGCCAATGTGCTGTCGATGATCCGCTATGGCGGCGCTGTCGCGGCCTGCGGCATGGCCGGCGGGCTCGATCTGCCCGGCTCCGTCGCGCCCTTCATCCTGCGCGGCGTCGCGCTCTACGGCATCGATTCCGTCTATGCGCCCAAGTCCGTCCGCCTCGCGGCCTGGGAACGGCTCGATCGCGACCTCGACCGCGTAAAGCTTGCCAGTGCCATGCGCCGCATCCCGTTCGATGACGTCATCGATGCCGCTCGCGACATCATCGAGGGCAAGGTGAGGGGACGGCTGGTCGTCGAGATCGGCTAGGCCGTGCCGAACGCTTCACGCTGCAGCTGCCCGGTTCGCAACAGATGCTGCAGCGTGTAGGCGACGGAAAGGGCGTCATCGAGGGCGTCGTGGCCCCGGAGCGGCGGGTGCTGGACGCCGTAATAGTCCGCAAGCTTGTTGCTCGGCGTCCGTGCCAGGTCCTCGATCGGCATGCCGGCGGCGAGCAGCAGCTTGACGGCATTGTCGAACCGCGCGGCGGGGATCGACGGCTCCACGCCGGCAACATAGCAGCTGATCGCCACCATGTTCAGTTCGTCTTTGCCCCATGACCAGAACGTCGCTCCGTCCGAGAACCGGTCGAGGGCCAAGAGCGCCTCGGACTGGTCGACGCCCTTGGTGTCGATGTCCTCCTCGGTGATGCCGGTCAAGGTCGTGAAGAACGGGTCGAGCGCGTAGCGATTGCCGAACCGGTCGATCGGCCGGACATAGGCGGAGAAGCGATCGAGGATGGGCGCGTCGCCATCGAGCCCGAGCTTTACGGCGCCGATCTGCGCGATGACGGGATCCGGGTCATGCGCCGCGCACCAGAAGCGGCGCTGCGAGCCTTCGAGACAGAGAAACTCGCAGTCGAATATGATGGCGGTGTTCATCGCCGAGTGCCTCCCAGTGCTGCGCAAATTCGCGCTCCGCGGCGGCACCCCCGGCGCCGCTCAGATCCAGCCGCCGCCGAAGGTCTTGTAGAAGATGTGGTGGCTGATCTTGTCCATCTTCTTCATGGTCCGCGCCCAGCGCGGCTTCACATAATTGGCGTGGTAATGCGTCGCCGAGCCGACATCGGGGTTCCACCAATCCTCGCGCGAGACGACACGCTTCGCCAGTTCCTGCGCGCGCCGCCATGAGGTCATGTCGGTGATGCGGTCCTTGATGCCGTCGCAGGCGAAGGAAAACTGGCAGGCGTCCCGCATGTCCTTGTTCTGGTAGACGACGCCGCAGATCGTCTTCGGATAGGCCGGGTTCTTGAGACGGTTGATGACGACCTGCGCCACCGCCAGCTCGCCCTTCACAGGCTCGCCGCGCGCTTCGAAATAGATCGCGGTGGCGAGGCATTTCAGCTCGGACTTCGAGGCGGCGCTTTTGGGGATCGGGTTCATCACCCACCAGTGGTCGGGCTTGCCGTCCTTGCCGATCCGCTTCGGACCGGCGAGCAGCGCGTCGAAAGGCGCAGTGATGGCGGCCGCGTCGGGATTGGCATAGGCGGAGACGGCGAGATCGTCGGCCTCCCTGCCGGGGCGGGGGACGGCGCCCGTCACCGAGGCGAGAACTGCCGCCGGCGCCGCCACCGGCTTCGGCGGCGCTGCCATGGCGACCGCGACCCGCGGCATGACGATCGCGCTGGCGAGCTTCGCGTCGGCGGCGCCAAAGACGAAGGCCGAGGCGTCGCGCTGCAGCACGCCGGCCGAGAAGCGGGTCGGCATCACCGGACGCGGGCGCGACATCGCCGCGTCCGCCTTGCCGGCGCGGTTGACGGTCGGCGGCACGAAGGCCGGTGCCGAGACGAAGCCGGATGCCACGACCGAGAGTTTCGGCCGCGTATCGATGTCGAGGCCGGCGGTGAAGACGGTGGCGGCGTCTCCGTCAGCGAGGGTCGGCTCATACCGTGCGCCGTCGGGCACCGCTTCGAGCCGCGCGAGCCAGCGCTGCGAAAGCGGCAGGTCCTTGCCGAAGAGGCTCGCCACGTCCTGCAGCGCCACGGAGGTGGAGGAGAGCGCCAGGATGGCCGCGCCAAGGATCGCGGTGAGGGTCGCCATGCGCGCGCGGCGCGGCTTTGGCCGCTTGCGGCGGGCGACATGGATGACGAGCGGCGGCCCGGGCGGGTGATAGACCGTCAGCGAGGACGGAGACGGCAGCGGGCTGACCATCGGGCACGCAACTCCACGCGCACGAACCAACAAAGGCCGGTGTGGATTGCCGGCAACGTTCGTAAAATCTGCCGGATTAACCTTGAGACGAGATTAACGGCCGGCCCTTTCCGCAGACTGCCGCCAAAAAAGGAAACGGCCGGGCGAGGGCCCGGCCGTTTCGGCGTTAATCGTGTGCCGCTCAGGCGTTGGCGGCGAGCTTCTGCTCGGCCGGCGTGACGGCGGCGGTGTAGTCCGCCATCAGGGTCTCGCTCATCTTGCCCGGCGTGAAGCGATAGGGGCCGATTTCGGAGACGGGCGTCACTTCGGCGGCGGTGCCGCACAGCCAGCATTCCGTGAAGCTCGGCAACTCGTCCGGCGAAATGCGGCGCTCGACGACCTCGAAACCGCGCGCCTTGGCGAGCGCAATCACCGTCTGCCGGGTGATGCCGTTCAGGAAGCGGTCGGCGAGCGGGGTGTGGATCACGCCATCCTTCACGAAGAAGATGTTGGCGCCGGTCGCCTCGGCGACATTGCCTTCCCAGTCGAGCATCAGCGCATCGGCATAGCCGCGGCGCTCGGCCTCATGCTTGGAGATCGTGCAGATCATGTAGAGGCCCGAGGCCTTGGCGAGCGAGGGCGCCGTCGCCGGATCGGGGCGGCGATATTTCGCGAAGTCGAGGCGGATGCCCTTCAGCCGCTCGGCCGGGCTGAAATAGGACGGCCACTCCCAGGCGGCGATCGCGACATTGATCTTGTTGTGCTGCGCCGAGACGCCCATCATCTCGCTGCCGCGCCAGGCGATCGGACGGAGATAGCCGTCGACGAGGCCGTTCTTCGCGAGGGTCGCGTCACAGGCGGCGTCGATCTCCTCGACCGTGTAGGGGATCGTGAAATCGAGGATCTCGGCCGAGTGGAACAGGCGCTCGGTGTGCTCGCGCAGCTTGAAGATCTTGCCGCCATAAGCGCGCTCGCCCTCGAATACGGCGCTCGCATAGTGCAGGCCGTGCGTGAGGACGTGGACCTTGGCATCCTTCCAGGCCACGAAGGAGCCATTCATCCAGATCCATCCATCTTTCTGGTCGAAGGCAGGCGCGCTCATTGTCGTTGCTCCCGGTCCGGGCCGCGCTCGCGGCCCTTTGGCGAATCCGGGCGGCGTTTGCGCGCCGCTCCGGCAGGTGAGAAAAGCCGCAAGGCCCTGCGGCAACAGGGGCCATGCAAAGATGGCCGATTTTGCGCAGCGCGGAAATGATCTCTAATGTGCCGGTCGAAGCGCTGCCTCGGCATCGGGCCGAAGCGCGGGACGGCGGGCGCGGTCGAAGATTTCGTCGCGGCGGCTATTCTCGTAACAATCGAACCGAAATATGTCAATATGGCTGACGTAAATTTCGCCGACGAGGCGGAGGACCCCGAGGTTCCGGATCGCGCCGAGCGCGGCGGGCCGCTGGTGACGGCCCCGGTCTCGGTGGCCGACCGGCCGGAGATCGTGCTGATCGAACTCCTGTTCTACGCCTATCGCGACTTCGTTTCCGATCCCGACGCCGTCCTCCTCAACTACAATTTCGGCCGTGCGCATCACCGCGTGCTGCATTTCGTCGACCGCCATCCCGGCATGCGGGTCGCGGATCTCCTCGATATCCTCAAGATCACCAAGCAGAGCCTTGGACGCGTTCTGAAGGAGCTGATCGACACCGGCTTCATCGAGCAGGTGCCGGGACCGGTCGACCGTCGCCAGCGCCTCCTCTATCCGACGGAAAAGGGCAGGGCGCTCTCCGCGCGGCTGACCGAGCCGCAGGCGCGGCGCATCAATGCCGCGCTCGCCGCGCTCGACCCCGCCGGCCGCGCCGCGGCCGAGCGCTTCCTCAAGCTGATGATCGACGCCGACGAACGGGATAAGGTGTCGAAACTGATCAGTCGGTAACGCGTGCTGGAGACTGCCATGACCGATCCCGCCGGTCCGGAATTTCCGGCTCTTCCCGATGATGCACCGCATCTTTTGGTCATCGACGACGACCAGCGCATCCGCTCGCTGCTGTCGCGCTATCTCTCCGATCACGGCTTCCGGGTCGATACCGCCGCCAACGCCGCCGAGGCACGGCTGCTGCTCGCCTCGCTCGCCTTCGATCTCATGATCCTCGACGTGATGATGCCCGGCGAGAACGGGCTCGACTTGCTGAAGAGCCTCCGGGCGACGATGCAGGTGCCGATCCTGATGCTGACGGCGCGTACCGAGATCGACCATCGCATCCGCGGCTTCGAGGGCGGTGCCGACGATTATCTCGGCAAGCCCTTCGAGCCGCGCGAACTGGTGCTGCGCATCAATGCGATCCTGAAGCGCGGCGCGCCGCCGACGGCGCCGCTGATCGAGCAGCTGCGCTTCGGGCCGTTCGCCTTCCATATCGGCCGGCGCGAGCTCCGGCGCGGGCAGGAAGTCATCCGCCTCACCGACCGCGAACGCCAGATCATGGCGGTCTTCGCCGCGACGCCGAACGAGACGGTGCCGCGTCTGGCGCTGCTTTCCGAGGACGAGCCGGCCGGCGAGCGCACGATCGACGTCCAGATCAACCGCCTCCGCCGCAAGATCGAGGTCGACCCGGCCAATCCGCTCTATCTGCAGACGGTGCGCGGCATCGGCTACCGCCTCGTGACGGAGGCCTGAGGCGTGGCGGCGCCGATCGCCGGCGGCATCCGCGTTGAAGGGCGAGCCGCGTGAGCGAGCGCCCGCCACATCCATTTCACCGCGCGGGCCGCATCGGCAGCTGGCTCGACTGGCCGATGGTCGCGAATGCGCGGCGGCTGACGCGCGCGCCTGTGATGAACGCTTTCCGGCGCTTCCTGCGGCGCGCGGAGCCGGTGACCTCGGTCCTTCTGGCGCCCTATCGCTTCCTTGGGCAGCGGCTCGGCGCGGCGATGCCGAAGGGGCTTTACGCCCGCGCGCTCATCATCATCATCGCGCCGATCGTCATCCTGCAGTCTGTCGTCGCCTTTGTCTTCATGGAGCGCCACTGGCAGACGGTGACGCGACGCCTTTCGGCGGCGACGGTGCGCGACATCGCCGCGATCGTTGATCTCATCGAAACCTATCCGGCCGATCCGACCTATGGCGAGATCATCCGCATCGCGCAGGATCGGCTCGGCCTCATCATCTCGGTCGTGCCGGGCGAGCCGCTGCCGCCCGCGGCGCCGAAGCCGTTCTTCTCGCTGCTCGACAGCGCGCTCTCGGACGAAATCAGCCAGCAGATCGGCAAGCCGTTCTGGATCGATACCGTCGGCAAGTCCAATCTCGTCGAGGTACGTATCCAGCTCGGCGACAAGGTGCTGCGCGTGCTCGCCCGCCGCAGCCAGACCTATGCGTCGAACTCCGAGATCTTCATTTTCTGGATGGTCGGCACCTCGGCGGTGCTGCTCATCATCGCCATCGTCTTCCTCCGCAACCAGATCCGCCCGATCCAGCAACTGGCCGACGCCGCCGAGAGCTTCGGCAAGGGCCGGGCGATCGAGGAGTTCAAGCCGCGCGGAGCACGCGAGGTCCGGCGAGCCGGCGCGGCCTTCATCGAGATGAAGGACCGCATCAACCGCCAGATGGAGCAGCGCACGACGATGCTCGCCGGCGTCAGCCACGATCTCCGCACCGTGCTGACGCGCTTCCGCCTGCAATTGGCTCTGCTCAGGGACAATGCGGATGTGCGCGCGATGCGCCGCGACGTCGACGACATGCAGCGCATGCTGGAGGGCTATCTCGCTTTCGCGCGCGGCGATGTCGACGAGCCGACGCTTCCGACCGATGTCGCGGCGCTGATCGAGGATGTCGTAGGCGCCTCGCGACGGGTCGGCCACGCGATTGCCGGCCGCTTCGAGGGCGATCCGATCGTCGATCTGCGGCCGAGCGAGTTCAAGCGCTGCCTTGGCAATCTCATCGCCAATGCCTGCCGGCACGGCTCCACGGTCGAAGTGACGGCTGTGCACGCCGATGGCTGGCTCAGCGTCGCGGTCGACGATGATGGCCCCGGCATTCCGGAGGCGGAGCGGGAGATGGTGTTCCGGCCGTTCTACCGTCTCGACGAAGCGCGCAATCTCGACGAAAGCGGCACCGGCCTCGGCCTGTCCATCGCCCGCGACATCGCCCGCGCCCATGGCGGCGATGTCGAACTCGGTACCGCCCCGCTCGGCGGTCTCAGGGCGATCATCCGCATCCCGGCGTGAGGCCTTGCCTCCTACGACCCTTTCCGCAGCCGGATCACCGTCCCCCAGGGATCCATGACCTCGCGCTCCGTGACGACGGCGCTGCCTGAAAGCGAGACATAGGCGAGGCCGCCCCGCGCAGGGTCGCGCGGGCCGGCGCCGCGGCTTCTCCAGATATTGCCGGCGATGTGGTGATGGTAGCCGCCCGATGACAGGAACGTCGCGCCCGGATAGCGGGCTACCACATCGAGCCCGATCTCGGATGTCCACCAGTCCTCGGCCACCTTGTCGTTTCCGACGCGCAGATGGACATGGCCGATCCGCAGGGCGTCGGGGGCGGACCCATAGGGCGTGGCCTCCGCGGGCACGGACCTGAGGATGGCGTCCACATCGAGCGGCTCGGTGCGCATGTCGACGAGCTTGCCGTCGCTCCAGCGCCATGTCTGCTCGGGCCGGTCGGCATAGATCTCGATGCCGTTGCCTTCGGGATCGGTGAGATAGAAGGCCTCGCTGACCACATGGTCCGACATGCCGTCGACCGGAATCCGCTTCTCGATCGCATGCCTCACCCAGCGGCCGAGATCGGCGCGGGTCGGCATCAGGAAGGCCGTGTGGAAGAGGCCGGCGCTGCGCGGGTCATCGAGCGCCGCGCCGGGCGGCAGCGCGGAAAGTTCGAGGAAGGGAACGCCGCCTGCCCCGAGCAGGGCCTGGCCGTCCCGCTCAGCGATCGTCTCGAGGCCGAGCAGCGCGCGATAGTAGTTCGCGAGAGTCGGGACGCTCTTTGCCTTCAGCCCGACGGCGGCGACATGCAGCGGGCGCGTCAGCGCGAAGGGAAGCGTCGAGGATGAGACGGCGTCGGCCATGATGGTTTCTTTGCGGATGTCCCATCCTAGCTATGCTCATCCTGTAGCCTGGCAAAGCCGGGCGAAGGTGAACACACCGTGCTCAGAAGAGGCGGGCGCCATCCGGCACGGCGCGCTCGATCGCCGTCAACACGACGGCGCCCTCGCTGTCCGGCAGGCCGAGCGTCAACACCTCCGACATGAAGGGGCCGATCTGGCGCGGCGGGAAATTGACGACGGCCAGAACCTGGCGGCCGATGAGTTCATCGACGCTGTAGTGCTTGGTGATCTGCGCCGAGGACTTCTTGCGGCCGATCACCGGGCCGAAATCGATGACGAGCTTGTAGGCGGGCTTGCGCGCCTCCGGAAAAGGCGCCGCTTCCACGATGGTCCCCGCCCGGATGTCGACCTTCATGAAGTCGTCGAAACCGATCGTCGCGCTTGCCGTCTCGTCCATCGCCGCTGCTCCTCATGCGTTCGAGCGCGGCGTAGCATCGCCAGCCGGCGCGTCAAGCCGGAACGTCGCCGGCGCCGGCGGGCGGCGTCTCGCGGACATGGGACGGGCGATGGGAAGAGCGGCGCGACGAGAAGCGCCGGGCGACGCCGCAGAGCATGCGCTCGGCGCGGCCGAGCCGCTGGTCCCAGTCCTCGGCCCGCGACAGCGCCTTGTCGAGCGCCGACATGGTGCGCGACTGGTCGGGATCGGTGTCCTCGACCCACACCGACGAGACCTTGGCCATCAGCAGCGCCAATCCTTCGGCGCGTGCGATGCCGCGCATGCCGTCCGAGCCGATCCCGGCGCCGGCCAGCATGTAACGCGCCGATGGCAGCGACAGGGCATTGACCGCGAGAGCGAGAGCGGGATCGCGACGGCAGCTTTCGAGGAGATGCGCGATGGAACGGCGATAGGCGCTGAGGCGGTCGAAGCGGCGCATGAGGACGTCGAACAGCCGGTCACGATGCGAGTCGCCGCCGGCATCGCCGGGCTCGATCTCGTCGAGCACCGCGCGGTCGACGCGGCGGATGAAGGCGCCGAGAATGGCGAACTTGCCATCGGCGCCTTCGCGTAGCGCGCCGAGCGAGAGGTTCGCGCGCGTCGCGATCTCGGGCAGTGTGATCGCGTCGAAGCGCTTCTCGGCGAGCAGCGACATGAAGGCGTCGATGATCGGGTCGGGTACTGCCTGCTGCATGGCTCTGCTCCCTGAAGCGTTCGGTGTACAGGGAAGATAGGGCGCGAATGCGACCTCTTTCAGCCCGCCAGTTCTTCAGCGCGTCGTTTTGCGGCTGCGACCGCCTTCTCCAGCAGAGGTCCGAGCCCGTCCTCGGCCATCAGGACCGCGAGCGCCGCAGCCGTGGTGCCTTTCGGCGAGGTCACGTTGCGGCGCAACTCGGCGGGCGGCAGCGGCGACTGCGCGAGCAGTTCGCCCGAGCCCGTCACCGTGGCGCGCGCAAAGCGCTCGGCCATGTCCGGCGGCAGTCCGGCGGCGATGCCGGCGGCGGCGAGCGCCTCGGCGAGCAGGAACACATAGGCCGGCCCGGAGCCGGACATCGCGGTGACCGCGTCGATGAGGCCCTCCTCCTCGACCCAGCCGACGATGCCGACCGCCTCGATCAGGGCGCCGACCAGCGCACGATCGCTCCCCGTGACGGCGGCGTTGGCGAAGAGGCCGGTGGCGCCGCGGCCGACCTGCGCCGGCGTGTTCGGCATTGCGCGGACGATCGCCCCGCCGAGCGCCGCCTCGAGCGTCCCAACCGTCGTGCCGGCCGCGATGGAGACGCTGACGGTCCTAGGCCCGACCAGCGCCCGCACGGCCGGCAGCGCCGCGCCCATCATCTGCGGCTTCACCGCGATCAGCAGCACGCGCGCCTCGATGCCGGAGGGCGGGGCGGCATGATGGCCGATGCCGGCCTCGGCGAGCATCTGCAGCGTTTCCGGCGGCGGGCTGGGATCGACGACCAGCACCGCCTTCGGATCGAGCCCGCCCTTCAGCCAGCCGGCGAGGAGCGCGCCGCCCATCTTGCCGGCGCCGATCAGCACGAGCGGGGAAGCGGGCGTCAGTTCTGGAAAGGACATGGGGCCACCGGTCGGTTTCAGGGACGGCCGGTCATAGACCGGGAAGGCTTCGATTGGGAAGCCGCTGCGGTTCCACTGAGGCCGTCGAGCACCCGTCACTGATGCCGTGCCGATGAGAAAGGCCGCCGCGTCGGCGGCGACCTTTCGCTTGGAAATCAAGGCGCCGTCAGGCTTCGCCGACGGTCTCGAACATGACGGTGTCGAGCGCTTCCTGGGCGGGCTTGCCGGCCCAGACGACGAACTGGAAGGCCTGGTAATAGCGCTCGCAGCTCTCGATGGCGTTCTCGAGCAGGCCCTCGACCTGGGCGCCATTCGGTTCGGCGCCGCCGGCTAGCAGCATGGTCTGGCGATACATCACCACGCCTTCCTTGCCCCACAGGTCGAAATGGCCGATCCAGAGCTGCTCGTTGACTAGCGAGAGAAGGCGCATCACCTCGGTCTTGCGCGGGTCGGTCACCTTCAGATCGAAGGCGCAGGCGAGGTGGATCGCCTCCATGTCCTCCATCCAGGAGAAGGAGACGTGGTAGTCGCACCACCCGCCCCCGATCGCGATCGTGATCTCGTCGTCGGCCGAACGCTCGAAACTCCAGTCGTTGATCTGAGCGATATGCTCGATCGTGTCGACGGGGTTCGATCGACGGTCTTCGGTCTCGAATTCGATGAGGCTCATGGCCGATCCTCGCGCTTGATCGGAAGGGAAAGCACGCACAACAAGCAGTTCCGGTCGGAGAACCGAAGTTCTCCCTCCGTTTCCGAGCGAAAGGCGGCCAGCTAGAGCGGCGACACGATCACCCGAAACCCGTATTCGGCCAAAGGCCAAGCAGCGCGAATCTCTTGCCTATGACTATATAGCGGCCGGTCCGAATGGCGAGATCACTTTTGCTCGCGGGTGCGAAAGGCTGTTGATCGCGCTTTTGGCGGCGCCGCAGCATTCATTGCGCACTGCCAGATCGGCCAAAGAAAAACGCCCCGGACGGAATCCGGGGCGCTCCAATCAGGGCAGTCTTTCCGCCGGTTCAGATCGGGCGGAGATCCACCGCTTTCGGGCCCTTGCCGCGCTTGTCCGGCTCGGTCTCGAAGGAAATGCGCATGCCATCATTGAGGCCGCTGAGGCCGGAGCGCTCGACCGCGGTGACGTGAACGAATACGTCGGCTCCGCCCTGGTCGGGGGTGATAAAGCCGAAGCCTTTGGAAGCATTGAAGAACTTGACGGTGCCGGTCTGGCGCATGGCCGATCCTCTCACTTTCCTATGTCAGCGGCCCGGATGGCCGCCGTCGTCTTCGGGTCCTCAGATGTCGGTGGAAAATGCCGGTATCGTCCGATGGCCGGTGCGATGCGGAACGCCTCCTTCTCCGAGAAGCCCCCTCCCTTGAACCGCGCGACCCCAGTCTCCGTCCGTCCTTCGTCTGACCTCGCCTGACAAGAATGCAGTAGAAATCAACAGAAATCAACGTTTTCGGGCATCCGCCTGCAGGATGGACAGCGCTGCACAAGAAGCGGGCGGCGGCTCGTCAGGATGAGTGCAGGGCGATGATCGTAAGGCTCCGGTTCTTTGCTTGGCCGAGATCGGACAGGCGGATGTCGGAGGCGACGTCGAGGCTTGGGGAGCCGGCGGTCGATCACGCGATCTGAACGGATCGTGATCGCGCGGGCGCGCTCGCGCCTTGAATGGCGCCGCCGCCGCTCCAAGACTTTGACGGTCCGGGCATTCCCGCTCCGGCGCCGTTCCGAACCATCGATATTCGACCATCGTCCGCAGTGACGCCGACGATCACGAGGGAGACGACGCGATCATGGCCGCCACCGAACAACAGAGCACGCCCGGCAACGGGGAGAAGCCTGCCGTCACGCAGGAGATGATCAAGCTCTATGACGAATACACGCATCTGACGCTCGACCGCCGCGGCTTCATGGACAAGCTCACCAAGCTCGTCGGCAGCTCGGCCGCCGCCGCGGCCGTGGTGCCGATGCTCGCCGCCGACAAGGCGCGCGCCGCCGTGGTCGCCGAGGACGATGCGCGGATCGTAACTGAGCGTGTCAGCTTCCCCGGTCCCTCGGGCAAGACGATCTCCGGCCTGCTCGCGAAGCCCAAGGACGCGACCGGCAAGCTGCCCGCCGTGCTCGTCATCCACGAGAACCGCGGCCTCAACCCGCATATCGAGGATGTCACCCGGCGCTTCGCGGTGGACGGCTTCCTGGCGCTCGGCGTCGATCTCCTGTCGACCTCCGGCGGGACGCCGACCGACGAGGACAAGGCCCGGACGATGATCGGCGAATTGAAGCCGGCCGAGGCGCTGGCGGAAGCGATGGCGGCCGTCGCCTGGCTCAAGGACAATCCCGCCTCGAACGGCAAGGTCGGCGCCGTCGGCTTCTGCTGGGGCGGCGGCATGGTCAACCAGCTCGCGGTCAACGATCCGAGCCTCGTCGCCGGCGTCGCCTATTACGGCATGCAGCCGAAGGCGGCGGATGTGCCGAAGATCAAGGCGAAGCTGATGCTTCATTATGCGGGGCTCGACGAGCGCATCAATGCCGGCATCTCCGACTACGAGGCGGCGCTGAAGGCGGCGGGCACCGACTATCAGCTCTTCGTCTATGACGGCGTCAACCACGCCTTCAACAACGACACCTCGTCGGCGCGTTACGACGCCAAGGCCGCGACGCTGGCCTGGGGCCGCACGATCGACTTCCTCAAGGGCGCGCTCGGCTGATCGGCAGTCCATGAGGGCGGCTTCTTCGCCTGCTTGTCATGATATTGGCACGATCGCTGCATAGATTTTGAAGGTCAAGCCGCTCCCTCGCGCCCGCGGGGGAGCGGACCTTCCAAAAAACCTGCATCGTTCGAACAACCGATTTGTCGGGAGTTGCGTCATGACACGTCTGGGCGCGGAGGCCTGGCTGGCCGCGGCGGCCATCTGGCTGAGCATCATGCTGCCGAGCGCGGCCTTCGGCCGGGACGCTGGCGCGGATGCGGCGCCGTCCGGACTGTCGCATACGCTGATCCGCGCGCACTGACGCCAGCCAATGATTGCAGGGTCGGAAAATCCGGCGCTTCGGCGCCGGATCGGCCAGTCCTACATCATTCGGCCAGTGCGACTGCCATACGCCGGCGGCTGATCCGCCACGTCGTGAATGCGACGCCGAGCGCGACCAGCGCCAACAGCGCGCCGACGAGCGGCAGCACGTCATAAGCGAAGCCGAGCGTCAGCGTGGCGCCGCCGATCCACGCGCCGAGCGCGTTGCCGAGATTGAAGGCACCCTGGTTGAGCGTCGATGCGAGATTGGGCGCCGCCGAGGCGCATTCGATGACCCGCATCTGCAAGGGCGGGATCAGCACGAAGAACACGACGCCCCAGACGAACACCGTCGCCGCGGCGGCCGGCGCGAAATGGCTGCTGAGAGCGAATTGCAGCAGCACGAGCGCCAGGAGGCCGAGCGCGCCCGTGATCGTCTCCATGAGCCGCCAGTCGGCGAGGCGGCCGCCGACGAGATTGCCGATGGTGATGCCGACGCCGAAGAGGAGCAGCACGATGGTGGTGCCGCGCGGCGAGATGCCGGCGACGGTCTCCAGGATCGGCGCGATATAGGTGAAGACGGCGAAGAGGCTGGCCGAGGTCACGACGCTCATCAGCATGGCCAGCCAGACCTGACGGTCGCGGAAGACGCGGAACTCGCTGGCGAGGCCGGCCGGCTTGTCGCCGTCGCGGCCTGCCGGGACGAAAAGCGCGATCGCGGCGACCGAGAGCAGCGCGATGGCCACCACGACATAGAAGGGCGAGCGCCAGCCGAAGGCCTGGCCGAGCGCCGTTCCCGCCGGCACGCCGAGGATATTGGCGAGCGTCAGGCCCGCGAACATCATCGCCATGGCGCGGGCGCGCTGGTTCTGCGGCACGAGCGAGGCCGCGACGATCGAGCCGATGCCGAAAAAGGCGCCGTGGCCGAAGGCGGTGACGACGCGCGCCGCCATCAAGAGGCCATAGCTCGGCGCCAGCGCGCAGAGGAGATTGCCCAGCGCGAAGAGGGCGGTGAGGCCGAGCAGGGTCGTCTTGCGCGGCAGGCCGGCCGTGGCGATGGCGATGATCGGCCCGCCGACCACGACGCCCAGCGCATAGCCGGTGATCAGGAGGCCGGCGCGCGGGATCGAGACGCCGAGATCCTGCGCGAGCTCGGGCAGGAGGCCCATGATCACGAATTCGGTCGTACCGACGCCGAACGAGGCGACGGCCAGGGCGAAGATCGCCAGAGGCATGGCGGCGGATCCGTGATGGAGCGTCGGGGAGAACTAGTCCTCCCTTATGACTTAGCGCGCGCTGCTGCAATGCAGCAAAAATGCCGCAGGCGGTGCCTCAGTTGATGCCGGTGAAGATGCGGTTCCAGCGCACCGCCCAGGGCCAGTCCCAGACCTTCCAGATCGGCGTCTGGTCGTTGATCGAGAAGAAGATGACCTGCGCCTTGCCCTCGAGATTGTCGATCGGCACATAGCCCATCGAATTCATGTCGCGGCTGTCGGCGGAGTTGTCGCGATTGTCGCCCATCATGAAGACATGGCCGGGCGGCACCTCGTAGCGCGGCGTATCGTCGAACTGGCCTTCGTCGCCCGAGATCTCGATGATCCGGTGCTGGACGCCGTCCGGCAGCGTCTCGATATATTGCGGCACCTCGGCCTGCTGTCCGAAGAGATTGGTCGTCAGGTAGTTCTCGATCTGGCGCCGCTCGACCAGCTTGTCGTTGATGTAGAGGCGGCCGCCCGTGACCTGCACCGTATCGCCGGGAAGCCCGATCACGCGCTTGATATAGTCGGTCGAATTATCGCGCGGACCCTTGAAGACGATAATGTCGCCCTGCCTCGGCATCGATCCGAAGATACGGCCCGAGAAGGGCGGGAAGCCGAACGGGAAGGAATAGCGAGAATAGCCGTAGCTATACTTGGAGGCGAAGAGATAATCGCCGATCTCCAGCGTCGGGATCAGGGAACCGGACGGGATGACGAAGGGTTGAAAAAGAAAGGTCCGAACGAGGAATGCGATGACGAGTGCCTCGGCAAAGACACGAAGCGTGCCCAGAATGCCGTCATCGGCGGGCTTCTTCGCAGGCTTGCCGCCGGCCTTGCCGGCTGGGGACTTCTCGGTTTCGGACATGGATGGCAATTCCGACATTGGGGCAGCCGTGTTTAGGCGATGCGGGAGGGGCGGGCAACCGTCCCGTCCGATGCCGGATCGGCCCGGTGACCGGGCGAGGCGACGGGGCTCTATGGTCCGCGTCTGAGGCGAAAATGTGAGTCGCGCCCGCTGGGCGCCTTGAGGGAGCAGCGATTGACGAAAGGTCACTCGATCACTTCACGCGCGAGGCATGCTCGCGCCGGCCTGCTGGCCGCCGGCCTCGTTATCGCCTTCGGTGGCGCCGCGCTGGCCGACGATGCCTTCACGACGGGCGCGGTCAACATGCGCATGGGGCCCGGCACCGGCTACGGCAAGATCGGCACGCTGCCGAAAGGCACGGGCGTCGACATTCTCGGCTGTGTGCCCAGTTGGTGTCAGGTCTCCGCCGGCGGCCCGCCTGGCTGGGTCTCGGACAATTATCTCGCCGGCTTCGTCGGCCCGCCGCCCGTCTATCGCGGTCCGCCGCCTCCGCCGCCGCCGGTGATCGTCACGCCGCCGCCGGTCTATGTCGAGCCGCCGCCGCCCTATTACGGCCCGCGCCCGCCCTATTACGGGCCCGGTCCGCGTCCGCCTTACTATGGACCCGGCTATCCGCCGCCACCGCCCGGCTATCGTCCGCCTCCGCCGAACTGGGGCGAGCCCGGCTATCGACCGCCGCCACCCGGCTACCGGCCGGACTGGGACCGTCCGGGGTCCCGCCCGCCCGGCTATCGGCCGCAGCCGGGCTGGGACGACGAGCCTGGTTATCGCCCGCCGCCCGGCAACCGTCCGCCCCCGGGGCAGGGCGGCCAGCGTCCGCCGCCGCCGAATGCGGGGCAAGGCGGCAATCCGGGTGGCAACCAGGGTGGGCAAAGGCCTCCGCCGCCGCCTCCGAATGCCGGTCAGGGCAACCAGGGCGGCAATCAGGCTGGCCAGCGGCCACCGCCGCCTCCCGGACCCGCGCCCTATCAGCCGCCGCAGGCGAAGCCTCGCTCGCCGGATCAGCCGCAGATGCCCGGCCTCAACTGCACGCCCGGCACGCTTTTCTGCCCGACGCGCTGATCGGTGAACGCTCTGTCGCGCGGCGGCGCCCTCGCGGGATGCCGCCGCGCCTCGCTATGATGACCGACCCTTCCGCGAGGACACCCCCGAGGAACCCCCATGGAATTCGGCATCTACACCTTCGGCGACTGGATGGCCGATCCGCGCGACGGATCGCGGATCAGCCCGTCGCAGCGCATCGCGAACCTCCTCGAGGAAATCGAACTCGCCGACCAGCTCGGCCTCGACGTCTTCGGCCTCGGCGAGCATCACCGCCCGGATTATCTCATCTCGGCGCCGGAGGTGCTGCTCGCCGCGGCCGCCGCCCGCACCCGGAACATCCGCCTCACCAGCGCCGTCACCGTCCTTTCCTCGGACGACCCGGTGCGCGTGTTCCAGCGCTTCGCGACGCTCGATCTCGTCTCCAAGGGGCGGGCCGAGATCATGGCGGGGCGAGGGTCGTTCATCGAGTCCTTCCCGCTGTTCGGCTACGACCTCGACGACTACGACACGCTCTTTGCCGAGAAGCTCGAACTGCTGCTGGCGCTGCGCGAGCATGAGCGTGTGACCTGGCAGGGCCAGCATCGGCCGTCGATCCAGGGCCGTGGCGTCTATCCGCGCCCCGAACAGGAACGCATGCCGATCTGGATCGCGGTGGGCGGCACGCCGCAATCGGTGGTGCGGGCCGGGATGCTAGCGCTGCCGCTGGCGGTGGCGATCATCGGCGGCGAGCCGGAACGCTTCGCGCCGCTGGTGCAGCTCTATCGCGACGCCGCGACCCGCGCCGGCCATGACGCGACCCAGCTGCCGGTCGGCATCAATTCGCACGGTTTCATCGCCGAGACCTCGCAGCAGGCCGCCGACATCGCGTTTCCGCCCTTTGCCGACACGATGAGCCGCATTGGCCGCGAGCGCGGCTGGCCGCCAACGACGCGCGGCCAGTTCGAGGCCCAGCGCAAGCTGCGCGGCGCGCTGTTCGTCGGCAGTCCGGAGGAGGTGGTGGAGAAGATCCTCTACCAGTACGAGTTCTTCCAGCACGACCGTTTCATGATCCAGTTCAGCGTCGGCACGCTGCCGCATGCCGATCTCATGAAATCGATCGAGCTCTACGGCACCAAGGTGGCCCCGGCGGTGCGCAAGGCGCTGGCGACGCGATAGGGCGGCCGGCCGCGGGCTCGGGATGGCGGCTGATCGTGGTAGCGTTGCCGCCAACGGGAGGACGCGAGCCATGGGCGACGTTCTGGTCCGGCTCGCCGGGCCGCAGGACAGGCCGGTCATCGAGAACCTGATCCAGCTCTATCTCTATGATATGGCAGACGTCTTCGCGTTTCCTGTCGGCCCCGACGGGCGTTTCGCCTACGACTTTCTCGACCGCTTCTGGCAGCGGCCCTATCTCATCTCGTGGCGCGGCGAGCTGGCCGGCTTCGTGCTCGTGATCGACGGGAGCCCGATCACGGGAGCGCAGGACCGGCAGTTTGTCGCCGAGTTCTTCCTCCTCAGGACCTATCGCGGCAAGGGCGTCGGGAGAGCGGCGTTTCGCGATGTCCTCGCCGCCAATCCGGGCCGCTGGCAGATCGGCGTCATGGAGAGAAACCGTCCGGCGAGCGCATTCTGGCTGAGCGTGACATCGGCCTATGCCCCAAAGGCATATCCCCATCATTTCGATGACGAGGACTGGCAGGTCTACGAATTCGAGACCGGCCCACACACTTAGCCGTCGCCGCTTCGGCGCGCCGCGCCGACCGCGCGGAAATTCCTGCCGAATCATGAAGCGCGGTGTGGTCGGAGTTAACGCCTCCGGGCCTCGGACAGGGGATGGGTGACGATTTTTTAACTGTGTTTTGGCTGGGAAAAGCGCAGAATCGAGCCGTTTCGCGCGTGTGAGGGCGTTTTGGCGTTAACCGGCCGTTAACCGGAACGGGCCGAGAAAATGCTTAACAGAACGCAAAGAGCACGCCGTGAGCACAGCAGCAAAACAGCGCCAGACGATCCGATTCCGGGGCCGTTCCTTCCTCGCCACCGTTCTCGCGCCCGAGCTGCCGCTCGGCGAATGGCTGGCCGAGCTCGACAAGCTGGCCGGCCGCTCGCAGGGCTATTTCGCCTCCCGTCCCGTCATTCTCGACGTCTCGAACCTTCCCATCACCAAGCGTGATTTCACCGAGCTGCTCGCGACGCTCTATGAGCGCGAGATCAAGGTGATGGGAGTCGAGGGCGCCGATCCGAGCTGGCTCGGCTATGGCCTGCCGCCGTCCGTGAGCGGTGGCAAGCACGCGGAAATCGTGCACCGGCCGTCCGCCGAGCCACCCAAGCCGCAGCAGGGTTTCGCCGATCGGCCGATCCCCTCGCTCCTGATCGAGACGCCGGTTCGTTCCGGGCAGTCGATCATCTTCCCGCAGGGCGACGTGACCGTGGTCGGCTCGGTCGCCTCCGGGGCCGAGATCATCGCCGGCAACTCGGTCCATATCTACGGCTCGCTGCGCGGACGGGCCATCGCGGGGACGACCGGCAACGCCGCCGCCCGCATCTTCTGCCAGAAATTCGAGGCCGAGCTCATCGCCATCGACGGGCTCTACCAGACGGCCGACGAGATCGACGCCAAGTTCCGCGGCAAGGCCGTCCAGGCCTGGCTCGCGGACGACAAGATGAACATGGCCGCTCTGGCCTGACCTGAGATTTGAGGAGCAAGGGGTATGTCGCAGGTTCTGGTGGTCACATCGGGCAAGGGCGGCGTCGGCAAGACGACGTCCACGGCAGCGCTCGGCGCGGCGCTCGCGCTCGGCGGCAATCGCGTCGCCGTCGTCGACTTTGACGTCGGGCTGCGCAATCTCGACCTCGTGATGGGCGCCGAGCGCCGCGTGGTCTACGACCTCATCAATGTCGTGCAGGGCGAGGCCAAGCTGCAGCAGGCGCTGATCCGCGACAAGCGGCTCGAGACGCTCTACCTGCTCCCCGCCTCGCAGACCCGCGACAAGGACGCGCTGACCTCGGAAGGCGTCGCCCGCGTCATGGAAGAGCTGCGCGACAGCTTCGACTGGATCGTCTGCGACAGCCCCGCCGGCATCGAGCGCGGCGCGCTGCTCGCCATGCGCCATGCCGATGTCGCGGTGGTCGTCACCAATCCCGAGGTCTCCTCGGTGCGCGACAGCGACCGCATCATCGGCATGCTCGACGCCAAGACCGAGAAGGCCGAGCGCGGCGACTATATGGAGAAGCACCTGCTTCTCACCCGCTATGACGCGGCGCGCGCCGAGCGCGGGCAGATGCTGAAGGTCGACGACGTGCTCGAGATCCTGTCGATCCCGCTGCTCGGCATCATCCCGGAAAGCGACGCGGTGCTCAACGCCTCCAATGTCGGCTCGCCGGTGACGCTGGCGGCCGCCGAGAGCGCCCCGGCCCGCGCCTATCTCGACGCCGCGCGGCGCCTCGAGGGCGATGTGGTTCCGATGATCATCCCGGCCGACAAGCGCGTCGGCCTGATGGGCAAGCTGTTCGGGCGGAGGGCTGCATGACGATCTTCGATTTCTTCCGGCCGACCCGGTCGGCCCCGGTGGCGCGCGACCGCCTGCAGATCCTCTTGCAGCACGAGCGCGTCTCGGCCGGCGCCAGCGATCTCGTCGCGATCCTGCGCGAGGAAATCCTCGCGGTGATCTCGCGCCATGTCGACATCCCGTCCGACAAGGTGCAGGTCAAGATGCAGCGCGACGAAGCGGTCTCGACCCTCGAAGTCGAGATCGAGCTGCCGAACCCGATCCGCCGCCGCGCGGCGTGAGGCGCGGGTCAGGGCCGGCGCATATCCTGATCGGCGCGCTGTCGCCGCGATCGAGTTGAGGCACGGTGACGAACCGTGCCTCTTTGCTTTCCAGGCGAGCGCCGCCGCCGCGGCCGGCTCGTCACGCCTTCTCGGGAAACTTGAAGCCGACATAGCCGGCGCTGGTGACGGCCATGAGCGCGAGCAGCGTCGAACTGAATTCCGGCATGGTCAGGTCGCGATAGATTCCCACCACGAACACGGCGCCAAGAATGATCGTCCAGCAGACGAGTTGAAGCCTGTGGAGCGTCGGTCCGGAGTCGTCGACGACGAGATCGCGAAAGAACTGTCCGTAGCGGTACTGACCGGTGTCGAAATCGTAGGTCGTGGTCACGAAGTCCTTCGCCTTGGCACGATAGGTGTCAATCTCGGCAGTCAGGGACAGAATCTCAGCATCGAGCGCGGCAACGGCCGCTGGATTGCCGCTCTGTGTGATCCGTTCGTCTCTCGCCGCCTTTCGCCGCGCGATCCTGGACTCGATGTCTTCCGGGCTATTGAAGCCCGCCGCTCTCAGCTCCTTGTCGGCCGAGGCCACCGCCTCGCTCTTGCTCGTGTTGGCCATCAGCGCGCCGAGCCCCGTGGCGACCGATATGCCCATGAGCGTCAGGGCCTGCGCGTTGATGGTGTTGTAGTCCCACAGCAATGCCCAGAGGAACAGGAACGACACCGCGACGAGCACGAACCAGAACGCCATCTGACAGCGCCCCAGGCTGAAATTGCGCTGGCGGACCGGTATCTGGGACAGGAAGTCATCCCGGAGGATCGAGGTCCTCGCGGCCACGCCTGCGAAAAGGACGAGAACCGCCACAGCGACGAGCGCCGCGACGACCAGCCAGATCGTCATGAGAATGTCCAGCCGGAACACCGCGGGTGGATCGCCGTCTCTGGTCTTGAGCAGTGGCGCGTCTTTAGCGCCCGCATGACCGATCGCTACGGTCACATCGCGCCCGCTGAGGGGTGGCGAGCCGAGGATTTCGTTCCAGTTTGCCTTGTTCTTGTCGGTCCTTCGCAGCTTGAAGACGAGCCCATGCTCACTGTCATCCAAAACTGTGCTGCTCGCGAGGTCCGTGATCTCATGGCCGTTCAGGTAAAGCGTCCAGTCGGCGACCTTGAGCGGGGCAGTCCCGTCAAGCCGGACGAGAAGATCGTCGCCCATCTCGAGCGTGGGAATCGCCGTCTGGTCTCGGCCCTTCTTTCCAAGTCCGGCAATCGCTTCCGGCTGCGTCGCTGGCGTCGCCGTTGCCGTCTGGCTGGCCGCCGTGCCGGCCGTGGTCGAGGCGCCGACGCTCGCTTGGGTGCCAGCTGCGTTGTCTACTGCGCGCGCCTGCGGCCATCCGAGAGCGATCAGGACGGCGAACATCACCGCCGCGGCATTCACCAAGCGTCCGTGCTTCACTTCCCGTGATTGTTTCATGGCCAGCTCCCCCAAGCCGATGCCCGTTCTCGCCCAAGCACGTATGGCAGATGTGCTCGTCATGCGAGAGAGAACAATACATCACAACCATGACGAATGGCGAGTGCTTGGGGTTCGCTCAGAGCCATCCGGACATGGCAGCGCCAGTCGGCCGGCTGCCCGCAGCCGGCTGGTGCGCGGGCGCAGGTGTCACGAAGAGATAGTCAAACGAACCTTGGGATCGGCCCGTCCTGCGGGGTCTGGTCGGGGAGGTCGATGAAGACTTCGTCGACATAGCACCAGCCCCAGCCTTCCGGCGGGTCGTAGCCCTCGATGATCGGGTGGCCGGTGGCGTGGAAATGGCGCGTCGCGTGCCTGTTGGGGGAATCGTCGCAGCAGCCGACATGGCCGCAGGTCCGGCAGAGGCGCAGATGCACCCACCAGCTGCCGGTCTTCAGGCATTCCTCGCATCCCTTGGCGCTCGGCGTCACCGTGCGGATGCTGTCGAGGTGGCTGCAATCGTCACTCATCGCGTTTCGGCTCCGACCGGGGCGGGGGCTTGGCCGCGGGCGGCCAGGAACTGGTGGATCGCGGCGCAGACGGCCGCGCCTTCGCCGACGGCGGCCGCGACCCGCTTGACCGAGCCGGCGCGCACGTCGCCCGCCGCGAAGATGCCGGCGATGCTCGTCTCGAGCGCGTGGCGATCCGGCTGGAGGCCCGTCTCGACGAAGCCGTGCGCATCGAGCGCGACGCCGCTTCCCGAGAGCCAGTCGGTATTCGGATCGGCGCCGATGAAGAGGAAGACATGGCGCACCGGCCGGCGTGTCTCGGCGCCGCTGCCGCGATGGCGCCAGGTGACATGCGAAAGCTCGCCGCCGCTGCCCTCCAGGGCGACGATCTCGCTCATGGTCGACAGCTCGACATTCGGCAGCGACGCGATGCGGTCGATCAGGTAGCGCGACATGCTCGCGGCCAGGCCTTCGCCGCGCACCAGCATATGGACCTTGGCGACCTGCGCGGCTAGGAACACGGCGGCCTGACCGGCGGAGTTGCCGCCGCCGACCAGCACGACTTCCTGTCCGGCGCAGAGCTTCCGCTCCAGCGGCGAGGCCCAGTAATGGACGCTGGGACCTTCGAAATCGGCGATGCCCGGAATGGGCGGATGGCGATAGCGGGCGCCGCTCGCCACCACGACGGAGCGCGCGGAAGCCGTCTCGCCGGCGTCGAGCGCGAGCCGGAAGCAGCCATCCGCCGTCGTCGCGATGGCGGCGGCGGTATCGGGGATCGCCAGCTCGGCGCCGAACTTCTGCGCCTGATTGTAGGCTCGTGCCATCAGCGCCATGCCGGTGATGCCGGTCGGGAAGCCGAGATAGTTCTCGATGCGGGCTGAGGCGCCCGCCTGTCCGCCGAAGGCACGGGAATCGAGGACCAGCACCGAGAGGCCTTCCGACGCCGCATAGACGGCGGTGGCGAGACCGGCGGGACCGGCGCCGACAACTGCGACATCATAGGGCGTCGCGGAGTCGATCGGCCGGACGAGGCCGAGGCAGCGGCCAAGCGCCTGTTCGTCCGGATTGCGCAGCACGTCGCCATTCGAGCAGACGACGATCGGCAGCGCCTCGGGCGGAATCGCGAAGCGGGCGAGAATGGCGCGGGCCGCGTCGTCGCTGTCCGGATCGAGCCGCTGGTTGGGAATGCCGTTGCGCGACAGGAAGCCCTGCAGGCGCAACACGTCGCCGTCATCGGCGGGGCCGACGATCACCGGCCCGGCATTGGCCTCGATGAGACCGACGCGGCGCAGGATCAGCGCCCGCATGATGCGCTCGCCGAGATCCGCCTCCGCGACCATCAGCGCGCGCAGCCGCGCAGCCGGAATCGCCAGGCCCTCGACGGCGCCGACGGCACGGGCGTCGATCAGGGCCGGCCGGTCCGCGAGCTGCGAAATCTCGCCGACGAACTGGCCGGGACCGTGCTCGACGACGAGATGTTCCTCGCCGGCGGCATCGCGGCGCGTGACGGCGACATGGCCGGAGCGGACCACGACGAGCCCGCCGAGCGGCGAGCCGGCACGGACAAGATGATCGCCATCGCCGTAGGAGACGGGATTGCCGAACCGTTCCAGCCGCGCCAGATCGTCGTCCGAAAGCACCGGGAACATCTGGTGGCGGCGGGTGTCGGTGGTCGTTTCCATCATGGCCTCAGTAATGCGGCGGCGGGGGCTCAGGGGCCGCGCCGCGGCCGGCGCGATCCTCGGCCTCGGCAAGCCGATCCTCCAGACGCGTGACAAGCCGGGTCAGCCGTTCGATTTCCTTCCACTGCGCCAGCAGCACCTCGTTCATTTCGTCGAGGCTGCGCTCGTTATGCGCGGCGCGGATTTCCAGCGCATCGACGCGGTCGGGCACGGAAGGGTCACTCATCGGGCAGCGCTCCGCGCCAGCGTTTCGGGCAGCATGCCGTGAACCTCCAGGGCCAGGGCGCGGATCTCGGCGGCGGCCTTGCTCGCCGGGAAGGCCTCGACCACGGTGCTGCCGCTGCCCATGGTCTGGCCGAAAGCGACGCGGTTGACGATCTGCGTCGCGGCGAGCGGGGCCGGCAGCGCATCGAGCGCGGCAAGGACCGAGGCGCCGATCGGCCGGGCCGGAGCACGGTTCACCACCATCACGGCCGGCGGGCCGCCGCGCTCGACGAGTTCCAGCGTCGCCTCGGTCGCCCAGAGATCGACGGGCGTCGGCTGCACGGGAACGACGACGAGATCCGCCGCCTCGATGACATTGCGCGCCTCGAGATCGGAGCGGGGCGGCATGTCGATCAGCACGAGGTCATGATCGCGGGCCAGAAGCCGGGCCTCGCGCTTGGCGCCCCAGCCGCTGGCGGTGCGCATTTCGAGGCCCGTCGCGCCTTCGCCGAGCCGCCGCTCGCGCCGCTCGAACCACTGGCCGAGACTGCCCTGCGGATCGACGTCGAGGATGGCGACACGCCGCATCGCAGCATGCGCGACGGCGAGATGGGCGGCGAGCGTCGTCTTGCCGGAGCCGCCCTTCTGCTGCGCGACCACAAGGATCCTGCCTGGCACGGGTGGGCCTCCTGTTGCGCCGCGGCAAGTGTCGCAGGATGTGGAGATCAGGGCAATGCGCGGATGCCCGATCGCCGTGCGGCTGCGACAAGATCGGCGTCGAGGCTGGCCAGCGGCGCTCCGAGGCGGATTGCCAGTTCCAGATAGGACGCGTCATAGACGGAAAGACGTTCGCTTCTCGCCAGCGCGAGCGTCGTCTGCCATGTCCGCTCGCGATCGGCATCATCGGTCAGGATTGGCAGGCCGGATAGGAAACGGAGGTTGCTCGATGCGTCGGCAGCAGAGATGCGACGGCGACGCTCGGCCTGAAGCAAGGCGTTGGCTACCTCCCAGTGCCAGAGCGCCGGCACGATCGCGCCTTCGTCGCGAACCTGTTCGGCAATCCGCTCGGTTTCCGCTGTCACCTCGTCGGCGAAACACCATGCGAGGACCACGGATGTGTCGAGGACGAGCGCAGCCGACGCAGCAGTCAATATTTGCGCCCCTCGTCCCGCAGTTCCTTCCAGGACAGACCGCCAAGGGTGTTTCGCTCACGAAGAGCCCGCAGGCCCTCCAGCGCGGCGGCGGCCTTGTCCCGGTCGTGGGAGGCTACGGCCACGAGGCGGGCGACCGGCTTGCCGTGTCGGGTGATCGTCACTTCTTCGCCGCCTTCGACCTTGTCGAGCAGCGACGACAGGTGGGTTTTCGCGTCAAACGCACCGACCGTGATCAATGGCTTGTCTCCGACCAGAATTTCCAACTAGTTTAAGTGGCAGACCGGGGTCTTTCAACCCCGCACCCCTTCAAATGTAGCCAGACTCGTTCTACTTTCGTACGCATGGCCAAACGCTCCAAACCATCGGGCTTCGGCGAAGCGCCGCAGGCTCCCTTCGACACCGACGCGCCGGTCGAGCTCGGCGGCAACATCGCCGACTGGATCGACGAGATCGCCCGTGCCGCGGACTCCGAGCCGCTGGCGCCGAAGCCGAAGCGCGCGCCGCGCGCGCGGCCGGAGCGCATGGCGCTGGTCGACCTGCCCGTCGACCAGGAGAAGAAGGCCAAGGGTACGGTCAAGGGGGGCAGCAAAGGCGCCGACAAGGACAAGGCCGCCTACAAGACGGGGCGCGGGACGTCGATCGGCATTGCCGGTTCGGCACGCGAGCGCGCGGCGAGCGGCCTCAATCCCGTGTCCGGCCTCGATGTCGGCCTCGAAGACGCCGAGGCGGCGTCGAGCCTCGCCTCGTCCTCGGTCACCGCGACCGTCGCTGCGCTTTCGGCGCTGATCGAAAAGGGCCGGCCGGAGGTTCGCGACAAGACCTGGGTGCCGCATCGCCCGCCGCGCCCGGAGAAGTCGGAGGGCGGCCGCCGCCTCGAGATCGTCTCGCCCTTCGAGCCGCGCGGCGACCAGCCGGCGGCCATCCGCGAACTCGTCGAGGGCGTCCAGCGACAGGAGAAGGATCAGGTCCTGCTCGGCGTCACCGGCTCGGGCAAGACCTTCACCATGGCCAAGGTGATCGAGGAGACGCAGCGGCCGGCGTTGATCCTCGCTCCGAACAAGACGCTGGCCGCGCAGCTCTATGGCGAGTTCAAGTCGTTCTTTCCCGACAACGCCGTCGAATACTTCGTTTCCTATTACGACTATTACCAGCCCGAGGCCTATGTGCCGCGGACGGACACCTATATCGAGAAGGAATCGTCGGTCAACGAGCAGATCGACCGCATGCGCCACTCGGCGACGCGCTCGCTGCTTGAGCGCGACGACGTGATCATCGTCGCCTCGGTGTCCTGCATCTACGGTATCGGCTCGGTCGAGACCTATACCGCGATGACCTTCGGCATCGAGGTCGGCGAGAAGCTCAACCAGCGCCAGCTCTTGGCCGATCTCGTGGCGCTGCAATACAAGCGTCAGGATCTCAACTTCGTGCGCGGCAGTTTCCGCGTGCGCGGCGATACGGTCGAGATCTTCCCGGCCCATCTCGAGGACCGCGCCTGGCGGCTGTCGCTGTTCGGCGACGAGGTTGAGAGCATCACCGAGTTCGATCCTCTCACCGGCCAGAAGACCTCCGACCTCAAATTCGTGAAGGTCTATGCGAATTCGCATTATGTGACGCCGAAGCCGACGCTGAACCAGGCGATTGCCTCCATCAAGACCGAGCTGCGCGCGCGCCTCGCCGAACTCGAGGCGGCGGGACGCCTGCTCGAGGCGCAGCGGCTGGAGCAGCGCTGCCGCTTCGACATCGAGATGATCGAGGCGACCGGCTCCTGCGCCGGCATCGAGAATTATTCACGCTATCTGACCGGCCGCCTGCCGGGCGAGCCGCCGCCGACACTGTTCGAATATCTGCCCGACAACGCGCTCGTCTTCACCGACGAGAGCCATGTCACGATCCCGCAGATCGGCGCCATGTATCGCGGCGACTTCCGCCGCAAGGCGACGCTCGCGGAATATGGCTTCCGCCTGCCGTCCTGCATGGACAACCGGCCGTTGCGCTTCGAGGAATGGGACGCGATGCGCCCGCAATCGGTGCATGTCTCGGCGACGCCGGCCGGCTGGGAGCTGGAGCAGACCGGCGGCGTGTTTACCGAGCAGGTCATTCGCCCGACCGGCCTCATCGATCCGGTGGTCGAGGTGCGTCCGGCCAAGGCGCAGGTCGACGATCTCCTTGGCGAGGTGCGGGCCGTGGCGGCGCGTGGCCAGCGCACGCTGGTGACGACCCTGACCAAGCGCATGGCCGAGGACCTCACCGAATATCTGCACGAGAACGGCGTGCGCGTCCGCTACATGCATTCCGACGTCGAGACGCTGGAGCGGATCGAGATCATCCGTGACCTGCGTCTCGGCGCCTTCGACGTGCTGATCGGCATCAACCTCCTGCGCGAGGGCCTCGACATTCCGGAATGCGCGCTTGTCGCCATCCTCGATGCCGACAAGGAGGGCTTCCTGCGTTCCGAGACCTCGCTGATCCAGACCATCGGCCGCGCCGCGCGCAATGTCGACGGCAAGGTCATCCTCTATGCCGACACGATCACCGGCTCGATGGAGCGGGCGATGGCGGAGACGGAACGCCGGCGGGAGAAGCAGGTCGCCTACAATATCGAGCACGGCATCACGCCGGAGACGATCAAGCGCCAGATCGGCGACATCCTGTCCTCGGTCTATGAGCAGGACCATGTCACCGTCGATGCCGGCCTCGCCGACACGCCGCTCATCGGGAACAATCTCAAGGCGCATCTCGAGGATCTCGAGAAGCGGATGCGCGAGGCGGCGATCAATCTCGAATTCGAGACGGCGGCGCGGCTGCGCGACGAGATCAAGCGGCTCAAGG
Source organism: Allobosea sp. (assembly GCA_017307955.1). Lineage (GTDB taxonomy): Bacteria > Pseudomonadota > Alphaproteobacteria > Rhizobiales > Kaistiaceae > Kaistia. Next base: position 385,729 of record JAFKFV010000007.1, on the reverse strand, counting down.
AGACGGAACTCGCCATCGCCGACGATCCGCTCGCCAGCCAGTCGGAGGTCGAGGCGCGCACTGGCGGCTATCGCGGTGGGCGGAAATATGGCCCGGCCGGCAATCTGCCGCCCGAACCGGCGACGCGGGCGCGCAAGAACGATCTCGACGAGATGACGGTGAAGCGCACCGAGGTGCCGCTCGGCAGCCGCGCCCGCAAGCCGACGCTCGACGAGATGGGCGCGAGCTCCAACATGACGCAGGTCGCTGCCGACCATGGCGACCGCCCGCAGCGTCCCGACCCGATGACGAGCAACCACCGCCCCGGCGGCCGCTCGGTCGGCGGCAGGGCCGGAAGCAGGGCGGGGCGGAAAGGGCCGAAGCGGTAGGGGGCGCAGCCCCCTCCGCCTAGCGGGCTATTTCAGCTCGTCGAACCAGGTCTGCCACTTGGCGACGGCGGTGGCGAAGGTGCCGCGGTGGTCGGTCTTGCCCGTCGAGATCGCGACGACCTTGTCGTTGCCGCCGCCGATGCCCTGCTGGTAGTGCGCCGCGAGCGTGGCGAGGCCGACAGAGACGACTTCGTCGGCTTCGCCATAATAGCTCCTGAGCGGGGTCTTGATGATCCAGCGATAGGCATCCGACTGCTTGGCGATCCGGCCATAGGCGCTTTCGGCGAAGAAGGTCGGGTCGAAATAGTCGGCGCGGATCAGCTTGCGGAGGTCGGACGGCAGGGCCGAGATGTCGCCTTCCTCGCGGGTGTATATTTTGCGCGCGGTCTCGTAGGTGTCCTCGGTGAAGAGCGAGCGGGCGAGGCCCGGCTGGCCGTAATATTCCTCGAAGGAGAAGCTCGACAGCACATAGAGGATCGAGATCCAGCTGGCGTCGTTCTCGCGCGGGAAATCGAGGAAGCCGCTCAGGAACGAGTAGAGATCGGCGGGACCGCTGGCCGTCGACGCCGCGGCGACGGCGACGCCGGCCTTTTCCAGCCTTTCGAGGAAGCACATCGTCACATAGCCGCCCTGCGACCAGCCGCCGAGAAAGAGCGTGTCGGCGCTGATGCCCTTGCTGGCGAGCACGGCGCGCGAGGCGGCGAGCATGTCGAAGGTCGCCTGCTGGTGGCTGGCCTTGACGCCGTAGCCCTCCGGCTCCTGCGCGCTGCCGCCCATGCCGAAATAGTCCGCGCCGATCAGCGCATAGCCCCGGCCGGCGAAGGCGGCGATCATCAACTGCGTCTCGGACGAGTTGTCGGGGAAGGAGGGGACGTCCTCTTTCCCGTAGACCGTGCCGTGCTGGTAGGAGACGAGGGGCAGAGCCTTGCCCTCGACATCCGGCACGGCGAGGAGGCCGGTGGCGGTGATCGGCTTGTTGCCGCGCTCTGGGATGACCGAGCCATAGGTCACGCGGTAAAGCGTCACGCCATTGGTCGCCGGCGCATAGGTCACGGAGACGCCGAAGGTCTCCGGCGCGCTCTTGGTCAGGATGTCGTTGAGCTTCGCGGCATCCCAGCTGCCGATCTCCTCATAGCTGATGGTCGGGCCGACCTCGACGGGCGCGGCCGAGGCGGTTCCGGCCGCGAGGGGCGCGACGAGGGCCGCCAGCGCGGCGAGGGAGCGGAGAAGTCTGCGCAAGAAAACCTCCTGGCCGGCATGCGCCGGACGCTGCGGACATGGCTGCGACAGGACGCTCTCGGCGACGATGTCGCCGGCTTGAAAACGTCCCGTGCAGCCAGACTGGAGCCGCGATGTTGCGCCTCCATTGATTGCGGTCAAGCGGCGCGCGGCGATGCGATTAACGGGTCTTGAAGGGCCCCAGACTCTGCCGCCTACACCGCCAGATGCCGGTCGAAGAACGCCGCGATTTCCATGAAGGCTTCTTCCGTTTCGGGGATGAAGGGGGTGAGGTACTGGGCGTGGCTCTGGGCTTCGAAGACCTGCAATGCCGCCTCGACGCCCGCCTGGCGGAGCTTGCGATGGGCGCGGACCGTGTCGGAGAGCAGGAGGTCGCGCGTGCCCGAGGTGAGGATCGCCGGTGGCAGGCCGCGGAAGTCGCCGTTGATGGGCGAGATGAACGGATCGTCGCGGCTGGTGGCGCCGGCATAGAGGCGGCCTGCCGTGCCCACCCAGCCATCGATCGAGACGAGGGAATTGTCGACGAATTCGTTGGTGGCGAGTGAATCGCCGCGCGGCGCGAGGTCGACCCAGGGGCTGCCCGGCGCAATGGCGGCGGGCATCGGGAAACCGTCGGCCTTTGCCTTCAGCATGAGCGCCAGAGTCAGCCCGCCGCCGGCGGAGGTGCCGAACACCGCCATGCGGCGGGGGTCGTGCCTGGCGGCGAGCGCCTTCCAGACCGAGGCCACGTCGTCGAGCGCCGCGGGATAGGGGAAATCCGGCGCCATGCGGTAGTCGACCGATACGGTGGTGAAGCCGCCATGGCCGGCCATCATCATGCCCTCGCCGGCGCCGATCTCGCCGGGGAAGAGGACATAGCCGCCGCCATGGCAGTGCATCAGCACGCGGCCGCGGTTGCGCTCGGGAATGTTGGCCGGCGTCGAGACGAAGACCGGGACGCCGGCAATGACGTCCGGCGCGACGGTGACGCCGAGCTTCGTGCCGATCTCGGCGAGGATCGGATGCGGTCCCGCACCCGTCTGGCGCTGCAGCGCCTGCCAACCCGCCTTATCCGCCTCGGCGGGAAAGCGGTTCCAGCCCGGCCGCGGCTCCGCCGCGACGATCGGCCGGAGCGCGGCGCTGACAGTATCGGGCACCGGCAGCGTCCGCGCCGGGATCGTGCGGCCGGCCAGCGTGGCCGTGCTCTTCGCGACGTCCGCAATCGCCGCTTCCGCCCTGGCCACGGAAGGTGCGAGCGCCGCGAGGCCGAAGGGGAGGGCGGGCGCCAGCGCAGCGCCGAAGACGCCCGCGAGCATGCCGCGGCGGGTCGGTTCGATCGTCGTCATGGATGGTCCTTGTCGTGCGGCGCTTGCGGCCGGATGGGGTGACGGTCAGCCGCTCTTGCCGGCGATCAGCAGATAGCCGCGCGTGCGGCCGTCATTGTCGCTGTCGGCGGTGTTCATGGCGCCGAAGAGATCGGACGCCGTCACCCAGACGGGCGGATATTTGTAGCGGGCGACATCGAGGATGAGGAAGCGGTCCGTCTCGGCGTCATAGGCGGCGAGCGGCGAGAAGTGGCCGCCGGTCTGCTGGCCCATCGCCTTGCGCAGATAGTTCACGACCACGAACCGGCCGCGCGTGGCGAGCGCGTCGCGGGCCTCCTTGCGGAAGGCGTCGAGGCTCGAATCGGCCGCGTGGCGGACGGTGACCGCAACCGGCTGCACGGCGAAGACGGCGCCGAGCTCGTCCAGCGTCATGCCCTGTTTGAGGATCGTCGCCTGCGGCACGATCGCCTCGGTCGAGGCATTCAAGACATTGTCCTGCGTGAAGGTCCGGTAGGGCAGGTATTCCGGCACTTCCGGGGCCGGGATACGCAGCGCGTTGAGGATCATCACCATCGAGGCGACGCCGCAGAAGGCCTGGTTCTTCTGCGTCAGGAAATTGGCCGCCAGCGGGAAATAGGCCTCCCGCGCTTCCGCTTCGACGAGCAGCACCGCGCCCGCATCGCTGGCGCCATCGACGAGCGAGGGCGGCAGTGGCAGAGTGTCGGCGGTGGCAGAGCCGGCCGCGAGACCGGCGACCAGCGTTGCGAGCACGATCAGGCTCGCGGCAAGGCGGCGCAACATCGGATGCTCCCGTCGGCCGCAGGCTGAGGATGGCACCGTGACGGCCGCGGGATCGCGGTGCGCAAGGCGATGCTATCCCGCCTCTTTGTCACGGTCGAGCCAGCGCTTGCGAGCGCCGCTCCGCCGCACGTCCATTACCTTTCCCAAGCATTGCCGCGACATCATCCGCGCAACCTCGGAGCGAACCTTTCATGACCGCCGTTCACGCCATCGCGCCCACCCGTCTCGTCGTCCTCTCCGGTTGTTCCGGCGGCGGCAAGTCGACCCTTCTCGCCGCGCTTGCCGAGCGCGGCATCGCGACGGCCGAGGAGCCCGGCCGGCGCGTGGTCCGCGAGGCCCTCGCCAGCGGCGGCGATGCGCTGCCCTGGCAGGTGCCGGAGCGCTTCGCCGAGCGTGTCACGGACCTCGCCATCGCCGATCATGACGCGGCGCTGGCGCAAGGCGGCCTGACCCTGTTCGACCGAAGCCTGATCGATGCCGAAGCCTGGTACCGGCGCACGGACCGTCCGCTACCGGATGCGCTCGTCACCGCGCTGGCGCGGTGCCGCTATGACCGCGTCGTCTTCATGGCGCCGCCCTGGCCGGAACTGTTCGCGACGGACGCGGAGCGGCGGCATGGGTTCGACGAGGCAGTGGCGGAATATGATGCGCTGCTCGAGGCCTATGCGGCGCGCGGCCATGAATGCCTGCTGCTGCCGCGCGCCAGCGTCGACGAGCGCGTGGCCTTCGTGCTCGCAGGGCTGGGTATCGCCTGATCCGTCAGGCGAGGAGCGCCATCGACCGTGTGTCGTAGGTGATGCCGTCGATGCGGTCGGTGCCGCGGTGATAGCCTTCGTCGGCGAAGCCGATGCGGCGATAAAGTGTGATCGCCGCCTCGTTATCGGCTCGCACCGTCAGCTGGACCCGGGTCATGCCCGCGGCGAAGGCGGCTGCGACTGCGGCTTCGATGAGCCGCCGGCCCAGACCCTTGCCGCGCCATTCCGGCACGAGCCCCATGCCGAGCGTGCCGCTATGGGCGTAGATCGGCAGATGATCCTGGCGGATGACGTCGCACCAGCCGGCGACAAGGCCGTCGGCATCGGCGACGAAGTGCGGATTGCCGCAGGCGAGATTGCCGAGGACGAAGCGCGAGGCCTGTTCGAAGCTCGGCCCCTCGATGCGGGCGAGAAAGCGCTTCTCGCGCGCGACCCGGTCCACCGCCGCGCGGAAGCCTTCGATGTCATCCTCGCGGATCGGCCGGACGACCACCATGGCAGCGCGTCGTCCCCTCAGCCCTTGAGGAACGCCGCGAAGGCGTCGCCATAGTCCTTGTGCCAGCGGGACAGCGGCGGCCGGTTTTCGACGATATCGCCGGCGGCCCAGAGAATGCGCTTTTCGTCGGTCGGCCGCTCGACCTCGTTGTCGGGGCAGAGGATGTAGAAATCGCCGCGCTCGATCGAGGCAAGCATGAAGTCGATGGTCTGCTCCGGCGTCCAGGCGCCAGCCGGCTTCTCGGCGCGGTCGCCGGTGGTGAGACCGGTCCAGACAAAGCCGGGAATCAGCAGCTTCGCCTCGATCCGGCCGCCCTCGATGCCGCGCAGCTCATGCTGGAGCGCTTCGGTCAGCACCTTCACGCCGGCCTTGGAGACGTTGTAGGCCGTATCGCCGGGCGGCGTGGTGATGCCCTGCTTGGAGCCGGTGTTGATGACGAGGCCGGGCGCGCCGGCGGCGATCATCTTCGGCACGAAGACCTGCACGCCGTTGACGACGCCCCACAGATTGGTGCCGATCACGCGCTGCCAGCTGTCGAGATTGCCGAGCGCCGGGCCGCCATTGCCGATACCGGCATTGTTCATGAGCACATGCACGGCGCCGAAGCGGGCGAGGACCGCTTCCTGAAAGGCCTCCACATAGGTGCGGCTGGAGACATCGGTGCGCATGACCAGGACATCGGGGCCAAGCGCCTGCTGCGCGCGGGCGATCGCCTCCTCGTTCCAGTCGGCGATGGCGACCTTGAGGCCGAGCGAGAGGAACTTCCTGGCGGCGGCGAGGCCGATGCCGGAGGCACCGCCGGTGATGACGGCGACATGGCCTGCTTCGATGGCGGGATGGGTCATGGGAAGGATCCTGTCATGGGCGATCGCGGGCGGCAGCGGCGAGCCCGGGGGAGGGAGCCGGCGCGATCGAAGGGAGTGCGCGGCGCATGATAACCCTCTATATCCGGATCGGGGACTGGATTTCCGATAGGGACCTCATGACGATGCGCCGCACCCTTCTCGCTCTCGCGCTGATTGCCGCCACCACGCCGGCGGCTCTCGCCTGCACGGAAGACGAATTGCAGGCGAAGTCGATCGAGCTCGCCGATCTCGTGAAGGCGATCGTTGCCAAGGATCCGGCGCAGCAGCCGACCTGGCGCGCCAAGCAGGTCGATGTCGATCGGCTGGCCGAACGCAGCACCGACATCAACCAGATCTGCGCCGCCTATGACGCGGCGATCACCGAGGCCAAGGCCGCGCAATAGCGGGGCCAGCCGCGGGCGAGGGACGGAGCCGATCCCGTGATCGAGATCACAGACGAGATCGCTCTCGACGAAAGCGAGATCGAGGAGACGTTCATCCGTTCCTCTGGGCCGGGCGGGCAGAACGTCAACAAGGTGTCGAGCGCGGTGCAGCTGCGCTTCGACGCGCGGCGCTCGCGCTCGCTGCCGGATGATGTCGCGGTGCGGCTGATGCGGCTCGCCGGGGCGAAGCTGACGCAGGACGGCATCATCGTCATCACGGCGCAGCGCCACCGCGACCAGGCCCGCAACCGCGCCGATGCGCTCGAGCGCCTTGTCGAGCTCATCCGCGCCGCCGTGCCGAAGCCGGTTCCAAGGCGTCCGACGCGGCCGACCAAGGCCTCGAAGGAGAAGCGTCTTTCGGAAAAGGCCCGCCGCTCGGGCGTCAAGGCGATGCGCGGCGGCGTCGTTTCGGACTGAGCGGCAAGGCGCCGTTCGATTTCATCGCTCCGTCATGCAACAATCCCGCCTCGCCGGGCATTGAGACTCGGGCTCAACAGCGGGACGGGGAACGACCCATGACCATCATCTGGACCATCATCATCGGCTTCATCGCCGGCGTGATCGCGAAGTTCATCATGCCGGGCGACAACGAGCCCAAGGGCTTCATCCTCACCATCCTGCTCGGCATCGCCGGCGCCTTCGTGGCGACCTGGCTCGGGCAGGCGATCGGATGGTACGGACCCAACGACCAGGCCGGTATCATCGGCTCCGTGGTCGGCGCGATCATCGTGCTCTTCATCTGGGGGATGATCGTGAAGCGGCGGGCCTGAGCCCGCCCACCCATCATCGTCAGTGATCGGCGGGCCTTGTGGCCCGCCTTTCCATTCAGCGACGGCGCGGCGGCTCGAGCTCGCCGAAATGCTCTTCGATCGCCTCGGTGATCGGGCAGGTTCCGGTCGCGCCGCGATAGGCGAGATAGGACCCCGTCACGAGAGCGAGAATCGAAAGCACGGGGTTCGGGCGCGGCCGCAGCGAGGCAGCGGCGAGCGCGAGGCCCGCCAGAACGGACAGCGTCCGCCCTCCGGGCGACATCGTCGGGTCGGCGCTGTGAGAGCGGGTCATCATGTCGTGTCTCCTTGTGGAATCGCGGCAATCGGGTGTCATTGGACGCCTAAGGGCGCTATGTCGCGGCAATCCGCGATAAGGCGTTCCGCAAACGGCGGTGCGCTGCGGACGACGGTTCAACGCGGCATGCGATCGTGTGTTCCGCATGCAGCGCGAGCGGGAGGGTGAAGCAATGATCAGGGTCGGCATCGGCGGCTGGGTTTTCGAGCCATGGCGCGGCGTGTTCTATCCCGGGGGCCTGCCGCAGAAACGCGAACTGGAGCATGCCAGCCGCCACGTCACATCGATCGAGATCAACGGCACCTATTACGGCACGCAGAAGCCGGCGAGCTTCCGCAAATGGGCCGAGGAGACGCCGGATGATTTCGTCTTCGCGCTCAAGGGCTCGCGCTACACGACCAACCGCCGCAAGCTCGCCGAGGCGGGCGAATCCATCCGCCGCCTGATCGACAGCGGCATCACGGAGCTCGGCGACAAGCTCGGCCCGATCAACTGGCAGTTCATGGAGACGAAGGCCTTCGATCCGGAGGACTTCGAGGCCTTCCTCGCTTTGCTGCCGGAGAAGGAAGGCAGCCGCCGGCTCCGCCACGCCGTCGAGGTGCGGAACGACAGCTTCAAGGTGCCGGAATTCGTCGCGCTGGCGCGCAAATACGGCGTAGCGATCGTCCTGGCGGATTCCGACAGCTTTCCGCTGATCGCCGACCCGACCGCCGATTTCGTCTATGCCCGCCTCCAGGCCGCGTCCGAGGCGGAACAAGTGGGTTATTCCGCCGCAGCCCTGGACGCCTGGCATGCACGGGCGAAGACCTTCGCGAAGGGCGGCGTGCCCGACGACCTGCCGCTCCTTGCCGAGGCGGCGAAGCATGATGGCGGGCGTGACGTTTTCATCTACATGATCAACGGCTTCAAGCCGAAGGCGCCCGCCGCCGCGATGGCGCTGATCGAGCGGCTGGGCGGCCGCTGACGGCCCGCCGTTGCGGTCTCCTTAGGGGCGCTCGCGTGCCGTCTCCGGGCGCGCTATGTGCGGTTTGGTGCACAATCCACGCCGCATTCTCGCCTTCTTTCGCCGATTGATGAACGACGTCGAACGACAACCCCTTTCGATCAGGTGTCCTGCGCGCCGGCGAGCGCGAAATCGGAGATGTATCGGTTGAGTTTCAAGACCACTCTGCCGGCCCTCGGGCTCGGCATCATGGCCATCGCGGCGTCCACGAGCCTCTCCATCAAGCCGGCCGAAGCCGGCAGCCAGTGTGGCGGCGCCTCCTGGTACAAGCTCTCCGGCAAGACGGCGAGCGGCGAGCGCAACAACCCCTCCGCCCTGACGGCGGCACATCGCTCCCTTCCTTTCGGCACCCGCGTCAAGGTGCAGAACCTCAGAAACGGCAAGTTCGTCGTCGTGCGCATCAACGACCGCGGTCCGTTCATCCGCGGCCGCGTCATCGACGTGTCCCGCGCGGCGGCGCAGCAACTCGGCATGGTCTCGAGCGGCACCGCCAAGGTCCGCCTCGAGGTCGAGGGCAAGGCGCTGCGCGGCGCCTGCGGCTGATCCTCAGCGGTCTTCCAGCGCCACGGCCTTGATCAGCGCCGTCACGGCGACGCCCGGCGCGAGGCCAAGCTCGCGGGCGGCTGCGCGCGTGACCCGGGCGACAAGCGGCGTTCCCGCGACATCGAGCGTCACGGCGATCTCGTCGCCATCCTCGGCGACGCTCGCGACCAGCGCGGCGAGGCGGTTGCGGATCGAGATGATCCCCGGTTCGCCCAGCGCCAGCGCGATGTCGCGCGCGCGGATGACGACCCGTACTTCGCTTCCGGCCGGCTTCGACAGGCGCGGCACATGAAGCCGCCCGCCCGCATGGGCGAGAGCGGTCACGCCGTCGCCATCCGCCTCGATCACCTTTGCCGACAGGATGCCGCCGATCGCGTGGTCGCGGCCCTCGCCGGCGAAGACCCGGTCGATGGGTCCGTCGGCGACGATGCGCCCGGCCTCGATGATCACCGCCTGGTCGGCGAGCCGCGCCACCTCCTCGATGGCATGGCTGACATAGAGGATCGGCAGGGTCATGTCGTCCGCCAGTCGCTCCAGATAGGGCAGGATCTCGGCGCGCCGGCCACGGTCGAGCGCGGCGAGCGGCTCGTCCATCAGCAAGAGGCGGGGATGGGCGAGCAGCGCGCGGCCGATCGCGACCCGCTGTTTCTCGCCGCCGGAGAGATCGCGCGGGCGCCGGTCGAGCAGGGAACCGATGCCGAGGAGATCGACGATGCCAGCGAAATCGGCGACGGGCGCGCCGCGGCGGAACCAGCCGCCATAGGAAAGGTTCGCGCGCACCGAGAGATGTGGGAAGAGCCGCGCATCCTGGAAGACATAGCCGATGCGGCGGCGATGCGGCGGCAAGTCGATGCCGGCATCGGCGTCGAAGAGCACCGTCTCCCCGAAGGCTATGCGGCCGCGATCGGGACGGACGAGGCCGGCGACGCAGTTGACGATCGTCGTCTTGCCGGAACCCGATGGGCCGTAGAGCGCCGTGACCCGCCCCCTTTGCTCGAAGCGGACAGCGAGATCGAAACTGCCGAGCCGCTTGCCGACATCGACGACGAGGCTCATCGCGGATCCTCGCGCCGCGCCCGCCGCGCGATCGCCTCCGAGACCAGAAGCGCGCCGAGCGAGATCGCGACCGACATCGCGGTCAGCCGCAGCGCCGCGCCATCGCCGCCCGGCGTCTGAATCAGGCTGTAGATCGCGGACGGGATCGTCTGCGTCTCGCCGGGAATGTTGGAGACGAAGGTGATGGTCGCGCCGAACTCGCCGAGCGCGCGGGCGAAGGAGAGGACGGTGCCGGCGAGGATGCCGGGGAGGGCGAGCGGCAGCGTGACGGTCAGGAAGACCGCGATCCGTCCGGCGCCGAGCGTCGAGGCCGCCTGTTCGAGCCGCCTATCGATCGCCTCGATCGACAGCGCGATCGCCCGCACCATCAGGGGAAAGCCCATGACGGCGCAGGCGAGCGCCGCGCCGGTCCAGCGGAAGGCAAGCACGATGCCGAAATGCTGGTCGAGGAAGGCGCCGATCGGTCCCTTGCGGCCGAAGGCGAGCAGAAGCAGGAAGCCGGTGACGACGGGCGGCATCACCAGCGGCAGGTGAACGACGGCCGAGAGCAGCGTGCGCCCCGGAAAGCGCCCGCGCGCCAGGAGAAGGGCGACGGCGATACCGAGCGGGAGGCTCGCGACGACCGCCACGCAGGCGACGCGCAGGCTGAGCGCGATCGCCGTCCATTCCTCGGCGGTGAAGATCTCTGCCATCGGCCTCGCGCCCGCTTCTCCGGGCCGATCCTAGCCTTGTCCGGCGAGAACCGTGAACCCGGCGGCCTCGAAGATCGCCTTCGCTTCCGGCGAGACCAGGAAGTCGAGCAGGCGCTGCGCCTCCGGGTTGGTCGAGGCCCTGATGCGGGCGAGCGGGTAGACGATCGGCGCGTGGCTGTCGGCGGGGAAGGTGCCAACCACGCGGACGCCCGGCTCCGCCTTGGCGTCGGTGCCGTAGACGATGCCGAACGGTGCCTCGCCGCGCGCGACGAAGGCGAGGGCGCCGCGGACATTGTCGGCCTCTGCGACATGCGGGGCGACGGACGTCCAGACGTCGAGCTTCTCCAGCGCCGCCTTGCCATATTTGCCGGCCGGCACCGAGGCGACGGCGGCCATGGCCAGCTTGCCGTCGGCGCCGAGCGCTTCGGCGAGCGGGAAGCCGGGGCCGATGGCGAGCGAGGCGGTCGAGGCCTTGGGCGCGACGAGGACGAGCGTGTTGCCGAGCAGCGTGACGCGCGAGGCTGAGTCGATCAGGTCCTTCTTCGCCAGTTCGTCCATCCAGTCGAGATCGGCCGAGATGAAGAGATCGGCCGGCGCGCCGGCCTCGATCTGCCTGGCGAGCTGCGAGGAGCCGGCATAGCTGACGGCGACCTTCTCGCCCGTCTTGGCCTCATAGGCCTTCACGGCGGCGCCGAGCGATTCCTTCAGGCTGGCGGCGGCGAAGACGATCGTGTCGGCGGCGGCGGGAAGGGCCGCGAGCGGCATTGCGAGAAGGGCGAGGCCGGCGAGCGCGGCGGCGAGGCGGCGGGGGAGGACGGTCATGGCGGGGACTCCGGATGGGAGCGACATTTCTGCATGGAAATGTCGCTCAATCAATCGCCGTGATCGATCGATCGCCAAAGGGAATTGGACGCCATAGCGAGGGCAAGCGATCATGCCGTCAACAAGGGGGACGCGATGACCGGCACCTATACGCTCTATTCGATGCAGGCCTCGGGCAACTGCTACAAGCCGCGGCTCGCGATGCATGAACTCGGCATCCCGTTCAGGATCGTCGAGGTCGTGAAGGGGGCCGGCCAGACGACTGCACCGGACTTCCTGCGCCTCAATCCCAATGCGCAGGTGCCTTTGCTCATCCTCCCTGACGGTCGCCCTCTGGCGGAATCGAACGCCATGCTGCTGCATCTCGCCGAAGGCACCTCCCTCATTCCGGAAGATGCCTATGAGCGGGCGCTCTGCTGGCAGTGGCTGTTCTTCGAGCAGTACAGCCACGAGCCGGTGATCGCCGTCGCGCGCAACTGGCTGCATCTGACGCCGGGCGGGCGCGAGGCGATGGCACACCGGATCGAGGAGTGGCAGACGAAGGGCAACAAGGCGCTGACGGTCATGGAGCGGCGGCTCGAGCAGGCCGACTTCCTTGCCGGGTCGGGCTTCTCCGTCGCCGATATCGCGCTCTATGCCTATACCCATGTCGCCGCCGAGGCCGACTACGATCTCTCGCTCTATCCGGCGATCCGCACCTGGCTGGCGCGGGTCGCGGCGCGGCCTCGACACGTCGCGCTGGACTGGCGGCCCGAGGCGTGACCGCGATCACAGACTCGGTGAGCTTCCCCGCCTAAGGATCAGCGGCGACACGCGATTCCGCCTGTCGCCGCTTGCCTTGATTTGACCACGCATTCTTGCGGCGCCGGACACATTCGCTCCGAACGGGCGCCGCAGTCGGGCGTCTGAATGACCGGCATTGCGATTGACCGAACCGACGGGGACGAGCCATGAACGAGCGCTTCACATTTGGAAGAGACCCGCGGCACGAGACGCGGATCCGCCGCGCCTTCATGCTCTGGATGGCCGCCTATACGGCCGCGCTCGTGCTCGTCGCGATCGTCTCGCTCACCGGCGGCATCAGCCAGAATCGTGGCGAGCCGACGCAGCAGGCGCGCATCATGATGGCGCCGCAGAGCGCGCTCGACGCGCGCCCCGCAGCCCTTCTGGTCGACATCGGGAAGGACGGCTGACCGCCGCCCCTCCGTTCAGAACTTGTGGAAGATGAAGGCTGCGCCGCCGGCGATGAGCGCGAAGCCGACCAGGTGGTTCCAGCCGAGCGGCTCCTTCAGATAGAGCCAGGAGAACAGCGCGAAGACGACGAGGGTGATCACCTCCTGCATCGTCTTCAGCTGGGCTGCCGAATAGACGCCGTGGCCGATGCGGTTGGCCGGGACGGCGAGGCAGTACTCGACCAGCGCGATGCTCCAGGAGATCAGGATGACCTTGACCAGATTGGTCGAGGGGAATTTCAGATGCCAGTACCAGGCCGTCGTCATGAAGACGTTGGAGCCGATCAGAAGCAGGATCGGCGCAATGGCCGGGGAGAGGAAGTTGGGCATTCGGACCTTCTTCGCTGGCGGAACCGTGCGGGGAGTGACGGCACGGGGTGAATAGAGCGGCGCGTGACCGGACGCCAAGGGGAGCCGAGGTCACAGTCAGCCGCAAATTGTCGTGACTACGCGCCGGTTCCGGCCTGCGACAGCGTGGACGGCTCGTGCCAAGGCGCGGCATGATCGCGTCGGACCGATCGCGCGAGGCCATGCCGTGCACAAGCCGAACCAGATCGAAGGACTGCGCTTCCGCCTCGTGCTGAAGCCGGGCTTCGCGCTCGGCCCGGGCAAGGCGGACCTGCTCGAGGCGGTCGCGGCCACCGGCTCGCTGGCATCGGCCGGCGAGCGGCTCGGCATGAGCGCCAAGCGCGTGTGGACGCTCACCCGCGAAATGAACGAAGCCTTCCGCGCGCCGCTGATCGAGACCGAGAAGGGCGGCAGCGGCGGCGGCGGCGGGGCGCGTCTCTCGCCGCTCGGCGAAGAGGTGCTCGCCCGCTATCGGGCGATGGAGCGGGCGGCGGGCGCGGCCATCGAAGCCGGGCTCGACGCGCTGCGGGCGGAACTTCGCTAGCCTTGCTTCGCCTGTAATCCCAGCCGCGCGGCGATGCCGGCCGCGGCGGCGACGCCGGTGGCCATCACCGCCTGCAGCAGATAGCCGCCGGTCGGGGCTTCCCAATCGAGCATCTCGCCGGCGACGAAGGTGCCAGGCCGCGCCGTCAGCATCAGCATGTCATCGACGGCATCGCGGCTGACGCCGCCCGCGGTCGAGATGGCGCGGGCAAGCCCGGAAGGTTCGCCCAGCGTCAGCGGCACGGATTTGATCAGGGCCACGAGCGCTGCGGGATCGCGGGGGAGGTCACGCACCGCCTCGCGCATCAGGTTGATCGCGACCGGCGCCAGCTGCGTCGCCTTGCGCAGGCGGTTCGCGAGCGACTCGCTCGGACGCTGCCGTGCCAGCCGCTCCGCGATGGCCTCGGCGCTGCGCTGGGGCAGCAGGTCCAGCGTCACCACCGCCGAGCCCGAACGCGCCACTTCCTCGCGCAGCGGCGCCGAGAGGGCGTAGATCGCGCCACCCTCGATCCCGTAGCCGGTCACCATGGCCTCGCCGCGCACGCTCTTTCCGCCGAAACTGATGGCGATGTTCTTGAGCGGCTCACCGGCGAAGCGGCCGCGGAAGCTCTCGGACCAGGCGACGGCGAAGCCGGAATTGGCGGCGCGGAGCGGCGTCACGGCGACGCCGGCCGCGGTCAGGATCGGCGCGAAGCTGCCGTCGGAGCCGAGGCGCGGCCAGCTGGCGCCGCCAACCGCGAGCAGAGTCGCATCGGCCGCGATCACCTCTTCGGATCCGTCCGCCCCGCGGAAGCGGTTGGCGGAAGGGCCGTCGAAGCCGGTCCAGTCCATGCGCAGCCGCAGCGTGACCCCGAGTGCATCGAGACGCCGCAGCCAGGCGCGCAGAAGCGGCGAGGCCTTCATCGATTTCGGGAAGACGCGGCCGCTCGATCCGACGAAGGTTTCCTCGCCGAGGCCGGCGGCAAAGGCGCGCGCGGCCTCGGGCGGGAAGGCTTCGATCATCGGCGCGAGCCAGGGCTCGGCCGCTCCGTAGCGCGCGAGGAAGGACGGAAGCGGCTCGCCATGCGTGAGGTTCAGCCCGCCGCGCCCGGCCATCAGCAGCTTGCGGCCGGGGGAGGGCATGCGGTCGAACACCGTCACCGCCGCGCCCCCTTCAGCGAGGCGTTCGGCGGCGATCAGGCCCGCCGGGCCGGCGCCGATGATGGCGACGCTCGGCCGGGCGGATGCATCGGACGACATGGAACTCTGCCGGCGGGCGGCTTACTGCTTGCCGACGAGCTTGTCCGCGAAGAGCGCGGCGCTCTTGGCGTAGACCTCGGCCTTGTTCCACTGGCGCAGCACGTTGAAATTGGCCGAGCCTTCTTCCCAACTGCCGCCGCGCTGCCAGCCATAGCCCTTGAGATAGTTGGCGGTCGAAGCGAGGACGTCGGCCGGGCTGTGGCGGAGATCGGCA
The DNA here is from genome assembly GCA_017307955.1 of Allobosea sp. Classification (GTDB taxonomy): domain Bacteria; phylum Pseudomonadota; class Alphaproteobacteria; order Rhizobiales; family Kaistiaceae; genus Kaistia. Next base: position 370,721 of record JAFKFV010000007.1, on the reverse strand, counting down.
TGGCCGTTGCCGTCGAAATCGACCGCGAAGCGGACATAGGAGGTCGGCAGGAACTGCGTCTGGCCGAGTTCGCCGGCCCAGGCGCCCTTCATGTCGCCGGGCGCAAGGTCACCGCGCTGGACGATGGTCAGCGCCGCCATCAGCTGGTCGGTGAAGAAGGCCGAGCGGCGGCAGTCGAAGGCGAGGGTCGCGAGCGAGCGGAAAGTCGACATGTTGCCGCTGCCGGCGCCGAAATCGGTTTCCATGCCCCAGATCGCGATGAGGATCGGCGCGGGCACGCCATAGGTCTTCTCGATGCGCGCCAGCACATTGGCATATTGCTGCATCAGCTTCTTGCCCTTGGCGACGCGGCCGGCTGAGACGACGCGGGCCGAATAGACCGAGAAGGGCTGCTTGAAGTGCTTCTGGTTGCGGTCGAGCTTGATGACGCGCGGATCATAGGTGACGCCGGAAAGCGCCGCGTTGACGACGCGCGGCGAGATGCCGTTCGCCGCCGCTTCCGCCTTGAAGCTGTCGAGCCAGGCCGGGAAGTCGGCGGGATTGTTGCTGCAGGTGGCGGCATTCGCCGCGGTAGCGCCGGCAAGGAGAACCGTCGCGGCGGCCAGCATACGGAGCTTGTTCTTGATCATGATCAGCCTTCTTCTTCTCCGCGTCGCTGGGGACATTGGCTCGCGGCAGTCACACGGACCGCGAGGATGACGCGTTCAAGGTTACTTTCTCGTTGAAATCCAGCCTCAACATGGCATGCGGCGGCTATCCGGCGGTTTCTTCACCGAAACCGCGCCGCTTCAGGCGGCGGATCGACTGGTCGAGCGCCGAGAGGAAGGCCGAGCGATCGCTGCGCGAGAAGGGGGGCGGGCCGCCCGTGACGGCGCCGGCGCTGCGCAGATCCTCCATGAGATTGCGCGTCGCGAGCGCCATGCCGATCGAATCCGCCGTGAAGGCGCGGCCGTTCGGCGCGAGAACGTCGGCACCGGCCTTGATCGCGCGATCGGCGAGGGGGATGTCGGCCGTGACGACGATGGTTCCCGGCGCGGCGCGCTCGGCGATCCAGTCATCGGCGATGTTGAGCCCGCTGCCGACGAGAACGCGCTCGATCGAAGGATCGCGCGGGACGGCGATCGGGGCATTGGCGACGACATAGGTCTTGAGGCCATGCCGCGCGGCGACCTTGTAGACCTCGTCCTTGACCGGACAGGCATCGGCGTCGACGAGGATGACGATCGGGCCGCTCACAGTCTCTCCAGAAAAATCTCGGCACCTCCCAAAAAGAAGAAGGGCCGCCGTCAGGCGACCCTTCCATTGTCAGACCGCGACCTGGCCGAAACCAGGCTCCGTGGCGAAGCCAACCGGGGGCCGGTCAGGCGGCGCAGATCTCCACGAAGTCAGAGATCCGGACCATCGTGACGAAGCCTCGCGGCGAACGACAATGAGACACGGGATCACCTCCTTTCGTTTGTTGACGATGAAGGGAGGATAGACCAGTTTGCCGCCGCCGTTAAGGGAAAAATCCTTCGCCGTCAGCGGATTGCCCGAAGCAGCGCCGTATCGGGGAAGCAGGTTGCCGGGCGGCCGTTGTCCTCCTGCCAGGTTCCGACGGCGATGCGGGTCTTGTAGCCGACCAGCCCGTCGGCGCTCCCGACATCGACGCCGCGCGCCTCGAGACGCTGCTGCATGGCGCGGACATCGCCGCGGTCGAAGCCGCCGACATCGGCCCAGCGGCCCGAGAACGGCGCGGCATTGCCGCGGATGCGGTCGGCGAGATGGCCGATGAAGAGCGCGTAGAGATCGCTCTCGTTATAGGTCTTCAGCACATAGAAATTGTCGGTGACGAGGAAGGCGGGGCCGAAGCGGCCGGCCGGCATCAGGAGATGCATGACCTGCTTCTCAGACCGCGCCCTGATCGGCGTGCCGTCCGGATTGCGGACGCCCATCTCGATCCAGTCGGACAGGGGCTTGCCCTGGTCCGGCCCCTCCAGCGTGCAGGAGACCGTGGCGGGAACCTGCACCTCGAAGCCCCAGCCGGTGCCGGCCTGCCAGCCGTTCTGCTTCAGATAATTGGCGATCGAACCGAGAACGTCGGGCACCGATTTCCAGATGTCGCGGCCGCCCTTGCGGTCGAAATCGACCGCGGTCGAGAGATAGACGGAGGGCAGGAACTGCGGCTGGCCGAGCGCGCCGGCCCAGGAACTCTTGAACTCCGACAGCGGGACGTGATCGCCCTCGAGGATGACGAGGGCATCGATGAACTGCGGGTAGAAATGGTCCTTGCGCGTGCCCATGAAGGCTTCGGTCGCCAGCGCCTGCACGGCCGAATAGCGCAGCCGCGCGGCGCCATAGCCGGATTCGCGGCCCCAGATGGCGACGATGATCGAGGGCGGCACGCCATAGCGCGTCTCGACCTCGGCGAGCGTCCGCGACCATGTCGTGAAGCGCGACCGTCCGCCCTGGACGAGAGCGCGCATCTTGCCCTCTTCGAAATAGGGCGCGGGGCCGCGGAATTCGGCCTGCCGCTGCGGCTCCTCGCGGGTCCGCGGCTGGCCGGGCGGGGCAAGCTCGGGCAGCGTCCAGTCGAGCTTCAGCCCGGCGAAGGCGCGGTCCATCGTCGCCTGCGAGACGCCCTTGGCCGCCGCGTCGGCCCGGACCGTGGTCGCGAGCCACTGCTGGAACGCCGCCTCGGTCTCGGCGCGCGGCTGGGCGCCGAAGGCAGCGAGCGGCAGCAGGACCAGCAAAGCGAGGCTCAGGAAGAGGCGCACGGCATCACTCCGTCGGGGACCCGGAATCGGTCGCCGAGAGTGACCAATCGCCGGCAGCGGCGCAATGCGTCTTCAGCGGCCCATCCAGTTCTGCCGCATCTTCTCGCCGATCAGGCAATCCGAGCCGCCGGCCACGCTCTTCGCGGCCGCAAACATCAGGCGCGGCTGCGCGGCGGCGATCTCCTGGATGAGCTTGCGGCGGATCGCCGTCTCGAACTCGTCCGTCGAGGTGACGGGGATGGCGAAGGCGCCGGGGCCGCCGACCACGCAGTCGCGGTAATAGAGGTCGAGATCGGCGATATCGAAGCCGCGGAAACCGCCGCCGCCACCGGGACGGAGCACGATCGGCAACCCGTTGATGACGATGCCGCGCGCGATCACCGCATCGCGGGCCGGCTCGACGGGATAGCCGCTGTTGTTGGGGCCGTCGCCAGAGACATCGATGACCAGCCGCTCGCCTGCGAAGCCGTTGTTCTCGAACAGAGCCGCCGCGAAGATGAGGACCGAGGAGATCGAGGTGCCGAAACGCCCCCCGGGATCGGCCGGACCGATCGAAGCTGCGAAACCTGCCGCGCTCGCCTCATCCACGACGAGACGCCAGGGTACCACGACGCTCTCCGAGCCGGGGCCGGACCATTCGACATAGCTAAGCGCGATCCGGCCGTGGAGGCCCGACTGTATGGCGCCGATGACGTCGGGATGGCGAAGCGCGTCGCGATAGCCCTGCCGCTGCAATTCGCGCTCGCCGACATCCATCGAGCGCGAGACATCGACGGCGAGCACCAGTTCGACATCGACGGCTTCCTCCGCCGAGCGCGCCGAGGGGGCGAAGGCGAGGGCGAGAAGCAGTGCGAACAGGCGCAGGACGGTAGCCATCGGAAACCTGCGGTCGGGGGGTATGCAGGACGGATGCGCGACGTTGCGATTGACGATAGGGTCAGCGACCGCTGGCGCAAGGCGCGCGGCGGCTCATCGGCATCGCAATTGCGTGAGGGCATCATGACGAATGGCGCTGGCGGGTCCGCGGCGGCCGGGGCGGTGCTGCTCGCAACGATCCTTGCCTCCGGCATGGCCTTCATGGACGGCTCGGTGGTCACCGTGGCGCTGCCGGCCATCCGAGAAGGCTTCGGCGCCGGTTTCGCCGAGGGCCAGTGGACCGCCAATGCCTATACGCTGACGCTCGCCGCCTTCACGCTGCTTGGCGGCGCTGCCGGCGACGCCTTCGGGCTCCGCCGCGTCTTCATGCTCGGCACGGCGCTGTTCGGCGTCGCCTCCGCGTTCTGCGGTCTTGCCTGGTCGGTGGAGGTGCTCATCGCCGCCCGCGCGGTGCAGGGCATCGGCGGCGCGCTGATGGTGCCGGGTTCGCTGGCGCTGATCTCGGCACATTATCCGCCACCCGTGCGGGGGCGGGCGATCGGCACCTGGGCGGCGGCCTCGGCCATCGCGCCGGCGATCGGGCCGGTGCTCGGCGGCTTCCTCGTCGATCACGGATCGTGGCGGGCGATCTTCCTCATCAACCTGCCGCTGGCCGTGGCCGTGCTGGCCGTGACGGCACTGAGGGTGCCCGACGGCGCGGCGCGGCGCGATGCGCCGATGGACTGGACCGGCGGCGCGCTGGCGGTGATCGGTCTCGGGCTCGTCGCCTTCGGGCTGACCCGCCTCGCGGAGCCGGGCGGCGGCGGCGTGATCGACATCGCGGCGGCGGTTGCCGGCTTCGCCGTGCTTGTCGGCTTCATCCTCTACGAGCGGCGCACCGCGCATCCGATGATGCCGCTGGCGCTCTTCGCCGACCGGCAATTCGCCGGCGTCAATCTCCTGACGCTGCTGCTCTATTTCGCGCTGTCCGGGGCGCTGTTCTTCCTGCCGACGGCGCTGATCGAGGCGCATCGCTATCCGGCGGCACTGGCGGGATCGGTGTTCCTGCCCTTCGTGCTCGTGATGGGCGTGCTCTCGCGCTATGGCGGCGGGCTCGCCGACCGGCTTGGGCCGCGACCGGTGTTGACCGTGGGGCCGATCGTGACGGGGCTCGCCTTCATCGCGCTGGCGCCGGCCGTGCAGAATGGCGGCTTCGTCACCGCGATCGTGCCGGTGATGCTGCTGATGGGGCTCGGCATGGGCATCACCGTGGCGCCGCTCTCGACGGCGGTGATGAATGCCGCCCCGGCTTCGCTCGGCGGCGCGGCCTCCGGCGTCAACAACGCCGTCGCGCGCGTCGCGGGTCTCGTCGCGGTCGCGAGCCTCGGCCTCGCGGTCGGCATCGGCTTCTCGCTGGCGCTCGGCGGCGAAGCCGGCCCGGCCGCCGATGCCGTACGCGCGGCAGGCTTCGGCGCCGCCCCGGCAACGGCCGACGCGGCCGCAACGCTGCTGCGCAGCCGCGCCACTATTGCCGGCTTCGGCGCGGCGACGGTGATCTGCGGCGTTCTCGCCATTCTCGCAGGCCTGGTTGGATGGCTGACGGTGCGGCCGCGGGCCGAGGGCTGAGCGGCCGCCCGCTCGCTCGTCAGGCCGCGTGCAGGCCGGTCCGCCGCGCTTCCGTCGCCACGCGGCCATGGCATTCGGCGAGATGGTCGAAGCGCGCCACATAGCTGCCGGCACCGGCGGTGATCGAGCGCAGTTCGACGATCAGGCCCGCCATCTCCGCCTCTGGAATCTCGGCCTCGATGACGTCCCAGCCCGGCCACCCGCCGCGGGCATCGAAGCCGAGAAGCTGGCCGCGCCGCTGCGTCACCATCATGTTGACGCGCGGCGCCGCTTCTGACGGCACGCGGATCGAGACATGCAGCACAGGCTCCAGCAGCACCGGCTGGCAGGCCTCCAGCCCCTCGCGCATGCCGATCTGCGCAGCGGTGCGGAAGGCCTGGTCGGAGGAATCGACGCTGTGATAGGAGCCGTCGACGAGGCGCACCGCGACATCGACCACCGGATGGCCGAGCGGTCCCTTCCGCAGGACGTCCTCGATGCCCGCCTGGACGGCGGGGATATAGTTGCGCGGGATGGCGCCGCCGGTGACCGCGTCCTCGAACAGGAAGCCGGCGCCGCGGGGCTGCGGCCGCACCTCCAGTACGCAATCGCCGAACTGCCCATGGCCTCCCGACTGCTTCTTGTGCCGGCCGCGGACGCTCGCCGGCTTCGAGATCGTCTCGCGATAGGGGACGGCCGGCGCCTGTTGCTCGATCGAGAGGCCATAGCGCGCCGCGAGCCGTTCCAGCGTCACGCGAAGATGCATCTCGCCCTGGCCGCCGAGCCGGAGTTCGCCCGTCTCGCCATCGTGGTCGATGACGAGGGCGGGGCTTTCCTCGATGATCTTGGCCAGAGCCTGCGCGAGCTTCGCCTCGTCCTTGCGCTCGGCCGGCGAGAGGGCGAGCGCCATCACGGGCTCCGGCGTTGCGAGCGGCCCGAGTTGCACCGGCGCCGCGCGGCCGGTGGAGAGCGTCATGCCGGTGCGCGCGCCTTCCAGCTTGGCGAAGGCGGCCGTCTCGCCCGCCGCCGCCGCCTCGCGCTTCGCCATCTGCTGGCCGAGCAGGCGGACGACGCCCGAGACGCGCCCGACCGAACCTGCCGGCCCGTTGAGCTCGACGCCCTCGTCGACGCGCCCGGCGAGGACGCGGCCGACGGAGAGCTTGCCGGCATGGCCGGCATTGATGGTCTTCACCACCTGAACGACCGTGTCGCCGCCGGCATCGAGGCCGAGCCGCGCCGCCGTCGCCGCGACATCCGGCGCCTCATGGCGGATTGCCTTCAAGAGCCGGCCGATGCCGTGGCCATGCAAAGCGGAGCCGATGAGAACGGGGCAGAGGATGCCGGCGCGGAAATCGGCCACGAGGTCGGCGAAGACATGCTCGCGCGAGGGCTCGATATCCGAGAGCAGCTCCTCCATCAGCGTGTCGTCATAGTCGGCGAGCTTTTCCAGCATCGCATAGCGGGCCGCGGCCTCGGCGTCGCGTTCGGGACCTGAAAGCGGGATGACCTCGCTCGCCGCCTGTTCGCGGTAGAGGAAGGCCCGCTCGAGCGCGAGATCGACGAAGCCGGTGACGATGTCGTTCTGCCGGATCGGGATATGGCGCAGCAGCAGCGGCACGCCGCTCGCCGCCTGCAGCATGGTCAGCGTCTCCTCGACGCCGAGTTCGCTGCGATCGATCTTGTTGAGGAAGATGAAATGCGGCAGGCCGCGCTCTTCGAGCTGCTTCAGCCAGGTCTGCAGCGCCGGCATCTTGCGCGGATCGGCCTCGACTACCACCACGGCGCAGTCGACCGCGGCGAGCACCGCCTCCGCCTCATGGGCGAACTCCACCGAGCCGGGGCAATCGAAGATCGTGATGCGCTCGTCAAGGAAGCCGGTCTCGGCGATGTTGAGATCGACGCTCATCTGATGCGCCCGCGCCTCGGGCGAGGCGTCGCCGACCGATGTGCCGGCCTGCACGCTGCCGGGGCGCGCGATGGCGCCCGTGCGCGCCAGCATGGCTTCAAGAAGCGTCGTCTTGCCGCTCGCGAACGGGCCGACCAGCGCGATCGCCTTGGGGCCGGCTCTTCTGCCGGCGTCCGATCCTCTTGCCTCCGTCATCGCTTCCTCCGTTCATGAAATGTTCTGGTGACATCCTCACGTCTTCGGTCGCGGGCCAGGCCCGGAAGCCCGGCCGGCCAGGGGATCGTCTCAGGGAACGGGGCATCGCGCAAGGTTCGGCGGCTCAGCCGCCGGCGCTCGGACGGCAAACGGCCCGCGCGGATCGCTCCGGCGCGGGCCGTGGAAAGACGGGGCGGTTGGCTCGATCAGGCGCTCGGAACGAGCGTCAGCGCGGCACCGCCGGCCGCGGCATTGAGGCCGATATTGCCGGTGACGCTGACCATCTGGAGCGCGATCGATCCGCCGGTGCCGCCGACGAGGACATTGGCGCCGAGACCTGCGACGACGCTCGCCTCGGCCGTCGCGCCGAGATAGAGGCCCGAGAGAGCGCCATGGTGATAGCCGGCGACCGGCGCGAACACCGCCCAGACGATCTTGCCCTGGCGCGTCCAGCCGATATCGACGCCGAGCTTCTTGATGTTGCCGGTATAGGTCTCGACGCGGCCCTTGGTCGAACGGAAGGTGCAGGCCACTTCCTTGGCCGAGCCGATCACATAGCCGAGGCCGCCGCCGACATCGCATTCCAGCATGCCGATCTTGACGCCGTTGCGCTCGTCGTCCTGGTACGGCACCGGAGCCGACATGTCCGCGGCGCGGGCGACGCCTGCCGTGGCGAGGGCCATGGCAAGCACGGCGCCGATCTTCATCGAGACGGTCTTCATTCTGGTCTTCCTCTCTTCATCGAGCGGCGCCGCCTGGCGGGCCGCTGTTGGAGCCCCGTCGAGGCCATGATAACGGAGAGCGCGCCGCTTTGATCCCGAAGCGCCGCCTGCCGCGTTATCGTCAGCGTGGCCGCCGGTCGCAAGACCTAGCGGCGGGTCGTGGTGAATCGGCGGCAAAAGTCGGGTGCCTTCATGCTCAAAGCCTATGTTCTTGCCGAAGGCGGACCGTCGCCGGCCGAGCTTCCGCCTCTCGAAGTGCTGCGGCATGGCGAGACGGGCGGCATCGGCTGGATCGACCTCCACAATCCCGACAAGGGCGAGGAGGCGGCGGCCGAGGCCTTTCTCGGCGGGCTCATTCCGACGCAGGAGGAACTGAACGAGATCGAGTTCTCAAGCCGCTTCTATGTCGAGGACGACATCGTCATCATGACTGCCAGCATCCTGGTCGGCATCGACCAGGGCACGCCGGGGCTGACGCCATTCTCGTTCGCCGTCGCACCGAACAAGCTGGTGACCCTGCGCTATGCCGACATGACGGCCTTCAAGCAGTTCATGCAGCGCTCCATGAAGGCGAGCAGCGGCTGCACGACGGCGACCGGCGTCTTCGCGGCGCTGATGGAGGCGTTCATCGACCGCTCGGCGGATGTGCTGGAGCGCATCGCCCAATCTGTCGATCACCTGAATTCCGAGATCTTCGACCAGCGGGCCCGGCGGCGCCAGCGCAACCGGCGGCTGGCGGGCGCGATCAGCGGCCTCGGCGTCCAGGGCGATCTCGCCTCCAAGACACGCGAGAGCCTCGCTTCGTTGGAGCGGCTCGTCCAGTATGCGGCGGCAATGGTGCCGGACCCGCCCAAGAGCAAGGGCACGTTCTCGGCGCGGCTGAAGCTGATGCTGCGCGACATCCGCTCGCTGGAGGACCACGCCAATTTCGTGATGAACAAGATCACCTTCCTGCTCGACGCGACGCTGGGCCTGATCTCGACCGAGCAGAACAAGGTGATCAGCGTGCTGACGATCGTTTCGACCGTGCTGCTGCCGCCGACGCTGATCGGCGCGATCTACGGCATGAATTTCGAGTTCATGCCCGAGCTGAAATGGCATCTCGGCTACCCGGCCGCGCTGGGCGCGATGGTGCTGTCGGCCGTGCTGCCCTACCTCTATTTCAAATGGCGCGACTGGCTCTGACGCGGCGTCAGAGATAGGGCGAGGCGAGGCGGGCGGCTGAATCGCGCAGGCGGATGAGGATCGGCCGCCGCTTCAGCTCCGAATGGCGGACGCGGCGCGATCCCTTGAGCTTGCCGTCGATGATCGCGTCGACCGTCGCGGCGAATTCGGCCGAATAGGCCTCGACATTGAATTCGAAATTGAGCCTGAGGCTGCGGGCGTCCCAGTTGGCGCTGCCGAACATCGCCCAGCCGCCATCGACAGTCATCAGCTTGGAGTGGTCGAACGGCGCCGCCGTGCGGCGGACGACGCAGCCGGAGCGCAGGAGCGGCGCCAGCAGCGCGTTCATCGCCCAGTCCATGTAGACATGGTTGGAACGGCCCGGCAGGACGAGCTCGACCTTGACGCCGCGGAGCGCGGCCAGCGCCAGCTGCGAGCCGAGCCGGTCGTCGGGCACGAAATAGGGCGTGACGATGCGGACGCGCTTCTCGGCCCGGCCGATCGCCGAGGCCATGGTCCACATCAGCTTCTCGTTGTCCTCGTCTGGTCCCGAGGCGATGCCGCGCGCCGGAATGTCGCCGGCGGCGCTGATCTCGCCGAACCAGGGCTCGCCGGTCAGCCGCTCGCCGGTCGTGAAGGCCCAGTCCTCGGCGAAGGTTTCCATGAGATGGGCGACCACCGGACCCTCGACGCGGAAATGCAGGTCCTGCACCGCCCGCTTCGCCGGGATCTCCATGACGCGGAAGAGATTGTCGGAGGCGATGTTCATGCCGCCGGTGAAGCCGAGGCGGCCGTCGATCACCAGCACCTTCTTGTGGGTGCGCAGATTGATGAACGACATCTTCCAGGGCGCGATCTCATGCATGAAGCGCGCGGCGGGCACGCCGGCGGCATGGAGGCGCTGGAAGGCGGGGCTGCGCAGATAGCCCGAGCCGAGGCCATCGACCAGCGCGCGCACGGCGACGCCGCGCCGATGGGCGGCGATGAGGGAATCGATGATCGGCCCGCCGCCGGCATCGTCATGGAAGATGAAGCTGCAGATCGCGACCGAGCGCTCGGCGGCGTCGATCGCGGCGCACATTTCCGGATAGGCCTCGTCGCCGCAGACGAGCGGGCGCAGCGCATTGCCGGCGAGGAGCGGACGGCCGGTGAGGCGGAGGCCGAACTCGGCCAGCGGCTCCAGATGCTCGTCGCCGCCCTCCGGCTCGATATCCTCCGGCGCCAGCGCAAAGCGCGAGATCGGCGCGCCGATGTTCGAGCCGGGACCGGACAGCTTGATCGCCTTGCGGCGCACGCGGTTGACGCCGAAGAGGAAATAGAGGACCGGCCCGACATAGGGCGACAGCCAGGCGAGCCCGATCCACGCAATCGTCGATTGCGGCGCGAGGCGGGTCAGAAGGGCATGGACCGTGACGGCAGCCGCCATCGCGATATGGAGAAGCGACAGGAAAAGCGCGAAGCTGCTGCTGTCGAGGACCGTCCCGATCATCGCGGCCGTTCAGTTGGTCGGAGGCTGCCAGAGCGGCGGCTGATGGGCCGGCGCGCCGTTGACTTCGATGATGTTGTTGTCGGGATCGATGAAATAGAGCTGCGGAAAGCCGGCGACGCCCGTCCGGCGCACGACGACCAGACGCGGATCGCCTTCCTCGACGTCTTCGCGGAAACCGAGCGAGATCAGGTGATCGAGCATGCCGTCGAAATCGTCGGTGCGGAACGCGAAGTGCCAGTCGTTCACGTCGGGGAAGGGGCGCCGGCGGAAGCAGCCCTCGTCATATTTGATGAGGTGAAGCTGGAGCTCTCCGCAGGCCAGCCAGATGCCCGCCGTCGAGAAGGGCGGCCGCTGCAGCCGGTCGAAGCCGAATATGCGCTGGTAGAACGCGATCGAGCGTTCGAGATCCGTGACCACCAGAGCCACGTGGTGGATCGACAAGCCGGCCATGATTCCCTCCCCGACAACCCGATAGAAGCGACGGGGCAGGATACGGTCCCGCCCCGCGGCTGTCGTCAGGAATCGCGGCGCCGGCGCGGCGTCAGCGCAGATTGCCGCAGAAGCGCTGGATGCGGGTGCAGGCTTCCTCGAGCGCCTCGGTCGACGTGGCGTAGGAGATGCGGAAATGCGGGGCGAGGCCGAAGGCCGAACCCTGCACCACCGCGACGCCTTCCTCTTCGAGAAGCGCCGTGACGAAGCTTTCGTCGTCGGTGATCGCGGCGCCACCCGCCGAGGTGAGGCCGATCGTGCCGGCGCAGGACGGGAAGACGTAGAAGGCGCCTTCCGGATTCGGGCAGACGATGCCCTTGGCCTGGTTCAGCATCGAGACGACGAGGTCGCGCCGCTTGCGGAATACCTCGCGATTGGTGGCGATGAAGTCCTGCGGACCATTGAGCGCCTCGACCGCCGCCCATTGCGAGATCGACGACGGGTTGGAGGTCGACTGCGACTGGATGGTGCCGATCGCCTTGATGAGATGCGCCGGGCCGCCGGCATAGCCGATGCGCCAGCCGGTCATCGCATAGGCCTTCGAGACGCCGTTGACGGTCAGCGTGCGGTCATAGAGGCGTGGCTCCACCTCGGCGATGGTCGAGAACTCGAACGCGTCGAAGACGAGATGCTCATACATGTCGTCCGTCATGATCCACACATGCGGATGGCGGAGCAGCACGTCGGCGATCGCCCGAAGCTCGGCGCGGGTATAGCCGGCGCCGGTCGGGTTCGACGGCGAGTTCAGGATCAGCCACTTGGTCTTCGGCGTGATGGCGGCCTCGAGCGCCGAGGGGGCGATCTTGTAGCCGCTCTCCTGCGGGCCGACGACCTCGACCGGCGTCGCGCCGGCAAGCGCCACGATCTCGGGATAGGAGACCCAGTAGGGCGCCGGGATGATGACCTCGTCGCCGGGGTTCAGCGTCGCCATCAGCGCGTTGTAGAGCACCTGCTTGCCGCCGGTGCCGACCGTGATCTGGTTCGGCGCATAGGTGAGGTTGTTCTCGCGCTTGAACTTGGCGGCGATGGCGGCCTTCAGCTCGGGAATGCCGTCGACGGCGGTGTACTTCGTCTTGCCCTCGCGGATGGCGCGGATGCCGGCTTCCTTGATGTTCTCGGGCGTGTCGAAATCAGGCTCGCCGGCGCCGAGGCCGATCACGTCGCGGCCGGCCGCTTTCAGCTCGCGCGCCTTGTTGGTGACCGCGATGGTCGCGGACGGCTTGATGCGGGCGAGGCTGTCGGCGAGGAAGGCCATTTTCAAGGCTCCGGAGGGAGGGGATTGTGCGGCGCGGAACCTAGTCTCGCCATCCCGCCAAGGCAAGCCGAAGCTTGGGGTGCGAACCTTGGGCGCGCGTGCGCGGCACGCCAACGTGATTTGACGCCGCCGCGGCGCGCCCTAGCTGTTGAGCGATCCATCGAAGGGACGGAGAACGTCATGCTGATCAGGCGTCGTCGGGGCTGGGAGATCGCGGAGCGCGAGGCGACGCCGGAGGCCGTATTTCTCGACAGGCGCGCCATCCTCGCGGCCGGCGGCTTTGGTCTCGCCGCACTGGCGCTGCCGCGCGGGGCGAGGGCGCAGGAGGCCGATCCGAGCGCGTCGCTTTTCCCGGCCAAGCCCAACCCGAAATACACGATCGAACGCCCGGTCACGCCGGAGGACATCAACCTCCACTACAACAATTTCTATGAATACAGCACCGGCAAGGACCTCGCCGCCGAGGCCGAGGCGCTGAAGACCCGGCCGTGGACGATCGCGATCGACGGGCTGGTCGAGGCGCCGAAGACGGTCGCCATCGATGATCTCTTCAAGGCGATGGCCTTCGAGGAGCGGCTCTACCGCCACCGCTGCGTCGAAGCCTGGTCGATGACCGTGCCGTGGACGGGCTTTCCGCTGGCGGCGCTCGTTGCCTATGCGAAGCCGCTGTCGGGCGCGAAATATGTGCGCTTCGAAACCTTCATGGACCCGGCTATGGCGCCGGGCCAGAACGAGCCCTTCTATCCCTGGCCCTATGTCGAGGGGCTGACCATGGCCGAGGCGACCAACGAGCTCGCCTTCATGGTGACGGGCGCCTATGGCAAGCCGCTACCCAAGCAGATGGGGGCGCCGATCCGCCTGCACACGCCGTGGAAATACGGCTTCAAGAGCATCAAATCGATCGTGAAGGTCTCGTTCGTGGAGGAGCAGCCGCTCAATTTCTGGCAGCAGCTGCAATCCTCAGAATACGGCTTCTGGGCGAACGTGAACCCCGAAGTGCCGCATCCGCGCTGGAGCCAGGCGACCGAGACCGTGCTCGGCACCAACCAGCGCATCCCGACGCAGCTCTTCAACGGCTACGGCCCGTTCGTCGCCGACCTCTACAAGAATCTGCAGGACCAGCCGCTCTATATGTGAGGCCTCAAACGGCGCCGGCTCTGCCTTTACCTCTCTCATGGGGAGAGGTCGGCCCGGAGGTCCGGGTGAGGGGCGTGGCCTCTCCGGATCGTCCGTAACCCCTCACCCGCCGCACCTGCGGTGCGTCGACCTCTCCCAACATGAGAGGTGAAGAGGAGGGGCGCTGCCGGGTCCCGTTGTATCTCAGGGATGGTCCCCGCAGTTTCAGCCCGCCGGGCCGAAGAATCATCCGGATGGGTGCACCGCACCCGATGGAGTGCATCGCGAAAAGAAAAGGCCGGGCGCTCTTGCGAGGCCCGGCTAAGTCTTTGTTGCTGCGGCAGGGAAGACGCAGCAAACACCTTCCAGAGGGAACAGTTGAGGTCCACGGGCGGCAGGGAGGAGAAAGCCGCCGGCAACGCATCAACTGATGAGAGATATGGAACGATCGCTCTGCACAAACAACTGGCATCGATGCATTGCAGCTATGCATTTCCAGCGGATCAGAACAAAAATTCGTGAAGCGCGAAAAATTGAAATGCAGATGACGGAAGGTCGGGCAATCCGGAAAGATTTTGCGCCAATTCGCCGAAAAATCGCTACGGCGACCATAGCGCATTTCGCACTGCAGCGAAGTGCATGCAACACTGGCGTAAAAATGGGCGGTCTTGGGCTCTGCCTTCAGAATTGCCAGTTCTGCGCCTTGGCGAGCATGAAGTCGCGGAAGGCGGTGACGCGCGCCGAATTCTTCAGCTCCGCCGGGTAGCAGAAATAGGTCGGGAAGCTCGGCACCTGCGCTTCCGGCATCAGCTTCACCAGCGGCGAGCCTTCGCCGATCATGTAGTCGGGGAGGATCGCGATGCCGGTTCCCCGCTCCACGGCGGCCTTGATCGCGTAGATATTGTTGATGCGGACGATCGGCTCGCGTGGATTGTCGGTCGAGCGGCCGGCGATCTCCAGCCAGTTCACGTCGCGGATGTTGGGCGGCACCGGGACGCCGAAGGTGACGATCCGGTGGTGGTCGAGATCGTCCAGAGTCTCGGGCTTGCCGAAGCGCGAGACGTAATCCGGCGAGGCGTAGACGTGATAATGCGTCGTGAACAGCCGCCGCTGAATGAGATCTGGCTGAACGGGCTGGCGCAGGCGGATCGCGACGTCGGCCTGGCGCATGGTGAGATCGAGCTCCTGATCGTCGAGGATCAGGTGCAGGTTCACTTGCGGATGCAGGTCGACGAACTCGTTGAGCCGCTCCGTCAGCCAGGTCGAGCCGAGCGCGACGGTGGTCGTGATGCGCAGCGTGCCGGTCGGTTTCTCGCGCGAATCCGTCAGTCGGATCCTCACGCCCTCCAGCTTCATCATCACGTCCTGCGACGCGCGGAAGAGAAGCTCGCCCTGCTCTGAAAGGATCAGGCCGCGGGCATGGCGGTGGAACAGGGGAACGCCGAGGTCCTGCTCGAGCGCGCTGACCTGGCGCGACACGGCCGACTGGCTCATGCCGAGCTGTTCGCCGGCATGGGTGAACGACCCGGCCTGCG
Source organism: Allobosea sp. (assembly GCA_017307955.1). Lineage (GTDB taxonomy): Bacteria > Pseudomonadota > Alphaproteobacteria > Rhizobiales > Kaistiaceae > Kaistia. The sequence goes on along the minus strand of JAFKFV010000007.1, from coordinate 355,634 downwards.
CCGCCGCGTGGAAGATCCTGAGCTTGTCCCAGTCCATGATGGCGGCGCCCCCGTCGCCCGTCCGTCGCCGATCGTTATTCGGCCGCTACGGCCGTCATGTCGGCGACCGGATTGGCCGCCAGCCAGCGCTCGGCCTCGAGCGCGGCCATGCATCCCTGTCCCGCCGCCGTCACGGCCTGGCGGAAGATCTCGTCCGTCACGTCGCCCGCCGCGAAGACGCCCGGAACGCTGGTCGCCGTCGAATCGGGCGCCGTCCAGATATAGCCCGACGGCTTCAGCTTGACCTGCCCGGCGACGATCTCGGTGGCCGGCGCATGGCCGATGGCGATGAAGACGCCGTCGGTCTCGACATCCGTCACGACCCCGGTCTCGACATTGCGCAGCTTGAGGCCGGTGACCGAGGGCGGGAAGCCGGCCTTGCCGGTCACTTCCTCGATGACGCTGTTCCATACGACCTTGACGTTGTCGCGGGCGAGCAGGCGGTTCTGCATGATCCGCTCGGCACGGAAATGGTCGCGGCGGTGCACGATCGTCACCGACTTCGCGATATGGGACAGATAGAGCGCCTCCTCGACGGCGGTGTTGCCGCCGCCGACGACATAGATGTCCTTGCCGCGATAGAAGAAGCCGTCGCAGGTGGCGCAGGCCGAGACGCCGAAACCCTTGAAGCGCTGTTCGCTCTCGAGCCCCAGCCAGCGCGCCTGCGCGCCCGTGGCGAGGATCAGCGTGTCGGCCGTGTAGACCTCGCCGGAATCGCCCTTGAGCACGAAGGGACGCTGCGAGAGATCGGCCTCGATGATGTGGTCGGTGACCATCTTCGTGCCGACATGCTCGGCCTGCAGCCGCATCTGCTCCATGAGCCAGGGGCCCTGGATGACGTCGGCGAAGCCGGGATAATTCTCGACATCGGTGGTGATGGTGAGCTGGCCGCCCGGCTGGACGCCGGAGATGAGCACAGGCTCCAGCATGGCGCGCGCCGCATAGATCGCGGCGGTGTATCCTGCGGGGCCGGAACCGACGATGATGAGCTTGGCGTGTTGCATGATGCGCCTGAGATAGGAAGGGCCGGCAGTTTCTGGTAGGGCGAAACCTTAGAGGGTTGAGCGCAGCGCATGCAAGGCAGCGAGCCATGCATTCTTGTACGTTCTCCCGGACAATTGTTTCCGAATCATGGCGCATCGGCGAGAATCGGTGGAAGAGGGCGGACGGCGGCGCCGCATGGGGCTTCGCCGCAGCCGGAGGCATTCGTGAAGGCCACGCTCGACGCGATCGACTGGAAGATCCTGAAGGAACTTCAGGACGACGGACGCATCACCAATGTCGAATTGGCGAAGAGGGTCGGCATCTCCGCGCCGCCATGCCTCCGCCGCATGCGCGCGCTTGAAGAGGCCGGCATCATCACCGGCTACCGGGCGCTGGTCGACGAGAAGGCGCTCGGCTTCGACGTGACCGTGTTCGCGATGGTCGGGCTCTCCAGCCAGGCCGAGACGGACCTCTCGGGGTTCGCCGCGCGCGTGCGCGACTGGGCGATCGTCCGCGAATGCTACATGCTGTCTGGCGAGGCCGACTTCATCCTGAAATGCGTGGCGCCGAACCTCCGCGCGTTCCAGGGCTTCATCGAAGAACTGACCGCGGCGCCGAATGTCGCGAGCGTCAAGACCTCGCTGACCATCCGCCGCGTCAAGGACGCGCCGCTGGTGGCGATCGGCTGATCAGCCGGCGCGCTCTTCCATCCAGTTGACCGCGAAGGCGACGATCGGCGCCGCCTCGACGAGGATCGCCTCCGCCGCGCCGATGCGCCCGCGCCGGCCTTGGCCGGTCGCGAGGAAATCGCTGACGATGGCGCCGAAATAGTCGTCCGCGAAAGTCCTGACGACCGGATCACCGGTGTCGAATTCCTCGATCATCCGCCAGACCGTTCCGTCCGGCGTCGCGAAAGGCACCTCGACGCGGCGGATGCGTTTCCCCGGCAGGCGCGCCAGATGCTCGGCGTGATGCAGCAGCGTCATGGTGTCGAGCGGCGCGCCGACATTCAGCACCTTGCCGCCCATCGCGACCAGCTTTGCGAAGGGCGTCGCCTCGCCATAGCCATAGTCGAGCGGATGGCCGGCGGTGATCTCATCGGCCCTCGCGCCGAGCGCGACGATCGAGGCGCCCGGATTGCCGCTGCGGACGGCCCCGGGCGTCGTGCGCAGGAATTCGGGCAGGATGCCGTTATGGCGGATGGCGCGCGAGCGGAGAGGATCGAAGGGCGGGATATGCGCGCGCCAGCGTTCCGGCACGCGGCTCTCCGCGTCGAGCAGGTCGTCATAGGACCCATCCCAGTCCGCATAAGCGAGGAGGGTGCCGCTGGCCCCGACCGTATCGGTAAGAGCGCCGATCAGCGCGTCGGGCCCGTTGAGGAGAGGCCCGACGCGGCTCATCGCGGCGTGGACCATGACGATGTCGCCGGCCCCGATGCCGAGCGCCGCACAGTCGGCGGCGAGATCGGATCGCGTGCGATAGGGGGCCGGCGTCATGGTTGAGGGGGCTTCGTCAGCCGCCAGAGCGAAGGCTCAGGCGCGGAAGCCGACGTCGAGGATCTCGTAGGAGCGGTCGCCGCCCGGGGCGACGAAGGCCACGGTGTCGCCGACCGACTTGCCGATCAGCGCGCGGGCGATCGGCGAGGAGATCGAGATGCGGCCGAGGCGCACATCGGCCTCGAGATCGCCGACGATCTGGTAGGTCTTCTCTTCCTCGGTGTCCTCGTCCACGAGCTTCACCGTGGCGCCGAACTTCACCGTCTTGCCGGAGAGCTTCGAGACATCGATGATCTCGGCGCGCGAGAGCTTGTCCTCGAGTTCCGCGATGCGGCCCTCGTTCAGGCTCTGCGCCTCCTTGGCGGCGTGATATTCCGCGTTCTCGGAAAGATCGCCATGCGCGCGCGCCTCCGAGATCGCCGCGATGATGCGCGGGCGCTCCTCAGAGGTCAGGCGCTTCAGCTCGACTTCGAGCGCCGCATGGCCCCTGGCCGTCATGGGAACCTTTTCCATGGTGTTCCAAGCCTTTTCTTCGTCTTGGCTCCCGCGGGGAGACCGCGAGCGCACAATAATGCACGGCACCGGCCAAGAAGGGCCGGTCCCCTGGCTCTGACATCGACTGCAACATGGGGGCGTGAACGCCGCTTGAAACGGCAGACGCTCCCTCGCCGGGCGCCTTGTCGGCTGGCCCGGAAAGGCAAGTGTTGTCCACGTTCGCCCGGAGTGCAAGACCCGCCGGCGCAAAGAAGCGCCGGCGTCCTATCCTCCCCGCTGCCCGATGTCCGTCAGGCGGCGCTGAAATAGGATTGCAGCGGCCGGACTTCCAGCACGCCGGTCGCATAGGCCTCGACGCCCTGCGCCGCCGCCACCGCGCCGGCGAGCGTCGTGTAGTAGGGCACCTTGTGCTGCAGCGCGGCGCGACGCATCGCGCGGCTGTCGCCGAGCGCGCGGGCGCCCTCGGTCGTGTTGAACACGAGCTGCACGTCGCCGTTCTTGATCGCGTCGACGATATGCGGCCGGCCTTCCAGCACCTTGTTGATCTTGGCGCAGGCGATGCCCTGCTCGGCGAGGAAGCGCTGCGTGCCCGAGGTGGCGATGATGCGGAAGCCGAGCGCTTCGAGGCGGCGCATCGCCTCGACGATGCCCTCCTTGTCGCTGTCGCGCATCGAGACGAACACCGTGCCCGAAACGGGCAGGGCGCTGCCGGCGCCGAGCTGGCTCTTGGCGAAGGCGACCTCATAGGCGCGGTCGAGGCCCATGACCTCGCCGGTCGAGCGCATCTCCGGACCGAGCAGCGTGTCGACGCCCGGGAAGCGGGCGAAGGGGAACACCGCTTCCTTGACGGCGATATGGTCGTGCCTCTTCGGCGCGAGGTTGAAGCTCGCAAGGCTCTCGCCGGCCATGATGCGCGAGGCGATCTTGGCGACGGGCAGGCCGATCGTCTTGGCGACGAAGGGCACCGTGCGCGAGGCGCGCGGGTTCACTTCGAGCACATAGATCTCGCCGTCCTTGATCGCATACTGGACGTTCATCAGACCGCCGACCTTCAGGGCCAGCGCCAGCTTCTTCGTCTGCGCCTCCAGTTCGGCCAGCGTCGCCTCGTCGAGCGAATGCGGCGGCAGCGAGCAGGCCGAGTCGCCCGAATGGATGCCGGCCTCCTCGATATGCTCCATGATGCCGGCGACGAACACGTCCTTCCCGTCCGAGAGCGCATCGACATCGATCTCGATCGCGTCGGAGAGATAGCGGTCGAACAGCAGCGGGTTCTTGCCGAGCAGCGTGTTGATCTGGCCGGTCTTGTCGTTCGGATAGCGCGCCTTGACGTCGGCCGGCACCAGTTCGGGCAGCGTGCCGAGCAGATAGTCGCTGAGCGCCTCGTCCTGGCGGATCACCTGCATCGCTCGGCCGCCCAGCACATAGGACGGGCGCACGACCAGCGGATAGCCGAGATCGGCGACGACGAGCCGCGCCTGCTCGACCGAATAGGCGATGCCGTTCTTCGGCTGGCGGATGGCGAGCTTCACGAGGAGCTTCTGGAAGCGGTCGCGGTCCTCCGCGAGGTCGATCGCATCCGGCGAAGTGCCGAGGATCGGCACGCCGGCCGCTTCGAGGGCGCCGGCGAGCTTCAGCGGCGTCTGGCCGCCGAACTGCACGATGACGCCATGCAGCGTTCCGTTCGAGGTCTCGGTGCGGATGATCTCCAGCACGTCCTCGGCGGTCAGCGGCTCGAAATAGAGCCGGTCCGAGGTGTCGTAGTCGGTCGACACGGTCTCGGGGTTGCAGTTGACCATGATCGCTTCATAGCCGGCATCGCGCAGCGCGAAGGCGGCATGGCAGCAGCAATAGTCGAACTCGATGCCTTGGCCGATGCGGTTCGGACCGCCGCCGAGGATGATCACCTTCTTGCGGTCGGAGGGCTCCGCCTCGTCGGCGGCCGGGCCGACAAAGGGCGATTCGTAGGTCGAATACATGTAGGGCGTCGGCGAGGCGAACTCGGCCGCGCAGGTGTCGATGCGCTTGTAGACCGGATGGACGCCGAGCTTGCCGCGCAGCGCCGCGACATCGGCCTCGTTCTTGCCGACGAGCGCCGCGAGGCGCTGGTCCGAGAAGCCCATCGCCTTCAGGCGGCGGAGGCTGCCTCCGGTCGGCGGCAGACCGTGCGTCCTGACCTTCTCCTCCATGGCGATGATCTGGGCGATCTCGCGCAGGAACCAGCGGTCGATGCGGCAGCTCTCGTGGATCTCCTCGACGGAGACCCCGAGCCGCATCGCCTGCGCCACCTTCAGGAGGCGGTCGGGCGTCGGCGTGCCGAGAGCGGCGCGGATGGCGTTCTTGTCGTCGCCCTGGCCGAGGCCGGGGATCTCGATCTCGTCGAGGCCGGAAAGACCTGTCTCGAGACCGCGCAGCGCCTTCTGCAGCGATTCCTGGAAGGTGCGGCCGATCGCCATCACCTCGCCGACCGACTTCATGGCGGTGGTCAGGACCGGCGAGGCGCCGGGGAACTTCTCGAAGGCGAAGCGCGGAATCTTCGTGACGACATAGTCGATCGTCGGCTCGAAGGAGGCCGGCGTCGCGCCGCCGGTGATGTCGTTCTCGAGTTCGTCGAGCGTGTAGCCGACGGCGAGCTTCGCCGCGACCTTGGCAATCGGGAAGCCGGTCGCCTTGGAGGCGAGCGCCGAGGAGCGCGACACGCGCGGATTCATCTCGATGACGATCAGCCGGCCGTCGGCCGGATTGACCGCGAACTGGACATTGGAGCCGCCCGTCTCGACGCCGATCTCGCGCAGTACCGCCAGCGAGGCGTCGCGCATGATCTGGTATTCCTTGTCGGTCAGCGTCAGCGCCGGGGCGACGGTGATCGAATCACCGGTATGCACGCCCATCGGGTCGATGTTCTCGATCGAGCAGACGATGATGCAGTTGTCCGCCTTGTCGCGGACGACCTCCATCTCGAACTCCTTCCAGCCGAGCACCGATTCCTCGATCAGCACCTCGTTGGTCGGCGAGGCGTCGACGCCGCGCTCGACGATCTCGATGAATTCCTCGCGGGTATAGGCGATGCCGCCGCCGGTGCCGCCGAGCGTGAATGACGGGCGGATGATGGCCGGCAGGCCGATATCGTCGAGCGCCGGCAGCGCCTCGGTCAGCGAATGGGCGAGGCGCGAGCGCGGCGTCTCCAGCCCGATCTTCTTCATCGCATCGCGGAAGAGTTCGCGGTCCTCGGCCTTGTCGATCGCCTCGGCGGTGGCACCGATCATCTCGACGCCGAACTTTTCGAGGACGCCCATCTTCTTCAGCGACAGCGCCGTGTTCAGCGCCGTCTGGCCGCCCATGGTCGGCAAGAGGACCATCTTCTCGTCCGGCCGCTCGCTCCGTTCCTTCTCGATGATCTTCGCCACGATCTCGGGCGTGATCGGCTCGATATAGGTCGCGTGCGCCAGATCCGGATCCGTCATGATCGTGGCCGGATTCGAATTGACCAGGATGATCCGGTAGCCCTCGTCCTTCAGCGCCTTGCAGGCCTGGGTCCCGGAATAGTCGAACTCGCAGGCCTGGCCGATGATGATCGGGCCGGCACCGATGATGAGGATCGACTGGATATCTGTGCGTTTCGGCATGTCGTCTCGCGCGTGGCAGCGTGCCGCGCGCGAGGGCGCGCAGGCTGGCGGCAGGCTTCGTTGAAGGCTGGAGCGGCCTTATAGGGGAAAAGGGGAGGAGGGGGAACCCCCGGAACCTTGCCGTCCCCGCGGTGTTGCAGCCGCATGGCACGGGGCGCTAGCTTGGCCGTGCGACAGTGTCACTGCGGCTCGTCCTGGGCCGCGACCGGGGGGAGGACGCTCGATGCGGCTCGATAACCAGCGCGAAAGCTCCAATATCGAGGATCGCCGTTCCAGCGGCGGCGGATTCGGGGGCGGCGGCTTCCGACGCGCCGGCATGGGCGGCGGCGGCATCCCGCTGCGTGGCGGCTCGCTCGTCACCATCGCCGTGCTGGTAGGCATCGGCTGGCTGGTCTTCGGGATCAACCCGCTCCAGCTGCTCTCGGCGCTGACGGGCGGCGGAGGCTATACCGACAGCCAGAGCTATCAGCCCTCGCAGCCCTCCGGCGGCACGACCGCGAGCAGCCAGAACGACCCCGGACGGCAGTTCGTCGCCAAGGTCCTCGGCTCGACCGAGGATGTGTGGAGCGACATCTTCGCCTCGGCCAACAAATCCTATAAGCCGGCGCCGCTCGTCCTCTTCCGCGGCACGACGGTTTCGGCCTGCGGCCAGGCCAGTTCGGCCTCGGGTCCGTTCTATTGCCCGAATGACGGCAAGGTCTATATCGACCTCGCCTTCTATGACGAGCTGCGCTCGCGCTTCGGCGCCCCCGGCGATTTCGCACAGGCCTATGTCATCGCCCACGAGGTCGGCCACCATGTGCAGGACCTGATCGGCGTGCTGCCGGAGTTCAACCGCCAGCGCCAGACGGCCTCGCGCGCCGAGGCGAACGAGATGTCGGTGCGGGTCGAACTGCAGGCCGATTGCTTCGCCGGCATCTGGGCCAACAAGACCGACCAGAAGGGCATGCTGGAGGACGGCGACATCGACGAGGCGCTCAACGCCGCGACGCAGATTGGCGACGACACGATCCAGAAGCGTAGCCAGGGCTATGTCGTCCCCGACAGCTTCACGCACGGCACCTCGGCGCAGCGCAGCGCCTGGTTCAAGCGCGGCTTCGATTCGGGCCGCATGGACGCCTGCGACACCTTCTCGGGATCGATTTAGGCCGGAGGCTCGCCGCTACTCGTGCAGGGCGTCGAGATCGCGGCCGGTGGTCTCGATGCGGAAGATCCATGTCACCGCCGCGCCGAGCAGCGAGGTGGCGACGAGGATATAGAGCAGCGGCTTGGTGCCGATATCGGCGAGCAGGATCGGGAACAGGAAGGCCGTCAGCACGGCGCCGATCTTGGCGAATGCCGCCGCCAGCCCCGCGCCCGTGCCGCGCACCGCCGTCGGGAAGACCTCGCCGGCAATGAGATAGGTCTGCGCGTTGGGGCCGAGATTGGTCATGAAGTTGAACAGCATGAAGCCGGCGAAGAGCAGCAGCGTGCCGGCCGAGCCGGTATAGTCGATCGAGAAGGCGGCGAGCATCAGGCCGGCGGCGCAGCCCAAGAAGCCGATGATCTGCAGCGGGATGCGTCCCGCCCGGTCGGCGAGGAAGATCGCGCAGACGATGCCGATGATCAGCAGCACGTCGATGAGCGCCGCTCCCTTGGCCGCCAGCACATCCTTGGCAACCAGCTCTGTGATGCTGTGGTGGTGGTCCGAGACATGGCCGAGCGAGGCGGCGAGGATCGTCGGCGTGAAGATGCCGATGCCATAGGTGCCGAGATCCTGCAGGAACCACGGCACCGAGGCGAGAACGAGCGCGCGGGCATTCTTCGGCTGCAGGAAGGCGCGATAGCCGGCCTCGCGCTCGGTGCCGGCGCCTTCGTGGCGGGCCAGCTTCAGATGAATCGCCTTCGGATAGAGCGGCTCCCGGGCGAGCAGGCGGGTCATCTCGCGCTGCGCTTCCTCGACACGCCCGCGTGACGCGAGCCAGGGCGCACTCTCGGTGATGAAGAAGCGGCCGATCAGCACGATCGCGGCCGGGATGATCGCAGTCGCATACATCCAGCGCCATGCGCCGATCTCGGGATCGCTGGTGAGGATGAGATAGCCGACCGCCGTGCCGGTGAGGGCGCCGAGCGCCTGGAAGCCGAAGGCGCCGAGCACCAGCCGCCCGCGATCGCGGCTGGGGATGCTCTCGGAGATGATCAGATGAGCCGTCGGATAGTCGCAGCCGAGCGCGAAGCCGACGCCGAACAGGAAGATGACGAGGAGGGGGAAGCTCGGGCTGGCCGAGAGCAGCACGAGGAACAGGAGGAAGATCGCCATCTCGCCGACAAACATGATCTTGCGGCCGAAGACGTCGGCAAGGCCGCCGAGCAGCAGCGCGCCAATCAGGATGCCGAACAAGGTCGCGGCGCTGACGAGGCCGTGCTGGGCAGCGCTGATGTCGAATTCCTTGGCGATGAGCGGCAGCGCCACGCCGGTCATGAAGACGACGAGGCCCTCGAAGAACTTGCCCGCCGCGGCCAGCGCCCAGATGCGCCATTGCATCGGCGTCATGGGGGTCGAGACCGTCGGTGTCCCGTCCGGCCAGCTCGGCGTCTCGTCGATATAGTCCTGGACGGTGCGCGGTGCTGCCCCAGGGCTCACCGGTTCCGCGGTCGCGATCGTCATGGCCTTCCCCCTTGGCCGTGTCTTCTTTCCGTCCCCTCGGCCGTCCGGCGCAGGCTAGCGGCGCGCGGTGACATCTCGCTGACGCAGCGCTGGCGCGCTGATGACCGGAGCCGCGGCGGCTCCCGCCGTGGCGTTCAGGGAATCAGTAGCCGTTCTCCGCCAGCATCCAGTTGATGACCTGCCGCCAGTCCGTCATGCGGATCGGCGTGCCGTGGCTGCCGGTCTGGAAGAGCACGAATTTCGACGGATAGCCGGGGGCGCTCGAGCGAATCCTGTCGAAGAAACTCGCCTGATCCTGCCAGGCGAAGACGTTGTCGGCGCTGCCATGGCCGAAATAGAGCGGGATGCGCCGCCCGCCCGTCATCGCGGCGGTGGAGAGGAAGCCGTCATCGGACATCGAGCCGAGCAGCAGCATGCCGGAGATGACCGAGGCCGCCTGCGGATCGTCCGCGAGCTGCCAGCAGAGCTTGCCGCCATAGGAGCCGCAGGCGAGGAAGATCGGCGCGCCTGGCGAGCGGCCGGCGAAATCGAGCATCAGCGACTTCACGTCGGCGGCGCCCCTGGCGCCGAAATCGGTGAAGTCCGGCGAGAGATAGATCCCGCCGGCATTCACGACCATGTTCTTGATGCGGTTGAAATTGCCGCCGAAGCTCCAGTCGTCGGCGCCGAGGAAACGGGTTCCGTTCTGGCCATGCAGGAAGATGACGATCATCGTCGCTTCCCGCTTGAGATTGCCGACGCCGACGAAACGCAGCTTGCGGCCATTGCCGCCGTCATAGTCGTAATGGCCCTGCTGCCAGTTCACGCCCGTCGAGACATATTTCCACTGCACCTTCTTCTCGGGCACCTCGTCGCGCTGGTGGATGTCGCGCTGCTTGTCGTAATCGACCACGACGAAGTCGCCGCCATCCCGCGTCTCGATGACGCCGGGATAGGCGAAGAGGCTGTCCTTCTGCGGCGGCAGGCGGAGCGCCGCCGCCTCGCCGGCCGTGAAAAGAAGCGCGGCGGCGGCGAGCGCGATCAGGCGCACCCGGCGCTTGGTCTCTTTCGTGGCGGCCATCGCGGCAACTCCCCTCGATCTCGTCGGTGCGGAGGATCGCATCCTCCATGACGATCGCCAACCCCGCCGCCGCGTTCAGGCAGGGTTCAGCCGCGTGGCGCCATGGAGGGGCTCTATTGCCCCGCTTGCGCCGTGCCGATGTCGCGAGCTTGCCGTCTTCGGCGCTTCAGATGCGGGCGATTCTCGGGAGCGAATCGGCCACGCGCGACTTGTGGCGTGTGGTGGAAAGGAAGGGTGCGGATGAACATCTGGGCATTGACCGGCGCGGCACTGATCGGCGGCGTGGTGGTAGCAAGCGCGGGCGTGATGACCGGCGTGATCGAGCTTCCCTATTCGGTGCAGATCACCCCCCGGCAGCAGGCCCCCGTCCAGTTGCCACCCGGGGATGAGCCCGCCGAGGCCGAGCCGCCGGCCGCTGCCGAGCCTGAGCCTGCCCCGCCGCAGCCGGTCGCGGCCGAGCCCGCCGCGCCTCAGCCTCAGCCCGTCGCGGTGACGCCGCCGCCGAAGCCGCGCCCGAAGCCGGTGATCGCGCGGCCGCAGCAGCCTCCGGCGCCGCAGCCCATACCCGTCGTCAGCCAGCCGTCGCAGAACAATCCGGCCGGAGATATCGACTATTTCTTCGACGCGCTTTCGCCCTATGGCCAGTGGGTCGCCGATCCGTCCTACGGCTATGTCTTCGTGCCCAACCGGCGCGGCGCCGGCTGGCGGCCCTATCAGGAAGGGCAGTGGATCTGGACCGACGATTATGGCTGGTACTGGCAGTCCAACGAGCCGTTCGGCTGGGCGACCTATCACTATGGCCGCTGGGACTACAGCCCCGACTATGGCTGGTTCTGGGTCCCGGGCGATGTCTGGTCGCCCGCCTGGGTGACGTTCCGCACCGGTGGCGGCGTCATCGGCTGGGCGCCGGTCGCGCCCGACCGGCCGGGCTATGCCTATGGCATGCCGCGCCGCTACCAGCCGCCGGTCGCCGAGAGCTGGGTGTTCGTCGACGAGCGCAGCTTCTCCGGCCAGCCGGTCGGTCGCCGCGCCGCGCCGATAGGCCAGATCGACGACTATCTCGGCCGCGCCGGCGACCAGCGCCGCCCACGCTACGAGGATGGCCGCTTCTACAACGATCCGATCGGCCGCCCCTCCGGCCCGCCGCGCGAGATAATATATGTCGACCGCCAGGACGATATCTTCGAGGACGATCGTGGCGGGCGCATCGGCGTCTTCCGGCCGCGCATCGAGGATGGCCGTTTCGACCGGCGGCCGGACCGCTATGTCGAGGACGTGCCGCGCGAGGACCGCAGCCTGATCCGGCAATATGTGCCGCAGAGCGGATCGCCGATGGACGGGCTTTCCGCGGCGCTCCTCTCCGTGCTGGCGCCGAATGAGCGCCAGGACCTCGTCAATACGCGCCAGCAGCAGGACGGTAACGCGCTGCAGGCCAAGATCCGTGAACTCGAGGCCGAGAAGGCCGCGATGGTCGAGCAGCAGCGCCAGGCGGCCGCGAGCCGCCAGGCGGAGATCGACGCCGCCGTGAAGAAGGCGGAGGCCGAACGCCAGGCGGAGCAGGACCGCATCCGCAAGGAGCGCGCGGCGAAGGCGCAGGAGGTGTTGCAGAAGGTCGGCAATCCGCCGCCGGCGGCACCGCCGCAGCAGCCGCAGCAGCCGCCCGCCGCGGGTGGAGAACCGCCCGCTCAGCCCCGCCCCGAGCGGCCCCGTCCTGAAAGGCCTCGGCCGGCCGATGGCGCCGGACAGCAGCAGCCCGCCGCCCCCGCCCAGCCGGCACCCCCGGCCGCCGAGCCTCCGGCCGTTCAGCCTCCGGCCCCAGCTGCCGAGTCGCCGGCCGAGCCGAAGCCGCCCAAGAAGCAGCCGAAGCACCAGCCTCCGGCCGAGCCGGCATCTCCGGCGGCCCAGCCTCAGCCACCGGCCGAGCCCGCGCCGGCGCCTGCCGAGGAGCCCGCGAAGCCGAAGCCGCCCAAGAAGGCTCCGAAGCCCGAGCAGCCGGCCGAGCCGACGCCTCCGGCCGCCGAGCCTGCGCCTCCGGCCGAGCCCGCGCCGGCCCCCGTCGAAGAGCCCGCGAAACCGAAACCGCCGAAGAAGGAGCCGAAGGCGGAGCAGCCGGTCGAGCCGGTCCCTCCCGCCGCCGAGCCCGCGCCCGCGGCAGAGCCAGCGCCGCCCCCTGCCGACGAGCCGGCGAAGCCGAAGCCGCCGAAGAAGGAACCGAAGGCCGAGCAGCCGACGGAGGCCGCTCCGCCTGCCGCCGAGCCGGCTCCGCCTGCCGAGGCTGCGCCTGCGCCCGCGGAGCCCGAGGCTCCCAAGCCCGAGGCGCGCAAGCCGAAGGCGCCGGAACCCGACGCGCCCAAGCAGGAGCCTCCCGCGGCCGAGCCGGCACCGGCTGCCGAGCCTGCGCCGCCGCCTGCCGAAGAGCCCGCCCGCGAGCCGGAAGCCAAACCTGCGCCCGAGACCCAACCGGAGCCGGAAGCAAAGCCGCAGCCGCGCGCGGCGGAGCCGCCGGCCTGCCCGGAAGGCATGCAGCCGGACGCGCAGGGCGTCTGCGCCGCGCCCTGAGCGGGGCCTCAGCAACGACAAAGGGCGGCCCTGGGCCGCCCTTTTGGTTTTCCGCTGGCGCCTGGTTCAGGCCTGGTCGGCGTAGATCCGGTCGCCCTGCTCGTCGATGATCTGCTGACCCTTGATGACGATCAGCGAGACCGCGTCCTCGCGGCTCGAATGCTTGTCGACACGCACGAAGCGGTAGCTCTTCACGACGCCGCCGATCTCCTTCTCGATCGTGCCGGCGGTCTGGAACTGCGCGCCCTGCTTCATCGGCGTCGGGCGGATGAGGTGGCCCTTATATTCGACGGCCTCCGCGTCGGCGCCCTTGTCGCCGCCAGCGGGCGCGCCTCCGAACAGCTTCTTCAGGAACGAGACCATGGCGGCACCTTTCTCCGGGCGGGTTGATCATCCGCACGGAAGTTAGTCACTCGCGCGGCTGGGCGCCATGGCCCGGGCGGCTTTTCCTATTCGGTGAGGTCGAGGTCGCCGAGGCGCAGCGCGAATTCGATCGGAGCGAAACGGGGTTCGACGCGTTCCTCAGCCGGCCACGGCGTGATCGAGCGGTAGCGGCCGCCTTCGGGCTCGCGATGCACATGCAGCGTCATGCTGATCGCATCGATCACCCAGAGTTCGCGAACGCCGTAATGGGCATAGACCAGCGCCTTCGGCCCGAGATCGTAGAGGCGGGACGAGGAAGCGATCTCAACCGCGAGGAGGACACTGGCCGGATCGATGTGTTCGAGGCGTGTCCCGCGCGGAAAGACGAGGATATCGGGTTCGAGGAAGGTATCGACGTCGAGCCGGAATGTCGTTTCGGGAATGAGGCTGACCGTTTCGGGCGCCGCGCGATACCACTTCCACAACAGCGCGAGCTTGATCGCCTCGTGCCTGCCGCCCTTCGCCTGCATCGGGACGAGTTCTCCCCCAAGCAACTCGACGCGCTCGTCTTCGCGGATCAAGCCGATCTCGCTCATGCGCTCGACCTCCTTCACGGTGAAGGTGCGGCGGGGCAGATCATCGGTTCCGGTGAGAGCGCGCATGTTCATGATGGGATCATAACGCGAAAGGGCCGCTCTCGCGAGCGGCCCCTGCCTGGTCGAAGGCCGAAAGGCCGGCCTCAGTTGTCCAGAAAGCTCCGGAGCTTCCGCGAGCGGCTCGGGTGCTTGAGCTTGCGGAGCGCCTTGGCCTCGATCTGGCGGATGCGCTCGCGCGTCACCGAGAACTGCTGGCCGACCTCTTCCAGAGTGTGGTCGGTGTTCATGCCGATGCCGAAGCGCATGCGGAGCACGCGCTCCTCGCGCGGCGTCAGCGAGGCGAGGACGCGCGTCGTCGTCTCGCGAAGGTTCGACTGGATCGCTGCGTCGATCGGCAGGATCGCGTTCTTGTCCTCGATGAAATCGCCGAGATGCGAATCCTCCTCGTCGCCGATCGGCGTCTCGAGGCTGATCGGCTCCTTGGCGATCTTGAGGACCTTGCGGACCTTTTCGAGCGGCATGGCCAGCTTCTCGGCCAGTTCTTCCGGCGTCGGCTCGCGGCCGATCTCGTGCAGCATCTGGCGCGAGGTGCGGACGATCTTGTTGATCGTCTCGATCATGTGCACCGGGATGCGGATCGTCCGGGCCTGGTCGGCGATCGAGCGGGTGATCGCCTGGCGGATCCACCAGGTGGCATAGGTCGAGAACTTGTAGCCGCGGCGGTACTCGAACTTGTCGACCGCCTTCATCAGGCCAATGTTGCCTTCCTGAATCAGATCAAGGAATTGCAGGCCGCGGTTCGTGTACTTCTTCGCGATGGAAATCACGAGGCGGAGGTTCGCCTCGACCATTTCCTTCTTGGCCTGACGCGCTTCCTTCTCGCCCTTCTGCACCATGTGGACGATGCGGCGATATTCGATCGGCTCGAGACCAGTCTCGGTCGCCAGCTGCTGGATCTCGCCGCGCAGCTCGCGGATGCGGTCCTTGCCGCTCGCGACGAAGTCCTTCCAGCCGCGGCCGCCGAGATTGGCGATGCGGCGCAGCCAGTTCGGGTCGAGCTCCGAACCCTGATACTCGCGCAGGAACTCCTCGCGGCTGACGCGATAGCTCTCGGCGAGGCGCAGCAGCTTGCCCTCGGCGGTGATGAGGCGCTTGTTGATCTCGTAGAGCTGCTCGACCAGCGCGTCGATGCGGTTCTGGTTGAGGGAGAGCGACTTGACCTCGAGGATCAGCTCTTCCTTCAGCTTCTTGTAGCGGCGCTCCTGGCTCGGCGAGAGCGTCTCGTTCTTGAGGCGGCCCTCGACGAGCTGGTCCTGCAGGCGGCGCAGCTTCTTGTAGTTCTCGGCGACGTTCTCGAAGGTCTCGACGACCTTCGGCTTCAGCTCGGCCTCCATGGCGGCGAGCGACATGTTGTTTTCGAGGTCGTCCTCGTCGTCGCCTTCGCCCTCGGTCGGGATCGGCGGCTCGGCTTCCTCGCTCTCCTCGGTGAATTCGCCACCGGGGCCGGCGATCGGCGCGTTCTTGGCGTCGGGGCCGGCATAGGTGGCCTCGAGGTCGATGATGTCGCGCAGGAGAATCTTGCCCTCGGCAAGCTCCTCCTTCCAGATGATGATCGCCTGGAAGGTGAGGGGGCTCTCGCAGAGACCCGCGATCATCGTCTCGCGGCCGGCCTCGATGCGCTTGGCGATGGCGATCTCGCCCTCGCGGGAGAGCAGCTCCACCGAGCCCATCTCGCGCAGATACATGCGCACCGGGTCGTCGGTGCGGTCGGTCGGCTCGCGCGTGGTCGTGGTCTTGGCGACGGCGGTGCCGGTGGACTCGGCGAGCTCGCCCGCTTCCTCCTCGGCGTCGCCTGACTCGTCGGCCTCCTCGACCTCGTCGGCCTCGATCACATTGATGCCCATTTCCGACAGCATCGAGAGGATGTCCTCGATCTGCTCGGAGCCGACCTGCTCGGACGGCAGCACGGAATTGAGCTCGTCATAGGTGACGAATCCGCGCTTCTTGGCGACCTTGATCATCCGCTTGACGGCGGCATCGGAGAGGTCCAGAAGCGGACCGTCCTGGGGCTCGGACGTCGCCTCCTGGGCCTCTTCGTTTTCCTGTACCTTCGTCGCCATGCTCTTCTCCGTCCTGGCGGGCGGGGCGCCAGATGCTGCATCCGTCGCGCCCGCGGGCCGTCCATCGATCGCAGCGGCCGCGAGCGAGACTGCCCGAGCCGCGAATCAGTCGTCAGAAATAGGTTTCTTGTCTTAAGTGACGCCTAACCATGCCGGTTCCCGACACCCTTACATGGTGCCCAGACGGCGACCCGACGAGGTGCCGAAGCCGTCGATCAGGGCTTCGATGCCTTCGCTGTTCGCAATCTGGTTCTTGATGTCGACGAGATGGGCGTGGTTCGCCTCGCTGGGTTCCGAAGCGAGGGCCGCCTCGGCATCCTTGAGTTCCTTATGTAAAGTGCGCGCCCTGTGATGCAAGGCGAGAGCCTGACGCCATCCGTCGAGCGCATCCTGCTCGGACGCGCCGGCCGAGGCCTGCCAGATGCCGCCTTCTCTCAAGTGACGATCCAAACGTTCCACCAGTTCGCGAAAGCCCGCGCCGTCCAGCCGCCCGTCGAGCCCTTCGGTCGAGATATGCGGATCTTCGGCCGCAATCTCTAGGATTTGCGAGCGAAGAGAGTCAAGTTCGCGATTCGTCAACTCGACATGCGCGAAGGCGTCGAAGTGCTCGGCGAGCAGCGCCGGGTGGCGCAGCACGGTCATGACGATCACCGTTTCGCGAAGGCCGGCGACCGATCGGCTGCGGATCTGCGCCAGCGCCGGCGAGACCTGGGTCGTCTGCATCCGGTAGGTTGGGACATAGCGCGGATCGGCGGGGCCTTCCGGCTTGCCGCGCCGGGCGATCGCCCGCGGCCGCTGGCCCATCGCGCCGCGGGGCGATGAACGCTCGCCGCCGAAATACTCCCGCGCCCGCGACGACAACGCCTGTTCGTAATGGCGGCGGACGCTCTCGTCGCCGACCGTCCGCGCGATGTCCCTCAGCCGCGCCTCGAAGGCGGCGCGCCGCTCCGGGGTATCGAGCGGGCCCTGCTCGATCTCGCGCTGCCAGATCATGTCGACGAGCGGCAGCGGCTTCGCGAGGATCTCGGCCATGGCGGCGCGGCCCTGCTGGCGGATGAGATCGTCCGGGTCCTGCCCCTCGGGGAGCAGCGCGAAGCGCACCGACCGGCCGGGCTTCAGCGCCGGCAGGGCCAGATCGACGGCGCGGTAGGCGGCGCGGAGGCCCGCCTTGTCGCCGTCGAAGCAGAGGATCGGCTCCGGCGTCAGGCGCCAGAGGATCTCGAGCTGCCGCTCCGTCAGCGCCGTGCCGAGCGGCGCCACCGTATGGCCGAAGCCGGCGACCGCCATCGAGATGACGTCGACATAGCCCTCGACGACGACGAGCGTGCCGGCGGCGTTGACGGACTTGCGCGCCTCGAAGCCGTTGTAGAGAAGGTCGCCCTTCTTGAAGAGCACGGTCTCGGGCGAGTTCAGATATTTCGCCTGCGCGTCGGCCGAGAGCGCGCGGCCGCCGAAGGCGACGATGCGGCCGCGGAAATCGGTGATCGGGAACATCACGCGGTCGCGGAAGCGGTCGAAGGAGACCGGAATATCGTCGCCGGTGACGAGCAGCCCGGTCGCGACCATATCCTCATGGCTGACGCCCTTGGCAGCGAGATGCTCCTTGAGCGCGTTGCGGCTGGAGCGGGCATAGCCAAGGCGGAAGCGGCGCTGCACCTCCGGTCCGAGATCGCGGCCGGCGAGATAGCCGCGGGCATGTGCGCCCTCGCGCGCCTGCAATCCATCCTCGAAGAAACGGCAGGCGAGTTCCATCACCTCGTGCAGCGAGGCGCGCTGGCGCTCGACCGCCTCGGTGCGCTCGTCGCGCGCCGGCATGGCGAGCCCGGCCTCGCCGGCGAGCCGCTCCACGGCTTCGGGGAAGGACAGCCCCTCATGCTCGGTCAGGAAGGTGAAATGATCGCCCGAGACGCCGCAGCCGAAGCAGTGATAGCGGCCCTTGCGGTCGTCGGCGTGGAAGGAAGGCGACTTCTCGCCATGGAAGGGGCAGCAGGCCCAATAGTCCCCCTTGGCCGGCTGCGACTTCTTGCGGTCCCATGTCACACGCGGCCCGACAACGCTCGACAGCGGCAGCCGCGCGCGGATCTCGTCGAGGAAGGTGGGAGTGAAGCGCATGGAAATCCCGGGCAGTCGCCGTCCGCCAATCTTCCACCATGTAGTGTTCCGCGCCGCCGCGGGGAAAGGCTAAGCGGAGTTATCCCTGCGATTCACCGCGAGCGGCAGCGCATCACCCCATTCCAGCCGTCGGGCAACACGGAAATCGTCGCCTTCGCGGCGGGTGACGAGGCGCTCGCGCATCCGCCCGTCTGCTTCGCAGAGCTTCAGCGAGACGCGGCCGCTGCCCGCGCGCGGCGGCGCCAGGACGCGCCCGTCCCGTGAGACGGGTGCCGTGCGGCTGGCCGCGAGATAGATGAATTTCTCGTCCTCGAACGGCACCGAGGCCTGCTTGGTTCGGAGATGCGTGCGGCTGCGCGGCAGGCGGGCGGCGAAGTGGCACCAGTCCGGCGGCAGCAGCGGGCAGGGCGCCTCATGCGGGCAGGGCGCCGCGACTTGGGCGCCGGCGGCGAGGAGGCTGGCGCGGGCGTCGAGAATACGCTGCCAGCCGGCCGGCGTCCCCGGCTCGACGATGAGCAGGAGACCGGTCGCAGCATTCCAGGCCGCTTCGATCAGGCGCTGCCGCTGGTCGGCCTCCATCTCGTCGAGCACATAGGCGATCACCACGAGGTCATGCTGCGCGAGCGCCGGCAGCCGGCCCGTGAGGTCCATGGCGGCGACCGTGCGGGGGAGGGCGTCACTCTCGGCGAGACGTTCGGCGGCGCGGCGCATGGAGGCCGAACCCTCGCAGAGCGTGGCGCTCGCAAGGCTCGGCCAGCAATCGGCGGCGGCGAAGCTCGCGGTGCCGGGGCCGGCGCCGAGATCGAGAAGGCTGGCGGGCTGGAAGTCAGGCAGCATCTCGGCGGCGGAGCGCATCGCTCGGCGCGTCGCGGCATAGGTCGCCGGCAGGCGGGCGGCCAGATAGGCGAGGACCGCGTCTTCGCCATCGACATGGAAGCGGCCGTCGCGGACCTCGCCGCGATAGCGGCTGGAGAGCAGCGCGGCAGCGCCGGCGAGCCGGTCGGTCGAGATGCCGGCAAGCGCGGCCTCGACCGCGCTTCTGAGGGCCGGCGGCAGGTCCATGGCGATCGCGCGTGTTCGCTCAGCCGGTGAGCGCCGCCTTCACGGCGGCGCCGGCCTTGCCGAAATCCATCTGCCCGGCATGGCGCGCCTTCAGCTCGGCCATCACCTTGCCCATGTCCTTGATGCCGGAGGCGCCGGTCGACGCGATGACATCGGCGATGGCGGCGGAAACGCCAGCCTCGTCGAGCTGCTTCGGCAGATATTCCTCTATCACGGCGATTTCGGCGCGCTCGGTGGCGGCGAGCTCGGGCCGGCCGTTCTCCTCATAGATGCGGGCCGATTCCTGGCGCTGCTTCACCATCTTGGCGAGCAGGTCGATCAGCTGCGTGTCGCTCGCCGTTTCCGTGCCTTCGCCGCGCGCCTGGATGTCGCGGTCCTTGATGGCGGCGGCGATGAGGCGCAGCGCGGCCGTACGCTGCTTGTCCTTGGCGAGCATCGCCGTCTTCACGTCCTGGGTGATGCGTTCGCGCATGACGGTCCTTCCCCTCGCAAATTCGCAGCCACATTAGGCCGCCGCTTGGGACCGTTCAAGCGATATTCTGGTAAGTATCTGAAATTGCTTGCGATTAATTTCGGGGGCGCGGTTGACGCGCGGGGATCGATCGCCTAGTTTCCGCCCCGGCGTCGCAGGGCGCCGGATCGCACGGGTCCGGCGCGTCTTGGCATGCGGTCATCCGGCATGCCTGCAGGTGGCGCGCGACCAGCTTGACGGTGTTGATCATGACCGACGGAACCTCAGTGACGGCCGAAGACGCGGTGTGGGCGGAGCCCGTGCCGACGGCGGTGCTCATTCTCGCCGACGGGACCGTGATCGAAGGGCGAGGCATCGGCGCGATCGGACATGCGGTCGGCGAGGTCTGCTTCAACACCGCGATGACCGGCTACCAGGAGATCCTCACCGATCCCTCCTATGCCGGGCAGATCATCACCTTCACCTTCCCGCATATCGGCAATGTCGGCGCCAATGACGAGGATATCGAGACGGTCAACATGGCCGGCGCCTCGGGCGTGCGCGGCTGCGTGATCCGCACCGACATCACCGATCCGTCCAACTATCGCGCGCTGCGCGGCTTCGACGCCTGGCTGAAGGCGCGCGGCATCATCGGCATCGCCGGTGTCGATACGCGCGCCCTGACCGCCCTCATCCGCGAGAAGGGCATGCCGAATGCCGTGATCGCGCATGCGCCCGATGGCCGTTTCGACCGGGCGGCGCTCGCCGCCGAGGCCTCGGCCTGGCCGGGTCTCGAGGGCATGGACCTCGCGAAGGAGGTCACGACCGGCCAGTCCTTCCGTTGGGACGAGACGCCGTGGCGCTGGAATGCCGGCTTCGGCCGCCAGGAAGCGCCGCGCCACAAGGTCGTCGCGATCGATTACGGCATCAAGCGCAACATCCTGCGCCTGCTCGCCGAGGCGGGCTGCGAGGTGACGGTGCTGCCGGCGACGGCGACCGGCGAGGACATCCTCGCCCACAAGCCCGATGGCGTCTTCCTCTCCAACGGCCCCGGCGATCCGGCGGCGACCGGCGAATATGCCGTTCCGGCGATCAGGGATGTCATCGCGGCCGACGTGCCGCTGTTCGGCATCTGCCTCGGCCACCAGATGCTCGGCATCGCGCTCGGCGGCGAGACGCGCAAGATGCATCAGGGCCATCACGGCGCCAATCATCCGGTCAAGGACCTGACGACGGGCAAGGTCGAGATCACCTCGATGAATCACGGCTTCGCCGTCGATTCCGACACGCTGCCCGACAGCGTCGAGGAGACGCATGTCTCGCTGTTCGACGGGTCGAATGCCGGGCTCAAGGTCAAGGACAAGCCGATCTTCTCGGTGCAGTACCATCCCGAGGCCTCGCCCGGTCCGCGCGACAGCCACTATCTCTTCACCCGCTTCGTGAACCTGATGCGCGAGCGCAAGGGCGAAGAGCCGGTCTCCGAGCAGGGCTGAGGCGCAACGTCCTTGCGTTCCGCGCATTTCGGCCTAGATGCTGGAATGCTGCGCGGCGCAAGGGGACCTCATTGGCCGAAACCGTCATCGTCTTGAATGCGCGCGCGGGCACGATCCGCGACCTGCAGCCGAGCCAGGTGGAGGCCGATGTCCGGGAGGCCTTCGCCGGCCATACCGAAACCGTCGATGTCGAACTGGTCGAGGGCGATCGCTTCATCAAGGCGATCGACGCCGCGGCGTCTTCCGAGGCGAAGACGATCATCGTCGGCGGCGGCGACGGATCGGTCGGCTATGCGGCGCGCAAGCTTCTCGGCAGCGACCGCACGCTCGGCGTGCTGCCGCTCGGCACGATGAACCTCTTCGCCCGCAGCCTCGGCATCCCCGCCGATCTGCCCATGGCGCTCGACATCCTCGCCTCGGCGGAGCCGAAGCGCGTCGATCTCGGCGCCGTCAACGACCGCATCTTCCACACGCTATCGGGTCTCGGCTATTTCGCCGAAGTCGCGCGGGCGCGGGCGCAGGTGCGCGAGGACACGAACCTTCCCTTCGGCCGCTACATCGCCGCGGCGCGTGCCTCGCTGCGCGCCTTCACGCGGCCGGGCATCCTCGAACTCACGATCGACGCCGAGGGTGATCGGCGCGAGATCGAGACCTATGCCTTGTTCGTCAGTAACAACCGTCTGTCCGACACCGGCTTCGACCGGCCGCGGCTCGACGAAGGCGTGCTCGAGGTCCACTACGCGGAAGGGGCGGATTTCGGCAACCGCATGCAGGCGGCGATCGATCTGTTCGCCGGCCGCTGGCGCGAGAACCCGGCCATCCAGTCTTTCACCGCCCGCACCGTCACCGTGCGCAGCCGGCGGCCGCGGCTCTGGGTGTCGGTCGATGGCGAACTCTGCCGGCTGGAGACGCCGCTCCGCTTCGAGGTGAAGCCGGACGCGCTCTCGGTCCTCCTGCCGGCCGAGAAGCACGCCGCGGGCTGAGCCGCGGCGCGCATCGGTGGCTCGAAGCCGTCAGCGCGGTGCGATCGTGTAGACGATGGTCGCGTTGGCCGTGATCTCCTGCGTGCCGCCCATGACGGGCGGAGCGGGCATCGCCATGTCCTTCATCGCCATGGCGCGGAAGACGGGCGGGCCGCCGCCCTCATTGGCGCTGATCGACTGGATCGGCCCGAGCTTGACGCCGGCAGCCTCGGC
Source organism: Allobosea sp. (assembly GCA_017307955.1). GTDB lineage: Bacteria > Pseudomonadota > Alphaproteobacteria > Rhizobiales > Kaistiaceae > Kaistia. The sequence goes on along the minus strand of JAFKFV010000007.1, from coordinate 333,338 downwards.
CATCAGCTCGGCGCGGCGACGCGCCTCGGCGATGGCGGCCTTGATCGCCGCGTCGCGCAGCGCTTCCGACTTGCCGATCTCGAAGGAGATGCCGTTGACGCGGTTGGCGCCGGCGGCGATCACCTTGTCGAGCAGCGGGCCGGACTTCTCGATGTCGCGGATGCGGATGGTCACCTGGTTGCTGACGCGGTAGCCGGTGATCCTGGACTGGCCGTTCGGGTCCTTCGACGGGTCGGAATAGATCGGCTCGACGAACAGGCCGCTGGTCGCGATGTCCTTCTTCTCGATGCCGGTGCCGGTGATCGTATCGACCACGGCGTTCATGTCCTTGGCGTTGGCGGCGAGGGCGTCCTGCGCATTGGCGGCCTCCGAGACCACGCCGAGCGAGACGATGGCGATGTCCGGCGCGGCGGAGGCGCTGCCCTCGCCGGTTACGGTCAGCATCGGGGGCGGCGGTGCATCGGCAAGCGCGGGCGCGATCAGGGCACCGACCATCGCCGAGGCGAGAAGGCTCGTCCGCATGATCCGGCCGGAGGATTTCATGAGCTGCATGGCGTTTCCTCGAATAAGCGCGGCGCTGGCGCCGCGATGGTTTGACCGCTAATCGGCCATTGCGACGGGAGTGCGGCTCGCTCCGGCCAAGCTTGCGGCAAGCTGTTTTTTCGCCTGTGCATTTTAGGAAAGTCCTAAACACGTCAGGCGGCTTGGTTGGAACGTCGCTGCAACCTCCTGTAGCAAAGGCGGCAACCAATCGCCATCGGGAGGGAGAGCAATGACGGACACCGCATTCCAGGGCTTCGCCCGCATCAGTGCCCAGCCGGCGGCGAGCTTCACGGTGGCGCATGACGCGCGCGCGGACTGGCGTCCGGCACCGATCGACCCTTCCTGGATCCTAGGCGGCACGCCGCGCGCGGACTATATCCCGCTCGCCTCGGGCCGTGACGGCTACTCGTCGGTGTCGCTCTGGCGCTGCACGGAGGGACGCTTCCGCTGGACCTTCGGCTGGGAGGAGACGGTCCATATCCTCAAGGGCGAGGTCGAGGTGACCGACGCAGCCGGCAATGAGGGGCTGCTGCGCGCCGGCTCGGTGGCGCTGTTTCAGGGCGGCTCAACCGCGATCTGGAACGTCGTCGAACCGGTTGAGAAGATGGCTGTCTGCCGACGCGCGATGAGCCCGCGCCTCGCGCGCCTCATCCGCTTCGTCCGCAACCCCTGGTCCATGGCCGTCGCGGCGGTCGCGGCGTTCGGAGAGCGGTTGATGATCCTCGAGCCGCTGCTGGCCTGAGGCGGAGCAGCGCAACCGGACGGCGCCCGTCAGGCGGGGCTGGCGACGAAGAGGAAGGCGAGCGCAAACAGGACATAGACGGCGATCAGCATCAGGCCTTCGAACCAGTTGGTCTCGCCGTCGGCTGCGATCGACCGGACGACGAAGACGGCGCCTGCGATCGCGAAGAGATCGAGAATGCTCGGGAAGACGAGCGACATCGGTCGCCCGAGGACCCAGGATATCAGCACGAGCAACGGCGCGATCACCAGCCCGACCTGGATGGCCGAGCCGACGCAGATCGACATCACCAGCCCCATCTTGTCCTGGCGCGCGAAGCCGACCGCGGCGAAGAGATCGGCCGCCGTTCCGATAAGGGCCAGCGGCACGACGCCGAGAAAGAGGAGCGGCAGGCCGAGCGTCGATGCCGAGGCCTGGAGGGCGGTGGAGACGAACTCGGCACAGCCGGCCACCGCGACCGTCGCCACGACCAGGATCGCGACCGCCACTGCCGGGCTCCACACGGCCTTCTCCGGCGCCTCGGCGGCTGCATTGGCCTCGCCATCCCCTTCGGCCGCCTCGCTGCGCGAGAAGACATCGCGGTGGGTGACGAGCGTGAACACGAGATAGCCGCCATAGAGCAGCAGCAGCACGACCGAGACGCCGACGCTGAGATGCGCTTCGCCCAGGAATCGCTCAGCCGCGCTCGTTGCGCGGGCGATTTCGACGCGGTCGAAGATCGCCGGCAGCAGCAGCGCCAGTGTCACGATCAGCAGCATGCTCGACTGCAGCTGCGCGCGCGGGCGCTCGAAATGCTGCGCTTCCCGGCCCATCCCGCCGGCGAAACAGGCGAGTCCCAGCCCGAGCAGCGTCGTGCCGAGGATCGAGCCGGTGATCTGCGCGCGGACGACGTCGGCATGGCCTTCGAGAATGACGAACAGAGCCAGGATGAGTTCGGCGGCGCTGCCGAAGCTGACCGTCAGCAGCCCGCCGATCGCGGGGCCGGCATGGACGGCGAGTTGCTCGGTCGCGCGCCGCATCCACTCCGCCAGCACGGCGATGGCAATGCCGCCGACAAGGAAGAGCGCCAATGGCGGCGTGTGGACGAGATAGCGCAGGCCGACCGCCGCCGGCACGACCAGCGTCGCGGCCAGCAGCAGTTTCGGAAATCCGGCTTCGCCGAGCCCGGCCACCGCTCCTCTCGCGTCCGGCTAGACGCGCCGGCCGGTCACGAACTGGTAGATCAGAACGATGACGGCAATCACGAGCAGCAGATGGATCAAACCGCCGGCGATGTGAAAGACGGCGAAACCGAGAATCCAGAGAATGAAGAGTATGACGACAAGAGCCCACAGCATGAATGGCTTTCCTTCGAAAGTGAGTGACGGTCGGCCAACGACCCCGGTCGCCATATTGTTCCGCTTCGAAGGGAATGAGATGCCTGCGCGACTTCAGCGGCCGGCGCGCAACGACCGGTCGCGCAGCGTCGACTTGGAGCGTCCAGCTTCCTCCCGGTCGCCGGCGAAACGCTGCAGGACTTCGTCGCCTGGGTTACGCCGGGGCCGGCATCCGCGGTTGGAGACCCAAGGCGGCATCAAGAACATGAAGGCGCCGAGTCGCCGACCGGACGGCGAAGAGGATCCCGATCGCGGCGAGAGTCGTCCCTGTCATCGCTACCGGTATGGGAACCATAGGATATATGAGTTTGCGCGCGGTCATGAATATGAGGGGGTGCCAGAGATAGAAGTATAATGAATCGATGCCGATCAGGTAAAGGATCGGCACCTTTATCGGCCGCAGCGAGAACATATGCGGGTATACTGAAGACAGTGCGAGATTGAGGACAATGAATGTCAGGATAAGGATGACGGGCGAAACACTATAAAAGAGAGCCTGATATATGACGGCGGCGACGCTAGCGACTACCGTCAGTGTGACTGCGGATCGATTAGCCAGGAACTGTGCGCCGTATTTCCTGAGGAAAACTCCGAAACCGAAAAAGATGGCCATCGTGTAAAGCCGCTTGTCACCCAGTGCTCGGACGACGGCGGTTCCGAAATCGGAGAATTCGAAGCCTGACCAGTTCCCCTGACCGAAAATCGCCATCGCCAGGACCGAGACCGAGGCCAGTGACAAAAACTGCAATACCGGCGAGAATCTATTGATATAGACCCAGACGACATAGACGAATAGCACGGGAACGTACCATAGATGATAATACGGGTATAATATAGCTGCAAAAAAATCTTTTGGCGAATTTACGTCAACGAATATTGCTGTGTATACGACGATGGCGATCAGCCATGGAGCGAGCAGCCGCACAGCGTATTTTTCGAAAAAATCGCGAAGCGGCAGACGGCGCAGCGTATCGACGTTGATCAGATATCCGGACAGCACCATGAATATTGGCATATGAAATCCATAGATCAGCCATTTCCATGGATTCTCAATTACCGGCACGTCGAACGAGTGCCCGACGAATACCAGGACGATCAACAAGCCCCGCAGGCTGTCAATCGTATCATTGCGGGATCTGCTGGGTTGAGACCGATCTGCCAAATTAGCTCACTCGCGCTGCGTCCAGTTGCCTGAACGCCGAAAGATTGGCCCCCTGACAATTCATCATCAATAAGGACAGTTCGCAATATGTCTTGTGGGGATCGGCGGTGACGATGCCCGATGGAGGCTGCCGGCTTCATCGACCGTCTTCTGAACGCGCCACGCGGCCCCGACGCTCCCGCCCCCGCAAGCGTGAGATGGACGATCTTGAGCGGCAAGCCCTTCCGCGTGCGTTGCCGCGGCGGCTGGTCATCGCTGCTGCTGCCTTGTCGCCGTGCTCTCAATCGCGGGCCGCGACTGCCTTTTGATCAGCCCGGCAGCGGAAGGGTTGCGGGTCATGATCGCAATATCCATGCGACTGGATGCAATTGACGCTTGTTGCGCTCACAGCCTAGGGTCGGTCGGATACCAACTAAGGCATGGAGCCAATGAGGCGATATTTCCCTCTGATTGATGCGGTGCGGTTTTTGGCTGCCTTGGGGGTCGGACTGCATCACCTGGGCTTCACGGCATGGCGTGCCGACTCGACATTCCCCGCGCTGATCGTTGCGCCGCCCGCCGGAAGCAAACCCGTCATCGAATTCGGATGGGCGCTCTGGGTTGGCGTCGAAGTCTTCTTCGTGATCTCTGGCGCGGTCATCGCCGCTTCAGCGCTCGACAGCAGCCCCGTACGGTTCCTTCGCGGCCGCTTCCTGCGCCTATATCCCGCCGTTTGGATTTGCAGCGCGGTGATCGCCGTCATTACAGTCGGTCTCGGCGTCGTATATGGCAATCTGCCGGTGCGCATCGTCAGTTCGGCACTCATCAACCCGCTCGGGCCATGGCTCGACCCTGTCTTCTGGACGCTAGCGGTCGAGCTTTGCTTCTACGCCCTTGTCTGGCTATCGCTCACACAGGCGATCCCGATTGAGCGCGTGGCATGTGGGCTCGTCGTGTGGTCGGCGGCCTACCTTGTCCTGTCGTATTTCGACCTCGGTCTATCTCCCGCCATCGAGCGACCACTTCTGCTCCGGCACGGCGTGTTCTTCGCACTGGGCATTCTGCTTTGGTCATGGGGAGCGAGGAGACTGACACCGGCACATATTCCGTTCCTCGTGCTGTCCATCCTCGGCGCGTTCTATGAGGTTGCAGTCAAGGCGGAGGAGGCTGCGATCTCGTTCTTCGGCAGCGCAGCCGACCACAGCGCCGGATGGCCGGTGGCGATATTCGCGGCGGCGACGGCCGTTATTGCCCTGTCTCTGCGCTGGCTTTCGACGCCGCGTCCGCTGACAACTCTTCGCACGCTCGGCCTCATTACCTACCCGCTTTATCTGGTCCACACCGCGGTCGGCGGTCTTGTCATGCACGAGCTTCTGGTCGCCGGCGTCGATCCAACGGCAGCCCTCTGTGCCGGTCTCATTGGCGCCGTTCTGGCCGGTTGGGTGATCAGCGCCTTTGCCGAGCCGGCTTTGAGGGCTGCAGTCGCCAACCAGATCGACACCCTCTTCTTTCGCCGCTCTCGTGAGGTGTAGAGCGGCGGATCAGCCGAGCTCGAGCGCAGCGCGCGCCTGACGCCCGACGATGCCGTCGACATCGAAACCATTGGAGGGTTGGAAGTTGACGACGGCATTATCACCGCACGGTCGACGTGCGGGAGGTCCCGCCCGCATCGAGCCCTAGCGCCGCAAGGTGGCGCGGCAGCGCGTCGATGTCGTCGCCGCTCTCGCCGAGAACAAGAATGCGCGGCTTCAGCTCGATCGTGGGCGGACCTTCGTCTGCGATCATCATCCGGACTACTGCGCGACACCAAGGCCGGCTCGCGACCAGGCGCCGCCGCAAAGATTGCCGAAAATCCGGCAACGCGGTAGCGCCGACATAAGTCTTCGAAAAATCTGGTGGGCCCACCAGGACTCGAACCTGGAACCAGACCGTTATGAGCGGTCGGCTCTAACCATTGAGCTATAGGCCCTTCGCGCCTCTTTTAGCCGATCGGACGGGACGGGCAAGGGGAGGCGGCTCGGAGGCGGCCGGGACGTCTAGTCGGCCGGCGTATCGAGCGGGTACGAGGCGGAGACATCGTCCGGATGGGCGAGGTCGAGCATGCCGCGATAGATGCCGGGCTCGGAATCGGGGATGAGGATGGCGCCGACCGAGCGCTGGTAGAAGCCGGTCGGGCCTGCGCCGCCGATGACGCCATAGGGATAGCCGACGGCATGCATGTCGAGCAGCGTCGCGAGCAGGAGCGCATGGCCGACGCCCTTGCCGCGATGCGTCTCGTCGACGCCGGTCGGGCCGAAGAAGCCGCGCGCGGTCGCGTCGTAGCAGGCAAAACCGGCGAGGCGGCCGTCATGCACGGCGATGAAGCAGGAGGGCGGCTGGCGCGTCACCGCCACGGTCGCCTCGCTCACCCAGCCCATGCCGAAGCGCGGGCCGATCCAATCCGCAAGCGCCCGAAGTTCCGGCGGCAGGACGCGGCGGATGGTGAAGCCGCCGGCCGCGACCCGCGCCGCGAGATCGGCGTCCGGCTTCAGGTCATAGAGCTTCACGAGCATGTCGGGCATGGGAGGATCCTGCTGCGAATGTCCTGCGTCTCAGCCCTTCACCGCGCCGGCGGTGAGGCCGGCGACGATGCGGCGCTGGAAGATGAGAACGAGGATGATGAGCGGCAGCGTGACGGTCACCGAGGCCGCCATGATCTGCGCGAAGGGATATTCGTAGCGGCTGTTGCCGCCCATGAGGCCGATCGCCACCGGAACGGTGCGGTTCTCGTCGGTCAGGATGAAGGTCAGCGCGAACAGGAACTCGTTCCAGGCGAGGATGAAGGCGAGGATGCCGGTCGAGGCGAGCGACGGGCCCATCAGCGGCAGCAGGATCTTGGTCAGGATGCGGAAATGCGAGCAGCCGTCGATGATCGCCGCCTCTTCCAGCTCCCGCGGGAATTCGCGGATGAAGGTGGTGAGGATCCAGGTCGTGAAGGGAACGGTCGCCAGCAGATAGGTGACGACCAGCGCGCTCGGCCGGTTGTAGAGGCCGAGCCAGTTGATGAGCTCGAACATGCCCGAGAGCACGACGACCTGCGGGAAGATCGAGATCATCAGGATGGCGAGCAGCACGCCGCGGCGCTGCGGGAAGTCGATGCGCCCGAGCGCATAGGCGGCTGAGATGCCGAGGATCAGCGACAGCGCCGTGGTCGAAGTCGCAACGAAGGCCGAGTTGACCAGCGAGCCGAGGAAGACGGTGTTCTCGAACAGCGCCCGGTAATAGGTGAAGTCGAGCGCCGGCAGGAAGGTGTCGCGATAGAGCGCGGCGCCCTGCTTCGTCGAGGAGACGATCGCCCAGTAATAGGGGAACAGCGTGTAGACGAGCACGAGGCCGACGGCGACCATCAGCGCGCCCTTCTTCAGCCGTCGCTCCAGCCGGTAGGAGGCCGAGGAGCGGCGCCGGCGGACGGGAAGGGTCAAGGGAAGGTCGGTCATGCCGCTTCTCCGGCCGCGCGGTCGAGCCTCAACACGCCGATGACGAGGATGGCGATGAAGGCGACGAGCAGGAACACCCAGGTCGAGGCGGCGGAGCCGATGCCGAGTTCCTGGAACGAGATCAGCCGGTTGCGGGCATAGATCGAGACGGTCATCACCTGCTCGCTCGAGGCCGCCAGCACATAGGCGAGATCGAACATGCGGAGCGCATCCAGCACGCGGAACAGCACCGCGACGCCGATCGCCGGCTTCAGCAGCGGCAGCGTGATCGACCAGAAGCGCTTCCACCCCGGAATGCCGTCGACCTCCGCCGCCTCCATGATCTCGCCGGGGATCATCTGCAGCCCGGCGAGGATGAGCAGCACCATGAAGGGGGTCGTCATCCAGACATCGATGAAGATCACGACGCCCATGATCAGCGTGCCGCTCGCCGTCCAGGCGATGCCGTGGTCGACGAGGCCGAGCGCGATCAGCATCTGGTTGAGCACGCCGAACTGATCGTTGAGCATCCATTCCCAGATCTTGGTCGCGACGACGACCGGGATCGCCCAGGGCACGAGGATCGCGGCGCGCACGAGGCCGCGGCCGGGAATCGCCTGGTTGATCAGCAGCGCGATCGCGAGGCCGAGCACGGTCTCGATCGCCACCGAGATCGAAGCGAAGACCAGCGTGTTGCGGGTCGCGATCCACCAGGTGTGGTCGTCGAGCACTTCGAGGAAATTGTCGATGCCGACCAGCGAAAAATTGGTCGGATCGTCGAGATAGGCGTCGGTGAAGGAGAAATAGAAGGTCCGCGCCAGCGGCCAGACGGCGACGACCAGCATGGCGATGATCATCGGCGCCATGAACAGCCAGGCGGCCCGGCGGTCGGCGCGGGCGAGCTTGACGCTCATGCGGCGCGCTCCTCGATCGAGGCGGCGGCGGCGCGCTCGTGGCTCGCGGCATGGTCGAGGCGGAGGCCCGCCTCGTCGAACAGGAAGAGATCCTCGTCGCGGAAGGCAAGGCCGACGCGCGTGTCGCGGGCGATGGTCGGGCGCACGGGGACGCGCACGACGAAGACCGTCTCCGGCGCGACGCGGACATAGGCGAAATGCTCGTGGCCGAGATCCTCGAGCCGCTCCAGCGTGCCGGAGAGGCGGCCCGCCTCCGGCGCGACGAGCGACAGTGCCTCGGGCCGGACGCCGATGGTCGCGGGGGCGGAGCGGTTCCCCGTCACCGAGACCGCAAGAGCCAGCCCGCCGGGACCCGCCAGCGACCAGTCCGGTGCGCCGCCCGTCGTGGTGACGGGAGCGAAGTTCATGCGCGGGCTGCCGACGAAGCCGGCGACGAAGCGGCTTTTCGGCGTGTGGTAGAGCTCCTGCGGCGTGCCGACCTGCTCGATGACGCCATGGTTGAGCACGACGATGCGGTCGGCGAGCGTCATCGCCTCCGCCTGGTCATGCGTCACATAGATCATGGTCGTGCCGATATCGTCATGCAGCCGGGCGATCTCGATGCGCATCTCCATGCGGAGATCGGAATCGAGGTTCGACAGCGGCTCGTCGAACAGGAACACCTCGGGCTTCCTGACCAGCGCGCGGCCGATCGCGACGCGCTGGCGCTGGCCACCGGAGAGTTCGCGCGGGCGGCGCGTGAGGAGATGGTCGACCTTCAGCAGCTTCGCGACCTCGGCCACCTTGGCGCGGATCGCGTCGCGCCGGAGGCCGAGCGTCTCGAGCGCGAAACCAATGTTCCGCGCGACCGTCATGTGCGGATAGAGCGCGTAGGACTGGAAGACGAAGGCAATGCCGCGCTTCGAGGCCGGCACATCGGTCACCGCCTCGCCGCCGATGGCAATCTCGCCGCCCGAAACCGGGATCAGCCCGGCAATGAGTCGCAGCAGCGTGGACTTGCCGCAGCCCGACGGGCCGACAAAGACGACGAACTCGCCATCGCGGATCGCGAGATCGACGCCGCGGATGACGGTGTTGCCGCCATAGCTTTTCGAGACGGATTTCAGCTCGACCGATGCCATGGGCGCTCCGGCAGGGAAGGGAGAGAAGACGAGCGGCAGCCCGCGACATCCGGATCACCCGGTGAAGCCGCCGCCGTCAGGACGATCGGGAAAATGGGCGGCAACACGGGAGGCTGCCGCCCGATGCCGCCGCTAGCGGCTTTCCTTCAGCTTCTCGAGCCGGCCGGCCAGCTTCTTCAGCCCGGCCTCGACCTCTTCGTCGCCGGTCAGCATGTCGTGGACGGCGCGATAGAAGGCCTGCGAGACGCGGTTGTAGCTGGTGCCGGTATAGCCCGAGGGACGGGTCGCGCTGTCGGCGAATGCCGGCTCGGTGTCCTTGAGGAAGGGCAGCTTCTTCAGCACGTCCTCATCGGTGTAGAGCGCCGAGATCGACGGGTTGTAGGCGCCCTCGATGGCCCGCATCTTCTGCATGTCGGGGCCGGTGATGAAGCGGACGAACTCGGTCGCCAGCTCGGGCTTGGCGCTGTACTTGTTGACGCCGAAATACATCGGGCCGAGGCAGCCGGACGACTTCTGGCCCTCCTTGCCGACCGGCAGCGGCATCATGCCGACCTTGCCGACCAGCGGGCCGCCGCCGCCCTGCGAGGTGCCCCAGACATAGGGCCAGTTGCGGTGGAAGGCGGAGTTGCCGGCCTCGAAGACGGCGCGGGACGCCTCCTCGTCATAGTTCAGCACGCCTTCCGGCGAGATGGTGCCGATCCAGCCCTTGGCGCGCTCGATCGCCTGCGCCGCGTCCGGATTGTCGATCGTCACCTTGCCGTCGTCGGAGATGATGGTGCCGCCGCCATTGGACGCGATCAGCTCGATCGCGTCGCAGGTCAGGCCCTCATAGCTCTTGGCCTGCCAGGTATAGCCCCACATGTCCTTGTTGCCGGCCGCGCGCTCCTTGTCCTGGATTTCCTTGGCCTGCGCGGCCAGTTCGTCCCAGGTCTTCGGCGGCTGCATGCCGTATTTCTCGAGCAGGTCCTTGCGGTAGAACATCAGCCCGACATCCATATAGGCCGGGAGCGCGATCAGCTCGCCGCCGATGTCGCCGGCGCCGAGCGTCGAGGCGAAATGCGCGTCCTTCTCGGCCTGCGGAACCTTGTCCTTGATGTCGAGCAGGTTGTTCTTGAACATGCCGAGCCAGATGACGTCCAGGAAGAGGACGTCGACATCGGGCGACTTGGCGGCGAGCAGCTGCTGGTAGAGCGGGATCGCGTCGTCCAGCGTCGCCGGCATCTTGTTGATCTTGGCTTCGTTGCCGGTCTTGGCCTTCCAGGCGTCGGCGGCCTTGACGCAGAGATCGTAATCGGTCGCGCCGCAGAAGACCGAGACCGTATCCGCCTTGGCCGAGCCTGCGGCGGCGGCGAGCGCAAATAGCATGCTGGCGCCGAGCGCGAGCGTCCTGAGCGACATCGATGAATTCCCTCTGTTCCCGTGGAGCAGCGCCGCCTCCGGCCGCCGCTGCGCCGGCGAAACTCTTTCCGGTTTCTGCCGCGCACGGTTATTACCACTGGATATATCCAGGCATGTCAATATCCTCAGATGACCGGTCAGCCACGCAGAGGGCGCCGGGCAGGGAGCGAGCGCATGACATCTGAGCAGGAAAGCATCGCGGAGTTCGCGCTGGAAGCGCCGGGCGAGGCGCTCGGCATGCCGCTGGGGATCAGCCGGGCCGATCCGCGCCCGCTGCACCGGCAGGTTCATGCCGCGATCTTGGCCGCGATCGAGGAGGGGAGGCTGCCGCGCAACGGCAAGCTGCCGTCCGAGCGGGAACTGGTCGAACTCTTCGGCGTCAGCCGGATCACCATCCGCCATGCGATGCGCGACCTCGTCGCGCAAGGTTTCCTGCAGAGCCAGCCCGGCAAGGGCTTCTACGTCGCCGTGCCGCAGCAGGGTTTTGAACTGCATCTGCTGAAGAGCTTCACCGCCACCGCGCTCGCCAATGGGCGGCGGCCGGGCCAGAGGCTGATCGAGGCGCGTGTGTTCCGGGCGCCGCTCGAGATCACGCGGCCGCTGTTCCTGCCCGAAGGCGCCGAGGTGGCGGTGCTGTCGCGGCTGCGGTTGCTCGACGAGGTGCCGGTCGTGATCCAGCGCGACTGGCTCTCCGCCGCCCGCGTCCCCGGCCTCGTCGAACTCGACTGGACGATCACCAACCGCTCGCTCTATGCCGAAATCCGCGAGCGCTACCGCATTCGCCCGGTGCGCGGCCAGACGACACTCGCCGCCCGCCTCGCCTCGGCGGCCGAGGCCGATCTCCTCGGCCTCGCACGGCCGGCAGCCGTGCTGACCGTCGACCAGATCGCCTTCGACGAGCGCGGCCGCCCAGTCAATCTGACCACCCTCGTCCACCACCCCGAGCGCTACCCGCTGACGCTGGCCCAGTCCGAAAGCGGCGACATCGCCCAGCTTTGAGGGGCAGGGTTAGCGCCGACGCCAACGTCGAAAACGGCGCTCGATAGCTTTTCCGACCGTCATGATCGACGTCGACGCGTCGTGAAGCCCAGCGGCCAGGACCCGGTTGAGCGGCGCGGAATCGACAACTTCGGGCGTCAACATAACGGGAGACCGCTGTGGCGGTTCTTGGGCCGCAGCAGCGGAAACGACTTCCGCCGCGATAGATTCGGCTGCTCCCTTGGCTCGTTCAGCCGCCTCCAGGCGGGCCATCTCGCCGGACGAGAGGGAGTCCCAAGCGGCTGCTTGGCCCGACTGGTCGCCACGAAGCGACATCTCAGCGAAAAGATTGAGCGCTCGATGTCCCGAGATCCTGTGCAGCATGTGTCGGGCAATTTCGTCGAGCGCATAATTGCGACGATAACGGTCCTGGTCGCCCGCGAAATCCTCGTGAAGCTGCCCCAGCCGTCGCTTGAGGGCGTCGGCGATCTGCGGATCAGCAGAGGAATTGTTGGCCTGCTCCAGCAGGTAGTCTTCCGTCAGAGCGGCGAAACGATGCCACTCGTTTTCGTTCCAGTTGAGCTGATGGGCGTGGTGCAGCAGAATCGGGTCGGTCGCGAGCGCGAGAGGCGCGTAAAGCGATGCCGCCAGCGGTAGGGCGTAATCCCACCAGGGAACGCCGAGTTGGAAAGGACGCCGCACGAGACCGTCGATGGCTGGCGCTATCAACGAAGGCGTAAAGGCAAGAAGGTCTACACCTATTTCGAAAATCTTCCCGTCGCGCCGGTCGATCGAAGGTACGTCATAGCGGTGCATCACGATAGTCCGCGAGCGAGCAAACGCTTCCATCCGCTCGGCGAGACCTTCAAAAGGCACCATAAAGATATCGGCATTGATGATGCCGATCGGCTCGTCGGATGGGGCCTGCGCAATCACGGCGGCGAGGCTCGGCATAGAACGCGCACTGCCGGGGATTCGCTCATCGACAAAGGCGTACCGAACCCCCGGCAGGCCCAGGCCGATCTGCTCCCGGTCACTTTCGTTGTGTACCGAGAGCACGCGAAACCCGTTCGATTGCCATGATCGGACGCAGCGGGCGACCAGGTCCGCTCCCACATCGACACCGTTCTCGTCGAAGCGTCGGAGATGAGGAAAGGCAGACGTTACTAGCAGCATTTAACCTATTCCCGCGGTGCCGAAGTCTGGAGGCTAGGACAGGGACCACTCCCGATCGGCTCCAGTTGGGCAATTTGGCGCTTGCCGTCTCGTAGGGTGACAGAAGCGCCATACATCGTGAGAGGGCGGTGAAGAACTTCGTGGCGGGCCCTGGGAGTCACAGATGGCCAGACTGGCTTGGATCCGATCGATCATCCGTTCATCGCCGGGAATTGTCTGAGGCCTTGCCCAATAGGCGGCGGAGCAGTGGCAGCCGCTTTTTGCGCGGATGTTCCAGCACGACGAGGTTGCCGGCTCCCTCCTCCCGCGCCTGTGCGCTTTCGCGGAGAGCGCGCAACTCGTCCTGAAGGCGATAGATTTGGCGCTGGAGATCGAGATTGAGCGCGCGCTGCTCGACAAGTTCGCGCCCCAATTGCTCATCTCTTTGCGCCCGTTCGACAATCTGGTCGAGCGCGCGCGTCCATTCCTTTAGCACTTCATCGCTGATCGGCCGTGTCGGGCGTGGGTCATTCGTTTCGTTCAACATCAGATTGCCCCGAGCGGGCCTTTCTCTTGGTGTCACTGGCCAACTACGGCGGACTGAGCTGTCGCGATCTGGTCGACACGCCTGCACGTTATTGTATCGAGGAAAACGCCGAGGTGGCGCATATCGTTGCCGCCAGCCCGATCGGCTGGGGCGACCGTGTATGCGCATTCAACCGTCAAGACGAGCTTGTCCGTTGCTTGGGCAACACGGAGCGCGCGTCTGACCTGAAGCTTCCGCCATGTGCTGACGCTCCCCTCGTACAGGACATAACCGTTGGCGCTAACGCGGATCGCCTGCTGTCGATCCTTTATCCCAGCGGCCATGAGGGTCACCGTAACTTCGACATCGCGGACTGGCTCGCCCAGCCGGACAGCAAGTTGTCCCTTTCTGCCGGACGTCCACACTCCGTCGTGCTCGGCTTGATGCAGCCCATGCCGCTGCTGATCTGCAATGAGTCCGCTGATTGGTTGCGTCTCTCCCAACGGCAACCTCGCGGGCGGCTTCGCTACAGTGTATCGAGGAGGCGGAAGTAATTGTGTCAGTTGCCTCAAGACTGTGAAGTTCCAGCCTCCCGGCAGTGTCTGCTGCGCAAGACGTTGTTCCATTCGAATGGCCTCTCCGAGCCAGACCTTCTCCTCGATCCCGTTCATGGAGTTGTCTTTGCTAGCCGAGCGCCAGTTCCAATAGGCCGTCGGAAACGGGCTCAACCTGAAATTGCCATGTCTTGCCAGCAGGAAGTAGAGATACATATCCTCGCAAACAACTAACTTGGGGTCCACAAGTACTGTTTCGTCCAAGCATGTTGACCGAGCGATCCAGGCATTCGACTGAATATAATTGTCGAATGCCACCAGTCTGACGAGATCGAATGCGTCGAGAAACTTAAGCTCTCGAGTCTCGGGAACGGCAATGTCCAGCGGCCCCTGAAAGTGAGGCGGCGCCATGAAGTCCAGCGGCTCTTCCTCAACGCGCACGACTCCGCTGTAGTAGAGCGGGTGGCCAGGTTGTGCTTCGGCCGTGGCCAGCAAGTGGCCAAAATGGTCGGGCATCAGTTGGTCGTCATCGTCGAGCATCGCGAAATAGGGCGCCGTCACGCTCCTGAGGCCGGCCCAAAGCGTCGAGCTGCGCAAGCCGTTATTCTCGCAGCGCAGATAGTCGATCGCAGTCGTCTCAGTCGACTCAGATAAAGCCAGGGCGGCGATGTCGGCTCGGCCCTTGTAGTCGGCGAGGATGACGCGAAAGGAGCCAAAGCGCTGGCCGCTGACGGAGCGGATCGCGCGGCGCAAAAGATCGATCCGGCGTCCGCCAGTGCGAATGATCACATCGACCAGCGGGCCGCCGCCCGCTCCGGCGCCGGCTTCCGCGAAACGCACACCGGCTACGCAGCGACTCGTCAGCGCTACGCGTGCCTCATCTGCGAAGACACAGGTCCGTTCCACGGTCCGGTCGAGCGAGTAGTCGCCATTGAGAATGGCGTGGCTGCGCCGTGCCATGTTGCCGGCCAGTTCGGGATTGCGGTTCGCCCAGTCGACGATGCCCGAAATCTGTGCCGCGACCCGGTCGGCCGGTACGCCTTCGAGGTCGAGATGGAATGCCGAGTCGCCGAGCGTCTCCTTGGCGAAAGGGATGCCGTCAGTGACGATCAGGCAACCGGCGGCCGCAGCCTCGAACAGGCGCATGGACGGCGTATCCGCGCTGCGATGCTCGGTCTTGTGCAGGCAGAGCGCGACGCCGTGCCGCGCCAGCGTGCGATGCATCGAGCTGCCGTCGTAGGGCACCTCGCCGCGATAGCTATCCGGATAGCCTCGCCAGTTCGCAGGCGGGCCGTAGAACGCGATGTCGGTACGCTTGCTCAGAAGTTCGAACAGGTTGCCGTGGCGTCCACCGTCCCAGTGAACGCCAACATAGACGAGTTCATAGAGATCGCCGGCTGCACGCGGCTCGAAGGGTGCGGCCGGCGCCGTCGGGAGGAAGCGGAAATTGGTCCGCGGCTTGGCGATGCCGGTCGAGAATTCGAGATCGTCAAGGAACTGCGCGACCTTCGGCGATCCGACCAGATAGCCGTCATAGGAAAGGATCGACCGCCGCCGGTCCGGATCGGGTGCATAGAAGGCCGGCGGGCTCCACATGGCGCCGAAGGTCAGAAACGGTGTCAGTTTTGGCGAGAATTCGTGAGTCGCGATCACGAAATCCGGAGCACAATCATGGATGTCGTCGGAAGTAACGACTTCGTAAGCTTTGTGGCCGAGGCGCTCCGCTGCGATCGAGAATCTCCTGATGAACTCGACTTCGGCGGTGCTCAGCAAATTGGGAAAGGCATTGATCAGCGCAATGTGCATCAGCCGAAAAAATCTCTTCGTCAAAAACCGCGCAAGACGCGCCTCTAATCGCTCAGGTTGCAGAAGAGACTAGCAGCGTATGTTCTGTTTTGGAAGCGCTACAGAGAGTCGCCGCGTGACTTTGTCGACGCTCGTGACCGAAAGGTGAGCCCGCTGCCGGCTACCCCCTCCCCATCCACTCCGCATTGCCGAGATCGAGCCCGACCTGGCGGCAGGTGGCGAGCATGACCTCGGCCGAAGTCTTCGCGAACCAGGCGATCATGCGGGCAAGCGGCGTTGGACCCGGCGGTGCCGTTGAACCAATCTCTGTCCAGAGCGCGCCGAACCAGGGCGTCGTCGCGTCGCCGCGCGCCGCGCCGTGGCGGGCGTAGAAGAGAAGCGGCAGCATGTCGGACTTGCGCGCATCGGCATGCGTCAGCAGGTAGTAGCGCGTGTCGAAGAAGGGCGAGGGGTCGCGATATTCGAAGACGCCGTGCCGGACATAATGGCGCAGCGGCCCGCCGCGGATCGTCTTCGCCTCGGGATTCTGCTCGGCATACCAGTTGGGGAAGAAGAGGCCCGTGCGCTGCACGAGGATCATGTCGCGCCGCATGCGCAGCGAGCGCTGCCACTTCGTCACGAAATTGCGTGAGCGGACGCCCTGGAAGCTCGGGCGGCCAAGCGCTTCGCGCTCCAGATAGCCGCGCATCTCGGCATGCAGCCGCTCCGCCGCCTCCGCCGGGCCGTGCTCGGCGAGCAGCGTCTTCCACTCCTCATAGGTTTCCGAACGGCGGGTCCAGGAAAGGCCGCCTGCGGAATAGATGGCGATGAGCGCGCCGCTGTGATGGACGCGCGCGCCCTTCTCACGCTCGCGATAGAGGAGGGCGTGGTCGGCGACGATCCGCCAGCGCGTGTCGTAGCCTTCGTCCGCGAGCAAAGCGCGGCGGGTGAGCGTCGCCTGGTGGCAGGGAACGCCGGCCAGCCAGCGCGTGTCGATCGTGCCCTCTTTGAGTCTGGCGAAGGTCAGGTCGAAATCGGCGGCGCGGCGCAGGATGTCGCCCTGCTCGCCGCGATAGAGGTGATGGCCGATGACGAAATCCGGCATCTCGCCGTCCGGGATGCTCTCCATCGCGTCGGCGAGGGCGGTCTCGGAGGCGAACAGGTCGCCGGCATTGATGAAGATGACATAGTCGCCGGTCGCGAGGCGCGCAGCCTTGTTCATCGCGAAATAGGGCCCGTCGTCCGGCTCGCTGACGAGGGTGGCGATCTCGGCGCGGTGACGCTCCAGGATCGCGCGCGTGCCGTCGGTCGAAGCGCCGTCGACGACGACGATCTCGACCCCCGGCCATGTCTGCGCGCGGATGCTGGCGAGCGTCGCCTCGATGGTCGCTTCGGCGTTGAAGGTGACGACCGCGACGCTGACCTTGCGCCCCGCCGGTGCTTCAAGCGGGCGGGCGATCTCGGAGACCGCGGCGCCCGCCACTGGGGCTGCCGCCTCGCCGAGCACGAAGCGCTGCACGGCTGCTTGCTGCGCCAGCCAGCGCTTGCGGCCGGCGATCGCCGCCTGCCGGGCCTCGCGGCCGAGCCGGGGGGCGTTGGAGAAGTCGAGCGGCTTCGGATCGCCCAGCGTCCAGAGGAGGCCATCGACGCCGTCGGTGATGTATTCGTTCATCGTCGGCTGGTCGACGGCGACGACCACCATGCCACGGCACATCGCCTCGATGAACGAGAAGCCGATGCCCTCGCGGGCGCGCGGCGCGAAATAGACATTGTGCCGGGCAAGCACGGCCTGCAGCTCGGCCGGATTCTCGAACCAGTCCGACTGCGTCAGGGTGCCCTCGAAGGCGACGCCCTCGATCATCTCGCCGGGATCGGCGGCCTTGTGGATGTGGAAGCGCTCGAAGCCGCGTCCGTCGACGAGCCGGCCGATCTCTTTCCATCCGATCTCCGGCAGACGCTGCCAGAAAAAGCCGCGCAGGCTCGAGAAATCCTCGACCGGCGTGAACGGCGCCGGGTCGGGCCAATACTGCGCATAGAGCGAATTGAGCCCGAGATGCGTCACCGTCCGGTGCAGCGTGTGGCAAAAGGAGAGAATTCGGGCGCCGGCGAGGCTGCGCCAATCGGCGTCGGTATAGGTGTCGGCGCCGTCCCACATCGGAACGAAGAGGACATTCGTTCCGGCGTGCTTCAGGAGGCGCTGGGCGGCGTCCGGCAGTTGCCAGACGATGAAGAGATCATAGCCCCTGCCCATGAGCGGGCCGACATCGAAGGGCCGGCGCGTTTCCCAGGAATTGTCCCAGAAGCGGTCGACCTCATGGCCGGCCAGCAGCTCGCGGACGAAGAAATCCGTCGAGCGGGTCTTCTGGTGATAGGAATGGTCGATGAAGGCGATTTTCATCGATGGATTGCCGCATCCTTGAGACGAAGGAGATTGAGATCGCCGCGCGCCGCGCGGAGATCCGCTTCGAGCCGCGCCGAGCGGGTGCGGTCGGCCGTGATCTCGGCTTCGAGCGCGGCCATCGCCGCGGAGATCGTGCTGTCGCCGCGCCGTGACGGCGGCGCATCGCCGCGTCCGAGATGGCCCTGCACCACGGCAGCACCGAGATCGGGCGACGCGTCGCCGGGCGCACTGGCTGCGGCCGGGGGCAGGGCGCCGGTGGGCGGCTCCTCCGCCACTTCGAGATGCATGCCGGCGACGAGCAGGAAGTGCTCGCGCGGATCGCGCGGCCGCCGATCGCTCTCGATCTCGAACAAGGCCTGGCCCTTGGCGAGCGTCACGGGAATGCGCAGCACGATGTTGCGGCGGTGGCCCGAGACCTCGATGACCTCGTCGAACACCGTCTCGCCGCCGCTCTTAACCGCGAGGCGGTTGTTCTGCTGCCAGTTGCGGCCTTCGACGACCAGCACGTAGCGTCCCTTCGCGGGAACGCGGGCGGAGAGCAGCATCAGCGGCTGGCTCATCCAGATGACGCCGGCGGGCAAGTGAAGTTGCGGATGGGCGCCGAGCGGCGCGCTGGCGCCGGAAAGCACCTCGACCGGGATGGTCGGATAGGCGATGCCCGCCTGGTGAACCATGGGCGGCAGCAACGGCCGGCCGAAATCCGGCACATAGCGCCAGGCCTTCTGCTCGGGGCTCCATTGCGCGACGCTCGGCTTGCCGCGGCCCGCGGCGCTGGCGCCCGTGCCCTTGGCGACGTCCGGCGGCAGCGCGTCGATCTCGGCATAATAGCGGTCGAGCGAAGCTGAGAGCTGGCCCGGCCGGCGGCGATGGAAGCCGAGCAGCGTATCGACGGTCGTGAGCGGCGCGTGGCGGGCGAGGCGGCGCCAGAGATCCCAGTCGCCGGCGAGGCGGAAGCGCTCGTCGAGCCCGCCGACAGCGTCCCAGATCGAGCTCAGCCAATAGCTGCCTTCCTGCATGACGAAGGGACCGCCGCGGCCGTCATAGTCGCCGGCGATCAGCTTCGAGCGCTCGAAGGCGATCGGCGATTCGATGCCGAGCGTGACGCCGCGATCATTGATGAGCGAGACGCGCGAGGTGATGAAGGCGATGTCGGGGAGATCGGCGATGAGCGCGCGGATCGTCGCGAAGGCGCCGGGCGCGATACGGTCGTCGGAATTGATCCAGCCCATCACCGAGGGCTTCGCCTCGGCGCCCTTTCGCGCGGCTGCGAAGGCGCGGTTGATCGCCTGGTACATGCCGCCGTCGCGCGACACGGTGTGGCTGAAGGTGATGCCGCGGCAGAGGATCGGCAGCGCGCCCGAGGCGAGCCGCTTCTCCCAGGCTTCGAGGATCGCCAGCGTGCCGTCCGTCGAGCCGCCGTCCTGCACATGATAGCGGATGGCGAAGTCGCCGGCCTGCGAGACCACCGACGCGATCGTCTCGTCGAGGAACTCCTCGGAGTTCAGCGTCGGCGTGACGATGGTGAAGAGGTCGCTGGCGCTTCCGGCGGTCGAAGGGTCGCTGGCGCTCGCCGTGGTGAGTGGATCGCTGGCGCTCATGCGGCTCCGGCCCGGCCGGCCCTGCGCCGGCAGCGAGCGAGGCTATATCATCGCCTCGCTGCGCCGCGCAACGCGCGTGGCTTCGCCATCAGACCTTCAACAGCCACTCGTGCTCGGGCGCGTTGTGGAACTTCCACGTCCGCGTCGGGCCGGCCATCACGTTGAGATAATAAAGGTCGTAGCCATGGATGGTGGCGCAGGGGTGATAGCCCTTGGGCACCAGCGTCACGACGCCGTCCTCGACGAGGAGCGTCTCGTCCAGCGAGCGGTCGTCGGTATAGACGCGCTGGAAGGCGAAACCCTGCGGCGGGTTGATGCGGTGGTAGTAGGTTTCCTCGAGGAAGGACTGGCGCGGCAGGTCGTCGGTGTCGTGCCGGTGCGGCGGATAGCTCGAGGTATGGCCGCCCGGCGTGATGACCTCGACGACCAGCAGCGAATCGGCCGCCGCCGTTTCGGGCAGGATATTGGTGACGTAGCGGGTGTTGGTGCCCTTGCCGCGAACCTCCTGGCCGACATCGGCCGGCGCGATACGGCGGGCCGGCAGGCCGCCGCCGAGCGAGGGCGCCGAGCAGACCGCGAGCGTCACCGCCGTTTCCGCCGTCGCCTTCCAGGACGATCCGCCCGGCACATAGACCGAGTCCGGCTTGCCCTCGAAGGGCGACATCCGCTCGCCGACGACGCCGAAATCCTGGCCGCCCGCCTCGACATGCGCCTTGCCGGAGATCAGCACCAGGCAGACCTCGCGGTCGCCCGTGTCGTGATGGGCGCTCTCGCCCGGCGCCAGCTGGTAGAGATCGAAGCCGACATAGGTCCAGCCCGCCAGCTCCGGCGTCACATTGATCGTCCAGCCTTCGGTGCCGGAGGGCTTCACCAGCAGATCGGGTTTCATGGCTCGAGTTTCCGCTCTCGTTCGTTCCTCTGTCATTGCCGGGCTTGACCCGGCAATCCAGTCTTCCTGTTCTCCACCGCTCATGCGTTGAGCGGAAGTCTGGATGGCCGGGTCAAGCCCGGCCATGACAGTCCACCAATAGACGCCTCAGCGCTTCCAGCCGGCTTCGGCCATGAAGCGGACGAGGTTGTCGTAGCCCATCTTCACATACTCCGCCGGCGGCGCCTTCTTCGGGTCCTGCTCGGCCTCGATGACGACCCAGCCGGAATAGTTCGGCAGCGCCTTGAACACCGAGACATAGTCGACCGAACCGTCGCCGGGCACGGTGTAGACGCCGGCCAGCACCGAATCGAGGAACGACCAGTCGCCCTCCGCGGCCTCGGCGGCGACGTCGAGGCGAACGTCCTTGGTGTGCAAATGGGCGATGCGGTCACGGTAGCGCCGCGCGATCTCGGCCGGATCGGCGCCGGCCCAGGTGAGATGGCCGGTATCGAGCAGCAGCTTCACCGCCGGGCCGGTCGAGGCCATCATGCGGTCGATCTCGTCCTCGGTCTGGATCACCGTGCCCATATGGTGGTGATAGACGAGGGTGATGCCGTCCTCCTCCGCGAGGAAATCCGCGAACTTGGTCAGGCCGGTGTTGAAGCGGGCCCACTCGGCCTCGTCCATTTCGGGGCGCGAGGAGAGCGGCGCGGACTTCGTGCCATGCACCGTGCGGGTGCATTCGGCGGCGATCAGCACCTTGCAGCCGAGGGCCTTCAGGAGGTCGATATGCGGCCGCGCGGCATGGAACTCGGTTTCGGCGTCGCGCTCGATGAGGAAGGTGGAGTACCAGCCCGACACGAGATCGAGCTGGTGCGCGGCGAGGATGGGACGTAGCGCGTCGGCCTGGCGCGGAAACTTGTTGCCGAGTTCCATGCCCTCGATGCCGATCGCCTTCGCCTCGGTCAGGCACTGCTCCAGCGGAATGTCGCCGCCGATCTCCGGCATGTCGTCATTGGACCAGCAGATCGGATTGGCGCCGATGCGGATCATTCCTCAAGTCCTCCAATGGCCCGCTCGGGGCACGCGTCGCTATGCTCCGTCATGCCCGGGCTCGTCCCGGGCATCCACGACTTTCTTCAGCACGCTGCCTGGCGCTCAGCCTCAATTCACGATCCGCTGCGCCTTCAGGGCCTTCTCATAGGCCTCGCGGGCGGCGTTGACGCTGGGACGATCGCTGACTTCCGGCACCGCGACGTCCCACCAGTGGCCGCCGGCCTCGGTGGTGATCAACGGGTCGGTGTCGATGACGAGAACGGTCGTGCGGTCGTTCGCCTTCGATTCGGCGAGCGCAGTCTCCAGTTCGCCGATCGAGGCGACCTTCTTCGCGATCGCGCCGAGGCTCGCGGCATGGGCGGCGAAGTCGATCGCCGGCAGCGTCTCATGCAGCGTGTCGCGGAAGAGATTGTTGAAGTTGGCTCCGCCGGTGGCCATCTGCAGCCGGTTGATGCAGCCGAAGCCGGAATTGTCGAGGACGACGATGGTGAGCTTCAGGCCCAGCATCACCGAGGTCGCAATCTCCGAATTCATCATGAGATAGGAGCCGTCGCCGAGCATGACGACGACTTCCTTGTCAGGCTTCGCCATCTTGGTGCCGAGGCCGCCGGCGATCTCGTAGCCCATGGTCGAGAAGCCGTAGTCGAGATGGTAGGTGCCGGGGCTGCCGGCCTGCCAGAGCTTGTGCAACTCGCCCGGAAGGCCGCCCGAGGCGCAGACCAGCGTTGCCTCGCTGCCCATCACGCGCTGCACGGCGCCGATGACCTGGCCGTCGGAGGGGAGGAGCGCATTGGACGCCCCGGTCGCCTTGTCGGCGTCGCGGAACCAGGCATCGCGGCCGGCCTTCGCCTTGGCCGTCCAGGCCTCCGGCGCGCGCCAGCCGCCGAGATCGGCAGCGAGGTCCTTGAGCCCGGCCAGCGCATCGGCGACCAGCGGCAGCGCCCGATGCTTGGCGGCGTCGAACACCTGCGTGTTGAGACCGATCACGGTCTGCGTCTCGTTCTTGAACAGCGCCCAGGAGCCGGTGGTGAAGTCCTGCAGCCGCGAACCGACGGCAAGGATCACGTCGGCCTCTTCGGCCAGCACGTTCGAGGCCGAGGTGCCGGTGACGCCGATGGCGCCCATATTGAGGTCATGCGCGGCGGGCAGCGACGACTTGCCGGCCTGCGTCTCCGAGACCGGAATGCCGAAGCGCTCGGCGAAGGCCTTCAGCGCCTCGGTGGCGCCGGAATAGAGCGTGCCGCCGCCCGAGACGATCAGCGGCCGCTCGGCCGAGCGGAGCGCGGCGACGGCGGCGGAGAGTTCGTCCTCGGACGGGCGCACGCGGCGCGGCACCCAGAGCCGCTCGTCGAAGAAGCTCTCCGGATAGTCGTAGGCCTCGGCCTGCACGTCCTGGCAGAGCGCCAGCGTGACGGGGCCGCACTCCGCCGGGTCGGTCAGAACGGCCATGGCGCGGTGCAGCGCCGGAACGATCTGCTCCGGCCGCGTGATGCGGTCGAAATAGCGCGAGACGGGGCGGAAGCAGTCATTCGCCGAGACGGTGCCGTCGCCGAAATCCTCCACCTGCTGCAACACCGGGTCGGGGCGGCGATTGGCGAACACGTCGCCCGGCAGCAGCAGCACCGGGATGCGGTTGACATGGGCGAGCGCGGCGGCGGTGACCATGTTGGTGGCGCCGGGTCCGATCGAGCTCGTCACCGCCATCATGCGGCGGCGGAAGCTCGCCTTGGCGAAGGCGACGGCGGCATGGGCCATCGCCTGCTCGTTATGGGCGCGGTAGGTGGGCAGGCAGTCGCGATAGGGATAGAGCGCCTCGCCGAAGCCCGCGACATTGCCATGGCCGAAGATCGCGAAGACGCCGGCGAAGATCGGCACCTTCGCGCCGTCCACCTCCGTCATCTGCGCGGCGAGGAAGCGGGTCAGGGCCTGCGCCATGGTCAGGCGGATCGTCGTCATGGTCGTCTTCTCCCTCGCACTGTCTTTGTCCGGCGTGGTCGCATGATCCGCCACCCTCCGGCCCCCGGCAACTAGGTCTGCGCCGGCCAGCGGACGCGGCGCCAGGCGGCAACCAGCCGCTCGAAGCGCGCGGCCATGTCGGCCACCGCCTCCTCGTCGGTCATCGTCCCGCCCAGCCAGCGCTCGGCGGCATCGGCGAAGATCGTGCGGCCGACGGCGAAGCCGCGCACCAGCGGCGTCGCGCCGGCGGCGCGGAAGGCCTCTTCCAGTTCCGCCTCGGGCGCCTCAAGTCCGAGCATGACGATGCCGCGGCACCACGGGTCGCGCGCGACGATCACGTCGGCGATCGCGCGCCAGGCCTCGGCGCTCTTCTGCGGCTCGAGCTTCCACCAGTCCGGCCTGATCCCGAGATCATAGAGCCGCGTCAGCACGCGGGCGATGGTCGTGTCGTCGACCGGGCCGTTCTTGCCGGCGATGATCTCGACGAGAAGCTCGCGGCCGACGGTGCGGGCGGCGTCGGAAAGGCGCAGCAATTCACGCTCCTGCCGGGCTTTCAGCTCGTCGCTGTCGTCCGGATGGTAGAAGCAGAGGCACTTCACCGTATGGCCGACCGGCCATTCGACGAGATGGCTGCCGAGATCGGGCAGATGATCGAAATCGAGCGGCCGCGAGCCCGGCTTCTCGACGGGGCGGCCGATCCAGAAGCCTTGCTCGGCCGCCCTCGGGAAGGCCCTTCGGCCATAGGTCGAATCGAGCAGCATGCCGTAGCCCGGCCGCCCATCGGCGACGCGCGCCGCCGCCTCGACGGCGAGCACCTTCAGATCCTCGATCTTCTCGCGCGGAACCTTGAGCCGGTCGGCGACCGCCTCCAGCTGGCTGCGATGGTCAATGGCGAAGGCGAGGAGCTCGCCCGTCTCGCCGCGCCGCGTCGTCGCCCAGTGGATATGGGTGAGGTCCGCGTCCTTGCGCAGCGCGCGCTCGCGGCTGCCATGGGTGAGGAAATGCGAGAGCTCGGCCCAGGTCGGATATTCCGGCGAGCAAAGGAGACGCGACACCGCGAAGGCGCCGCAGGCATTGGCCCAGGTGGCGCAGGTCCTGAGCGGCTCGCCCTTCAGCCAGCCGCGCAGAAGGCCCGACATGAAGGCGTCGCCCGCGCCGAGCACGTTGAACACCTCGATCGGAAAGCCGTCGCCGACGATGCCGGCCTCGAGATCGTCGCTGATCGGGCCGTCATAGACGATGCAGCCCATGGCGCCGCGCTTCAGCACGATGGTCGCGTCCGAGACGGCGCGGATCGCCTTCAGCGCACCGAGCACGTCGTCGGCGCCGGAGGCGATGCGGATCTCCTCCTCGGTGCCGACGATGAGGTCGCAATCGGGCAGGATCGCCTTCAGCGCCGCCGAGACGCGGTCGGACTTCACATAGCGCTCGAAGCCCTCGGCATGGCCGGCGAGGCCCCAGAGATTGGGGCGGTAGTCGATGTCGAAGACGACGCGGGCGCCATTGGCGCGGGCGATGCGGATCGCCTTCTTCTGCGCCGCGGCGGCGGCCTCGCGCGAGAAATGCGTGCCCGTCACGACGATCGCCCGGGCGCTGGCGATGAAGGCCTCGTCGATATCCGCTTCCGAGAGCGCCATGTCGGCGCAGTCGGTGCGGTAGAAGATCATGGGCGAGACGCCCTCGTCCTCGACGGCGAGCAGGACGAGCGCCGTCAGCCGTTCCGGATCGGTCGCGATGCCGTCGGTGGCGACGCCCTCGCGCGCCATCTGCTCGCGGATGAAGCGGCCCATCTGCTCGTTGCCGACGCGGGTGACGACGCCGGATTTCAGCCCCAGCCGCGCGGTGCCGATCGCGATATTGGACGGACAGCCGCCGACCGACTTGGCGAAGGAGGCGATGTCCTCGAGGCGGGAGCCGATCTGCTGGCCGTAGAGATCGACCGACGAGCGGCCGATCGTGATGACGTCGAGCATCTCGCGCGGCGTTTCCTTCGCCGTGGCGGCGCTCTGGCCGGCTTCGGTCATCCCTGTCTCCCTCGCTTCGCCCGTCGCGGAATCCTGCCCCCGACGATGCGGCCGGCATGAAACATCGGTTCCGTTAGGGCGTCAATATGGAATGTCTTGTCTATAAGTCGCCGCGCGCCTCGGCCACGGCGACCGTCAGCGTCATCGCAAGTGCCATGGTCGCGGAGAGCGAACGGAAGCCCTCGAAGTCCGCCTCCACGACCTCGAACCACACGCCGCCGCGCGGAATGAGCGGGCTGAACGGGCTGTCGGTGATGACGACGAGCGGCACGTCCTGGTCGGCGACCTGGCGGGCGAAGGCCAGCGTCGAGGAGGCATAGGGCGTGAAGGAGACGGCGATGGCAGCGTCGCGCGGCCCGGCAAAGGCGAGCGTCTCCTCGTCGGTTCCCTGCGCCGAGCCGACCAGCACCGTGCGGATGCCGAGCTTGCCGAAGGCGTAGCTCATATAGGTCGAAATCGGGAAGGAGCGGCGCTGGGCGATGAGATAGATCGTCTCGGCCCGTGCCAGGAGCGCCGCCGCGGCGTCGATGTCGCCCGGCGAGACCCGCTCGCGCAACGTCTGCACCGAGCGTTCCGCCGCGTCGCAGAAGCCGGCGAACAGGGCCGCCGTCTCGCTTTCGGCGCCGTCGCCGGCCGAATGGGCGCGCAGCGCGTCGAGGCGGGCGGAATAGCTCTGCGGCCGGTCGCGCAAGCGGTCGCGGAACACTTCCTGCAATTGCGAGAAGCCGTGATAGCCGAAGGCCTGCGCGAAGCGGACGAGGGTCGAGGGCTGCACCGACGCCTTGTCGGCGATGCTCGCCGCCGTGCCGAAGGCGACATCGTCGGGATTGGCGATCGCATAGGCGGCGACCTGGGCGAGGCGCTTCGGCAGATCGTCCCGGCGGCGGACCATCTCCTCGCGCAGCGACCAGAAATGAGCGGGCGCGTCCCGGCCTTCCTCCATCTGCATGCGGCTTTCCTTTCTCCGTGCCGGCCTCCGGTGCCGGCCGCCGCCTCGGCTTGACGGCTCGTGGCGACGCAGAATAGATGTTCCATCATCGCGCGGTTTGGTCAAATCATTCCGGCGACAGGCGAGGGGAGACGCTGCGATGGCGACGGGGCGGGGACTGGGCGTCGGCCTGATCGGCACCGGCTATATGGGCAAATGCCACGCGCTGGCCTGGAATGCCGTGGCGCCGACCTTCGGCGACGTGGCGCGGCCGCGGCTCGTCCATCTCGCGGAATCGAGCGCCGATCTCGCGGAGCGCAAGGCGGGCGAACTCGGCTTCGAGAAGGCGTCGGGCGACTGGCGGCGGCTGGTCGAGGATCCTGAGGTCGACATCGTCTCGGTCACGACGCCGAACGCCTTCCATGCCGAGATGGCCATCGCCGCGCTCGATGCCGGCAAGCATGTCTGGTGCGAGAAGCCGATGGCGACCGCGCTCGCCGATGCCGAGGCGATGCTCGGGGCGGCGGAGAAGTCGGGGCGGGTAACCGCGCTCGGCTACAACTACATCCAGAACCCCGCGACGCGGCATATGAAGGCGCTGATCGAGGCCGGCGCGATCGGCACCGTCAACCATGTCCGCTTCGAGATGGACGAGGATTTCATGGCCGACGGCACGGCGCCGTTCGGCTGGAAGAGCCAGAAGGAGTCGGGCTATGGCGCGCTCGACGATTTCGGCGTCCACCCGCTCTCGCTCCTGCATGTTCTGGTCGGCCCGGTGACCGAGGTGATCGCCGATTGCGCCATGCCCTATCCGACGCGCCCCGCCGCCGGCGGCCGCGCCGTCGAGACGCACGACATCGCCAATATCCTGATCCATGCCGGCGCCGTTTCGGGCAGCATCCTGCTCAACCGCTCCGCCTGGGGCCGCAAGGGTCGCATCGCCGTGCAGGTCTTCGGCTCGGAAGGGACGCTCGCCTACGACCAGGAGCGGATGAACGAGATCCAGATCTACGAGGCGCGCGGGCCGCTTGCCGGCCAGGGCTTCCGGACGATCCTCACCGGCACGGTGCATCCGCCCTATGACAAGTTCATTCCGGCGCCGGGCCACGGGCTCGGCTTCAACGATCTGAAGGTGATCGAGGCGCGCGAGATCCTGAAGAAGATCGCCGGCGAGCCCGCCCATCTCATCGACTTTTCCGCCGGCATCGCCATCGAGCGCGCCGTCCACGCCATGGCCCGCTCCTTCGCCGAGCGCGCCTGGGTACGCGTCTGACCCTTTCCACCCCTCCGACTGGGATTTTCGACAGATGACCGTGAGACTGGGACTTCTTGGCGCCGGCCGCATCGGCAAGGTGCATGCCGCCGCCATCGCCGCCGTGCCGGGCGCGCGCCTCGTCGCCGTGGCCGACGCCTTCCCGGACGCGGCCAAGGCGCTCGCCGCCTCGACAGGCGCCGAAGTGCGCGAGGCCGACGCGATCATGGCCGCGTCCGATATCGACGCCGTGCTGATCACCACGCCGACCGACCTGCATGCGACGATGATCGAGCAGGCGGCCAAGGCCGGCAAGGCGATCTTCTGCGAAAAGCCGATCGATCTCGACGTGCAGCGCGTGCGCGACTGCCTCGGCGTGGTCGCCAAGGCCGGCGTGCCGCTGATGGTCGGCTTCAACCGCCGCTTCGATCCGAACTTCGTCGAGGTGCGCCGCCAGATCGATGCCGGCACGATCGGCAAGGTCGAGATGGTGTCGATCACCTCGCGCGATCCCGCGCCGCCGCCGGCCGACTATATCAAGCGCTCGGGCGGTCTCTTCCGCGACATGACCATCCATGATTTCGACATGGCGCGCTTCCTGCTCGGCGAGGAGCCGGTCAGCGTCTATGCCAGCGCCTCGGTGCTGGTCGATCCGGTCATCGGCGAACTCGGCGACTATGACAGCGCCTCGGTGGTGCTCACCACGGCATCGGGCCGCATCGCTCAGATCTCCAACACCCGCCGCGCCACCTATGGCTACGACCAGCGCATCGAGGTCCTGGGCGAGAAGGGCCTCGTCTCGGCCGAAAACCTGCGCGCGACCAATGTCGAGATCGCGAATGCCGAGGGCTACCGCCGCGAGCCGCTCCTGAACTTCTTCATGACGCGCTACACCGAGGCCTACCGCGCCGAAATCGCCGCCTTCATCGCCACCATCGCCGCCGGCAAGCCGGTGAGCCCGAGCGGCGAAGATGGTCTCCGCGCGCTGCTCCTCGCCGACGCGGCGCTGCGCTCGGCCAAGGAAAAGCGCGCCGTCGAGGTCGCCGCCTGAGTCTGCACTAACGGCGGCGCCGTGGTATCGGCGCCGTTCCGATCCTTCGCCGGCTGTTTCACCGAGCTGTCACCGGCCGCTCCTAGGGTCCGCCCGTCTCGATTCAAACGGACGGATCCCATGATCAATCGCCGCCATTTCCTCGCGGCCGGTGCTGCGCTCGCCGCTGCCGGTCTGGTCCCCGCTGGCCGCGCCTTCGCCGCCACCAAGCTCGATGTCTTCACCAACAGCGACGCCAACATCTCGGACTGGCTCGCGAACATCGTGAAGCCGGCCTTCGAGAAGGCGCATCCCGACTACGAGGTCAATGTCGTCATCGCCCGCAATGGCGGCCTCGACCAGGTGGCGCAGCGGGCGCTCGCGGCGCTCGCCGCCAAGGCCGATCCGCAGATGGATTTCGCCGAGCAGTATGATCCGAACCTCCCCAAGGGCGCCATCGAGGCCGGCCTCTGGGTGAAATTCGACGACCAGCTGGTTCCGAACTTCGCGCATGTGAACAAGGCGGCGATCCAGTCGCCCTATTCGATGCCCTATCGCGGCTCGCAGGTGCTGCTCGCCTATGATTCGACCAAGGTCGCGGCCGATGCCGTGCCGAAGACCTGGGACGCGCTCACCGCCTGGATCAAGGCCAATCCCGGCCAGTTCATCTACAACCGCCCCGACAAGGGCGGCTCGGGCAAGAACTTCGTTGTCCGCGCCATCCACGAGGCCAATGGCCGCGACCCCGGCGCCTTCACGGTCGGCAATTACTCGAAGGAAGAGGCCGAGAAGCGCCTCGCCCCCGCCTGGGCGATCCTGAACGATCTCGCGCCCTCGCTCTACGAGAAGGGCGCCTATGCCGCCGGCAACGCCGCGTCGCTGCAGCTCCTCTCCAATGGCGTCGTCTCGATGGTGCCGATTTGGTCGGACATGGTGCTGCAGGGTCTCGCCCAGGGCGCCGTGCCGGAGACGATCAAGATCGTGCAGCTGCAGGATCTCGCGCTTTGCGGCGGCTTCTCCGCCTCGGTGATCCCGACGATCGCCGCGCATAAGGAAGCCGCGCTGGCCTTCGCCGATTTCCTGCTCACCGAGGAGATCCAGACCTCGGTCCTCAAGGACCTCGGCGGCTTCCCGGGCGTCGACTGGTCGCATCTGCCGGCAGCGCTGCGCGAGGAATTCGCCGCTGTCATCCCGGCCTCGATCCCGACCTTCCCGGAAGGCGACTGGTCGACCGCCCTCAACGAGGGCTGGTATCGCAACGTGGCGCCGACGATCGCCCGCGGCTGAGCCGCCGGGCCATGGCGCTCGCTGCCCCCATCCTTGTCGAAGCCCGGCGGTTCCCCGTCGGGCTTCTCCTCGTTGCTGCGCCGATGCTGCTGCTCGTCGTCTTCGTGCTCGTCCCGGCGGCCTCGGCGATCGTCTCCACTTTGACCGACCCCCGCTCGGGCGGGCCGTCGCTGGCGAATTACCGGACCCTGCTCGGCGATCCGCTGTCGCGCGGCAATCTCTTCTTCACGCTCGGCTCGACGCTGGCCGTCTGCGGCCTGCTCCTCGCCGTCTGCCTGCCCGTCGCGCTTTATCTTCGCTTCTCCAGCGGTCGCCTGCCGGCCTTCGTCCAGAGCGTCGCGGTCTTTCCCCTCTTCGTCCCGGGCATCATCGTCGCCTATGCGCTGATCCGCTTCCTGGGGCCGAACGGCTCGCTGCAGACCGTGCTCGACGCCATCGGCATCCATGGCTTCCGCTCGCCCTATCTGACGCCGGCGGGCACCGTGATCGGCCTCGTCTGGGAGGGGATTCCGCTGACGCTGCTGATCCTCCTGTCGGGCCTCGCGCAGATCCCCAATGCCGCGATCGAGGCGGCGCGCGATGTCGGAGCGGGCCGGTTGGCGATCCTGACCGGCATCATCCTGCCGCTCATCGCCAATTCGGTCACCGTCGCCTTCTCGCTCGCCTTTCTCGGCGCGTTCGGCGCCTTCACCATTCCCTACCTGATGGGGCCGGCCTCGCCCGAGATGATGGGTGTCTTCATGCAGCGGACGTTCAGCGAACTCCGCGACCCGGCCCAGGCGCAGACGCAGGCGGTGATGAGCTTCCTGTTCTGCGCGGCGGTGGGCGTCATCTATGTGCGCTCGGTGATCCGCTCGCGGAGGCGGGGCTCGTGACGGGCGGCCGCAACCGGCTCCTGGCGGCGCTCGGACTGGTGCCGGGCGTATCGCTCGCGACGCTGCTGACGCTGTTCATCCTCGTCCCGATCGCGGCGGTGTTCCTCTGGGCCTTCGCCGAGGCGTGGCGCTATCCCTCGCTGCTGCCGACGCGCTGGGGACTGCGCTACTGGGAGGTCATGCTGGCGCGGGCCGATGTCTGGACCGCGCTTTCGACATCGATCGCCCTATCGCTGACCGTCACGCTGCTCTCGGCCATCATCTGCCTTCCGGCGGCCTATGCCTTCGCGCGGATGGAGTTTCCCGGCCGATCGGCGCTGCTGCTCTCCTTCCTGGCGACGCAGGCCTTCCCGAAATTCGGCCTCTATATCGCGATCGCCACCATCTTCTTCTCGTTCGGGCTGGTCGGCACCTTCGCCGGCGTGGTGCTGATCCAGCTCGTCAACACGCTGCTGCTGATGATCTGGATCCCCGTCGGTGCCTTCCAGGGCGTCGACCGGCGGCTCGAGGAGGCGGCGCGTGACGTCGGCGCCTCGCCGCTCAGGACCTTCTTCTCGATCACGCTGCCGCAGGCTGGGCCGGCCATTGCCGCGGCGCTGCTGCTCACCTTCGTCGGCACCTTCTACGAGACCGAGGGCGCTTTCCTCATCGGGGCGCCGCATGTGCGCACCATGCCGGTGCTCATGATCTCGCTCATCAACAACCAGCTCGTGGTGCAATACGGCGCCGTTCTGTCGGTCATGCTGTGGGTGCCGTCCTTCCTCGCGCTGCTCTTCGCCCGCAAGATCCTGTCCGCCCGCACGATCGCCGGCGGCCTCGGCGCCTGAGACATCCCCGATCCGTGAGGCTGCCCATGTCAAAGCTCGTCATCGACCGCCTGTCGAAGCGCTTCTCCGGAACCGTCGCGGTCGCCGATGTTTCGGTGGCGGTCGGCGATGGTGAGCTCCTCTGCCTGCTCGGCCCGTCCGGTTGCGGCAAGTCGACCGTTCTCAGGATGGTCGCCGGTTTCGAGAACCCCAGCGAGGGACGGGTGCTCATCGACGGCGAGGATGTCGTCGCCCTGCCGCCCGAGCGGCGTCCGACCGGCATGGTCTTCCAGAGCCACGCGCTGTGGAGCCACATGACGGTGGCGCAGAACATCGCCTTCGGACTGCGCCTTCGGGGTCTGGCCCGTGCCGAGGTCAAGGCGCGCGTCGGGTCCGTTCTGGAACTCGTCGGGCTCGCCGGCTATGAGGCGCGCTACCCGGCCCAGCTTTCCGGCGGCCAACAGCAGCGTGTGGCCATCGCCCGCTGCGTGGTGCTCGAACCGAAGATCCTCTTGATGGACGAGCCCTTCTCCGCCCTCGATGCGCATCTGAGGGTGCGCCTGCGCGAGGAAGTGCGCGCGATCCAGCAGCGGCTCGGCCTCACGACCATGTTCGTCACGCATGACCAGGACGAGGCTCTGACGCTCGCCGACCGGATCGTCGTGATGCGGTCGGGAGCCGTCGAGCAGGTGGGGACGCCGGGCGAGATCTATGCCGCGCCGGCGACGCGTTTTGTCGCGTCCTTCATCGGCACGATGAACCTGATCGAGACCGAGGCCTCGGGCGGCAGCGCCGGCCTCGCCGGCGCCCGTGTCGGCGGCGATCTGCCCGACGGCCCATTGACCATCGCCGTCCGGCCGGAGGATATCGCGCTCGGCGAGCCGGGCTGGACGGGCCGCATCGAGCGCGTCCTCGATCTCGGCGCCTTCCGCATGCTGGACGTTGCGCTGGATGGCGGCCCGACGGTCAAGGTGCAGGCGGCGAAGGGCGTCCCTCTCCGGGCGGGCGAGACAGTGCCGCTCAGGCCGCTTGGTCTCGTCGCCTATGGCGGCGATGGCCGGGCGCGGCGAGCGAGCATCGAATTCGGCAATCTGACGAACGTGGTGAGCATTCATGGCTGATGCGGTTTCCTCCTCCGATCCGGGCCTCGCGCTTCATGACGGCGACCATGTCGTCCGCCTGAAATGGCACCGGATGAAGCGCCGCATCGGCGACGTGCCTTTCACCGCCAGCATTCTCGCCGAGGCCTTCGCGCTCGGCGCGTCGTCGGAGATTGATCTCCGCGTCACCGGCGATGGCGGCTTCGCCGTCCTGCACGACGCGACGCTCGACCGCGAGACGACCGGCCGCGGCGCCGTCGCCGCGATGCCCGATCAGGCGTTGCGCGATCTCTATATGCGGACGCCCGATGGCGAGCCGACCGGCGAGCCCTTGCTGCTGCTGGACGACCTCGTTGCGCTCGCCGCGCGCGATGCGGCGCCGGGAACCCTCGTCCAGCTCGATCTCAAGGAGGAGGCGGCGGCGATCACCAGCCGCGTCGTCGAGCGCTTCGCGGCGACGCTGGCGCCGGTGGCCGATCGCTTCATCCTCTCGGGCGGCGATCTCGTCGCCGTCCGCCGGCTCGCTGGCGCGGTGCCGGGCCTCGCAGCCGGCTATGACCCCTGCGAGCCGGCGGTGATCGCCCCGCTGCAGAGCGCAGACGACTTCGCCCGCTTCACCGCCGCGGCCATCGCGGCGTCGGGCGCCATGGCGATGATCTATCTCGCCTATCCGCTGGTGCTGAAGGCCGATGCCAATGGCTTCGACATGATCGGGGCCTTCCATGACGCCGGCAAGCGCGTCGATGCCTGGACGCTGAACGCCACCCATCCCGATGCGAGCGCCTCTCTGGCGCGGCTGGTGGCGCTGCGCGCCGACCAGATCACCACCGACGAGCCGCTGCGCCTCGCCGCGCTCTATGCGAACAGCGATACCAGCCAGGGGTGAAGCGCCGGGTTGGCGGCGAGGATCGCGCCGCCCGCGTCGACCGGCGCGCCGGAAAAGCCCGTGACGATGCCGCCCGCCTCGGTGACGACCAGCGCCGCCGCGGCATAATCGAGCGGCGAGAGCGCGTCCTCGAAGAAGGCGTCGTGCCGCGAGGCCGCCACGGCGCAGAGGCTGAGCGCCGCCGAGCCGAGGCGGCGGACGCCGGCCGCCGTGTCGATCACCTGCCGCAGTGCGCGGTGATAGGTCTCGACCTCGACGCTGCGCACCTGGCCGGGCACCGGCAGGCTGGCGCCGATCAGCGCCTCATGCGGCGCAAGCGTTCGGTCGATGCGCAGCCGCTCGCCATTGCGGAAGGCGCCGCGGCCCTTCTCGGCGACGAAGACTTCGCCGAAGGAGGGATCGAGCACGACGCCGGCGACCGTCTCGCCATGCTCCTCCAGCGCAATGCAGATGCCGAAAAAGGGCAGCCCCCAGGCGAAATTGGTGGTGCCGTCGATCGGGTCGATCAGGAAGCGCCGGCCGCTGCCGGCAATCGCCGTTTCTTCCTCGCCGAGGATGGCGGCATCGGGGAAGCGCGCGGCAAGCACGGCGGCGATCGCCCGTTCCGAGGCGATGTCGGCCGCCGTCTGGAAGTCGCGGGCGCCCTTCAGCGTCAGCCGGGCGCGCTCATGCCGCCCGCCGAGATCGGCGATCGCCCCCGCGCCGGCCAGCGCCGCCTCCAGCATGGCGGCGGTGAGCGGCGAGGGCGTGACGGCGGGAATGAGCGCGAGATCGGCGAGGGGCATGGAGAGGGTCTCTGTTGGCAATGGACGGCCCATCCTGGCGCGGATGCGTGACCGTTTCATGCCGCGGCGGAGAACTCACCGCCGCCTGAATCCGCTCCGGGGCGGCGCGGCCTCGTCGGCGACGCCTTCGGCGAGGTCGTCGATGATCGGGCAGTCCGGCCGGTGGTCGCCATGGCAGTGGCCGGCGAGATGGGAGAGCGTCCGCGCCATGCCCTGCAATTCGCGGATGCGCCGTTCGATATCGGCGACATGATCGAGCGCGATCCGCTTGACCTCCGCGCTCTCGCGGCCCTTGTCGCGCCAGAGCGCCAGCAACGCCGTCATCTCCTCGACCGAGAAGCCGAGGTCGCGGGCGCGGCGGATGAAGCGCAGCGTCTCGACATCGTTGCGGTCATAGGTCCGGTAGCCGGCCTCGGTCCGCGCCGCATCGGCGATGAGGCCGATGCGCTCGTAGTAGCGGATCATCTTGGCCGAGACGCCCGAGGTGCGGGCAGCTTCGCCGATATTCATGCCGCCTCCTCCCGCTCCATGCCCTTCCGGCCGAAGCGCGAAAGCCGGAGCGCGTTGCCGACCACGAAGACGCTGGAAAGCGCCATTGCCGCCGCGCCCAGCATCGGCGAGAGCAGGATGCCGAACGGGGCATAAAGGAGGCCGGCCGCCACCGGGATCAGCGCGGCATTGTAGGCGAAGGCCCAGAAGAGGTTCTCGCGGATGTTGCGCATCGTCGCCCGGGAGAGGCCGATCGCCCGCACGACGCCCATGAGGTCGCCGGACATCAGCACGACATCGGCGCTCTCGATGGCGACATCGGTGCCCGTGCCGATGGCGACGCCGATATCGGCGGCGGCGAGCGCCGGCGCGTCATTGATGCCGTCGCCGACAAAGGCGACGCTCCTGCCACCGGCCTTCAATTCGGCGACGACCGCCGCCTTGCCATCGGGCAGGATGCCGGCGCGGACCTCGTCGATGCCCACCGCCCGTGCCACGGCCCTGGCGGTCGCTTCGCCGTCGCCGGTCACCATCACGACGCGCCGGCCGAGCTTCCTGAGCGCGGAGATGGCCGCGGCGCTCGATGGCTTCAGCGCGTCGGCGACGGCGAGGACGCCGGCCGCATTGCCGTCGACCGCGACGAAGACCGGCGTCGTGCCGCTTTCCGAGAGTCGTGCCGCCTCGGCGCCGAGCGCGGTCGTCTCGATGCCCTCGGCGCCGAGAAACCGCTCATTGCCGACGAGCACCGTGTGGCCATCGACCCTGGCCCGGACGCCGTGGCCCGCCACCGCCTCGAAGCTTTCGACGCCGGGCAGCGTCAGCTGCTCGGCTTCGGCGGCCGCGACCAGCGCGCGGGCGAGGGGATGCTCCGACCGGCTCTCGGCCGCGGCGACCAGCGCCAGAAGCGTGGCGCGATTCCCGCCGGCGGCCGGGACGAACTCGGTCAGGCGGGGCTTGCCCTCGGTCAGCGTTCCCGTCTTGTCGAGCGCCACCACCTCGGCACTGGCCAGCGCCTGCAGGGCGTCGCCCTGGCGGAACAGCACGCCGAGGCTCGCCGCCCGCCCGGTGCCGACCATGATCGACACCGGCGTCGCGAGGCCCATGGCGCAGGGGCAGGCGATGATCAGCACCGCGACGGCGGCGACCAGCGCATTGGCGAGCGAGGGCTCCGGCCCGAAGAAATACCAGCCGAAGAAGGTTGCCACCGCGACCGCGATCACGGCCGGAACGAAGATGCCGGTGATGCGGTCGACCAGCGCGGCGATCGGCAGCTTCGCGCCCTGCGCCTCCTCGACCATGCGCACGATGCCGGCGAGCGCGGTGTCGGCGCCGACCCGCTCGGCGCGGAAGGTGAAGCTGCCGGTGCCGTTGACCGTGCCGCCGGTGACGGCGCTGCCCGGCCGCTTGGCGACGGGTGCCGGCTCGCCGGTGATCATGGATTCGTCGACATGCGAGGCGCCTTCGGTGACGCTGCCATCGACTGGGACGCGCTCGCCCGGGCGGACGATCACGAGATCGCCGACCCGGACGTCTTCGATGGGCATTTCCTCCGGCGCGGCGCCATCGCGGCTCACCCGCGCCGTCCGTGGCGACAGCTTGACCAGCGCGGCGATGGCGGCGCCGGTGCGGCCCTTGGCGCGTGCCTCGAGCAGCCGTCCGAGCAGGATCAACGTCACGATCACAGCCGCCGCCTCGAAATAGAGCGCGCCATTGCCGGCGGGGATCAGGCCGGGCGCGAAGGTGACGACGCTCGAATAGAGCCAGGCGGCGCCGGCGCCGAGCGCGACCAGCGCGTTCATTTCCGGCGCGCCGCGCAGCAGCGCCGGGATGCCGCTCGTGAAGAAGCGCCGGCCCGGAACAGCGAGCACCAGCGTCGCCAGCAGCCATTGCAGCCAGGCGTTCCACGGGCCGAGCGCCATCATCGTCCAGTGATGGAAGGCGGGCACGAGATGGCCGCTCATTTCGACGACGACGATCGGCAGCGTGAGCGCGGCGGCGAGCGCGAGATCGCGGCCGAGGCCCTCCGCCTGATGGTCGTGATGGGCGGCATGGTCGCGGCGCGGCGTGTGGGCCTCGATCCGGGTTGCCTGATAGCCGACCGCGGCCACGGCCTTTTCGAGCGCGCCGGCCGAGACGCCATGCGCATGCACCGTCGCCCGTTCGGTGGCGAGATTGACGCTCGCGGCATCGACGCCCGGCACCGCCTTCAGCGCCTTCTCGACGCGCGACACGCAGGAGGCGCAGCTCATGCCCTCGATGGTGAGGTCGACGCGGTTGGCCGGATCGCTCCCGGCGAAGCGCTCGTGATGGGGATGCTGTGTCATCGGTGATGTCCGGTTTCGGTTCGGATGACAGGTCAGATAGAGCTTCCCATCATGGGAAGGTCAAGGCCTCCGGCGCCCGGTCTCTTCGCCCTTGACCTTGCCACGATGGCAAGCCCCAGATGGCGACATGGATCAATCATCATCCGCCGAGCCCAAAAGGACCGAACCCATGCTGACATTCACCGTTCCCGACATGAGCTGCGGCCACTGTGCCGCCACCATCGGCAAGGCCGCGCGCGAGGCGGCGCCGGGCGCGGAGGTCAAGGTCGATCTCGGCACCAAGCGCGTCGAGATCGAAGGTGCCGCCGACGCGACAAAGGTCGCCGCCGCCATCCGCGCCGCCGGCTACGAGCCGGCCGCGGCCTGATCGCGCCGGGCGGGAACGAAAGGCGCGCTGCCGGCTTGAATCGACGACGTTCACCGCTCAGGAGGTGTGAAATGGTCGTCGACAAGGTTCTGAACACCATCGTTCCCGGCCGCGCGGCCCGCGAGGCCAAGAGGGCCAAGGAGGGCAGGCTGGACGAGGGTCTGGAAGAGACGTTCCCGACCAGCGATCCGCTGGCGGCAACGCAGCCGGGCTCGGGCGTCACGGGCGCCGAGGTGAAGCCGCTGCATCCTTCGCCCTCGCAGATGGCCGCGAAGCGCCGCCCGGCTTGAGCCTGATGGACGCGGCAAGCCCGGCCGGAGGTCGGGCCTTACTGGCGTCACCATACGGCACGTCACGATGCCCGGGCTGGTCCCGGGCATTTCCGTGTCTGTGTTCAGCCGTGCGCCGGTCGACACCATGCAGACGCGCAGCCAGCGAGCATGAGCGCCTCAGCGTTCCTCGATCTCGCTCGCTTCGTCGCCGACATCCTCGTCGTCGAATTCGATAACTGCATGGCGCTCGCCGCCCGGATCGGGCAACGGCACGTCCTGGTTGGGATCGGCGATATCTTCCGCCTGCTGCTGGCGGATATTGTCGTCGTCGTTCGAGAAGCCGCCCCGCTCGTCGGTGTTGGCGTAGGGCCTCGGGTCGAGTTCGGTCATGGAGATCCTCCGTCTTGCAAGTGGCACGACGGAAGGTGAATGCGGTTCCGGCGGTGGGGTTCCGCTCAGTCCATGGCGAAGACGGGCTTCAGCGCCTCGTAGGCGGTGCGGTAGCGCGCATAGCCGCGGTCATAGACGGCGCGATTGGCCGGGTCCGGCTCGATGAGGTCGCCATGCCGCGCGAGCGCCGAGACGCCCGACCAGTCCGAGGACAGACCGCTGCCGATCGCCGCGACCCAGGCGGCGCCGACCGAGGAGCCGTGCGGATTGTCGAGGAGCCGCACCGGCAGCCCGACGACATCGGCGACGATCTGCATCCAGACGCGGCTCTTGCTGCCGCCATCGGAGGCGAAGACCCGGCTCGGCCGGTGGCCCATCTCCGTCAGCACGTCGAGATGGTGGCGGAAGCCATAGGCGACCGCTTCGAGCAGCGCGCGCCACAGATGCCCCTTGCCATGGCCGAGGCTGAGGCCGGTGAAGGTGCCGCGCGCCAGCGGATCATGGATCGGCGTCTTCTCGCCGAGGAAATAGGGGAGGCAGAGCACGCCGTCCGAACCAGCCGGCACGGCGCCCGCCAGCCGATCGAGCGCGACATGCGGGCGTTCCTCGCCATCCTCGGCGCCGATGAGCCCGGCCAGCCAGTTGAGCGCCGAGCCCGAAGCGGCCATGCAGCCATTCGGCGCATAGAGCCCCGGCACGAGGTGATAGTCGAGATAGAGCCGCGGGTCTGGCGTCGCCTCGGCCGTCGCGACGACAATGTCGCCGGCGCCGCCAAACTTCAGCAGCACGTCGCCGGGCGCCGCGATGCCCGCGGCGAGCGCCGAGGCGATGTGGTCGGCCGCGCCGCCGAAGACGGGAAGCCCTTCCGGCAGCCCGGTTTCCGCCGCCGCCTCGGCCGAGACGCGGCCCATCATCTCATGCGTGACGGTGCGATCTGGAACCGCGCCGCGGGGGATGCCGGCGAGCGCGACGAGGTCGGCGGCGATGCGGTGGTCGGATAGATCGGTGAAGCCGGCCTCCAGCGCCCAGTTCTGCTCCACCGCGCGGCGGCCGGTGAGGCGGAAATTCACATAGTCATAGGAGCCGAACACCGTCGCGATGCGCGCGAACACGTCCGGCTCGTGGCGGGCGATCCAGCGCAGCTTGGCGGCGACGAGCTGCTGGTTCACGCCATTGCCGGCACGGGCCAGGAAGGCGGCCTCGTCGAGCTCCGCCTTCAGCGCCTCGACCTCGGCGCCGACGCGGCCGTCGCTCTGCTGGATGCTGGGGCGAAGGACATTGCCCGCCGCGTCGAGCAGCACCACCGCCGGCAGCATGCCGGTGACGCAGAGGCCGGCGAGGCTGGCGCCGCCGCCGGGGAGGGCGGCGACGATCTCGCGGAGCCCGGCGACGCTGTTCGCCCACCATTCGGCCGGATCCTCCTCGGCCCAGCCGGGATGCGGCGAGGAGAGGGAGACGGGCCGCGAGGCGACATGCACGATCTCGCCCGGCATGCGCACCGCGATGCCGATGGTGGAGGTCGTGCCGATGTCGAGGCCGATGACGGTATCGGGCGAAGCCGCTGGAGCGCTCATGCTGTCAGGCGAATTCCTCGACGACGTCCATGAAGCGCTTGACCCGCTCGGCGTCGACCGCGTTCCAGGTGTCGCCATCGACCTTGAAATGGGTGCCGACGATCACGCCGTCCGCCAGCGACAGGACCTCGCGGACATTCTCGAGCCGAACGCCGGTATTGGCGAAGATCGGCACGGTCTTGACCGCGTCGGCGACGGCCTTGAGGTCCGAAGTCTCGGCCGGCTGTCCGGTGATCGGGCCGGAAACGAGGATCGCGTCGGCGAGCGAGGAGAAGACGGCGCTCTTGGCGCGCAGTGCGATCGGGCGGTGATCGAGGCTCGCGGCGAATTCGGCGTTGATGTTGAAGAGGAGCTTCAGGTCCGGGCGGCCGAGATCGCGGCGAAGGCGCAGCGCCTCGGCGGCGGAGGGCTGCCACAGGCCCATGTCGGAGGCGAAGAGGCCGGTGAAGATCTCGCGGGCGAAGGAGGCGCCGGTCGCGCAGGCGATGGCCACCGAGGCGGACGGGTCCCAGAGATAATTGACGCCGAACGGCACCTTCAGCACCGGCTTCAGCGCCTGGATCACCGCGGTCATCGCGGCGAGCGTCGCCGGCGAGGCCTTGAAGACATAGGGGCGGTCGTTCTCGTTGCCGAACATCACCGAATGGATGCCGCCGGCCTGCAGCTTCTCGAGATCGGCGCCCGCGTCGTCGATCAGCTTCTGGATGCCGCCATCGGCGTTGTAGAGCGGCGTGCCGGGCAGCGCGCCGATATGCACCATGCCGACCACGACCTTGCGGCGCGCGCCGAAGAAATCAAACACCATGCCCTTCGTCCTCTGGGGGGCGGCCGCCGGTTGGCCCGGCGCCGCATTGCCAATCTTGAATCCTGGAGCCGTCAGGCCCGTTCCGCGCCGGCCGCCGCCACGATCACCTCCACCTCCGCCGCTTCCAGCGCCCGGGCGAGATGGCCGGGCGGCGGCGCGTCGGTGACGATGACATCCGCGCCTGCGACGTCGCAGACACGGGCGAGCGAGCGATGATCGAATTTCGAGGAATCGCAGAGGATGACCACCTGGTCGGCGCGGGCGATGAAGGCCCGCTTCACCTCGCTGTCCTCGACCGAATAGTCGAAGAAGCCGGCCTCGATCAGCCCGGAAACACCGATGAAGACGCGATCGAGATTGTAGTTTGCGAGTTCGCCGACGGCGCGCGAACCAACCACCGACTGCTCCGGATTGCGCACCTCGCCGCCGAGCACATAGACCGGGCTCTTGGAGGCGGAGAGCACCATCGCGGCGCGCAGGCTGTTGGTGAAGACGCGGAGGTCCGAGCGGTCGACGATCGCCTCGGCGAGCGTCAGCGTCGACGTGCCGACATCGAGGCCGATCGTCTCGCTGGGCCCGATCAGCCGCGCGGCGGCATGGGCGATCGCGGCCTTCTCGCGGGCGTTGCGATGGCGGCGGCGCTTGAAGGCCGGCTCCTCGAGGTCGAACACCTCGCGCGGGCTGGTGGCGGCCGAGACGGCGCCGCCATGGGTGCGGGCGAGCAGGCCGCGCTCCTCGAGCACCACGAGGTCGCGCCGGATCGTCATCTCCGATACGTTGAGATTGGAGGCGATCTGCGAGACCGAGACGAAGCCGTCCATCTCCACCACGTCGAGGATGAGCGACTGCCGCGCCCCGGCCGGCATGCGGCCGAAGCCGACGGCGGGGTCATAGGTGGGGAAGTCGTCGGGCTGCATCGATCGGGGGCTCCTGTCCGGACGTCGCGGCGTTCAGACTGAAACAGGTTCGCACATATCCGAACATGAGCCGGAACTTCGACGTTGTAAAGTGTGCGGATTTGCGTTTCCCTACGGCCATTCGACAGCATGCGCAGGAGCGGACCAGTCATGGCGGGCATTTTCGACCTCACGGGCCGGAAGGCCTTCGTCACCGGCGGCGCGAGGGGCATCGGCGCCGCGATCGTGCGGGCGCTCGACCGCGCCGGGGCGACCGTCGCCATCGCCGATCTCGACGTCATGTCGGCGCAGTCGGTGATCGCCGAACTCTCCAATGGCGGCTTCGCGGTCGAGATCGACGTCACCAAGCGCGCATCCGTGCAGCATGCCTTCGACCAGGCGGTGGAAGGCCTCGGCGGCATCGACATCGTCTGCGCCAATGCCGGCGTCTCGACCATGCGCCCGGCGGTCGACCTCACGGACGAGGAATGGGACTTCAATTTCGACGTCAACGCGCGCGGCGTCTTCCTCACCAACCAGATCGCGGTGCGCTATTTCCTCGCCGAGAAGAAGCAGGCGGCGATCGTGAACACCGCCTCGCTGGCCGCGAAGGTCGGCGCGCCGCTGCTCGCCCATTACTCGGCGTCGAAATTCGCCGTGTTCGGCTGGACGCAGGCGCTGGCGCGCGAGATGGCGCCGAAGGGCATCCGCGTCAATTGCGTCTGCCCCGGCTTCGTGAAGACCTCGATGCAGGAGCGCGAGATCATCTGGGAGGCGGAGCTGCGCGGCATGACGCCGGAGGCGGTGCGGGCGGAATATGTGTCGCTGACGCCGCTCGGCCGCATCGAGGAACCGGAGGACGTCGCCGATGTCGTCGTCTTCCTCGCCTCGGACGCCGCCCGCTTCATGACCGGCCAGGGAATCAACATCACCGGCGGCGTGAGGATGGACTGACGGCCGGGGAGGGCGTATTGCGCCGGGATCGACGCGGGCAGCGGAGCTGAACGATGAATCCCTGGCGGAGATACGCCCCCGTCTGGCAGCGGCGCGCCGCGACCACGATCGGCGCGGTGCTGATCGGCCTCGTGGCGCTCGCCTTCGCCGGCGCCGCCGATGTCGCGCAGGAG
The DNA here is from genome assembly GCA_017307955.1 of Allobosea sp. Classification (GTDB taxonomy): domain Bacteria; phylum Pseudomonadota; class Alphaproteobacteria; order Rhizobiales; family Kaistiaceae; genus Kaistia. Next base: position 290,551 of record JAFKFV010000007.1, on the reverse strand, counting down.
GGCTTCGGCTGGCTGGTCGCCCGCTGGCCGCTGCTGCCGCTGGCGCTGACGCCGGCCGCCTATGCCCTCATCGCCTGGGTGACGCGGAAGCTCGCCCCCGAGGCGCGCAGCTCCGGCATCCCGCAGGTCATCGCGGCGACCCACAACGCCGAATCGGAGACCAATGAGCGGCTGACCTCGCTGAAGACGGCCGCGGTGAAGCTGGTGATGACCGTGCTCGCGCTCGGCGCCGGCGGCTCGGTCGGCCGCGAGGGACCGACGGTGCAGATCAGCGCCGCGATCATGAACGCCACGCACCGCCTGTTCCGCGTGCCGCTCACCGCTGCCGTCACCATCGCAGGCGGCGCGGCCGGCGTCTCGGCCGCCTTCAACACACCGCTCGCCGGCGTCGCCTTCGCGATCGAGGAACTCGCCTCGGCCTATGAGCAGCGGCTGGCGCTTTTGACCATGGCGGCGGTGCTCATCGCCGGCCTCGTCAGCCTCGGCATCGCCGGCGACTATCTCTATTTCGGCGCCGTCCACGAGTCGCTGTCGCTCAAGGCCGCGCTCGTCATCGCGCCGGTCGCGGGCGTCGCCGGCGGACTGCTCGGCGGCCTCTTCTCGCGCATCGTTCTGTGGTTCACCTTCTCCGCCGCCGCGCCGATCCGCGCGATCCGCGCGCGGCCCGTTCTGTGGGCGGCGTCGGCCGGCCTCGCCATCGCGGTGATCGGCGTCGCCGGCGCCGGCCTCACCTGGGGCACCGGCTACGATGTGTCGCGGCGGATCATCGAGGGCGGCGCGGAGCCGCTCTGGTTCGGCCCGGCCAAGATGGCGACGACGCTGCTCACCGCGCTTTCCGGCATTCCGGGCGGCATCTTCGCGCCCTCGCTCGCCGCCGGCACCGGCCTCGGCCAGATGATCTCGAGCCTCTTTCCCGGCGAGCCGGTCGGCGCCGTCGTTGTGCTCGGCATGATCGCCTATTTCGTCGGAGTCGTGCGGGCGCCGCTGACGGCGGTGCTGATCGTCTCGGAGATGACTGACGGCCACCGGCTGATCCTGCCGCTCTTCGCGACCGCGATCATCGCCGAGGGCGTCTCGGCGCTGGTCTCGCCCGAGCGGCTCTATCACGGCCTTTCGCGCGCCTTCCGCGATCCTCCGTGAGCCGTTGAGGCTTGCGCCTGCCTGCCGCAGAGGGTCCTATGCGGGCCTTACGCGGAGGAAATCATGTCGCGCGTCGTCATCATCGGCGGCAGCGGCCATGTCGGCACCTATCTGGTGCCGCGCCTGGTCGAAGCCGGATTCCATGTCGTCAATGTCAGCCGCGGCCAGCGGCAGCCCTATACGCCGCACAAGGCCTGGGACTCGGTCGAGCAGGTCACGATCGACCGCGACAAGGCGGAGGAGGCGGATGCCTTCGGCGGCGCGATCTTCGACCTGAAGCCCGACATCCTGATCGACATGACCTGCTTCACGCTGGCGAGCGCGCGGCAGATCGTCGAGGCGGTGAAGGGCGAGGTCGAGCACTTCCTGCACACCGGCACCATCTGGGTGCACGGCCCGAGCGTCACCGTGCCGACCACCGAGATGGAGCCGCGCCGGCCCTTCGGCGACTATGGCATCCAGAAGGCGGCGATCGAGGCCTATCTCCTGCACGAGGCGCGCCGCAACGGCTTCCCGGCCACCATCGTCCATCCCGGCCATATCGTCGGGCCCGGCTGGGCGCCGCTCAATCCCGAAGGCCATTTCGACACCGCCGTCTTCACCAGGCTGGCGCGCGGCGAGCAGCTCCGCATCCCGAACTTCGGGCTCGAGACCGTGCATCACGTCCATGCCGACGATGTGGCGCAGATGTTCATGCGCGCCATCGCGCGTCGCAGCGCCGCGATCGGCGAGGCCTTCCACACCGTCTCCCCGGCCGCCGTGTCGCTGCGCGGCTATGCCGAGCGCATGGCCGCCTGGTTCGGCCGCGAACCCGACCTCGCCTTCCTGCCCTGGCCGGAATGGAAGACGCATTATGACGAGGCGACGGCGCAGGCGACCCACGACCATATCGCCCACAGCCCCAACTGCTCGATCGACAGGGCCCGCGCCATGCTCGGCTACGCGCCGCGCTATTCCTCGCTCGAGGCGGTGCAGGAATCGGTCGCCTGGCTGATCGAGAACGGTCAGGTGAAGGTGGCCTGAGGCGGATGCCTCAGGCTTTCTCGCGCGGCTCGGTCAGGAAATAGAGGAACGACATCGCCGGGAAGGCGAGGCCGGCGGCGACGATCGCCGGCCAGCCGAAGGCCTCGTGCAGCGGGCTCGCCACCGCCGAGCCGAGCGCGCCGCCGAGGAAGAAGGTGGCGATATAGAGCCCGTTCAAGCGGTTGCGGATCTGCGGCGCCAGCATGTAGAGCGCGCGCTGGCCGAACACCGTATTGGCCTGCACGCAGAAATCGACCGCCAGCGCGGCGAGGGTCATCAGCGCGATCGACAGGAAATGGCCGCCGAGCCAGGCGAGGGCGAAGGAGGCGAAGACGCCGACGATCGCCGCGCCGGTGCCGAAGCGCGTATGGCCGGCATCGGCCATGCGCCCGGCGATCGGCGCCGAGAGCGCGCCCGCCGCGCCCGCCAGCGCGAAGAGCGCGATCTGCGATTGCGAATAGCCGAAATCGGGGCCTGCCAGTTCCAGCGGCACCGCCGTCCAGAACAGGCTGAAATCGGCGAACAGGAAGAACTGGTAGATGCCGCGCCGGCGCAGCAACGGCGTCGCGCGCCAGATGGTCCAGAGCGACTTCAGGAGTTCGGGATAGCTGTGCGTCCCGCTGGGATGCCGCCGCGGCAGGAAGCGCAGCAGGAGCAGCAGCAGCACGATCATGAAGGCGGCGGAGAGCGCGAAGACGCCGCGCCAGCCGACGATGTCGGACAGGAATCCCGAGATCGGCCGTGCCAGCAGGATGCCGACCATCAGCCCGCTCATGACATTGCCGACCGTGCGGCCGCGATTCGCCTCGTCGGTCATCGAGGCCGCGAGCGGCACCAGCATCTGGATGACGCTGGAGGAGAAGCCGATGAACAGCGCGGCGCCGAGGAAGGGCAGGGCGGTCGGCGCCAAGGCCGTCAGCACGAGCGCGACCGAGGTCACCGCGACCGCGATGGTGATCAGCCTCTTGTTCTCGACGATGTCGCCGAGCGGCACGAGCAGCACGAGGCCGCAGCCATAACCGATCTGCGTCAGCGTCACGACGAGGCTCGCCACATGCGGCGAGAGGCCGACATCGGGACCGATCAGCTTGATGAGCGGCTGCGCGTAATAAAGGTTGGCCGCGATCGCGCCGCAGGCGCAGGCGAGCAGGATGGTCAGTGCCGGCGTGATCTTGGGATGCGGCGCTGATGTCGCGGAAGAGGGGGACGTCATGGAGGAATGCCTTGGCGGACGGCCGCTGTGGCCGGCGGGGTGCAAGACATGCCAGCTTTCGTCCCCGAAACCAAGCGAGGTCAGGCGAGGCAGCGACCCGACTCCCTCTCCCGCTTGCGGGGGACGGTTGGGGAAGGGGGCCTTGCTTCTGCCGTTCCGGTCGAGCCCGTCAGCCCGCGATGACCTTGCCGCGCTTCAATACCGTGCGGCCGCCCGGGACGCCGGCGACCGCCTCGGGGACCGAGCCGGCCGGGATGAGCACGAGATCGGCGCGGCAGCCGGGCGCGAGGCCGTAGCCTTCGAGCCCGAGCACGGCGGCGGGGAGCGCGGTCACCATCTGGAACGCGTGCGCGACATCCTCGTCGGCGTTGAAGTCCTGCCGGTAGCCGACGATCATCGCCCGGCGCAGCAGATCGCCGTCGCCATAGGGCGACCAGGCGTCGCGGATATTGTCCGAGCCGGCGAAGACGGTGACGCCCTCGGCCTTCAGCCGCTTGACAGGCGGCATGGCGACCGGGCCCGGGCCGTTGGTCATGATCGCGACGCGGCTCTCGGCGAGCGCCTTCGCCGTGCGCGCGAACTCCGCCGGATCGATCATGCCGAGCGCGAAGGCATGGCTCACATTGACGCGACCTTCGAGGCCCGAGGCCCTGGTGCGGTCGGCAATCTGGCGAAGCTCGAAGGCGCCGAGCGGACCGGGGTCATGCAGATGGATGTCGACGCCGGCGCCATGCTTCTCCGCGAGGTCGAACACCGTATCGAGATGACCGGTCACATCGTCGTCGATGCCGGCCGGATCGAGTCCGCCGACGAGATCGGCGCCCTCGCGCATCGCGGCGTCGAGAAGATCGGCCGTGCCGGGATCCTTGAAGATGCCGCTCTGCGGAAAGGCGACGATCTCGATATCGACGAGATGACGATAGCGCTCGCGCAGCGCCAGCAGCGCATGCAGGCCCTTGAGGCCGATTTCGGTGTCGATGTCGACATGGCTGCGGATGGAGCCGGTGCCGAAGGCGGCCACCTGCTCGATCAGCCGGCCGCCGCGCTCCTCGACCGGCATGGTCAGCGTCCGGCGGAGATGCTTCTCGGCGGCGATGCGCTTCGCCACCGTGTCGCCGGGGATATGCGGGATGAAGGGAAGGCCGATCAGCGTCTTGTCGAGATGGATGTGGCCCTCGACGAAGGACGGCGAGACGAGCTTGCCCGCCGCCTCGATCCGCCGTGCGGCGGGCGGCGCACTTCCCGCTTCCGCCACGCTGGCGATGGTCTCGCCCGTGATGGCGATATCGACGCGTTGACCATCCGGCGTCGTGGCGCCGGCAATGACGAGATCGGCCTGCATGTTTTCTTCCGTCAGGGGATGAGGGCGACGCGCCGCGCCGCGACCACGCGGTAGAGCGGGTCGCCATAGACCTTCTCTTCCTCGCGCGCCGAGAAGACGAGCGAGATGTCGTGCTCGTCGTCGGAAGCGATCGCCGCCGCCGCGATGGCGTCCCAGGACGGCGCCGGCAGGCTCCGCCAGCCCTCGAGCTCTTCGGCCATCGGCAGCGACGGGAAGCCGATCTTCGGTACCAGCGCGGCGATGATCTGCCAGAAATGGCGCATCAGGCGCGGCCGGTCCTCCGCCTCCAGATGCGGCGAGACGAGGCGCACCCAATGCGTCCCCGTCACGGCATGCAGCGCCGAGAAGTCCATCGTCGCGGCGAAGAGCGCGAGCGAGGTCGCGGCGAGGCGGTTCATGCAGTCGCCGCGGATCTCCAGCATGTCGACGATCGGCGCGAAGCCGGGCGCCTCGCCGGCGGCGCGGATCGTGTGCCAGAGCAGGTCGGTCTCCGGCTCCAGGCGGTGCATGTCCGGAACGGCCGACGACGCCGCGAGGATGGCGCCGGGATCGTCGGTGACGGGCGGCGCGCCGGTCGGCAGCGGCATCTTCAGATAGGTCGCGCACCAGTAGCCGATCGCCGTGCCGACCTCGGCCGCGTCCATGCGCAGGCAGCCATAGGCGAGCCGCATCAGGCAATGCAGTGCGCTTGCGCCGACGCCGGGAATGAGCGTCGGGACATAGGCCTTGATCGCGCCGTCGATGCCGAGGCGCCGGACCTCGCTCGTCATCAGGTCGCGATAATCCGCCTCGCGGCTGCGATCGCCGAGATGGGCGAGCCAGTCGGCGCGGGTGATCGGCGCGACGCGCGGCGGCATCGGCACGAGGCCCTTCACGCGGCGATACATCGCGAGCCATTCGGCCATGCGGGGCTCGTCGGCGCCGAGCCGGTCCATGGCGACGAGGATCATCGGCACATGGTTGGCGAGGAGATAGGGAAACTCGACGCTGTCGGCGCGGGCATCGGCGACCAGATCGTCGAGACCGCCGCCGGAAACCGCGGATGCAAGGCTCATTCTTTCCTCCTAGATCTCGGCATGCGCCGCGCGGCCGGTATCCTCGGCGCGGAAATGCTGTTCGTCATAGGCCATGAGGTCGGCATAGTGACGGTCGGCATCGGCGAGGAACAGCCCGCGCGTCAGCGCCGCCACCATGCGCGGCACGCCATATTTGAGCCCGGTGATGCCGTTGCAGATCGGCCCTAGGCTCGGCACGGCGCCATTGTTGAAGACATGGATATTGCCGATCCACGGCGCGGTGCCGGGATGCTTCTCGGTGAACTCGAAATCGCGACCGAGATAGGGATAGAGCGCGAGCGCTGCGTCCTCCTCGCCTTCTGGCGGCGTGAAGCGGTCCTGCCAGAGCGCGATCTCGCCGGCGAAGGGCGCGAGCTCGGGGCGTTTCGAAAGGTCGATCTCGTAGCCCGTCCCGAGCAGCAGGTGATCGAATGTGAACACGCCGCGCGGCGTCTCGATCGCGACGCGGCCATCCACCATCCGCGCCGATTGCGGCGGGCAGCCGAGTTCGGCGCGGAAATTGGGGAAGGCATGCGCGGCGCGGTACATCTCCTGCGTCGGCGGCACCTTCAGTTCGAAGAAGCGGCGCATGAAACGCCAGCGCCGCGTCGCGTCGAGATCGGCGAAATGGCCGAGAAAGCCCGGGAAGTTCGACCAGGCCAGCACCTCGGTTTTCGGCAGTTCGCTCGCCCGCGCAAAGAGCGTCGCCGAGCGCGCCCCGTTGCGGAGCGCCGCCACGGCCCAGTCGAAGGCCGAGGAGGCGGCGCCGACGATGCCGACATCGAGGCCGGCGAGCCGCTCGGCCGCGACCGCCTCGCCGCTATGGGTCCAGCTCTCGCGCGGCAGATCGGCGACGAAGGGCGGCACCGCGAGGCCGCCGGCACCCTCGATGCCGGTCGCCAGCACCAGCTTGCGGGCATAGAGGCGGCCCGGTCCGTCCGGCGTCTCGATATCGAGCACCAGATAGTCCTCGAGCGGGCGGATCGCCTTCAGCGTCGTGCGATTGCGCACGTCGAGCGCCGCCATGCGGCGGTACCAGACGAGATAGTCCATCCAGTCGGTGCGGTCGATCTTGCCGACGTTCTCCCAGGCCGCCTCGCCATGCGCCGCCTCGTACCAGGAGCGGTAGGTGAGGCTCGGCACGCCGAGATCGGGGCCCGACAGGTGCTTCGGCGAGCGCAGCGTGTCCATGCGGGCGCAGGAGATCCACGGCCCCTCGCGGCCCTCGTCGCTGCGGTCGATCAGCACGACGTCGCCGACGCCCTGCCGCTTGAGGCCGAAGCCGATCGAGAGGCCGGAAAGCCCTGCGCCGACGATGACCACATTATGCAGCGGCGCGCCGTCGGGGCCGCTGCGGCGTGGCAGCCAGGCGCGCGGCGCCGCCTCGATGCGCTCGAGGTCGCGGTGGATCGTGTCTTCGAGGGTGGCGAGGCGGGAGGAGGAAGGTCGTGACGAAGCGCTCATGCGTCGAACCGCCGGAGGCGGACTCCCATAGGCGAGGACTGGAGGGAATGGTTGCCGATCGCCGCCGCCGCGTAAAGGCGCAGCCTGCCCGTCCTTTGGTCGCAGGCGGCACTTGATGCGAAATTGTGCAGGGGCGATACTCCTGAACGGCGGTCAGGCCGGGCGCGGACAGAAAGATGGGGATCGGAACAGGCGATCGGGAGCGCTGCAACCGAAGCGCGACGATGAATCGAACAAGGTCGATCTTCTGGCTGCAACATGATTGTCGCGGCCGATGAATGAGTGTTCTTGCTGCCCTTGTTCGTAACGTGTTCGGCCAAGATGTGCATTTCTGTGAGAATCGGAGATAATTGACGTTTCTTGAGCGCGATTTTGTTTGATGTATACTCCGTTTCCGCTCCCTTGTCACAACGGAAGAGAGTCACGGGAATGATCAAGACATCTGCATTGAGGTTCGGTGTCGCCGCGCTCGCGCTGGCTTCGGCCGTGGCGACTGCGGGGGCGGCCGACAAGCCGCTGGCCGGAACGACGCTGACGATCGCGTCGCAGAACGACCAGTTCGCGGCGGTGATCGCCAAGCTGGCGCCGCAGTTCGAGGAGAAGACCGGCGCCACCGTGAAGGTCGACATCCTCGACTACGGCTCGCTGCTGACCAAGACCCAGGCCGATTTCGTCGGCCACACGAAGTCCTATGATCTCATCACCATGGACATCGTCTGGGCCGGCCAGTATGCCGAGAACGGCTATACGGTCGACCTGACCGAGCTCATGAAGCGCGATGCGGCCGAGCTGCAGCTCGACGACATCTATCCGGCCACCATCCAGTATATCGGCCAGTATAACGGCAAGCAGGTCGCCTTCCCGTTCGCCGGCTATGCGGCGGTGATGGCCTATCGCAAGGATCTGCTCGACGCCGCCGGCATCAAGGTGCCGGAGACCGCCGAGGACTTCGTCGACGCAGCGATCAAGCTGACCGACCCGTCCAAGAAGATCTACGGCTTCGTCGCCAACGGCCAGAAGGGTGCCGCCGTGGCGCAGGACTGGCTGCAGTACAACGCCCAGCTCGGCGGCTCGGTGCTCGACGCCAACGGCAAGCCGGCGCTGAACTCGGACGCCAATGTCGCCAGCCTCAAGATCTACAAGGAGCTGTTCGACAAGGCGGCGCCGCCCGGAGCGGTCGATTATGACTGGGGCGGCCGCGAGGAGAGCTTCCGCCAGGGCCTCGTCGCGCTGATGGAGACCTGGTCGGTCGGCGCCCCCGGCTATTACGACCCCGCGATGTCGAAGATCGTCGATTCCGTCGGCATCACCTACACGCCGGTCGGCAAGGGCCTGCCGCTGAAATATGGTCTCGGCGGCTGGGGCATGGCGATCAATGCCGATCTCGACAAGGAGAAGCAGGAAGCCGCCTGGAGCTTCATCAAGTGGCTGGTCAGCCCTGAAGTCCAGAAGGAAATGAACATGAACGGCGCCGGCAGCTATATCCGCAAGTCGACGCTGGCGGATCCCGAGCTCAACGCCAAGTATCCGTTCCTCCCGGTCATCGCCAAGTCCTTCGAGAACGCCGACGGCGACTATCGTCCGCGCATTCCGCAGTATCCTGAGATCCAGGACCTGCTCGGCACGGCCGTCAACGCCGTCCTCGTCGGCAATACCGATCCCAAGGCGGCGCTCGACGAGGCGCAGGCCCAGGCCGAGAAGCTGTTCTGAGGATCGTCGATCCTTTCGCCAAACCCCTTCCCGCCCGCGGGAAGGGGCCTCGGTCCGGACGAAATTCGGTTCGGGCCCCAGGCTGCGGCCTTTCCCCCGAGAGCCGCAGCCTCTTTTCCCATGCCGGAGAGCGTCCGTGACGAGTGCAACCTCCACCGCCGTCCTGCCGGGCAGCAAGATGCGCAGGAGCGGAATGCGTTTCGACGATCGCCGCAAACTGTTCCTTCTCGCCCTCGCCCTGCCGGCGGTCGTCTATATCGCCGTCATCGCGCTGTGGCCGCTGGCCCAGGGCATCGCCTATTCCTTCTTCGAATATAACCTTCTGCGCCGCGGCGGCTCGAAGACCTTCGTCGGCCTTCAGAACTATGTCGACCTTCTGACCGACAAGACCGGCCAGCGCGCACTGATCAATACCTTCGTCTTCACGATCGGCGCGGTCGTCTTCCAGTTCGTGCTCGGCCTCGGCCTCGCGCTTCTCCTGTGGCGCGACAGCCGCTTCAACCGCATCTGCCTCGCCTTCCTGCTCATTCCCGTGACGATCACGCCGCTGGTCGTCGGCCTCATCTTCCGCGCGCTGCTCGCCGTCGATTACGGCTATTTCGGCTACTACCTCGCCGAATGGGGCATCACCTCGCCGCGCGGCCTCCTCGCCGGCACCACCACCGCGCTGCCGACGCTGATCTTCGTCGATATCTGGGAGTGGACGCCGCTCGTCGCGCTCATCCTGCTGGCCGGGCTGAAGGCGCTGCCCTCCGACATCCTCGAGGCCGCGGCGGCCGATGGCGCGACAGCCTGGCAGCGCTTCCGCCTCGTGATCCTGCCGCTGCTGCTGCCGACCGTGTTCCTCGCGCTGGTGCTCAGGATGATGGACGCCTTCCGCGTCTTCGATTCCATCTTCGTGACCACCGGCGGCGGGCCGGCCGACGCGACCAATTCGCTGATGGTCTATGGCGTGAAGCAGGGCCTGCAGTTCTTCAACATCGGCTATGCCTCGGCGATCGCGAATGTCTCGATCCTGTGCATCGCCCTGATGGCGGCGGGCTTCACGCTCCTCATCCGCCGCGCCGACGTGAAGGCCAACGAGCAATGAGCAGCATGACCACCACCGCCGCCCTGCCGCGCGCCGCCCTGCCGGCGCGGCGCGTGACCGCGCTGCAGCGGCGCATCCGCATCGAGCGGACGGCGCTCGTCCTCATCCTGCTCGTCTACATGATCCCGGTGCTGTGGCTGGTCGCGACCGCCTACAAGCCGCCGAAGGACATGTTCTCCTCGCCGCCGGCCTTCCTGTTCGAGCCGACGCTGCTCAATTTCCGCCGCGTCTTCGAGGTGTTCGACGTCTGGCAGCTCTTGAAGTCGAGCCTCGTCATCTCGATCGGCTCGGCGGCGCTGTCGCTGCTGCTCGGCGTCCCGGCCGGCTATGCGCTCGCCCGCTCGCGCTGGCGCTATGCGATCGGCGTCGCCTATCTCTTCCTCGCCGTGCGCACGGTGCCGATCATCGCGACGCTGCTGCCCTTCTATCTCATGATGCGCGATATCGGGCTGCTCGGAACCTGGTGGGCGGTCATCCTCATCAACACGACGCTCAACTGCGCCTTCGTGACATGGATGATGTTCTCCTACTTCCGCTCGCTGCCGAAGGACATGGAGGAGGCGGCGCTAACCGACGGCTGCACGCTCTGGGGCGCGTTCTGGCGCGTCGCGCTGCCGACCGTCACGCCGGGCATCATCGCCTCGGCGCTCTTCTGCGTCATGTTCTCGTGGAATGACTTCCTGGTGGCGATGTTCCTGACCAATTCGGACTCGAAGCCGCTCTCGGTGGCGCTGCTCGCCGCTTTCGGGACGAAGGACATCACCTGGGGAACGCTCGGCGCGCTCGCCCACTTCTCCACCGTGCCGATCATGCTGATGGCGCTGTTCCTGAACCGCTATTTCGTCCAGGGACTCACCAAGGGCGTGCACTGACCAAGGGCGTGCACTGAGGCGGGGCCGAAGCCCCACCCCGTTTCCGGCTACTGGAATTCCTTCCAGGTCGTGCGGTTCTGCCGCTCGGTGAGCGCCAGGACGGCCATGAAGGCGCCGAAGGCGACGACGATGCCGATGATTGCGATGGTATGGCCCATGAGCGATATCTCCCCGATGTGATGGCGGGGAGATCGTCGCCGGAAGCGGCAGCGGCGCCTTGACCCGGATCAAGCAGGCTGAGGATTATCCGTCGCGCCGAGGGTCAATCCTGTCGCCGCGTGATAGGCGGCGCCATAGCTCGCGACCTTGGCGTCCTGCCAGGACGGGGCGAGGAAGGTGATGCCCTGCGGCATGCCATCCGGCCGGAAGCCGTTCGGCACGGCCATGCCGCACAGCCCCATCAGGTTCACGAAATTCGTGTAGATGCCGAGCTGCGCGTTGAGGCGGATCGGGTCGGCGAGGATCTCCGCCTTGGTATAGATGGTCGGCGTCGTCGGCACGACGAGCACGTCGATGTCGTCCCAGCTGGCGCGGGTGTCGCGCTTCAGCGCCGCCACCTTGTGGATCGCCGCGAACACGTCCTTCGCCGAGTGGTCCGAACTCGTCTCGAGGATCGACAGCGTCACCGGATGGATATGGTCGCGGTGCTCGGCGACGACCTTGTCCATGGCGATCGCGCGCTCGGCGATGAACGGCCCGCCATAGAGCAGCTTCTGCGTTTCCTCGAAGGGCGTGAAATCGACCTCGACCTTGGTGCCGCCCATCGCCTCCAGCCGCGCGACGGCGGCGGCGAAGAGCTTCTCGGCCTCGCCGTCGCCGAAGAAGCGCAGCGCCGCGCCGGCCGGGACGCCGAAGCGGAACTTCGGCGGGATCGGCGCGATGGCGAGATCGACCGTGTCGGCCTCTGGTTTGGAGAACTCGTAGGACGGATCATAGCCGCCCATGCGTCGGCCGACGGTCACCGCGTCCGCCGTCGTCAGCGCGAAGACGGTCATGGTCTCGGCCGATTTGAGGCTGCCGCCGCCGGAGACCGACGAATTGGAGATGAAGCCCGGCGTCGGCTTCAGCCCGACGATGTTGTTGAAGGCGGCCGGCACGCGGCCCGAGCCGGCGGCGTCGTTGGCGACCGAGAAGCTGACGAGCCCTGCCGCGACCGAGACGCCCGAGCCGGAGGACGAGCCGCCGGAGATGAAGTCCTCGCCGAACACCGACGAGCAGGCGCCATAGGGCGTGCGCACGCCGACGAGGCCGATGCCGAACTGGTCCATATTGACCTTGCCGAGGCAGAGCGCGCCGCTCTCGATCAGCCGGTTGATCGCTTGTCCCGTCGTCTCCGGCCAATACTCCATCTCGGGCAGCGCATTGGTCGTCGGCATGCCGGGGACGTCGTTGCAGTCCTTGACCGAATAGGGGATGCCCCAGAGCGGATCGTCTGTGGGGCCGCCCGCTTCCAGCGCCTTCGCCTGCGCCATCACCGTCTCGCGCGGCGCGAGGTGAATCCAGACATGATCATCGCCCCGCGCCGCGATGCGGTCATAGCAGGCGGAGACGACGGCCGACGGCGTCAGGCTGCCGTCGCGATAGAGGCGGCCGAGCGTCGCGATGTCGAGCGAGCCCGTCTCGGGCGACCAGGTCTTCATCATGGAAACTTTCGTCATCTTTCCGTGCCCGTTTCCCCGTCATGGCCGCACTTGTTGCGGCCATCCACGTCTTGCTTGCTGTCGCGCCATCAAAGGAAGACGTGGATGCCCGGGACGAGCCCGGGCATGACGACCGCGTGGGGTGGTCCTCAGTCTGAGCCCGAGATCGCCGCCTCGACGGCGGCGATCGGGGCGGTGGTGCCGAAGAGGCCGCTGCCGAAGCGGGTGATGTTCATGATCGTCTCGTGACCGCCGGCAAGGTCGGTCGCGGTGCCGTCCTCGAGCAGCAGGCATTCGAGGCCGAGATCATTGGCGGCGCGCATGGTGGCATGCACCGCGCCCTCGGTGCGAAGGCCGGCGACGACGAGGTTGGCGATGCCGCGCTGCTCGACGAGGAAGCCAAGATCTGTGCCGATAAAGGCGTTGTCGCCGGCATGGTCGATCACCGGCTCGCCCGCATGCGGCGCGAGCGGCGTGACGATGTCCCAGCCATCGCTGCCGCGCGCCAGGATGCGGTCGAGCGGGCGGGCGGCGTTGCGGATGGCCGTGACGCGCGGCAGACCGACCAGCGGATCGAAGCCGCGGCGGCCATGCAGCACGAAGCCGCCAGCCGCGCGCCAGCGCTGGAGAAGCGGCGCCAGCGCGGCGACGACGGGTTCGGCGCCGGTCTCGGCGACGGCCTCGCCCTGGAAATCGATCAGGAACAGCGCAGTCTCGGCCATCGACCAGCCGCCGGTATAGGGCCAGGCATAGGGACGCGATGCGACGGGTTGGAAGCGGCTCATTGCGCGGCCTCCGCGATCAGGCTGATGACCGACCGGGCGGGGCGGACGGCGCCCCAGCGACCGCCATGGGCGGCGAGCACGGCCAGCATGCCCTCATGGTTCGCCGTCTCGACGGCATTGGTGCCGTCGGCGACGAGGACGCAGTCATAGCCGAGATCGGCGCCGTCGCGGACGGTGGACTGCACGCAGCAATCGGACGTCACGCCGGCGACGATCAGCGCCTCGATGCCGCGGGCGCGCAGGATCTGGTCGAATTCGGTGGCGTGGAACGAGCTCTTGCCCGGCTTGTCGACGACGATCTCGCCCTCGCGCGGCGCAAGCTCCGGGATGATGTCGTGGCCGGGGTCGCCGCGGGTCAACGCGCGTCCGCCCGGCGTGTCGTCGCCGATGCCGACGCCATGGGCGCGGCTCCGCCACTGCTTCACCGGGTTCAGGTCCGAGAGATCGGGGCGATGCCCTTCGCGGGTGTGGATGATGGTCATGCCGGCGGCGCGGGCGGCGGCGAGCAGTTCGGCGATCGGGCCGATCGGCTTGCGCGTGTTCTCGACGCTCTGGCCGAGGCGGTCGATCCAGCCGCCGGGGCCGCAGAAATCCGTCTGCATGTCGATGACGACCAGCGCCGTGCGGGCAAGGTCGAGCGGGCCGGCGATCGGCCAGGGCGTCGTTTCAGCAGTCTCGTTCATCGGACCCTTCAGGAGCGGATGGCGGCTTCGGTCTTGGCGTCGAAGACATGCACGCGCGCGGCCTCGACCGTGAGGCCGATGCGCTGGCCGGATTTCACCGCCAGCGTGCCGTCGAGCACGGCGCGAAGCCGTGTCCGCGCGCTCGACATCTCGTCGCCTTCGGAGGTGACGTCGCTCGCGACGACGGCGCCGGCGTCGAGATCGACATGGACCAGCAGGCTGGCGCCGAGATCCTCGACGAAGGCGACGCGGCCGCAGAGCCGGCCCGGCGCAGCGGGGTCGTCCTCGGCGATCTGCAACGCCTCCGGGCGGATGCCGGCGACCACGGCGCGGCCGTCGCTGGAGGCGAGCGCCGGGCGCTCGGCGAGCGCGGCGGCATCGAGCGGCACGACGACCTGACCGAGGAGGAGGGCGGGGCCGCCATCGGCGCGCCCGACCGTGCCGGCGAGAAGGTTCATCGGCGGCGAGCCGATGAAGCCGGCGACGAATAGATTGGCCGGCACATCATAGAGGCGGCGCGGCTCGGCGAGCTGTTGCAGCACGCCCTTGTTCATCACGGCGACGCGGTCGCCCATCGTCATCGCCTCGACCTGGTCATGCGTGACATAGATCGTGGTGACGCCGGTCATCTTCTGCAGGCGGGCGATCTCGGCGCGCATCTGGCCGCGCAGGCGGGCATCGAGATTGGAGAGCGGCTCGTCCATGAGATAGGCCTTGGGCGAGCGCACCAGCGCCCGGCCCATGGCGACGCGCTGGCGCTGGCCGCCGGAGAGCTTGCCCGGCTTGCGGCCGAGATAGTCGCCGAGCTCCAGCAGCTCCGCCGTCTCGCGCACCTTGCGGTCGATCTCCGCCTTGTCGGCGCCGCGCACCTTGAGGCCGAAGCCGATATTCTCGGCGACCGTCAGGTGCGGGTAGAGCGCATAGGACTGGAACACCATCGCGATGTTGCGCTCGCGCGGCGCGAGATCGTTGGCGAGGTCGCCGTCGATCCGAAGTTCGCCGTCGGAGATTTCCTCGAGCCCCGCGATCATGCGCAGCGCCGTCGACTTGCCGCAGCCCGACGGCCCGACAAGCACCAGGAACTCGCCATCGGCGATGGTGAGGTCGAGCGCATTCACGGCGATCTGGCCGTCGTCGTAACGCTTGGTGACGCGGTCGAATACGATCTCGGCCATCGGGTCCCTGCTCTCCGTCAATTCACAAAATGCCACAGGAGCGGACAGGCTGTCAAAGACCTAGCGTGCTGAACTATCTACCAGATTTTTCTCCACTGATCGCCATATGGCGACGATCATGTTCGATTTTGTGCGTTCCGCAGCGCCTCGGCCAGCGCCGCCACCATCGCCTCGGAGGTCTCCATGCGCTCGGCCTCCGACGCGAAGCCGAAGGCGAGGGCCTCCGCCGCGAAGGCGATGCCCGCCGCGCGGCAGGAGGCGTGGATCTCGCGCGCGCCGGTCGCCGTGATGATCGCAGCGGCATTGTCGGGGCGAACACCGGAGCCCGGCATGATCGAAATTCGTGCAGCCGCCTGTTTCACGAGCGCCGCCAGCTCGGGGAGGGCATCGCCGGCTTTCGCCGCGCCGCCCGATGTCAGGATGCGCTCGAAGCCGAGAGCGACGGCCGTTTCCAGCGCGGATGACCTGTCGGGGACGAGGTCGAAGGCGCGATGCAGCGTGCGGCCGAGGCCTTCGGCATGGGCCGCCAGGCGTCCGAGCAGCGCCTCGTCGAGCGCGCCGCCCGGTTCGCTGGCGCCGAGCACGACGCCGGCGAGGCCCGCGTCCCGGACCGCGTCGATCTCGCGCCGCATCTGGTCGATCTCGGCCGGCGAGAAGACGAAATCGCCGGCGCGCGGCCGGATCATCGCATAGACGGGGAGGGGCGTCCGCGCGGCGAGCGTCATCAGGCCGGGGGAGGGCGTCAGGCCGCCGAGCGCGAGCGCGCTGCACAGCTCGATCCGGTCGGCGCCCCCGGCGACCGCGGCGATGAGGCCGTCGGCGCCGTCGACGCAGATTTCGAGCGTGACGGCGCTCATGCGTCCGCGTCGCTTTCGAGCGCCAGCATCGCCGCGCCGATGAGGCCGCTGGCGCCGCGCGTCGTTCCGGGCACGACCAGCGGGCCGGGATAGCGGGCGAGGACGCGGGCGCGCACCGCCTCGTCGAGCCGGGCGAAAAGGCGCTCCTCCGACGAGAGGCCGCCGCCGATCGGGATGAGCGAGGGGCCGAGCGTGTTGACGATCATCGCGAGCGGCCCGGAAACGAGATCGACGAAGGCGTCGATCGTCCGCGCCGCCTTCGGATCGCCGGCATGCCAGGCGGCGGTGATGTCCTTGCTGGTCGCCGTCTCATCGGCGAGGCCGAGATGGATGCGCTCCAGCCCCCGCGCCGAGCCATAGGTGTCGACGCAGCCGGTCTGGCCGCAGCCGCAGGCAATGAGCGGAATGCCGCGCACCCGCACGGCGTCGGCAAGAACGGGACCGTGGCCCCATTCGCCGGTGACGCCATGTGCGCCGCGGACGAGGCGGCCATTGACGACGAGGCCGCCGCCGACGCCGGTGCCGAAGATCGCGCCGAAGACGACCGGCAGGCCGCGGCCGGCGCCCACCGTCGCCTCGGCAAGCGCGAAGCAATCGGCGTCGTTGCCGACGCGGACCGGCACGCCGAGCCGCTCGGAAAGCTCGGCGGCGATCGCATGGCCGGTGATGGCCGGGACATTGGCCGCGCTGGCGATGCCGGTCGCCGGATCCACGGTGCCGGCGATGGAGATGCCGATCCGGTCGGCGCCGCCGGCCTCGGCGACGAGGCTGGCGACGGCTGCCGCGAAAGAGGTGAAGCTGTCATGCGGCGTCGGGCGCGTGGCCCGGCCGCTGATCGCCCCGTCGGAACCGACGCGGGCGATCTCGATCTTGCTGCCGCCGATATCGAAGGCGACCGTCCGTTGGTTCATGGGGTTCCGCCGATTGCCGCCAAGTCTTGGCTGGGAAAGTCCTGGCTGGGGAAGTCCTGCCTGAGGCCGCCGATATAGACGTCGCGGATCGCGAGCGCATCGGAGAGATGCACGAAATCGGCGCGCGCGCCCGGACCGATGCGGCCATGCGTGCGGTCGATGCCGAGCGCCATGGCGGGATAGGACGAGGCCATGGCGAGCGCCTCGTCGCGCGCGATGCCGACGGTGTCGATCATGAAGCGGATGGCGGTGATCATGTCGAGATCGGAGCCGGCCAGCGTGCCGTCGTCAAGCGTCAGCTTGCCGCCGCCGCGCGTGATGGTGCGGCCGCCGAGCGTGATCGTCGAGAGCTCGGAGCCGACCGTCGACATGGCATCGGTGACGAGATAGATGCGCGCCGGCCCGGCCTTGGCACGCAGCGCCGTCGCGATGGCGCCGGGATGGACGTGGAAGCCGTCGGCGATCAGGCCGCACCAGACATCGCCCGAATCGAGCACTGCGCCGACAAGGCCCGGACTGCGATGGCCGAGCTGGCTCATGGCGTTGAAGAGATGCGTCGCGAAGCGGGCGCCGGCCGAGAAGGCGGCGCGGGCGACTTCGTAGGACGCATCGCTATGGCCGATCGCGACATGGATGCCCGCCGCGGCGAGGCGCGCGATCTGCGCCGGCGGAACGGTCTCGGCCGCGACCGTCGTCAGCACATGCTCGATGCCGGTCGAGGTCAGGCGCTCGAGATCGCTCTCCTCCATGGGGCGGATGAGGTTCGGATCATGGGCGCCCTTGCGCGCGACCGAGAGATGCGGCCCCTCGATATGGATGCCGAGGCAGCCGGGGACGTCTGCGGCGATGGCGTCGCGAACGGCCGTGATCGCCGCCGCGGTCACGGCGGGGCGGTCGGTGATCAGCGTCGGCAGCAGCGCCGTGGTCCCGAAGCGGGCATGGGCGGCGCAGATCGCACGCACGCCCTCGACGGTCGTCGCGTCATTGAGCAGCGCGCCGCCGCCGCCATTCACCTGCAGGTCGACGAAGCCGGGGGCGATGAGGCCGCCATCCAGCATGATCCGCTCGGCAGTCTCCGGAAGCGATCCCGGCGCTGCGGTGCCGGCGATTGTGCCGCCATCGACGAGCACCGCGACATCGCCGAGGCGGCGCATGCCGTCGAAGACCTCGGCGCCGACATAGGCCTTGAGGCTGGTCATTGTGCTGTTCCTTGCTGTTGGTGCCCGGTCAGACGGTTTCCGTCACCTTCTTCAGGTGGCGCGGCTGGTCGGGATTGTAGCCGCGCGCCACCGAAACCGCCTCGACGAAGCGATAGAAGGAAAGGCCGATCGAGATCGGATCGGTGAGGGCGTGGCCGGTCGGCGCGATCGGAAGGCGCGGGCCGGGCACGTCGGCGGCGGTTGCCGCGAAGACCTTGGCGCCGCGCTGGTGCAGCGCCGAGACGGTCGCGACGAGGCTCGGCGCCGCCGCGTCATCCGGGATGAAGGCGAGCAGCGGGAAGAATTCGTCGACCAGCGACACCGGCCCGTGCTGCAGTTCGGCGCCCGAATAGGCCTCGGCATGCAGGATCGCCGTCTCCTTGAACTTCAGCGCCGCCTCGAGCGCGATGGCGAAGCCGGGGCCGCGGCCGATCGTATAGAGCGACTTCGCGTTGACGAAGGTCTCGAGAGCCGGGCTCCAGTCGCAGGCGAGCGCCGCTTCCAGCCGGTCGGGGAGGGCGGCGAGCGCTGCCTTGAGCCCTTCGTCCTCGCGCCAGGCGGCGAGGATCGCGAGGGCGCCCACCACCGCCGTCACGAAGGACTTCGTCGCCGCGACGCTCCTTTCCGGCCCGGCACGGAGCGGGACGAAGCCGTCGACGCGGGTCGCGAGCGGCGCGTCCTCGACATTGACGAGCGAGAAGGTCGTGGCGCCGGCTGCCTTCACGGCGTCCATCAGCGCGACGATGTCCGGGCTCTTGCCCGATTGCGAGATGCCGAGAGCGGCGGCCCCGGCAAGCCGCAGCGGCGCGCCATAGATCGAGGCGACCGAGGGGCCGAGCGAGGCGACCGGCGTTCCGGCCGTGATCTCGCAGGCATATTTGAAGAAGGTCGCGGCATGGTCGGAGGAGCCGCGCGCCACCGTCACGATCACCTTCGGATCGAGCGCCCGGAGCCGCGCACCCGCTTCCGCGATGGCGCCGGCCGATTCGGAGAGAAGCCGGCGGACGGCGGCAGGCGCCTCGTCGATCTCGGCGCGCATCAGCGTGGTGGTCATGGCGTCATCCTTGGCTTTTCTGGTGGGTCGGGCTGGCCGGGCCGGCTTCGGTACCGGCTCCGTTCGGCGAAAGGCTGAGTTCGGCGACGAAGTCGCAGGCGTCGCCGCGATAATGCGAGCGCGTGCATTCGACGACGCTGCCGTCGGGGAGATAGGCGATGCGCTCGATGGCGACGGCGGCGGAACCGGGCGCCGCTTCCAGCAGCCGCGCCTCGCTCTCGCCGAGCGAGACGGCTGCGAGCCGCTGCACGGCGCGGACGGGCTGCATGCCCGCGCCGGCGAGCGCGTCATAGAGCGAGGTGCCGACCTTGGCCGCGTCGGGGATCGCCGTCGCGGGGACGATGGCGCGCTCGATCGCGACCGGATCGCCGTCGACGAGGCGAAGGCGCGTCAGCCGCGTCACCGCCGCGCCGGGCGCGATGCCGAGGAGCTCCGCTTCCTCCGCCGTCGCCGGGCCGCTCGACCGGTCGAGCCAGCGCGTGCCCGGCACATGGCCGCTCGCCGTCATGTCCTCGGTGAACGAGGTCAGGCGCGACAGCGGCTGCCGGATGCGCTCGGCGGGGCGCCCGACATAGGTTCCCGAGCCATGGCGCTGGCGCAGCACGCCTTCGTCGACGAGGCCGCGCAGCGCCTTGCGCACGGTGACGCGCGAGACGCCCAGCTGCACGGCGAGTTCGCGCTCGGCCGGCAGCGCATCATTAGTGCGCAGCCGTCCCTCGGCGATGCCGGCGCGGATCAGCGACTGCAGGCGCAGGTAGAGCGGGCCGGCTTCCTCGCCGCCGAGGCGGCCGGGACGGAACAGCGGCGTGGTCGCGCCACCCCGCATCGTGCCTTCCGCCGCTGGCCCCGCCATCACCGCATCCTTGTGAAACCGATGCGGCGACAATACCAAAATAAATCCAATCGTCGAGAGGGAAGGTGGCTCAGCCCGGCTGCGAGGGTGACGAAGCAAGGCAATTCTGCGAGAGTTTCGTCGCTTGCGCGCCGGCGGGAGGACGACGGCGCCGGCCTTGCCGCGCCTTCAGCGGCCCCCGCCTCTATCGCGTCCTCCTTGCCGCGCCCCCGACGCGCCCGAACGAGGATGCCATGACCGCTACTTCCCGCCCCGATGCGCCGATCCGCGTCTTCGTCGCCGGTCTCGGCCAGATGGGCCGCAGCCATGCGCTCGCCTATCATGCCGAGCCCGGATTCGAGATTGTCGGCCTCTACAACAGGTCGCCGGTCGATCTGCCGGAGGAGCTGAAGGGCTATCCGCGCGTCGAGAGCTTCGAGGCCGGCCTCGCGCTGAAGCCCGACCTCGTCTCGATCAACACCTATTCCGACAGCCATGCGCCGCTCGCCATCGCCGCGATGGAGGCCGGTGCGCATGTCTTCGTCGAGAAGCCGCTGGCGCCGACCGTCGAGGAGGCGCGACGCGTCGTCGAGGTCGCGAAGCGCGAGGGCCGCAAGCTCGTGGTCGGCTATATCCTCCGCCACCACCCGTCATGGCAGCTCTTCGTCGAGAAGGCCCGCGCCATGGGCGGCCCCTATGTCATGCGCATGAACCTGAACCAGCAGTCCTCCGGCCATGCCTGGCACATCCACAAGCAGCTCATGAAGACGACCTCGCCGATCGTCGATTGCGGCGTCCATTATGTCGATGTCATGAGCCTCATCACCGGATCGCGCCCGGTCGAGGTGCGCGGCATGGGCGTCCGCCTCTCCGACGAGATCGCGCCCGACCAGGTCAATTACGGCCATCTGCAGGTGATCTTCGCCGATGGCTCGGTCGGTTGGTACGAGGCGGGCTGGGGTCCGATGATCTCCGAGACCGCCTTCTTCGTGAAGGATGTGATGAGCCCCAGGGGCGCCGTCTCGATCGTCATGGACGAGGGCGCCAGGTCCGACGACATCGACACGCATTCGAAGACTGCGCGCATCCGCGTCCATCATGCCGAGACGGGTGCGGACGGGCATTTCACGCGCAAGGACGAGATGATCTCGACCGAGGATGAGCCCGGTCACCAGGGCCTTTGCGATCGCGAGCAGGCCTATGTGCTCCGGGCGATCCGCGAGGATATCGACCTCTCGCAGCACATGGCCGACGCCGTGACCTCGCTTGAAATCGTCCTCGCCGCCGACCTCTCGATGCGCGAGGGACGCAGCGTCAAGCTCTGAGGACGCTGCGTCCGCCGATCATTCACGCCGTCGGCACGGTGCCGCCGTCGATGACATGTTCCGTCCCCGTGATCGCGGCGGCGCGCGGCGATGCCAGGAAGAGGATCAGGTCGGCGACCTCTGCCGGCTTGGCCGGCCGGCCGAGCGGGATGCCGCCGAGCGACGCCATGATGATCCGCTTGCCGCCCTCGACATCGGTGCCGGCTTCCTCGGCGAGGCGTTCGGCGAGGGCGACCGAGGCTTCGGTCTCGACCCAGCCGGGCGAGACGCGCACGACCCGCACCCCATGCGGCGCCACTTCCTTCGAGAGGCTCTTGCTGTAGGTCGAGAGCGCCGCCTTGGCCGCGGCATAGGCGGTGGTCGATTGCGGCAGCGGCAGCCGATGCTGGATCGAGGTCACATGGATGATGACGCCGGAGCCCTGCGCGATCATCGCGGGCAGCAGCGCCCGGTCGAGCCGCACGGCGGGCATCAGATTGTGGTCGATCTCCTTCTGCCATTCCGCGTCCGGCAGGGCCGCGAAGCCGCCGGCCGGTGCGCTCGATCCGCCGAGCACATTGATGAGGGCATCGACGCCGCCGAAGCGCGTCAGCACGGCATCGGCGACGCTGGCGCACCCCTCGGCCGTCATGAGGTCGGCGGCGAGGAAGGTGACGTTCTCCGCCGCCTCATCCGGCACCGTGCGCGCGGTGGCGATCACCCGTGCGCCCGCCGCGGCCAGCGCCGCCACCACCGCCGCGCCGACGCCCCTCGTTCCGCCCGTCACCAGGACGCGCTTGCCGGCAAGACCGGGATCGAAGGTCATGGCGCGATCTCCAGGCGGGCGATGGCATCGCCCTCGAGCGTGAAGCGGTAGCGAAGATCGATCGTGCTGCCCGGGAAGGTGCCTGTGAGATGCGCGGTGACGACGAGCGCCTCGCCCTCGGCCTCGATCGCGAAAGGCTCGGTGGTGTATTCGAACTGCTGCGAGGTCTCGCTCTTCCATCGCGCGATGGCCTCGCGGCCGCGATGGGTGCGGCGCTCGTCGACGACGACGGCGTCGCTGGTGAAGCCGTCGGCGATGTCCGCGCCCTTCGCGCCGTCGGCGGCGAAGTAGCGGGCAATGGGGGCGGGTAATGAAACGGCCATGGCTGTCTCCGGCGTGAGCTTGTACGCCCACCGAAATCGGCCTAGCCTTCCGAAAGCGCAAGAACGGACAAAAAGGTAAGGTACTTACGGAAAAGTATGTCCAGCACCTACACACGGGAGTCGGCGGCCGAGGGCGTCGAGAGCGCGCTCAAGCTGCTCGAAGGGCGGTGGAAGCTGGTGATCCTCTTTCACCTCTTCGGCGGGCAGGTCCTGCGCTTCTCCGATCTCGAGCGCTCGATCGAGGGCATCTCGCAGAAGATGCTGATCCAGCAGCTTCGCCAGATGGAGGCGGACGGCATCGTCCGCCGCATAGTCCATCACCAGGTGCCGCCCAAGGTCGAATATTGCCTGACGGACTGGGGACAGGCGCTCTGTCCGGCGCTCGATGCGCTGCTCAGCTGGGCCGCGCAGCGAGAGGCCGCGACACCCGCTCCCGCAATGCCCGAGCCCGCGGCTCCCTGAGAGACCTCGCGCGCGGTCCTGCCGGCCCCGCTCTTGTCTTCGCCGCATTCGCAATGCCACTCTCGCCGCCGCAATCCGGGGCGATGTCCATGAAGACCATTCTCATCATCGGCGGCGGCCATGCCGGCGCGCAGGCGGCGGCGAGCCTCAGGAGCGACGGCTTCGACGGCCGCGTGATCCTCGTCTCCGCCGAGACCGAGCTTCCCTATCACCGCCCGCCGCTCTCCAAGGCCTTCATCAAGACGGCCGACGAGGAGCTGCAGGAATTGCGGCCGGCGCTCTTCTACGAGAAGAACGGCATCGATCTCGAACTCGGCCGCAAGGCGGTCGGCATCGACCGCGCCGCCGGCGAACTCCTGCTTGAAGACGGCAAGCTCGCCTTCGACGCGATGGTGCTGGCGCCGGGCGCGCGGGTGCGCATCCCTCCCGTCCCGGGCATCGATCTTGGCAATGTCTTCATGCTGCGCACGGCCGAGGATGCGCGGCGCCTGCGCGAGCGCTTCGCGGTGGCAAAAGACGTCGTCGTGGTCGGCGGCGGCTTCATCGGCCTCGAACTCGCGGCGACCGCGCGGCTGCTCGGCAAGACGGTGACGGTGCTGGAGGCGGCGCCACGTCTGATGGGCCGCGTGGTCGCGCCGCAGATCTCCGCCTTCTTCCTCGATCTCCATCGCGGGTTCGGCTCGACGGTGCTCACGGAGACGTCGGTGAAGGCGATCCTCGGCGAGGACGGCGCCGCCGTCGCCGTCGAAACGCTCGCGGGCGAGCGCATCGCCGCCGATACGGTGATCGTCGGCGTCGGCGTCGTTCCCAATATCGAACTCGCTTCGGAAGCCGGCCTCGCGGTCGCCAACGGCATCACGGTCGACGAGGCGATGCGGACCTCCGATCCGCGCATCGTCGCCGCCGGGGACGCGGTCGAGTTCCATCACTGGCAGCTCGGCCGTACGGTGCGGCTCGAAAGCGTGCAGAACGCCGTCGACCAGGCCAAGACGGCGAGCGCGACGCTGATGGGCAAGGCCGAGCCCTATCGCGCCGTGCCGTGGTTCTGGTCCGATCAGGGCGACGTCAAGCTGCAGATGGTTGGCCTTTCCAACGATGCCGACCGCAGCGTGCTGCGCGGCCGTCCGGAGGATGGCAGCTTCTCGGTCTTCCACTATCGCGGCGATCTCCTCGTCGCGATCGATTCGGTAAACCGCGGCGCCGACCACATGCTCGGCCGCCGCCTGCTCGCCGCCTGCACCTCGCCGACACCGGAGCAGGTCGCCGACCCCGGCTTCGACCTGAAGACCCTGATGACGCGCTGACGCCGCGCTGCGCGCCGGATTCCGCCGCGCGCGTTGCTCCGCAGCATGGGTTCGACTAGAAGAGCGCCAGACCCATCCCCAAATGCCGCGCTTCCCCCGGAAGCCGCTTGGAGCACACCTTATGGCGCGCCAGTTCATCTATTTCATGCAGGGCCTGACCAAGTCCTATCAGGGCGGCAAGAAGGTCCTCGAGAACGTCCATCTCTCCTTCTATCCCGACGCCAAGATCGGCGTGCTCGGCCCGAACGGCTCGGGTAAGTCGACGCTGCTCAAGATCATGGCCGGCCTCGACAAGGACTTCACCGGGGAGGCCTGGGTCGCGCAGGGCGCCACGGTCGGCTATCTGCAGCAGGAGCCGCCGCTCGATCCGGACAAGACGGTGCTCGAAAACGTCATGCTCGGCGTCGCCAAGAAGCAGGCCATCATCGATCGCTACAACGAACTGATGATGAACTATTCCGACGAGACGGCGGACGAGGGCGCCAAGCTCCAGGACATCATCGACAGCCAGAATCTCTGGGATCTCGAAGGCCAGGTCGAGATGGCCATGGACGCGCTGCGCTGCCCGCCGGGCGACTCCAGCGTCGTCAACCTCTCGGGCGGCGAGCGTCGCCGCGTGGCGCTGGCGCGGCTGCTGCTCGAGCAGCCCGACCTGCTGCTGCTCGACGAGCCGACCAACCATCTCGACGCCGAGTCGATCTCCTGGCTCGAGAATCACCTGCGCAACTATCCGGGCGCGATCCTGATCGTCACCCACGACCGCTACTTCCTCGACAATGTGACGGGCTGGATCCTCGAGCTCGATCGCGGCCGCGGCATCCCCTACGAGGGCAACTACTCCGTCTATCTGGAGAAGAAGGCCAAGCGGATGGAGCAGGAAGGCCGCGAGGACATGACCCACATGAAGGCGATCGAGCGCGAGCGCCAGTGGATCGCCTCCTCGCCGAAGGCCCGCCAGTCGAAGTCGAAGGCGCGTATCCGCGCCTATGACGAGCTGGTCGAGGCGGCGCAGGCCAAGACGCTGCAGACCGCGCAGATCGTCATCCCGGTCGGCGAGCGGCTGGGCGGCAAGGTCATCGAGGTCGAGAACCTCACCAAGAGCTATGGCGACCGCGTCCTCATCGAGAACCTCTCCTTCAAGCTGCCGCCCGGCGGCATTGTCGGCGTGATCGGCCCGAACGGCGCTGGCAAGTCGACGCTGTTCAAGCTGATCACCGGCGAGGAGAAGCCGGATTCGGGCACCATCACGCTCGGCGAGACGGTGCAGCTCGGCTATGTGAACCAGGGCCGCGACGACCTCGCGGCCAACAAGACCGTCTGGGAGGAGATCTCCGGCGGCGCCGAGGTGTTCTATCTCGGCAAGAAGGAGGTCAACACGCGGGCCTATGTCGGCGCCTTCAACTTCAAGGGCACCGATCAGCAGCAGAAGGTCGGCACGCTCTCGGGCGGCCAGCGCAACCGCGTCCACCTCGCCAAGCTCCTGAAGGACGCCAACAACGTCATCCTGCTCGACGAGCCCACCAACGACCTCGACACCGAGACGCTCGCCGCGCTCGAAGAGGCGCTGGAGGATTTCGCCGGCTGCGCCGTGATCATCAGCCACGACCGCATGTTCCTCGACCGCCTGGCGACGCATATCCTCGCCTTCGAGGGCGACAGCCATGTCGAGTGGTTCGAGGGCAATTTCGCCGACTACGAGGAGGACAAGAAGCGCCGCCTCGGCCCCGACTCGGTGAACCCGCACCGCATCAAGTACAAGAAGCTGTCGCGCTGACGGCTGGCCGGGCGGCGCGACAGCCGCCGCCCGCTTCGCGCTTGGCGGAGCAAGGCCTTCGCCATTCTCACGATGGGAATGTGGTCGCGCCCGCGAGTCCCCGCGGCTGACGGGCGATGCACGACGGCGGTTACGCCGTACACCGCCCGCAGCCCCCACCGGCCATGCCGGTTGAGACGAGCCTCGCGGGAGGGCGAGGCACATGGGCTGGCGGACGATCCTGCCTGGGTCTAGGGGGCAGGGGCAGAACCGTCCGCCCTTCCTCAGCCAAAAGGCCAAGGGTTCCTGAGCGGCCGCACAGGCGAGGTGCGGCCGGGACCGGATTCTCGGGATGTCCTGACGAGAGCCGGACACCATTCCCCGGAATCATGGTCACCTCGGCGCCGGGGTGGTGGCGCCGAACTTGGCACTGAAGGTGCCTGTCGGCGAGGGCCGTGTCTGTGACGGAAGTCACAGGGGTCAGGCGGCGAGGCGCTCCGCGCCGGCATCGATCCTCGTCGCGGCTTCCATCGCGTCCGAGAGGATCCGCTCGGCTTCCTTCGCGAAGCCGTCCCCATCCCTGAGCGCGGCCGTCCTGAGCAGCGGGCAGGCGCCGCCGCGGTCGACCGCCGTCGCGATCACCGCGAGATTGGCACAGGCCTCCGTCTGGCCGAGCCGCGCGAGCAGGGCGCGTCTTGCCGCGAACAGCGTCGCCGGCGGGAAATGCCCGACCAGCGCCGGCCGCGCGCGGTTCTCTTCCTCGCCGAGATGGCGCAGGCAATCACCGACGAAATGGCGGACCAGCACCAGCGCGGCGCGGTAATGGCGACGGCGGTCGTGATCCGCAGCTCCGGCGGCCGTCGCGAGCGACGCGCCGATCGCATCGGCAGCCTCGGCGAGCGCGGCATGGGCGGCGCCGAGCTCGGCGGCGACACGCGGCGCGGCGATCGCGAGGAGCGGCAGCAGCGTCCCCGCCTCCGCGCGGGCGTGGCTGTCGACGAGCCGGGCGACAAGCATCCAGCGCGCGGCGACGGCGCCGCATTCCGCCTCGTCCTGCAGCGCAATCGCCGCCAGGACATCGGCGAGCGCGAAGCGCATCGCGTCATGGGCGGGGCCGTAGAGATCGGGGATCATCGCGTCGGTGCGGGTCATGGGGGGCTCCTCAATGGCCGGACGGGTTCGGCCGGCGTTGAGCGCGGCAATAGCAGCGTCTTCGCCGGCGGGGAGTGACGGCCGTCACGTTTCGGCGCGATAAGGAGCGGGGGCGGAAGGAGCGCAGGATGGACTGGTCGGCCGGGCAATATCTCAAATTCGAGGACGAGCGGACGCGGCCCGCCCGCAATCTCCTCGCCGAAGTGCCGCTGGCGGCGCCGCGGTATTGCGTCGATCTCGGCTGCGGCCCCGGCAATTCGACCGCGCTGATCGCCGCCCGTTTTCCCGAAGCCCGCATCGTCGGTGTCGACACGGCGCCTGACATGTTGCGCGCCGCGCGAGAGCGGCTGCCCGGCGCCACCTTCGTCGAGGCGGATGTCGCGACCTGGCAGGCTGACGCGCCGGCCGATCTCCTCTTCGCCAATGCCGTCTTCCAGTGGGTGCCCGGCCATCTCGCCGTGCTCGAGCGGCTGATGGGCGCCCTGGCGCCGGGCGGCGTGCTCGCTGTGCAGATGCCCGACAATCTCGGCGAGCCGAGCCATCTCCTGATGGAAGAGACGGCGCGCAGCGGCCCCTTCGCCGACGCCTTCGCGGGGAAGACCATCCGCCGGGAGGCGCTCCCGGCCCCGCGGACCTATGTCGAGCGCCTCGCGCCGCTCGCGGCGAAGGTCGAGGTCTGGCACACGATCTACCAGCACCGCCTCGCCGATGCGGCGGCCATCGTCGAATGGGTGAAGGGCACCGGCCTTCGCCCCTATCTCGACCCGCTGCCGCAGGAGCGCCGCGCGGCCTTCCTCGAGGCCTATACGGCGCGGATCGCCGAGGCCTATCCGCCACTCGCCGCCGGCGGCGTGCTGCTCGCCTTTCCGCGACTGTTCATCGTGGCGGTAAAGGCAGGCGGCTAAGGAGCGACGGCGCTGCTTCCGGTCTCGCGCATCGCCTCGATCACGAGGTCGCCGAAGGCCGCGAAATCGGCGCTGCGCGGAGAGGAGCGGCGCCAGACGAGGCCGATTTCGCGTTTCGGCTCCGGCTCGGCGAAGCGCGCGAGCGCGATGCGCGGATCGCGCGCCTCGATCTCGACGCAGATCTCGGGGAGCAGCGTCACGCCATAGCCGTTGGCGACCATCTGCATGATCGTCGCGAGGCTGGCCGAGCCGAAGCCGCTCTGCAGTTCCGATTTCTGGATCCGGCAATAGGTGAGTGCCTGGTCGCGCAGGCAGTGACCCTCCTCGAGCAAAAGCAGCCGGTCGGCCGGAATGGCATCGGGGCCGGCGAGGCGCGGCTGCGGCGAATCGGGTGTCGCCTGCCGGGCGAGCAGGAAGCGGTCGGTGAAGAGCGCACGGCTGCCGAGCGCCGGATCGCCGGGCGGCAGCGCCATGAGCAGGAGATCGAGCTTGCCCTGCGCCAGTTCCTGCGTCAGCTGGTCGGTGCGCGTCTCGCGCAATTGCAGTTCGAGCGCCGGATAGGCTGCGTTCACCTTCGGCAGCACGCGCGGCAGCAGATAGGGCGCCACCGAGGGGATCACGCCGAGCTTCAGCGTTCCGGAGAGGACGGCGCCACCATGGCGGGCGAAATCGGTCAGATCGCGGACATCGCCGAGAATGCGCGCCGCCCGGTCGGCGATCTCCCGTCCCTTCGGCGTCAGGGCGATACGCCGCGCGCCCCGCTCGACAAGCGGCAGGCCGAGCGCGGCCTCGAGGTCCTGGATCTGCTGCGAGAGCGCCGGCTGCGAGACGCCGCATTCGTCAGCGGCGCGGCCGAAATGCAGCCTTCGGGCGACGGCGTCGAAATAGCGGAGTTGGCGCAGCGTGATCAATCCGCCCTCCTTCGGGTCTGGCGTCGTGCGATCAGATAAACTTATCGCAGTCCCCATTCAATGTGATTGGAACCGATCCAGACTGCGTGGCATGGTGGCGTCATTCGAGCGGGACACAGCAAGATGACCCGCGGCCATCAATGGAGGGCGCCATGACGGACAACCCGGCGGACAAGCCGACGGATACGCCGAGCACGCTGACCACGACGGCGGGTGCGCCGGTCGCCGACAACCAGAATTCGCTTTCGGCCGGCCAGCGTGGCCCGCTGCTGATGCAGGACTGGCAGCTCATCGAGAAGCTGGCGCATCAGAACCGCGAGCGCATCCCCGAGCGCGTCGTCCACGCCAAGGGCTGGGGCGCGCATGGCACGCTGACCGTCACGCATGACATCACGAAATATACCAAGGCGAAGATCTTCTCGGAGGTCGGCAAGAAGACCGATCTGATCGCGCGCTTCTCGACGGTGGCGGGCGAGCTCGGCGCCGCCGATGCCGAGCGCGACGTGCGCGGCTTCGCGGTCAAGTTCTACACCGAGGAGGGCAACTGGGACCTCGTCGGCAACAACACACCCGTCTTCTTCGTCCGCGACCCGCTGAAGTTCCCCGACTTCATCCACACGCAGAAGCGCCACCCCAAGACCAATCTCCGCTCGCCGACGGCGATGTGGGACTTCTGGTCGCTCTCGCCCGAGAGCCTGCATCAGGTGACGATCCTCTTTTCGGATCGCGGCCTGCCGCAGAATGTCCGGCATATGCACGGCTTCGGCTCGCACACGTTCTCGTTCATCAACGCCGCCAACGAGCGTTTCTGGGTCAAGTTCCACTTCAAGTCGCTGCAGGGCATCAAGAACTGGACCAACAGCGAGGCGGCCGGCGTCGTCGGCCAGACCCGCGAGTCGACGCAGGAAGATCTCTTCGGCGCGATCGAGCGCGGCGACTTCCCGCGCTGGCGCTTCGCCGTCCAGATCATGCCCGAGGCGGATGCGGACAAGACGCCCTACAATCCCTTCGACCTCACCAAGGTGTGGCCGCATGGCGACTATCCGCTCATCGATGTCGGCATCATGGAATTGAACCGCAACGCGGACAATTACTTCGCCGAGATCGAGCAGGCGGCGTTCTCGCCATCCAACATCGTGTCGGGCATCGGCTTCTCGCCGGACAAGATGCTGCAGGCGCGTATCTTCTCCTATGCCGACGCGCATCGCTACCGGCTCGGCACGCATTACGAGGCGCTGCCGGTGAACCATCCGAAGGTGCCGGTGCACAACTATCACAAGGACGGGCAGATGCGCTTCTTCCCGCCGACCACCCCGCCCGACGCCTATTACGAGCCGAACTCCTTCTCCGGCCCGAAGCAGGACGAGCGCTTCCGCGAGCCGCCGCTGAAGATCTCGGGCGACGCCGACCGCTACGACCATCGCAGCGGCAATGACGACTATACCCAGGCCGGCAATCTCTTCCGCCTGATGTCGCCGGAGCAGAAGCAGCAGCTTTACGGCAATATCGCCGCGGCGATGCAGGGCGTCCCGGTCGAGATCGTCAACCGGCAGCTCGTGCATTTCTACCGCGCCGATCCCGATTACGGCATCGGCGTCGCCGCCGCGCTCGGCCTGCCGACCGACGGTCTCGCCGCCGCCGCGGAGTGATCCCGTCCCATTCCACGCTGAACGGCCCCGCCTCGCGCGGGGCCGTTTTCGTTTGCAGGGGGAGATGTGACAGCGGCGCGTGGAAATCGCGTCGCCGATCACCACAGCCCTTTACTCATATAAAGATATCTTTATATCTTGCGGACGCCGCGCTTGCGGCCTCCGGAGGATTGTTCGTGGACGGCGGTGCCGAGAAGCTCGATGTGGAGACGCTGGTCGCGACGCTGAAGGCGGCGGGCGAGCCGACGCGGCTGCGCATCCTGGCGCTCCTTTGCCGCAGCGAACTGACGGTCAAGGATCTGACGGCGATCCTCGGCCAGTCGCAGCCGCGCATTTCGCGCCACCTGAAGCTGCTCGCAGATTGCGGGCTGATCGCGCGTTATCCGGAAGGCGCCTGGGTCTATTACCGCCTCGCCGAAAGCGATCCCGGCCGTCGCATCGCGCAGAGCCTCGTCGGCGTCGCCGATCCCGGCGATCCGGAACTCGTCCGCGACCGTGAATGGCTGGCGGCCGTGAAGCGGCAGCACCAGAGCGAGGCGTCGCGCTATTTCGCCGACAATGCCGCCGACTGGGACACGATCCGCTCGCTGCATGTCCCCGATGCCGCGGTCGAGCAGGCGATGGCGAAGCTGGTAGGCGACCGGCCGATCGACCGTTTCCTCGATATCGGCACCGGCACGGGTCGGCTGCTAGAACTCTTCGCGCCGATCTATCGCAGCGGCGTCGGCATCGATGCCTCGACCGCGATGCTCGCCGTGGCGCGGGCCAATCTCGACAAGGCCGGCGTCGCCAAGGCGCAGGTCCGTCTCGGCGACATCATGAAGCTGCCCTTCGCCCGCGACAGCTTCGATCTCGTCGCCATCCACCAGGTGCTGCATTATCTCGACGATCCCGCCGAGGCGATCGGCGAGGCGGCGCGGGTGCTGCGGCCGGGCGGGCGACTGCTCGTCGCCGATTTCGCTCCGCACGGGCTCGAATTCCTGCGCGAGAAGCATGCGCATCGCCGCCTCGGCTTCTCGCATGAGGCGATGCTCGGCTGGACGCGCGGGCTGGGGCTCGAAACGGAAAAGGTTCTCGATCTCGGCGCGGGCGCCGGGGCCGATTCACTCACGGTGACGCTGTGGCTGGTGCGCGATCCGCGCTTCACCATGGCGGGCGCCGAACGGGGCTGGGAGAGCGCATGATGAGCGAGGCCGCGGCGCGGGCAAGCCGGACGAAGAGCGGGAGCGACGGACTCCGCGTGTCGTTCGAGTTCTTTCCGCCGAAGACCGAGGCGATGGAGGAAACGCTGTGGCGCTCGATCGAGCGATTGGCGCCGCTCGCGCCCTGTTTCGTCTCCGTCACCTATGGCGCCGGCGGCTCGACCCGCGAGCGCACGCATGCGACCGTCTCGCGCATTCTCGCCGAGACGGCGCTGAAGCCGGCGGCGCATCTCACCTGCGTCGGCGCGACCCGCGCCGAGGTCGACGCGGTCGTCGATGCCTATGCCGAAGCCGGCGTCCGCCACATCGTGGCGCTGCGCGGCGATCCGGCCGAGGGCATCGGCACGGCCTATCGGCCGCATCCGGGCGGCTATGACCGCTCGGCCGATCTCGTCGCCGCCATCCGCTCGCGCCATCCCGAGATCGAGGTCTCGGTTTCCGCCTATCCCGAGCGCCATCCCGAAAGCGCCGACTGGGCGACCGAGATCGACAATCTGAAGCGCAAGGTCGATGCCGGCGCCACCCGCGCCATCACGCAATTCTTCTTCGACAACGACCTCTATGCCGCCTATCGCGACCGCGTCGCAGCGGCGGGCCTCGACATCCCGATCGTTCCCGGCATCGTGCCGGTGCTGAATTTCACGCAGACCGCGCGGTTCGCCGAGAAGGCCGGCGCGAGCGTGCCGCCCTGGTTCGCCGCGCGCTTCGAGGGCCTCGAGGAGGATGCGGCGACGCGGCAACTGGTCGCCGCCGCCGTCTGCGCCGAGCAGGTCTTCGATCTCGTCGATCGAGGCGTCTCCGACTTCCATTTCTACACGATGAACCGCGCCGATCTTGTCTACGCCATCTGCCACCTCCTCGGCATGCGGCCGGCGAAGCCCGCCGCGCCGGAGAGCGCGGCGGCGTGAACCAAAGAATACAAGGTCTCAGGCTCGTTGATCCCTGGACCGCGGGCTGAGAAAAGGAAAACGATCATGAGCGCATCAGCCAGATCTGCAGTTCTCGCCGCCGAGGCCGCCAGGCGCATCCTCGTGCTCGACGGCGCGATGGGCACCATGATCCAGCGCCTGAAGCTCACCGAGGCCGATTTCCGCGGCGAGCGGTTCAAGGACTGGCCGCGTGATCTGAAGGGCAACAACGATCTCTTGATCCTGACGCGGCCGGACGCCGTCGAGGCCATCCACCGGCAGTATTTCGAAGCCGGCGCCGATATCGTGGAGACCAACACCTTCTCGTCGACCTCGATCGCGCAGGCCGATTACGGGATGGAGGCGCTCGCCTATGAGCTGAATTTCGAGGGCGCGCGCATTGCCCGCCGCGCCGCCGATGCCGTTGCCGCCGCGACCGGCCGGCCGCGCTTCGTCGCCGGCGCCATCGGGCCGACCAACCGCACCGCCTCGATCTCGCCCGACGTCAACAATCCCGGCTTCCGCGCCGTGACCTTC
The DNA here is from genome assembly GCA_017307955.1 of Allobosea sp. Classification (GTDB taxonomy): domain Bacteria; phylum Pseudomonadota; class Alphaproteobacteria; order Rhizobiales; family Kaistiaceae; genus Kaistia. The sequence goes on along the minus strand of JAFKFV010000007.1, from coordinate 257,270 downwards.
GACGAATTGCGCGCGGCCTATGCCGAGGCGGCGCGCGGCCTCGTCGATGGCGGCGCCGATCTCATCCTGATCGAGACCATCTTCGACACGCTGAACGCCAAGGCGGCCGTCGCCGCGGTCGAGGATGTGTTCGAGGAGAAGGGCGTCAGCCTGCCGGTGATGATCTCCGGCACGATCACCGATCTCTCGGGCCGCACGCTTTCCGGCCAGACGCCGACCGCCTTCTGGTATTCGCTGCGCCATGCCCGGCCATTCTCGATCGGCCTCAACTGCGCCCTCGGCGCCCGCGAGATGCGCGCTCATATCGACGAGATCGGCCGCGTCGCCGACACACTCGTCTGCGCCTATCCGAATGCCGGGCTGCCGAACGAATTCGGCGAATATGACGAAAGCCCCGAGGCGATGGCGAAGCTCGTCGGCGAGTTCGCGCGCTCCGGCCTCGTCAACATCGTCGGCGGCTGCTGCGGCACGACGCCGGACCATATTGGCGCCATCGCGCATGCCGTCGAGGGCCTCGCGCCACGCCGCATCCCCGAGGTGGCGCCGCAGCTTCGCCTGTCGGGCCTCGAGCCCTTCACCGCGGCGGCGTGACGGCGGCCGGAAAACCTCTATCCTTGCGCATCAAGCCCGAGCCAGGGCGCCGCAACCAGCAAAGCTCGCTCATGACCACCGCCACGGCCTCCTTCATCAATATCGGCGAGCGCACCAATGTCACCGGCTCGGCGAAATTCAGGAAGCTGATCACCGCCGGCGATTATGCCGCGGCGCTCGATGTCGCGCGCGAGCAGGTCGCGAACGGGGCGCAGATCCTCGACGTCAACATGGACGAGGGCCTGCTCGATTCCGAAGCGGCGATGGTGACCTTCCTCAACCTGCTCGCCGCCGAGCCCGATATCGCGCGCGTGCCGATCATGATCGACAGTTCGAAATGGTCGGTCATCGAGGCCGGGCTCAAATGCGTGCAGGGCAAGCCGATCGTGAACTCGATCTCGCTGAAGGAGGGCGAGGGTCCGTTCCGCGAGCAGGCGAAGAAGCTGCGCCGCTACGGTGCCGCCGTGGTCGTCATGGCCTTCGACGAGAAGGGCCAGGCCGACACCTTCCAGCGCAAGACCGAGATCTCGGCCCGCGCCTACCGCATCCTCGTCGACGAGATCGGTTATCCGGCCGAGGACATCGTCTTCGATCCGAATGTCTTCGCGATCGCCACCGGCATCGAGGAGCATGACAATTACGGCGTCGACTTCATCGAGGCGACGCGCTGGATCCGGCAGAACCTGCCGCATGCGCATGTCTCGGGCGGCGTCTCGAACCTCTCCTTCTCGTTCCGCGGCAACGAGCCGGTGCGCGCGGCGATGCATTCGGTGTTCCTCTATCACGCCATCGCCGCCGGCATGGACATGGGCATCGTCAATGCCGGCGCGCTGCCGGTCTATGACGAGATCGACCCGGAACTGCGCGAGCGCTGCGAGGATGTCGTCCTCAACCGGCGCAAGGATTCGACCGAGCGCCTGCTCGAGATCGCCGAGCGCTTCAAGGGCGGCGGGCAGCAGAAGAAGGAGGCCGATCTCGCCTGGCGCGAATGGCCGGTCGAGAAACGGCTGGAGCATGCGCTCGTCGCGGGCATCACCGATTTCATCGAGGCGGACACCGAGGAGGCGCGGGCGAAGTCGGCGCGTCCGCTCGATGTCATCGAAGGGCCGCTGATGGCCGGCATGAACGTCGTCGGCGACCTCTTCGGCGCCGGCAAGATGTTCCTGCCCCAGGTGGTGAAGTCCGCCCGCGTCATGAAGCAGGCCGTCGCCTATCTCATGCCCTTCATGGAGGAGGAGAAACGGCGGCTCGGCGCCTCCGGCTCGTCCTCGGCCGGCAAGGTCCTGCTCGCGACCGTGAAGGGCGACGTGCACGACATCGGCAAGAACATCGTCGGCGTCGTCCTCCAGTGCAACAATTTCGAGGTCATCGATCTCGGCGTCATGGTCCCGGCGGCGAAGATCCTGTCGGTGGCGCGCGAGGAGAAGGTCGATGTCATCGGCCTCTCCGGCCTCATCACGCCCTCGCTCGACGAGATGTGCCATGTGGCGGCCGAGATGGAGCGCGAGGGCTTCGACGTGCCGCTGCTCATCGGCGGCGCCACCACCTCGCGCGTCCATACGGCCGTGAAGATCCATCCGAACTATGGCCGCGGGCAGACGGTGCATGTCATCGATGCGAGCCGCGCGGTCGGCGTCACGTCCAATCTTCTCGGCCGCGAGCGCGGCGCCTATGTCGCCGATATCCAGGCTGACTATGCCCGCATCGCCGAGGCGCATCAGCGCGGGCAGGAGGCCAAGCGCCGCATCACGCTTGCCGAGGCGCGGGCCGACGCGCTGAAGCTCGACTGGACGAGCTACCGGCCGGTGAAGCCCAGCTTCCTCGGCGCACGGCTGTTCCAGGATTATCCGATCGCCGAGCTCGTCCCCTATATCGACTGGACGCCGTTCTTCGCGACCTGGGAGATGAAAGGGACATACCCGCAGATCCTCGACGACGAGACCTACGGCCCGGCGGCGCGCGCGCTCCTCGCCGATGCCGAGGCGATGCTGACGAAGATGGTCGACGAGCGCTGGGTCAGCGCCAATGGCGTCGTCGGCTTCTGGCCGGCCAATGCGATCGGCGACGACATCGCGCTTTATGAGGACGAGGGCCGCGAGGTGGAAAAGGCGCGGCTCTTCACGCTGCGCCAGCAGATCGCCCGCTCGACCGATCGCCGCCGCCATGTCGCGCTGTCGGACTTCGTCGCGCCGGTCGGCAGCGGCGTCGCCGATTATGTCGGCGGCTTCGCGGTGACGGCCGGCATCGGCGAGGAGGCGGTGGCGGAGCGCTTTGCGCGCGCCAACGACGATTATTCCAAGATCCTCAGTCAGGCGCTCACAGACCGTCTCGCCGAGGCCTTCGCCGAGCGCATGCATGAGCGGGTGCGGCGCGAGCTCTGGGGCTATGCGCCTGACGAGCATCTGACGCCGGCCGAATTGATCCGCGAGGGCTATGCCGGCATCCGTCCGGCGCCCGGCTATCCGGCGCAGCCCGACCATACCGAGAAGCGGACGCTGTTCGACCTCCTCGACGCCGAGAATGGCGCCGGCATCAGGCTTACCGAGAGCTTCGCCATGTGGCCGGGCTCGTCGGTCTCCGGGCTCTATTTCGCCCATCCCGAGAGCTTCTATTTCGGCGTCGGGCGGATCGAGGCCGATCAGGCGGCGGATTATGCGGCGCGCAAGGGCTGGCCGGTATCGGAAGCCGAGCGCTGGCTGGCGCCGATCCTCAATTACGACCCGGCCACACGGGCCGTGGCAGCTGAATAGGGCTCAGCCGCCGAAAAGATGCGACCACGGCATCGGCGGGCGTTGTCCCGTCCGTTCCAGATATTTCTGGAGCACCAGCAGCGAGACGAGCCGCTCGTTTTCCTCGTCCTGGAACGTCGCGACATGGCGGTTGGCCTCGGCGATGATCGCCCGCGCCTCGTCCTCGTTGCGGTCGTAATAGGCGACGACTTCCTCGAGATCGGCGAAATCCGGCCGTAGCTCGACGAAATGCCGCCCCGGCACCAGCGTCCCCTCCATGAACCAGGTCTCGTAGAGCGGCCTCGGCATCAGGCAGAGCGACTGCGAGGCGAGGATCCATTTCAGATTGGTCGCGACGTCATAGCCTTCGACCGAGATTAGGTAGCGGTGGCGGAGCTGGTCGGCGATGGCGAGATAGGGCTTCGGCGCGATGCCGGCATGCGCGCGGCCGACATGGCCGATATCGTGCACCTTGTGATCGTGAAAACGCCGCACCAGCGCATCGCGAAGGCCCGAATGATCGGCGATGGCGCCGCGCCAGACCGCGCTCTTGCGCTTGTCGTCGAAGGCGACGGGATCGCGATGCAGCGTGAAATGCCGGAGCTTGTCGAGCTTGAACAGAACCGAATTGCGATTGTCGCCATGGATCGGCCGGCTCTTGACGATGGTCGGCTCGGGCGGAACGGTGATCAGGTCGCCGAAGAAGTATCGGAGCGCGGCGTCGCCGCCGAAATACTTGGCATATTGCTTGAGGTCGTAGGAATAATAGGTCGACGGCCGGACGGGGATATCGCGGATGCGGCGGCTCTCGGTGAGCCGCGACGGGGTATCCAGCTTGTTGCAGTAGTTGACGCGCCGGATGATGTCATCCGAAGGCGGCGTCTTTGAAAGCTGGTCGAAGATGCGCTGGAGGCGGCGCTCGTAGACGGCATAGGGCAGGGCATCGCGCGTGACGCCGCGAATATAGAAGCTCGCGCGCCGCCAGGTCCGCCCGAGATCCGGCGCCGATCGGCCAGCCTTCGCCATTCGCCCGTCCTCACATCTTGATCGGCGGGTTCTTTACGATGCGCGATTGCGGCAGGCAAATTGCGGCGAAGCAACGCTGGCAGCGACTGCGCGTTTCGGATAGGCACAGCCGATACCCGACATCAGGGGCCGCTTGCCGGCGCCGATCCATCGAGCTTCCATCATGGCCGACACCGAACATGCCAGCCGGTTCACCCGCGACGGGTTCATGCGCGGTTTCATGGAGGGCATCGGCCTTCTGCCGGGCATGATCGCCTTCGGCGCCGTGTTCGGCGTGCTGGCCGAGGGCGTCGGGCTGCCGGTCGTCGGCGCCACCGCGATGAGCGCTTTCGTCTTTTCCGGGACGGCTCAGCTCCTCGCCGTGCATTCCTGGGGCGCGCCCGACCTGCTGCTCGCGACGGTCGTCGCCGTCGTGGCCATGAATGCGCGCTATGTCCTGTTCGGCGCGGCCATCCAGCCCTGGATGCGGGGCGTCTCGCCCTGGATCGCCTATCCGTCGCTGTTCCTGCTCGTCGATCCCAACTGGGCGACGGCGATGCGCGAGCGCGACGCGGGCCGTCACGATGTCGCGGTCTTCATCGGCATGGGCGCTGCCTGCATGGTGGGATGGCTCGCCGGGACGATCGCGGGCGCCGGCTTCGGCGGCCTGCTCGGCGATCCGCGCCGGCTCGGCCTCGATTTCTTCCTGCCGGCCTTCTTCCTGTCGCTCGCCTGCGGCTTCTGGAAGGGCAGGGGCGATCTCCTGCCCTTCGCGATCGGCGCGGCGGTCGCCTTCGTCTTCGACCGCTATGTCGGCGGCTCCTGGCATGTGCTGGCGGGTGGCCTCGCGGGCAGCCTTTTCGCGGCCTTCATGCCGCGGAAGCCGAAGCAGGAGGAGGCCGCGCCATGAGCGTCGATCCTTCCACGCCGGCCGGCCTTGCCCTCATCATCGCCGCGATGACGGTGACGGCCTATATGACGCGCGTCGCGGGATTCTTCCTGATGCGCTTCGTGGCCGTGACGCCGCGCGTCGAGGCCTGGCTGAAGGCGCTGCCGCTTGCCATCATGGGCTCGATCCTGGCGCCGATCGCAGCGCATGGCGGTCCGGCGGAATATGCCGGCTTCGCCGCGACGATCGCGGTGTTCCTCATGAGGCGCAACGACATCCTCGCCGCGCTCGCCGGCATGGGAACGGTCGCGCTGCTGCGCGCCGCATTCGGCCTTTAGGACAAGCTCTCTTCAGCCTTGCGCTGTGAACGGCGTCACAGCGCGCCGACGACAATGGCGGCAATGAAGAGGAAGGCGGCACTCACCGCAAGGAACTGAATCGGACGAGCGAGGCTCATGGGCATCTCCCGGGTCTCTCTTGTCGTGTCCCTATTTCGCCACAAAGCTTAATCGATCCGGCCGCGCCGGCAAAGCGGTTTCGGGCCGCTTGCTGCGATCAACCCGGTGAAAGCGTACCAAAAGCGGCCTGAGCCGGGGAACAAAGTTCTCCTGCCGCAGCGCAGCAGGCGGCATGGGGGCAATTCGTTGCGCCGGCCGAATCGCAACAGTTTGACCCTGAAATTTACCGGATCGCGCAATCGTTCCTTATGAGTTGGCTGGCACACTCTCGCCATCCGAACGAGGCTTGCGAGGCGACGATGCTTGAGGAACTGACGCGACTCGCCCGCGATCGTGCACCGGCCCGCCGGGAAGCGCTGCTGGCAGCCGTCATCGACCTCTATCGCGCGGCCGGAGCCAGGGCCGAACTCGCGCTCGGCGAGGTGTTCAGCGATATCGTCGTCTATCTCGTCGCCTGCCTGCCCGACACCGCCAAGCCGCGCGCAGGCGCGCTGTTGGCCGATCTTTCGACGGCGCCGCACGCGCTGGTGCTGCGGCTCGCCGGCGCGGGTGGACCGCTCGCCGGCCCGCTGCTTCAATCCTCGACCGTGCTTTCCGACGATGATCTCGTGGATCTCGTCGCCCGCCTCGACGAGGGCGGCCTCGCGGCCGTCGCCGCGCGGGCGGGTCTTTCGGAACGCGTGACCGATGCGCTGGTGGCCAAGGGCGGGCCGGCGCTCTGCCGCGCGGTCGCCGCCAATCGGTCAGCGCGCCTGTCGCGCAAATGCCTCGCCCGCATCGTCGCCGCCTGCGGCGAGGGCGCGGCCGAGCTTCGCGGCGCCGCCGACGTCATCGCCTTCGCGCCGACGCCGCGCCGCAAGCGCGCATCGCGCCGCGACGCTGGTGGCACGCCTCGTGTGATCGCCTTTCCGCAGCGCGCCGATCGGAGCACCGAGCCGGCCGCGGCGCCGCCCCCGGTCGCCGAAGCGATCGCGGCCATCGCATCGCATGACCGCATGCTGGAGGTCGCCATGCTGCTCGCGGCCCATGCCGGTCTGCCGCCCGATCTCGTCAGCCGCCTGATCGCGCGGCCGGATCCGACGCTGCTCGCCGTGCTTTGCCGCGCCGCCGGCGTGCCCGACAGCACCTTCTCGGTGATCGCCCGCATTCGCGGCCGCCGCTTCGGCCATCCGCTGGCGCAGACCCTGGCCGTCGAAGCCGCCTATGCCGAGCTCTCCGAGGCGGAGGCCCGCCAGAGGCTCGGCAGCGTCAAGGCGATGCAGAAGAAGGCCTGACGGCGGGATCTCGCCCGCCGCCGGCCATGGCTTGCGGGCTCAGGTGATCGAGCCGATGACGCCCTCGACGAGATAGTCGGTGCCCCAGAGGCTCGGATCGTAGAGCTCGATCGTCTCGGCGCTGATCAGCTTGCCGGTGTTCGACTTGATCGGCCCGATGAAATAGGGCGTGCCGGCCTTCAGTTCCTCGATCGCGGCGAGCGCGGCCGCCTTCGCCCGGTCCGTCGCGCCGGCGCCGAAGGCCGTGCTCTGGACCATGTCGCGGTCATAGCCGCCATAATTCTCGTTCGGCAGCTTCTCGCCCTTGGTGAGCAGGTCAGCGTAGGCCGTATAGACCGTGCCCCATTTCAGCTCCGCGCCGGTGATGAAGCCCTTCGGGGCCAGCGACGACTGGTCGGCATTGTGGCCGACGCTCTTCACGCCGCGCTTCTCGGCCGTTTCGACGATCACCTTCGGGCTGTCGACGTGGCAGGCGATGACGTCGCAGCCGGCATCGGCCAGCGCGTTCGCCGCCTCGGCCTCGCGCACCGGCAGCGACCATTCGCCGGTGATGATGAGGCGCACCTCGGCATTCGGGTTGACCTTGCGCACGCCGGTGGTGAAGGCGTTGATGTTGCGCAGCACGAGGGCGATCGGCTTGGCGGCGATGTAGCCGATCTTGTTCGACGTCGTCGAAAGGCCGGCGGCGATGCCGTTCACGTAATGCGCCTGGTCGAGATAGCAGAAGTAGCCGCCGAGATTCATCGGATGCTTCTTCGGATCCCAGAGCGAGGTCGGGTGGCGGAACTCGACATCGGGATATTTCTTGGCGGCGTCGATCATGAAGGGATCGAAATAGCCGAACGAGGTCGGGAACAGCAGCGTCGCGCCGTCGAGCTCGATCATCGATTCCATGGTCTTCGAGACGGCGCTCGTCTCGGGGACATTCTCTTCCTCGACGACGGTCACGCCCGGGATCGACTTCAGCGCCGCGGCGCCGACGGCATGGGCCTGGTTCCAGCCGAAATCATCGCGCGGCCCGACATAGATGAGGCCGATGGTGAGGTTGCCGGCCGCCCGCGCCCGCAACGGCAGGGCCGATGCCGAAAGGGCGAGCGCACCGAGGCCCGCGCCTTTGAGAAGGGTTCGTCTCGAGAATGTCATTTACGCAGTCTCCTCGTCGTATCGTTCGCTCTGGCTCGTCCGGAGCGCGCTTCTGCGGCGCGTCGTCCGGCAGGGGGGCGGAGCCTTTCCCAGGGGCTTCCGCCGGAAATCGGTTGTCTCGCGCCTAGGCGTCGCCGCCCTGCCTGCCGAGATAGCGCGAGAGGATCACGCCAAGATCGGCCTCGCTTTCGCTCTCGCCGCCGACGCCGCGCTGCTCGACGAGGCTGACATGCGCCTCCATCGCCGCGATCGCCGCCGCCGCGTCGCCGCGTTGCAGCGCCTCCAGCACGCTGCGATGCTCGCCGATCGCGCATTCCGAGCGATGCGGCCGGCCGAACACCGCCAGGATCAGCGAGCAGCGCGACACGACCTCGCCGACATAGCGCTCGAGCAGCTTGTTCCCGGCCATCGCCGCGAGCCGCACATGGAATTCCGCCGCGAGCCGGATCGTCGCCGGCCCGTCCTGCCGGCGCGCCGCCTCGTCCTCGGCCGCGATATGGGCGGCGAGCGTATCGCGCAGCGTGTCGCTCCAGCGCGCCGCGACGAGCCGCACCACTTCCCGCTCCAGGCAGCGGCGAACCTCGAACACCGCCCGCGCCTCCTCGAGGCTCGGCCGCGCGACGGTCGCCGTGCGCTTCGTCTTCATCTCGACCAGCCCGTCGGCGGCGAGACGCTGAAGCGCCGCGCGCACGATCGTGCGGCTGACGCCAAACTCCGCCCCGAGCGCGTCCTCGGGCAGTTTCGTCCCCGGCGGCAGCGCCTGGTCGACGACCGCCTGGCGCAGCACCGCATAGATGCGGCCGCCTCGACCGCTCGTCTGCGATGCGTCCGACCGGTTCATGATCCGACCTCCTGGACCGCATCCGTCATTTCGGAAGCAAGCCTAGTATACAAGATTGCGGCCGCCAATCCTGGGAATTGCTGAAAGAAGTCGCTCGAAATGCCGCGATTCTCATCAGATTGCGCTGCGGAAGAGCAGTCTTTCCGATCCCTCGCCGATAGATATGGCCACCGGCGCCGCGCTGTCATGTATACATGATCCAGCCGGTCGCCGGCTCATCCGCTCCGGCCTTGTCTGGTTGACCCTTCCTTAAGACGGCCCATCGCATTCTAGGCATATGTTCAAGGGCCCAGTGCTGCGTATCGGGTCGGTGTTCGCCTGCATCTTGCTGGCGGGCTGCGCTCTCAATTTCTTTGATGAGCGCGAGGCCTGGCGCGACCAGACGGAGCGCGCCTGCTATCGCCAGAAGCTGGTGGTGCCGAGCTATTTCCAGGAGCCGGCGCGCGAGATCGACGGCCGCGGCGCCTGCGGCATCGAGAAGCCGCTGCGCGTCAACGCCTTCCAGCAAGGGGTCGTCTCGGTCGGCGGCTCCGAGGTCGTGCTCGGCTGCATGATGACCTACACGATGGAGAAATGGATCCGCCAGGCGGTGCAGCCGGCGGCGCAGCAGCGCTTCGGCATGCCGGTCACCGAGATCCTGACCATGGGTACCTATGCCTGCCGCTCGCGCAACAACCGCCATGGCGACAAGCTCAGCGAGCACGCCTTCGCCAACGCCTTCGACGTCGCCGGTTTCCGCCTCGCCGACGGGCGCACCATCCGCGTCAAGGGCGACTGGTGGAACGGCGATCCGGCGACGCAGGCCTTCCTGCGCCAGACCCTGATCACGGCCTGCGACTACTTCACCACCGTGCTCGGCCCGGGATCGAACCGGCTGCACGAGGACCACATCCATATCGATCTCGCGCATCACAACGCGGCGGGGACCTCCCGCTATTGCCGGCCGAAGCTCGACATGCCGCCGCCGACCCTGGACGAGAATGTCCCGATGGTGAGCCTGCCGGCCGCGCCCGGCGCGCCGCCCGCCGCCACGATGGAGCAGCGTGCCTTCACCTATCGCTGGGACGACCAGCTCGGCGCGCCTGACGCAACCACGACGGGAACTCCCGCTCCCGTCGTCATGGCGCCGCCGCTGCCCGAAAGCGACGGACCGGGCGTTCGCCTGCCGCCGGCCAGCATTCCGCTTTCCTACGCCAACTGAGCTTCGGGCCCCGTTTCGCTGCCTCAAACCGCTTTGGCGGTGCGGTGAAGGCCATCACAGACGGTCGGGAGGGCATTTCGTAGACGGACGCCGCAACAACGGAGTCCGCCATGAACGCCATCACCCCGATCTATGTCGACGAGAGCCGGTACAACCTCTACACGATGCCGCACAAGGCGCTGCGCCGCGCGCAGATGCAGATCTCGATCCGCTTGGGCGCGATCGACGGCGAGGACGAGGAGGCCCTCGGGGCGCTCGTCGCCGACATGCGCGGCCTGATCGCCGCCGGCCGCGGCCATCTGCATCACGAGAACCTGCATATCCACGAGGTCATCGAGCAGCTCCGCGCCGGCGCGACCGAGCAGCTCGCCGACGATCACGAGCATCACGAGCGCGATTTCGACGAGCTCGAGGCGATGCTGGACGCGATCGAGGCGGCGCCCGCCGGCGAGCGCGCCAGCCTCCTGCGCGCGCTCTACCTCCGCTATTCGCTCTTCATCGCCGCCGATCTGCAGCACATGGTCGAGGAGGAGACCGAGACGCTGGCGCTGCTGCATTCGCTGTTCGGCGACGACGAGCTGCGCGCCATCGAGCACCGCATCATCGCCTCGATCGATGCGGAGACCATGATGGGCTTCCTGCGCCTGATGGTGCCGGCCATGAACCATGGCGAGCGCCTGGAACTCATCGGCGGCATGCGGGCCGGCATGCCTGCCGCGATCTTCGAGGGCGTCCTCAATGGCGTGGTGCGGCCCTCGCTCGGCGAGGCCGAGTTCCGCCGCCTTGCCGCCGATCTCGGTGTCGCGGCCTGATCAGGCAGCCGAAGCGCGGCGGCGGGGCAGGGGCTCCGCGGCCGCTTCATCCCCCTCCGCTCCGCCGAGCATCTCGGCGAGATGCTGCGTGCCCCAGGCCTTCAGCGCGGCGATGATCGGCTGCAAGCTCTCGCCGCGCGCCGAAAGGCGATAGTCCACGCGCGGCGGGATCTCGGGATAGACGGTGCGGATGACGAGGCCGTCGGCCTCCAGCTCGCGCAGCTGCTTGGTCAGCATGCGCTGTGTCGTGTTCGGCGTCACGCGGCGCAGCTCGTTGAAGCGCAGCGGGCCATTGCCGAGATGGTAGAGCACGACGCCCTTCCATTTGCCGTCGATGAGATCGAGCGTCACCTCGACCGGGCAGGCGGCGAAACGGCGGTCATAAGTCTGGTGTCCGGCCATCGCGGTATCCTTTCAGGCACTATAGGCCAGAAATGTGCGTTCTTGTGCAAAGGCGCAATACGTCCGAATTCTCCCTCGTCGCCCCGCCCTCGAGCGAGGCCAGGTACGGAGATCGCCTCGCCCTCCGGCGAGGCCAGGACCGGAGATCGCCATGCGCGCCATTGCCTTCACGAAGCCGCTTCCCATCGACGACGAGAATGCCCTCGTCGACATAACCCTCGACCGGCCGAAGCCCGGCCCGCGCGACCTCGTCGTCAAGGTTGAGGCCGTCTCGGTCAACCCGGTCGACTTCAAGGTCCGCCGCAGCGCCGATCCCGCCGGAACGCCGCGCGTCCTCGGCTTCGATGCCGCTGGGACGGTGGTCGAGACCGGCGGCGAGACGCAGCTCTTCAAGGTCGGCGACACCGTCTTCTATGCCGGCTCGATCGTGCGGCCCGGCACGGATGCCGAATTCCACGCCGTCGATGAACGGATCGTCGGCCGCAAGCCCGAGAGCCTCGATTTCGCCGGCGCAGCGGCGCTGCCGCTGACGGCGCTGACGGCGTGGGAGCTGCTGTTCGACCGCATCGGCGTCGTTCCCGGTTCCGCCGACGACAAGCGCTCGCTGCTCGTCCTCGGCGGCGCCGGCGGCGTCGGCTCGATCGCCATCCAGCTCGCCCGCGCCCTGACCGGGCTGACGGTGATCGCCAGCGCCTCGCGCCCCGAGACCGTCGCCTTCGCCAAGGATCTCGGCGCTCATCACATCGTCGATCACAGCCGCCCGCTCGCGCCGCAGGTCGAGGCCCTCGGCCTCAAGGCGGTCGATATCATCCTCGCCTTCGCCGGCACTGCCGGTCACGCCGCCGAGATCGCGGCGCTGGCCGCGCCGGAAGGCCATGTCGGCATCATCGAGGGCGTCGATGGCTTCGGTCCGGCCGAGTTCGGCCAGCTCTCCCAGAAGGCGGTCGGCCTGCAGTTCGAATCGATGTTCGCCCGCTCGCGCTTCGGAACGCCGGCGATCGAACGGCAGCACGAGATCCTCGACCGGGTGTCCGCGCTCGTCGATGCCGGCGCGATCCGGACAACGCTGACGAAGACGCTCTCGCCGATCAACGCCGCCAATCTCCGCGAGGCGCACAGGCTCGTCGAAAGCGGACGCATGATCGGCAAGGTGGTCGTCGCCGGCTGGTAGAGGGTCAGCGGAGGCGAAGCGCCTTCGCTGTCATGTCCGCGAGGATGCCCGGGAGGCGCTGGGGCTCCCGGGCAAGGCCGCCGAGCCTTCGCTGAAGCGTGTCGGCGCCATGGCCGAGCAGCGCGTTGAGGCGCGGCTGGCGGATGTCGCGGACAACCGCCCGGCAATAGGCGTCGTCGGGCCGTCCCTCCTGCGGCATGCCGAAATAGGTCGCGGCGAAGGTCAGCCATCGCCGCGCCTTGGTGCGGATCGCGGGATGGGCGAGCCGCGCCGCCATCCCAGGCGGGATCGTGCCGCCGAAGTCGCGAGAGATTCGCTCGACGACGTCGAGACTCTTCATGAGACGCACACGGCCGAGCGGAAAATCCGCATCGGCCATCGCCGTTGCCTGGATGATGGCGAGGAGCGCCGCCGATTGTCTGTCGAGCAGGCCGAACGGGCCGCCCGGCCATTCCGACCAGTGGATCCCGGCCGCCGCGGCTTCAATGGGAAGAACACCGGCCTGCCAGCGCCCCGTCGGCCAGCGGTGGACCTCGACAAAGGCCGGCCAGTCGTCATGCCGGAGCGGCTGGAAATGATGGCACTCTGCCCAGCCGCGCTTGCGATCCGCCTCGGGTGGGGTCTGCCATCCGGCATCCGCCATCAGGCACAGCGCCTCCTGCTGCGCCTCCGGCTCGACGATCCAAAGATCGAGATCGAGCATCACGCGCGTGCCGGCCGCGAAGTCGGGATCGAGCAGGGGCTCGGCGCCCTTCAGCCAGACGGGCCGGATGCCGGCGCCGGCGAAGAGCCGGTTGAGCGTCTTCAGCTGGCGCCGCAGCGTCCGGCGCCGCTCGACATGCATCGCGAAGACCATGTCCAGAAAAGCTGCGAGTTCTTCCGGCAGGCCGCCGCCAAGATCATGCCGGTCGAGAGCGGCCTTGAGGCTCGGCAGGACGAGGCCCTGATCGGCCGCGGCAACGATGTGCGACCAGTCGGCTTCGCCCGGCCAGGCGTTCGTGATCGCCTCCCGCGACGAGAAGGGTGAGACGGCGCGCGCCGTCCATGTCAGCGCGCGGAGGCGGGCGTCATGGTCGGGCCTTCCAGCCATCGCCGTGCCTCCTCGAGATCATCATAAATGAGGCGGAACTTCGGAACCGCCGCCACCCAGTCGAAGACGCGGTCGAAGCGCCGCCTGTCATGGGGATAGGGCGTCGAGAAGCGCGCCTCCATGAGGCCGAGCAGCGCCTCGCTGGTCGAGATCGGCATCAGCGATGCCGCGGCGCCCGGTTGGTAGCGCGGGAAGACCAGCCGCGAGACGGGCAGGGGGCGCGCGATGTGGCGCTCCGCCGGAACCACGAGAAACCGACCGAGTTTCGGGCCATAGGCGACGGTCGGCAGCGATGCGAGGTCCGGATAGGTGGTGGCGAGCGGCGCGAGGCTGCCTTCCTTGATCGAGATCGCGTTGTAGAGCGGCAGCAGCGAGAGCGCTCCGTCATCCCCCTCCGCGAAGCTCACGAAATCGTCGCTGCCGTAGAGCCATCCCTTGGCGACCAGATGCGCCGTGAGCGTGCTTTTGCCGGCTCCGGAGACACCGGGAAAGAGCGTCAGGCTGGCGCCATGGGCGAGCGCGGCGGCGTGGAACGAGGCCACGATCCGCGCATCCGGATAGGCGGCGGAAAAGCTCGCCGTGATCGCAGCGCCGAGCGCCTCGACATCGTCCTTCGCCAGCGTCCAGTCGCCGTCGAGGCCGTTGGCGTGGCGCGCGCCATCCGACGAGAGGCCGATCCGCGTCGCCGGTGTCGCAGCATTGTCTCCGGCAAGACCGGAAAAGAGCCCCAGCGCGCGGTTGACCATGGTCGATCGCGGCTCGGCCTCGGTCTGGTAGAGCGTGAATTCGATGGACCGGCCGCCGAGCCGCAGCGGGAGCGTCGCAATGGGCGGGGAAACAGGAGGCGTCGCCGGAACCTGCTCCTCCCGCACGGCGCCGGTCGCGGCCGACGAGACCATGACGCGGCCGTCGGCGAGCGTTGCGATCCAGCCCTGCCGGCCCCAGTCCGCGAGGCAGGCTTCAATGTCCTTGAGAGCCGTCGCGTGGTCCGGCGCGAAGCCCTCGGCCCAGTCTGAGGCCAGCGCATCGACCGCGGTCGGCGTGTCGAGCAGTTGGAGGAAGAGCCGCGCCGCGGCGGGATTGAGAAGATGCAGATCGCCGGAGCCGAGATCCACGACGGCGAGATGGCCGTCGAAAAGGCGGTACGAAAACCGCCCTCCCGGTTCGTCTTCGCCCGGCGCTCCGCCCATCGGCTTCGTTGGCTCCAAGCAAGAGCACTGCGCTGTCCGGCCCTTTCCGGCCGGGTCGGATCGGCGGCGCCGGTCCGGACGCATCGGCGGGCGTCAATCCGCCGCCGGTCAGCTCGCCGCCGCGGCCTTGTCGATTTTCATGAGGCCGATGGTGAGTGGCGCGGCATAGGCGATGCCCTTGCCGAGCTTCCGCATCGCCTCGCGGCGCGCGCTGTCTGCAGGCGCGCCGGTCTCATTGGCCTGCCGGTCGACCGGATATTCGTCATGCGTCATGCATCAGGTCCCAGATAGGGCCGGCCTTCGCCGGCCCTGCGTCCCGTCGTCAAACCACGGGCCGACAGGCGGCCGCGTCGGTCAATAGGCGAGGGCGTTCTTGGTGCCTTCGAGCAGCGCCAGCGTCGCCGGGGCGACATAGGCGGCGCCCTTGGCAAGCTTGATCATCGCCTCGCGTCGGCTGTCGCGCGTCTCGTCTTTCGCGGCGCCAGCTTCGATCGGTTTCTCGTCGCTCACTTTATCCCCCCTCTCGCTCAGGCCGAGGCCACCGCCTGCTCGGTCATCGAAAGCAGCGCCAGCGTCGCCGGAGCGGCATAGGCAGCGCCCTTGGCAAGCTTCGCGAGCACGGCACGTCGATCCGTGGCAGCGTCGCGATCACGCGTCGGCAATGGCTGGTCCGGCTGCTGCATAGGATGATCGATGCCCCCGCCTCGATGACAGAAGTTTCGCACGCCCTGCGCTACAGTCAATCCGGCGCGCCGTACCCCCCGCCGGTCGGTGTCGTGACGATGACGGCATCACCCGGTCGCAACACGGTCTGGTCGCAGCCGCCGAGTGTTTCGACCCGCCCGTCGGCCCTGCGCACTTCCGTCCGGCCAAGCGCACCGGCCGAGCCGCCGAACAGTCCGTGCGGTGCGACGCTGCGGTGCGAGGAGAGGATCGCGAGGTCCATCTCCTCGAGGAAGCGCAGCGTGCGCTTCGTCCCGCCGCCCGCCGACCAGTGGCCGCGCCCTCCGGAGCCGGCGCGGATATTGAAATCCTCGAGCAGCACCGGGAAGCGGAATTCGAGCACCTCCGGATCGGTGAGCCGCGAATTGGTCATGTGGGTATGGACGCCGTCCGTTCCGTCGAAGCCGGTGCCGTCGTTGAAGACGCCGGCCGGCGCCCCGGAGCAGATCGTCTCGTAATACTGATAGGTCGCATTGCCGAAGGTCAGGTTGTTCATCGAGCCCTGCGCCGAGGAGAGGGCGCCGAGCGCGCCGAACAGCGCATTGGTCACATGCTGGCTGGTCTCGACATTGCCGGCCACCACCGCCGCCGGGTAGCGCGGCGCCAGCATCGAGCCCTCCGGAATGATGATCCGGATCGGTCGGAGGCATCCGGCATTCATCGGAATGTCGCCTTCGACCATGACGCGGAAGGCATAGAGCACGGCGGCGCGCGTTACCGGTTCGGGCGCGTTGAAATTTGTTGATTGTTGTTGACTTGTGCCGGTGAAATCGACAACCGCCTCGCGCTTTTCGCGGTCGACCGTGATCTTGACGCGGATCGTTGCGCCCTGGTCGGTCTCGACGGCGAACTCGGAATCCTTCAGCGCGCCGATGACGCGTCGGACGCTCTCGGCCGCGTTGTCCTGGACATGGCCCATATAGGCCGTGACGGTGTCGAGCCCGAAATGCTCGACCATCTTCGCCAGCTCGTGCACGCCCTTCTCGTTGGCGGCGATCTGGGCCTTCAGATCCGCAACATTCTGAACGACATTGCGAACCGGGTATCGATGCCCGGTCAGCAGTTCGACGAGTTCGGCCTCCCGGAAGCGTCCGCGATCGACCAGCTTGAAGTTGTCGATGAGGACGCCTTCCTCGTCGACCGTCGTCGCGCGCGGCGTCATCGAGCCCGGCGCCGTGCCGCCGACATCGGCATGGTGCCCACGGCTCGCGACGAAGAAGAGGATCTCCTCCTCCCGCGCATCGAAGACCGGCGTCACGACGGTGATATCCGGCAGATGTGTTCCGCCATTGTAAGGCGCATTAAGGGCATAGACATCGCCCGGCCGCATGCGGCCCTCGTTCTGCGCGATGATCGTTTCGACCGATCGGTCCATGGATCCGAGATGCACCGGCATATGCGGCGCATTGGCGACGAGGCGGCCTTCGCAATCGAAGACAGCGCAGGAAAAGTCGAGCCTTTCCTTGATGTTGACCGAATAGGCCGTGTTCTGCAGCGTCACGCCCATCTGCTCGGCGATCGACATGAAGAGGTTGTTGAACACCTCCAGCATCACCGGATCGGCCTCCGTCCCGAGCGCCTTCCTCGCCGCGCGCGGGGCGATGCGCTTCAGCACGACATGGCCGCGCTCGGTGATCCGCGCTTGCCAGCCCGGTTCGACCACGATGGTCTGGTGCTGTTCGATGAGCAGCGCCGGCCCGTCGATCAGCGCCCCGCGCGACAGCTGCCCGCGGAGATAGACGCCGGCTTCGTGTGCTGCGCCAGCGGCATAGAAGGCGGTCGCCTCGACGGGTTCCGGACGCGACGGCGGTGCATCCTCGACCGGCTCCGCGATGCGCGCGCCGCCTCCGGCGGCCTCGACCTCGAGGCTCTCGACGACGATCGTCTTGCCTTCGAACACGAAGCCGAACTGCTGCCGATGCGCCGCCTCGAAGGCCGCGATCATGGCCTCGCGAGGCAGCCAGGCGAGGGTGGGAAGATCTTCGACTCCGACGCCCTTGCGCATCACCTCGATCGGAATGGCCGTGTCGGTGCCGTCATAGCGGAGATGCGCGCGGGCGAAGATCGTGATGTCGGAATCGGTTACGTCCTGTCCTTGAAGTTCGCCGACAACCTCGTCTTCAAGCTTTGATTCAAGGGCCTGAAGCGCCGATTCCGCTTCGCGATCCAACTGTCTGACGACGGCCTGCGTCCGGTGCGCGCGGATATCCGCCAGCCCCATGCCATAGGCCGAGAGGATGCCGGAGAAGGGGTGGATGAGCACGGTCGACATGCCGAGGCTGTCGGCAACCATGCAGGCATGCTGGCCTCCGGCGCCACCGAAGCAGTTCAGCGCATAGCCGGTCACGTCATAGCCGCGTTGCACCGAGATCTTCTTGATGGCGTTGGCCATATTCTCGACGGCGATATGGAGGAAGCCGTCGGCGATGGCTTCGGGGCTGCGGCCGTCGCCGATCTCTTCCGCCAGCGCCTCGAATTTTTCCCGGACGATCTCGGCGTCGAGCGGCTGGTCGCGGCCGGGGCCGAAGATCTTCGGGAACCAGGCGGGCTGCAGCTTGCCTGCCATCACATTGGCGTCGGTCACCGCCAGCGGTCCGCCGCGGCGATAGCAGGCGGGGCCGGGATCGGCGCCGGCGGAATCCGGCCCCACCCGGAAGCGTCCCGCCTCGTAATGCAGGATCGAGCCGCCGCCCGCCGCGACCGTATGGATGCGCATCATCGGCGCGCGCATTCGGACGCCTGCGACCTCGGTCTCGAAGGATCGCTCCAGCGTTCCGTCATAGTGCGAGACGTCGGTCGAGGTGCCGCCCATGTCGAAGCCGATCACTTCGCCAAAGCCCGCTTCGGCCGCGGTCTCCACCGCCGCCACGACCCCGCCCGCCGGGCCGGAAAGGATCGCATCCTTGCCCTGGAACAAACCGGCATCCGTCAGGCCGCCGGAGGACATCATGAACATCAGGCGGGGAGATGATCCCAATTCGGCCGCCACCTGTTCCACATAGCGGCGGAGGATGGGCGAAAGATAGGCGTCGACGACGGTGGTGTCGCCGCGCCCCACCAGCTTCATCAGCGGCGAGACCTCGTGCGACACGGAGACCTGCGCGAAGCCGAGCCTGCGGGCGATGGCGGCGGCGATGCGCTCGTGCCCTGGATGCCGCCAGGCATGCATGAAGACGATGGCGACGGCGCGGATGCCGTCGGCGAGCGCAGCCGAGAGGGCCGCCTCGATCTCGTCCGCGTCAGGCGCCGCCTCGACCGTGCCGTCGACGCGGACGCGCTCGGTGACCTCGACGACGCGGTCATAGAGTTGGTCCGGCTTGACGATCTTCTTGGCGAAGATGTCGGGCCGCGCCTGATAGCCGATCCTGAGCGCGTCGCGGAAGCCGCGGGTGATCAGGAGCAGCGTGCGGTCGCCCTTTCGCTCGAGAAGGGCGTTCGTGGCGACGGTCGTCCCCATCTTGACCGCGCGCACCAGGCCGCCCGGAATCGGCGCCCCTGTCCCGAGCCCGAGCAGGTCGCGGATGCCCTGGACGGCCGCGTCGCGGTAGGCGCCGGGATTCTCCGAAAGCAGCTTGTGCGCGACCACCGACCCATCCGGCCGCCGCCCGACGATATCGGTGAAGGTACCGCCGCGATCGATCCAGAAGTCCCAACCCTCACCCCCGGTATCGTGCGCCATGTAAGCCTCTGCGATTTCGCGTCGACCCCGACCAGAGCATTTTTTGCAGGCGAACCCAACCGGGTGCGGAACGGCTCGTCGGCACGATCATGCATGGTCTCGCATCGCCGGATCGGATGCCTTATTGTGGCGCATCATGAGTATCTGGCGCCGCCTCGGCGATATCATCCACCGGATCCCAGGATCCTGCGTTCTGATCGATCACGTCTGCGAAGCCCTGCGTGCCACGTTCGGCACCTCGGCGGAGCGGCGGCATGCGGCTTTTTCCGTGT
Organism: Allobosea sp.; assembly: GCA_017307955.1. GTDB lineage: Bacteria > Pseudomonadota > Alphaproteobacteria > Rhizobiales > Kaistiaceae > Kaistia. Next base: position 237,800 of record JAFKFV010000007.1, on the reverse strand, counting down.
CCATGATCGCCCTTTCCGCCAAGATGGCGAAGGCGGACGGCGTGGTGACGGGCGACGAGGTCAGCGCCTTCAAGCAGCTCTTCGAGATTCCGGAGAGCGAGAAGCGCAATGTCGCGCGGCTGTTCAACCTCGCGAAACAGGACGTCGCCGGCTTCGAGGCCTATGCGCGCAAGATCGCGAGCCTCTTCTCCGAGGGCGCGGAGGTGTTCGAAGACATCGTCGACGGGCTGTTCCACATCGCCAAGGCCGACGGCATGGTGCATGAGCGCGAGCTGGATTTCCTCGGGCGCGTCGCGCAGCTTTTCGGCTTGTCGGAGCCTGCCTTCGCCCGCATTTCCAGCCGCCACATTGTGCCGGAGGAGGGCGATCCCTATCTCATCCTCGGCATCGATCGCGAGGCCTCCAACGACGAGGTGAAGCGACATTACCGGCGCATCGTCGCGGACACACATCCCGACAAGCTGATGGCGCGAGGCGTTCCGGCCGAGTTCATCGCCATCGCGACGGCGAAGCTCGCTGCGCTCAACGGCGCCTATGACAGGATCCGGCGGGAACGAGCCTTCGCATGACCGACCGGAACGGCCTGGCCGCCGAATGGCGGCCATCGCCGAATTTCGGCGCGCGCGCCGAGGGCGTGGCGACCGACCTCATCATCCTCCACTATACGGACATGGCGACCGCCGAGGCGGCGATCGACTGGCTGTGCGACCCCGTCTCGCAGGTGTCGGCCCATTATGTCGTCGCGGAGGACGGGCGCATCACGCAACTGGTCGCCGAGACCGACCGCGCCTGGCATGCCGGCGTCTCCTGCTGGGAGACGGAGACCGACATCAATTCGCGATCGATCGGCATCGAGATCGCCAATGCCGGCCACGATCACGGCTATCCCGACTTTCCGGCCGTGCAGGTCGAGGCGGTCATTCGCCTCTGCGGCGACATCCAGGCCCGCCACAAGGTGAAGCCGCAGGGCATCCTGGCGCATTCCGACGTGGCGCCGGGGCGCAAGCGCGATCCGGGCGAGAAGTTCCCCTGGGCGACGCTCGCCGCGGCGGGGATCGGCCATTTCGTGCCGCCCGAGCCGATCGGCGGCGGCCGCGCGATGCAGCCCGGCGACGAGGGCTACACCGTGGGGGCCTTCCAGGCGCTGCTGTTCCTCTACGGCTATGGGCTCGACGTGACGGGAGTCTATGACGAGGCGACGGTGGCCGTCGTCACGGCCTTCCAGCGGCATTTCCGCCCGGCGCGCGTCGACGGGATCGCGGATGCCTCGACAGTCGCGACGCTCCATAAATTGGCCCGCGCGCTGGCGCCGAAAGACCTCGCTCCGGCGGTGTCGCCGATCGGGCGCATAAGGGGCTGGTGATCACGCCATCGTGATCGGCGCCTCGCGATGGGCGCTTCGCTGCCCCATTTCGGGACTCTTCCGCCGCGAAAGGCAGGCCATCGTCAACGAAGCGAGTGCTTGTCGCGTATGAATGTCGTCCGCGTAACCGGCCTGGCCGCGCTGTTTGCCTGCTCGGCCATGCTCAGTGTCACCATCCCCGCCCATGCCGGCTCGTCCCGGCTCCTTGCCTCCAACGCCACCCGGATCGCCGCCGCTGACCGCGGCAATGGCCGCTATGACGAGCTGATCGCCCGCTATGCGTCCGAGAACGACGTTCCCGTTTCGCTCGCCCATGCGGTGGTCAGCGTCGAGAGCAACTACAATCCGAAACTGCGTGGTTCGGCCGGCGAGATCGGTCTCATGCAGGTCAAGCTCTCGACCGCGCGCGGCATGGGCTATCGCGGCTCGGCAAAGAAGCTCTACGAGCCCGAGACCAATATCCGCTACGGTATGGAATATCTCGGCGCGGCGCGGAAGCTGGCCGGTGGCGATCTCTGCGGCACGATCCTGCGCTACAATGCCGGCCATGCGGCGAAGCGCATGTCCAAGGGACCGCTCGCCTATTGCGGCAAGGTTCGCCAGATCATCGCCATGAACTGAGGGTTCGGCCGGCGACGGGAGACCGCGCGGGGTTGACCCCCGGCGGCTTCCCCCATAGGTGCTAACCGCGCCAGCTGGCCGGACGACCGCCCCTGCAGGACCGAAAGGTCGCCGGGGAGGAAAGTCCGGGCTCCACGGAAACACGGTGCCGGATAACGTCCGGCGGGGGCGACCCCAGGGAAAGTGCCACAGAGAGCAGTCCGCCCGGCAGGCCTTTCGGGGCATGCCGGGTCAGGGTGAAAGGGTGGGGTAAGAGCCCACCGCGGACCCAGCAATGGGGACGGCACGGCAAACCCCACCGGGAGCAAGACCGAATAGGGGCGGCATGGGCTTACGCCCAGGCCTGTTTCCAGGCCCGCCGCCCGGGTAGGTCGCGCGAGGCGTCCGGCAACGGCCGCCCAAGATGAATGGTCGTCACGCGGTGGTTCGCCACCGCCTTACAGAACCCGGCTTACAGGCCAGCTGGCGCTGCCCTTTCCCGCGGGTTCCTTGCCCCGCCGCGCGTCGCGCCGGTCATGGGCAGACATGGGCGATCGGCCCCTCGGGAGCCCTTTCTCTGCCATCCGAGACAGACTGCCGCGCCTCCGGTTGTCCACCGGTCGCGCGGGCTTTCGAGGGCGTCGCCGTGTCGCGCTGAAACGCCGGCAAAGCAAGGATTTGCAACGGAAAATTAATCTTAACAGTTCCATGGTTTTCCACGGTCGCCGGCCGCCCGCGGAGAGCCATTCCATTGACGCCCATGTCCTCCCATGGTATCCCAAATCGTCCCGGTACGAAGGGGTCGCCTTCGGCTTTCGCAGCCGTGCTTTGGGCTCCTTCCGCGTCCCGGGCGAGCGTTTCCAGTCTGCGTCCGTGGGTTCTCATCCGTGCTCGGAAGCGGGCGGCGGAACGGGATTTCGCGTGTCGCTTTCGGAGCGGCTTGAGGGGCAATGGACGAGTTCGTTTCCACCTTCACGAACCGGCTGGATTCGAAGGGGCGGGTGTCGATACCCGCAGCCTTCCGCTCAGTGCTGGCGCGTGACGGTTTCGAGGGGCTCTATTGTTGTCCGACGCTGGATCAGAATGCCGTGGATGCCGGGGGCAATCGGCTCCGGGAGCAGATCCGCGCCATGCTGGCCCTGTTCGAGCCCTTCTCGGAGGATCACGAACTGCTCTCGACGACGCTGATCGGCGAGAGCGAGATTCTGAGGGTCGATCCGGAAGGGCGCGTCGCGCTCTCGGAGGCGATCAAGGCCCATGCCGGGATCGGCGACACCGTGACCTTCGTCGGGCAGGGCTACAAGTTCCAGATCTGGGAGCCGGAGCGCTTCCTCTTCTATCGCGAAGCGGCCAAGAACCGCGTGCGCGACCTGCGCCGCCGCCTCGGTGGGCGCCGCGAGCCGGGAGAGCCGGCATGAGCGCCGAGACCGCTCCGCGCCACATTCCCGTCATGCTCGACGAGGTTCTCGCGGCGCTGGCGCCGAAGGCGGGCGAGACCATCATCGACGGCACCTTCGGCCTCGGCGGCTATTCGCGTGCGATCCTCGCCGCCGGCGCCGACGTCATCGCCATAGACCGCGACCCGACGGCGATCGCCGGCGGCGCAGGCCTCGTCGCCGAGGCGGCCGGACGGCTGACACTGGTCGAGGACCGGTTCGGCGCCCTCGACAGCGTCGCCGAGGCGGCCGGTCATGGCGCCGTCGACGGCGTCGTGCTCGATATCGGCGTCTCGTCCATGCAACTCGACGAGGCCGAGCGCGGCTTCTCGTTCCGCTTTGACGGCCCGCTCGACATGCGCATGGCGCGGTCGGGTCCGAGCGCCGCCGACATCGTCAACACCATGGCGCCGCGCGATCTTGCGCGCATCCTGTCGGTGCTCGGCGAGGAGCGTCGCGCCGGCGCGGTCGCCCGCGCCATCGCCGAGGACCGCGGCGCGACACCCTTCACCACGACCGCCGCGCTGGCAGGCCTCATCGAGCGCGTCGTCGGGCGCAAGCCGACCGACACGATCCATCCCGCGACGCGCAGCTTCCAGGCGCTGCGCATCTTCGTGAACGAGGAGCTCGACGAACTGGCCGATGCGCTGGCTGCGGCGGAGCGCATCCTGAGGCCGGGCGGCCGCCTCGTCGTCGTCTCGTTCCATTCGCTGGAGGATCGCATCGTCAAGCGCTTCCTCGCCGATCGCAGCGAGGAGCGGGCAGGGGGCTCGCGCCACCTGCCGGAGCGCAGCGTCGCCGCGCCGACCTTCACGCTTCCGGGCAAGGGGCCGGTCACGGCCGGCGAGGCCGAGATCGGGCGCAACCCGCGGGCGCGCTCGGCCAAGCTGCGCGCCGCCATCCGCACGGCGGCGCCGGCGCGTCCCTTCGACAGAGAGGCGGCGGGCGTGCCGTCGCTGCCACCCCTCACGGCGGAGCGTTCGCAATGAAGCGCGGCTGGAACATCTTCTGGGTCAGTCTGATGATCGCCGTCGCGGTCGTGACCTATGCGATGAAGGACAGCGCCGGCCGCGCCGCCGATCATGTCATGCAGCTTCGGGCCGAGATCGCGCGGGAGAAGCAGCAGCTCGCCGTGCTCAAGGCCGAATGGAGCGTTCTGGATCAGCCGTCGCGCCTGCAGGTGCTCGTCGAGCGCTACAGCGATTATCTCGATTTGAAGCCTCTCGACGTCCGCCAGCTTGCCCGTCTCGACGATATCCCCGGTCGCGGGCCGGTGCCGGTGGGCAATGGCAAGACGCCGGGCAAGCCGCTCGATCTCCTGACTGCCAGCGCGGCGAGCGGCGTCGATCCGGTTCGCACCGGCAGCGTCGCCACGACGCCCAAGCTGCCCAAGCCGGCCTCTTCCAAGACCGTCGCGGCGAAGTCCACCGACGCCGCCAAGGTCGCCGCTTCGATCAAGCATACCGAGCCCGCCGTGCGAAAGCCGGTGCCGCTCGCTTCGCCCGCCGAGCTGCAGACGGGATATCTCGAATGACGATGACGCTCACCGATCATCCCGAAACGCTGAACCGCGCCCCGCTGGCACGGGACGAGAGCGCCGCGGTCGCCGCGCGCAAGCGTCAGGAACAGACGCGCAGCCGCATCGTGCTGGCAGTTGGCGCCTTCGTTCTTCTCTATGGCATCATCGGCGGCCGGCTGGTCCAGCTCGGCGTCAGCGAACCGGCCGACGCGGCGGCTCGCGGCAGCGCCGCCTCGGCTGTCGCCACCGCCCGTCCCGACATCGTCGACCGCAACGGCGAGATCCTGGCGACGGATATCCGAACCGCCTCGCTCTATGCCGAGCCGAACAAGATCGTCGATCCCGACGAGGCGACCGAGCTCATCACCAGCGTGTTGCAGGATCTCGACGCGACGGCGCTGCGCAAGAAGCTCTCCACCAATGCCGGCTTCGTCTGGGTCAAGCGCGAGATCACCCCGACGCAGCAGGCACAGATTCACGATCTGGGCATTCCGGGCATCGGCTTTCTGACCGAGAACAAGCGCTTCTATCCGGGCGGTCCGGCGGCGGCCCATATTGTCGGTCTCGTCAATATCGACAACCAGGGCATCGCGGGCATCGAGCGCACCATCGACGAGCGCGGGCTTTCGGACCTGCACAATGCCGGCTTCGCGATGAAGACCAACGCGCAGGAGCCGGTGCGCCTTTCGATCGACCTCCGCGTCCAGCATGTCCTTCGCGATGAGCTGGTCGGCGCCATGCAGAAATACCGCGCTGTGGCGGCGATGGGCGTTCTGGTGAACGCCAAGACGGGCGAGGTGATCGCCCTCGCATCGCTGCCCGATTTCGATCCCAACGACCCTATCGACGCCAACAAGCCGGATCGCCTCAACAGGATCACGGCAGGCACCTTCGAGCTCGGCTCGGTGTTCAAGAGCTTCACCTTCGCCATGGCGCTCGACAGCGGCAAGGTGAAGATGACGGACAGCTTCGACGCCCGCTCGCCGATCCGCGTCGGGCGGCAGCTGATCCACGACTCGCATCCCGAGGGACGCTTTCTGACGGTGCCGGAGATCTTCCGCTATTCGTCCAATATCGGCACAGCGAAGATGGCCCTCGCGATCGGACAGGAGACGCAGCAGGACTATCTGAAGAAGTTCGGCCTCTCGACCAAGCTCAAGACCGAGCTTCCGGAAGTGGCCACGCCTCAGGTGCCGCGCCGGTGGAGCACGGCCGCCCAGATGACCGTTGCCTTCGGACACGGCATCGCGATCACGCCGATGCAGGCTGCCATGGGCGACGTGGCGCTGGTCAATGGCGGCAATTTCCTTTCGCCGACCTTCTTCCCGCGCACGCAGGAGCAGGCGCTGGCAGAGGCGACACCGATGGTCTCGAAGAAGACCAGCGACGAGATGCGCTGGCTGTTCCGCTACAACGCCGTCAATGGTTCGGGCCGTCATGCGGACGTTCCGGGCTATGTCGTGGGAGGCAAGACGGGTACGGCCGAGAAGATCGCGAACGGACGCTATGTCGAGGGCCATTACCTCAACTCGTTCCTCGCGACATTCCCGATGGATGACCCAGAATATGTGCTTCTCGTCTCCGTCGACGATCCGAAATCGGAGAAGCCGGGACTGCCGGCGCTGGCCGCCTGGAACGCAGCTTATGTCGCCGGCAATGTGATCCGCCGCTCCGCCGCCTTTCTCGGCGTCCAGCCGAGGACGGAGCAGGAAGGCCACCCCGATGCCATGCTCGTGTCGTATTGAGCGCAGATGGAGCCGCCCTTCCGGCTCCATCGACCACGAGGAACGCTCCATCCATGCGACCTAGCCCGACCATGCCGCTCGGCCTCCTTGCCGGGACCGATCATCCGATCCGCCCGGAATTCGCGGACGTGACGGTCCGGGGCATGACCGCCGACAGCCGGGCGGTGAAACCGGGCTATCTCTTCGCGGCGCTGCGCGGCGTCTCCAGCGACGGCCTCGGCTTCATCGGCGACGCCGTCGCGCGCGGTGCCGCGGCGGTGCTCTGCGCGGCGGATGCCTCGCTCGAATCCGATCCCGGCGTGCCAGTGCTCAGGGCCGAGGAGCCGCGCTCGGCGCTCGCCCTTCTTGCCGCGCGCTTCTATCCGCTGCAGCCGGAAAAGCTCGTCGCGGTGACCGGCACGGCCGGCAAGACCTCCGTCGCCGTTTTCGCCCGGCAGATCTTCACCGCCGCCGGCCATGCCGCCGCCTCGATCGGAACGATCGGTGTCGTCGGCCCGCATGGCTCGGTCTATGGCAGCCTGACCACGCCCGATCCGGTCGAGCTGCATGCGACGCTGAACGACCTCGTCCTCGACGGCGTCACCCATGCCGCGCTGGAGGCGTCGAGCCACGGGCTCGACCAGCATCGCCTCGACGGCGTGTGCCTGCAGGCGGCGGCCTTCACCAATCTCGGCCGCGATCACATGGACTACCATGCGATGGTCGAGGACTATTTCGCCGCCAAGATGCGGCTGTTCGCCGAGCTCCTGCCCGAGGGCGCGACGGCGGTGATCGACGCCGACGGCCCCTATGCCGCCCGCGTCGCCACCATCGCCGGCGATCGCGGCCAGACGATTGTCACGACGGGCGCGGCGGGAACGTCGATCCGCCTTCTCTCCGCCGTTCCCGACGGGCTTCGCCAGGTGCTGGAACTCGACGTGTTCGGCGAGCCGATGATGGTCGAACTGCCGCTCGCCGGCGCCTTCCAGGTGTCCAACGCCCTCGTCGCCGCCGGCCTCGCGATCGCGGTTGGTGTTCCGGCGCGGGTGGCGATCGATGCGCTGGCGGGGCTCGAAGGGGCGCCGGGCCGTCTTGAAAAGGTCGGCGTCACCCGCTCGGGCGGCGCCGTGTTCGTCGACTATGCCCATAAGCCCGATGCGCTCGACAATGCGCTTGCCGCGCTCCGTCCCATGACGACGGGCAAGCTCGTCGTCGTCTTCGGCGCCGGTGGCGACCGCGATCCCGGCAAGCGCCCGCTGATGGGCGAGGTCGCGACGCGGCGCGCCGATGTCGTGATCGTCACCGACGACAACCCGCGCTCGGAAGAGCCGGCGGCCATCCGCGCCGCCATCCTCGCGGCGGCGCCCGGCGCGATCGAGATCGGGGACCGCGGGCGTGCCATCGCCGAAGCGGTCGCCATGCTGGGGCCGGGCGACGTGCTCTGCGTCGCCGGCAAGGGCCATGAGACCGGCCAGATCGTGAAGGGCGTCGTCCATCACTTCTCCGACCATGAGGCGGTCGCCGCGGCGATCGCTCGGGAGGACGCTGCATGACTGGAATTCTCTGGACCTTCGAAGACTTCGTCGCCGCGATGCGCGGCCGTCCGACCGGTATCGCGACGCCGCCGGTGACCGGCATCTCGATCGACAGCCGCACCATCACCCCCGGCGACGCTTTCTTCGCCATCCGCGGCGAGCAGTTCGACGGGCATGACTTCGTCGGGAAGGCGGCCGCGCAGGGCGCCGCGATCGCGGTGATCGCCGAGGAGCGGCTGGCCGCGCTCGGCCGGTTGACGATCCCGCTCGTCGTCGTCGAGGACGTGCTGAAGGCTTTGGAACTGCTCGGCCAGGCGGCGCGCGAGCGGACCCGCGCTTCCGTCGCCGCGGTCACCGGCAGCGTCGGCAAGACGACGACCAAGGAGATGCTGGCCCGCTGCCTCGCGGCGTCGGGCTCCGTCCATTATTCGCCGGCGTCGTTCAACAATCACTGGGGCGTGCCGCTGACGCTCGCCCGCATGCCGGCAAGCAGCCGCTTCGCGGTGTTCGAGATCGGCATGAACCATCCCGGCGAGATCGATCCGCTGGTGCGCATGGTGCGGCCGCATGTCGGCATCATCACCACCATCGCGCCGGTGCATGTCGAGTTCTTCCCGGACGGCATCGCGGGCATCACCCGCGCCAAGGCCGAGATCTTCCGCGGCATCGAACCCGGCGGCGCTGCTCTCCTCAACCGCGACAATCCGCAATTCGAGCCGCTGGCGCTGCTGGCCATCGATGCCGGCGTCGACCGCGTGCTCGGCTTCGGCGAGAATGCGGACGCCGAGGCGCGGCTGACGGCGCTCGACCTCCTGCCCGATGGCTCCAGGGCGCGGGCCGACATCCTCGGCACCGAGGTGGCGTTCACGCTCGGCGCGCCCGGCCGCCATCTCGTCCAGAACGCGCTCGCGACGCTGCTCGCGGTTCAGCTTCTAGGCGGCGATCTCGACGCCGCTGCCGAAGCGCTCGGCAGCATGGCGGCGCCGAAGGGGAGGGGCGCGCAGCATGTGCTCGGCCTCGCCGAAGGCAGCGCTCTCCTTATCGACGAGAGCTACAACGCCAACCCGACCTCGATGCGCGCCGCCATCTCGGTACTCGGCGCCGCCCGACCCGGCCCGACCGGCCGTCGCTTCGCCGTGCTGGGCGACATGCTGGAACTGGGGCCGGAGGAACTATCGCTGCATGCCGGCCTCGCCGAGCCGCTGGCGGAGGCGGGCATCGACGCCGTGATCCTCGCGGGCCCGCGCATGGCGGCGCTGTGGGAGGCCTTGCCGACCGCCATCAAGGGCCATTATGCGGAAACGGCGGAAGAGCTCGACGTGATTCTCGAGGCCGCCCTCGCAGACGGCGACGTGATCATGGTCAAGGGCTCGAAGGGGAGCCGCATGACGCCTCTGGTCGAGCGAATGATCAACCGTTTCCCGCCGCCCGCGGCCGGCCCTGACGCGCCGCTACCCGAGATCGAAGGACCCGTCTGATGCTCTACTTCCTCGGGGATCTCTCGGCGCAGTTCTCGGCCCTCAACGTCTTCCGCTACATCACCTTCCGCGTCGGCGGCGCGACCATGACGGCGCTGATCGTCGTGTTCCTGTTCGGACCGATGATCATCCGCGCCCTGCGCACCAAGCAGGGCAAGGGGCAGCCAATCCGCGAGGACGGGCCGCAGAGCCATCTCCTGACCAAGAAGGGCACGCCGACAATGGGCGGGCTGATGATCCTGTTCGGGGTCATCGTGTCGACGCTGCTCTGGGCCAATCTCACCAGCTTCTATGTCTGGGTCGTGCTCGGCGTCACCATCGGATTCGGCCTCATCGGCTTCTATGACGACTATCTCAAGGTCACGAAGCAGAGCCACAAGGGCTTCTCCGGCCGCTCGCGCCTGGCCGTCGAATTCGTCATCGCGGCCATCGGCTGCTTCCTCATCTCGCGCCTCTCCGGCGGGCCGCTCGCCGACGCGCTGACCTTCCCCTTCGTCAAGTCGTTCGTCCTCGATCTCGGCTGGTTCTTCATTCCCTTCGGGGCCTTCGTCATCGTCGGCGCCGGCAATGCCGTGAACCTCACCGACGGCCTCGACGGCCTCGCGATCGTCCCGGTGATGGTCGCCGGCGCGAGCTTCGGGCTGATGGCCTATCTCTCCGGCAACGCGATCTTCGCGGAATATCTGCAGATCCACTTCGTGCCCGGCACGGGCGAACTCGCGGTGCTTTGCGGCGCGCTGTTCGGCGCCGGTCTCGGCTTCCTCTGGTTCAATGCGCCGCCCGCTGCGATCTTCATGGGCGATACCGGCTCGCTGGCGCTCGGCGGCATGCTCGGCGCCATCGCCGTCGCCACCAAGCACGAGATCGTGCTCGCCATCATCGGCGGCCTCTTCGTGCTCGAGGCGGTGTCGGTGATCATCCAGGTCGCGTCGTTCAAGCTGACCGGCAAGCGCGTCTTCAAGATGGCGCCCATCCACCATCACTTCGAACAGCTGGGCTGGACGGAGCCGCAGGTCGTGATCCGCTTCTGGATCATCGCGATCGTGCTGGCGCTGGTCGGCCTATCCAGCCTCAAGCTGAGGTGAGGACATGATCCCGGTCACCGTCTTCGCGGGACGCAAGGTCGCCGTCTTCGGGCTCGGCGGCAGCGGCCTCGTGACCGCCGAGGCGCTGGTCGCCGGGGGTGCCGAGGTCTTCGCCTTCGACGACAACCCAGATTCCGTCGCCAATGCCGCGGCGCGCGGCGTGCCGACCGCCGACCTGCGAGCGCTGGACTTCTCTTCGCTTGCGGCGCTGGTGCTGGCGCCCGGCGTGCCGCTGACCCATCCCGAGCCCCACTGGACCGCCGTCAAGGCCAAGGCAGCCGGCATCGAGATCATCGGCGATATCGAACTCTTCTGTCGTGAGCGCCGCGCGGTGGCGCCCGATGCACCGTTCGTCGCCATCACCGGCACCAACGGCAAATCGACGACGACCGCCCTGATCGCTCATCTTTTTGCGAACGCGGGATGGGACGTCCAGCTCGGCGGCAATATCGGCACCGCGATCCTGTCGCTGGAGCCGATCACCAACAAGCGCATCTATGTCGTCGAATGCTCTTCCTTCCAGATCGACCTCGCGCCGACCATCGATCCGTCGGTCGGCATCCTGCTCAACCTGACCGAGGATCACCTCGACCGTCACGGCTCGATGGAGAATTATGCGGCCATCAAGGCGCGGCTCGTCAAAGGGGCCGACGCGGCGGTGGTCGGGGTCGATGACGACTGGTCGGCCGATATCGCCTCGGCGATCGAGCAGCATGGCCGCAAGGTCGAGCGGATCTCGGTCCGCCGGCCGGTGACCGACGGCTATTATGCCGAGGGCAGCGCCATCTTCGAGGCCGTCGACGCCAATACGCGGCAGGTCGCCGACCTCGCCGGCATCGGATCGCTGCGCGGCACCCACAACGCCCAGAACGCGGCGGCGGCCATCGCCAGCGCGCGGCTGCTCGGGCTTTCCGACGAGGCCATCGAGAAGGGGCTCAAATCCTTCCCCGGCCTCGCGCACCGCATGGAGGAAGTGGCGAAGATCGGCCATGTGCTCTTCGTCAACGATTCCAAGGCGACCAATGCCGACGCTGCGGAGAAGGCGCTTTCGAGCTTCGAGCACATCTACTGGATTCTCGGCGGCAAGCCGAAGACCGGCGGCATCGACAGTCTCGAGCCCTATTTCGGCAGGATCGCCCGCGCCTATCTGCTCGGCGCCGCCTCGGATGTCTTCGCGGAGACGCTCGACGGCAAGGTCTCGGCCGTCAAATGCGGCACGATGGACCGCGCCGTCGCCGCGGCGGCCGAAGACGCCGCCAGAGACGAGGCGCAGGAGCCGGTGGTGCTGCTGTCGCCCGCCTGCGCGTCCTTCGACCAGTATCGCAATTTCGAGAAGCGCGGCGATCATTTCCGCGAACTCGTCCTCGCCCGCGCTGCCGCGGGCGTACCCTCGGAGGTCAGGTGATGGTGAGCAGGGCCGATCGCGGCGTCATCGCCGAGTGGTGGTGGACCGTCGACAAGTATCTTCTCTTCTCGCTGCTGGCGCTGATGTTCATTGGCGTCATCCTGTCGCTCGCCGGCAGCCCGCCGGTCGCCGAACGCATCGGCCTCGACAGCTTCCACTTCACCGAGCGCCACGTCGCCTTCCTGATCCCGACCATCGCCATCATGGTGCTGACCTCGATGCTGTCGCCGCGCGATGCGCGCCGCGCGGCGCTGATCGTCTTCATCATCGCCATCGTGCTCATGTTCCTGACGCTGTTCATCGGTCAGGAGGTGAAGGGCGCCCGGCGCTGGATCAACGTGCTCGGCTTCTCGCTGCAGCCCTCGGAGTTCATGAAGCCGGCCTTCGTGATCCTCTCGGCCTGGCTCTTTACCGAGCATGAGCGCCGAAGCGACATTCCCGGCAATATCTTCGCGATCCTGCTGCTCACCATCGTGGTGGCGCTGCTCGTCGCCCAGCCCGATCTCGGCCAGACCATGCTCGTGGTCATCGCGTGGTCGTCGCTGTTCTTCATGGCCGGCCTTTCCTGGTACTGGATCGTGGCGCTGGCTGGCCTCGGTGCCGGCGGCGTCGTCGCGGCCTATACGGTGTTTCCGCACTTTGCCGGACGCATCAACCGCTTCCTCGATCCGGCGACCGGCGACACCTTCCAGGTCGACACCGCGCTGCAGTCGATCCTCGGCGGCGGCATTTTCGGCCGTGGACCGGGCGAGGGCATCGCCAAGAAGATCCTGCCGGACAGCCATACCGACTTCATCTTCGCCGTGGCCGCGGAGGAGTATGGCGTCCTCTTCTGCATCGGACTGATGCTGATCTTCGCCTTCATCGTCGTGCGCGGCCTCAGCCATTCGATGAAGAACGAGGATCCCTTCATCCGCCTCGGCGCCGCCGGCCTTCTCGTCATGTTCGGCGTGCAGTCGGTCATCAACATGTCGGTCAATCTCAACCTGATGCCCGCCAAGGGCATGACGCTTCCCTTCATCTCCTATGGCGGCTCGTCGATGCTGGCGCTCGCCTTCCAGATGGGTCTCGTGCTCGCGCTGACCCGGCGGCGTTTCGAGCCGATCCGCCTCACCGCCGGCTTCGGCCGCTATGGCGGTGGCGAGGCCAAGGCCGGGGCGGCCTGAGATCGTGGCCGGCACGGTTCTCCTCTCGGCCGGCGGAACCGGCGGCCACCTGTTCCCCGCCGAGGCGCTGGCGCATGTCCTGGTGGCCCGGGGCTGGACCATTCACCTCGCCACCGACCACCGCGTCGAGGCCTATGGTCAGAGCTTTCCGGCGGCGGAAACGCATATCATCCGCTCGGCCACGCCGTCGGTGAAGTCGCCGCTCGTCATGCTGTCCGCGGCCTGGAGCCTCTATGGCGGCTACCGCCAGGCCAAGGGCGTCATCCGTCGCATCCGCCCGGATGTCGCGGTCGGCTTCGGCGGCTATCCGACCGTGCCGCCGATGCTGGCGGCCGCGCATCTCGGCGTGCCGACGATCGTTCATGACGCCAATGCCGTGCTCGGGCGCGCCAATCGGCTGCTTGCGCCGCGCGTGACCGCGCTCGCAACCTCCTTCGCCAGCGTCGGTCATGCCGATGGCCTGAAGACGCGCGTCGTGCAGACGGGGAATCCCGTGCGGCAGGCGGTGATCGAGGCCAGCCGCGTTCCCTATGACCCGCCCAGCCCGGGATCAACGCTGAAGCTCGTCGTCTTCGGCGGCAGCCAGGGCGCGCGCTATTTCTCCGACGTCATGCCGCCTGCGCTGGAAGCGCTCGGCGCAGACAAGCGGGCGTGGCTTTCGATCGTCCAGCAGTGCCGGCCCGAGGATCTCGAGCGGGTTCAGTCGGCCTATGCCCGGCTCGGCGTCGTCGCCGAACTCGCGCCGTTCTTCCGCGACCTGCCGGCGCGGATCGCGGCGAGCCAACTGGTGCTCTGCCGTTCCGGCGCCTCGACGGTGAGCGAACTCTCGGTCATCGGGCGGCCCGGCATCATGGTGCCGCTGCCGCATGCCATCGACCAGGACCAGAGCGTCAATGCCTCCGTGCTCGCCAAGGCGGGCGGCGGCTGGATCGTGCCGCAGGCGGAGTTGACGGCCGAGCGTCTGGCAGGCGATATCGCCGCCTTCCTCGACGCGCCGGAGCGCCTTGTCGAGGCCGCCCGCGCCGCCCGCTCGGTCGGCCGCCCCGACGCCGTCGAACGCCTCGCCGATCTGGTCGAGGAGATCGCGGGCCGCAAAAGAGGGAAATCCCCATCGTGAGAATGCCCACGGATATCGGTCCGGTCCATTTCGTCGGCATCGGCGGCATCGGCATGAGCGGCATCGCCGAGGTGCTGGTCAATCTCGGCTACCGGGTCCAGGGCTCCGATGCGGCCGAGAACGCCAATGTGCAGCGACTGCGCGCCAAAGGCGTCACGATTGCCATCGGCCACGACGCGGCCAATCTCGGCGATGCCCGCGTCGTCGTTGTCTCTTCGGCGATTAAGCCGTCCAATCCGGAGCTGAAGGCCGCGCGCGAGCGGCTGCTGCCGGTCGTGCGTCGCGCCGAGATGCTGGCCGAGCTGATGCGCCTCAAGAGCGCCATCGCCATCGCCGGCACCCATGGCAAGACGACGACGACCTCCATGGTCGCGGCGCTGCTCGACGCCGGCGGCTTCGACCCGACCGTGATCAATGGCGGCATCATCAACGCCTATGGCACCAATGCCCGCATGGGTGCCAGCGACTGGGTGGTGGTCGAGGCCGACGAGAGCGATGGCAGCTTCGTCAAGCTGCCGGCCGACGTGGCGCTGGTCACCAATATCGACCCCGAGCATCTCGACCATTACGGCTCGTTCGAGAAGGTGCGCGACGCCTTCAAGCAGTTCATCGAGAACATCCCGTTCTACGGCTTCGCCGTGATGTGCCTGGATCATCCCGAGGTGCAGAAGCTGATCGGGCGGATCGAGGATCGCCGCATCATCACATACGGCGCCAATACGCAGGCCGATGTTCGCTACCGTGACCTGCGCACCGAGGGCTCGATGTCGCGCTTCAGCGTCTCGATCCGTGACCGGGCCAGCGGCGCTGTCAGCGACATCGTCGGCCTCGCGCTGCCGATGCCCGGCGAGCACAATGTCCAGAACGCGACCGGCGCGATCGCCATCGCTCACCAACTCGGCATTTCCGACGAGGCGATCCGCAAGGGCCTTGCCGGCTTCGGCGGCGTGAAGCGGCGCTTCACCCATACCGGCAGCTGGAAGGGCGTCGAGATCTTCGACGATTACGGTCACCATCCTGTCGAGATCGCCGCCGTTCTTAAGGCGGCGCGCGCGGCCGCGCATCGCTCGCATGTCGTCGCCGTGGTCCAACCGCATCGCTACAGCCGCCTGCACGATCTCTTCGACGGCTTCTGCACCTGCTTCAACGACGCCGACACGGTGATCGTCGCCCCCGTCTATGCCGCCGGCGAGGCGCCGATCGAGGGGGCCGATCGCGACCATCTCGTGGACGGCCTCAAGGTGCGCGGCCATCGCGACGTTCGCGCCATCGACGGCCCGGAAGACCTCGCGCCGCTCGTCGCCAGCCTCGCCAAGGGCGGCGACTATGTCGTCTGCCTCGGTGCCGGCTCGATCACCAACTGGGCCTATGCCCTGCCGGGAGACCTCGAAAAGATCGGCGGGTCGACGTGAGTTCCGGTTCGCTCGATCTGAAACTCGAGGGCGTGCGGGGACGCGTCACCGAAAACTTCGAACTTGCGCCCATCACCTGGTTCCGGGTCGGCGGCCCAGCCGAGGCTCTCTTCCAGCCCGCGGATACCGAGGACCTGGCGCTGTTTCTGAAGCGGTTGCCCGCCGAGGTTCCAGTGACCGTCATCGGCGTCGGATCGAATCTTCTCGTTCGCGATGGCGGCATCCCTGGCGTCGTGATCCGCTTGAGCGCCAAGGGCTTCGGCGGCATGGAGCGGCTGGAGGGCGACCGGATCCGCGTCGGCACCGCCTTGCCGGACAAGCGCGTGGCAGCCTTCGCCCACGAGCAGGGCCTTGCCGGCTTTGCCTTCTATCATGGTATTCCCGGCGGCATCGGCGGCGCGCTGCGGATGAATGCCGGCGCCAATGGCGGCGAGACGCGTGAGCGGCTGGTCGCGGTGACCGCGGTCGATCGGGCGGGGAGGGTGCACACCCTGACCAATGCCGAGATGGGCTTCTCCTATCGCCACACCGGCGCCGCCGACGATCTTATCTTCACCGAGGCCGTCTATCAGGGCGAGCCTGCGCCGCGCGAGGACATCCGCGCGGCGATGGATGCCGTCGAGGAGCACCGCGAGCGGGCACAGCCCATCCGTGAGAAGACCGGCGGCTCGACCTTCAAGAACCCGCCAGGCCATTCCGCCTGGAAGCTGGTCGATGAAGCCGGATGCCGTGGCCTTCGCATCGGCGGTGCGCAGGTTTCGGAGATGCACTGCAACTTCCTGATCAACACCGGCGAGGCGACCGCGCACGATCTGGAACTGCTCGGCGAGACCGTGCGCGCCCGCGTGCTCGCGACGAGCGGCGTCCGTCTCGAATGGGAGATCAAGCGCCTCGGCCTGCCGCTGACAGGTTGCGCGGTTGAGCCGTTTCTCGGCGGCTGAATCCGCTTCTTGAAGGGGGAATGCCGGCGGTCTACCTTCAGCAGGCAACGCGGGTAGACAGATGAGCATCAACATCAAGAATCCCGAGACCACCCGTCTCATTCGGGAACTCGCCGATCTGACGGGCCAAGGCCAGACCGAGGCGGTCACGGAGGCCGTCAAGGCGCGGATAGCGGAAATCAGGCAGACGAAGGGCTATGGTCGCTACGAGCGCATCATGGCCATCGCACGGAAAACTGGGCCTCTTCTCCAGGACATGCCCGACATCGACAGCTTCCTCTACGACCCGGAGACGGGCTTGCCGCGATGATCGTCGACACGTCGGTGCTGGTCGCGATCCTGCTGAACGAGCCCGACGCTCCGGTCTTTGCGCGGATATTGGATACGGTCGAGGTGCCTCGCCTCTCCGCTGCTGGATATGTCGAGCTCTGCATCGTCATCGACGCGCGCCGTGACCCGGCCTTGTCACTCCGCGTCGATGAACTGATTGGAGCCAGCGGCCTCGTCATCGAGCCAGTCACTGCCGACCAGGCGCGGATCGCGCGCGAGGCCTATCGCCTTTTCGGGCGGGGCAACGGGCATCCGGCGCGCCTGAACTACGGTGATTGCTTCGCCTATGCGCTGGCGAAAGCGCTCGGCGAGCCGCTGCTCTTCAAGGGCGCCGACTTTATCCACACCGACGTTGTCCCCGCCACGGCAGGGCGCTGAGGCCCCGCCGATCTGATTCCGGCGTCCCTGGTTAACGCCTCCTTACACATTCGCTGTCAATTTGAGCGTCATGGGCCCGAGGGGGTGCGCGATGGAGGAGAGACCGCGCCTTCGGCACCCGTCGCTGCCCGTGTTCGCGTGTGTCGAGGAAAGTCGGTTTTGGCGAAGCATGTAGCTGTGTTGATGGGCGGATGGTCGTCGGAACGGCCGGTGTCGCTCAATTCGGGCAAGGGATGCGCCGATGCGCTCGAGGAGGCCGGCTACCGCGTTACGCGCGTCGATGTCGGCCGCGATATCGCCGAGGTGCTGGCCGCGCTGAAGCCCGATGTCGCCTTCAACGCTCTGCACGGCCCCTTCGGCGAGGATGGCTGCGTGCAGGGCGTCCTCGAAGTGCTCGGCATTCCCTATACGCATTCCGGCGTGCTTGCCTCGGCGCTCGCCATGAACAAGGCGCGCGCCAAGGACGTCATGAAGGCCGCGGGTATTCCCGTCGCGGAGTCGCTGCTGATGCATCGCCTCGACGTTGCCAGGGCGCATCCGATGGAGCCGCCCTATGTCGTGAAGCCGGTCGCCGAGGGTTCGAGCTTCGGCGTGCTGATCGTCCGCGAGGGGGCGACGCATCCGCCTCAGCAACTCTTTGCCGAGGAGTGGCCTTTCGGCGACATCGTCATGGTGGAGCGTTATATCGGCGGCCGCGAGCTCACTTGCGGCGTCAAGGGCGACGAAGCCTTTGATATCATTGAGCTCGTGACGGAAGAGGGCGGCTGGTACGACTACGACGCCAAGTACTCCGACCATGGCGCCCGCCACGTGATCCCCGCGCCGCTTTTACCAGATGTTTACCAAAATGTACGGAATCTGGCGGTGCGGGCGCATCGTGCTCTCGGGTGTCGCGGCATCAGCCGGGCGGACTTCCGATACGACGATCGACCGGGGGGAACGGGTGCGCTCGTCTGCCTCGAAGTGAATACCCAGCCGGGCATGACGGCGACGTCGCTGGTCCCGGATATGGCGAGACATGCCGGAATGAGTTTTCCGGAACTGGTGAGCTGGATGGTGGAGGACGCGTCGTGCGGCCGTTGAGCGAAGGACAGGCGGAAGAGCAGGGAGGACGCGGCGCCGCGAGCACCGCGCAGCCGACCTCGCCGCGCATGCCGTCCTGGCTGGCGCGGAAGATGCGCGCGCTCGACCGGATCGACCGGCGGCTGCCGAAGCATGTCGGCCTCGAGCTGACGGCGCTGCTCTTCGTCGCTACCGGTATTGCCGGCCTCACCGCTGCCGGGCGGACCGACGCCTTCGTCGCCTCGCTCAGCGAGGCGGCCGGGCTCTCCGTCGAATCGGTGCGAATCACCGGGCAGATGGAGACCTCCGAGGTCTCCGTGCTGGCCAAGCTGCAGCTCCCGACGGACGCCGCGCTGCCGTCCATCGACCTTGCCGCCGCCCGCGAGCGCATCGAAAGCCTGCCCTGGGTGCAGACCGCTTCGCTGCGCAAGGTCTATCCTTCGACGCTCAAGATCACGATCGACGAGCGCCAGCCCTATGTCATCTGGCAGCACGACCAGCAGCTTTCGGTCCTCGACGAGACCGGCCGAGTGATCGGCGATGCCAGCGATGCGCATCGCGATCTCGTCCGCGTCGCCGGCGACGGCGTGCAGAGCCGCGCCACCGAGGCGCTGGCGCTGGCGGGCACGGTTCCGGAAATCCGGGCGCGGCTCAAGGCGGCGATCCTCGTCGGCGAGCGGCGTTGGAACTTCGTGCTCGACAACGGCGTGACGCTGATGCTGCCGCAGGATGATCCCGCCGCTGCGCTGAAGCGCATCGCCGCGCTCGATTCGACCGACGATCTCATCGACCGCGACATCGTCAGTGTCGACCTCCGGCTCGGAGACCGGATGTTCGTTCGTCTTTCGCCCGAGGCGGCGGCCAAGCGCGAGGCCGACCTCAAGGCGCAGGCCAAGCTCGCCAAGCGGAAGGGAGCCAGCACGTGATGCCGCTGTTCGTCTCTTCCGAAAGCAGGCTTCGGCCCCTGCCGGCCAAGAAGGCCACGATCGTCTCGATCCTCGATGTCGGTTCGTCCAAGATCTGCTGCCTGATCGCCAAGCTGAAGCCGCGCGAACTGGGCGACGTGCTGCCCGGCCGCACCCATGCGGTCGAGGTGCTCGGCATCGGCCATCAGCGCTCGCGCGGCATCAAGTCGGGCGTGGTCGTCGATCTCGACAAGGCCGAGCAGGCGATCCGTCTCGCGGTCGATGCCGCGGAGCGCATGGCCGGCGTCACCGTCGAATCGCTGATCGTCAACGTTTCCTGCGGCCGCCTGTCGAGCGAGGTCTATTCCGCCTCGGTCTCGCTCTCCGGCCACGAGGTCGTCGAGAACGACATCAAGCGCGTTCTCGCCGCCGGCCGCGAGCACACGATCACCCCGGAGCGCACGCCCATCCATTCGCTGCCGATCGGCTATGCCCTCGACGGCAATGGCGGCATCCGCGATCCGCGCGGCATGCTGGGCGAGAAGCTCGGCGTCGACATGCATATCGTCACCGGTGAATCGGCGCCGCTGCGCAATCTCGAGCTCTGCATCGCCCGTTGCCATCTCTCGGTCGAGGCGATGGTCGCCACGCCCTATGCCAGCGGTCTCTCGGCGCTTGTCGACGACGAGACGGAACTCGGCGTCGCCTGCGTCGATCTCGGCGGCGGCACGACGACGATCTCCGTCTTCATGGACGGCCAGTTCGTTCATTCCGACGCGATCGCCATCGGCGGCCAGCATGTGACGACCGACATCGCGCGCGGCCTCTCGACCCGCATCGAGGATGCGGAGCGGCTGAAGACGATGCATGGCAGCGCGCTGCCGTCGGTTTCCGACGAGCGCGACATGCTCTCGGTCCTGCCGATCAGCGACGACGACCGCGACGTGCCGAACCAGCTGCCGCGCGCCGCTCTGACCCGCATCATCCGCGCCCGCATCGAGGAAGTGCTCGAGCTCGTGCGCGACCGGCTGAACCGTTCCGGCTTCCAGACCATGGTCGGCCGCCGGATCGTGCTCACGGGCGGCGGCAGCCAGCTCGCAGGAATCAACGAGGCGGCGCGACGCATCCTGGCGCGCAATGTGCGCCTCGGACGACCGCTCGGGGTAACCGGCCTTCCGGAGGCGGCCAAGGGGCCGGCCTTCTCGTCGGCCGTCGGCCTCCTGATCTACCCGCAAGTCGCCCAGATCGAACAGGTCTCGGCAATGCGCGGACACCGCATGTCGATGACCGGAACCGGCGGCTATCTCGCACGGGTCGGACACTGGCTGCGGGAGAGTTTCTGACAGCGCCGAAAGGCGGGGCGCGCCGGCGATGCGCCCCAACTCAAACTGAGCTGAGCCGGGCACCGCCACCGGCCCGAGGGGTCTAGACGACGAGGTCTCCATGACGATCAACCTGAAGATGCCGGACATTACCGAGCTCAAGCCCAAGATCACCGTCTTCGGCGTTGGCGGCGCTGGCGGCAACGCCGTGAACAACATGATCCGCTCCGGCCTCGAAGGCGTGGAGTTCGTCTGCGCCAACACCGACAGCCAGGCGCTGATGTCGGCACGCGCCGAGCGGCTCATCCAGATGGGCGTCGCCGTGACCGAAGGTCTCGGTGCCGGCTCCATGCCCGAGATCGGCCGCGCCGCCGCCGAGGAGGTCATCGACGAGATCAATGACCATCTCGCCGGCTCGCACATGGTCTTCGTGACCGCCGGCATGGGCGGCGGCACCGGCACCGGCGCCGCTCCGGTCATCGCCCGCACCGCCCGCGAGCACGGCATCCTGACCGTCGGCGTGGTGACGAAGCCCTTCCAGTTCGAGGGGGCCCGCCGCATGCGCGTTGCCGAAGCCGGCATCCGCGAGCTGCAGGAATGCGTCGACACGCTGATCGTCATTCCGAACCAGAACCTGTTCCGCATCGCCAACGAGAAGACGACCTTCGCGGACGCCTTCGCCATGGCCGACCAGGTTCTCTACTCGGGCGTCGCCTGCATCACCGACCTCATGGTCAAGGAAGGCCTCATCAATCTCGACTTCGCCGACGTCCGTTCGGTGATGCGCGAGATGGGCAAGGCGATGATGGGCACCGGCGAGGCGTCGGGCGACCGTCGCGCGATCATGGCCGCCGAGGCGGCGATCGCCAATCCGCTGCTCGACGAGACCTCGATGCACGGCGCCCGCGGCCTCCTGATCTCGATCACCGGCGGCAAGGACCTGACGCTGTTCGAGGTGGACGAGGCGGCGACCCGCATCCGCGAGGAAGTCGATCCGGACGCCAACATCATTCTCGGCGCCACGTTCGAGGAGAGCCTCGAAGGCGTGATCCGCGTGTCGGTCGTCGCGACCGGCATCGACAGCGAGGTGATGCAGGACGCCACCCCGACCGAAGTGCGCATGGCCGAGCTCAACCAGCGCATGAAGGCGGCGGCCCAGGCGGCCGTTCAGCAGCCGGCGGCCCGCCCGCCGCAGGTCAACACCGAACTGCGCGCTCCGGCCCAGCCGGCCGCTCGCCAGCCGGCCCAGACCTATGCCGCTCCAGCCCAGCCCGTCGCCCGCGATCCCGGCGTGACGATCGCCCCGCTGCAGCAGCCGCAGGCGCCCGTCGCCTATGACGAGGCGGAACTCGACCACGAGTTCGGCATGGCCCCGCCGCCGGCCGACACGCATGACCATGCCCCGCAGCAGGCGTTCATCCCGCCGGCCGCCGAGGCTCCGGCGTCGAGCCGCATGCCGCGCGTCGAGGACTTCCCGGCCGTCGCCCAGCGCGAGATCCAGGCCTCGCGTACCGAAGACTCGCAGGAAGAGGATCGCGGCCCGATGGGTCTCCTCCGCCGCCTTGCGCATCTCGGCCGTCGCGAGGAGGAGCCGCAGGGGCAGCCCGCGCCGCGTGGCAACCCCGGCGCTCAGCAGCCGGTCCGTGCCCAGCAGCCGCAGCCGCGCCTGCAGCAGCCGGTCCCGGCCCAGCGTCCGCAGCAGGCTCCCCGCGCCGCCCAGCCGGTGCCGGAGACCTATCGCCAGCGCCAGCAGGCCGACCTCGACCCGCATGGCCGCGTCGCCCCGCGCGAGCAGCGCCATGACGACGACCAGCTCGAGATCCCGGCCTTCCTGCGCCGCCAGGCGAACTGAGCATCTGCAACAATAACGAACGACCCGGCGGCCTCCGCCGGGTCGTTTCACGAGGCGCGGCGGCGCATTCCCCTCGAGCGGTTGCCGCGTAACATCCGGTTAGAAACCGTGATTTGTTGTCGCGAGGGGCGGGCCGTATCTTCCTCATACGAATTGCTGCTTTGCAGCGCGACGCCCTCCCGGAGCCTCCGGAAGACGCTGTCGCGGCGGCGGCGAAGTATCAGGAAGCGCGACAGGAACGCCGCGTAACCTGGCGGTTCCAAGAGGTTCTCATCGATGGCTAAGCGTGCTGGCACTCCGCAGACGACGCTGAAAAACCGCGTCGTCGTGACGGGCATCGGCGTGCATAGCGGCAAGCAGGTTTCGATGGCGCTGAATCCAGCCGCCGCCGACACCGGCATCGTCTTCCGCCGCACGGACGATCCCGCCGCCGAACAGGTCGCGATCCGCGCCTCCATCGACAATCTGTCCGCCACCGATTCCTGCACGACCATCGCGCGGATGGGCCTTTCCATCGCGACGATCGAGCATCTGTTGGCGAGCTTCAACGGTCTTGGCGTCGATAATGTGGCGGTCGAGATCGATGGCGCCGAAGTTCCGATGATGGACGGCAGCGCCGGGGCCTTCGTGGCTCTGATCGAGGAAGCCGGCATCGAGCGGCTCGCCGCGCCGCGCCGCTTCATCCGCGTGCTGAAGCCGATCCGGATCGAGCAGGGCCCGGCCTTCGCCGAACTGCTTCCCTTCGACGGCCGCCGCTTCGAGATCGACATCGACTTCGATTCGCCGCTGATCGGCCGTCAGGCTTTCGTGATCGATCTGACCGCGCAGACCTTCCGCCGCGATCTCGCCCGCGCCCGTACGTTCGGCTTCCTGCGCGATGTCGAGACCTACTGGTCGCGCGGCCTTGCGCTCGGCTCCTCGCTCGACAACACCGTCGTGCTCGGCGACGACCGCGTGCTCAATCCCGAGGGCCTTCGCTTCGCGGATGAGTTCGTTCGCCACAAGGCGCTCGACGCCGTGGGCGATCTGGCGCTCGCCGGCGCGCCGATTCTCGGCGCCTATCGCTCCTATCGAGGCGGCCACAGGCTGAATGCGCGGATGGTCGAGGCGCTCCTGGCCGATTCCGAAGCGTTCACCTTCGTCGACGGTCCGGCGGCGCCGCGTCGCGAACCGGTCCGCGCCGAGGTTCCGGTTCGGCTCGCCGCCGCTGCCTTCGGTCCGCAGAAGGCCTGAGCGCGGCTTCGTTTCGCTATCCAAGCCGCTGATTCTTCTCGCGATGGGCGCTCGTCTTCGCCAGCGTCTGCCTTGAAAATGCGCCATTGCGCTGGCAGGGCTGGTGACATCGTGATGTCGTTTCGGATAGAGAAGCGGCAGTGCTTTGACCCGTCGATAGAGGCGAGGCCGGTTCCGCTGGCCCGATTTCCCTGCATGACCCATATCGATGCGACCGCGTCCTCCTCGCTGGAGCGGCTGGGACGCATGGGCGGCGCCGCCCTTCGTGTCGTCGTTCTTTGCTCGCTGGTCGCGCTTGCGGGCTGCCTCGGCAAGGAAAGCGATTCGGACGAGCCCGACATTCCGGCCGGCGAACTCTACAATCAGGGCCTGAAGCTGATGTCGGAGGGCAAGCTTCGGCAGGCGAACACGCGCTTCGGCGAGGTCGACAAGCAGCACCCCTATACGGAATGGGCCCGCAAGGCGCTCATCATGCAGGCCTTCACCAATTACCGCCTCGGCAAGTTCGACGACTGCATCGAATCGGCGAAGCGCTATGTCGCGCTCTATCCGGCGAGCCCCGACGCCGCCTATGCGCAGTACATGATCGGCCAGTCCTACTTCAAGCAGATCCCGGACGTGACGCGCGACCAGGAATCGACGCAGCGCGCCATCGCGGCGATGCAGGAAGTGGTCGAGCGTTATCCGACCTCAGAATATGTCGACGATGCGCAGAAGGCGATCATCTTCGCCCGCGACCAGCTCGCCGGCAAGGAGATGCAGATCGGCCGCTACTATCTCGAGCGGCGCGAATACACGGCGGCGATCAACCGCTTCAAGACGGTCGTGACGCAGTATGGCAATACGCGTCAGGTCGAGGAGGCGCTCTATCGCCTGACCTCGGCCTATTACGCGATCGGCGTCGTCTCGGAAGCGCAGACCGCGGCTGCCGTGCTCGGCCACAACTTCCCGGATTCGACCTGGTACAAGGACGCCTACACGCTGCTCGAATCGAAGGGCCTGTCGCCCTCCGAGAACAAGAGTTCGTGGATCAGCAAGGCGTTCCAGACCGTTACGGGCCTCGGCGGCGGCGCCTGACGGAGAACGAGCGCCGCGATGCTCGCCGCCCTCGCCATCCGCGACATCGTCCTTATCGATCGGCTCGAGATCGATTTCGCGCCGGGAATGACGGTGCTGACCGGCGAGACCGGCGCGGGCAAATCGATTCTGCTCGACGCGCTGGCGCTGGCTCTCGGCGGCCGCGGTGACGGCGCGCTCGTTCGTCACGGCTCGACGCAGGGGCAGGTGAGCGCCGTCTTCGACGTTCCGCGCGATCATCCGGCCCGTGCGCTGCTTTCCGAAAATGCCATCGACCATGACGGCGAGGTGATCCTTCGCCGCGTACAGACGGCGGATGGCCGGACCCGCGCCTTCGTCAATGACCAGCCGGTCGGCGTCGCTCTCTTGCGCGATGTCGGTGCGCGGCTCGTCGAGATCCACGGCCAGCATGACGACCGCGCCTTGGTCGATCCGGCGGAGCACCGGCGGCTGCTGGACGCATTCGGCGGGCTCGAATCGGAAGCCGGCGATGTCGCTGCCGCCTTTCGCGGCTGGCGTTCGGCGGAGAGCGAGGTGGCGCTCCTGCGCCGCCGGATCGCGTCGGCCCGCAGCGAGGGCGACTATCTGCGCGCCTCGGTGGACGAGCTGCAGCGCCTTTCGCCGCAGCCCGGCGAGGAGACCGAACTCGCCGAGCAGCGCCACCGGATGATGGCGATCGAGAAGATCGCCACCGATCTGTCCGATGCGCATGACACGCTGGCGGGGCAGGGCTCGCCTGTGCCGACATTGGCGAGCCTCGCGCGCCGGCTGGAGCGCAAGCGCGAGCAGGCGGGCGGGCTTCTCGACGGCGTTGTCGAGGCGATCGATCGCGCCATTGATGCGCTGGAGGAGGCCGAGGGCCTGCTCGATACGAGCATCCGCGCTGCGGCCTTCGATCCCAAGGATCTCGAGCGGACGGAGGAGCGGCTTTTCGCGCTCCGCGCCGCCGCCCGGAAATTCGATACGCCCGTCGAGGGGCTTGCCGGCCTGCGCGAGCGCATGGAGGCCGATCTGGCCGCGCTCGATTCGGGCGAGGAGCGGCTGGCCGCGCTGGAGGCCGCGGCGCAGCAGGCGAAACGCGCCTTCGACACGCGCGCCGCCGCGCTCTCCGCCCGCCGCCGCGCCGCGGCCGATGCGCTCGAGGTCGCCGTCGCGGCCGAGTTGCCGGCCCTGAAACTGGAGCGCGCCGCGTTCATCGTCGGCATCGACAGCGACGGCGAGGACCGTGCCGAGACGGGCATCGACCAGGTCTCGTTCGTGGTGCGCACCAATCCCGGCACGCGCCCTGGCCCGCTGATGAAGGTCGCGTCGGGCGGCGAGCTGTCGCGCTTCCTGCTGGCGATCAAGGTGGCGCTCGCCGATCGAGGCTCGGCCCCGACGCTCGTCTTCGACGAGATCGATACCGGCGTCGGCGGCGCCGTCGCCGAGGCCATCGGCAAGCGGCTGGCGCGGCTCGCCGACCGCGTGCAGGTCCTCTCGGTCACCCATGCGCCGCAGGTCGCCGCCCGGGCGGGCAGCCATCTCCTGATCGCGAAATCGCTGGTCTCGGGTGCCGAGGAGCGCGTCGCCACGGGCGTGACACCGCTCGGCGGTGCTGATCGCCGCGAGGAGATCGCGCGCATGCTCGCCGGCAGTGTCATCACCAACGAGGCGCGGGCCGCAGCGGAACAGCTGATGGCCGACGAGCGCGGGCGCGCCTGAGGCTTCAGCGGCGCCGGATCACCGTCGCGCGGGCGATCAGCGTCTCCTCACGGCTCCCCTCTGGAAAGAACGGCGCCAGCGCCGCCAGCAGTTCCGCCCGGCAGGCCTCGATGCGGTCGCCGAGTACCGCCGGCGAGGTGCTGGAGCGGGTCAGCAGCCGCGCGAAGAGATGCTCCGGCGTCACCGTCTCGCTGAACACATGCGTGATCTCCTCGACCTCCTGGAAGGGCGTGTCGTCGAACCAGGTGCGGTAGACCGAGAGGACGCGCTCGTCATGCGGCGCCCAGCTGTGGCTGACGCGCTCCATCGTCTCCAGCCAGGGATTGCACCCGTCCTTCGCCGGCGCTGATCCCGTCGTCAGGATCGTGCCGTCCGCCGTGAGCAGCCGCTCCAGCACAGCGATCGTCGGCCCGCGCTCCATCCAGTGCAGCGCGCGGCCGATGGTGATGAGATCGAAGGGCCCGAGATCGGGCGGCAGGTCCTCCGCCCGTGCATGGATCAGCGGCAGCGCCACGCCCGCCTCCGCCGCGTTGGCGCGCGCGACGGCGATCATCTCGGCTTCCGGATCGACGCCGATCACAGAGCCGACATAGGGCGCAAAGCCAAGGGCGAGGATGCCCGGGCCCGTACCGAGATCGATCAGCCTTTCGCTTCCCCCGAGGGCGAGGCGATCGGCGAGCTTGGCGAAGAAGGCCGCCGGATAGGGCTCGCGGAAGCGCTCATAGGTCCCGGCTGTGGTCTCGAATCGCCCCATGCAGTCCTCCTGTCGTCGCGCGTGCGCCGCTTTCTGTCGCGCGTGATCGCGACGCGACCGTGGCGATCGGCACCTCCGGCCAATCTGTCGCGGGAGCGCCGCGGCGAGCCCGCCGTTGGAGCCGTCAGTCGACTTCCATTTCGTAAGGGAACATTATTTGAAGCCTGATCTGTGATGCTCGTCACCGCGCCGCCACAAAGGGTGGTCTATTACACTGTCGCGGCTGACGTTCCCGTCGCTTCCCTCCCGTAGCGCGCCAATGCAAGCCGCCTTCCGTGCAGGACCTCCCTCCTGTACGACCGCCGCCAAGAGAAATAGAATGTCCGTCATGTCCACGATGCCCGCGACGCGCGAGGCGTCCTCTCCGTCTTTCCTCGAATTCGTCGTCATCATCGCCTTCATGATGGCGCTCGGATCGATGTCGATCGACAATCTCCTGCCCGCCTTCGATTTCATCCGATCCGATTTCGGCCTCGAGAGCACCAACGAGGTCCAGCTGATCCTCTCGGCCTACATGATCGGCTTCGCGATCATGCAGCTCGTCTATGGCCCGGCGTCGGATATCGTCGGCCGCAAGCCGACGTTGATGGTCGGCCTTGTCATCTTCGCGATCGGCAGCGTCATCGCGCTCTATTCGACCAGCTTCGAGATGCTGCTCGCCGCGCGCTTCATCCAGGGCATGGGCGCCGCCGCGACGCGCATCCTCTCCGTCGCGATCGTCCGCGACCGCTTCCAGGGCCGCGAGATGGCGCGCGTGATGTCGCTGACGATGATGGTCTTCATCATCGTGCCGATCTTCGCGCCCTCGATCGGCAGCCTGTTCCTGCTTTTCGGCAGCTGGCACACGATCTTCGTCTCGATGCTCGTTCTCGCCGCGCTGCTGGCGGTGTGGTTCGGCCGCCGCATGCCGGAGACGCTGCATCCCGAATACCGCATGCCCTTCTCGATGCGCCGCATCGTGGACGGCGCGAAGCGCTGTCTCTCGCTGCGCGTCACCGTCGGCTATGCCACGGCGATGGGGCTCATGTTCGGCGCGCTGATGGGCTATCTCGGATCGACGCAGCAGATCTTCGAGACCGAGGTCTACGGTCTCGGCGCGATCTTCCCGGTCGTGTTCGGCTCGATTGCCGCGGTGATGGGCGTCGCGTCCTTCGTCAATTCGAAGCTGGTGCGCCGGCTCGGCATGCGCCGCCTGTCGCATGCCGGCATCTGCGGCTATCTCGCCTTCGCGGTGCTGATGGTCGGCCTCGCCATCGCCTATGACGGCAAGCCGCCGCTCATTCTCTTCGCGATCGCGCTGGCGGGCTGCCAGTTCCTGTTCAGCCTCACAATGCCGAACTTCAACACCATGGCGATGGAGCCGCTCGGCGATATCGCCGGCACAGCCTCGTCGCTGATCGGCTTCTACACGACGATCCTCGGCACCGTCGTCGGTCTCGTGATCAGCCAGAACTTCGACGGCACCGTGCTGCCGCTGGCGCTCGGATTCGTCGTGGTCGGCGTCGTCGCCCTCGCAACGGTGCTCGTCACCGAGCGCGGCCGCCTGTTCCACCCGCAGCATGCCGATCCGCTGCCGGGGGCGCTGGCGGATTTCGGCGGCCACTGAGCCGCGCCGTCACCCCTCCTTGCCGTCCCGTCCGCGGGACGGCACGAAGGGGAAGGGCACGGCACCGCGCAGGGTCTCGTCGATGATGAGCGGCCGCGCCTGCGGCGGCTCGGCGCGCTGCGGGCAATCCGCCCGCTCGCAGAGCCGGCAATTGGTGCCGATCCGCGCCGGCGCCTCGCCGGTGGCATCGGCATAGACGAGGCGCTGCGCATATTTCATCTCGCAGACGAGGCCGATCGCGAAGCGCGCGGCGCGACGCGGGAAGGGCTGCGGCGCGCCCCTGACCGCCGCCGCGATCGAGAAGAACGCGCTGCCGTCGGGCATTTCGAGCCGCTGGGTGAGGATGGCGCCCGGGCTGTGGAAGGTCTCGTGCAGGTTCCAGAGCGGGCAGGTTCCGCCATAGCGCGAGAGATGGAAGCGCCCTGACGCATGGCGCTTCGAGACATTTCCGGCATCGTCCACACGGATCATGAAGAAGGGCACGCCGCGGGCGCCAGGCCGCTGCAGGCTGGTCAAGCGGTGGCTGACCTGTTCGAGGCTCGCCTCGAAGCGGCGCGCGAGCAGTTCGATATCGTAGCGGCAGGCCTCGGCGGCAGCGAAGAAGCGGCCATAGGGCATCATGACCGCGCCGGCGAAGGCGTTGGCGAGCACGATGCGGAACATGCGCCGGGCCGTCGGATCGGTGAGCGCTGCCTCCTCGACCGCAGCGTCGAGCAGCGCGGCATGCTCGATGGTGGCGAGTTGAAACGCGGCCGGGAAGACGCGGCCTGGCCCCGCCACCAGCTCTGAAATCTGCAATTGGCGGCGGTGGCGGTCGAAGCGCCGCAGCGTGCCGGCCATGACATCGGCCGGCAGGATGCGGAGGCGGATGCCGTGGCGCGATTGCAGGCGCGCCGATAGCGCGGCCAAAAGTCCGGCGCCCGTCTCGCCGCAGTCCTCGGCCAGTGCCTCGGCGGCTTCGTCGAGGGCCGGGAAATAGTTCTTCGCGGTCTCGATCGCGCTGCGCACAGCGTCGACAGGGTCGAAGGGCAAGGCGTTGCCAACCGCGACGGCGCCGGGCTGACGCTGCGTCTGCTGAAAGGTCTGGTAGAGCCGCCGCAGCGCATCAGCGACCGAAGGGCAGGTCTCGACGAGATCGCGCAGCTCCTGCGCCGGCACGGCGAGATCGCGGAACAGCGGATCGGCCATCAGCTCCGTGACCTCGGCGAGGCTGCGATCAACCTCCGAAGAGGCGAGCGCGGCGATGTCGAGGTCATAAGCCTCGGCGAGGCGAATGAGGATCTGCGCCGAGACGGGGCGCTGGTTGCGCTCCATGAGATTGGCATAGCTCGGCGAGATGCCGAGATCCTCGGCCATTTTCGTCTGGCTGAGGCCTAGCTCGAGCCGCAGGCGGCGAAGCTTGCCGCCGATGAAGAGCTTCCGGCTCGTGTCGATTGTCATATCTTTACAAATTCACCGATCGATCCGTCACGCTGTGACAGTGCAACCCGAATTTCGGACAAAGCCTTTGAAGCGAAAGCTCTTATTCGGCAGGTTGCTCAAGTCATCGCTGTTACCAACCGATGTGCAGCCGATGTCATGACTTGTCAATGGAGCCGATCATGTCACGCGATTTCAGCACCTTCCTCGCCAGCCAGCCCAAGGGCCGCTTCGACGGCATCCGTCGCCCCTATGGCGCGGCCGATGTGGCACGGCTCGCAGGCTCGGTGCCGGTCGCCCATACGCTCGCCGAACGCGGCGCGGCGCGGCTCTGGCAGCAGCTCACCCAGAAGCCCTATGTCCACGCGCTCGGCGCCGTCACCGGCAACCAGGCGATGCAGATGGTCCGCGCCGGCCTCGAGGCGATCTATCTTTCGGGCTGGCAGGTCGCGGCTGACGCCAATACGGCCGGCGCGATGTATCCCGACCAGAGCCTCTATCCGGCCAATGCCGGTCCGGAGCTCTGCCGGCGGATCAACCGCACGCTCGCCCGCGCCGACCAGATCGAGACCAGCGAGGGCAAGGTCTCGCGCGACTGGTTCGTCCCGATCGTCGCCGATGCCGAGGCCGGCTTCGGCGGGCCGCTCAACGCCTTCGAGATCATGAAGGCCTATATCGAGGCCGGCGCGGCAGCGGTGCATTTCGAGGACCAGCTCGCCTCGGAGAAGAAGTGCGGCCATCTCGGCGGTAAGGTGCTGATCCCGACCGCCCAGCATGAGCGCAACCTCATCGCCGCGCGGCTCGCCGCCGATGTGATGGGCGTCGCGACGTTGATCGTCGCCCGCACCGACGCCGAATCGGCGCGGCTCATCACCTCGGATATCGACGAGCGCGACCGGCCGTTCATCGAGGAAGGCGAGCGGACGGCGGAGGGCTTCCATCGCCTCAAGGAGGGCAGGGGCCTTGATCACTGCATCGCGCGCGGGCTCGCCTTCGCGCCCTATGCCGATCTTCTGTGGTGGGAGACGTCGCATCCCGATCTCGACGATGCGCGCGCCTTCGCCGAGGCGATTCATGCCGTCTATCCGGGCAAGATGCTGGCCTATAACTGCTCGCCCTCGTTCAACTGGCGGGCAAAGCTCGACCCGGAGACGATCGCGACCTTCCAGCGCGAACTCGGCGCGATGGGCTACAGGTTCCAGTTCGTGACGCTCGCCGGCTTCCACGCGCTGAACCATTCGATGTTCCAGCTGGCGAGCGGCTATCGCGACCGCGGCATGGGCGCCTACAGCGAATTGCAGCAGGCGGAGTTCGCCGCGGAAGTGGACGGCTACACCGCGACGCGGCACCAGCGCGAGGTCGGCACCGGCTATTTCGACGCCGTGTCGCTCGCCATCACCGCCGGCCGCGCCTCGACCACCGCCATGGCGGAATCGACCGAGACCGAGCAGTTCCTGACCGCGGCCGAATGAGGGAAGACGGCATCATGCAGACATCGCGCTTCTGGATCGTCGGCGGCGAATATGCCACGACCGCCTTCGAAAGACTGATCGAAGGCAGCGAGAAGGTGATCGGCCCCTATGCCGACCGCCGTACCGCCGAGGCGGCCTGGCGCCGACTCGCCGAAGCAAGCCGCAGTCAGGCCTGCGTCCGCTTCACCATCGCAGCGGAATAGCCCCGCAGCCTCTACCTCTCCCTTCTCGGCGGGAGAGGTTTGCGGGGGTTCTTGCGGGAATGGACTGGCGGCGGCATAGGTTCTTCCTCGCCGAGGAGGAGCCGCCCATGTCGACCGACCCGTCCGACCCCGCCGCGATCGAAGGGCTTTCCGAAGCCGAGGCGGTTGCCGAACATGCGCGTCTGACGGCGGCGATCCGCGAGGCGGATGTCCACTATCACCAGGAGGACGCGCCGCTCATCACAGACGCCGCCTATGACGCGATGCGCCGGCGACTGAACGCGATCGAGGCGCGCTTTCCCAATCTTTCGTCTGAGGCGAGCGTCGCGGTCGGCGCGGCGCCGTCGTCGAAATTCGCCAAGGTGCGGCATGTCGTGCCGATGCTGTCGCTCGACAACGCTTTCGCGGATTCCGATGTCGCGGAGTTCATCGAGCGCGCGCGGCGCTTTCTGCGCCATGAGGGACCGCTTGCCTTCACCGCCGAGCCCAAGATCGACGGACTATCGCTGTCGCTGCGCTACGAGGACGGGAAGCTTGTGACCGCGGCGACGCGCGGCGACGGCTTCGAGGGCGAGAACGTCACTGCCAATGCCCGCACGATCGGCGATATCCCCGAGGCGTTGCCGAAGGGGGTGCCCGAGATCGTCGAGATCCGCGGCGAGTGCTACATGGCGCATGAGGATTTCCGCGCCATCAACGCGCGAGTCGCGGCCGAGGGAGGGCGGCTCTTCGCCAATCCGCGCAACGCCGCCGCCGGATCGCTGCGCCAGCTCGATCCGGAGATCACGCGGGCGCGGCCGCTGCGCTTCTTCGCCTATGCCTGGGGGGAAATGAGTGCCATGCCCGCCGCGACGCAGATGGGCATGGTCGAGGCCTTCGAAGGGTGGGGGCTGCCGGTCAATCCGCGCATGGTGCTGTGCGAGGGCGTCGATGAGGCGCTCGCCTTCTATCACGGCATCGAGGCGGAGCGGGCGAGCCTCGGCTACGACATCGACGGCGTCGTCTACAAGGTCAACGAACTGGCGCTGCAGAACCGGCTCGGCTTCGTCTCGCGCAGCCCGCGCTGGGCGATCGCGCACAAGTTCCCGGCCGAGCGTGCCTTCACGATCCTCAACGATATCGACATCCAGGTTGGCCGCACCGGCGCGCTGACGCCGGTCGCGAAGCTCGAGCCGGTGACCGTCGGCGGCGTGGTCGTTTCCAACGCCTCGCTGCACAACGAGGACTACATCAAGGGCTTCGACGCCAACGGCGCCCCGCTCGCGCGCGGCATCGACGCGGACGGCGCTCCGGTCGAGGGCGCGGTCGACATCCGCATCGGCGACACGCTTGTCATCCAGCGCGCCGGCGACGTCATCCCCCAGGTCGTCGGCGTTCGGCTCGACAAGCGGCCAGCCGATGCCGTGCCCTATGCCTTCCCGACGCGCTGTCCGGCCTGCGGCAGCCATGCCGTGCGCGAGGAGGGCGAGGCGGTGCGGCGCTGCACGGGCGGGCTGATCTGCCCGGCGCAGGCGGTGGAGCGCATCCGCCATTTCGTCTCGCGTCTCGCCTTCGACATCGAGGGGCTGGGCGACGAGAATGTGCAGCTCTTCTTCGAGGCCGGCATCCTGAAGAGCCCGGTCGATATCTTCCGCCTCAAGGACCATCGCGGGGCGGCCCAGGCTGCGCTCACCGAGCAGCGCATCCGCCAGCAGGAAGAGCGGCGCGCGCTTCAGGGGGCGACCGAGCCCAAGGCGAAGAAGGGCAAGCAGGCCGACCGCTCCTTCGAGGGGCTGGAAAAGCTCTTCCGCGCCATCGACGAGCGGCGAACGATTCCGCTCGACCGCTTCATCTATGCGCTTGGTATCCGCAATGTCGGCGAAGCGACGGCCAAGGCGCTGGCGAAGCGCTATGTCGGCATCGAGGCCTTCCGCGAGGCTGTGCAGCGCGCGGTCCAGGGGCTGCCCGGCGAGACATGGCAGGCGCTGACGGAGATCCCGCGCGTCGGCCCCAGCTCGCGCGACCGGCTGGTCGCCGTCGCCTCCGAGGCGAAGGAGGGCACGCTGTTCGATCTCGACGCGGAGACGGCGCTGAACCGCGCCGGGCTCAACAAGCCGGCGCGGGACAATCTGCTGGCCCATTTCGGCAGCGTCGCGGGCGTCCTCGACGCCGCGCGCCGCGCCGCCGGCGAACGACCGGGGGAGGGCTTTCAGGAGCTTGCCGGCCTCGGCGATGTCGGCGAAGTCGCGGCGACCTCGATCGCCGATTTCTTTGCCGAGCCGCATAACGAGGAGGTCGTTGCCGGTTTGCTGCGCGAGGTGAGCGTCAGCGATATCGAACCCGTGCGTGGTGGCGGCGTCCTCGCTGGCAAGATCGTCGTCTTCACCGGCAATCTCGAGAAGATGACCCGCAACGAGGCCAAGGCGACGGCGGAGCGGCTCGGCGCCAAGGTGTCGGGTTCCGTCTCGGCCAAGACTGATCTCGTGGTCGCCGGGCCGGGCGCCGGCTCAAAGCTCACTGAGGCGACGCGGCTCGGCGTCAAGGTCATCTCCGAGGACGACTGGCTGTCGATGATCGGCTGACGGCCATCACAGCGAACAGCGCGCACGAAAAAGCCCCGCCGAAGCGGGGCTCAATCGTGACGAACCCAGCCGTTACGGCGTGGTCGTCGAAGGCGCGGCCGGAGCCATCGGCGTCGCCGGATCAGCCGGAGCCGTCGTCGTGCCATCGGCCGGCGGCGTGGTCGTCATATCCCCGGCGGGCGGCGTCGTGGTGGCCGGAGGCGTCGTGCCGTCGGTGGCCGGGGTCGAGGTCGAGGTCGTGCCGGCAGCCGGAGCCGGCTCGGGGATCTTGAACTCGGCGGCCGAGTTCAGCTCGTCCTTGGTGGTGTTGAGCTGATAGCGCCAGCTATTGCCGTCGGCGACGCGCTGCAGTTCGGCCGGAGCCACCGCGACATTCTTCTCGCCGATGCCGAGGAAGCCGCCGACGCCGATCACGACCGCCTTCACCTGGCCGTCCTGGCTGGCGACGATGTCGTTGATATCGCCGAGGCTTTCATTGGCCGGGCTGTAGACAGTCGAGCCGATCAGGCGCGAGGCGACCCAGTCATCCTGCGACGGCGCGGGAATGAAGCGGCCGGTCGCGGTCGGTGCCGTCGCTGCGCCAGCAGCGGCCGGCGGCGTGGCAGTAGCATCGCCGGTTGCAGCCGGCGGCGTGGCGGGGGCCGGGGTCGCGTCCTGGGCGAAGGCCGGCGCGACAGCCAGCATGCCGGCCAAAGCGGTGGCCGCAAAGAGCTTCGTCATGGTCTAACTCCGTGTTTCTGCGAGATTATTAGAGCGTTTGCTCGACAGTCCAACGAAGCTGACGATGATCTGTTCCGAAGAAAGTTGCGAAAGTGAACACGGCCGGGTTTCGGCCGCGCTCAAGCATCATGCAACCAGAGGCTGTGTCGCCGCGAGCAGGAAAGTTTCCGCTTCACCCTGCAGCGACGGCTGAAGCGCAGCGCGCACGCGAGCGTGATAGGCATCGAGCCAGGCGATCTCGTCGGCGGTCATCAGAGCGGGCTCGATCAGGCTCCGATCGATCGGCGCCAGCGTCAGCGTCTCGAAGGAGAGCATCGGACGGTCGCCACCCGATATCTCCGACGGCGGCTCGACGATGACGAGGTTCTCGATGCGGATGCCGAAGGCGCCGGTCTTGTAGTAGCCGGGCTCGTTGGAAAGGATCATGCCCGGCTCGAGCGGCACGGTACCCGCCTTGGAAATTCGGGCAGGGCCCTCGTGAACCTGCAGGAAGACACCGACGCCATGGCCGGTGCCGTGGTCATAGTCGAGCCCGGCCTGCCAGAGCGCGAGGCGGGCGAGCGTATCGAGCTGCGCGCCGGTGGTGCCCTTCGGAAAGCGGGCCGTCGAGAGCGCGATATGGCCCTTCAGCACGCGGGTGAAACGGTCCCGCATCTCAGCGGTCGGCGTCCCGATGGCGATGGTGCGGGTGATATCCGTCGTGCCGTCGCGATACTGGGCGCCGGAATCGACAAGATAGAGCTGGCCCGGCTCGATGGCGCGGTCTGTCGCTTCGGTGACGCGGTAATGGACGATGGCGCCGTTCGGGCCGGCGCCCGAGATCGTGTCGAAGGAGATTTCGAGCAGCGGCTGGCCATCCTCTTCACCGGTCTCGGCGCGGAAGGCCTCCAGTTTCTTCGCCGCGGCGATCTCGGTGAGCCCGCCCGACGGCGCGGTCGCCGCCAGCCAGGCGAGGAAACGCGTCATCGCGACGCCGTCGCGCAGATGGGCGCGC
The DNA here is from genome assembly GCA_017307955.1 of Allobosea sp. GTDB lineage: Bacteria > Pseudomonadota > Alphaproteobacteria > Rhizobiales > Kaistiaceae > Kaistia. Next base: position 201,430 of record JAFKFV010000007.1, on the reverse strand, counting down.
CGCATGCCCGCGAGCTCGGCGTCGTTCTTGCGCGCCTTGGGCAGCGATACGGGATCGGCGCCCTCGACGAGGGTGCCGCCCGCGGCGCTGACGGCGCTGGCGAGCGCGTCCGGCGTCAGGTTCAGATCGACCAGTACCTTGGCGCCCGCAGCGCCGAGCTTGGCGAGATCAGCGGCTAGCGCGGGTTCTTCCTTGATGTCGGCGAGGCCGGCCAGCCGGTCGCGCACTTCATTGGAGAGCTTGCGTCCGTCGATATAGAGCGACGGGTCACCCTCGCGCCGCAGGATGGCGAAGGACAGCGGAACGGGGTTGTGCGGAACGTCGCCGCCGCGGATGTTGAAGGTCCAGGCGATGGAATCGGTCTGCGCGATGATCGCGGCATCGACGCCCTTGTCCGCCAGAACGGCGCGCAGGCGCTCGATCTTGGTCTCCGCAGCCTCGCCGGCCAGCGTTTCGGCCTGCAGCGAGACGGAAGCCACCGGCGGGGCAGGGCGATCATGCCAGATCGCGTCGACTGGATTCTCCTCGACCGGGACGAGGGTCGCGCCGGCCGCCTTGACGACGGCATCGAGCCGCCGCACTTCGGCAAGCGTCATCAGCCGCGGGTCGTAGCCGAGCCGGTCGCCCTGCTTGAGACGCGACTTCAGCCACTGATGCGGCGGGTTCTCGATGAGATGCTCATAGGCGAAGTCGCCGCCGTCGACCTGGTCGCGGACCTGCAGGGTATAGCGGCCGTCGACGAAGACAGCAGCTTCGCCGGAGAGCACGACAGCGGCGCCCGCCGAGCCGGTGAAGCCGGTCAGATAAGCGAGCCTTTCAGCCGAGGCGGGGATATACTCGCCTTGATATTCGTCGGCATGCGGCACGATGAAACCGGCGAGCCCCGCCTTCTTCAGAACTGCCCGAAGGGCGGCGAGGCGCGCGCCGATCGGCCCGGAGCGCGACGGGGCATCGTAAGTCTGGAACATGCAAGCGGCTCGTACAGGCAGGTGACGTTAACGAACCGTAGCGAGGCCTGCTCCAGGCGGCAACCGCGTTCACGGTCGTGTTTGCATCGCGACATCATTGTGTCGGAAGTTTGTGCGATGCAAAAACCGCATGTCTGTCATTCCGTTGCGGCGGTTCTTTCGCGTGGCGATCGCGACTATGTTCCCCCTCGACCGAAGCGCCACCCGGCGATTCAGACAAGGATTGGATATCATGGCTGCAGCTTATGGAGAGATCGGCATTGCCGCGGCGGCAAGCCGCGGACATGGCGTCGTCCGGCGTGCGGTCGCGCGGATGAACCATGTGCGCGAGCGCCAGATGCCGCGTTACGTGAACGGCTACCAGCTGGCGCTCGACGACGCGTCGCTGGCGACCTTCGGGTTCGACCGCGAAACCTTCGAGCGCGCGGCGTTCAGCGCCCCGCTCTGATCGGAGCGACCGGGCGTTCAGCCCGTCCCAATTGAGAACGGCCGGCAGGATGCGCAAGCGCCTGCTGGCCGTTTCGATTCTGGCCGCGGCGCTGCCTCAGCGCGAAAGCGTGAGGGTCAGCCAGCCTTCCATCTCGCCGGAGCGGACGAGGCGCAGGCCCTCGGCCCCATAGGCCGCGATCACGGCCGGACCTTGCGCCGTCAGCAATCCGGAGAGGACGACGACGCCATCCGGCGCCAGGTGGTGCACGATATCGCCGGCAAGCGCGATCAGCGGGCCGGCGAGGATATTGGCGATGATGAGGTCGAAGGGCGCGTGACGTCCGAAGACCGGATTGCCGAAGCCTTCCGCCGTTTCCGCCTCGATCAGCGGCCCGACGCCGTTGAGCACCGCGTTCTCATGCGTCACCCGCGTCGCGACGGGGTCGATATCGGTCGCGAGTACCCGCTTGCCGAAAGCCTTGGCGACGGCGATCGCCAGGACGCCGGTCCCGGTGCCGAGATCGAGGATCGAACGGAAGTCGCGCGCGCTGCAGAGGCGGTCGATCTCGGCGAGGCAGCCGGCCGTCGTGCCGTGATGGCCGGTGCCGAAGGCCTCGCCGGCCTCGATCTCGACCGCGATGTCGTCGGGCTGCACCTTCGACCGGTCATGGCTGCCATGCACCATGAAGCGCCCGGCGCGTACCGGCTTCAGTCCTTCCAGCGATTTCGCGACCCAGTCCTCGTCGGGCAGTGGCTCGACGACGATCTGCGGCGTCGCCTCGCCCATGACGGCGCGCACGAGCCGCTCAAGTGTCGCCGCGTCCGGCTGCTCCTCGAAATAGATGTCGACCACCCAGCTCTTGTCCGCCTGCTCGGTCGTCGCTGCGGTGGGGAAGTCGAGTTCCTCGCTGGCGCCGAGCGCCTCGACGAGGGCTCCGGCCAGTTCTTCGGTCGCGACGGGAAGGGAGGCGATGAGGGTCATGCGGCGCCTTGCACGGAAGAGGGAAAGGCTTCATAGCGCCGGCCCGAGCATCAGGCAAAGGCCAGCGCCCCATGACCGAACTCCGCATCGATCCGTTTCCGCCCGCGGACGCCTTCGCCCGTCTCTGGGAAGCGGCCTGGGGCGGCCCGCCCCGCGGGGACATCGCCGCGGTGCTGCGGCGCAGCCTCGGCCATCTTTGCGCTTATGACGACAGCCGCGCGCTGGTCGGCTTCGTGAATGTCGCGACCGATGGCGGTGTCCACGCCTTCCTGCTCGATCCGACGGTTCACCCCGACCATCGCCGCGAAGGCCTCGGCACCCGCCTCGTCAAGGAAGCCGCCCGCCTCGCCGGCGAGCGCGGCGCCGAATGGCTCCATGTCGACTACGAGCCACATCTCGAAGGTTTCTATGCGGGATGCGGGTTCAAGCCGACCAAGGCGGGGCTGATGCGGCTCAGGGACGACGAGGGCTCGGCTACTCCCTGAGCGCGGCTCGGATCGCTTCGACGCCGCGGCGCAAAGGACCCAGTTCATCAACAACGGCATTCCAGATTATGGCGTCGGCGATGCGATGGTACTCGTGCCGCAACAGATTGCCGATGGTTCGGACCTGGCTCCAGGGGACACCGGGCGCGTGTGTCAGCATCGGTTCTGGAATGTGACGCGATGCCTCCGAAATGATCTCCAGCCCCGTTGAACGCCATGGCGAAGCAACCAGTCGCTCTGGAATTCCTCGAAGGCTTTCCGTGGACCGCGGCCTCGATACCGTCGATGATGTCGCCGAGGACCGGGTTCAGCCTGCGCGGCGCCATCAGAATATCCAGATCGCTTCACCTTCGATGTCGGCCCTCAATCCGGGTGGAGACTGTCCCGCGTCGTCAGATCGACATGCGCGCGCAATTCCGCCTCGAGAAATGCCTTTAGCCCAGCCAGGTCGAACAACGAAAAGCGGCGGGTCGGATCGTAGTCGATGAAGAGATCGACATCGCTGGCCGGCGAGGCCTCGCCACGCCCGGTCGATCCGAACAGGTACATCGAGACGGCCCCGCGCTGCCTGATGGCGTCTTCGCGGCTTCGCAGGACCGAAATTACGTCCGTCCGGTTCACGTTGATGCTCCAATCCCCCGCAGCGGCTCACCCCCGCGTAACAAAGCTGTCGACGACCTTCTTCGGGCCTGTCTCGAAATCGACCGTCAGCTTGTTGCCTTCGATGGCCGAGACGGTGCCATAGCCGAATTTCTGGTGGAAGACCCGCTCGCCGATGGCATAGGCGGAGGCGGAGCCGGTCGATTTTGCGACGAGTTCGCCCTCGATGACGCGCATGGTCGGCCGGGCCGAGGGCTTGTCGGCGCTGGAAGCGCGATTCTTCTGAGCGCGCTGCCAGCCCGGCGTCGAATAGGTGTTGGCGAAGGGATCGGCGCGGTCGAACCTGCTCGAACCGTAATTGCCGATGCCGCCGACATTGTAGCCGCCATAGCTCGATGTCTGCTCGACGACGTCGACATGCTTGTCCGGCAACTCGTCCAAAAAGCGTGACGGGACGGTCGATTGCCAGAGGCCGTGGATGCGGCGGTTTGAGGCGAACCAGATCAACGCGCGCCGTTTGGCGCGGGTGATGCCGACATAAGCGAGGCGGCGCTCTTCCTCGAGGCCGGCGCGGCCGCTCTCGTCGAGCGTGCGCTGGCTCGGGAAAAGGCCCTCTTCCCAGCCGGGCAGGAAGACTGTTTCGAATTCGAGGCCCTTGGCCGAATGCAGCGTCATGATCGACACGGCCTCGGTCGTATCGGCGCTGTCGCGGTCCATGACGAGAGCGATATGCTCGAGGAAGCCTTCCAGCGACTCGAACTCCTCCATGGAGCGGATCAGTTCCTTGAGGTTGTCGAGCCGGCCCGGCGCGTCGGCCGAGCGGTCCTGCTGCCACATCTCGGTGTAGCCGCTCTCGTCGAGGATGATCTCGGCGAGCTCGGTATGCTTGACGGCGTCGAGGCGGCCGCGCCAGCGCGCGAAGGAGGCGGCGAGATCGCGCAGCGCCGTGCGGGCCTTGGCGCCGATCTCGCTCGTCTGGACCAGCTCCTCGGCCGCCGCGAGCATCGGGATGCGACGGGCGCGGGCATGGTCGTGCAGCAGTCGGACGGTTGTCTCGCCGATGCCGCGGCGGGGCGTGTTGACGATGCGCTCGAAGGCGAGGTCGTCGGCCGGCTGCATCACGACGCGCAGATAGGCGAGGGCGTCGCGGATCTCGGCGCGCTCGTAGAAGCGGGGGCCGCCAATGACACGATAGGACAGGCCGAGCTGGATGAAGCGCTCTTCGAAGGAGCGCATCTGGAACGAGGCGCGCACGAGGATCGCCATCTCGTCGAGGCTGTGGCCCTGGCGCTGCAGCGCCTCGATCTCCTCGCCGATCGCCCGCGCTTCCTCCTCCGAATCCCAGGACGAGGCGACCTGGACCTTGGTGGCCTCGGGATCGGCGATGTCGGTGAAGAGTGTCTTGCCGAGCCGGCCCTCGTTGTGAGTGATGAGATGCGAGGCCGCCCCGAGGATATGGCTGGTCGAGCGGTAGTTGCGCTCGAGGCGGATCACCACGGCGCCCGGAAAATCCTTCTCAAAACGCAGGATGTTGTCGACCTCGGCGCCGCGCCAGCCATAGATCGACTGGTCGTCGTCGCCGACGCAGCAGATATTACGGCGTCCCTGTGCAAGCAGGCGCAGCCAGAGATATTGCGCGACATTGGTGTCCTGATACTCGTCGACGAGCATATATTGGAAGCGCTGCTGGTATTCGGCGAGCACGTCGGGATTTTCGCGGAAGAGGCGGATCGTCTCCAGGAGAAGATCGCCGAAGTCGCAGGCGTTGAGGACCTTCAGGCGTTCCTGATAGGCGGTGTAGAGCTTGACGCCCTTGCCGCCCGCGAAGGCGCCGCCTTCGCCCGGCGGCACGTCCTTCGGCGTCAGGCCCCGATTCTTCCAGCCGTCGATCAGAAGCGCCAGCTGCTTGCCCGGCCAGCGCTTCTCGTCGATCCCCTCGGCCTGGATCAGCTGCTTCATCAGGCGAACGGCGTCGTCGGCGTCGAGCACGGTGAAGTTCGACTTGAGCCCAACCAGTTCGGCATGTCGGCGCAGGATGCGCACGCCGATGGAGTGAAAGGTGCCGAGCCAGGCCATGCCTTCGACCGATGGCCCGATCAGGTCGCCGATGCGGTGGCGCATCTCGCGCGCCGCCTTGTTGGTGAAGGTAACCGCGAGGATCTGGCTCGGATAGGCGCGCCCGGTGGCGAGGAGATGGGCGATGCGCGTCGTGAGCACACGCGTCTTGCCAGTGCCGGCGCCGGCAAGCACCAGAACAGGCCCCTCGGTCGTCTCGACCGCCAGCCGCTGCTCCGGGTTGAGCCGCACCAGATAATCGGGAACGGAGCGGGCGCCGAGCGCGCGCGCGGCGATGCCGCCGGGACGGGGGGCGGGCGGCGCGGTTTCGCCGTGACGGTCGGGACGCTCGGTCATGCCGGAAGCCGGCTGCGATTCGGAAACTGGAACATAGCGCGAATATGGCGCCTCGGCCCCCACCTTTCCAGCAAGGAGGGCGATCTTGCGGGGGATCGGGACGATGGTGCCGCATTTCCGAGGAAGTCTTTGGCGCGGCAGCATCATTTTGCTACGGTGCGGCCAGCCGTGCGGCGGCAGGTTTTGACCGGCGAGGAGCGAGGCGGGAATGACGGTATCGGCGTTGCGCATGGAGAGCGATCGCGCAGCGGCGCTGGACCTTCTGGAGGCCCGCTTCGGCAGCCGCTTCAGTCGCGGCGCCGAAATTCGCCGCCAGCATGCCAACACCGTCAACTGGATGGCGAATCAGCCGCCCGATGCCGTGATCTTCGTGACCTCGACCGAAGAGGTCGCCGAAATCGTGCGCGTTGCCGCTGAGCATCGCGTCCCGCTGATCCCGTTCGGAACCGGCACGGGGCTCGAAGGCCATGTGAACGCGCCGTTCGGGGGCATCTCGATCGATCTCTCGCAGATGAATCGCGTCGTCGCCGTTCGTCCGGAGGACCTCGACTGCACCGTCGAGGCCGGCGTGACGCGCCGCCAGCTCAACGAGCATCTGCGCGACCAGGGCCTGTTCTTCCCGATCGATCCCGGCGCCGATGCCAGCCTTGGCGGCATGGCGGCGACCCGGGCGTCCGGCACCAATGCCGTGCGCTACGGCACGATGCGCGACAATGTCGTGAACCTCACCGCCGTGATGGCCGACGGCTCGGTAATCCGCACCGCCAGCCGAGCCCGCAAGTCCTCGGCCGGCTACGACCTGACACGGCTTCTGGTGGGCTCGGAAGGGACGCTCGGCATCATCACCGAGGTCACGCTGCGCCTTGCCGGCATTCCCGAGGCGATGTCGGCCGGGGTCTGTGCCTTCCCGAGCGTCGATGATGCCTGTAACGCCACGATCCTGACCATCCAGAGCGGCATCCCGATCGCGCGCATCGAGCTGCTCGATACGCTGATGATCCGCGCGACCAACGCCTTTGCCGGCCTCGGCCTGCCCGAGACGCCGCATCTCTTCGTGGAATTCCACGGCTCCGCGGCCTCGGTCGAGGAGCAGGCGACGCTGTTCGGCGAGATTGCGGCCTCCTTCGGCGGTGGCGGTTACCAGTCGACCACCCGGCCCGAGGAACGGACGAAGCTCTGGCAGGCCCGTCACGACGCCTATTTCGCCGCGCGCGGTCTCAGGCCCGGCGCGCAGGTGATCGCGACCGATGCCTGCGTGCCGATCTCGCGGCTCGCCGACTGCGTGCACGAGACGATCGCGGACATTGCCGAAAGCGGGCTGATCGCGCCGATCGTCGGCCATGTCGGCGATGGCAATTTCCACGTCCAGGTCATGATCGACACCGACAATGTCGAGGAGATCCGTGTGGCGGAGGCATTCCTCGCGCGCCTTTCGAAGCGTGCGATCGGCATGGAAGGGACTTGCACGGGCGAGCACGGCGTCGGCCAGGGCAAGCGCAGATATCTCGAGCTCGAGCATGGACCGGCGCTGGCGCCGATGCGGGCGATCAAGGCGGCGCTCGACCCGCTCGGCATCCTCAATCCCGGCAAGATCCTGCCCGATTGACGGGGCAATGGCGGGGCCAATGAGAAGGAGGCGGACCTGAGCAGGCTCTACCTGTTCGTCGGTGGCTTGATCATCGCCGTGCTGTTCGCGGCGCTGGTGGTGCCGTTCGTGGTCGACTGGAACGCGTTCCGCCCCACCTTCGAGCGCGAAGCGGAAAAGGTGCTGGGACAGGCTGTCCATGTCGACGGCGACGTCACGCTGCGCATCCTGCCGATGCCCTATCTCGATGTGACCGATATCCGCGTCGGCGGCTCGGCCGATCAGCCGATGCTCGAGATCGCGCGCTTCTCGACGCGGGTCGAGCTCATCCCGCTGCTCTCCGGCGATATCCGCGTCGCCGAGATGACGATCGACCGTCCGGTCGCCGCGGTGACGGTTGACGAGAGCGGCGCGATCGACTGGCTGAAGCGCAGCGCCGCGTCGCAAAGCCTCGATCCCGCCGCCGTCACGCTGCAGCACGTCACCGTCCGCAACGGTTCGCTCTCCTATCTCGACAGCCGCTCCGGCCGGGTGCTGGCGCTCTCCGCGATCGATGCCGGGATCGACGCTCGCTCGTTGCTTGGACCCTGGAAGGTCGAGGGCAACCTCACGATCGAGGGCCAGCCGACGGCTTTCCGCCTCGCCACCGGCAAGCAGGAGGCGGACGGCTCGATCCGCGCCAAGCTCGACCTCGCGCCGGCCGCGCTCCCCTTCACGGCCAGCGCCGACGGCGTGGTCAACCAGGACGGCAAGGGACCGCTCTGGGGCGGCACGTTCACGCTGGCCGAGGTGCTGCCGCCGACCAAGGAGGGCGAGCCGGTGCCGCCGCCGGGCTGGCGGGCGCTCGGCAGTTTCGAGCTGCGCCCGGACATGCTGCGTTTGCCCGAACTGACGCTTGCCGAGGGGCCGGAGGACCGCCCGTTCAGCCTGACCGGCGCCGCGACGGTCGCGCTTGGCACCGACATGCGCTTCGACGCGGTGTTGAAATCGCGGCAGGTCGATCTCGATCGCTCGCTGGGCAAGGGGCCGAACGAGCCCGTCGATGTCAACGCCGCCGGCGCCGCCCTGGTGACGGCGCTGTCGCAACTGCCGCGCCCGCCGATCCCCGGCCGCATCGGCTTCGACGTGCCGGGCATCGTGGTCGGCGGCTCTGTCGTGCAAAATCTGCAGTTCGACGCGGCGACCGATCGCGACGGCTGGCGGGTCGAGGAACTCGCCGCCGATCTGCCAGGGCGCACGCGGCTTTCCGCCGATGGCACGGTCACCACGACGCCGACCGTGCGCTTCGTCGGCGGCGTGCGGCTGCGCTCAGACCAGCCTTCGATCTTCGCGGCGTGGTGGCGCGGCGCGCCGACCGGCACGCGGTTGCCGCTGCAGCCCTTCGACATGTCGGGACAGCTCGATGTCGCGCCCGAGGAAATCCGCATCAGCGCCATGACGGCGCGTATGGATGAATCGAACATCCGCGGCGGGCTCGACTGGAAGCGCGACGCCTCCGGCCGTCGCGATTTCGCGGTCGATCTCAAGGCTGACCGCTTCGACTATGACCAGGCGGCTTCGCTGACCGAGCTCTTTGCCGGCCGCAGCGTCACCGAGAACGGTGGGCTCGCCGACAGTTTCAGGGTGAAGCTCGCCGCCGGCAGCTTCGTGATCGGCGATACGACGCTCGCCGATGTTTCGGCCGACGGCTCCTATGCTGACGGCGTGCTGGTCGCGAACCGCTTCCAGGTCGGCGATCTCGCCGGCGCCTCGATCGGCGCCAGCGGCAAGCTGGCCGATCTCGACACGCTGCCGAGCGGCCAGCTTTCGGCGACGATCGACGCGCGCGACATGGGCGGGCTCGCCGCGGTGGTCGAACGGGTCATGCCGGACAGCGCCTTCTCGGCCTGGCTGTCCGCCGCCGCGCCGGCGCTGCGCGATACGAAGCTCACGGCTGTCGCCAATGCGGCGGCGACCGACGAGCGGACGAATGCCAATATCACGCTGAACGGCACCGCGGGCGGCAGCTCAGTCGATGTCGCGCTCGGCCTGACCGGTTCCGTCTCGGACTGGCGCAACGGCTCGGTCAAGCTCTCAGCCGCGATCGAGAACCCCGACGCGGGGCTCGCCCTGCGCCAGGCAGGCTTCCCGGCGCGCGACGTTGCGACCCCCGGGCCTCTGCGCCTTACCGTCGAGGGCGGCGGACCGCTCGCCGCGGGCGTTCCCCTGAGCATCAAGGGCGCGGTCGCCGGCATCGATTACGACCTCGAAGGGCGCTTCGCGATCGCCGAGGACGAGACGCCGCGCTTCGCCGGCACCGCGGCGCTCTCGGGAGCCGACGCCGCTCCGCTGGCGGCGCTCATTGCCGGCCCGGTTCCCGGCCTCCCGTCTCCCGCGCCAGTGGACATCGCCGGGCCGATCGATCTCGCGCCGACGCGGCTGGCCCTGACACTGGAGAAGGGACGGTTCGGCGGCGAGGCGACCGGCTCGCTGGTGCTGGCCAAGGCGGGTGATCGCTGGGGCGTCGATGGCGATCTTTCGCTGGCCGCGCTCGATCTCGGCGTGCTGTCCGGTTTCGGTTTTGGGCTTGTTCCGGAGCCGGTCACGGGTGGATGGTCGGATGCACCCTTCGCCAGCCCGGCGATCGCCGGGCCCGACATGGCGATCGGGCTGAAAGCTGCGAGGCTGACGATTGGCGGCGACGTCGCCGTCGAGAATGCGATCGGCAATCTCAACCGTTCCGATGGTCGGCTCGACCTCTCGCTGGCCGCCGGCACGGTTGCCGGCGGTGCCGCGACCGGTGCGCTGTCGATCACGCCGGCCGACGGCGCGGTCGGCGTCTCGGGCCAGTTCGCGATCAAGAGCGCGCGGCTCGGCGATTTCGTCCGGCAGGCCGGCGGCGAGCCAGTGCTATCAGGTTCGCTTGATCTTTCGGCCCAGTTCGAGGGCAACGGCCGTTCGCTGGCGGGCGTTGTCGCGACGCTTTCGGGCGGCGGATCGGTCGGCATCGGTGCCGGCAGAGCGGCGAACACCGATCCGGGCGCCTTCGCCGCGACGGTGGCCGCGGCCGAGAGCGGCCGCGATCTCGACGCCGCGGCGCTCGGCAAGATGTTCTCCGGCTTCCTCGACGCCGGCCCGCTGACCTTCAGCCGTATCGATGGCGCCTTCTCGATCGTCGCCGGCATCATCCGGGCACCCAATCTGGACATTACGGCCGACGCCGCCACCGTCGCCGGCGGCCTGACGATCGATCTCAACGATCTATCGCTCGCCAGCCGCTGGACGATCGCGGCCGTCTCGGGGGCCGATGAAACCACCGGCGCGCTGCCGCAGGTCTCGGTTTCCTATGACGGGCGGCTCGCGGCGCCGGAGCGCTCGCTCGACGTGTCGCCGCTGCAGAACTTCCTGCAGCTTCGCGCCGCGCAGCGCGAGATGCAGCGGATCGAGAAGCTGCAGAGCGAAATCCTCGAGAAGGAGAAGCTCGGGCGGCTTCTGCGCGCCGGGCGAGACGAGGATCGACGCAAGGCGGAGGCCGAGAAGCGCGCGGCGGAAGCCGCCGCAGCCGCCGCCGAGGCGGAGCGGAAGGCGGCCGAGGAAGAGGCCGCCCGTGCCGAGGCGGAGCGGCTTGCAAGGGCAGAAGCCGAGCGCCAGGCCGCGGCCGAGGCGCAGCGCCAGGCGGAAGCACGGGCCGCCGAGCAGGCTCAAGCGGCCGACGAGGCGCGGCAGAAGGCGGAAGAAGCGCGGCTCGCCGCCGAGGCGGCCGAAAAGGCGGCTGCCGACGCAAAGGCGCGCGCCGACGAGGCTGCGAAGAAGAAGGCCGCCGCCGATGCGCTCGTAAAGGAAAAGGCACAGGACGCGAAGGCTGCCGCCGCCGCATCGGCCGCGAGCCAGAAGCAGGGCGAGGCCGACGCCAAGGCCATGGACGCGGCCAAGGTCGATACAGCAGCAGCGAAGGCCGCCGCCGAAGCGGAGGCCAAGGCGAATGCCGAGGCGATCCGGCGCGCGCAGGATCTGCTGAAGCTCTCCCCGCAGCATCTGCAGGGCCAGTAGAAGAACCGGCCGGTCAGTCTCCGCCGCTGCGTCCGCGATACCAGTCCAGCGCGGCGAGACGAAGCGCCGAGGAAAGGTTGACGCCGGGGGCACGCGCGCCGTCGATCTCGGCAACCAGGCCGGCGACGGAACCACCGCGCGCTGCGGCAATCTCGCCGAGCGCCTCCCAGAACGGATCCTCGATCGAGATGGACGTCCGGTGTCCGGCGATCGCGATCGAGCGCTTTCTCACGATGCGTCCGGCTCGTCTTCGGCGCGGCGATGACCCTCGAGCAGCCGCGCCTTGCGGGCCGTCTCCTGCGCTTCGGCCTTTTTTTCCGCCTTGGTGCGACCGAAGCGGACGCGGTTTTCCGCAGCCTCAGCCTCCTTCTCGGCCCGGGCCTTCTGCTTGCGGAAGCGGTTCAGGTTGACGAGGTCAGCCATGGCATTCCGAGTTTGGGGGTCGACGCCGCGGCGTCGATCCCAATCGCCCACGCCCGAAGGTAGCGTTTCCACCGTCTTTCGCAAACTCACTTCGGACCGATCATGTCCTCCGGACGGACGACGGCGTCGAATTCCTCGGCGGTCACATAGCCGCCGCCGACGGCCTCCTCGCGCAGCGTCGTGCCGTTCTTGTGGGCCGTCTTGGCGATCTTGGCGGCGTTGTCGTAGCCGATCTTCGGCGCCAGCGCGGTGACGAGCATCAGCGAGCGCTCGACGCCGTGGCGGATATTGTCGAGGCGCGGCTCGATGCCAACGACGCAGTTGTCGGTGAAGGAGACGGCGCCGTCGGCGAGCAGGCGGACGGACTGCAGGAAGTTGTACGCCATCAAAGGGTTGTAGACGTTGAGCTCGAAATGGCCCTGGCTGTCGGCGAAGGTCAGGGCGGCGTTGTTGCCGAACACCTGCACGCAGACCTGCGTCAGCGCCTCGCACTGGGTCGGATTGACCTTGCCGGGCATGATCGACGAGCCGGGCTCGTTCTCCGGCAGCGACAGTTCGCCGAGTCCGGCGCGCGGGCCGGAGCCGAGCAGGCGGATGTCGTTGGCGATCTTGAACAGCGAGGCGGCGACCGTGTTGAGCGCGCCATGGCTGAACACCATCGCGTCATGCGCGGCGAGCGCCTCGAACTTGTTGGGCGCGCTGGTGAAGGGAAGGCCGGTGATCGCGGCGATGCGGTCCGCTACCTGCTCCGCGAAACCGATCGGGGCATTGAGACCGGTGCCGACCGCGGTGCCGCCCTGGGCGAGTTCCATCAGCGCCGGAAGCGTCAGCTCGATCCGGGCGATGCCGTTCTCGACCTGCTTGGCATAGCCGGAGAATTCCTGGCCGAGCGTCAGCGGCGTCGCGTCCTGCGTATGGGTGCGGCCGATCTTGACGATGTCCGACCAGGCCTTGGCCTTGGCATCGAGCGCCGCATGGAGGTGCTTCAGCGCCGGGATCAGCGTCGCGACGATCTCCTCGGCGGCGGCAACATGCATCGCCGTCGGATAGGTGTCGTTCGACGATTGGCTCATATTGACGTGGTCGTTGGGATGGACCGGCTTCTTCGAGCCCATGACGCCGCCGAGCATCTCGATCGCGCGGTTCGAGATCACCTCGTTGGCGTTCATGTTCGACTGGGTGCCCGAGCCCGTCTGCCAGACGGCGAGCGGGAAGTGGTCGTCGAGCTTGCCGTCGATCACTTCCTGCGCGGCGGCGACGATGACGGTGCCGATCGCGGGATCCAGGCGGCCGAGCGCCATGTTGACCTCGGCCGCGGCGCGCTTGACGACGCCGAGGGCGCGGACGACCGGCTTCGGCTGCTTCTCGATGCCGATCTTGAAATTGCCGAGCGAGCGCTGCGCCTGCGCGCCCCAGTAGCGGTCCGAGGCAACCTCGATGGGGCCGAACGTGTCTGTCTCGATCCGGGTCGTCATTCTGCGCTCCTGGCCAGACGCGCTGGCCGCTCTCATGGCTCGAAAAGCGTCGCCGCGGGCCGGGAGGCCCCGCCTCGCGGAGGATGGCGGCTGTCTAGCACGCGGTTTTCCCCGCTGCCAAGGCAATGCCGCAGCGCGGCATGGGGTCAGCGGCCCGGGCGGCCGGCGCTCTCCAGAGCCTCGGCGTCGGCGCGGGGCGCGAACCGCGAAGCCGGTCCGCTCGCCAGCGCCGATTGCGACGCCGTCGCCGTCACCCGCGCCGCCCGCAGCGCGATGGCGAGGCGATGGATGAGCCAGACTGCGCGCTCGAAAAGGCTCGTTGCCAGAAGCAGGCGCTGCGCGTCGTGTTCGGCGCCGAGCGCCGAGGTGGCGAGGGAGCCACGCAGCGCGTTGAGATGCTCGCTGCGGTCGGCGGTGAGGGCGATCAGAAACGCGAAATCACCGTCGTCGCCCGCACCGGCTTCGGCGAGTTGCAGAACCATCAGGCGAAGGCTTTCGGAGAGGTCGAAGGCGAGGCGCGGCAGCGCCTCGAACGAGAGGATCACGTCGGAGAAATCGGCCAGGGCATCCTGCAGCGAGCGGAGGCCCTCGAGTCGCGCCTGCTGGCCGAGGGCGGATTCGAGGTCGGCGCCGGAGAGGCCGCGGCCGATCAACTGCACGAGGAATGCGTCGGTCGTCGCGGCGACGGCCGAACCGCCGCGCCAGAGCAGGCGGATTTCGGCCGCGGGCGCGACATCGGCCGCGTCGAGATCGGGCAGCAGCGAGCCAAGCCGGGTGACGAGATCGGCGATCTCGCGAGACGAGAGATCGAGCGCGCCTGCCGGATCGGCCGTCGCCACGGGATCGATGAAGCGCGGCCGCGAGACGCTGTCCTCGAGGGAGGGCGGGCTGAAGTGGTCGGCGAACCGTTCGGCGAGACTGCGCAGGATCGTCACCGGCAGCGCTCCGGCGAGTTGCAGCACGAGGAAGAGCATCGAGACCGAGGCCGGCGCCTCGCCCGCTCCCGCCTCGGCGAAGAGATGCGACGGATCGAACCCGCAGGCCGGCGCGCTCACCCAGAGCAGCAGCAGGAGGCCGGAACCGATCGCCTTGACCAGGATGTGGATGTAGCAGAGCTGCCGTCCGACGCCGGAGAGACCGCCGGCCGCGACGAGGCTGGCGATGCCCGAGCCGAGATTGGCGCCGACGACGAGGAAGAAGCAGTCGTCGAGCTCGACAAAGCCTGCGCGCAGCCCGGCGAGTGCGAGGATGGCGGCTGTCGACGAGGATTGCGTCACGAGCGCCACCGCGACGCCGATGACGAGGCTGACAAGCGGCGGCAGTGTCTCGGCGAAGGCGGCCAGCGCGTCGATATCGACGGTGCGCGGCGCGGCCTTGATGAAGTCGATGCCGAGAAAGAGCAGCGCGAGGCCGAGCAGGACGCCCATCCAGTCGCGCAGCGTTCCCCTGCGGTCGAGGCCGGCCTGATAGCCGAGACCGACGAGCCCGACGAGCATCAGCGCCGCGACATGGAAATCGATCGCCGCCATCACGACCAGCGCCGCCGTCCCGACATTGCCGCCGGCGACGATCGGGATCGCATCGCGGGTGGTCAGCGCGCGACCGCGCACGAGATTGCCGGAGATGACCGCGACCGCGTTGCTCGACTGCGTGACGATGCCGGCGACGCAGCCGACCAGGAAGCCGGCGAGGGGAGAGGCGGTGGCGCGCTGGAGCAGCACGCGGATCCGGCCGCCGAGCGCCTGCTGCAGATTGGCGGACAAGAGCTTCAAGCCGACAAAGAGCAGCCCGAGACCGGCCAGCAACTCGCCAAGGCTCGTCACGTCACGCTATCCGCGGGTCACGAGGCGTACGCCGCGCCGGTCGACCCCGTCCCGGCGAAGCGGTTGCGCCACCGTGGCCGCGCATCGCCTGTGCTTCGACGATCGACATGACAGCCGTGTGACAGGGAGCGGATGGGGAAGCTGACGATCAGGACAGGCTGTCCGGTCCGGTCGAAGCCGACCGCCGGCGCTTGCCCGATCCGACAGCCTTCGGGCAGGTCTTCTTGAAGTCAGCCTTCTCGAAGTCAGGTCTTCTTGCGGAAAGCGTCCAGCCGGACGACCTGCGCCTCGCCGGTCTTCTCCGGCTCGGCCCCATCGGCGGCCGGCGGATCGAAGACGAGCGCAGACGCCTCGACCTCGTCCATCTCGCGGCTTGCCTCTTCCACGCCCTCTTCGGCCGGAGCCGTCTCGAACTGGAGGCCGAACTGCACGGAAGGATCGACGAAGCCCTTGATGGCCGTGAAGGGGACGAGCAGGCGCTCGGGGACGCCGTTGAAGGACAGGCCGACCTCGAAGGCATGTTCGGTGACCGCGAGGTCCCAGAACTGATGCTGGAGGACGATGGTCATCTCTTCGGGATATTGCGCGAGCATGCGGCTGGAGATGCGCACGCCGGGCGCCCGCGTCTCGAAGGTGATGTAGAAATGATGCTCGCCGGGCAGCCCGGTCTTGGCGACCTCGGAAAGGACCTTCCTCACGACGCCCCGGAGCGCGTCCTGGGCAAGGATATCGTAGCGGATCAGATCCTCAGGCATTCCCACCGTTCCTCGCATCCCGGCCGCTCATGGACGGGAGAATGAAAGTGGAGGCTTCTGTTGCCAGGTGCCTCCGGACCCCGCCTTACAGTGCTACCCGCAAGGACTTTGATTTCGGTACCAGCACCGCATTACGCGGCGACGGCCACCGGAGCATAGTTGTCATTCGCAACTATAGGTTTGGTCCGATATCGGCGGTACCATGCCGAGCGAAAGTGCACCCTTTACGCCCTCGTCGATCCTATTTCGCCCCCGCCGAAGGCCATCTGCGCGCTGCGCGGGCCGATGGACTTGGGTGGAGGCGCCGGGTACCGCCCCCGGGTCCGATAGGTTTATTACGATGACCGTTTATCGCCATAGCCGGCTTTCACCGGCGAGGAAGATATAGGGGATCGCCTCCGCGCTGTGAAGGTGGAGAGGCCGATGCGGGGTGTTGTGAAGGCCGCTGTCCACGCTCGCCGCCGCCCATGATGCCGGATCGCCACAGAAATCCGTCATTTCGCAGCTGCAGCATGAACCGGCTTGACCGGCGCGCGTTGCAGGGGGAAATTCGATTCAATAAACGCATCCGTCCGCCCTGCTGCGGGCCGGCGGAGCTCCCACACAAAAGACCCGCTTCCCGAGCCGCCCGCCGCCAGGGCGGTTTTCGCATTCGAGAGTTTTCGGTCATGAACTCGTCGCTCGTCCGCTTCGCGGTCGTGCTGGGCTTGCTCAGCGCGATCGGGCCCTTTGCCATCGATATGTATCTGCCGGCTCTGCCGACCATCGGTGCCGATTTCGGCGCCGGCATCGGCCAGGTGCAGATGAGCCTTATGGTCTTCTTCGTGGCGCTCGGCGCCGGCCAACTCGTCTATGGCCCGTTCTCCGACATGTTCGGGCGCAAGCTGCCGCTCTATATCGGTCTCGTATTGTTCATGATCGGCAGCGTCGGCTGCGCGCTGGCGCCCTCGATCGAGTGGCTCATCGCCTTCCGTTTCGTCCAGGGCCTCGGCGCCTGCGCCGGCACGGTGGTGCCGCGCGCCGTGGTGCGCGACCTCCATACCGGGCCCGAAGCGGCGAAGCTCATGTCGCTGCTGATGCTCGTCTTCAGCATCTCGCCGATCCTGGCGCCGCTCGCCGGAAGCGGCGTCATCGCGCTCGGCGGCTGGCGCGCGGTCTTCTGGGTGGTGCTCATCGCCGCGGCGCTCGGGCTCATCCTGCTGGCGCTCGCCCTTCCCGAGACGCGGCCGGTCGCGGAGCGGCGTCAGAGCAGCATCGCCGGCGCCTTCGCTGCCTATGGCCTGTTGCTGCGCGACCGGCGCTTCCTTGCGCTCTGCTTTCTCGGCGCCTTCGGCGTCTCGAGCTTCTTCGTCTATCTCGCGAATTCGTCCTTCGTGCTGATCGACCATTACGGGCTCACGCCGACGCAGTACAGCATCGCCTTCTCGGTCAATGCCGTCTCGTTCTTCGGCGTCGCGCAGCTCAACGGCGTGCTCGGTTCGCGCTTCGGGCTGATGCCGCTGATGCGCTTCGCGGTCGTCGGCTATGCGGTGTCGATGGTGCTGCTCGTCGCGTTGTTCCTCGCCGGCTTCGACCAGCTTTCCGTCATGATCGTGCTGCTCTTCATCGCCTATGGCTTTCTCGGCCTCGTGGTGCCGAGTTCGGCCGTCATCGCGCTCGATGACCACGGCGCCATCGCCGGCACGGCCTCGGCGCTGATGGGCACACTGCAGTTCGGCGCCGGCATCGTCATGATGGCGGTGGTGGGGCTGTTCCTCGACGGAACCGCCGTGCCGATGCTCGCCGGCATCGCCGCCTGCTCGGTGATCGCGCTGGCGCTCGCCTATCTCACGCCGCAGCGCGCGCCCGTTCTGGCCGGCGCGCCCGCCGAGTAGCTGTTCCCGCTGCGCAGGCTGGCCGATCGCTCCCCTTGGTGCGAGCATCGCTGTTGAGAAGCCGCGAGTCGGTCCGGCTGGCAGACTCGCGTGAGCGTGGCTGTCGGCCTATACCGTGTGCCGCAAGCCTGCCTGATATGAGGATGTTGCGATGCGCCAATATCATGACCTGATGCGGCTCGTCCTCGAGACGGGGGCGGTCAAGACCGACCGCACCGGCACCGGCACGCTGTCGGTGTTCGGCCATCAGATGCGCTTCGATCTTGCCGACGGCTTTCCTCTGGTGACGACCAAGAAGCTGCATGTGCGCTCGATCATCCACGAGCTGCTTTGGTTCATCGCCGGCGACACCAATATCCGCTATCTGAACGAGAACGGCGTCACGATCTGGGATGAGTGGGCAGACGAGAACGGCGATCTCGGCCCCGTCTATGGCAAGCAGTGGCGCTCCTGGCCCGCGCTGGACGGCGGCACGATCGATCAGCTCGGCAAGGTCGTCGAGATGATCCGCCGGACGCCGGATTCGCGCCGCCTCGTCGTGTCGGCCTGGAATCCGGCCGAGATCGAGGCCATGGCGTTGCCGCCCTGCCACATGATGTTCCAGTTCTATGTCGCCGACGGGCGCCTGTCGTGCCAGCTCTACCAGCGCTCGGCCGATATCTTCCTCGGCGTGCCGTTCAACATCGCCTCCTATGCGCTGCTTACGATGATGGTGGCGCAGGTGACGGGTCTCGAGCCGGGCGACTTCGTCCACACGCTCGGCGACGCGCATCTTTATTCAAACCATCTCGAGCAGGCGCGCCAGCAACTGGAGCGCACCCCGAAGGCGCTGCCGGTCATGAAGCTCAATCCGGCGGTGCGGCGGCTCGAGGATTTCCGCTACGAGGATTTCGAGCTGGTCGGCTACGCGCCCGACGCGGCCATCCGCGCGCCGGTCGCGGTGTAGTTCTCACGGGGGGAGGGGATCATGCGCCGCCTGGCGTTTCTGTCGGTCATGCTGGCTGCGGTCGCCGGTCCGGCGCTCGCCAATGATTCGACCGCCGAACTCGGCGCCGGCGGGCTCGTCTATGTGACGACCGAGGCGATCGCGATGACCTCGGAGGACCTGTTCATCTCGATGGACGAGGTCCGCGTGCGCTACACCTTCGAGAACAAGTCGGATCGCGACGTGACGACGCTCGTCGCCTTCCCGATGCCCGACATCAAGGGCTCGCTCGACTTCATGGAAGCGGTGCCGGTCGACGATCCGGTCAATTTCCTCGGCTTCCGCACCACCGTGGACGGCAAGCCGGTCGAGGCGAAGGTGCAGCAGCGCGCCTCCGCGCTCGGCATCGACCAGACGGACTTCCTGACCGGACTCGGCCTTCCGCTCGCCCCGCAGCTGGATGCGACGCGCGCAGCGCTCGACAAGCTGCCGCAGGACCAGTGGCAGGGCCTGATCGACCGCGGCCTGGCTATTCCTGACGAATTTGACGCCGGCAAGGGCTGGGAGAAGCATCTGGCGCCGAACTGGATGCTCTCGACCGCCTTCTATTGGGAGCAGGGCTTTCCCGCCGGAAAGACGGTGATCGTCGAGCACAGCTATCACCCGAGCGTCGGTACGACGGCCGGCACGTCGGTGACGCAGCCGCAGTTCGGCACGAGCGATTGGGACAAGCAATACAAGGATCGCTTCTGCATCGAGGACAGCTTCATCAAGGGCGCTAGGAAGGCGGCGGCCGGCCGCGCCGAGGACGACTACCTGATGGAGTTCCGCATCGAATATATCCTCAAGACGGCGGCGAACTGGGCCGGGGGGATCGACCGCTTCCACGTTACGATCGACAAGGGCAAGCCCGGCAATCTCGTCAGTTTCTGCGGCACCGGCGTGAAGAAGACGGGCCCGACCACCTTCGAGATGAGCGCCGAGAATTTCTATCCCGAGCGCGATCTCGATATCCTGATCCTCTCGGGCGCCAAGAGCGCGCAGTGAGACGCCGCGGATGAGCGAGGATAGCTGCCAGATTCGCGCCGCGCGTCCCGGAGACGCTGTGCTCGTCCACCGCTTCGTGGCGGCGCTCGCCGCCTATGAGAAGCTGTCGCACGAGGCCGAGGCAAGCGCCGCCGATTTCGATGCGGCGCTGTTCGGCGAGAACCCGCGCGTCTTCTGCGAGATCGCCGAATGGGTTGGCGAGCCGGTCGGATTCGCGCTCTGGTTCTACACATTTTCGACCTTCCGCGGCCGGCATGGCCTCTATCTAGAGGACCTCTTCGTGCTGCCCGAGGCGCGCGGACGCGGAATCGGCAAGGCGCTCATCCAGCATCTCGCGCGCCGCTGCGTCGCCGAGGGGCTGGCGCGCTTCGAATGGTCGGTGCTCGATTGGAACGCGCCTTCGATCGCGTTTTACGAGGCGCAAGGCGCAACGGTGATGCGCGAGTGGTTGCGCTGCCGCGTCGACGGCGAGGCGCTGAAGGCGCTCGGCAGCTAGGAAATCTCCGCAGACATCCAAGGCGCTGGATGTTGATAGTTGACTAGGAAATCAGATCGGGATAGTTTCCTAGTCAACAAGGAGTCGGCATGGCCCAAGATCGGACATCGGAGTTGACCGCGCATCTCGGCTACTGGCTGCGCTTCGTCTCCAATCACGTGTCGCAGGCTTTCGCGCGCAAGGTCGAGGCGCGCGGCGTGACGGTGGCGGAATGGGTCGTGATGCGCGACCTCTTCGATGCCGAGGCCATGGCGCCGAGCCGGCTGGCGGAGCGGATCGGCATGACGCGCGGCGCCATCACGAAGCTCGCCGACCGGCTGATCGCCAAGGATCTCGTGACGCGTGCTGCCGATCCGGCCGACGGCCGGGCGCAGACGCTGGCGCTGACGCCGGCGGGGAGGGCGCTGGTGCCCGAACTCGCCGCGCTCGCCGATGCCAATGACAGCGAGTTCTTCGGCGGCCTGACGCCGGAGGAACGCGCCGCGCTCACCCGTATCCTGCGCGGGATCGTCGAGCGGCGCGGATTGACCCGCATTCCGGTCGATTAGGCCGGAGACTTTCCATCATTCCCAGACGAGAGGGAGGGCTCGCATGAGCGCCGACTGGAAGACTGTTGCCCGCCGCACACTGCAGGGCTCCGAGACCGACAGCATGACCTTCCCCGAAGGGGTGAAGCTGCTGATGGGGGCCGGCTTCGACGGCTATGCGGTCGATTTCCGCCGTTCGGTCCGCACCTACTATCGGCCGGACGGCGAGACGTTCGAACTCGCAGCCGCGCCGACCGAGCCCGTCGCCGAACGCTTCGACGCCGAGGCGGTCAATGCGGCGATCCGCGAGGCGCAGGCTGGCGCGCCCGGCTACAGCTATCAGGGCTTCTGCGCCAAGGTCGCCGAGGCGGGCTGCGCCGGCTATCTCGTCTCCTTCCCCGGCCGCCGCGTCCTCTATTACGGCCGCACCGCCGAGACGCACACGGAGCTGTTTCCGGGTGCCAAGCCCTGATCGGCGCGCAGCGGCGGCCTCCCGCCGCGCAGCTTTCCAGTCGCGCAGTGCCGCACCATCCGGTCAAATTCCGCCATTGCGGCTCGCTGCCGCCGGCCCGATAAGGACCGCGGCAGTCGGCATGGGGACGGGGACGGTATGGCCAAGCTCAAGCGGAATCTCGGTGCCATCGAGGCGATCGGACTGTCGCTCTCGGTGATGGCGCCGACGATGGGCATGGCGCTCAACGTCACGCTCGCCGCCGGGGCCGCCGGCACTGCGGCGCCGCTTGGGTTCGCGGTCGGAACGCTGGTGGTCGCGGTGGTTGGTCTTTCCTTCGTTTTCTTCTCCAGCCGCATCACCAGCGCCGGCTCCAGCTATGCCTATATCGGCGAGACATTCGGTCCGCGGGCCGGCTTCATCGCCGGCTGGTGCATGCTGCTGCTCTACATCGCCGGCGGT
This sequence comes from Allobosea sp., assembly GCA_017307955.1. GTDB lineage: Bacteria > Pseudomonadota > Alphaproteobacteria > Rhizobiales > Kaistiaceae > Kaistia. The sequence continues at coordinate 179,682 of JAFKFV010000007.1, read as the reverse complement.
TCGGGCAGCGCGGCGTTGTTCGGCAGCTTCCTGCGCGCGGCGCTGGCCGATCATGGCGTCGATATCGGCGGCTGGTGGCTGGCGCTCGGCGTCGGCGCGCTCGGCCTCGCCACGTTGTTCGCCTGGCGCGACATGAGCGTCGCCAGCCGGCTGATGCTGATCCTCGAACTCTCCTCGATCACCGTCATCGTCTATCTCGGCATCCGCATTCTCGTCGCCGTGGGCGGTGCCGAGGGGCTGAGCGCCGCGCCGTTCCGGCCGGACCCGAGCATCGGCTGGTGGGGCATCGGCTATGCCGTGGTGTTCGCGGTGCTATCCTTTGCCGGCTTCGAAGCCGCGACGACGCTTGCCGAGGAGACGCGGCTCCCCGGCCGGGCGATCCCGCTGGCGCTGGTGGGCTCGGTGGTGCTGGCCGGCGTCTTCTTCGTCTTCGCCTCCTATATCCAGGTCATCGGCTTCGGGCTCGGCAATGTGAAGGCGCTGGTGGCGAGCGAGGCGCCGCTCAACACGCTGGCTCTCAAATTCGGCACGCTCCGGATGGCCACCGCGCTCGATATCGCGACCTCGGTGTCGGCACTGTCCTGCGTCATCGGCACGGTCTCGGCCAGCGCGCGCATGCTGTTCGTGCTCGGCCGGGCGGGGCTTTCAGCGCGCGCCGCCACGGTGAACCCCGTCCACGGCACGCCGTCGGTCGCGGTGGGCGTCGTCAGCGTCCTGATGCTGGCAGGGCTGCTCGGCTGGGCGCCGCTGATCGGGCCGACCGACTACTATGACAGCGTCGGCACGATCGGCGTGCTCGCGCTCATCGTGGCCTATATGGGCGTCACCGCCGCGGCTGCTTTCCAGGCGATCCGCAGCGGCAGCCGGCTCTGGCTGGCGCTGGGCGTCCTCGGCACACTGGCGATGGCCTGGCCACTCTATAATTCGGTCTTTCCGGTGCCGGCCTTCCCGGGAAATCTCTGGCCCTATCTCGTCCTCGCCTGGATCGGGCTCGGCGCGGCACTCATCGTCCTTAGGCCCGCGATCGGCCGCAGCGAGCCCTAGCCGTTCAGCTGACGCTTTCCTATATTGCGGCGAGTGCGGCCCCCGGCGCCGCGGGAGACATGGAGGCCCGTTCTTGCGATCCCTCGAAAGCTTCATCGAGCGCGTGATTCTCGCGAGTCGATGGGTTCTCGTCGTGTTCAATCTGGGCCTTGCGGCTGCTCTCGTCCTCTATGCCTTCGCGTTCATCTATAAATTCGCGAAGCTGGTCGGCAGCGTCACCACCCTCGACGACGGCGACATGATTCTCGCCATGCTCGGCCTCATCGATGCCGCGCTGGTGGCGAGCCTGCTCGTGATGGTGATGATCTCGAGCTACGAGAACTATGTCAGCCGCCTCGACAATGTCGATGTGCAGCTCTCCTGGCTCGGCAAACTCGATTCCGGCAGCCTGAAGATCAAGGTGGCGTCGTCGATCGTCGCGATCTCTTCGATCCATCTGCTGCAGATCTTCCTGAACGCCGACCATTACGACAACATGAAGATCATGTGGTACACGATCATGCACATGGCCTTCGTCGTATCGGCGCTTCTGCTCGGCGTCCTCGACCGGATCACCGCCAAGAGCGATCCTGCCAAGGGCGGCAAAGGCGGTGCCTATGGCCAGCCGTGACGGCGACCCCTTCCGCCTCTCCCTCATCGCCGCCGTCGCCAGCAATGGCGTCATCGGGCATGACGGCGCGATGCCGTGGAAGCTCTCGACCGATCTGAAGCGCTTCCGCGCCATCACCACGGGCAAGCCGGTCATCATGGGCCGGCGGACATGGCAATCGATCGGCCGCCCGCTGCCCCAGCGCGTCAATATCGTCGTGACGCGCGAGGCCGGTTTCGCGGCGCCCGGCGCCGTCGTCGTGCCGACGCTCGACGCGGCGCTTTCGGCGGCAATCGCGGCGGCTGCGGCCTCGGATGTCGTGGAGGCTATGGTCATCGGCGGCGGCGAGATCTATCGCGCGCTGCTGCCGCGGGCCGAGCGGCTCTACATCACCCATGTCGGCCTGGAGCCCGCGGGCGACGTGACCTTTCCGGCGATCGATCCGTCGCGATGGCACGAAGTGTCGTCCGAGGCGGTCGCCGCGGGCCCATCCGACAGCGCGGCGACGCGTTTCGTCGTTTACGAACGCACCGATCCTGCGGCGGCTTCACGTTGACAGCGCCGGTGCTTGACCCCACTTCTGGCGGCGGCGTGGCCGTGCGGACCGCGGCGGCAGCAATGCCGTGCGTGTCGCGCGCTGCGCCCCTCCCGGCCGGCCGAGGCCTGCCGCTCAACCATGGACGAAGGAGCTGATATGCCCTGGAGCAACCAGACGGGCGGCGGATGGAAGGGGAGCAACAACAACAATGGCGGGCCATGGGGGCAGGGTCCCCGCGGCAACGGCCCCAATCCGCCTGATCTCGAGGAACTCCTTCGCCGCAGCCAGGACAAGCTTCGTCGCGTGCTTCCGGGCGGCGGCGGCAGGGGCGGCGGCTCCGGATCCGGCTCCTTCAATCCCGTGCTGGTTCTGATCGCGGCCGCCCTCGTCGTCGCCTTTGTCGGCTACAATTTCTTCACCTTCCGCGTCGAGCCCGACGAGCAGGGCGTGGTGCTGCGCTTCGGCAAATATGTCCGCGATGCGCGCCCCGGCCTCAATCTGCGCTGGCCCTATCCGATCGAGACCGTCTACACGCCGCAGGTCACGCGCGTGAACCGGATCACGATCGGTTCCGCGCAGGAGGGATCGAATGCCGGCCGGACGATCCCGCAGGAGAGCCTGATGCTCACCGGGGACGAGAACATCGTGGATATCGACTTCGCGGTGTTCTGGGTGATCAACAATGCCCGCGACTATCTCTTCAACATCCAGAACCCGGAAGGCACCGTGCGCGCCGTGGCGGAAAGCGCCATGCGCGAGGTGATCGGCCGTTCCGACATCCAGCGTGTGCTCACCGAGGATCGCCTCAGCATCCAGAACACCGTGCAGCAGCTGATGCAGGAGAAGCTGAACCAGTACAAGGCAGGTATTCAGGTGACGCAGGTGCAGCTTCTGACGGTGGCGCCGCCGCCGGAGGTCATCGACGCCTTCCGCGACGTTCAGGCTGCGGCGCAGGACCAGGAGCGTCTGCGCAACGAAGCGGAAACCTATGCCAACCGCGTGATCCCGAATGCCCGCGGCCAGGCTGCGCAGGTGGTCCAGGCCGCGACGGCCTATCGCGACCAGACGGTTGCCGAAGCGCAGGGTCAGGCGGCCCGCTTCTCCAAGGTCTATGATTCCTACGCCGCTGCGCCGGCGGTGACGCGCGAGCGCATCTATCTCGACACGCTCGCCGACATCTTCGGCAGCACCGACAAGGTGGTGATCGACCAGAAATCGGGGGGTGTCGTGCCCTATCTGCCGTTGCCCGCCCTCAGTGGCGCGGCCCCGGCGGCCAACCAGACCGGACAGAGCGGCCAGGGGGCGCAGTGATGAGAAGCGGTTTCTTCGGCGGCCTCGGCCTCGTCATCCTCGCCGTCCTCGCGTTCATCGCCTGGTCCAGCCTGTTCGTCGTCAGCCAGACCCAACAGGCGCTGGTGCTGCGCTTCGGCAATCCGATCAATGTCATCACGGAGCCCGGGCTCTATGTGAAGGCGCCGCTGATCGACAATGTCGTGATGATCGACAAGCGCGTGCTCGATATCGACGCGCCGCCGATCGAGGTCATCGCGCGCGATCAGAAGCGTCTCGTCGTCGACGCCTTCGGCCGCTACCGCATCACCGATCCGCTGCTGTTCTATCAGGCCGCGGGTTCGATCGACGCTGCGGAATCGCGCCTCTCCGTGATCCTCAATTCGGCCATCCGTGGCGCGGTCGGCCAGATGGAGTTCGCCAATATCGTCCGCGAAGGCCGCGCAGGCCTGATGGAAGCCATCACGCGGCAGGTGAATGCGGAAGGCCGCCAGCTCGGCGTCGACGTCATCGACGTCCGCATCCGCCGCGCCGACCTGCCGGCCGAGAACAGCCAGGCGGTGTTCCAGCGCATGCAGACCGAGCGCCAGCGTGAGGCGACGGATATCCGTTCGCGGGGCGAGCAGGAGGCCCGCACGATCCGTGCCCAGGCCGATCGCCAGGCGACGGTCATCGTCGCCGAAGCGAACCGGACGGCCGACGAACTGCGCGGCGACGGCGAAGCGCAGGCCAACGGCATCTTCGCCACGGCCTTCAATCGCGATCCCGACTTCTTCGCCTTCTTCCGCTCGATGGAGGCGTATCGCCAGGGCCTCAAGGGCGAGAACACACGTATCGTGCTTTCGCCGGACATGCCGTTCTTCCGCTACCTGACGCAGTCGCCGATCGCGAGCGAATCCGGCGGCGGCGGTCCGGCTCCCGCCGCTCCGGCTCCGGCGGCGCCCACGCCTCCGGCGGAGATCCCTGCGCCGCCCGCACCCGCGGCTCCTGCCGCCGCGCCGCAGCCGGCACCATAGCCGGCTGGCGGTCATGGATGACGGTCTTGGATGATCTCGTGGCCGCCTTCGGCCTCGTGCTCGTCATCGAGGGCGTGCTCTATGCGAGCGCGCCCCCGCTGGCCAAGGCGATGATGAAGCGAGGGCTCGAAGTGCCCGACGGCCAGTTGCGGGCGCTCGGGCTCTTTCTTCTCGCCGCCGGCGTCGGCGTCGTCTGGCTCGCCCGGACGTGATCGCCGTGAGAGTTGCCTGCCGCTTCAAGGGCGGCTCATATGAGGCGGTGGCTTCCGGCGCGCCGGCGGTCCGAGCGGGCTGAGACCCCAGAGGGAGACCGGGACGATGGAACATGAGCGCCATCCGGCAAGGGCCCGGCGTGACGGCGTGATCGGCTTCGCCGCGCGGCTGGTGCTTGGCCTGATGGTGGTGGCGACGCCGCTCGGCGTGCTTCCGGCGCGCGCCAACGGCCCGGCCTCCGTCGCCGACCTCGCCGAGGGACTGCTCGATTCCGTGGTCAACATCTCGACATCGCAGACGGTCGAGGGGACGCGCGGTCTGCCGGCGCCCTCGACGCCGGACGGTCTGCCGTTCCAGGAATTCTTCAACGATTTCTTCAAGAAGCCGAAGGGCGGCGCCGACAGCGAGCCACCCAAGCGGCGCGTGCAGTCGCTCGGTTCAGGCTTCGTCATCGACGCCTCCGGCATCATCATCACCAATAATCACGTCATCGAGGATGCCGACGAGATCGTCGCCAACTTCTCCGATGGCTCGAAGCTGACCGCGACGCTCATCGGCAGGGATGAGAAGACCGACATCGCGGTGCTGCAGGTCAAACCCAACGCGAACAAGCCTTTGAAGGCGCTGCGCTTCGGCGATTCCGACCGCATGCGGGTCGGCGACTGGGTGATGGCGATCGGCAATCCGTTCGGCCTCGGCGGCACGGTGACGATCGGCATCGTCTCGGCCCGCAACCGCGACATCAATTCCGGCCCCTATGACGATTTCATCCAGACCGACGCCGCCATCAACCGCGGCAATTCGGGCGGACCGCTGTTCAACATGGACGGCGAGGTCATCGGCATCAACACGGCGATCATCTCCCCCTCCGGCGGGTCGATCGGCATCGGCTTTGCCATTCCCTCCGACGCTGCGATGCATGTCATCGACCAGTTGCGGCAGTTCGGCGAGACGCGGCGCGGCTGGATCGGCGTGCGCATCCAGCAGGTGACAGACGAGATCGCCGAGAGCCTCTCCATGGGCCCCGCGCGCGGCGCGCTCGTCGCCGGCGTTACCGAAAAGGGTCCCGCCGCCGAGGCGAAGATCGAGCCCGGCGACGTCATCGTCTCGTTCAACGGCAAGCCGATCACCGAGATGCGCGACCTGCCGCGCCTCGTCGCGGACACTTCGATCGACCAGACCGTCGACGTGGTCGTGGTCCGGAAGGGCGCCGAGCTGACGCTGAAGATCAAGGTCGGCCGCCTCGCCGAGGCGGAGGAAGCGGCCGCCGCAGCCGAGGAGGAAGGCGGCAAGGACGTGCCGCCGGTGCTGCCTCCCGTTCCTGAGGCGCCCGTGCTCGGGCTGTCGCTCTCGGAGATCACAGATGCGCTGCGCAGCCAGTACACGATCGGCAAGGATGTCGCCGGCGTCGTCATCACCGCGGTCACGCCTGGCAGCAACGCGGCCGACAAGGGCGTGCTCGCCGGCGAGGTGATCGTCGAAGTGGCGCAGGAGCCGGTTGCCAAGCCGGAGGACGTCACCGCGCGCCTCGACGCGCTCCGGAAGGACGGCCGCAAGGTGGCGCAGTTCCTGATCGCGAATTCGGCCGGCGAACTGCGCTTCGTTTCGCTGTTGATCGACCCCTGACCGCTGCGTCCGCAGGGGAGGAGAGGGTGGCGCATGACGTGATCGTGGTCGGGCTCGGCGGCATGGGCTCGGCCGCCTGCTGGCAGCTCGCGCGGCGGGGCGTCCGGGTGCTCGGAATCGAGCGCTTCGACATCGGCCACCAGATGGGCTCCTCGCATGGGCTCAACCGCATCATCCGCCTCGCTTATTTCGAGCATCCGGCCTATGTGCCGCTGCTTCGCCGGGCCTATGCGCTGTGGCGCGAGGCGGAGCGGCTCTCCGGCGAAGAGCTTCTCTTCATCACCGGCTCGCTCGATATCGGGCCGGAGGGCTCGCGCGTCGTCGAGGGTTCACTCGCCTCATGCGCCGAGCATGGGCTCGAGCATGCGCTGCTCGACGCCGGCAGCGTGCACGCACGTTTCCCCGGTTATCATCTGCCGGCCGGCTTCTCGGCCGTCTATCAGGGCGATGGCGGCTTCGTTGCCTCGGAGCGTGCCATCCTCGCGCATCTGCAGATGGCTTCCGCGGCCGGAGCGGAGCTGCACGCCCGCGAGCGCGTCGTTGCCATCGAGCCGCGCGCCGGCGGCGTCACAGTGGTGACCGACCGCGCCCGCTACGAGGCAGGGCGCGTCATCGTCTCGGCCGGCGCCTGGATTGCCGATCTCGTTCCGGCGCTCGCCGGCAAGGCGGTGCCCGAGCGGCAGGTGCTCGGCTGGTTCCAGCCGAAGCGGCCGGAGTTGTTCATGCCGGACCGCTTCCCCGTGTCGAACCTCCTCGCCGAGGAGGGGCATCTCTACCAGTTCCCGATCTGGGGCATTCCCGGCTTCAAGATCGGCATCTATCACCACCTCCAAGAGAGCGGCCATGCCGACGCGCTGTCGCGCGAGCCGACCGGCCGCGACGAGGCGCTGCTCCGCTCGGCCGTTGCGCGCTACTTCCCAGAGGCCGACGGGCCGCTGCTTCGCCTCGGCGTCTGCCTCTTCACCAATGTCGAGGACGAGCATTTCGTGATCGACATGGCGCCCGGTGCCGAGGAGGTCATCGTGGCCTCGCCCTGCTCCGGCCACGGCTTCAAATTTGCCTCGGTCGTCGGCGAGATCCTCGCCGACATGGCGACCGACAGGACGCCGCCCTTCGACCTCTCGCTGTTCAAGCTGGACAGGCTCTAGGCCCGGAAGTCCGCTGCCTTCAGCCGGTAGAGGACATGCGGGCGAATGGGATGGCCGGCGGCGATGCCCGGATGCTCGAAATCGTCGGCCGGATCGCGCGTCATGCCGAGGCGCTCCATGACGCGGCGCGAGGGCGTGTTGCCGACAAAGGTGAAGGCGACGATCTCGGGCAGCGCCAGCGTCCCGAAGCCATAGGCGAGCCAGGCACGCGCCGCCTCCTGCGCATAACCCTTGCCCCAATGATGCTTCGCGAGTCGCCAGCCGATCTCGACCGCCGGAGCGCAGGGCATGGGCGGGCCGACCGGCGCGAGGCCGACCATGCCGACGAAATCGCCGGACGCCTTCTCCTCGACGGCGAGAAAGCTCATGTCGCGCTCGGCGAGGAGCGAGGTGGTCCGCTCGATCAGCTCCGTCGTCTCCTCGCGCGTCCGCGTCGAAGGGAAGAAGCGCATCACCTCTGGGTCGGCATTGAGCGTTGCGAAGGGATCGAGGTCGCGCGGCTCCCAGGGGCGCAGCAGCAGCCGGTCCGTTTCCATCCTCATGTCGCGAACTCGCTCCGCCGATAGCCCTGCGCGAAGAGCAGCGCCGAGAGATCGCCGTGCCGGATGCGCGCATCGGCCTCGGCGGCGACCTTCGGCTTGGCGTGATAGGCGACGCCGAGCCCGGCGGCGCGGATCATGGCGAGGTCGTTGGCGCCGTCGCCGATCGCCAGCGTCTCGTGGCGCTCGAGCTTGAGACGGCGGGCGAGCTCCATCAGAGCCGAGAGCTTGGCCTCCTGGCCGAGGATCGGCTCCTCGACGCGGCCGGTGAGCACGCCATCTTCGGCGACGAGGCGATTGGCGCGGTTCTCGTCGAAACCGATCATGGCCGCGACCGGGCCGGTGAACAGCGTGAAGCCGCCCGAGACGAGCGCGGCATAGCCGCCATGGGCGCGCATGGTGCGGATCAGCTCCGGCCCGCCCGGCGTCAGGCGGATGCGCGTCGCCAGCACCTCGTCGATCACCGAAAGCGGCAGGCCCTTCAAGAGCGCGACGCGCTCGCGCAGCGCCGGCTCGAATTCGATCTCGCCGCGCATCGCCCGCTCGGTGATCGCGGCGACATGCGTCTTGAGGCCGACCATGTCGGCGAGCTCGTCGATGCATTCCTGCCCGATCATCGTCGAATCCATGTCGGCGACGACGAGCCGCTTGCGTCGCGCGGCGGCCGGCTGCACGACGATGTCGACCAGACGTTCGCCGGCGATGGCCTCCAGCCGCGCCGCGAGGCCCGGCTCAGGCGCGAACAGGATGTCGGCCGCCTCGCCCTCCGCCAGCCAGTCGGGCGCGCCGGCGCCGGGAAGGCGCGAGGCTTCTGCGACGAGCGTGGCAAGGGCTGCGCCCTGCTCCGGCCGTGCTATGAACGTGGCGACCAGCGGATCGGAGGCGACGGGAGCGCTCATGCAGGACCTTGGCATCGCTGAAGGGGCGGAAACCGGCGGCGGCCGGCGCGCCGTCCTGATAGCGGGGCCGACCGCGAGCGGCAAGTCGGCGCTGGCTCTCGCCCTCGCGGAAGAGCTGGGCGGCACGGTGATCAATGCCGATTCCATGCAGGTCTATGAGGGGCTCCGGATCCTCTCGGCGCGGCCGACGCAAGAGGAGGAGGCCCGCGCGCCGCACCGCCTCTACGGTCATGTGCCGCCCTCCGAGCGCTATACGGTGGCGCGCTGGCTGGCCGATGCGACGCGAGCGATTGCCGAGGTGAGGGAGGAAGGCAGGGTGCCGATCGTCGTCGGCGGCACGGGGCTCTATTTCAAGGCGCTGACCGAGGGCATCGCCGCCGTCCCGCCGATCCCCGACGACGTGCGCACCCGTCTCGCCGCCGAGGCGGAGACGAAGGGCATCCCGGCGCTGCATGCCCGTCTCGCAACCCTCGACGCCGAGGCCGCCGAGCGGCTCTCGCCCAACGACACGACCCGGGTCCTGCGCGCTCTGGAAGTGGTCGAGGCGACCGGCCGGCCGCTGGCCGACTGGCAGCGCGAAGAGGGCGCACCGCCGGTGATCGATCTCGCCGAGGCGCGCACGATCGTGCTGGAGCCGGACCGCGCCGAACTCTATGCCCGCATCAACCGACGCTTCGACATGATGGTCGCCGCCGGCGCGCTGGAGGAGACCCGCGCGCTGCTCGCCCGCGGCCTCGCATCGGCCCTCCCGGCGATGAAGGCGATCGGCATCCGCGAATTCGCCGCCCATCTCGCCGGCACGCTGTCGCTCGAAGACGCGATCGCCAGGGCCAAGATGGAATCGCGACGCTACGCCAAGCGGCAGGGGACGTGGTTCAGGAACCAGATGGGGGGATGGGGGAGGGGCTGACGGCGACGTGCTGTCGGTGTCCGATCGGCGCTCGCGCATCTTGTGATGGTGGCCCATCATCGCAACCTAACAGGCATGTCTTGGCTCTGGGAGCAGAACGCGATGTATCCGCTGACACGCACACGCATGGCATCCGCGACCGGTGCCAGAGCCATCGGTGCGAAGGCCACCGGCGCCACGGCGACGGGCGCCGCCGCCGTCGGTTCCGCTGCCATCGGCGCCTCGGCGTTGGGGGCCTTCGCAATCGGCGCGCTGGCGATCGGCGCCGTCGCCATCGGCGCGCTCGCCATCGGCCGACTGCGCATCCGCGCGGCGCGCATCGATTCTCTGTCGGTCGGAACGCTGACGGTGGATCGGCTCGTCATTCGCGAGCGGGGAGAGCGGTAGGGTTGGGGCGAGGTTTATTGCGGAAAGGCCGAGGGGCTTGCGACCTGCCGGTCGTCGCTATTACCCCCGCCCAATGTCTCTAACCGGACTGCCCTAACCCCCTATCGCCGCACCGGCCGCTACGTCCACAATATAGTCACGGCGGGACGGCTAGATGAAACTGGCAAGGCTCATCAGTGACTTTCGGTCCAATAATCATTACAATGGAAGCCGACGATATGAAAAAGATCCACAAAATTATAAATCATGATCATCAAGATCGTTCGATCAACTCGTTGAGTATTGCTTTATTCTTCTTCTTTGCAAGTAAAGGGTCCTCAGATTGAATAAATTCGATGGCACGAAAATCGTCCCCTCTGTGGCGGTTCTGTCTAGGTTCTAGGCCCTCAATCATCACGGCTTCCAAAGTGGTTATGATAACTGATGTATCTAAATCAACGTATTTGCCGTTCTTAACTAAAGCGCCCTCTAGGCCAATCTCGTAGAGGCCAAACCACGAAAAACGATCCCAGCGACCTCGCAGCCTGTCCAGCGTGTGCTGATACAGTCGCCGGCCCAAAGTTTGATCGGTGGTCCTTCCCACATACACAACGCCTTGGCTATCGTGCAGCAGGTAGATGCCTACCTGCATTCCGAAATCGATAGGTTGAGAATCGGGCTGCTGACTTCCCAGTATCTGAGGATCAAGTCTCCAATTGACCTTAGCGCGTTCCCAGAACATGCCGAGCGCATTGATGATTCCGGAGACGTGTACCGTACTTGTCTCGATCTCTTCGCTAATATTGGTATCAAGGTTTGTCCTAAGCGCGTAAATTCCTCGAGAAACTCTCGCGAATGGCGATTTTTCCTGAAGTTCTGAAAGTGACTTGCTTATTATTACCGCAACAGTATTGCTTGGCGTTGCGCCTAGTTCATTGCTCTTTCTTAGTCTTGATCGGGATATTTCCTGAGCAATGTCCGCATAATGCATTGGTTCTCCTCGATCTTGAAGGACCTTCAAAATCGCATCTTCCCATTTCATAACCGGACCTCCGCAATATCGACCGATATTCAATCGACAGAATGTCTAGCGCTCGTCAGCTGCGAGCCAGACTGCCGCGCAGGATAGCCTTACGAAGACGTAGGTGCAAATGTAACTTGAACTGGAATTTTACCGAGCCGGTTTGACAAAATTGCCGTTAGCATCATGGTCGAAAGACCATGGCACCTCGGACGTGATGTCTTCGGCGTGTATTAACGTCGATTCTTCGCCAGCGGCGCGGGGCAATTGACGCCATAGCTACTGTCACGTTGATCGTCACTAGTGTGTCATTAGCTCTTAAGAAGAGTGGCGCGGTTGTGGGGTTGTGGACGTGAGCACTGTTTAGCCTTCGCTACCGCACGATACCTCACGACAACAAACCGCAAGCCTTCCGCGCTTTCGCGCAATTTCCTTTCTCACGCCCGCTTGACGTGGCCGGCGGATGCGCGTAATCGTCACGAACTTCGCATGGGAGACCGCCGGACATGATCCGCGCCAGCATCGTAGTACTTATGGAGCGCACTTGCTGATGGCCTGACAGCCGTCACGATAGCGAGTGCGCGAAATCGGGGCCCTTTCGGGGCCTTTTTTATTGGCCGAATGAACACCAGAAGACCCTAGAAACGGACCCGACGAGACGCGGTCCGGATACGGAGCAAACGAGATGACACGGCAGATGACGGGCGCGGAAATGGTCGTCCAGGCGCTGATCGACCAGGGCGTCGAGCATCTTTTTGGGTATCCGGGCGGCGCCGTACTCCCGATCTATGACGAGATCTTCCAGCAGGACAAGCTCGAGCACATCCTCGTCCGCCACGAGCAGGCGGCCGGCCATGCGGCCGAGGGCTATGCGCGCTCGACCGGCAAGGTCGGCGTCGCGCTGGTCACCTCCGGTCCCGGCGCCACCAACATGGTCACGCCGCTGACCGACGCGCTGATGGATTCCATCCCGATGGTCTGCATCACCGGCCAGGTCGCGACCCATCTCATCGGCTCGGACGCCTTCCAGGAGGCCGACACGGTCGGCATCACGCGGCCCTGTACCAAGCACAACTGGCTGGTCAAGGACGTCAACGACCTCGCGCGCATCCTGCACGAGGCCTTCTATGTCGCGCGCTCGGGCCGTCCCGGCCCGGTCGTCGTCGACATTCCGAAGGACGTCCAGTTCGCCACCGGCACCTATGAGGGCCCGGCCCGCGTCGCGCACAAGACCTATCATCCGCAGACCAAGGGCGACGACCGCGCCATCCGCGCCGCCGTCGAGATGATCGCCAAGGCGAAGCGGCCGATCTTCTATACCGGCGGCGGCGTCATCAATTCCGGCCCCGAGGCGACGCGGCTCCTGCGCGAATTCGTCCGCGAGACCGGCTTCCCGATCACCTCGACGCTGATGGGCCTCGGCGCCTATCCGGCCTCCGACCGGCAGTGGCTCGGCATGCTCGGCATGCACGGCACGTTCGAGGCCAACAATGCGATGCATGACTGCGATGTCATGATCGCCGTCGGCGCGCGCTTCGACGACCGCATCACCGGCCGCCTCGATGCCTTCTCGCCGGGCTCGAAGAAGATCCACATCGATATCGACCCGTCCTCGATCAACAAGAATGTCCGCGTCGATATCGGCATCATCGGTGATGTCGGCAGCGTTCTCGGCGAGATGCTGACGGCCTGGCGGGCCGGCAAGCATGCGCCCGAGCAGGCGGCGCTCAAGACCTGGTGGGGCGAGATCGAACGCTGGCGCGGCCGCAGGAGCCTCGGTTATCGCCAGAGCGGTCAGACCATCATGCCGCAATATGCGATCGAGCAGCTCTACAAGAAGACGCTCGGCCGGGACGTCTACATCACCACCGAGGTCGGCCAGCACCAGATGTGGGCGGCGCAGTATTTCGGCTTCGAGGAGCCGAACCGCTGGATGACCTCGGGCGGGCTCGGCACCATGGGCTACGGCCTGCCGGCGGCGCTCGGCGTGCAGGTCGCGCATCGCGATGCGCTCGTCGTCGACATCGCCGGCGACGCCTCGATCCTCATGAACATGCAGGAACTCTCGACGGCCATCCAGCATGAGCTGCCGGTCAAGGCCTTCATCCTGAACAACCAGTATATGGGCATGGTGCGCCAGTGGCAGCAGCTGCTGCATGGCAACCGGCTGTCGCACTCCTACACGGATGCGCTGCCCGATTTCGTGAAGCTCGCCGAGGCCTATGGCGCGGTCGGTATCCGGGCGGAGAAGGTCTCCGATCTCGACGGCGCGATCGACGAGATGATCTCGGTCAAGCGGCCGGTTCTCTTCGATTGCCGCGTCGCCAATCTCGCCAACTGCTTCCCGATGATCCCCTCGGGCAAGGCGCATAACGAGATGCTGCTGTCCGAGGACGCCACCGACGAGGCGATCGCCACCGCGATCGACGAGGAAGGCAAGGCGCTGGTCTGAGGCGAGGGGCGGCGAGCCCCTCACCACGGCGACAGATTGAACGCAAAGGAGCAATGACGATGCAGCCCGGATCCGTCTACGCGATCAAGGAGGGCAAGGACGCCGTGGAGCAGCACACGCTGTCGATCCTGGTCGACAACGAGCCGGGCGTGCTGGCGCGCGTCATCGGCCTCTTCTCGGGGCGCGGCTACAATATCGAGAGCCTCACGGTCTCCGAGACGGAGCACCAGAAGCACCGCTCGCGCATCACGATCGTGACGACCGGCTCGGCGCAGGTGATCGACCAGATCAAGGCGCAGCTCGGCCGCCTCGTGCCGGTGCACCGCGTCATCGACCTGACTGTGGACGGCAAGGCAATCGAGCGCGAACTGATGCTCATCAAGGTGCGCGGCTCGGGCGACCATCGCTCCGAAGCGCTGCGCCTTGCCGAGGCGTTCCGGGCGCGCGTCATCGATGCGACCACGGAGAGCTTCGTGTTCGAGCTTACCGGAAAGACCGACAAGCTCGATCAGTTCATCGTGCTGATGCAGCCGCTGGGGCTCGTCGAGGTGTCGCGCACCGGCATCGCGGCGATCGCCCGCGGCCCCGAGGCGACGTGAGGCTCTTCAACGTTTCTTCACCCTGACGACGAAGAGCGCAGTGGGTTTGATCCCCTGCGCTCTTTCCTTTTCATCTCCCTGCTAGCTTTCGCACGCTGTCGAAGAGACGGCTTCGAGAAGGGGGAGTTTAGTCATGGTCCATTCCGCAAAGCGTGTCGCCCTGCGGCGGCTCGTCCTCGCGGCGACGGCCTCGCTGTTCGCATTGACGAGTTCAGCCGACGCCTGCACGCGTTTCGTCTACGAGAACACGAAGTCCGATCTCTATGTCGGCCGCACGCTTGACTGGATGGAGGATCCGGGAACGGATCTCTGGGCGTTCCCGAAGGGCATGAGCCGCACCGGCGGCATCGATTCGGCCTCGATCGCCTGGGTCTCGAAGCACAGTTCCGTCACTTCGTCCTTCTACGGCATCGCGACCATCGACGGCATGAACGATGCCGGCCTCGTGGCCAACATGCTCTACCTCGCCGAGGCCGACTACGGCACGGATGCGAAGAAGGACAAGCCCTCGCTCTCGGTCGGGGCCTGGCTGCAATATGCGCTCGACAATTTCGCAACCGTTGACGAGGCCGTGACGGCGCTGGAAAGCGAGCCGTTCCGCATCGTCGCGCCGACGCTGCCTTCCGGCGATGTCGCAGGTGCGCATCTCGCTCTGACCGACAAGAGCGGCGACAACGCCATCTTCGAATATATCGACGGCAAGCTCGTCATCCACCACAGCCGCGACGCGCGCACGATGACCAATTCGCCGAGCTACGACCAGCAACTCGCCATCAACGCGTATTGGGAAGGCGTCGGCGGCACCAACATGCTGCCCGGCACCTACCGCGCCTCCGACCGCTTCGTGCGCGCGACCTACAATCTGAAGCAGACTCCGAACTACGATACGCAGAAGGAATCGCTCGCCGCGACCGTCTCGATGGCGCGCACCATCTCGGTGCCCGTCGGCATCAAGGATCCCAAGCTGCCCAACATCGCCTCGACGATGTGGCGCACGGTCTCCGACATCGGAGCGAAGCGCTATTATTTCGACAGCGTCTATAGCCCCGAGATCTTCTGGGTTGATTTCGACAAGCTTGCCTTCGGCTCGACCGACAAGGCCTTGAAGCTCTCGCTTGCCGACAATCCCTATCTCGCGGGCGAGGTCTCGGCCAAGTTCGTCGAGACAGCGCCGTTCGCGTGGCTGCATTGAGCTGAAACGGGCCGGGCGCCCCAGGGCGCCTCGTCCTCCGCTTGACGTTCCATTCCGGTTCGGCTATCGCAACGGAACCGTACGGTACGGTACGTCGCACTGCAGCATGTCTGCGCGATCATGCGTCGGCGATGCGGTGGGTGCCGAGGTGGGGAAGGGACGGGTTGTATGCTGGCGACGGAGACCGCCGAGACGGGACACGAAGCGGGCTCGGCCCGGCGCAACGCCGTGCTCGAAAGCGCGCTCGTGCTGCTCGTCGAGGGCGGGGAGCGGGCGCTGACCACGGCTGGCGTCGCCCGCGCCGCCAACTGCTCCAAGGAGAGCCTCTACAAGTGGTTCGGTGATCGCGACGGGCTGCTCGCGGCCATGATCACCTTCCAGGCCTCCAAGGTGCGCGCCGAGCCGCAGCCCGTTGGCGCCACCGGGCTGCCGGCGCTCAGGGCGCAGCTCGTCGGAATCGCGACCAATCTCCTCAAGGTGCTTTCCGGCGACGTCTCGATCGCGCTCAATCGCCTCGCCATCGGCAAGGCGCGTCGCGACGCCTCCGATCTCGGCCAACTCGTGCTCGACCATGGCCGCCGGCCGATCGAGACCCGCCTCTCGACGCTGCTCGAGGCCGGGCGTGATGCCGGGCTCATCACCTTCGACGCCACGCATGAGGCCTATGCGACGCTTTACGGCCTCGTCGTGCGCGACATGCATGTCCGCCTGCTGCTCGGCGAGCCGAAGCAGCCGTTCTCGCCCGCCGCGCGGGCCGAGCAGGCGGTCGACCAGTTCCTGCGCCTGTTCGGCGCGGAGAAGACCATCGGACCGGCGCGGGAGCGCACCGGTTCCGGTTCACCGAACAACGCTCCAGACATCCCATAGGGAAGGACACCAAGATGCGCGTCTATTACGATCGCGATGCCGATCTCAATCTCGTCAAGGCCAAGAATGTCGCCGTCATCGGCTATGGCAGCCAGGGCCGCGCCCATGCGCTCAATCTCAAGGATTCGGGCGTTCCGAACATCGCCATCGCGCTGCGTCCCGGCTCGACCACGGCGCTGAAGGCCGAGGCCGACGGCTTCAAGGTCATGTCGGTCGCCGAGGCGGCCAAGTGGGCCGACCTGATGATGATGGCGACCCCGGACGAGCTGCAGGCCGAAATCTACAAGAACGAGATCGCCCCGAACATCCGCGACGGCGCCGCGATCGCTTTCGCCCATGGCCTCAACGTGCACTTCTCGCTCATCGAGCCGAAGAAGACCGTCGACGTCATCATGATCGCCCCGAAGGGGCCCGGCCACACGGTTCGCGGCGAATACCAGAAGGGCGGCGGCGTGCCGTGCCTCGTCGCCGTGGCGCAGGACGCTTCGGGCAATGCGCTCGACATCGCGCTTTCCTATGCCTCGGGCGTCGGCGGCGGCCGGTCGGGCATCATCGAGACGACGTTCCAGGAAGAGTGCGAGACGGATCTCTTCGGCGAGCAGGTCGTGCTCTGCGGCGGCCTCGTCGAGCTGATCCGCGCCGGCTTCGAGACGCTGGTCGAGGCCGGCTATGCGCCGGAAATGGCCTATTTCGAGTGCCTGCACGAAGTGAAGCTGATCGTCGACCTCATCTATGAGGGCGGCATCGCCAACATGAACTACTCGATCTCGAACACCGCCGAGTGGGGCGAGTATGTCTCGGGTCCGCGCATCATCACGCCGGAGACCAAGGCGGAGATGAAGAAGGTCCTGTCCGACATCCAGACCGGCAAGTTCACGTCCGAGTGGATGCAGGAATACAAGGCCGGCGCCGCCCGCTTCAAGGCGATCCGCCGCAACAACGATCGTCACCAGATCGAGGAAGTCGGCGAGAAGCTGCGCGGCATGATGCCGTGGATCGGCAAGAACAAGCTGGTCGACAAGACCCGCAACTGATGAAAGTGGGCGGCTGCCTCGGTGGCCGCCCGTTTTTTCTTGCGCGAACACGCAGGGATCTTGTCTTCGCGCAAAGCGCCTCTACAGCCTCAGTCCCATGAAGATCGTGCCCTCGACCGGGGTTTCGTAGTAGGACGGAATGACCGTGAAGCCGAACGAGCGGTAGAGCGCCTGCGCCGCCGGCATTTCGGGCAGGGTGTCGAGGCGCATTTCGCGGTGGCCGGCTGACCTTGCGGCGGCGATCGCCGCTGCGGCGAGAGCGCGGCCGACGCCGAGGCCGCGGCCTTCGGGAGCCACATAGAGACGCTTCATTTCAGCGATGCCATCACCCAGCGGTCGCATGGCGACGCAGCCGATCGCATGACCGTTGAAGTCTCGGGCGAGGAGCAGGGCACCCTGCGGCGGCGCATATTTGCCGGGCAGTCCGGCGAGTTCGCCGGCGAAGTCCTGGAAGCAGAGGTCGAAGGACAGCGACGCGGCATAGTCGTTGAAAAGGCGAGTGATTTCAGCAATTTCGCTCGGCGTCTCGACCTGGTTGACCGTGAACGTCCTGCTCACGCGCGCCGCCCCGGCATGGCCGCTTCGCCGCGGCGGAGCGTCAGGACATTGACGCCGGTCCGCGTCACCGCGACGGTATGCTCGAACTGCGCCGAGAGCTTGCCGTCCTCGGTCACGACCGTCCAGCCGTCGTCTTCCGTCGAGACTTTGCGGCTGCCCTGATTGATCATCGGCTCGATGGTGAAGACCATGCCTTCGCGCAGCCTGATTCCGGTGCCCGGCCGGCCGTAATTCAGGATCTGCGGTTCCTCATGCATCTCGCGGCCGATGCCATGCCCGCAGTAATCGCGGACGACGGCATAGCCGTTCTTCTTCGTATGACGCTCGATCGCGTAGCCGATGTCGCCGATATGCTTGCCGGGCTTCACTTCTCGGATGCCCTGCCACATCGCTTCCTGCGCCACACGGACCAGCCGGCGCGCCGCGGGCGACGCATTGCCCACGATATAGGTCTTGCTCGAATCCGCGATGAAGCCGTTTTTCTCGAGCGTGATGTCGAAATTCACGATGTCGCCATCCGACAAAATCACTGCAGAATTCGGCATTCCATGACAAACGACATGGTTGATCGAACAATTGAGGACATAGGCGAAGCCGTATTGTCCCTTGCTCGCCGGCCGGGCCGCGAGATCGTCGGTGATGAAGCGTTCGACGAGGTCGTTGACGGCCAGAGTCGAGAGGCCGGCGAGTTCCAGCCCGTCCAGCATCTCGAAGACGGAGGCGAGCATCCGCCCCGAGATGCGCATCAATGCCAGCTCGTCGGGTGACTTGACCATCAGGCGGCCATATCGCCAGTGCGCCGACCGGCCGCCTCGCGCTGCATGCTGACGATCTCGGTGAAGGAGAGCGTCGGGTTCGCTTCGGCGAGCATGCCGATCTTCATCCAGAATTCGGCCTGGGCATTGATGGAACGACACATGACGGCGCTGGCGATGCGCGCTTCCTCATGCAGTTCGTCGTCGATCTTCACGATGCCCACGCGCTTCCCTCTCCGTTGGGACGATACGAAACGTATATGGACCGTAGTGCCAGCGGTCAATGCCCTTGGCTCAGCCTCCTCGCGGCATGTCGCCGGCCTCGCGGCGCGATGCTCTTGCCATGCCAAGTGCGACCGGGATCGCGAGGAGCGGCCAGAGCGTGGAGGTCGCCGCGAGGGCGATTGCCGCGCGGGAAGCGCCGGTGACGCCGCCGGGATCGGCGAAGCCGGCGAGATTGGCGACCATGCCGGCCGCCGCGGTGCCGAGGGCGCTGGCGAAGAGCTGGACCGTCGTCATGCCGCCCGAGGCGAGTTCCTGCTCGCCGGCAGGGGCATAGTGATAGACGCGCGTCACGAGGCTCGGCCAGCTGATGCCGATGCCGAACCCCATCAGGGTCAGGCTGGCGCAGAGGGCGATCACGACCGAAAGAGCGCCGTCGCTCTCTATCGGCAGGAAGATCGCCAGCAGCACGATGCCGCCGAGCACGAGGAAGAGCCCTGTCAGGATCAGGCCGCTGCCATCGCCGCGCCGCCAGCGCACGCTCGCCATCGTCCCGACCGTCCAGCCGATGGCGACCAGCGCGGCGAGATAGCCGGCGACGAGCGGCGACTGGCCGTGCAGCGTCTGCAGCAGATAGGGGACGAAGGTGTCCGGCTGCATGGCCATCATCAGCAGGACGATGATGAGATAGGTGGCGCCCAGCGGCGAGGCGAGGCTGAAGGCGCCCTTCGGCAGCAGGCGGGCCTCGGCGCGGCGCTCGATGCGGCCGATCCAGGCCGTCATCAGCAGCGCGATGGCGAGGCCGACGGCGTTGAGCAGGAGGTCTGGCGTCAGGCTGACCGCGGACACGACGAGAACCGCCGCCGCGAGGAGCGCGAGCTGCAGCCAGGCGATGCGGATTTCGGGTCCTTCATTGGCGGCCTTGCCGGGCAGTTTCGTCACCGCGACGATCGCGAACAGGACAACGAAGGGGAGCAGGGACCAGAAGGCGGCGCGCCAGGCATGATACTCCGCGAAGATGCCGCCGACGGCGGGGCCGATCAGCGTCGCGACGCCGAAGGTGCTGGAGATCAGCCCGATCGCTTTGCCCCAGAGCGCGGGCGGCAGGACGCGGCGCGTCACTGCATAGGCGAGCGCATAGAGAAAGCCGCCGCCGAAGCCCTGGATCGTGCGTCCGACAAGGAGAACCGTCATGCTCGGCGCGAGCGAGGCGACCAGCGTTCCGGCGCCGAAGGCAAGGGCGGCGACGAGATAGGCGCCGCGCGGCCCGAGGGCGCGGAGCACGCGCGCGGTGACCGCCGCGGCGAGGATCGAGGCGACGACAAACAGCGTCGTCGCCCAGGCATAGGCGTCGAGGCCGCCGATATCCTTCACGACGGACGGCATCACCGTCCCGCCCATGAAGATATTGATCGCATGGAGCACGACGCCGCCGGCGAGCATCGCGGCAAAGAGGCCGTTGCGGCCGGAGAAGAGCCGCGGCTCGGGCTCGACCTTTGCGCCGGGTGATGTTGCGGCCGTCGCGGCCGGGATGTCGGTCATGCTCTCGCTCGATGCGGTTGGTCCCGGCAGGGCTTGTAGAACCTCAACCATGGTCGAGGTCAAGGTGGGGCGCCGGTTTCGTTTGGCTCAGTCGCCGGCGGTCCTGAAGGCGCGGGCGCCGGGTCCCTCGGCGGCGGCGCTGTCGCCTGGATTGCGCAAGGGACAATCGCGCATCGAAAGGCAGCCGCAGCCGATGCAGCCGTCGAGCTGGTCGCGGAGGCGGGTCAGGAGCGTTATGCGCTCGTCCAGCGCCGCGCGCCACTCGCCCGAAAGAATCGCCCAGTCGTCCGACGAGACGGGCCGGTCGCGGGGCAGGCGATCGAGCCGGGAACGGATCTCGGCGAGCGGAATGCCGGTCTTCTGACCGACGCGGATGATCGCGATCAGACGCAGGATGGCGCGCGGGTAGCGCCGCTGGTTACCGGCGCTGCGGCGGCTGCGGATCAGCCCCTTGGCCTCGTAGAAATGCAGCGTCGAGACCGGCACGCCGGCGCGCCGCGCCACCTCGCCGATCGTGAGTTCCTCCGCGATCATCTCCGTCCGGTCTCCGCCATGAGCGTGGCGAGGATAGCCGAAGCCCGCTGCGATTCCTTCGGGTCGGGGAGGGGGGCAGGAAAAACAAAGAGGGCCGCCGGAACATCCGGCGGCCCTCGTCATGATGCAGGGCTGGTCGCTCAGTAGGAGCCGACGCAGCGATACTGGCGGCCGTCATAGCCGGTGAAGCTGTCGGTCGCGGGATTGTAGCTGCGATAGCGGTTCTGGCAGTAGGCGACGTGGTTCTGCCAGGCGACGCCGGGCGGGGGCGGGACTTCGTAGCCGCCATTGTTCTGCGCCGAGGCGATGGCAGCGCCGACGCCGAGGCCGAGAATGGCGCCCGCAGCCGCCGCTGCGCCGGGATTGCCGACCCAGCCGCCGTAATAATTGCCGCGCCAGCCGGGGCCGTACCAGGCGCCGCGCGCCGGGCCATACCAGCCACGGCGGGGGCCATACCAGCCCGGGCCACCGCGCCAGCCGGGACCGCCACGCCAGCCGGGTCCGCCATAGCCAGGTCCGCCCCAGCCGGGGCCGCGCCAGTCCGCCGAAGCGGTCGACGTGGTCGCGGCCACGGCGCCGAGCCCGATCACGGCCGCGAGGGCCGCCGAAATCATGCGCTTCATGACCTTCATCTCCTTCGTCAAAGCCGCGCGCCGATCGAGGGCCCGCGAGGCTTCAGTCCGTTCCCGGCGCCGGCAATTCCGCCGCACCGCCTTATCGATCAACTGGGGCGGAGATTAGGATCGGCAAGCTGAACGGTGGCTGAACGGCTGGCGCGCGACGCCCGACATGCTATGACCGGCCATCCGAGCCGAACCATGGCAGACCCAAGGTAGACCTGATGGCGCGCGCATTTGCCATTCTCGACGTGTTCACCAGCCGGCCCCTTTCCGGCAACCAGCTCGCTGTCGTGCTCGACGCCGAGGGCCTCGACACCGAGGCGATGCTGGCGATCACGGCCGAGTTCAATCTCGCCGAAACGGTGTTCGTGCTGCCGGCCGAGCGGCCGGCGCATCGCGCCCGCATCCGCATCTTCGCCCCCGGCCGGGAACTGCCCTTCGCAGGCCACCCGACGGTCGGGACCGCGGTGCTGCTCGCGCTCGACGATGCCGCCACGGGCGGCAGCGGCACGGATGCGATGCTCGTGCTGGAAGAGACGGTCGGCCCGGTGCGTTGCCTCGTCTCACGCGAGGAAGAGGGCAAGCGCGGACACGCGACCTTCGACGTTCCTGTCGTGGCGCAGCCGGCGGGCCATGTGCTCGATCGCGACGCCATCGCCGCGGCGCTGGGCCTGCTGCCGTCGGAAATCGGTTTCGAGAACCATGTCGCCTCGGCCTATACGGCCGGCGTTCCCTATATCTTCGTGCCGCTGCGCGATCTCGACGCGATGCGCCGCGTCCTGCCGCGTCTCGACCTGTGGCAGCACGCCTTCGGCGACGTCTCGGCCTATCTCTATTGCCGCGAGACAGAGAGCAACACGCATCATTTCCATGCGCGCATGTTCTGGCGGACGCTCGGCCTCGTCGAGGATCCGGCGACCGGCTCGGCCGCCGCCGCCTTTGCCGGCGTCGTTGCCGGCTTCGATCGGCCAATGGCCGGCTCGCATCCGATCCTGATCGAGCAGGGCTACGAGATGGGCCGTCCGAGCGTCATCCGCCTCGAAGTCGACATCGAGAACGGCGCTCTCGCAGCGGCCCGCATCGGCGGCGACGCGGTCGTCGTCGCCCGCGGCACGCTCGACATCTGAGTTCCGAAACTTCCCATTCCGCCGTCTGGAGCCCAAGCCGTGAGCCGCTTCTGGAGCCCGATCGTCTCGACGCTGAAGCCCTATGTTCCGGGCGAGCAGCCGAAGATCGCCGATCTCGTCAAGCTCAACACCAATGAGAGCCCCTATGGGCCGTCGCCCAAGGCGCTCGCGGCGATCGCCGAGGCGGCCGGCGACGCGCTGCGGCTCTATCCCGATCCGACCTCCATGGCGCTCCGCGAGGCGATCGCGGCGCGCCATGGGCTTTCAGCCGGCGAGGTGTTCGTCGGCAACGGTTCGGACGAGGTGCTCGCTCATGCCTTCATGGGCCTCCTGAAGCACGAGAAGCCGCTGCTCTATCCCGATATCAGCTACAGCTTCTATCCGGTCTATTGCGGGCTCTACGGCATCGAGGCGGTGGAACTGCCGCTCGACGCGGCGTTCCGTATCCGCGTCAAGGATTACGATCGGCCGTCCGGCGCCGTCATCCTGCCCAACCCGAACGCGCCGACCGGCATCGCGCTGCCGCTTGCCGAAATCGAGGCGCTGCTGGCGCAGGACCGTGACCGCCTCGTCGTCGTTGACGAGGCCTATGTCGATTTCGGCGCCGAGAGCGCGGTGTCGCTGGTGGGCGCCCATGACAATCTTCTCGTCGTGCAGACCTTCTCCAAGTCGCGCGGTCTCGCCGGGCTTCGCGTCGGCTTCGCCATCGGCCAGCGGCCGCTGATCGAGGGGCTGGAGCGGGTGAAGGACAGCTTCAACTCCTATCCGCTCGATCGCCTGGCCATCGCCGGCGCGACCGCGGCCTATCGTGACGAGGCCTGGTTCGACGAAAAGCGCCACGCCATCATGGCGAGCCGCGAACGTGTCGCCGAAGGTCTCGCGGCGCTCGGCTTCGAGGTGCTGCCGTCGTCGGCGAATTTCGTGTTCGCCCGGCACGGCCAGCGGGCGGGCGCCGAACTCGCTGCCGCGCTCAGGGCACGCGGCGTCCTGGTGCGCCATTTCGCCAAGCCGAGGATCGGCGATTTCCTGCGCATCAGCATCGGCACCGACGCGGAATGCGACCGGCTGCTGGCTGACCTCTCGGCGATCCTCGCGGGCTGAGATCACAGCGCAACCGGGGCTTTCATGCTAGGCTGGAATCGTTCCGGCTTGGGAGGGCCTCCATGACGCAGCTGCTGCTGTTCATTCATTTCGTCGGGCTCGCCATGGGCTTTGCCGGCGGCATCGGCTCGGCCGTGACGATGCGCTTCGCCGCCAGCGCCAATGCCGAGGGCGCGGCGGCCCTGAAGCGGTTGCCGCCTGTCTTCGCCAACATCTCCGCGACCGGGCTGCTCCTTCTTTGGGCGACCGGGCTCATCATGGTGTGGAGCGTCTTCGGCGGCCCCGGCAACCTGCCGCAACTCTTCTGGCTGAAGATGGTGTTCGTCGTTCTGCTGACGCTTCTCGCCGGCGCGCAGCACGCGACCTATGCGAGGATCCGTCGCACCGGCAATGCCGCGCTCGGCGCGCGGATGAAGGTGCTCGGGCCGGCGAGCGGGCTTTCTGCGCTGCTGGCGACGCTCGTCGCGGTCTATGCGTTCAACTGAACGCGTCGTCATCTGCGGGCTTGCGCTTTTCCGCGCGAGGTTGATATGAGTTGACGTGTTCCGGCGAAGGCCGGGACGCTGGATGCGGGCGCGACCGCCTGTTCCTTCGGAGCCGATATGAGCCTGACGCCGCATGAGACGATGCCGACCGCGGGACGCGTTTCCCGCCGCGGCATTGCTGTGCCGTCCGCCATCGCGGCGTCGCGCGGCCTTCCGAAAGCCCTCCTTCTTCTTAGCTGCCCCTGAGCGTCGGCAGGCCGCAAGCGGCCGGGCTCTCAGGGGATCGTGCCGAAAAGAACCCCCGCATTCGAGCCGCCACCCGAACGCCAGCCGATGAGATCGGGCCGGGCCGGCCGCCAGAAGGAAGAAGAGAGCCATGACCGCCACCACAGCCGACGCCAGCAAGGACCGCGTCGTCATCTTCGACACCACGCTGCGCGACGGCGAGCAGTGCCCCGGCGCATCGATGACCTTCGAGGAGAAGCTCGAGGTCGCCGAACTCCTGGAGGAGATGGGCGTCGACATCATCGAGGCCGGCTTCCCGATCGCCAGCCAGGGCGATTTCGAGGCGGTGCAGGAGATCGCCCGCCGCGCCGGGCCGGACGTCACCATCGCCGGCCTCGCCCGCGCCATCTCGGGCGACATCGCCCGCGCCGGCGAGGCGGTCCGCGTCGCCAAGCGTCCGCGCATCCACACCTTCGTCTCCACCTCGCCGATCCATCTGGCGCACCAGATGCGCAAGAGCGAGGAGCAGGTGCTCGACATCATCGCCGCCACGGTGAAGCAGGCGCGCAACCTCGTCGAGGATGTCGAGTGGTCGGCGATGGACGCCACCCGCACGCCGATCGACTATCTGGTCCGCTGCGTCGACGCGGCGATCAAGGCCGGCGCCACCACGATCAACCTGCCCGATACGGTCGGCTATGCCGTTCCGGAGGAATATGCCGCGATGTTCCGCGAGGTGATCGCGCGCGTGCCGGATTCCGACAAGGCGATCTTCTCGACCCATTGCCATGACGATCTCGGCCTCGCCGTCGCCAATTCGCTGGCGGGCGTCATGGGCGGCGCGCGGCAGATCGAATGCACGATCAACGGCCTCGGCGAGCGCGCGGGCAACGCGGCGCTGGAAGAGGTGGTGATGGCGATCCGCACCCGCGGCGACGTGCTGCCGTACCAGACCCGCGTCGAGACGACGATGCTGACCCGCGCCTCGAAGCTGGTCTCGGCCGTCTCGGCCTTCCCGGTGCAGTACAACAAGGCGATCGTCGGCCGGAACGCCTTCGCGCATGAAAGCGGCATCCACCAGGACGGCATGCTGAAGAATGCCGAGACCTACGAGATCATGACGCCGGAGAGCGTCGGCGTGAAGGCGACCTCGCTGGTCATGGGCAAGCATTCGGGGCGCCATGCCTTCCGCGAGAAGCTGAAGGAACTCGGCTACGAACTGGGCGACAACGCGCTGGAAGACGCGTTCAAGCGCTTCAAGGACCTCGCCGACCGCAAGAAGCATGTCTATGACGAGGATATCGAGGCGCTGGTCGGCGACGAGGTCGCGGCCGCGAGCGAGCGCTTCCGCCTCCTCTCGCTGACCGTCATCGCCGGCACCGGCGGCCCGTCCAAGGCCATCATCAGCCTCGATGTCGACGGCACGCATATCACCAAGGAAGTCGCCGGCAACGGCCCCGTGGACGCGACCTTCAACGCGATCAAGGCGATCGTGCCGCACGAGGCCAAGCTCTCGCTCTACCAGGTGCATGCCGTCACCGAGGGCACCGACGCGCAGGCCGAGGTCTCGGTGCGCCTCGAGGAGGACGGCAAGTCGGTCACCGGCCGCGGCGCCGATCCCGACACCATGGTCGCCTCGGCCAAGGCCTATATCTCGGCGGTCAACAAGATCGCCGTGAAGCGCCAGCGCCAGCACGCTCAGGCAGCGGTCTAGCCTCGGCGTCAGCCTCGCACCGAAACAAGAAAGGCGCCGTCGATGGACGGCGCCTTTTGCATTCTGGGGCCTGAGCCCGTGCCTTACATCGGCAGGGCGATCTTGCCGAGGCGGATGAACTGCGTCTCGCCCGAGGAATCGTCGACGCCGTCATTGTCGGTGATGGCATAGGCCTCGCCGTCGGC
Organism: Allobosea sp.; assembly: GCA_017307955.1. Taxonomy (GTDB): domain Bacteria; phylum Pseudomonadota; class Alphaproteobacteria; order Rhizobiales; family Kaistiaceae; genus Kaistia. Next base: position 153,271 of record JAFKFV010000007.1, on the reverse strand, counting down.
GCCGATGGCAAAGCTCTCGATCTTGTCGAGCACATAGCCGTTCGGCGCCTGGAGCGCCGGCAGCAGGTCGACGAGGTCCTTCTTGGCGACGACCGGCAGCGTGCCGCCGAGCGGGGCGGGGGTGACGCCGGCGAGCGGCACGAAGACGAGCTTCTTGATCTTCGCGTCGCGGCCGATCTGGTTGTCGCGCTCGATGACCACTAGGCCGCCCGGAACCGCGGTGATCTCGGAGAGGCCGACCCAGCCCTTATCGGCCTTGTCGAGCGGATAATGGACCGCGGCCCAGCTCTTGTCGGCAGGCTTGTAGGCGAGGAGCTTGGTCATGCCCTTCGGATCGTCCTTCCACTCGCGCTGCACCGCGAGCCAGACGGTCTCGTCGGCGCCCGAGCCGGTGACGGTCACACCCTCGAAGCCGAAGCGCGTCTCCTTCTCCGCGAGATCGGCCGGCAGCGCGATCTCCTCGACCAGCACGCCCTTGGCATCGGTGCGGATGAGCGTCGACTGCGTCTTGTTCTTCTCGCGCTCGGGATTGCCTTCCGACGCGAGCCAGAAGCCGCCATCGGATGCCGGCGAGATGCCCTCGAGATCGAGGTTGTCGACCGGCTTGCCGTCCCTCGTGACGACCATGCGGTCGGTGATCACGGCCGGCGACTTCGTCGCATCGATGGTGAGGATCGCGCCTTGCGACTGCGCGCTGTCGACGACGGCGAAGAGCTTGCCCGGCGCCGAGCGGTCGGCGGCGGTGCCGGAGATGGCGGCCCAGCCGATCGGCTTGCCGTCCTTGTCGGCCGAGACGAGCGTCGGATAGGCGGCCGGCGCCTCGCTGCGCTCATAGATCGTGACCACGGAGCCGATCAGCCCGTCCTCGCGGAGGTCGTTCTCGGCGGCGGTGACGAAGAGCTTGCGCTCAGGGATCGCGAGGAGGCCCTCCGGCCCGATGCCGCCCGGCAGCGCCTGCAGGAGCGTCGGCGCCTTCCCGGCGCCCTCGTCCTTGTAGACGCCGACCAGCGAGGCGCGCTCGGAGCCGACGAAGATCAGCGTGTCGTCGCCGAAGCGCGCGACCTCGATGCCTTCCGGCTCGTTGCCCTTCTTGTTGCGCTTCTCGGGATAATGGCCGAGCCGCACCGTCTCATATTCGAGGCTGGTGCCGCTGTCGTAGTCGACCGTTCCGTCCGCCTTGAAGATGGTGAAGCCGCGGCTGCCGCCCTTCCAGTCGCCTTCATTGGCGGTGACGAAGCGGTCGTCGCCGATCCAGCCGACGGCGTCCGGCTCGCGGGGGAGGGCCTTCATCGAACCCGACAGGTCAATGACGCCGTCCTTCTTGATGTCGATGCCGTCGAGATCGACCGTGCCGGCCGGGAAATGCGTCACGACCTTGCCGGTGGCGGCGTCGGCGATGACGATTTCGTTGTTCTCCTGCAGCGTCAGGACGATCTGGTTCTTCGCGTTGAAATCGACGAATTCCGGCTCCGGATCCTCCGGCGCGACCGCGGCGAGGCCGGCGACGTCGATCACCGTCCTGGTCGCGCAATCGACGCTGCCGTCGGCGGCGAGGCGGAAGGTCACGAGGCTGCCGCCCGGAAGCTGCGGGATCGCGCCGTCATTCACCTCCTCGTCGCGCTCGTTCTCGATCGCGATGGCGAGGAAGCTGCCGTCCGGGCTCTTGGCCAGCGAATCAGGCTGGCCGGCGAGATCGCAGGTCGCCTTCACGCTCTTGGTCGCGAGGTCGACGATGGCGAGATGGCCGGCCGGCTTCGCCTTGTCCTTCGAGGTCACGACGCCGACCAGCGCCATGCCGCCGGCGACGGTGGTCGAGGTCGGCTCGCCGCCGAGCGCGACGGTGCCGCCGGCCTTGGGCGCCTTGGGGTCGGTGAGGTCGATGATGCCGATGCGCTCGCCGGGGCTGTCGGTATAGACGAGCGTGTTGCCGTCGGCGGAAGCGGAGATGATCTCGGCGACGGTGGCCTTCTTCGTGTCGGCGCCTTCGGGTAGGTTGTCGACGACATGGAAGGTGGCGATGCGGTTGAACATCTCGGCCGCCTCGGCGGCGCCGAGCCCGGGAAGGGCGGTGCCGGCGAGGAGCGTCGCGGCGAGCGCGGCGGTCGTGAGCCTCGTGATCATGGGAATCCCCCTTTTGGCTGCTGTCGGTCTCGATCTCTTTGCGAAACCGCAACAAACCCGCCCGACGTGACAGGGGAATGAAACGGGCCCGTGCGGCCCGGCGCGCCGTCCGGGAGCGCGAAGATTTCCACAGGCGGCAAAATCGCGACGAGGGTGCTGGACAGCCCCCACGGCCTTTGCTACACACCGCCTCGTTCGCGGCGGCAAGTTCCGCAGCGCGGCGGGTGCATAGCTCAGTTGGTAGAGCAGCTGACTCTTAATCAGCTTGTCCTAGGTTCGATCCCTAGTGCACCCACCAAAAACCTCAATCACTCAGCAATTCTTCGATCTGTGTCCTCAAGGCGTTTGGCGTGCTTGAGGCAAGAACTCGACGGCTGGACATCGTCGTCATCCCGCGAAGGTGGCTCCGGAACAGCGGAACCATTCCATTTCAATATGCATTCCCGCGTTGCGTTTATTTCGAATAGAGACGATGATGCGCGCGTGGGAGACGAACCATGACCATTCCAGCTTCAGCCCGGAAACTCGGCGGCCGACTACCCTCTGAGAGCGAGAAGGTCGCCGCTAACCAGCTTCGAAAGCTCCTCGCCGCGCACTTGGCCGGAGAAGCGACGCTGAGCCTTTTGGACGACCATACGAAGAAGCCGGCCGAGGTCGTATTGACGCCAGGTCTATCGAACCTGCTCATGGACCTGCTTCGGCATGTCGGCAGTGGCGAGGCGGTGACGCTGGTTCCTGTTAGCCGAATGCTGACGACCCAGCAGGCGGCGGACATCCTCAACGTGTCACGCCCGCATCTCATCTCTCTCCTTGCCCAGGGCAAGATTGAGCACACGACGGTCGGCCGGCACCGCAGGATCAAGGCAGAGCACTTGTTCGCATACAAGGAGGCAAGAGATGCCAAGCGTAGTGAGGCACTTGCCGACTTGGCCGAGCAGGATGCGGAGTATCTCTAGATCTTGTTCGCCAATCGCTTCACCGCGTTTGTGGATGCATGCACACTTGCTAGCGCGCTGAAGCGCAACCTTCTGCTGACATTGGCCGAGGCGGAACTCTTCCGAATTCGATGGTCCGATGAGGTGATGGCGGAGACCGAAAAGGCAATCGAGGACATCCTCGCAGCAAAGGGCTTTGAGGATGCCGCGGTGCGAGCTCGGCGGGCCCGCAGCTCAATGGAGGCCGCGTTCGAGGATGCCGCGGTTTCAGACTATGGCAGGCTGCTTTGCGTATGCGATGGCCTACCTGATCCGAATGACGCGCACGTCGTTGCGGCTGCCTTAAAGACGCAAGCGACCATCATCGTTACCGAAAACCTTCGTGACTTTCCTGACGAGATATCGGCGCCACTCAATCTTGAAGTTCGTTCGGCGGACGTCTTCATTGCGAACACTCTTGCTCTCGCGCCCGGCAAGGCGGTTGCTGCCGTCAGAACAATGCGAGAAAGGCTCAAGAGGCCAGAGAAAACTGCGGAAGCCCTGTTGATCGACATGGAAGCGGCAGGGCTTACTGAGACCGTAGATGTCCTCCGACCGCATATTCTTTCGCTTTGAGGACAGCGGGGAAGGTGGAGCCCCCGTTGTTGGCAGGTCATTCCGCTAGAAGTGACCTTGGGCAGCGGCTCGGGCAGTGAGAACCACGACGTATCTGGTCTGGAACAGCCATCGCCCTGCGCTCGGTCTCGGGATCGCCAGTGCCTTTTGGCCTGACTCATGTTTCGCATGCCGACACGCGTTGCCGCCGTGGCAGCCGGGCGTCGGCCGAGCCAAGGCGGTCGCGGCACCGTTCGAAAAGATCGGGCCGGACGAGCGAAGCGCGGCCTCTTTCCTTGCCCTCGACGCGACGCGGGGCGATGATCCTTGTTCCCATGCTCTGCGAGGGAGGCCCCGCATGATCAGACGACCGTCCGGCAGGCCGCTTTTCAGCGATGACCGCTTCGGCAATCTGCTGCGGATCGCCGTGGCGGTGCTGGTGATCGCGGGGGTACCGATCGCTGCCTTCGTCAAATGGCTGCTTTCGGGCGGCTAGCGATGGGCGAGGGCGGCGAGAGGCTCATCGGGACCTGTCATTGCGGCGGGGCGCATTGGACGCTTTCGGGCGATCCGGGCCCGGTCACGGCTTGCAATTGCACGCTCTGCCGGCGCTATGTCGCGCTCTGGGCCTATGATTTCGAGAACGAGCGCGTCGCGCTGAATGGCACCACGACGGCCTTTCCGCGGCACGACCGCAAGAAGCCGGTTCTCGAGACGCATTTCTGCCCGACCTGCGGCTGCTTGCTCTGCTGGCGCGACCTCACGACGACGGCGGACGGACGGCGGCGCATGGCGGTCAATATCCGCCTCGCGCCTCCCGAAGCCGTCGCCCATCTGCCGGTTCACCACTTCGACGGTCTGGCGAGTTTCAAGACCGTGCCGCGCAATGCCTGCGTCGAAGAGATGTGGTTCTGACGCGCCTCAGCGCGCGTAAGCGTTGAACGGGTTGTCATGCGTCAGCCGGCGGATGGTTTCCGGGGCTACGCCGCGCTCCGCGAGGAGCGGCAGCAGCACGTCCGAGAGATGGGTGTAGGGCATCGGCTTGCCGCCGCCGGGCTGGGCGGGATCGTACCAGCCGCGATCGTGGCTGATCAGCATCTGCGCCTCGTAGCCCGCCTCGAGCGCGCGGATGACGAGGTCGGCGACGGCGTCGTCCGGCGCGCGGCCGACATGATCGCACTCGATCCAGGCGCCGCGATCGGCCACCGCGCGGTTGAGCGCGAAATCGGGCTCCTCCTGCGTGTGGATCGAGATGAAGCGGTCGGCGCGGTAGCCCTCGTGCTCGATGATGTCGAGCTGGTCCATCACCACGCGGCCGCGAATGGTGTGGCTGCCGATGATCGCGCCGGTGCGGGCGCCGGCGCGGGCTGCGGCCCTCAGGATCTTCGCTTCCAGCGGCGTGATGCCGTCATCGCCGGCCGAGAGCTTGATCCAGCCGGCGCGGACGCCGGTGTCCTCGATGCCGTTGTCGAGTTCGTCGACCATCCACTCTTCCAGCGCCTCTTCGCTCGCCTCGCGCACCCAATCCGGAATCCAGGGCTCGCGGTAATTGCCGGTCGGCACGACGATCGGGAAACTGGTCGCGCGCGACACCGCGAGGTCGAGATCGGCGCGGCGGCCGACGCCGCCCGTCGAGCATTCGACGAGGGCGGTGATGCCGCGCGCCTTGATCGCCTCGATCTCCGGCGCCATCAGCCGCACGACATCCGCCGCCTCGGCCTCGGCATAGCCGGGCTGGTCCGGCGTGCGGAGGTCGACGAAGACATGCTCATGGGGAAGGATCATGCCGAGCTGATCCCTGGCGAGCGGCCCGAGCGTCGTGTGGAGCAGGCGCATCTGTCGGTTCCTCCCGTTGAAGCGTTTCAGAGTATCCTCACGCGCGTGATCGGCGCAAATTGCATCCTCGGCGCTCGGCGTCCGCTAACGCGGCGCCACTGGAGCGTCTCCGTTGAACCGCGGTTAACCGGAGACACTCCATGTCTTTGTTATGACGCATTTTCTTCACGCGAACCGGTACCCACTTCGCTCGAAAATGCTCTAGGTTCGGCGTCCACAACCGAGGAGGAGTGCGTCCCATGCAGACCCGTATCATCGGCAGCGTGCTGCCGGTTCTCGAAATCGAACTCCAGCAGGGCGAGCGGGTCATCGGCGTTGCCGAGCAATTGTCCTGGCTGACCGGCGGCGTCGCGCTGAAGACCTCGCTCGGCGGCGGCAGCGCCGGCGGCGGGCTGTTCGGCCTCGTCAGCCGCGCCGTCTCGGGCGCCGGCCTCGTCACCACCGAATTCCACGCCGAGAACGGCCCCGGCATGGTCGGGCTCGCGGCGAAGCTGCCCGGCCAGATCGTCGAGCTTCAGGTCGAGGGCGGCGGCTATGTCGTCCATCGCCACGGCTTCCTCTGCGGCAGCCATGGCGTCACGGTCGAAAGCGCGCTGCAGCAGAATCTCGGCGCCAGCGTCTTCGGCGGCGAGGGCTTCGTCCTGCAGAAGATCGGCGGTTCGGGCACGGCCTTCGTCGAACTCGGCGGCGAGATCGTCAAATATGATCTCGCGGCAGGCCAGTCGATCGCGGTTCACCCCGGCCATGTCGGCCTGTTCGACGCCGGCGTCCAATTCGAGATGACCTCGCTATCGGGCGTCCGCAGCACCTTCTTCGCCAGCGGCGATCTGTTCATGGCGCGGCTGACGGGTCCCGGCCGGGTCTGGCTGCAGACGCTGACGCTGCCGGGCCTTGCCCATGCCATCAGCCACTATCTGCCAAAGCAGGGCTGAGCTTCCCCTCCGACCGAATACGGTCTTCGGACTGAGCCGGTGCTTCGCCGGCTCAGTATACGGCTGCGCGCGATCATGTTGCTAGGGAGGGGAAGAATGCCGGCCTTCCAGCACGAGCGCGTCGGGCACGATACTCTCATAGAGCAGCATGGTTGCGGCGCAATAGTCGCTCATCCGTTCGCAAAGCGGGGCGCGGATGGCGAAGGTGCTGGTGGCGCCGACACGGGCGATCAGCCCGGTGCGCTCGCCGGCCTGGAGGATATTCGAGACATGGGCGCGGGAGATGCCGAACTCCCGCGACATTCCGTTAGCGCTCGGCGGCGGATCGCCCAGGCGGTCGGCCAGCGCCAGCCGCAGCATGATCATGAGGCCGCTGTCGAGCTCGGTGATCTCCGAGAGCCCGTCCGGCTCGGCCGGCAGGCCGCGGCCCGTCAAATGCGAGTGTCCGATCAGCGCGCAGAGCGCGTCGCGGAACGCGTGCCGATCGAGCGCGGATGAAAACGTTTCGAAACGGGGGCTGACGACCGCGAGCGAGGCGATGTTGATCGCCCAGCGCTGCTTGAAATAGTCGCGCAGCGGGGCGGTCGGCTCCATCGGCTTGGTCCGGCCGTCTTCGGCATTGTCGGCCATGGTGAGATATCGGGCGCGCAGCAGCAACTGGACGATCGAGCGCGCCCGGGCGGCGCTGCAGATCTCATGCTTGAGGCAGGCCGCTTCCAGCCTGCTCATGGTGAGGCGCGTCCCGTTCTGGTTCGGCAATCCATGCAGGTAAAGGCAGAAGAAGGCGACGAAGACGCGCCCGCGATCGGAGAACAGCCGATGCCGCGCGGGATCAGACCGGTGCAGCGTCACGATGCCGTTCAGAAGTCGGGTCGACGCGTCGCGGAAGGCGGGTCGTGCTCGCATCTCGGCGAGTCGTTCGGTCGGAAACGCCCCTGCGCCACGCTCGATCACGGCTCGAGCCCCATCGGGCAGGTGAGGGCGGTTGTAGCCAGTGACTGATTGACAGGATGCCAACGAATTTTGGCAGCTATCAACTTATCGTCATTGCGATAGAAGGGTTGCGCCGCAGTGAAATGCTCGCTTGTTGAGCATTCTCCCGCCGTGGATGTGTGCGTCCCGGTGCGGCCTCTTCTATGGGTCGGGGAAGTAAAGCAATGAATACGATGAATATTCGGCCGGTTGATCCGGCCGTCAGCGTCTATCCTTTGCCAATGAGTGCGCGACGGGCGAGGCACGAAGCCAGGAACGCGAGACGACATCGTTTGAATCTCCCAAAAGGGCATCCTTATAGGAGACTACCTTATTGGCTTCCTTACGGTTTGGCTAACAGCCTTGTCCGTTTATTCGGCAAATTCCTGTAGAAGTAACTAACAAAATATATCATCAATACTATTCACTGGCCCGATGAGACCGTCGGCCAGAACGGATAGTCATGTTCGAAAGCTGGTCGGGATTGAATAGGAAGCGAACATTTGAGCTTTGTTCACCCTGAACGTCTCCGGCAGGCAGCTCAGGTCGCGGCTCACCGTCTCTAACGCTCGAAGGCGCGAGTTGTTCGACCGGAATAGCGAGCCTCAGACGCCTGCCATGGCGCCTGAGCGCTGGCTCCTCGCTTCGTGCATCGAAGCCGGTCTCGTCTCGCCGGCAGCCCTGGCGCGTGGCTGACAGCGGGCCGTGCCAACCTTAGCCCGCTACGTCCCAGAGGGGGCGTCGCCCGGGAGCCTTCGGCTGGAAGTCCGCGTTAACGGCGGGCGGCTAGCTTCGGCCCGCTCACCCCCGGGAGGACAGGTTCATGACGTTCGCTTCAGACAGGATCACGGCGGCCCACAGGCCGTGCGGGCGCGGCGTCGCACGCGCGATGGCGGTCGCGGCGGCGCTCGGCGCAGCGCTCGCCGGGGCGACGGCGGCCTCCGCGGCGGAGAAGCCCGACTATCGGTCGGCGGCGGGCAGCGTCCATCTTCGCTATCTGAACGCGGGCGGGGGCGATATCCGCGCCGTGCCTCGCATCGGGCTTTCGTTCGGCGAGCGCGTGATGCGCGCCGAACTCGATTCCGGCTCGACCGGTGTCGTCGTGGCGGCGGCGCTCATTCCGGGCTTCGACCAGCTTCCGGTCATCAGCGACGGCCGGCTCACCTATACGAGTTCGGGCCGCGTGATGATCGGCTCCTGGGTGACGACGCCGCTATCGCTCGTCGGCGAAGACGGGGCGTCGGTCACGACCGAGCCGATGCCGATCCTCGCCGTGACGCGCGTCGAATGCCTCGAGCAATCGCGCAACTGCACGCCGAACGACGACCCGCGCGATATCGCCATGGTCGGCATCGGTTTCGCGCGCGAGGGCGACCGCCAGGCCGAGAGCACGCCCGAGAAGAACCCGCTGCTGCGCGTTTCGGCCGGAACCGCCCGCAAGGGCTATGTGCTCCGCGCCGAGGGCATCGATGTCGGGATCGACGAGAAGGTGGCGCGCGGCGATTTCCGCTTCGTGAAGCTGGAGCGCCAGGAGGACCTGCCGGACTGGAAGGCCGTGCCGGCCTGCATCAGCGTCGGCGGCGCGTCGCCGGCGGCCTGCGGCACGATGCTGGTCGATACCGGCGTCGGCGACATGTTCCTCACGGTGCCGCCCTCCGAAGCCCAGCCGGGCCCGCTCGACGACGGCACCGAGATCGCCGTGCTGCTCGGCGACGATTCGGCGAGCGAGCCGCTCTACAGCTTCACGACCGGCGACGGCTCGCAACCGATGGCGCCGGCGCGCGTCCATCTCGACGTCTCGGATCGCAAGAAGCCCTTCGTCAACACCTCGTTCCACTTCCTCAACGGCTTCGACGTGCTCTTCGACGCAGAGGGCGGGTGGGTCGGGTTCAAGAGGCGCTGACCCGCCGCTTGTCCTTTTTTGCACCGTCTTGCGTGAACTTGCCCATAAACCGATTGAAATCGTGATTGCGCGGCATTCGGCCCTGCGGCATGCTCTCCCTCAGCCCCATTTGAACGAGGGCGTGAGGGAGGGTTTTCTATGTCCAAGACTGCAAGGTCCATCCTTGCCGCCGGCGCCATTGCGCTCGCGGCGATGTCCACGGCTCCGGTGAAGGCGCAGGCGGAGGATGTGACCATCCTCGCTTCCGTGCCGGGCCTGACCTTCCCGTTCTTCGTGCACATGATGAACGCGTTCAAGGCCGAGGCCCAGAAGCAGGGCGTCGCCGTGATCGAGAGCGACGGCCAGGTGTCCTCGCCCAAGCAGACCGCCGATATCGAAGCGGCGATCACCAAGGGCGTGCAGGGCATCGTGATCAGCCCGAACGAAGTCGACGCCATGGCGCCGGCGCTGCAGCAGGCGGTCGAGGCCGGCATTCCGGTCGTCACCGTCGATCGCCGCGTGGCGCAGGTCGAGGGCATCCTCGCCCATATCGGCGCCGACAACGTCAAGGGCGGCGAAGCCCAGGGCGAGCTGATCATGAAGCTCTTCCCCGATGGCGCGACGATCGTGAACCTGCAGGGCCAGTCGGGCGCCTCGCCGGCAATCGACCGCAACAAGGGCCTGCACAACGTCCTCGACAAGGCCGCGGACAAGTACAAGATCGTCTTCGAGCAGACCGCCGGTTTCGACCGCGCCAAGGGTCTCGCCGTGACCGAAGCCGCGCTCTCGGGCCTTTCCGAGCCGCCGAAGGTCATCGTCGCCGCCAATGACGACATGGCGCTCGGCGCGCTCGAGGCGGTGAAGGGCCGCAACCTTTCCGGCATCGCGATCATCGGCTTCGACGCGCTTCCGGAGGCTCTCGCCCAGGTGCGCGACGGCGGCCTCACCGCCACGATCGAGCAGTTCCCGGGCAAGCAGAGCGCGCTCGGCGTCGACACGCTCGTCGCCTTCATCAAGGACAAGAAGAAGCCCGACCAGCAGGTCACGCTGCTGACCCCGGTCGCGATCACGAAGGACAACCTCAACACCGCCGAGCGTCTCGGCGAGGTGAAGTAAGTCCCGTCTGACGGCAAGGTCCGGGCGCGCCGCGCCCGGACCGTTCCGCTTTTCCCCGACACATGCCGCCGCGCCTCCGAAAGAGCAGCGCCGTGCGGGAGCCATTGGGAATGCCCGTGACCGCCACCGCGCCGCTTCTCAAGATGTCCGGCATCACCAAGAGCTTCCCCGGCGTGAAAGCGCTGGACGGGGTATCGCTCGAGGTGGCGCCGCGCGAGATCCACGCGCTGCTCGGCGAGAACGGCGCCGGCAAGTCGACGCTTCTGAAGATCCTCGCCGGCGCGCAGGGCCCGGACCAGGGCGAGATCGTCTTCGACGGCAAGCCCGTGACGCTCGCCAATCCGCATGTCGCGCAGCAGCTCGGCATCGTGACGATCTACCAGGAATTCACCCTCGCGCCCGACATGAGCATCGCCGAGAACGTGTTCATCGGCCGCGAGCCCGGCCGCTGGCCATTTGTCTCGTGGTCGCGCATGGCGAGCGAGACGGAGAAGCTGACGCGCCGCATCGGCCTCGACCGCAATCCCATGACGCTGGTGCGCGATCTCTCGGTCGCCGAGCAGCAGATGGTCGAGATCGCCCGCGCGCTCTCCATGGATTCGCGCGTCATCATCATGGACGAGCCGACCTCGGCGCTCTCGCTCGCCGAAGTCGAGAAGCTGTTCAAGATCGTGCGGCGCCTGCGCGAAGAGGGCATCTCGATCATCTTCGTGACGCATCGCCTCGAAGAGGTGATGGAGGTCTGCGATCGTTTCACGGTGCTGCGCGACGGCCGCAATGCCGGCGCCGGCGATGTTGCCGACATCACCATTGACGGCATCATCCGCCTGATGGTCGGCCGTGAGGTCAATACGCTGTTCGAGCATCGCGAGGCGCCGCCGCCCGGCGCGGTGGCGCTCGAAGTGAAGGGGCTCACGCGGCTGCGCACCGCGCAGGATCCGCATGCGACCGAAATCCGCGACGTGTCGCTCTCCGTGCGCAGCGGCGAGATCCTCGGCATCGCCGGGCTGGTCGGCGCTGGCCGGACCGAGACGGCGCGCGCCATATTCGGCGCCGATCCGTTCGATTCCGGCACGGTCATCATCGGCGGCGAGACCGTTTCCATCCGCTCGCCCCGCGACGCGATCTCGCGCGGCATCGGCCTCGTGCCGGAGGACCGCAAGCTGCAGGCGCTGTTCCTGGCACAGGCGATCCGCACCAACATGTCGATCGCCTCGCTGGACCAGATCGAGCATTTCGGCTTCTTCATGGACGAGGCCAAGGAGCGGCGGCTGGTCGAGGACTATCGCAAGCTGCTCAATATCCGCATGGCTGGTCCGGATCAGCCGGTCGGCAATCTTTCGGGCGGCAACCAGCAGAAAGTCGTGCTCGCGCGCTGGCTGGCGCTGCGGCCGAAGGTGCTGATCGTCGACGAGCCGACGCGCGGCATCGATATCGGCGCCAAGGTCGAGGTGCACAATCTTCTCTATGAGATGGCGCGGTCCGGCATCGCCGTGATCGCGATCTCGTCCGAGCTGCCGGAAGTCCTGGCCGTCTCGGACCGCATCATCACCATGCGGGAGGGCAAGGTGACGGGCGAACTGCCGCGTTCGGGCGCGACGCAGGAAAAGCTGATGGCGATGATGACGCTCGGGAGCCAGAGCCGCGCCGCCTGATCGGGCGGGCGAGGGCTATCCGGACGACAATGGGGTGGAGGAAGGCGGTTCATGGCTGAGGCGAGACCTGGCGCGGCGTCCGACAACGGCGTCGATCTCTTCGGATTTCTGGCGCGCTTCGCGCCACTGATCTTCCTCTTCGTGCTCATGGCGATCTTCTCGCTGCTCGAGCCGCGCTTCCTGTCGTCGATCAATCTCTTCAACGTCATGCGGCAGGTCTCGATCACCGGCCTGCTGGCCATCGGCATGACCTTCGTCATCCTGACGGCCGGCATCGACCTTTCCGTTGGCTCGCTCTTGGCCTTTGCCGGCCTCGTCGCGGCCGCGGTCGCCAAGGGCGGCATGCAGGATCGCTTCACGGTCGGCGAGGGCGGCGTCGGCTATGGCTGGGAACTGGCGGCGCTGGCCGCGATCCTGGTCGGCGTCGTCGGCGGCCTCATCCAGGGCGTCTCGATCACGCGGCTCAAGGTACCACCCTTCGTCGTCACGCTCGGCGGCATGTCGGTCTTCCGCGGCGCGGCGCTGCTCTTCGCGGCCGGCGGACCGATCTCCGGCTTCGAACATGACTTCACCTGGTGGGGCCAGGGCAAGATCGGGCCGGTCCCGGTTCCGGTCATCATCTTCCTCGTCTTCGGCCTCATCGCCCATATCGTGCTGCGCTACACGCGCTATGGCCGGCAGATCTATGCCGTTGGCGGCAATCCCGAGGCGGCGCGGCTTTCCGGCCTCAACGTCACCTGGATCATCTGCAGCGTCTACGTGATCATGGGCTTCTTCGCCGGCCTCGGCTCCTTCGTGCTGGCGGCGCGCCTCAATTCGGCCGAGGCGGTGGCGGGCACCGGCTACGAGCTCACCGTCATCGCGTCGGTGGTGATCGGTGGCACGTCGCTGTTCGGCGGCGTCGGCACGATCTTCGGCACGATCGTCGGCTCGTTCCTGATCGGCGTTCTCCTGAACGGCCTCGTGATCATGAACGTCTCGTCCTACATCCAGCAGATCATCATCGGCGTGATCATCGTGCTGGCCGTCGCCTTCGACACCTTCGCGAAGTCGCGGCGGAAGCGGGTGTAAGGGGAGGGGCTCCCGCCCGACGCGGAGCCTTCACGCCCGAAGGAAGGCCCTCACCCCGGCCCTCTCCCAGAGGGAGAGGGGGAAGGGAGCCGAAGTCAGCTCAATCGTGGCCGTCATCCCGGCGAAAGCCGGGATCCATCGAAGGGAACGTGCACCAACGGCTTGGCAAGACAGCGATCGTGACGGACCCCGGCTTTCGCCGCGGTGACGGCTCGGACGGCCCGAAGCGCTTCTCGACGCCGGGAAGCGCAAGTGGCGCCGCTACGGGCGCAATGTGTGCCCCCTCTCCCTCTGGGAGAGGGCTGGGGTGAGGGCCTTTCGGCCCGCGAAGCCCCTCTGCCGCACTCCGGGCGGGCCTCGGCGGTTCAATCCCGCGGCTTCGGGCCTTTCAGCGCCGTCCCGAAGACATGGTCCCACAACAAAGTCGTCACGCCGAAATTGCCCTCGTCATGGCGGAAGTGGTGCAGCGCGTGCTGCCGCTTCCAGCCATAGAGCGGATGGCCCGGCACCATGCGCCAGTGATGCAGCACATGATGGGCGAAAGAATAAGTGAGGTAGCCTGCCGTCACGCCGAAGGTGAAGCCGCAGCCCTTGGCGATGCCGAAGGCGAGGCATGATGGCAGCAGCACCGCCAGCGTCAGCAGCGAGAAGCTGATCCAGATCGGCGTGCCGATGAGATCGGTCGGCGAGGCGTGATGCTGGTCGTGCAGGTCGCGGAAATAGACGACATTGTGCAGCACGAAGCGGTGGATGAGATATTCGACGAGCGTCCATAGGAAGAGCCCGGCCAGCACCGCGGCGATCCACATCAGCGGATCGACCGCGTCTCCCGTCGCATAGCTCGCGACGAGCAGGCCGAACAAGGCGGCCGGATAAACATAGAAGTCGGCGTAATAGCCGAGAGCGCTGCGCGTAATGGCCGACATGACACCTCGCCGTCAGAAAGCCTCGCTGCGAACCCTGGCCGGCGTCGCGAACATGCTGCGGCGCCTCCCGGCGGAGCCGGGTGGCTGGTCCACATCAATCTGCCGCAAAATGACGCAGATACAAGCGCTGCCTGCATCTTTGGAAGCGCTCCAGTCGTGACCTTCGCCACCGGGCGTGCCATCCTCCCGCCATGCGCATCCCGACCCGCTCTTTCGCTGCCTTTCTGACGATCTTCGCCGGCTGCCTCGCCGCTGCGGCAGGCCCGCCGGCGCCCGAAGCGCCGGCTCTTCCTGCGGCATCGTCGAACCTTGTCCGCGTCAACATCATCGATGGCGAGGATGGACGTGATTCGCTGGTGCGGCTCGGTCCCTCGCTTGGGCTCGACGCGGCCGATATCGCGCGGATCCGGATGGTGTCGGGCTATGTCGGCTGCCTGTCGCCCTCGCCCTCGGTCGGCTCCGCGGCGCTGTTCCTCGACAACCGGCAGATCCTGACGGCTGCGCATGTCTTCTTCGAGCCTTCGGGAAAGCGGCGCTGGAAGTGCTTCTTCAAGAACCAGGCTGCGGCGCCCGTGATGATCGACCTTCTGGTCGACGACGCCAATGCGCGCTTCGGGGCCAAGAAGCCGAAGCCCGGCTCGAACAACGACTATGCGGTCGTCCGCCTTGCCGAGCCGCTGGAAGGCGCGGTGCCGTTCCCGGTTCTCGCCGACATCCCGGTGCGGACCGGCGAGAAGCTGATCGTCGTCAACGCCCATCCGGCCGACATGGCCCGCGAGGTTGATCGCGGCATGCCGGTGGTGCAGGGCTGCACCGTGCGCCGCAAGCCGATCTCGACCGAGAAGACGTCGTTTTTCCGCACCGATTGCGACGCCACCGGCGCCTCGTCGGGCGGGATGAACCTCGCCCGCGTCAATGGTGAACTCGCCTTTCGCGGCATCACGATCACCACCGGACCGTGGCGCGACCCCATGCTGAACGGCGCACCCTACAACGAGAAGGGCGGCAGCGTGACGACGGCGCTCGGCACCGACGCCGCCGTTCTCGCGGCGGGCCGGAGCCTTGCCGGCGGCGCCGACTGAGCGGGCACGGCAAGGCTCTCGGCGAGACGCGCCGCCGGGCAGTCGGCGCAGCTGCGGCAGCGCTCAGCGCGGCACATGACCGGTCACGGCGCGGGCGATGTCGCCGCGGCTGATGCCGATATCGGCCAGCAGGCGGTCGTCGAGGCTCATCAGCGTATCGCGCGCCTTGCGGGCGCGCAGATAGGCGGCGAGGCGGGCGGAACTGCGGGTGAATTCGCGGATCATCGGGGGATCTCCAGGAGAACGCCGGCCCGTTGCCGGCGCCCTCCTGCTAGACGATGCCCGATCCGCACGATGTGACGGCTTTCACGCCGCCTGGCGAACCACGTCACGCGGACGCAGCAGCTGGTCGATGAAGGCCAGCTTGTCGATCACGCCTGGTCCGAGCTTGAAGGGATAGAGGTCCGGCTGGCCCATCGAGCGGTTGATCGAGTTCATCGCCAGCGTCAGTGGACCCCAGGCATCGACGATGTCGCTGAAGGCGGCGTTGCGATAGGGGTCGAAGTCGATATTGGCGTCGATCATGCCGTCGGCGCGGGCCTTCGGACGAATGCGAAGGCCGAAGGCATAGGCCGTTTCCAGCGTATCCAGCATATGCATGTAATGTGCGAAGGTTTCGGCGAAATCTTCCCACGCATGCGCCGTCGCATACTGGCTGACATAGCGCTCCTGCCAGTCGGCCGGGGGCGTGCCGCCGTAGTACGCCTGAAGCGCTTCGTTGTAGTCGATGGATTCGTCGCCGAATACGGCGCGGCTCTCTTCGAGGCGGCCGGCGTCTCGGACGAGGCGGTCCCAGTAATAATGGCCGATCTCGTGCCGGAAATGGCCAAGCAGCGTGCGATAGGGCTCGTGCATGTCGGTGCGCATCTTCTCGCGCTCGACGGCGTCGGCCTCGACGATGTTGAGGGTGATGAGCCCCTCGTCATGGCCGGTGAGGACGCGGATGTCGTTCTCGTCGGCGAGGAAGGAGAAGGAGAGCCCGGCCACCGGATCGTCCGCCTTGTTCGGCACCGCGAGGCCGAGGCGCAGCAGGCTGTAGAACAGGCGATGCTTCGCGACCTCGATATCGCGCCAGCGCTGGCTGTAGACCTGGCTGGAGAGGTCCGGGATCACCATGTTGGTCCGGCAGCACATGCAGAGCTGCTCGGGATTGTCCATCTCGATCAGCCAGTTGCAGACGCCGTGGCTGCGATTGGCGCAGGCGCGCCAGGTGGTGCCGTCGCCGCCGTAAACGGTGAAGAGGTCCTCGCCATATTGACCGGTGCCGGCCGGATCGAGCGAGCGCAGCTGCCCTTCCGCAGGGATGAAGCCGAGCGGCCTCTGGCATCCCTCGCACGACATCTCGTCGAAAGAGAGCGGATGGGCGCAGGCCCGGCATTCGAACAACCGCATTATGGGCTCCAGTCGTGGCGACGCCGTCCGGAGGGACGACGCTGCGCCAACGCGGCAGGCGCCGTTTGGTTCAACCCATCGAAGCCGGCGCCATCTTCGGCTCGATTTCAGGGAAGCGGATCGTGATCCGCGTCCCCGAATGCTGCAGGTCGTGCTCGATCGCCGCCTCGAGTTTGCCGGCCAGCGCCTGGATGATGCGGCGGCCGAGACCAGTGCCGACGGGGCGGTTGTCCGTCCCCGTGCCGACGCCGTCGTCCTCGACGGTGAGGGCGATATTGCCCTCGCTGGCGATCAGGGCGACGCGAACCGCGCCGTTTCCTTCCGGATAGGCATATTTGAGCGCGTTCAGGATCAGCTCGGTCATGATGACGCCGAGCGCCACCGCGCGGTCGGGGCGGATCGCGACGGCGTCGAGCTTGTGGATGATCTGTCCGCCCTCGTGATCGGTTTCGCTGGCGCGCGCGAGATCCTCGATGAGGCTGCCGAGATAGAGGTCGAGCGCGACGCTGTGCACGTCGTCGGAGGTGTACAGGCGGCGATGCACCTGCGAGACGGCCATCACGCGGCCGACCGCCGCGGCGAGCGCGCTCTTGACCCCGGCGTCTGGATGAGCGGCCGCCTGCATGTTGAGCAGCGAGGCGACGAGCTGCAGGCTGTTGCCGACGCGGTGATTGACTTCCTGGATGATGAGCGCGCGCTCCTCGGCGAGCGCCTGGAAGCGGTCGCGGGCCTCGCGCACCTCGGCCTCGGCCCGGTCATGGGCGCGCTTCAGGGCACGCGAGGCGAGGGCGGAGGCGATCGCGGCGCGGAGCAGCGGGAAGAAGTCCTCGCTCGCTTCCTTAATGACATAATCGGCGGCGCCGGCCTTCAGCGCCGCGATCGCGACGCGGCCCTGCGCCTCGCCCGTCACATAGACGACCGGCGGCGCGTCCGGCATCGTGTTGATCTCGGCCATGATCTCGAGGCCGGTGCGGCCCGGCATGTGATGGTCGAGCGCGACCACGTCGATGCCGCCGGCGCGCAGCCGCGCCAGGCCGGCTTCGCCATCGCCGGCCGTTTCGACGCGATAGCCATGGCGCGTCAGGTCCTTGTCGGCCAGCCGGCACAATCCTGCATCGTCGTCGACATAAAGGACGACCGGCTGACCACCCATCATCTGGCCTCGGGAACCTTGATCACGGAGAAGAAGAGGCCGAGCTGACGGATCGCGTTGGCGAAGTTCTCGTAGTTGACCGGCTTCACGACATAGACGCTGGCGCCGAGCTCGTAGCAGCGCTCGATCTCGCGCTGGTCGTCGGTCGTCGTCAGCACGACGATCGGCGAGGTGCGGATATGCGGGCTGCTCTTCACGGCCTTCAGGATATCGATGCCCGTCATGTCGGGCAGGTTGAGGTCGAGCAGGATGAGCAGCGCCTCGCCCTTGCGGTTGGCGCCGGTGCGGTCCTCGCCGAGCAGGAAGTCGAGCGCGCTGGTGCCGTTGGTGAAGGCCTTGATCTCGTTGCTGACGCCGGCGCGGCGGATGTTCTTTTCGATCAGCCGCGCATGGCCCTCGTCGTCCTCGACCATGACGATCGTCACGTGATTGGCGGTGTCACTCATCTTGCGCATCCTTCTGCCGTTCCGGCCCCTTCCTTGGACCGGAATGCCGCCGTCCACAAGCTTCGCCGCATCATGCCTCGGCCTTCTGTTCGGCGATTTCCTCGCGCCACCGGCGCGGCAGGATCACCGTGAAGGTGCTGCCTTCGCCTGGGACGCTGTCGAGACGGATCTTGCCGCCGATGCGGCGGACCAGAGCGCGGACATGGGCGAGGCCGATGCCCTCGCCGGGCCGGTCCTGCACGCCGGCGCGGCGGAAGAGTTCGAACACGCGCTCGCGATCCGCGGAATCGATGCCGCGGCCGTTGTCGGCGACGCGGATGACGATGAAGCCGCCGCGCTCGGTGCCCGTGACCTCGATCTCGCCTGGCCGACCGGGCTTCAGATATTTGACCGCGTTGTCGAGCAGGTTCGAGAAGATCTGGTCGATCGCCAGCCGGTCGCTCTCGATGGCCGGCAGCGGGCCGATGGTGATCGTCGCATCGGCTGCCTGGGCCTGATGCATGACCGCGTTGCGGATCGTATCGAGCGCCACGCCGAGGTCGATCTCCTGCGGGGTGAACGCCCGCCGGCCGGCCCGCGACAGGTTGAGGATCGCATTGATCAGGCGATCCATCTTCGAGATCGAGGCCTTGATGAAACCGACCGCCTCGTCGAAATCGCCGATGATCTGCTGGCTTTCGGGATCGTTCTTGTCGGCCTTCGCCGCCATGTCGTTGCGGATCGCCTCGAGCTCGCCCGTGAAGCCCATGATGTTGACGAGCGGCGAGCGGAGGTCGTGGCTGACGATATAGGCGAAGCGCTGCAGCTCGTCATTGGCGTCCTGAAGGTCGGTGGTGCGCTCGGCGACCTTCTCCTCCAGATGGGCATTCGCCTCCTGAAGCTGCTCGCGGGCGCGGACGAGCCCGGAATTGCTCTTGCGGATCAGAACGATGGCAATGGCAGCCAGCACGACGAGCGCGATGGCGCCAACCAGCGTCGTCGCCAGCAGCCAGCGCCCGGTTTCGAGGCTGCGCGCGGAGCGATCAGCGAGGAGGTCCTGCTCGATCTGGCGCATCTCGCCGCTGACCGTGACGAAATCCGCCATGAGCTGCAGGCCGGCCGGGTCGCGGACGATCGCGAGCGCGCCCGAACTGTCGCCGGACTGCGCGAGCGCTGTGACGCGCTGCAGCTCGTCATGCTTGGTGGCGACGATCTGGGTCAGGCGGGCGGCGCGGGGTGCCTGGTCGGGATTGTCGGCGACGAGCCGCGACAGCTCGTCCATCCGCGGCGTGATCAGGTCGAAGCTCTGCTGGTAGACGGCGAGATAGGCCGGATCGCCCGTCAGCATGAAGCCGCGCTGGCCGCTTTCGGCGCGCCGCAGCGAAAGCTGCAGCAGCGAGAGCTGGTTCTCGACATTGAGCGAGTGGGTCACCCACCGCGTATCGTCGGCCGAGCGCTGCGCGAGAAATACGGACGCGCCCGCCATCGCCGCCAGGATCGCGAACCCGACGGTGAGCAGGATGAGATTTGTGAAGAAGCCGGAACGTGCGTTGTTCATGAAGGATGGGCCACGAACCTCGCCGGCCGCGCGACGGCGGCCGGCAGGGACGATCGCGTCAGATCCTTCCCATGAGCAAGAGAATGATCAGGATGACGACGATGAGGCCGAGACCACCGCTCGGGTAGTAGCCCCAGCCGGAGCTGTAGGGCCAGCTCGGCAGCGCGGCGATCAGCAGGATCACCAGGACGATGAGAATGATTGTCGACATGAGGCCTCCACCCAGCGGCTTGACCTTGGCTTAACGCCGCGTCCCGCGGGATGGTTTCATCAGGCGGCAGAATTATTTCGCGCCCCGCGTCGACCGGCCTCATGGCCGGCCGTCGAGATGGCGGGCGCGGCGGAGCGATGGGAAGAGGCGCGACCAGATGAGCGCGATGCCGACCGTCCCGATGCCGCCGACAACGACCGCGCCGACCGCGCCGATCAGCGCCGCCGAGACGCCGGCGCGGAACTCGCCCAACTCGTTGGAGGCGCCGATGAAGACCATGTTGACCGCGTTGACGCGGCCGCGCACGGCGTCCGGCGTCCAGAGCTGGATCAGGGTCTCGCGGATATAGACGCTCACCATGTCGGACGCGCCCATGACCACAAGCGCGACGACGGAGAGCCAGGTCACCGTCGAGAGGCCGAACACGACGGTGAAGATGCCGAACACCGTGACGAAGAGGAAGAGCAGCAGGCCGGCGCGGTCGCGCACCGGATGGAAGGCCAGCCAGAGCGCGACGCTGATAGCGCCGATGGCAGGGGCGGCGCGCAGCAAGCCGAGGCCCCAGGGGCCGACATCGAGCACGTCGCGCGCATAGACCGGGAGCAGCGCTGTCGCGCCGCCGAGCAGAACGGCGAAAAGGTCGAGCGAGATCGCGCCGAGGACGATCTTCTCGTGCCAGACATAGCGGAAACCGGCGATCACGGTTTCCCAGCTGGCCTTGTCGTCGAGACGTTTCTGCGGCGTATGCGGGATGAGCGCCACCAGCACGACGCCGATCGCCACGAGCGTCACCGCGACGAGATAGGGCGCCATCGGCGCGAGGCCGTAGAGAAGGCCGCCGGCGACCGGGCCGGTGATGGTCGCGACCTGCCACGAGCTCGAGTTCCAGGCGATGGCGCCGCTCAGTTCCTCGGGCGGCACGAGATTGGGCGCCAGCGCGCCGGACGCCGGCCCGAGAAAGGCGCGCACGACGCCGAAGCCGAGCAGGATCGCGAAGACGATCATGACATTCGCGCTGCCCGAGAGCGTGAAGGCGAGGAGGGCGGCCATGGCCAGCGCCTCGCCCACCATGCAGAGCCCCATGATCACGCGGCGATCGAAACGGTCGGCGACCGAGCCGGTGACCAGCACCAGCGCCAGGGCTGGCAGGAACTGCACGAGGCCGATGATGCCGAGATCGAGTGGATCCTTGGTCATGTCATAGACCTGCCAGCCGATCGCGACGCTGACGACATTGACCGAGAAATTGGCGAGGAGGCGCGCGGTCCAGTAATAGGCGAAGCCGCGATGACGAAAGGCGCCCCAATGGGAGCGGGGCGCGGTCGGTTCGTGAGAAGACATGACGAAGCGGGAATCCGGGGGCGGGGGCACGCCCTGAGCGAGGCGGTTCTAGTCGATTTCCGCGCCGGGCTGAACCTCAAATCGTCAGGCCGCCTGTCCTTTCGCCGCGCCGAAAGAAAAAGGGGCGCCGGAGCGCCCCTCGATGCCTATTCGTGTTGCCGGCCTCAGTCGAAGCGGCCGCTCGCATGCGCGAGCATCGTGTAGACCTTGCCGGTATCGGATACGAGATAGTTGGCGGCCGTCGCGGGGTCCTGGCGGCTGACCTCGCCGAGCAGGCGCTCGAAATCGCCCACATAGCGGTCGACCGCCGTGCGGAACTCCTTCTCCTGCTGATAGCGGCGACGGATCTCGTCGAAGGTCTGCTGGCCCTGGAGCGTGTAGAGGCGGCGCGTGAAGACGTTCTTCTCGCCGCGATTGTGACGCTCCCAGAGTTCGCTCGCCGCCTTCGGATCGATGGCGCGGGCGATCTCGCTGGAGAGATTGCCGAGCGATTCCTGCGAACCGTTGGCGCGGGCGGCCGGACGGGCCTCCTCGGCCGGCTTCTCCTCTTCGCGCGAGGCACGGCGCAGCAGATCGCTGACCCAGCCGCGCGGCTCGGCACCTTCGGCAGTCGCCTTCGCTGCAGGGGCAGGCGCGGCAGCCGCGGGACGCGGAGCCGACGCGGCAGCGGCCGGCCGCTGGGCCGGTTCAGCCGCGCGAGCCGGAGCAGGCGCAGCCGCCGGAGCGGCCGCTGTGGCAGCCGGAGCGCGGGCCGGCTCGGCCGGACGCGGCGTGGCGGCGGGCGCCACCGGTGCGATCGTCGGGCGAGC
The DNA here is from genome assembly GCA_017307955.1 of Allobosea sp. GTDB lineage: Bacteria > Pseudomonadota > Alphaproteobacteria > Rhizobiales > Kaistiaceae > Kaistia. The sequence goes on along the minus strand of JAFKFV010000007.1, from coordinate 131,260 downwards.
CGCTGCCGGGGCAGGAGCCGCCGGCTGCGGACGCGGCTGCGCGGGCTGAGCCGGCTCGGCGAAGCGGGCACGGGTCGCGCCCTGGCCGGAAGCGACCGACACGTCGAGCGCGCGGCCATGCTTGCCGATGATCGCCGAGAGCTCGCCGAGCGCCTGCAGCTGGTCGGAGACGACGCGGCGCATCGCATCGGCGCTGGCCCGGGTCTCCTCGGGCAGCTCGAGCACGCCGCGCTTGACCTCGGCACGGGTCGCCTCGAGATCGTCGTGGATCGAGCGGGCGACCTCGCGCATGCCCTCGGTGGCCGAAGTGAACTGGCCGGTCGCCTGGCTGACGGCGGCGTTCATCTCGTCCGCGAGCGTGCGGTTGATCTGGCGGACTTCCTCGATGGCCTTGCGGCCGACGGTGGACGCCGTCTGCTGCAGGTTTTCCAGATTGGCGACGACACCCGTCGCAGCTTCGGCGCTCGACTGCGAGAGCAGGCGGGCGACTTCGGCGGCGCGCGTCTCGGCATCGCGCACGGTCGTGGCGACGCTGTCCGAGAAGCTCTTCATGCGCGCCTCGAGATCGGCCGCGCGCTCGGCGAGCGAGCGGGCGAGGTCCTCGATCGCCGAGCGGCGATGATCGACCGAACCCTCGATCTGGGCATTGGCCTCGATGAGCGCCCGCGCAGCCTCGCGCAGGGCGCGGCCCTGCTCCTCGAAGCGGCCGGCGACGCCGCCGACATTCTCCATCACGTCGCGCGAGACATCGCGCAGCGTCTCGACCTGCGTCGCGAGGACGCCGGCCGAGTTCTCCGTGCCGGTGATGGCGCGGTCGATCGACTGGGCGAAGGCGCTGCTGCGCTCCGCGAGGCCGGTCTCGATGCGGTCGAGATTGTCGACCGTGCGGGTGAGCAGCGTGTCGAGCAGTGCGTTGGACTGGCCGAGACGCTCGACGACGCCCGCGACATCGCCCGACAGGCGCTCGTTGGCGGCGCCGAAATGGCGCGAGACGGCTTCGCCGCTCTCGGTGAGCGAGCGGGTGGCGCGCTCGGTGCTGGCAAGCACCATCTGCACCACTTCATTGCCCTTCGAGGCGAGCAGGTCGACCACGGCGTCGCCGACGGAGACGACGCGCTGCGTCAGGTCGGTGCCGTGCCGGTCCATGGTCGCGACGATGCGGCCGCCTTCGCCGTCGAGCAGGCTGGCGAGTTCGGCGCTGCGGCTGCCGAGCACCTCGTTCAGCGCGCGGGTGCGCTCCTCGATGGCCGAGGCGGCGGCAATGGCGCGGGAACCGAGCGTCTCGTCGACCTCGGCCGAGATGCGGCCGAGCTGGCCGGTGACCTCGCCGGAGAGGGCTTCGAAGCGCTCGCGGCTCTCGGCCGAAGCACGGGCGAAGCGCTCGCTGGCCTCGGTCGCGGTCTCTGCGATGAGGCTCGCCGAACTCGTCGCGGTCTCGTTCAGGGTCTGCGACGCGTCGCCGATGCTGCGAAGCAGGCGATCGGCCGCACCGTCGGCCGAGCGGCCGAGCAGTTCGGTCGCTTCCGAGGCGGAGCGCACGAGCGTGCCGGCCGCGTCCTCGGCGCTGCGGCCGAGGGCGGTCGAGGCTTCGCCGGCCGAGCGGCCGAGCGTTTCGGCGGCGAGATCGCCATAGCGGGCGACGAGCTGCGCGGCTTCCTCGGCCGAGCGGCCGAGCACCGAGCTGGCGCCTTCGGCGGCGCGCACGACACGCTCCGAGGCTTCGTCGGCGGCGGCGCGGATCGCATCGCCCGAGCTCGTCGAGAAATCGGCGAGCCGGGTGGTGGCGTCGGCGAGCGAGCCGGTGATCTCCTGCGCGGCGCGGGCCGACTCGCGGCCGAGCGTCGCGGAGATGTCGCTGAGCCGGGCGGCCAGCGCGTTCTCCATGGCGGCGGCGCGGGCGTCCAGCGTCTCGGTCGCCGCGATGGCGTGGCGGCCGAGCGTCTCGTTGATCGCGTCGGTGCGCTCGGCCAGCATGGCGGCGAGGGCGTCGGTGCGATCGGCGAGGCGACCGGAAAGGTCGGCCAGCCGCTCGTCGACCACGGCGTTGAGTTCGGTCTGGCCGGCGGCGATGGTCTCGGCGATCTCGCGGCTGCGATCCGTCAGGACGCGGTTGATCTCGCCGGTGCGGCCGTCGATCGTCTCGCCGAGCCGGCGGGCCTGATCGTCGATGATGCCGGCGGCGGCGGCCAGCGACTGCTCCATCGTCTCGCCGAAGCGGCCGACGCGATCGGCGAGGGCGCCGTCGAGCAGGTTGGCGCGATCGGCGAAGCGCGTGACCAGTTCGGGGCCGCGGACCTCGATGATGTCGCGCAGAGCGGCGAAACGCTCGTCGAGACCGGTGGCCAGTGCCTGGCCGCGGTCGTCGATGAGATCGCCGAAGCGGCTGGACGTCTCGACGATCCGCTGATGGGCGGCGTCGGCACGGCCCTGGATGTCCTCGGCGAGTTCCACACCGGAGGTGACGATGCGGGCATGGGTGGCGCTCGCCTGGCCGGCGATCTCGTCGATCAGCGAGGTGCCCGCCGCGACGATCCGGTCATGGATGGCGCCGGCACGGGCGTCGATCTCCTCGGCCGTCGCGCTGCCGGTGGCGATCATCCGCTGCTGCGCGGCGTCGGTGCGGCTGTCGATCTCCTCGACGATCGCGGTGCCGGCGGCGACGATCTGGGCATGCGCGGCATTGGCGCGGGCCGTGATCTCGCCGGACAGCGTGCTGCCGGAGGAGAGGATCTGCTGATGCAGCGCGGTGCCGCGCTCCTCGATGGCCCGGGCGAGGGCGTCGCCGGTGCGGCTGACCTCCTCATGGACGGCGCCGGCGCGGGTTGCGATCTCCTCGGCGAGGCTCGTCCCGGAGGCGACGATCTGCTGGTGGACCGAGGTGCCGCGCTCTTCGATGGCGCGGGCGAGTTCGAGGCCCGTGCGGCTGATCTCGTCATGCACCGAGGTGGCGCGGCCCGTGATCTCGCCGATCAGGCCCGAACCCGAAGCGACGAGACGCTCATGCGCTTCATTGGCGCGGCTCTCGATCTCGTCGGCGAGCGTGGTGCCCGAGCCGACTATGCGCTCGTGGACGGCATTGCCGCGCTGCTCGATCTCCTCGGCCAGGCGATAGCCCGACGAGACGATCTCCTGATGGGCGGAGGCCGCGCTGGTGCGGATCTCCGACGCCAGCCGCTCGCCCGAGGCGACGATCTCGGCATGGACGGCGCCGCCGCGGCTCGCGATGTCCTCGGCGAGACCGCCGCCGGCGGTCACGATCTGCTCATGCACCGCGCCGATCTGGTCGGCGATGTCGGCGACGAGCTGCTCGCCCGAAGCGAGGATCTGGCCGTGCAGCGCCGTGGCGCGGCTCTCGATGGTGCCCACGATGTCGCCGCCGGTGGCGACGATGCGCTCGTGCACGGCCTCGACCTGGCCGGTGATCTCGGAGACGAAGGCCGAGCCGGAGGCGACGATGCGCTCATGCACCGTGTTGGCGCGGTTCTCGATCTCGTTGGCGACATTGTAGCCCGAGGTGACGACCTGGGCGTGGACGGTGCCGATCTGGCCGGCGATGTCGCCGATCAGCGTCTCGCCCGAGGCGAGGATGCGCTGGTGCACCGCATTGGCGCGGTTCTCGATCTCGCTGGCGAGGCTGGAGCCCGAAGCGACGATATGCTCGTGCACGGCGCTGGCCTGGCTGGTGATCTCGTTCACGAGGCCCGAGCCGGAGGCGACGATGCGCTCATGCGCGGCGCCGGCGCGGCTCTCGATCTCGTTCACGAGATTGGTGCCGGACGTCACGATGCGGCCATGGGCGGCCTCGGCGCGGCTTTCGATCTCGCTGGCGAGGCCGCTGCCGGAGGCGACGATGCGCTCGTGGATGGCCTCGGCGCGGCTCGCGATCTCCTCGGCGATGCCGACGCCCGTCGAAACGATGCGGCCATGCGCCTCGTCGGCGCGGCCGGCGATCTCGTCTGCGAGGCTGGAGCCGGACGCGACGATCCGGGCGTGGGCTTCGTCGGCGCGGCTGGCGATCTCGTCTGCGAGGCTGGAGCCCGAGGCGACGATGCGGGCATGCGCCTCGTCGGCACGGTTCGCGATCTCGTCGGCGAGGCGCGAGCCGGAGGCGACAATGCGATCATGCAGCTCGGCGCCACGGCTTTCGATCGTGCCGGCGAGTTCGTTGCCCGACGCGAGCATGCGCTCGTGAATGGCGGTGCCGCGGCTCTCGATCGCCTCGGACAGCTGCTGGCTGGTCGAGATGACGAGGTCGTAGACGGCCGTGCCGCGGCTCTCCATCGTCTCGGTCGCCTCGCGGCTCGCCGCGATGAAGCGCTCGTGCAGCATCTCGGCGCGCGAGGCCATGGTGTCGGCGATCTCGGTGCCCGAGGCGACGATGGTCTCGTTGATCTTGAGGCCGCGGGCGGAAATCGCCTTGGCGACCTCGCTGCCGACATGGGCGAGGCGCTCGGTGAGCTCCTGCGAGCGGGCGTCGAAGGTCTCGTTCACCGCCGTCGATGCCGCGTCGATCGTCTCGCGCAGCGCCGTCGTCCGGGCCTCGATCAGGTTCGACATCGTGTCGCCGGCATCGGCGAGGCGCTCGGCGAGCGCGTTGCCGTCGATGGCGATCAGGTCGTTCAGCCGGTCGCCGGTGGCGGCCATGCGGCTGGTGACGTCGTCGCCGCGGGTCGTGATCGACTCGCCGATGCGCGAGCCGGTCTCGTCGAGCTTGTCGGTGATCTCCTGGCCGCGCAGAGTCAGGTCGACGATGAGGCTCTCGGCATTCGACTTCAGCGCCGCGTTCACCTCGCGGGTGTGATGCGCGATGGTCTCGGCGACCTGGTTGCCGGTCAGCGCGATCGAGCGGGTGATGTCGATGGTGCGGCGGTCGAGGCCGGCGGCGAGTTCCTCGGTGATGCGCGCGAGGGTGTCGTTCACCTCGCGGCCGCGCTCGGCGACCGTGTCGGCCATGGTGCGGCCGGTGGTCTCGAGCGTCTCGTTGATCTCGCCGGACCTGAGAAGCAGCGCTTCGGTCACGTCCGAGCCGGTGCGCGCCAGCGTCTCGGTAACCTCGCCGACGGCGCCGTTGAGGCGCTGCACGAGGTCGTCGCCGCGCTTCGACAATTTGCCGATCATGTCGTCGCCGGCGGCGCCGAGCGAGACGGTCAGCTGCTCGCCGCTCTCGGCGATCGCGCCGGTGACGCGGGCGCCCGACTGGAGCATCGTGCCGGCGAGTTGGTCGCCGACATCGCGCAGATCCTTGGCCAACGTCTCCTGCGCCGCCACGATCGAGGCGCGCACGCGCTCGGAATTGACGGCGATCGCCTCGCGCTGGTTGGCGAGGTCGTCGATGAGGCCGCGCATGCGCAGCTCGTTGTCCGAATAGGACCGCTCGAGCGCCGCGACCTCGCTGTGCACCATGAGCTCGAGCTCGCTGGCGCGGGCGAGCGCCCGCTCGATGCCGTCGCCCATGGCGGCGACTTCGCGGCGGATCGCCTGGCTGACCGTCACCACGGAATCCGTCGCGGCGTTCTCGGGCTCGGCGAGGCGGGCCGCGACATCCGAGATCGACCGCGCCGCGAGCCGCATCTCCTGGCCGCGGGCGATCATGATGGCGATGCCCCAGACGATGCCGAGCGGCAGCACGAAGGCGAGCACGACATTGGCGATCTGGGCGGCGCTGATGCTGCCGGCCGACATGTCGAAGCCGGCCGCCTGGAGGATCGCCAACATGCCGGCGATCCACAGGATCGAGACGGCGCCGGCGATCGGATAGACGAGGCGCGAGGGGCGGCGGGCGGGAAGGCTGGCGCCGACGACGCGGCGGTCGTCATTCGCGGGGAGGCGGCCCTTGCGCTCGAAGCGGCGCTGGCGCGGCGCGGCCTCGTCGGCGGCTGCCTGCGCGGGCGCTTCAGCCTTGGCGGCGCGGGGCGCGGCCTGAGGGGCATCCGCCTTGCGCGCTGCCGGGGAATCGGCGCGGCGCGGCGGCTGATTGGGCGCCTGCGAGGTCGCTCGCAGGGGTTCGTTGATGCGGGGCATTTCGAGCCGGCGATCGCGCGGACCGCTCTGCGGCCCCTCGCGGTTGTGCTCGGCTGTCGAAGCGGCGGGATCGATCCGGAGAGCCTCCTCCACGGCGGAGAGAACTGCGTCCGCCGGGTCCTTGGACTTCGGAGTATTCACCATTCTTTAAGCCTCGCGTCCGTACTCGATACTGCACCGGCCGCTTCGGCGAGAACGATTCGCCGAAAGCACGAGGATGCCGGGACGACGACGCATGAGACCACCAAGGTCCGTGCACCGTCACCACGGTCCGCCGCACTCCGCCCGAAACCCGGTCGGATTTGGCCTCCGCACCCTTGCCCACCAACTGCCCTTTTGACACATTCATGCAGTGCATACAAGGAAGCGCAGCCGCGTCATCCGTGCTTTCAACAGCCTCTGCGACGGCGTGAACGCAGTGCGAGAGGGCAGTGCAACAGGGCGGCCTGAAACGACCCGGCGAGGGCCGCGGACTGCGGCGGAGAATCCCATCCCGAACCCGCCCATCCTCGATCTCGACGATCTCCGCGCCCGGGCTGGCGGCGATGCCGCGCTCGTCGGAGAGCTCCTCGCCCTCTTCGCGGCGGAGATCCTGCCGGAAGCGCGGCGACTTGTGGCGGGCGAGGTCGCGCCCGAAGACCGATCGGCAGCCGCCCATCGCCTTCGCGGCGCTGCGCTCGCCATCGGCGGCGGCGAGGTGGCGACGCTCGCGGCGCTGGTCGAGGCCGAGCCGGGCGACGAGGCACTGCTGCCCGCCCTCGGCGCCGCGCTCGATCGCATCGGGTCGGCCATCGCCGGCCGGTGAGGCGTCGCGCCGCTTGGCACGGCGCCGCGAAATCGTCTAGAGCGACAGGGAACATCGCGCCAAGGCGCGGACCGATCCATCGGCGGCGACTTGCGGCCCCTTCATCCTCGCGGACATCCATGGCCAAGATCACCTACATCACCTTCGACGGCACGGTTTACGACATCGAAGCCCGCAACGGCACGACGGTGATGGAGAACGCGGTGCGCAACGCCGTTCCCGGCATCGAGGCGGAATGCGGCGGCGCCTGCGCCTGCGCCACCTGCCATGTCTATGTCGACGAGGCCTGGGTCGAGCGCACCGGCGAGCCGCAGCCGATGGAAGAGGACATGCTCGACTTCGCCAGCGACGTGCAGCCGAACTCGCGCCTCTCCTGCCAGATCCGCGTCAGCGACGCGCTGGACGGGCTCATCGTGCGCATCCCGGCGAGCCAGGGCTAGTCGTCCTTCGCGAGCAGCGAATTCCGCCGGGCGCCGGTTCCTGAGCACAAACATGCTTTGCAGCCCGCAATCGAGCCGCTAAAGCTCACCGCGCTTTATTCCATTGCGGATCGTGCTGCGGATCAGTTCATGAGCGAGACCATCGAAACCGACGTCGTCATCGTCGGCGCGGGCCCTGTCGGCCTGTTCGCCGTCTTCGAACTCGGGCTGCTCGATGTCCGCTGCCATCTGATCGACATTCTCGACAAACCCGGCGGCCAGTGCGCCGAGCTCTATCCCGAGAAGCCGATCTACGACATTCCGGGCTTCCCGATCATCACCGGGCAGGGCCTGACCGACAATCTGATGGCGCAGATCAAGCCCTTCGCGCCGACCTTCCATCTCGGCGAGATGGTCGCGGCCGTCGGCAAGCTCGATGACGGGCGCTTCAGCGTCACCACCGATGCCGGCAAGACCTTCCACGCCAAGGTCGTCGTCATCGCCGCCGGCGGCGGCTCGTTCCAGCCGAAGCGCCCGCCGGTGCCGGGGATCGAGGACTACGAGGGCCGGTCGGTCTTCTATTCCGTGCGCAAGATGGAAGCGTTCCGCGACCACGACATCCTCATCGTCGGCGGCGGCGACTCGGCGCTCGACTGGACGCTCAACCTGCAGCCGCTCGCCAAGAGCGTCACGCTGATGCATCGCCGCGATGCCTTCCGCGCCGCGCCCGACAGCGTCAACAAGATGCGCGCCCTCGCCGAGGCCGGGCAGCTAAAGCTCGTCTTCGGCCAGGTCACCGGGCTCAAGGGCGAGGACGGCCACATGACGCATGCCGTCATCACCGACAACGAGGACAAGGAGCATCATCTGCCGGCGACGCGGATGCTGCCCTTCTTCGGCCTCACCATGAAGCTCGGCCCGATCGCCGACTGGGGGCTGAACCTCCACGAGAACCTGATCAAGGTGGACACGGAGAAGTTCGAGACCTCGGAGCCCGGCATCTTCTCGATCGGCGACATCAACTGGTATCCGGGCAAGCTCAAGCTGATCCTCTCGGGCTTCCACGAGGCGGCGCTGATGGCGCAGGCGGCGAGCCGCATCGTCTTCCCCGAGAAGAAGATCCTCTTCCAGTACACGACCTCCTCGACCAGCCTGCAGAAGAAGCTCGGCGTCGCCTGAGCCTCGGCTGTTGCACGGCTGCGCCAGCGCGGCGTCATTTCGGCCGCCGGATGCGTTGCGGCTCGCGTCGGCGAGCGCGTTTGGATAGTTTGCCCTCCGCATCAGGCCGGAGCATTGCATGGCAGACGATCCCCAGCGCTACATGAAGCAGCCGCCACGCAAGAAGGCGGTGGTCAAGCGCGTCGTTCTCTCCGAGGAACAGCGCCGGGCCTATGAAGACCTCGTCAAGCAGAAGGACGAGCGCGACCGCGACTATGGTCGCCACCTCGACGGCGAGAACAAGCCGCGCTGAGGCGCCGCTGTGTCCGCGCTGCGGCCCGTGGTGCGGACATGACGGACGCGCCATTCCTCGGGCGCGGCAAGGTGCAGTGCTGGCCGGTGAGGTGTTGCGCCGATGCCCTGGAGCGTCCCAGTTGAACCTTCTTGTCGAGGTCCATGCGGCGGGGAGTGTTTTCGTTGAGTTCCGCGTCTGACGCTGCCGCACCTGCCGGGGCGGCCATGTGGTCCTACCGCCCCGATATCGACGGCGTCCGGGCGATTGCGATCACCGCCGTCGTCCTGTTCCATGCCGGAATCAAAGGCTTTGGCGGCGGCTTCGTGGGTGTCGATATCTTCTTCGTCATCTCGGGCTATCTGATCACCGGTCATGTCTATCGCGATGTGATCGACAGCCGCTTCAGCCTAGCCTCCTTCTATGCACGGCGCGCGCGGCGCATCCTTCCGGCCCTACTTGTCGTGCTGCTGGTTTCGCTGGCGATTGGCTTCGTGCTGCTTTCGACCACCGAATATCAGTCGCTGGCCAAAAGCACGCTCGGCGCGCTTTTCGGCGTCTCCAACATCTATTACTGGTTCTCGATCGACTATTTCTCGCCCGAATCAGATCATCTGCCGATGCTGATGACATGGAGCCTCGGCGTCGAGGAACAATTCTACGTGTTCCTGCCCGTGGTCATCGTTCTCGGCCTTCGCTTCTTCGAAAAGCGCATCATCGCCGTGCTGGCGGCGCTTTGCGGCCTGTCGTTCCTCTCTTCGATCGTCTTGCTGGGCCGCGCGCCGTCCTTCGTCTTCTACATGCTGCCGACACGCGCCTGGGAACTGGGCCTCGGGGGCATGCTCGCGGTGGCCGAACTGCGCGGCCTCGCGCCTTTGCGCGACCGCCGGATTTTTACCGAGATCGTCGCGACGCTCGGCCTCGCCTGTCTCGCGGCGGCGATAGCCCTTCTCGATTCCTCCGTCCCCTTTCCCGGCGCCCTCGCGCTGCTGCCCACCCTTGGCGCGGCGCTGGTCATCGCCGCGCCCGGCTCGGTCGCCAGCCGGCTGCTGTCGCTGCGGCCGATCGTCTTCGTCGGCCTCGTCTCCTATTCCTGGTATCTCTGGCATTGGCCGTTGCTGAGCTTTGCGCGCATCACCGCGCTTTGGCCGCTCGGCCGCAACGCGGCGCTGATCATCGTCGGCCTCTCCTTCGGGTTGGCCGTGCTCAGCTATTACACTGTCGAGCGCCCGTTCCGCCGCCGGATCGGAGCGAACGGCCCGACGCTGCTGCGCTATGGTGGAGCCATGGCGGCCGCCGCGCTTGTCATCGTGGCAGTGACCGCGCTTGGCGGGTTGCCGCAGCGGTTGCCACGGCAGGCGGCGGCGCTTGCAGAGGTCGCCGCCGATTGGGACCTTTGCCTCGTCTTCGACGGCGTCGCGGTGCCGCCGGCCGACCCGATCTGCCGGCCCGCAGTCCCGGCGGAAAGGCTGATCCTGGTCATCGGCGACAGCCATGCCGCCGCGCTCGCGCCCGGCCTCCGCGCAAGGGCGCATGTGCTCGGCTATGAGCTTGCCGTCCTTGCCAAGGCGTCCTGCCCGCCCTTGCTGGATGTCACGCTCTTCACGCCGGCCAATCCTGCGCACAGCGCGGAGTGCATGTCGTTCCATGATCAGGTGATGGCCTGGATCAAGGCCAATCCCGGCATTCGCAAGGTGATCTTGGCTGGCTTCTGGTCGGCGCCGATGATCGCCGGCGCGCAGGGCGAAGCCTATGTCTCCGCGCGGTCCGACGAGCCCGAACGAGACAATGCCGCCCTGCTCGAACGCGGCCTCACCGCGGAGGTCGCGGCCTTGCGGGGGCTTGGACTCGATGTTGCTGTTGTTCAGGACGTGCCGTTCTTCGCCTTCGAGCCAACCAACTATCTGCTGCAGCGGGTGATCGCTGTCCGGGCGGCTCTTGGCGGGCTTCTCGGCGGCCCGCGCGATCTCGGACAGACCGACGGGCCGGCGCGCTATGTGATCAACCGCAATGACGCGACGCGCGATATCATTCGGCAGGTGGCGGCTGCGACGCAGGGTGTCGCCGTGGTCGATCCGTTCGATAGTCTCTGCACGGCCGATCGCTGCCGCTTGGCCGATGAGGACGGCTCGTCACTCTATAAGGATAGCCAGCATCTTTCGGCGCGGGGCTCCGAGGCTATAGCAAAGGCGATCCTGCCCTGAGGCCGGAGCGCCACCCCATTCAGTCCTCGCCGCGCGCCTTGCCCGGGTTTATTCGCGCCAGTTCGGCTATGAAGTCGGCCATGGCCGGGGGCTTCTCGGCGAGGAAGGGCAGGGGGCGGCAGACGTCGATCGCCGCGATGCCGACGCGTGCCGTCAGGATGCCGTTGACGACGCCTTCGCCGAGCCTTGCCGAGAGCCGCGCCGCGAGGCCGTGACCCAGCACCTGCTGCACCAGCGAATCGCCGGCCGCCATGCCGCCGGTGACGGCGAGATGACCGACCACCAGCCGGGCGAGACGCAGGAAGCCGAGCGTGCCCGGCCGGCCGCCATAGAGCTGGCCGAGCTGGCGGATCAGCCGCAGCGCTGAGATCAGGACGAACAGCACGTCGACGGCGGCGCGCGGCGAGATCGCCGTCACGACCGTCACCCGCTTCGCCGTCGAGAGCACGAGGCTCTTCGCGGCCGTGTCGAAGGCGGCGAGGATCTCGTGCTCCGCAAGGCCGATGAGATCGCGTCCGTCGATGATCTCCTGCGCATGCGCGGCGAGACTGGCGCGACCCTTGGCCGTTTCCGGGCGGTCCTTGTAGAGGTCGGCGAGATCGCGGATCACGGCGCGCGCCGCCTTGCCATCGTCGCGGCGTGCGGCGGCGGCTGCATCGTCGCGCAGTCGGTTGATGTGCCGCAGCCGCGCAAGACCTGCGATCTCGCGAATGGCGATGGCGATCACGGCGATGAGCGCCGCCGCGGCCGCGACGACGCCCACCCAGCCGAGCCATTCATAGCGCGCGAAGAGGTCGCGGATCAGCCGGTCGATGGCGAGGCCGATGCCGAGCGTCACGAGGACGCCGAGCCCGGAAAACAGGATGTCCGCCCAGCGAATGCGCCGGCGCGGGCGCGGCAGCTCGACCGGCGGCGGCAGATCGTCGGGCTCGCGCAGCACGACCGGCCGGTCCGAGGGGCGGACGGCCGCCTCGGGATCGTCGGTCACGCGGGCCGCGTCGAGGCGGAAGGCGGCGGGGCGGCGCGACGTTTCGCTCGTCATGCGAGGCGGTCCCCGATGAGGAATTCGAGAGCCCGGTCGAGCCGGATATGGGGCAGCGAGAGCTTCATGCCCTCGGCGGTGCGCTCCAGCTGCGGCGGGCGGAAACGGACGAAGCGGAGCGCCGCGTCGGCTTGAGAGGTTGAGTCAAGGCCTTCGAGCGCCGATTCCGGTTTGTCCGGCAAGTCACCGGGAAAGAACGCGATTTCGGTCCTGCCGTCATAGGTCTCGCCATCGAAGACCTCGCCGGCGAGCGGCGTTCCGATGATGGACGGCAATTTCTGGTTGCCGTTCGAGACGACGCCTTCGCGGGTGGCGCGGACCGAGGCGAGGGCCGCGATCTCGACGCGCGCGCCGGCCTCCTCGGCACGGGTGACGGCCGGCGCGAGGAGATGACCGAGGATGCGCTCCAGACGGTCGTGATCGGCATGGTGGAGATGATCGGCCTTGGTCGCGCCGATCAGGATGCGGTCGATGCGCCGCGTCAGCAGGCCGCCGAGCCAGGACGTGGCGCCGGGGCGATAGGCGCCGAGGATCTCCGTCATCGCGCCCGAGAGATCGGCGACCGCGGCCGGCCCGGCATTCAGCGCGTTCAGCGCATCGACGAGCACGATCTGGCGGTCGAGCCGCGCGAAGTGGTCGCGGAAGAAGGGCTTCACCACGACCGACTTATAGGACTCGTAGCGGCGGGCCATCATGCGGCCGAGCGATCCGGACGGCGCATCGGCGACGCTGCCGGGCAGGGGGCAGAAGGTCAGCGCCGGCGAGCCGTCGAGATCGCCCGGCATCAAGAAGCGGCCGGGCGGCAGGGTCGAGAGTGCATGCTCGTCGGCGCGGCAGGCGCGGAGATAATCGGTGAAGAGGCTGGCGAGCTCGCGGGCGAGGACTTCGTCTTCGGGGCCGCGCGGATCGACCGCCTCGGCGCGCGCCAGGAAGGCCGCCGCCGCCGCGGGCCGGCCCGGCCGGCGCGCCAGCGATACGGCCTCGGCCGACCAGGCGGCATAGTCCTTGCCGAGAAGCGGCAGGTCGAGCAGCCATTCGCCCGGATAGTCGACGATGTCGAGCGTCAGCGTGCCCGAGCCGAAGCGCTGGCGCAGGAACGACGCCGATTCATAGGCGATGACCAGGCGCAGCTCGCTGATCCGGCGCGTCGATTCGGGCCAGATGCGCTCCTCGACGAGGGCGCGGACGTGATCCTCATAATCGAAGCGCGGCACGGCATCGTCGGGCTGCGGCTCGAGCCGCGCGCCGGTGACGCGGCCGGTGGAATAGGCGCGGAACACGGGCAGCCGCCCGCCATGCACGAGATTGTGGACGAGGGCGGTGATGAAGACCGTCTTGCCGGCGCGGGCGAGGCCCGTGACGCCGAGCCGGACCGTCGGATTGACGATGTCGGTGGCGCGTTCGCCGAGCGTCGCGATCGCGATGCGGGCCTCATCGGCCAGGGAGGTGAGATTCAATCCGCGGTCCATCCATCGCCGTGAACGTTCCCGATGTAGGGAGGGCACCGGCGCGCGGGAAGGCCTATTCGTCGTCGGAGGGTGGCTCGCTGCCGACGACCTCGAGCTCGCGCGGCCGGAAGAAGGCGACGACGCGGCCGGTGCGCGGCCGAAGCTCCGACCATTTGTGATGGTCGAAATCGATGACCGCGAGGCCGGCGGTCGGGAATTTCTCGGCGATCTCGTCGCGCAGCGCGGGGTTGCCGCTGCCGATCAGCTCGAGCGCGCATTCCTGGACAGACGGGTTGTGGCCGATCAGGAGCAGCGTCTTCGCCGAGCCGCCGAGCGCGGCGATCGAATCGGCATAGGCCTCCGGCGTCACCTCGTAGAGATCGCGCGTGATGCGGATCTCGAGATCGCCCGAGATCACCGGCAGGAGACCGATCAGCGTCTCGCGGGTGCGCTTGGCCGAGGAGCAGAGGATGCGGTCGGGCAGGAGGCGATGAGTGGCGAGATGCTCACCGATCATCGTCGCCGCCCGCCTGCCGCGCGGCGCCAGGGGACGATCGAAATCGGCGGCTCCCGGAACGTCCCAGGCGGATTTCGCATGGCGAAGCATCAGAAGGCGCATCATCCCGACCGATCGATCCCGCTACGGCATCACCGCCCCTTCCGGGCGGACAGACGGCGCTCCTAGCACGAAACCGCGTCGCGGTCGAACAGCGGCGGAAGCGGCCAGGGACATCGCCGCACGCCGATCCCGCAATGCACCAGATCGGTCAAATGCGAGGCTTTTCCCTGACCGGCGATTAAGGACTGCCTCCTTAGCGTCGATGGCGGGACGGGGGTGAGTCGGCGCCGCGCCGACCTTCTCAAAGACGACCGGGAGAACGACCCATGGCGCTGAAACTCGAGCTCAAGGCCGGGGAACGGGTGATGCTCGGCGATGTCGTGATCGTCAATCAGGGCGGACGAACGCGGCTGACGATCGAAGGGGACGCACCGGTGCTGCGCGAGCGCGACCTGCTGCCGCCAGGCGCCGGCACGTCGCTGGCGCGGCGGCTCTATCTCGCCATGCAGTCGCTGCATCTGGCCCGTGACGGCGGCGCTGCTTTCCGGCAGGACATCGCCCGTCTCGCCGGCGAGATCGTCAGCGAGGCGCCCGAGCGGCTTCCGCTGATCGAGGCGATCGATAATGCCATCCGTGCGGGACAGACCTATCGCGCGCTCCGCGAGGCGCAGCGGCTCGTTCTCGCCGAAAGCACCGCGGGCCTCGCCGCGGCCGGCTGAACCCTGGCGGCGTCAGCGGCGGGCGTTGGCCGCGAGGCGCTGCGGCACCGCGCGGCCGAGCCGGTCGGCGCGTGGGAAGGGAACCGGAGCCTGCCCGCTGATCTTGGCCGGACGAGGCGGCTCCGCCGCGGCCCGCGCGGCGGCGAGGGCGGCCATGTCGATCTGCAGGACGGAGACGAATTCCTCGTGGAGGCGCCGCAGGCGATCAACCGCGTCGGGCGCCAGGATCTCCAACTCGCTGCCGATCGCGCGCAAGAGGTCGAGGTCGCGGATATAGGCGGCTGCGAACTCGTTCTGCCGTGCCGAGACCGCCGCGGCGGCGACCGGCTTGCCGGCGCGAAGCAGCGCGCTCTCGGCTTCGACCAGTTGCAGCAGCGCTTCCATCGTCGCTTCGATGGTGCCGCAGATCGCGACAGCCGATTCGCGGCTCTCGACCACGAGTTGCGAGGGGAAGGGGGTGGCAAGGGCATGCATGGGCGTCGTCGCTCCATCGACCGCGGTCCGCCGAGGCGCGGACCGGCGAGCCCCATTAGGCACTTGTCATCCTTAACAAAGCCTTTGCCGGTTCGATCCATGACCATCGGCTGTTCCGGCGTCCCGGCGTGCCGCCGTCGTGTCGCCACTCCCCGGAAAGCCTCGATTTCGCAGTGTGTTAGCCGGCGTTCTTTCGCGGCAGATTCAACGAATTTTCCTGTCTGCCATAGCATTTTTACCGGTGTTGTCCTCGGCCCGGCACATGGCTATATTCCGCGCCTCGAAAGCCACCGAGCCAGGGGTTGTTCATGACGGCAGACAGCCTTGAAGAGTATCGGCCCTCCGAGGCCGAGCCCTTCATGAACGAACGGCAGAGGGAGTATTTCCGCAGGAAGCTCCTTGCCTGGAAAGAGGACATCCTCAAGGAGTCGCGCGAGACTCTCCAGCATCTGCAGGACGAGAACCAGAACCACCCGGACCTCGCCGATCGCGCATCGTCGGAAACCGACCGGGCCATCGAACTGAGGGCGCGCGACAGGCAGCGCAAGCTCATCTCCAAGATCGACGCCGCGCTGCAGCGGATCGAGGACGGCAGCTACGGTTTCTGCGAGGAGACTGGCGAGCCGATCAGCCTCAAGCGTCTCGACGCCCGCCCCATCGCCACACTGTCGATCGAAGCGCAGGAGCGTCACGAGCGGCGCGAGCGCGTCTATCGCGACGACTAGACTGCTGAGCCTCGGCCCCGAGGCACCGGTGGAACAAAAAATGGCGCCGTCCCAGGACGGCGCCTTTTTTGTTGTCGTCGCGAAGTCTCAGGTGCGGCGCGTGCCGGAGATTTCGCCGAGGAGACGCGCCATTTCCTTCTCGAGGTAATCGACGCCCGGGCCGCGACCGCGCTGCGGCGCCTCGTCTTCGCCTTCGACGGCCGTCTCGGACGCGGTCATCGGCGGTTCGACGCTCGGCACCGGCTCACGCGCCGGGCGCACCGGGCGGCCCGGATCGCTGGCATTGTTCGGATCGATGTCGAAGAGCGGCTCGAAGCGCAGCGGCCTATCGGCATCTGCGGGCGGGGCGCCGAAAGGCTCGTCGCCCAGCGTCGGCGGCACCACCGGCGGCGCCGGCGGGAAGAGGGGCCGCTGCGGCGCGCGCACCGGCTCGGGCGCAGGCTCCGGCGCGGCCTGCTCGGCGCGCTCCTCCGCCACCGGCGGACGCGGCGCGACCGGCGTCGCCCGGCCGAAGCCACGGCTGACCGGCTCGGCTGCGCGCGGCTCCTGGACGCGCGGCTCGGGCCGGACCTCGGCGGAGGACGGCTCCGGTGTCGAGGCGCGACCGCGCGAGCCCGTCAGGAACGAGGTCAGCGGCCGGGAAGGACGCGGCGAGGGCGGCGTGCGGACCGGCGGCGCCGGCTCGGGCTCGGCGACGACCGGCTCGGCGGCGGGTGCCTCGTCGGCCTCCTGCCGCGAGGGCGTCGCATGTTCGGCGACGGTGTCGCTCTCCGCGACCGTCGCCGGCTCGAAGGCCGGTTCGGGCTCGGGGGCGCGTTCGGCTTCCGCTTCGACGACCGGGGCCGGTTCGACCGGCGGAGCGACAGGGCGCGGCTCGCGCATCGGGGGCCGACGGCGGTCGGCCGGCGCCGCGCGATAGGCCGGCGGCTCCTCGACCACGGCAGCGACCTCGACGATTTCCGCGACCACGGCCTCGGCCTGCGGCGGCTCGACCGCTTCGGCAGGGGCCGTCCGCGATTCGGAATGCGGACGGGTTTCGGCCGAATAAGCGGGTTCGGCCGGCGGAGCGGGGCGCTGTGACGGCATCGCGCCGGATCTTGCCGCAGCCTCGGCGCGGCGCTGCGCCGCCGACGGACGGTGGATGGCGCCCTCGACGACGATATCGGTGGCGCCGCCGATGAGGATCAGATGCTCGACATTGTCGCGGCGCACCAGGACGAGGCGGCGCTTCTGGTCGACCGGAAGCGCATCGAGGATGCTGAGCCGCGGCTGCCGGCCACGGATCGCCGTGCCGCCCATGGAACCGCCGGCCAGGGTCCTGATCAGCCAGAACACGACCAGAATGATGATCGCCAGCACGGCGAGCGTGATCGCGAATTGCGCGATCAGGGCGCCGGTCGAGCCGAAGATCGGTTCGAGATAGTCACGCATCCCGTTCTCCTGCTGCACCGGCGGGCCGGTACAGGTGAATCCGAAGCCTCAAGATGTGAAGCACTCATCGCCCATGCGGGCAGACCATCTAGGCGTTTTCGTGCCCGCACATCCAGTTGGCAAGGGGCAGCGGCCACGAATCGGCGTATCAATGCCGAAAAGCCGTTAGGAATTCACTAACCATCCGGTGACCAATCTGGCTCGAATCATGCGCGAATCGCCCGTTCGAGCCGTCTTCCGAGAGTCCGCGATCGTGCTCCTCCGACCGCAATCCATGTCTTCCCGAGAGGTTCCAGCCTCTTCCCGAGAGGTGTCCGCCTGCTCAATCCTCGTTCGGCCAGCCGCCCGGTCCGCCATGCCCGGCGGGCGGCGATGACGACGGAGGCCGGCGTGACGGGGGCGCGCCCGCCGGTGATCGATCGTGGCGGACGGACGGCCGGGATCGGCCGGCTGGTCCTGCTCGCGATCGTGCTCGTCGCCGTGGCGGCGGCCGGGGCGATCCTGCCGCCGGACTCGGCGCAACCCTTCATCTTCGCCGTGCTCGGCATCCTGGCGGTCGTCGGCGTCTTCACGCTGTTCGCCGCCGCGATCGGGCTGTTGCGATTCGGCTCGGCCGCGCCGCGCGACGATCTCGCCCGCGCCTTTATCGGCTCGATGGCCGAAGGCATCCTCGTCACCGACCGCGAGGGCCGCATCCTTTATGCCAACGGCGCCTATGCCGACCTGATCGGCGCCGACGACGAGGCCGATGTCCGCATCATCGAGCGCGTCTTCTCGGGCGATCAGGCCGCGAGCGAGGCCGTCTACCGTCTCACGCAGTCGGTCCGCCACAACCGTTCCGCCCAGGAAGAGGTGCGGATGCCCTCCGCGCTGGCCGGCACCGGGCCGGGCGGGCCGCGCTGGTATCGCATCACCGCGCGGCCGATCCAGACCAGCGACCAGTTCCTCACCGCCTGGCGGCTTGCCGACATCTCCGGCGAGCGCGAGCAGCAGGAGACGGTGTTCCAGGATCTGCAGCACGCGATCGACTACCTCGACCATGCGCCGGCCGGCTTCCTGTCGGCCGAGCCCGACGGGCGCATCGTCTATCTGAACGCGACGCTCGCCGAATGGCTCGGCATCGATCTCGGCGCCTTCAAGCCGGGCGCGATTGCGCTCGGCGACATCGTGCGCGGCGACGGCGCGGCGCTCTTGTCCGGCGGGACGGCGCGGCCGGGCGGCAGCGAGACGGCGGTGATCGACCTCGATCTCGTCAAGAAGAACGGCCAGAGCCTGCCGGTGCGCGTGCTGCACCGCGTGCCCTACGCCCATGACGGCGCGCCGGGCGCGACGCGCACCATCGTGCTCAACCGCTCGCCGGGCGAGGAAGTGTCGGAAGCGCTGCGCGCCGCCGAGGTCCGCTTCACCCGCTTCTTCAACCACACGCCCTTCGCGATCGCCTCCGTCGACCGGCGCGGTCGGATCGGACGCACCAATGCCGCCTTCGCGCGGCTGTTCGGAACGGTCCAGCGCGACGCGTCGGGACGCCTTCGCCTCGTCGACATCGTCGCCGACGGCGCCCGCGCGGCGATCGAGACCGCGCTCGAGGCGGCCGCCGCCGGCCATGGCGACATTCCGCCCGTGGACGCGGCGCTGGTCGGCCATGGCGAACGCAGCATGCGCTTCTATGTCAGCGCCGTGGACGAGGGCGCCGACGAGAGCGAGATCGCGACCGTCTATGCGCTGGAGACGACGGAACAGCGGGCGCTGGAACAGCAGTTCGCCCAGAGCCAGAAGATGCAGGCGATCGGCCAGCTCGCCGGCGGCGTCGCGCATGACTTCAACAATGTGCTGACGGCGATCATCGGCTATTCCGACCTTCTCCTCGCCAATCACCGGCCGTCGGACCCGTCCTTCCAGGACATCATGAACATCAAGCAGAATGCCAACCGGGCCGCCGGCCTCGTGCGGCAGCTGCTGGCCTTCTCCCGCCGCCAGACCCTGCGCCCGCAGGTGCTGGCGATCGGCGACGTTCTCTCCGACCTTTCGATCCTTCTCGAGCGACTGCTCGGCGAGAAGGTCAAGCTCTCGGTGCTGCATGGCCGCGATGTCTGGCCGATCAAGGCCGACCTCAACCAGTTCGAGCAGGTCGTCATCAATCTCGCCGTCAACGCCCGCGATGCGATGCCGAAGGGCGGCCAGCTGACGATCCGCACCCGCAACCTGCAGCCCGCCGATTGCGCCGCCTATGGCTACAAGGCGCTGCCGCCGGCCGAATATGTGCTGATCGAGGTCGAGGATACCGGCACCGGCATTCCGCCCGAGGTGCAGTCGAAGATCTTCGAGCCCTTCTTCTCGACGAAGGAGGTCGGCAAGGGCACGGGTCTCGGCCTCTCGACCGTCTATGGCATCGTCCGGCAGACCGGCGCGCATATCTTCTTCGACAGCGTCGTCGACAAGGGCACGATCTTCCGCATCTTCGTGCCGCGCCATGTCGTGGCCGAGCAGCCGGTCGCGGTCGAGGCGGCGAGCGACAAGCCGCAGCAGAAGACGGACTTGACCGGCAGCGCCAATATCCTGCTCGTCGAGGACGAGGAGGCCGTCCGCGCCTTTGCCGCCCGCGCACTCGTCTCGCGCGGCTATACGGTGCATGAGGCATCGTCGGGCGCCGAGGCGCTGGAGGTCATGCAGACGACCGGCGGCATCATCGACCTCGTCGTCTCCGACGTCGTGATGCCGGAACTCGACGGGCCGTCGCTGCTGCGCGAACTGCGCAAGACACGGCCGAACCTCAAGATCATCTTCGTCTCCGGCTATGCCGAGGACGCCTTCGCCAAGAACCTCCCCGACGGCGAGACCTTCAACTTCCTGCCGAAGCCCTTCTCGCTGAAGCAGCTCGCAACGGCCGTGAAGGACGCGCTGGGGGAGTAGCGCGCGCCGCCTGGCCGCGGCTGGCCTCCCTTGCATTCGCGCCGCCGAGGATCGAACCTGAGGCCCGTCGATCCCCCGGAGCCCCCCATGCTCGATCATCCGAACCGCGAAGGCCGCCTGTCCGGCCAGCCTTTCCGCTTCGACCCCGCGACCCGCCATGCCTCGATCGAGGCGCGCGATCCGGCTTTCTATCTGGATCCCTATCCCGTCTTCGAGGCGATCCGCAGCGAGACGCCGCAGTTCTATTGGGAAGAATACGGGCTTTGGTGCTTCCTCGGCGCCGCCGATCTGCAGGCGCTGTTCCGCGACAAGCGCTTCGGCCGCGAGATCCTGCATGTCGCGACGCGCGAGGAGCTCGGCATTCCCGAGACGCCGGAGCGGCTGAAGCCCTTCACCGATATCGACGCGCTCTCGATGCTCGATCGCGAGCCGCCGGCGCATACGCGACTGCGCGGCCTCGTCAACCGCGCCTTCGTCTCGCGCCAGGTCGAGAAGCTGCGGCCGCGCATCGCCGCGCTCGCCCATGACCTCATCGACCGCTTCGCCTCTCAAGGCGAGGTCGAGCTGATCGAGGCCTTCGCGACGCCGATCCCGGTGACCGTTATCGCCGAGTTGCTCGGCGTGCCGGTCGAGCGGGCGCCCGATCTCCTCGACTGGTCGCACAAGATGGTGGCGATGTACCAGTTCGACCGCACCCGCGCGGTCGAGGACGCCGCTGTGGCGGCGGCGGAGGCGTTCGTCGCCTTCCTGAAGGAGATCATCGCCGAGCGCCGGCGGGCGCCCGCCGACGATCTCCTCACGACGCTGATCGCCGCCGAGGAAGCGGGCGAGCGGCTGACCGAGGACGAGCTGATCGCGACCTGCATCCTGCTCCTGAATGCCGGCCACGAGGCAACGGTCCATGCGATCGGCAATGGCGTGAAGTCGATCCTCGAATCGGGGCTCGGTCCTTCGGCGCTGTTCGCCTCGGAGAAGACGGCCGAGGCCGTCGCCGAGGAGTGCCTGCGCTTCGATCCGCCGCTGCATTTCTTCTCGCGCTATGTGCTCGAAGACCTCGACTATGCCGGCCTCGCACTGAAGAAGGGCGACCGGGTCGGGCTGCTGCTCGGCGCCGCCAACCGCGACCCCGCGCGCTTCGCCGATCCGGCGCGGTTCGATCCGTTCCGGCCGCCGGCGACACATTTCGCCTTTGGCGGCGGCATCCATTTCTGCGTCGGCGCGCCGCTGGCGCGGCTGGAACTCGAAGTGGCGCTGCCGATCCTCTTCGAACGCCTGCCGGGCCTCCGGATCGCCAGCCCGCCGCTCTATCGCGACAGCTACCATTTCCACGGCCTCGCGGCGCTGAACGTCGCGTGGTGAAGCCGCCGCTTTCATCTGATCCGGAGCCACAAGAGGACAGGACATCATGAGGCGCATCGCCAGGCCGAGCTTGGCTGTTCCGACGCTTGCCATGCTGGCAGGCCTGAGCCCCGCCGCGGCGCAGACCTATTCCGGCGCACCGCTCTCGCCACCGGAGCTGCAGAAGGTCATCGTCGACGCGGTTGCCGGACGGATGGCGGATGCGGAGGCTGCGGTCGTCAGCGACCTTCGCCCCTCCAAGGCGCGCAGCGGCCATGGCTATTGCGGCACTGTCGCCGCCGCGGCCGGGGCACCGAAGCAGCCGTTCCATATCCTGGTTGAGGAGGGCGCCGATCCCGCCGTGCTCATCCTGCCGGAGACCGGCGATCCGCTCGGGCTGCCGCGCGCCGATGCGACACGGCTGCTCATCAATCTCGGCTGCCTGCCCTGAGCGGCGGGTGCGGCTTCCCGGCGCCTCGCCTAAGGGCCGTACGGTGATGCCTCTTGCATCCGCGCCGCATGCTGAGCATCGTCTCTGCGGCGGGGCAGAGGGAGCATGATGACTTGATCGAGGGCAAGCCGAGCGCGACGGCCTACCGAGCTGCGGTGCGGCGGGCGGCGCACCAGCTGCTGGACAAGCCAGTGATCTTCGACGATCCGCTGGCACTGACGATCGTCGGCGGCGACCGCGGCTCCGCGGTCGCGCGCGACGAGATCAGCCGCGCCGATTCCGCCGGCGGTGCAGCGCTCCGGGCCTTCATCGCGGCGCGCGCCCGTTTCGCCGAGGACAGGATCGCCGCCGCCGTCGAGGCGGGGGTGCGGAACGTGGTCGTGCTTGGCGCGGGCCTCGACACCTTCGCCTATCGCAACCCCTTCGCCGACAAGGGGGTGCTCGTCTATGAGGTCGACCATCCAGCGACGCAGGCCTGGAAGCAGCAGCGTCTGCAGCTGACGCGCATCGCCGTTCCTGAGAGCGTCCGCTATGTGGCTGTCGACTTCGCCGTGGACCGCCTCGGCGACAAGCTCCGCGAAGCCGGCCTCGATCCGTCGCTGCCGGCGTTCTTCACCTGGCTCGGCGTCGTGCCCTATCTCGACGACGCGGCGATCGCCGCGACGCTCGGCGTGATCGCGACATGGCGCGGCGGCGCGGAGGTCGTGTTCGATTATGCCGAGCCGCCGGACCGGGTCGGCATGCTGCAGCGTCTCGCCTTCCTGACGCTCGCCGGCCGCGCAGCGGCGCTCGGCGAGCCGATCGTCAGCTATTTCCGTCCGGACGAGATCGAGAAGAAGCTCGGCGCGCTCGGCTTCACGGTGGCCGCCAATCTCGCTGGGCCGGAGCTCGGCCGCCTCTATGCGGGCGGCGCGTCAGCGCTGGACAATGCCGCCGTCGGGCATGTCCTGCATGCGGTTCATCCCCCGTCCGCCTGAAGCGCGACCGCGATCTCGCCGGCGAGGCGGGCATTGTTGCGCACGAGCGCGATATTGGTCGTGAGGCTGCGGCCGCCGGTCAACTCCAGCATGCGGCCGAGCACGAAGGGCGTCACGGCCTTGGCGCGGATTCCGGCCCTCAGCGCATCCTCCGTCGCCTGCTCGATATGGACGCGCATTTCGTCGGCCGGAATCTCGTCGGCGGCCGGCACCGGATTGGCGACCAGCATGCCACCCTTGAGTCCGAGTTCCTCGCGCGCCGCCATGAAGGCCGCGATCGAAGCGGCGTCGTCGAGCCGCAGCGGCGAGGGCAGGCCGCTGTCGCGCGACCAGAAGGCGGGGAGGGCGTCCTGGCCGACGGTCACGACCGGCACGCCGAGCGTTTCCAGGACCTCGAGCGTCTTGGGGATGTCGAGCAGCGCCTTGGCGCCGGCCGAGACCACGGTCACCGGCGTCTCCGCCAACTCATAGAGGTCGGCGGAAACGTCGAAGCTCGTCTCGGCGCCACGATGCACGCCGCCGATGCCGCCGGTCGCGAAGACGCGGATGCCGGCGAGATGCGCCGCGATCATGGTGGCGGCGACGGTGGTCGCGCCGGGACGGCGGGTGGCGAGCGCGAAGGCGAGATCGGCGCGCGAGAGCTTCATGACGCCGGTCATCTTGGCCAGCGCCTCGAGCTCGTCGGCAGACAGCCCGACGCGGATCTCGCCGTCGATGATGGCGATCGTCGCCGGCACGGCGCCGGCGGCGCGCACCACCTCCTCCACGCCGAGCGCGGTGGCGACATTCTCCGGCCAGGGCATGCCATGGGTGACGATCGTCGTCTCCAGCGCCACCAGCGGCTGGCCGGCCGCGGCGGCGGCGGCGGCTTCGGGGGAGAGGCGGATGCGGTCGAAGAGCGCCATCGCGGGTTCCGTCTTGAGAGAAAGGGTCAGCTGACGCTGCGCCAGCTGCCGTCGGGCATCCGGCATGCGGTGCCCCGCAGCTGCTCGCCGCGGCCATCGACCACGATGCGATGCGTATAGGGGCGGCATTCGCGGCCGTCCACCACCCGCACCGGGCCGGGAATGATCGTGCCATGGCTCGAGCCCGAGTCCCATGAAACCGGGATGCCCGCGCCCATGCCGGGACTGGCAAAGGCCGTGGCCTCCGCCGCCTCGGCACGGCGGCGGGCGTTCTCGTCGAGGCTGCGGCCGATCTGGCTGCCGACGAGGCCGCCGACGCCGGCGCCGAGCACGGTGGCGCCGACGTGGCCCGCGCCGGACCCGAACTGGTTGCCGACCATCGCGCCGACGGCCGAGCCGGTCACGCCGCCGATCTGCTGGTTGGTCGGCGCCTGGCAGGCGGCGAGGACGAACGCGGTCACGACCAGCGCCGATTGGCGGCAATGCCGGCCGAAAACCGCATCGTTCTTGCGCTTTTCGCCGAGACGGGGAAGGGCGGTCACGGGCATGGGCCGGTCTCCTTCTTCAGCAGCCGATTCGCCGGCAGTCGACCACAGGCGGGGCGCCAGCGAAAGGCTGCGCCGGTGGCGCGCGGGACTCACCCATGCTGGAAGATGGCGCGGGGACACAGCTTGCGGATGAGAACAAAACGTGTACAATGTTCTCAGTTTGATCGACTCCGGACAGTATGGAATAAGGGCTCATCACACATGTCGCAAACTTCTCTCCGTCTCGTCGAAGGGGCCACCATGGACAAGTCGAAAGCGCTCGATGCCGCGCTGAGCCAGATCGAGCGCGCCTTCGGCAAGGGCTCGATCATGCGGCTCGGCAAGAACGAGAAGGTGGTCGAGATCGGCACCGTCTCGACCGGCTCGCTCGGGCTCGATATCGCGCTCGGGATCGGCGGCCTGCCGCGCGGGCGCATCGTCGAGATCTATGGTCCGGAATCCTCGGGCAAGACGACGCTCGCCCTGCACACGGTCGCCGAGGCGCAGAAGGCGGGCGGCATCTGCGCCTTCGTCGATGCCGAGCACGCGCTCGATCCCGTCTATGCGCGGAAGCTCGGCGTCAATCTCGACGACCTGCTGATCTCGCAGCCCGATACCGGCGAGCAGGCGCTCGAGATCGCCGATACGCTGGTCCGGTCCGGCGCGATCGATGTGCTCGTCATCGATTCGGTCGCCGCGCTGACGCCGCGCGCCGAGATCGAGGGCGAGATGGGCGAGAGCCTGCCCGGCCTGCAGGCCCGCCTCATGAGCCAGGCGCTGCGCAAGCTCACCGCCTCGATCTCCAAGTCGAAGACCATGGTGATCTTCATCAACCAGATCCGCATGAAGATCGGCGTCATGTTCGGCAATCCGGAGACGACGACCGGCGGCAACGCCCTCAAGTTCTACGCCTCGGTGCGCCTCGACATCCGCCGCATCGGCGCGATCAAGGATCGCGACGACGTCGTCGGCAACCAGACGCGCGTCAAGGTGGTCAAGAACAAGCTGGCGCCGCCTTTCAAGCAGGTCGAGTTCGACATCATGTATGGCGAGGGCGTGTCGAAGACGGGCGAACTCATCGATCTCGGCGTCAAGGCCGGCATCGTCGAGAAGTCCGGCGCCTGGTTCTCCTATGACAGCCAGCGGCTCGGCCAGGGCCGCGAGAATGCCAAGGTCTTCATGCGCGACAATCCCGAGATCGCGCAGAAGGTCGAGCTCGCCATCCGGCAGAATGCCGGCCTGCTCGCCGAGGCCCTTCTGTCGAAGGACGCGGCCAGCGAGGATGACGGCGACGAGGCGCTGGAAGCCTGAGGCGGGAAAAGGGAGAGCGGGCATGGCCGAGGCGGGACGGGTCGAGGGCGGCTGCCATTGCGGCGCGGTGCGCTTCGAGGCGACGGGGGACTTCTCCTCGGCGATCTCGTGCAACTGCTCGATCTGCCAGAAGCGCGGCCACTGGCTCGCCTTCATCCCTGCATCGGCCTTCACGCAGACGGCGGGCGAGGGGATGCTGACGGACTACCAGTTCAACCGTCACGTCATCCATCACCTCTTCTGCCCGCGCTGCGGCATCGAGGCCTTCGCGCGCGGCAAGATGCCGGATGGCAGCGACATGGTGGCGGTCAATGTCCGCTGCATCGACGGCATCGATCTCTCCGCCGTCACCGTCCATGCCTATGACGGCCGCAGCCATTCCTAGCCGGACGAACGGCCGCCGGCGCGGCCCTCGGTCGCGCGGACGGCCCATTCTGGACAGGCCTGCGGCCGGCCGCTAAAAACGCCGGCACGTTTTCCTTCGCGCGGCCCTGACGGGCCGCGCATGTCTTTGCAAGCGGGTCCGTTCATGAGCAGCGTCAACGACATCCGGTCGGCCTTTCTCGGCTTCTACCAGAAGAACGGGCATGAGGTCGTCGCGTCGAGCTCGCTCGTCCCGAAGAACGACCCGACGCTGATGTTCACCAATGCCGGCATGGTCCAGTTCAAGGACTATTTCACCGGCCGGTCGGCGGCGCCTTGGCCGCGCGCCACGACTTCGCAGAAATGCGTGCGGGCCGGCGGCAAGCACAACGATCTCGACAATGTCGGCTATACCGCGCGGCATCACACCTTCTTCGAGATGCTCGGCAATTTCTCGTTCGGCGACTATTTCAAGGAGCGCGCGATCGAGCTGGCCTGGACGCTGATCACGCGCGAATTCGGCCTGCCGAAGGAGAAGCTGCTCGTCACCGTCTATCACGAGGACGACGAGGCCTTCTCGCTGTGGAAGCGCATTGCCGGCCTGCCGGACGAGAAGATCATCCGCATCGCCACCTCCGACAATTTCTGGCAGATGGGCGATACCGGCCCCTGCGGCCCGTGCTCGGAGATCTTCTACGATCATGGCGAGGCGATCCCCGGCGGCCCGCCCGGCAGCCCCGAGGAGGATGGCGACCGCTTCATCGAGATCTGGAATCTCGTCTTCATGCAGTTCGAGCAGATCGCGCCGGGCAACCGCGTGCCGCTGCCGAAGCCCTCGATCGACACCGGCATGGGCCTCGAGCGCATGGCGACGGTGCTGCAGGGCGTGCACAACAACTACGACATCGATCTCTTCCGGGCGCTGATTCGCGCCTCGGTCGAGGCGACCGGCGTGCCGGCCGAGGGCCCCCATCTCGCCAGCCACCGCATCATCGCCGATCACCTGCGCGCCTCGAGCTTCCTGATCGCCGACGGCGTGCTGCCGTCCAATGAGGGCCGCGGCTATGTGCTGCGCCGGATCATGCGCCGCGCCATGCGCCATGCGCATCTCCTCGGCGCCGCCGATCCGCTGCTGTGGCGCCTCGTGCCGGCGCTGGTGCGTGAGATGGGCCGCGCCTATCCCGAGCTGATCCGCGCCGAGGCGCTGATCTCGGAGACGCTGCGGCTCGAGGAAATCCGCTTCCGCCGGACGCTGGCGCGTGGCCTCGGCCTGCTCGACGAGGCGACCACCGGCCTCGTCGCCGGCGCGACGCTCGATGGCGAGACGGCCTTCCGCCTCTACGACACCTATGGCTTCCCGCTCGACCTGACGCAGGAGGCGCTGCGCGCCCGCAACATCGCCGTCGACACGGCCGGCTTCGCGACCGCGATGGAGCGGCAGAAGGCCGAGGCGCGCGCGAGTTGGGCCGGCTCCGGCGACACCGCCGCCGAGACGATCTGGCTGACTTTGCGCGACCGGCTCGGCGCGACCGAGTTCCTCGGCTATTCGGCGGAAGCCTCGGAAGGCAAGGTCCTCGCCCTCGTCCGCGACGGCGCCGAGATCGCGGAAGCGAAGGCCGGCGAGAGCGTGCAGGTCGTCGTCAACCAGACGCCGTTCTATGGCGAATCGGGCGGCCAGGTCGGCGATGCCGGCCGCATCGAGACCGAAGGCGGCGCGGTAATCCGCATCGACGACACGCAGAAGCGTGGCGACGGGCTGTTCGTGCATCAGGGTGTCGTCGAGAGCGGCTCGGTCCGCACGGGCGACGCGGCGCGGCTTGCCGTCGATCATGCGCGGCGCGGGGCGATCCGCTCCAACCATTCCGCCACCCATCTCCTGCATGCGGCGCTGCGCAACGTGCTCGGTGAGCATGTCGCGCAGAAGGGCTCGCTGGTCGCGCCCGAGCGGCTGCGCTTCGATTTCAGCCATCCAAAGCCGATCGAGGCGGAGGAACTCGCCGCCATCGAGGAGATCGCCAACGAGGTGGTGCTGCAGGACGCTCCGGTGACGACGCGCCTCATGGACCGCGAGGAGGCGATCGGTTCCGGCGCCATGGCGCTGTTCGGCGAGAAATATGGTGATGAGGTTCGCGTCATTTCGATGGGCGAGCGCGAGGGCAAGACCTATTCGGTCGAACTCTGCGGCGGCACGCATGTCGGGCGCACCGGAGAGATCGGCCTCGTGACCATTCTCGGCGAGGGCGCGGTCGCGGCCGGCGTGCGCCGTGTCGAGGCGCTGACCGGCAAGGCGGCGCGCGAGCATCTCGAATTGCAGGACCGGCGGCTGAAGCAGGTCGCGGGCGTCCTCAAGGTGCGTCCGGAGGAGGCGGCCGAGCGCGTCGCGGCGCTGGTCGAGGAGCGTCGGCGGCTGGAGCGCGAGCTCACCGAGGCGAAGCGCAAGCTGGCGCTCGGCGGCGGCGGCCAGGCGGCCGGCGACGGTGTGCGCGCGGTCGGCGACGTGAACTATCTCGGCCGCGTCGTCGAGGGCATTGCGCCGAAGGATCTGAAGGGCCTCGTCGACGAGGCCAAGAAGTCGGTCGGCTCGGGCATCGTCGCCTTTGTCGGCGTCGCCGAGGATGGCAAGGCGGCGCTGGTCGTCGGCGTCAGCGACGACCTGACGGCCCGCTTCAGCGCCGTCGATCTCGTGCGCATCGGCGCCGAGCAGCTCGGCGGCAAGGGCGGCGGCGGACGTCCCGACATGGCGCAGGCCGGCGGCCCCGATGGCGCCAAGGCCGGCGACGCGCTCGGCGCGATCGAGGCGCGGCTGGCGGGCTGACATCCCGCGCGGGAGCGAAAGTGATGGAGCATGTCGCCGACGGCCGCCAGCTCCTCGTCTTTCTGGTCGCCGCCGGCATCGTCGTTCCGCTGTTCCAGCATCTGAAGCTCGGCGTCGTTCTGGGCTTCCTGATCGCCGGGATCATCGTCGGCCCCGGCGGCTTCGGCCATCTCGTGCCGCTCAACTCGCTGTTCGGCTATGCGACGATCACCGATGTCGGCCAGCTGCAGGCCTTCGGCGATCTCGGCATCCTCTTTCTCCTGTTCACGATCGGCCTCGAGCTCTCCTTCGCGCGGCTTGGCTCGATCGGGCGGCTGATGCTGGGCGCGGGCGGGCTGCAGGTCGCGCTCGCCACCGCCGCCATCTACGCCACCGCGGCGCTGACAGGCTTCGAATTCGACGATTCACTCGTCTTCGGCATGGCCTTCGCGCTGTCGTCGACCGCGATCGTCACGCAGTCGCTCGCCGAACGGCGCCGGCTCGGCACGCCGGTCGGACGGACGGCGCTCGGCGTCTTGATCCTGCAGGATCTCATGGTGGTGCCGATCGTGATCGTGGTCGGCATCCTCGCCCAGCCGGGCGCCAGCGTCGGCCTCGCCCTCGTCAAGGGCGTCGCGATCGCAGGCGTGGTGGTGGTCGCCGTCGTGCTGCTCGGCCGCACGATCGTGAAGCCGCTGATGCGCTTCGCCGGCGCGACGGGCAATCGCACGCTGCTGATCGCCATCACGCTGCTGATCATCGTCGTCGCCGGCTTCATCACGGCGAACGCCGGCCTTTCGGCCGCGCTCGGCGCGTTCCTCGCCGGCCTGCTGCTCAGCGAGACGGAGTATCGCCACCAGATCGACGTCGAGGTCGAGCCGTTCAAGGATCTGCTGCTCGGGCTCTTCTTCATGACGGTCGGCATGACGATCGACGTCGCGGCGGTCCTCGGTCAGCTGCCGATCATCCTGGCGGGCCTCGCGGTGCTCTTCATCGTCAAGCTCGCCTTCGGCTATCTGGCGCTCCGCGTCACCAAGCTCGACCGCGCGGCTTCCGTCGAGACGGCCTTCATCCTCTGCGGCGCGGGCGAGTTTGCCTTCGTCGTGTTCACTTTGGCGGTGCGCGACGGCGTCGTCTCCGCCGAGATCGGCCGGCTCGCCACGACGATCGCCGCCATCTCCATGGTTCTGACGCCGGTCATGGGCGCGCTCGGCTCCCGCCTCGCCAAGCGCCTCGCCGCGCATGACGCCGAGGCACGGAGCGGCGTCGGCAGCGATCAGCCCTTCGCGGATCACGTGATTATCGGCGGGTTCGGACGGTTCGGCGCGACCGTTGCCAAGCTGCTCTCGGCTGAGGATATCGCGCATGTCGCGCTCGATCTCGACGCCGAGCATGTCATGCGCGCGGCACGCGAGGGGCAGATGGTGTTCTTCGGCGATGCGACGCGGCCCGAGATCCTCGCCCGGCTCGGCGCCGAGCGGGCCCGCGCCTTCGTGGTGACGGTCGACGATGCGGTCATTTCCGAGATGATGGTGCGCACAATCCGCGAGCACTGGCCCGCCGCGATCATCCATGCCCGCGCGCGGACCGTGACCCATGGACGGCGGCTGCTCGACGCCGGCGCCAATGATGTCGTGCCGGAGGCGCTCGAGGGCAGCCTGCAACTCGCCGGCAATCTCCTCGGCGACATCGGGCTGCCGGACGAGGCGGTGGAGCAGCGCCTCGCCGTCGCGCGCGAGGCTGCCCGCGCTCTGATGCGCGGCGGGCCGGCCGAGCCCTCGACCGGGAAGCCGCCCATCGACGGGTGACGGGCGGCTCCGTTCTTCTCCGATCAGCCGGCGCGGCGGCCTTCGCTCTGCCGCTCCAGCATCCAGCCGGGATATTCGGCCGGGAGGGCGCTGACCGCATCGAGCCGTGCCATGTCCTCGGCCGTGAGATCGACCGCCACGGCGCCGAGATTGTCGGCGAGCTGGTCGGCCGACTTGGCACCGATGATCACCGAGGTCACGAAGGGCTTCTTGAGGAGATAGGCGAGCGCGATCTGCGCGACCGAAACGCCCTTCGCCTCGGCGATCGCGCGCATCGCGTCGACGGCGTCGAAGGCGCGGTCGCGGTTCACGGGCGGGAAGTCGAAGTTGGCGCGGCGCGAGCCTTCCGGACCCGAGCCGTCGCGCTGATACTTGCCCGAGAGCAGGCCGCCGGCGAGCGGGCTCCACACCATCAGGCCGACGCCTTCCGCCTGCAGCAGCGGCGCGATCTCGCGCTCGAGGTCGCGGCCGGCGATGGTGTAATAGGCCTGCAGCGAGGCGACGCGCGCCCAGCCCTTCGCATCGGCAATGCCGACCGCCTTCATGATCTGCCAGGCGGCCCAGTTCGAGACGCCGACATAGCGGACATGGCCCTGGCGCACGAGGTCGTCGAGCGCGCGAACCGTTTCCTCGACCGGGGTCAGCGGGTCGAAGCCGTGGATCTGGTAGAGGTCGATATAGTCCGTGCCGAGCCGCTTCAGGCTCGCCTTGACGGCGTCCATGATATGGCCGCGAGAGGCGCCGCGATCGTTCGGCCCGGGGCCGACGGCGCCGAGCGCCTTGGTCGCGAGCACGACGTCGCTGCGATTGCGGCCGGAATTGACGATGGCGCGACCTGTGATCTCTTCCGAAAGGCCTTCGGAGTACACGTCGGCGGTGTCGATGAAGTTGATGCCGGCATCGAGGGCGCGGGCGACGATGCCGTCGGCGACGGACTGGTCGAGCTGGCCGATGGCGGTCCAGAAGCCCTTGCCGCCGAAGGTCATGGTGCCGAGGCAGAGTTCGGAGACGAGAAGGCCGGTGCGGCCGAGTGTCTTGGTGCGCATGGAAATTCTCCGGGGTCATGGCGGCGGGGCGGGGGCCTGTCGAGGCCGCTGGCCGAACCCGCCGCCCGCTGAAGATGCGCCTCCGGGCCACCGGGACGGTAGCCTTTTGCTGGCGGCTTCTTGCACAATCCTCTCAGGCGGGCCATTCTCTGGCGCGCGGGCGAGGGGTCCGCGCTCGATCGGCGAAGGAGACGGCTGGATGGACGAACGCGATGCGCTGGCTGCGATCCTCCGCCGACACGCCGTCAAGGGGCGGACGGTCACGCCGATTCCGCGCCTCGGTCTCCTCCGCGCCGAGTCCGGCAGCGTGCCGGCTCCAGCCTTCTACGAGCCGGTGCTTTGCGTCGCCGCGCAAGGCGCCAAGCAGCTTTTCGTCGGCGATGCCGTGCTCACCTATGACCAGCGCCACTTCCTCGTCGTCGCCGTCGATCTTCCGGTGATGGCCGCGATCGTCGAGGCGAGCCCGGAGGAGCCCTATCTCTGCGTGTCGCTGCGGCTCGACCGCCTCGCGATCATCGACATCCTGTCCAGCCTGCCGCCGGCGCCCGCGGTCGAGGAGCCGGTCGGGATCACGATCGGCGCGCTCGACCGCGATTTGCTCGATCCTCTCGTGCGGCTGGTCGGCCTGCTCGACCGGCCCGCCGAGGCGGCGATGCTGGCGCCGCTCTATGAGCGCGAGGTGCTCTACCGCCTCATCACCGGCCCGGCCGCGCCGGTCCTCCGCCAGATGGTCGTCCATGACGGAAGGCTGGCGCGGGTCGAGCGGGCGATCGACTGGATCAAGCAGCATTTCAACCGGCCGATGCGCATCGAGGGCCTGGCCGAGATCGCCGGCATGAGCCCGGCCTCGCTGCATCGCCATTTCAAGGCGGTGACCGCCATGAGCCCGCTGCAGTTCCAGAAGCAGATCCGCCTGCAGGAGGCGCGGCGGCGCCTCGTCGCCGAGCCGCAGGATGCCGGCATCGTCGGCTATTCCGTCGGCTATGAAAGCCCGTCGCAGTTCAGCCGCGAATATGCCCGCCTGTTCGGCTCGCCGCCGGCCCGTGACGCCGCCCGGCTTCGCGGTCTCGGCGAACGGCCGGCGGATGGCGCCTGATCCCGCCCTTCCTGGTCGCCTCGTTGTCGATGACGAGCGACGACTTCCTCTTGCATTGACCCGCCGCCAGCCGCAGAAGACCCTGGCCGCGGCGCGGAAGGCGGCAAGGCCACCGCACAGTCTATGGATTGGGAGAGGTCGAGAGGCTGGTGCTATCAGGAAGTGGCGAGAGGCCTTTGCTCAGTCGCCACGCGCAGCTGGTTCCGACCATGATGCTTCGCCTCATACAACGCTTCGTCGGCCTGCCGCACCAGCCCGTCGAAGTCCGTTCCATGCACCCCGAATGCCGCGACACCGACCGATATCGTGACATTGGGCAACGCCGTCTCGCCCGTGCGCAACGAAAGCTCGGCGACGCTGCGGACTAGGTCCTCCAGCCGGGCTTCTCCGTCGGCCGCTGAGATTTCGCGAAGGATCAGGAGGAACTCCTCGCCGCCGTAGCGTACCAGCCAATCCATTTCCCTGATGCTGCGCTGGATGTGGCATGCCACCAGAACCAGTGCGGCATCGCCCGCACTGTGGCCGTGAATATCGTTGAAGCGCTTGAAATGATCGATATCGATCATCGCGACGACGTAACCGCGTCCGGTCCGACGGGCCTGCGCAGTTTCATTTTCAGCCATCAACTCGAGATAGCGCCGGTTGAACGCATTGGTGAGCGGATCGCGGACGAGCTGATCATTCAGCGTTTCGCGCAAGCGCATGTTAGCAAGCGTGAGGCTGAGCTGACGGGCCAGCATGGGGGCAGAGGCAATCAGCGACTGGTGCTCAGCCGCGTCGCCCGTCCCCCTATCGGCCACGATGGTGAGGAGGCCCATGGTTTCGCCATGGGCCAGGAGGGGCAGGCAGATGGTGCCGTCTTTGCCCTCAGACAGCTCCTCATGCAGATGCCCGCAACTTGGAGTTCCGGATCCGGCTGTATGCTCATGCAACTGGCCACGGCGCAGACCCCAACAATCAGTTGCCAGCATGAAGCTGCCACCCACAAAGCCACCCCAAGGGGCGACCAGGTCGAGCTGATTGCGTGAAGCCGCGTAGACATAGAGGGCGCCGCGATGGCCGGCGTAAATGCCCTCTGCCAGCGGCACGAAGACAGTTGCCAGCTCAGCCAGCGAGTTGCAGCTCTGCAGATAGCTGCTCGCCTCGTTCAGTTGCCGGATCTCGTGGCGTTCGCGCTTCAGGGCCAGTACGCTCTCGTCGAGCGTCCGGGCATACTCGGCGATCCGCTCGCCATCGGCCTTGCGATTCCTGATCTCGCGGCGCGCGGATGAAAAAATGAGGACCAGGAGGCTCGAGACGCCGACAATGAATATCAGGAGGGCCAAGGACGCCCTTTCCTGCGAGCGATCGTAGTTGTCCTGTTCTTCAGAAACGATCGTCCTGATCCGCTCCTCGATAGTTCCGATGGAGGTGCGCAGCGCGTCCATCGTGGTCTTGCCGCGCTCAAGCGGAATCGCGGCGGAACTCATGCCACCATGATAGTCGTCGATCGCCTTTCTCAGCTCCGCGAACTTCGTTCTGGCCAGACTACGGATATCTGCGATCTCCGCCGCGTCGCCAGGGTCGGTCAGGGCCAAGCGATCAAGCTTGGCCAGGGTATGATCGAGGCGTTCCGAGGCCAGATAGTAAGGTTCGAGATAGAGCTCATCGCCCTTTATGAGGAAGCCGCGTTGACCGGTTTCGGCGTTCAGAAGCTCTATGAGGACATCTGAGAGCGTATCGCGAAACTCGACCGCCTCGCGCAGAGCGCGAGCAGAACTCGTGAACGCGACAATGCTGGAATAGAGAACGAAGCTATTGACTATCAGTATGCCAATGCTGACCCCGATGACCCACCGAAGGCGCCGCACCGTAGAAGTCGCCATTCTCGTTCACCGTTCTGGTCGAACTATTCCTACCGAGTTCCGAGCGTTCGCGGCGCAACCGTCGCGGCCATGAAGCTCGGATGCATTAGGTCTTGCATCGATTGCAGACCCGGCACCACTCCATTGCTCAAAAGAAAGCTGGCTCTACTCTATAGAAAGGGGACATGGAAGAGCCAAAAACCGATGCCAACCTGACCAGCAACACGACGCGCGTTGCGTCCTGAACGCAGGTCGGCAGAGCCTGGACAGCCACTCTGGGATCTCGAATGGGCGATCGCTCGCGTCAGGGCCGGATCCAGACGCGCAGCTTGCCGATGCTCGTGAAGCCCAGCGTGTGGAAGGGCCCGCGATCGTCGCCCGATTCGTATCCGACGATCGGCAGGTCGGATGCGCGGCGGCGGGCGGCCGCGACCAAAGCTGCCAGCGCATCGCCGTCGCCGCCGTGAAACACGTTCGAGATGCCGATTGCGCCGTCCGAGTGGTTGACCGCGGCGCCGGCGATGATGCGCCCTTCGCGCCGCGCGGCGAGGAAGCGGATCCGCTCGTCGCCGAGAAGCGCCGGCGGGAACACATGCGTGCCACCATCCGTGCCGCCCCAGGCCTTTTCCCAGAGCGCCAGTTCGTCAGCGCCGGCGACGGCCCTGACATCGACGCCACTCGCCGGCAGCGTCGCCGCCGGCGGCAAGAACAGCCAGTCGGCGTCGAAGATGGGCTCGAGCCCGAACTCCGACAGGTCGAGGGCGAAGAAGCTGTCCTTGATGCCGATCCCGCGCGCTGGCTGCTCGGCGAGGAGCTCGATCGCCGTCAGCTGCGCCGCAGTGGCATCGGGATCGGTGGTGACGAGATTTGGATAGAAGGGTGGCGCATCGCCGCCATTGATCCAGAAGCCCGGCTCGAACCGGCACGCCGCCCCATGCGCGCGCGAAACGGCATCGCACCATTGCGCATTGTTCCAGGCGGCAAGCGTGACGGGGTCGGTCAATCGATCCATCCTCATAAAGGGCACAGCGAGCCGCAGACGAAAACGGCGCGGGGATGCCGCGCCGTTTGTTGTGTTCAGGAGGCAGCTGCTCAGCCGGCCATGGCCTTGGTCAGGTTGTCGCTGACCTTGTCGAGGAAGCCGGTGGTCGAGAGCCACTTCTGGTCGGGACCGACGAGGAGGGCGAGGTCCTTGGTCATGGAGCCGGCCTCGACCGTGTCGACGCAGACCTTCTCGAGCGTCGTGGCGAACTTGGCCAGTTCGGCATTGTCATCCAGCTTCGCGCGGTGGGCGAGGCCGCGGGTCCAGGCGAAGATCGACGCGATCGAATTGGTCGACGTCTCCTTGCCCTTCTGGTGCTCGCGATAGTGGCGCGTGACGGTGCCGTGCGCCGCCTCGGCCTCGACGGTCTTGCCGTCGGGCGTCAGCAGCACCGAGGTCATCAGGCCGAGCGAGCCGAAGCCCTGCGCGACGGTGTCGGACTGCACGTCGCCGTCATAGTTCTTGCACGCCCAGACATAGCCGCCGGACCATTTCAGCGCCGAGGCGACCATGTCGTCGATCAGGCGATGCTCGTAGGTGATGCCGGCGGCCTTGAACTCGGCAGCGAACTCGCTGTCGAACACTTCCTGGAACAGGTCCTTGAAGCGGCCATCATAGGCCTTGAGGATCGTGTTCTTGGTCGAGAGATAGACCGGATACTTCCGCATCAGGCCGTAATTCAGCGAGGCGCGGGCGAATTCGCGGATCGACTCGTCGAGATTGTACATCGCCATGGCGACGCCGGCGCCCGGGAACTTGAACACTTCCTTCTCGATGACGGTGCCGTCGTCGCCCTCGAACTTGATCGTCATGCGGCCCTTGCCGGGCACCTTGAAGTCGGTGGCGCGATACTGGTCGCCGAAGGCGTGACGGCCGACGATGATCGGCTGCGTCCAGCCCGGAACGAGGCGCGGCACATTCTTGCAGATGATCGGTTCGCGGAAGATCACGCCGCCGAGGATGTTGCGGATCGTGCCGTTCGGCGACTTCCACATTTCCTTGAGGTTGAACTCCTTCACGCGCGCCTCGTCGGGCGTGATGGTCGCGCATTTCACGCCGACGCCGACCTTCTTGATCGCCTCGGCGGCCTCGACCGTGACCTTGTCGTTCGTGGCGTCGCGATGCTCGATGCCGAGGTCGAAATACTGCAGGTCGATGTCGAGATAGGGGTGGATCAGCTTGTCCTTGATGGCCTGCCAGATGATGCGGGTCATCTCGTCGCCGTCGAGCTCGACGACCGGATTCGCTACCTTGATCTTCGCCATGGACTGTTCGCCTCGCCTTCGTTCGGAAGCCCCCGCGCCGGGGAAGGCCGGCGCGGTCGGGCGTGAGAAACCTGGCCTGCTATAGCATCGCGATACGGGGGCGCCAATGCGCCCCGGCAAGCCGCCCGTTAAGGCTCAGGGCGATTTTGTGGCGCGGGACGGGAACGGCGCGCGGGTCTTGCCGTTGCACTGCATCGGCCCGGACGCAGTGCGATCCGGTCCGCTTCCGACAGCCCCGGAGTCCACCATGTCCGATCTGCACGAGTTGATGGAAACGCTCATGCTGAAGGCCGCGCTGACCCTGATGCTCGGCCTTGTCGGCTGGGCGGGCGCCGTCGTCTTCATCGGCCTCGCCACGGCCGCCGCCCGCAATGTGGTCGCATCGCCCGCGGTGACCTGGGCGGACGAGAACGCGGCGATCCTGGCGCTGTTCCTGACGACGCTCGGCTATGTCTGGCTGAAGCTGAAGCCCGCGGCGTCGAACTGATCGTTCGGCGCCGTTGGCTCGATCGCTGACGGATCGCCTCAGGCGATCCGCCTGGTCAGGCGATGCGCTTGGCGGCGAGGCCGAGCGCGATATAGCTCCAGCCGGTGAAGATCAGCGAGATGCCGGCCAGCGTGCCGGGCACCCAGAGTCCGGAGAACGGATAGTTGGTGAGGATCATGACGCCGGCGATCAACGCGATCACGCCGGCGGCGGCGATCCAGCCCCAGCCGTCATGCGGGCGGATGCGGAAGCCGAGAATGATCTGGAAAATACCTTTGGCGATGAACACCGCGGCGATGACCAGCGTCAGCGCGCCGGCCCCCACGACGGGCGACTCGTAGATCGCGATGCCGCCGATCAGCAGCACGATGCCGATGATCAGCTGCCAGAGGAAGCCGGTCCAGCTCTGCACGCTGAAGCTCTGCCAGATCTGGACGACGCCGGCGACGACGAGCACCGCGGCGAGGAAGATGCCAACCGCGAGCGACGACACGAGCGGCATCGCGATGGCGAAGAAGCCGCCGATCAGAAAGACGATGCCGAGGGCGACGAACCAGCCCCATTTCTGCTGCACCGTCATGGAAATATTGCGGACCGTCACATTCGACATGGCTTGATACTCCCTAGCTCCGCGGGCGATTCTGAACCGAGTCTGGCTTCAGCACAATGACGGCGACGCGGCGCCCCACCCGGCGCGACTGGAACGGCGCGGAGCGATGCGCTAGGGAACGGGAAAACCCGAGCCCCTCCTGCCGATGACCCAGAACGCCGACCGCCTTCTCGCCGATGGCCCTGCCATCATCCTCGTCGAGCCGCAGCTCGGCGAGAATATCGGAACGGCGGCCCGCGCCATGGCGAATTTCGGCCTCGGCGACCTGCGCATCGTCAATCCGCGCGACGGCTGGCCGAACGAGAGCGCACGCCGCGCCGCGAGTAGAGCCGATCATGTCTTCGACCGCATCCGCGTCTTCGACAGCCTCGCCGAAGCCGTGGCCGATCTCGGCTTTCTCATCGCGACGACGGCGCGCTCGCGCGAGATCGTGAAGACGGTGCGCGGTCCGGCCTCGGCGGCGGCGATCCTGCGCGGCCATGCTACGGCGGGCACCGGCACCGGCATCCTGTTCGGGCGCGAGCGGGTCGGGCTCTTCAACGAGGAGATCTCGCTCTGCGACGAGATCGTCACGCTGCCGGTCGATCCGCGCTTCGCCTCGCTCAATATCGCGCAGGCGGTGCTGATCCTCGGCTATGAGTGGCGGCGCAGCGGGCTCTCCGAGGAGGATGGCGGCTTGCCCTTCCAGACGCCGAACCCCAGCCGGCCGGCGAGCAAGGAAGAACTGCTCGGCCTCTTCGAGCATCTCGAGCGCGCGCTCGACGCGGTGACCTTCTTCCGCCCGGCCGAGAAGAAGCCGGTCGTCGTGCAGACGCTGCGCGCGATGCTGACCAAGGCGTCTTTCACCGAGCAGGATATCCGGACGATGCGGGGCGTCATCGCGGCGCTCGAGAATCGCCCGACCCGGCCGCGGCGGCGCAGCGACGGATCGCTGACGACGAGCCGCGAGACGGACGAGGAGGGGACGCCATGAGCGTCCGTCCGTCATGAGCGTCCGTCTGCTGGTGTTCGATTCGGGCATCGGCGGCCTCTCGGTCCTCGCCGAGATCAGGCGGCGCGTGCCGCAGGCGGGCATCCATTATGTCGCCGACGACAAGGCCTTTCCCTATGGCGACTGGGAGGAGGGGCCGCTCGGAGACCATGTGGTCGCTCTGGTCGGACGGCTGATCGACCGCTACCGGCCCGACGCGGTCGTCATCGCCTGCAACACGGCTTCGACGCTCGTCCTTCCGGCGCTGCGCGCGGCGCATGCGGTCCCGTTTGTCGGCACGGTCCCGGCCATCAAGCCGGCGGCGGAGCGCACCAAGAGCGGCGTCATCGGCGTGCTGGCGACGCCCGGAACCATGCGGCGCGACTATACCCGCGCCCTCATCCGCGACTTCGCACAGGCCTGCCATGTCCGGCTCGTCGGCTCCTACGAACTGGCGCCGCTCGCCGAGGGCGCGATGCGCGGCGAGGCGGTGGACGACGCGGCGATCCTCGCGGAGATCGGGCCGGCCTTCGTCGACATCGCCGGCAAGCGCACCGATGCGGTCGTGCTGGCCTGCACGCATTACCCGTTCCTCATCGATCGCTTCCGCCGCATCGCGCCCTGGCCGGTAGCGTGGATCGATCCGGCGGATGCGATCGCGCGGCGGGTCGTGTCGCTGCTCGGCCTCGACGAGACGCCGAGCATGATGCGCGTCCCCGGCAGCGCGCGGCTCTCCTCGGGCAAGGCGTGGTCGCCGACGCTGGTGCCGCTGCTCGAAAACTTCGGGCTGGCGGCCGAATCCGGCGAGCCCTTGTGAGCCGCGTCAGGCGGGCTTAGGTTGCCGCGCCTCGGGGGCGGGACATCGGCAAGAAGCTCAATCTCACATGATCACTGACCACCGCGCGCAGGACGGCAGCCGCGTCCCGGCGCCGCCCGCGCCCTGGACCCTTCATCTCGGCGGCGTCGGGCTCGCCCTCTTCACCATCCTGAACCTCGTCGTCTTCGTGATGGTCTTCATCAACCCCGAAGCGCGCAGCGTCGTGCCGATCTACCGCGTCGGCTCGCTCGGCTGGTGGGCGGGGCAGGACATCTTCGGCGAGGGCACCGCCGGCTTCATCTATCTGCCGAGCTTCGCCGTCCTCTACACGCCTTTCGCGCTGCTCGGGCCGCAGCTCGGCGACATCGCCTGGCGCGCCGTCTCGGCCGGGCTGCTCGCTTTCGGCGTCGCCGAGACGCTGCGCGTGGCGCTGCCGCGCTTCGACCGGCGCACGGTCTGGCTCTCGGCCGGCGTGGCGCTGCTCGTGGCGCTGCCGGGCGCGGCCAATTCGCTGCGCAACGGCCAGGCGACGACCATCCTCTACGCGCTGATGCTGATCGCGACCGTCGCCGTGATCGAGCGGCGCTGGTGGTCGGCCGGCATCCTGCTGGCGCTCGCCTTCGCGCTGAAGCCGCTCGCCATCGTCTATATCCTGCTCGTCGCCGCGCTGCAGCCGGCAGTGATCGGCCGGCTCGTCGTGGCGCTTGTCGTCCTGATGGCGCTGCCGCTTCTCCATCCCGACCCGTCACGGGCGCTGGAGCTCTATGGCCTCGGCATCCACAAGGTGCTGATCGCCGGTGCGCCGGATCTCGGCCGCTGGTCCGACATCACCGGCCTTCTCGGCAAGCTCGGCATCGTCGCGCCGGAAAGCCTGCTCACCGTCATGCGCATCATCGCGGCGCTGGCGACGCTGGCGCTCGGCGCCGTCGCGCTCCGCCGCAACGGCCGCGTGCGCGGCATGATCAATCTCTACGCGCTGTCGGTCGTCTATCTGATGCTGATGAGCCCGCGCACCGAGGCGCAGACCTATCTGATGCTCGGCGCGACGCTCGGCATCGCCACCGTGCTCGGCTGGAGCGCCGATGGCGAGCGCAAGCGGCCGATCCTCTATTCCGTGCTCGCGGTCATGCTGGCCGCGGGCGGTCTCGGCACCGCGATGCTGCGGGCGACGGATCTCTGGTGGGATCCGCTGCTCTGCCTCGTCTACCTGCCGTTTCTCGTGGCCGACTGCCTCAGGCGGACGGCTTCGGACGATGGCGGAAGGTGAAGAAGCGATAGCCCGAATAGGACGCGAAGGTGGAAATCGCCGTCGCGATCACCAGCGCGACGAAGGGCAACGTCGCGGGCCAGATGATGAGGATCGCGGCATAGACGCCGTAATTGATGACCGACGCGACCGAGGCGACGGTGGCGTAGCGCATGAATTCGCGCAGGCGCGGCCGGCCCGGCATCGGGAAGGTCCAGGTGCGGTTGATCAGCCAGCCGACGACCATCGCCGTCAGGATCGCGAACGGGCGCGCCACCAGCGGGCCGAGGCCGGCGGCGATCAGGAGCTGCAGCATCGCGGCATCGACGAAGAAGGCGCTGAAGCCGGCGATCAGGAAATGCACGAGATGGCGCAGCCGCGGGTCGGAAAGCGCTCGCCTGATCATCATTGCCACCACAGAACGCGCCCGTCGCCGTCGCGGCGGCAGCGCCAGAGCCATGCGTTGATATCGCGGCGCGCCAGCAGCGCCTCGAGTTCCTGCACGCGGCGATGGGTGATCGTGTCGCGCGCACCGAGCATGGCATCGACGCGGCCGGGATGGCACATCATCAGCGGCCGCGCGCCGCGGGCCACCAGCGCGATGTCGATCTCGTTGTCATAGGGCGTCGCCGCCGAAAAACCGGAGAAGCCGGAAAAGCCGTCATTGGTCGGGAGGGCCGCTTCCGCGAGGTCCCGGGCGAGACCGCGCGCGTGCCAGGCGACGCCGGCCGCCTTCACCAGGAAATGCCGGCGCGCCAGGATGCGCGGGATCCGGTCGCCCGGGTCGCGGACGAGGGGCGGGTGGCCGGGATAGCGGCTGCGCAGCGCCGCGATGAGCGCTCGGCGAACCGGCGGAAAGATATGCACATGGTGATGGCCGTCGACGAAATCGGGCACCATCCCTGCCGCGTCCTCGAAGCGGTCGAGCTGGCGGCCGATCTCGGCGGCAATTTCGACATCGGCCCCGCGCGCGCCACCCTTGAGGAACAGGCCCGGCGAGGGCAGGGCGCCCGAGGGCGCGAGCCGCGGCATCGGCCCGAGCGGGGCGCCGGCCGTGAGATTGAGATGCAGGCCGATTGCGACGCGGTGCTTCTCGGCGACGAGCGGCGC
This sequence comes from Allobosea sp., assembly GCA_017307955.1. GTDB lineage: Bacteria > Pseudomonadota > Alphaproteobacteria > Rhizobiales > Kaistiaceae > Kaistia. The sequence continues at coordinate 89,046 of JAFKFV010000007.1, read as the reverse complement.
TGCCTCGGCTGGCCAGCCCGGCCAGGTGACCATCGCGGCGGTCGCCGAAAGCCGGCCGGCGGCGACCAACTCGAGAATGCCCTCGGAAACGGAAGGCGAGATCGCATAGTCGTCGGCGGAGAGGACGACGTGCGCGTTCACGAGGGCATGTCGCCGGCGCGGCGCCCTTGCTTGGGCTCGCTGACGCCGATCTCCTCGCCGATCAGGAACAGCGGCCGGCGCTTCACCTCCTCATAGATGCGCGCGACATATTCGCCGAGCACGCCAAGCGAGATGAGCTGCACGCCGGAGAAGAACATGATCGACACGATCAGCGACGGGAAGCCGGGCTGGTCGGTGCCCGATACCAGGGTGCGGATCAGAAAGAGCACCGCATAGACCATGGCGAAGGCGGAGACGACGAGGCCGAGATAGGACCAGACCTTGAGCGGCACGGTCGAGAAGGAAGCGATGCCGTCGACCGCGAAGCCGAGCAGCCGGCGGAAATTGAAGCTCGACTTGCCCGCCGCCCGGCCGCCCACGGCGAAGGGCACCGTCGTCTGGCGATAGCCGATCCAGGCATAGAGGCCCTTGGAGAAGCGCGAGCGCTCGCCGAGGCGGTTCATGGCGTCGACGGCGCGCCGGTCGAGCAGCAGGAAATCGACGGCGCCGCGCGGCAGCCGCGTCGCCGCGATGAGACGGAAGAGGGCGTGGAAGCCGCGCGAATAGAAGCGGCGCAGCGCGCCTTCCTCGGCCATGCCCTCGCGCGAGCCGAGCACGACCTCGTAGCCTTCGCGCCAGCGCTCGACAAAGGCCGGGATCATCTCCGGCGGATGTTGCGTATCGCCATCCATGAGGATGACGGCGTCGGCGTCGGCATAATGCAGGCCGGCGGCGATCGCCGTTTCCTTGCCGAAATTGCGGCTGAGCGAAATGGCGGTGAAGCGCGGATCGTCCTCGTTGAGGCGCTTCAGGCGTTCCAGCGTGCCGTCGGACGAGCCGTCATTGACGAACAGCACGCTCCAGTCGACGCCGAGCCCGTCCATGACCGGCGTCAGGCGCTGCACGAAAAGCGGCAGTCCCGCCGCTTCGTTAAAGACCGGCACGACGACCGTGATCCGCTCCGCCATACACCCCGGCTCCGGCGGCGGGACGCCATGCCCCGCCGAAACGAGCGCAAACTAGCAGGATCGATCCGAATGTCATCCCGCCGCGCGGACGGGCTCCACGGTCGCGTCGGCTGCCTTGAGCTCGGCCAGGATGTCGAAGGATCGCAGCCGGTCGGCATGGTCGTAGAAGTCGGAGGTGACGATGAGTTCGTCCGCTCCCGTCTCGGCCAGCATGCGCTCGAGATGACGGCGCACGGTCTCGGGGCCGCCGATCGCCGCGACGCCGAGATGCGAGCGCACATAGGCCTCCTCCCGCTCGTCCCAGAGCCCGTCCATGCTCTCCACCGGCGGCAGCAGCACGGTCGGCTTGCCGCGCACGAGATTGACCAGCCGCTGGTGCTGCGTCGTCGCGAGATATTGGGCGCGCTCGTCGCTGTCGGCGGCGACGACCGGTAGGCCGACCATGATATAGGGCTTCTCGAGATATTCGGACGGCCGGAAATAGTGGCGATGCACCTCGATCGCCTCCATCAGCCGCTGCGGCGCGAAATGGCTGGCGAAGGCGAAGGGGAGGCCGAGCAGCGCCGAGAGCTGGGCGCTGAAGGTCGACGAGCCGAGCAGCCAGACCGGAACATTGGAGCCGGCCCCCGGGACCGCGCGTACCTTCTGGTTCTCGCCGGCCGGCGCAAGCAGCGCGAGCAGTTCCTGCACATTCTTCGGGAAGGCGTTGTCGTCATCGGCAAGGTCGCGGCGGAGCGCGCGCGTCGTCAGCGGATCGGTGCCCGGCGCGCGGCCGAGACCGAGATCGATGCGGCCGGGATAGAGCGCCTCCAGCGTGCCGAACTGCTCGGCGATGACGATCGGCGCGTGGTTCGGCAGCATGACGCCGCCGGAGCCGACGCGGATGCGGCTGGTGGCGCCGGCGACATGGCCGATCAGCACCGCGGTCGCGGAAGAGGCGATGCCGGGCATGTTGTGATGTTCGGCCAGCCAGAAGCGGTTGAAGCCGAGGCGCTCGACATGGCGGGCGAGGTCCACAGTGCGGGCGAAGGCGTCGGCGATGGTGCCGCCGGCGCGTACGGGCGAAAGGTCGAGGACGGAGAGCGGCGTCTGGCCGAGTTTCGGCATGGATATGCTCCGCTGCGGGTTGGGATGTGACCCTGAGATAGGCATCGCGAGGCCCTGGCGTCAGGGGGCAAGGCCTTGATTTTCCTGCATTGCAGCGCCGCCACACCCAAGCGGATTCGTGGGGGACTTCGCAGAGCGTAATTATCCGGTAATATGTGCGTCGATGAGGGCCGGCCAAACGAGCCCTCGCGACACCGGAGACGACCCGATTCCGATGCCGTCATCGCATGAAGAAGCCTCCCGCAAAGGGAGCATCCGACGTCTCGCCGGCCGGTCCGGCATTGTCGGTCTCGCCCTGAGCCTCGCGGTCATCGCGGGCCTCGGCGCCGCTCCCGCCGCAGCGCGTTCCTCCGCGCCCTATCCGACTGCGGAGGAAAAGTCGAAGATCGATGCGCTGATCGTCTATTACGCGAAGCGCTACAATGTCCCGGTCGCGCTGGCCCGCAAGGTGGTGCAGACCGAGAGCGAATACCGCCCCCTGGCCCGCAACGGTCCCTATTGGGGCCTGATGCAGATCCGCTACGACACCGCCAAGGGCATGGGATACAAGGGGCCGCCCTCCGGCCTCCTCGACGCCGAAACCAATCTCGCTTTCGGCATCGCCTATCTCTCCAATTCGCTGACGGCCGCCAAGGGCAACATCTCGCGCGGCCACATGCTCTACCGAACCGGCTACTACTACGAGGCCAAGCGGCGGCGCGTTCTGGACGAGATGATCACCGTCGACAATTTCAAGCCGATCGGCCAGGCGCCGACCGTGCTCGCCATGGTCGAGAGCGACGCCGAGACCGGCGGGCTCTGGAGCGGCGACGCGGATGCGGCTTCCGCAGCGGCCAAGCCGACGGACGCCTTCGCCGCCGTGCTGGCGCCGACGCCGCGTCCGAAGCCGGGCGAGGCGCAGCCTGCCGTCGCCGCGCCGACGGTCGTCCAGGCATCGATCGCATCCGTCGAGACGGCGAAGCCCAAGGCCGTTCCCGCCGCCGCCAAGGCCGAGGCTCCGGCCGTGGTTGCCGCCGCGGCTCCGGTCGCCGGTGAATTGGCCGTGGCCAAGCCGCAGGTCGTCTATGCCTCGGTGCTGCCCTTCTCGCGCTCGACCGGGCTGACCGCTCCCGCGTCCTCGGCGCCCGCCGTCCTCGCGGCGGCGATCGAGCCGCCGGTGATGTCGCCGGTCGCCGATCCTACGGCGCCGATTCCCCGTCCGAAGCCGGGCGCGCTCGCCAGCGCCGATGCCGAGACGGTGGATGCCTCCGCCGCCGAGGTCGCTGTCGCCGCGGCCGACATGCCGGTGCCGCGCCCGCGTCCCGATGTGGCGATCGAGTCGGGCGTCGCGATGTCGATCGCCCCGAAGGCCGCCGCTCCCGCCGTCGCGGCCGAAGCTGCCCCTGTCGTCGTGGCGCAGTCGTCCGTGCCCGTGCCGCGCTCGCGTCCGGTCGAGACCGGGGCGCTGCAGTGATGTCATTCGTTTGACAGGGCGGCTCCTCTTCGATAGATAGCCGCTTGTCGCGCGGGCCTTCGGGCCCGCGCAGCGTTTTTCACGCACCCGTGGAAGGGACTTCACCGTCCTTTCCTGTCGGTCCGCTCCGGTGGGCAGAGGAGGGCGCGTGTCCCTGAACTCTTTTGCATGGGATATGCGATGTCGAAGCGTGCTTCGTCCAAACACAAGATTGACCGTCGCCTTGGCGAGAACCTCTGGGGCCGTCCGAAGAGCCCGGTCAACAAGCGCGAATACGGTCCCGGCCAGCATGGCCAGCGCCGCAAGGGCAAGGTTTCCGACTATGGCACGCAGCTGCGCGCCAAGCAGAAGCTGAAGGGCTATTACGGCAACATCTCCGAGAAGCAGTTCCGGAAGATCTATGCCGAGGCGACGCGCCGCAAGGGCGACTCGTCCGAGAGCCTGATCGGCCTGCTCGAGAGCCGTCTCGACGCCGTCGTCTATCGCGCCAAGTTCGCCCCGACCCCGTTCGCCGCGCGCCAGTTCATTTCGCACGGCCATATCAAGGTCAATGGCCGCCGCGTGAACATCGCCAGCTACAGCGTCAAGGTCGGCGACCTCATCGAGGTCAAGGAATCCTCGAAGCAGCTCGCGATCCTGATCGAGGCCACGCAGCTCTCCGAGCGCGACGTCCCCGATTACATCGAGGTCGACCACAACAAGATGACCGCGCGCTTCGCCCGTGCCCCGGGCCTCGCCGACGTTCCCTATCCGGTCCAGATGGAACCGAACCTCGTCGTCGAGTTCTACTCGCGCTGATTTCGGATCCTTCGATCCCCCTCAAAGGCCGCCTTCGGGCGGCCTTTGTTTTTGGCGCGGCCAGCTCCTCGCCGAAATCGGGTCGCGTCGGGCCGCCGGACGGCCTATCACGGTGACCTTGCCGCCAGGGAGAATCGCGAATGGCGACCACGGCAGCCGCTCCCGGCCAGACCGGACGCAACGACCTCCTCGCGTATGTCGCGGTGATCGTCACGATCGTCACCTGGGCCTCGGCCTTCGCGGCGATCCGGGTCGGGCTTCGGCATCTTTCGCCCATCGAGCTCGCCGCGGCGCGCTATTGCGCGGCCGCCGTGCCGGCCGGCCTCTATCTCCTGATCGCGCGGCCGCCTTTGCCCTCGAAGCGCGACCTGCTGCGCCTCGCCATTGTCGGGCCGCTATTCATCTCGGTCTATGCCGTGCTGCTGAATACGGGCGAACGGACCGTCCCGGCCGGGCCGGCCTCGTTCATCCTGCAGATCAATCCGGTCATCGTGGCGCTGATCGCGGCGCCGCTGCTCGGCGAGCGCTTCGGGCTCGCAGGCTGGCTCGGCACGCTCGTCTCGTTCGGCGGCGTCGGGCTCATCGCCTTCGGGCGCGGCGAGCATTTCGAGCTCGATCCCGGGGCGCTGCTGATCGTCGGTTCGGCCATCTGCACGTCGGTATCGACCATCCTGCAGAAGCCGCTGCTCGGCCGCATGCCGGCGCTGACGGTGACGGCGTGGATTCTCTTGATCGGCGCATTGCCCGTGACGCCGGCTTTGCCATCGGCGATCGGCGCGCTCGCGTCGGCGCCGGCGGAGACCGTGCTCTCCGTCGCCTATCTCGCTATCCTGCCGACCGTGGTCGGCTATCTCACCTGGGCGGTGGCGCTGAAGCGCTTCTCGGCGGGACGGGCCTCGAACTTCCTCTACCTGATCGCGCCGACGGCGACGCTGATCGGCATTGTCTGGCTCGGCGAGGTGCCGACGCTGCTTTCGCTCGTCGGCGGCGCCATGGCGATCGGTGGCGTCCTCATCGTCAATCTAGGCCGCCGCCGCTGAGGCAGACGCCAGGGCGCCCGCCTCGCTGCTTACGGTCAGGCGGCCGGCAGGGTCGCCATGTCGATGACGAAGCGATACTTCACGTCGCTTTTCAGCATCCGCTCGTAAGCCGCGTTGACGCCATCGATATCGATCATCTCGATGTCCGAGGTGATGCCGTGCTCGGCGCAGAAATCGAGCATCTCCTGCGTCTCGGGCAGGCCGCCGATGCCGGAGCCGGCGAAGCTGTGCCGGCCGCCGAGCAGGCTGAAGGCCGCGATCGGCTGCGGGTTCTCGGGCGCGCCGACGAGGCAGAGCGTGCCGTCGCGCTTCAGCAGCTGGAGATAGCTGTTGATGTCGTGATCGGCCGAGACGCAGTCGAGGATGAAGTGGAACTTGCCGATCCAGGGCTTCATCGCCTCGGGATCGCGGGTCACCACCACCTCATGGGCGCCGAGCCGCTCGGCGTCGGCGCGCTTGCTCTCCGAGGTCGTGAAGAGGACGACATGGGCGCCGAAGGCCCGCGCGAACTTGACACCCATATGGCCGAGGCCGCCGAGGCCGACGACGCCGACGGTCTGGCCGGGGCCGACCTTCCAGTGGCGCAGCGGCGAATAGGTGGTGATGCCGGCGCAGAGCAGCGGCGCCGAAGCGGCCAGATCGAGATTGGCCGGCATCTTGAGCGTGAAGTCCTCGTCGACGACGATGGCCTTGGAATAGCCGCCATAGGTCATCTTGCCGGTAAACTTGTCGGGGCTGTTATAGGTGCCCGTCGCGCCGGGAATGCAATATTGCTGCAGCCCTTCGACGCAGTTCTCGCAGGTGCGGCAGGAATCGACGAGGCAGCCGACGCCGGCGAGATCGCCTTCCTTGAACTTCGTGACCTCGCTGCCGACGCGGCGGACGCGGCCGACGACCTCATGGCCGGGAATGTTCGGATAGACGGTGTTGTGCCATTCGTTGCGGGCGGTGTGCAGGTCGGAATGGCAGACACCGCAATAGAGAATCTCGATCTCGACATCCTTCGGACCAGGATCGCGGCGCTCGAAGGTGGTGAACGCGAGCGGCGAGGAGGCCGACTGCGCGGCATAGCCGGTGCAGGTGAACATGGGAGGCTCCGTGGCGATGCAGGAAACTTGTATCGATCCAAGCGCGGCGTAATCTCAGCCGGGCGCTGGTCTCTTCAGGATAGAAGGACTTGGACGGCCGGGCAAGGCCGGCAGCCTTTGGCAGGCCCAGCCGTGGTTGCGCAGGGGCGCGGCAGCGGGCAAGAAGGCGCGATGAGCCCTCGCGATGCCCGGAGTCCGCCATGACCGTCACGATGACGACAGAGCCGATCGATCTCGACGGCGACGAGGACGAGGCGGGCGGCGCGCATCCGCTGTTCCGCGAGGCGCCGAAGAGCGTCGCCTTCGCCAAGCTGCGCAAGCGGCTCATCCGCCAGACCCGCGCGGCGCTCGATGATTTCGCTATGGTGCGGCCGGGTGATCGCTGGCTGGTCTGCCTTTCCGGCGGCAAGGACTCCTATGCGCTGCTCGCGATGCTGCTCGATCTCAAATGGCGCGGGCTGCTGCCGGTCGATCTCCTGGCCTGCAATCTCGACCAGGCGCAGCCTGGCTTCCCGCAGGATGTCCTGCCACGCTTTCTCGAGGGCATCGGCATGCCCTATCGCATCGAGCGACAGGACACCTATTCCGTCGTCGTCTCGAAGGTGCCCGCCGGCCGGACCTATTGCGCGCTCTGCTCGCGGCTTCGTCGCGGCCATCTCTATCGCGTCGCCCGCGAGGAGGGCTGCCAGGCGGTGGTGCTCGGCCATCACCGCGAGGACATTCTCGAGACCTTCTTCATGAACCTCTTCCATGGCGGCAAGCTCGCCGCCATGCCGCCGAAGCTGGTGAACGACGAGGGCGACCTCTTCGTGCTGCGCCCACTCGCCTATGCCGCCGAGGACGACATCGCTCGTTTCTCGCAGCTGATGGAATTCCCGATCATCCCCTGCGATCTCTGCGGTTCGCAGGAAGGCCTGCAGCGCAATCAGGTGAAGGCGATGCTCGCCGAATGGGAGCGGAAGGCGCCCGGCCGCAAGGACGTGATGCTGAAGGCGCTCGGCAATGCCAATCCCTCGCATCTGCTCGATCGCGATCTGTTCGACTTCGCCGGCCTCGATCTCGGCCGCTGACACGAAAACGCCGCGGCCCTTGCGGGTCGCGGCGCTTCGAGTTTAGTGAGCCTGATTCAGCTACTGCATGATGCAGCGATGCTGCTTGCCGTCGTAGCCGGTATAGGTGCCGGTCGCAGGATTGAACGAGCGATAACGCTGCGAGCAATAGGCGATGTAGGCGCTGGTATTGTTGTTGTTCTGCGCGTTGGCGGCGGCCCCGCCGACGATCGCGCCGGCCGCGAGGCCGAAGACGCCCGCGGCGAGGGCGGCGTTGTAGTTGTTGTAGTAATAGCGGCCCTGATAGCCGGGGCGGTAATAGTAGCCCGGTCCGCGCCAGCCTGGATGGCGATAGCCGTAACGAGGCGGCGGCGGACGGTGCCAGCCCGGACCGCGCGGCGGCGGGCCGCCACGCCAGCCGGGACCGCGATGATGGCGGCCATTGTTCCAGTTCTGCGCCACGTCATAGGAGCCGACGCTGCGGGTCGAGGACTGGGCGCTGGCCGTCGATGCGCCGGCAAGGGCGCCGCCGATCAGCATCGCTGCCGAGAGGCCGGTTGCAACCACGGTCTTCATGGCTTTGAGCATGGCAAACCTCCTTGGTTTCTTCGCCCCGGTCCGCGCCTTCCCAAGGGCGCGCCGAGGTCGGTCGTTCTAGCCGCCTGCTTGCGGGGAGAACGGCCGACCCTCGTTCCGGTTCCGGATTCTTGTCCGGACGGAAAAGAGTGCCAAAAACGAAAGAGCCGCGGCAGGCCGCGGCTCCTTTGCAGTGTAGGCTGGTTCGACGGGCTCAGGCCGACTGCGCGACCGCGATGCCCTTCTCGGTCAGATAGGCCTGAATCTCGCCGGCCTGGAACATCTCGCGCACGATGTCGCAGCCGCCGACGAACTCGCCCTTCACATAGAGCTGCGGGATGGTCGGCCAGTTGGAATAGTCCTTGATGCCCTGGCGGATGTCCGCATCGGCGAGCACGTTGATGCCCTTGTAGTCGACGCCGAGGTAATCGAGGATCTGCACGACCTGGCCCGAAAAGCCGCACTGCGGAAAGGCCGGCGTGCCCTTCATGAACAGCACGACGTCGTTGGACTTCACTTCATTGTCGATGAGGGTCTGGATATCGGACATTTCTTCCTCGTGTCTTTCGGACTAGCGTAGGCTCACAAACTATAACGATACTGCTTAAGCCTCGCTCGCGCCTTAGTCAGTTCGTCCTCAGTAAACAGTTCATGCCAAATGGGGTTATCTATAACAACAGCTTCGACAGTCAGGTCGAGGCGACCTTCTTCGTAAAGTCGAGTGTAGCCATCCGATGGTCTGGGCGAATTAATCAGCTTCTTGGCCGTTAATACGCCCCCGTCCGCATTCAACATCTGTAGAAATATCGTCGGTTTGTAGCCAAGCTCTGAGACTGCCCGCTTGTAAATCTGCAGCATGGCATCGTCGAAGCGCTTAGCGACTGTTGCGCTCATTCCGGCGCGCTCGTTTGCAGCGCCAGCGCATGCAGTGCGCCGCCCATGTTTCCCTTGAGCGCCGCATAGACCATCTGGTGCTGCTGCACGCGGTTCTTGCCGCGGAAGCTCTCCGACACGACCTCGGCCGCATAGTGATCGCCATCGCCCGCGAGATCACGGATCACGATCCGCGCATCAGGCAGCGCCGCCTTGATCAGGCCTTCGATTTCGCGCGCATCCATCGCCATGGTCAGTCCCCGCCGGTTGCCGTCGCGTCACGGTGGGCCGATCAGATCTCGCCCGCCATGAAAGCCGGGAACCAATTCTCATGGGCCTCGGCCAGATTTGCAACGGATATGGTGGCCAGTCCCTCGACATCCAAGGCATCGCCGCCGACGGAGCCGATTTCGGACGCCGTGACTCCGGCTGAAGCCGCGCCCTGCAGCACGGAAACGACGTCGCCAGCCTTGACGGTCACGACATAGCGCGCCTGATCCTCGCCAAAGAGCCAGGCATGCCACGCTCCGGCATCGGCGGGAAGCCGAATCGCTGCGCCGTTGCGGCCGGCCATGGCCATTTCTGCGAGCGCGACAGCGAGGCCGCCATCGGAGACGTCGTGACAGGCGGTGACGCGGCCGCCACGGATGAGGCCGCGCACGAAGTCGCCGACCCGGCGCTCCTCGGCGAGATCGACGGGCGGCGGGGCGCCTTCCTCGCGGCCGAGAATCTCGCGCAGATAGATCGACTGGCCGAGATGGCTGCCCGCCTTGCCGACGAGGAGGATGGCGTCGCCGTCCTTGGCAAAGGCGATGCGCGCCATGACCGAGAGATCGGGCAGGAGGCCGACGCCGCCGATCGCCGGGGTCGGCAGGATGCCGACGCCGCTCGTCTCGTTGTAGAGCGAGACATTGCCGGAGACGATCGGGAAATCGAGCGCGCGGCAGGCTTCGCCGATGCCCTCGATGGCGCCGACGAACTGGCCCATGATCTCGGGCTTCTCGGGATTGCCGAAATTCAAATTGTCGGTCGCGGCCAGCGGCTCGGCGCCGACGGCCGTCAGGTTGCGCCAGCATTCGGCGATCGCCTGCTTGCCGCCCTCGAAGGGATCGGCCTCGCAATAACGCGGCGTGACGTCGAGCGAGAAGGCGAGGGCCTTCTTCTCATGGCCCTCGACGCGGATGACGCCGGCATCGCCGCCCGGCTTCAGCGCGGTGTTGCCCTGGATCAGATGATCGTACTGCTCCCAGACCCAGCGGCGCGAGGCCATGTCGGGCGCGCCGATGATCTTCACGAGCGCGGCGGCATAGTCGTTCGGCTCGGGAATATCGGCGGCGGCCAGCGTTGCAGGCGGCGCCTTGCGGGTGAAGGGGCGGTCATATTCGGGCGCCTGATCGCCGAGATCCTTGATCGGCAGGTCGGCCACGACGTCGCCATGGCGGAGGATGCGGAAGCGGAGATCGTCCGTGGTGCGGCCGACCACCGCGAAGTCGAGGCCCCATTTGCGGAAGATCGCCTCGGCCTCGGCCTCCTGGGCCGGATTGAGCACCATGAGCATGCGCTCCTGGCTCTCGGAGAGCATCATCTCATAGGCGCTCATGCCCTCCTCGCGGCAGGGCACCTTGTCGAGGTCGAGCTCGATGCCGAGATCGCCCTTGGCGCCCATCTCGACGGCCGAGCAGGTCAGGCCGGCGGCGCCCATGTCCTGGATGGCGATGACGGCGCCCGTCTGCATCAGTTCGAGGCAGGCCTCGAGCAGCAGCTTCTCCGAGAAGGGGTCGCCGACCTGGACCGTCGGGCGCTTCTCCTCGATGCTCTCGTCGAACTCGGCCGAGGCCATGGTCGCGCCGCCGACGCCGTCGCGGCCGGTCTTGGAGCCGAGATAGACGACGGGCAGGCCGACGCCCTCGGCCTTGGAATAGAAGATGCGATCGGCGCGGGCGAGGCCGGCGGCGAAGGCGTTGACGAGAATGTTGCCGTTGTAGCGCGGGTGGAAATTGACCTCGCCGCCGATGGTCGGCACGCCGAACGAGTTGCCATAGCCGCCGACGCCGGCGACGACGCCGGAGACGAGATGGCGGGTCTTCGGATGGTCGGGCGCGCCGAAGCGGAGCGCGTTCATCGCCGCCACCGGTCGCGCGCCCATCGTGAAGACATCGCGCAGGATGCCGCCGACGCCGGTCGCCGCGCCCTGATAGGGCTCGATGAAGGAGGGGTGGTTGTGGCTCTCCATCTTGAAGATGATCGCCTCGCCATCGTCGATATCGACGACGCCGGCATTCTCGCCCGGTCCGCAGATGACGCGCGGGCCCGTCGTCGGCAGCGTGCGCAGCCACTTCTTCGAGCTTTTGTACGAGCAGTGCTCGTTCCACATCGCCGAGAAGATGCCGAGTTCGGTGAGCGTCGGCGTGCGGCCGATCAGGTCGAGGATGCGCTGGTACTCGTCGGGCTTCAGGCCATGGCTGGCGACGAGCTCGGGCGTGATCGGCGTATCGTTGGGCAGCACGGAAAACCTCGCTTCAAGGGCGTCAGCGTCGGATAGTGCGGCGGCGCGCGCATGTAAATGGCGCCGGCGAAAATGCTGCGCGGCGCGGCGGAATCGGCGATGGTCCGGAGGGAACACAGCCGAGGGACCGAGCTCGCATGCGCTTCAACCATGTCGCCCACCGCGTCGCTGCCGATCGCTTCGAGATCGTCGTGGCGCTCTTCACCGAGCGGCTCGGCTTCACCGAATTGCGGCGCACCGAGCGGGCGATCTGGCTCAGGCAACGCGGCGCGAATATCGACCTGCAATTCTCCCGCGTCGCCGAGCCGCGCCCCGATGATGGCGACCGTGCCCGCGGGCAGGTCTCGTTCCTGTCCGAGACGCCGCGCGCCGATCTCGAGACGCTCCGTGACTGGCTCGCCGGCCGCGGGGTCGCTTCGAGCGTCGGCGCCTACTCGAACCGCGAATTCTATCTCGACATCCCCGAGGCGCTGGTCGGCTTCGTCATCGAGGCCATGCTGCCCGAACTCGCCGATTATCCCGTAACGGTCTGACGCTCAGGCGACGGCGCGCAGCGCGCTTTCGAAGAGCGGGCGGCCGTCGGTGCCGCCGTTCAGCGGCTCGATGAGATTTTCCGGATGGGGCATCATGCCGAGGATGTTGCGCTTCTCGGAGAGGATGCCGGCGATGTCGTCGATGGAGCCGTTCGGATTGCCGACATAGCGGAAGGCGATCCGGTCCTCGTCCTGCAGCCGCTTCAGCGTTTCATCGTCGGCGCGATAGTTGCCGTCGCCATGCGCCACCGGGCTCCGGATCACCTGGCCCTTCGTATAGCCGCTCGTGAACTGCGAGGCGGTCGTCTCGACGCGCAGCTCGACCTCGCGGCAGATGAATTTGAGCCCGGCATTGCGCATCAGGACGCCCGGCAGCAGGCCTGCCTCGCAGAGGATCTGGAAGCCGTTGCAGACGCCGAGCACGGCGACGCCGCGCTCCGCCTCGCGGGCGATCGCCGCCATGATGGGCGCGCGGGCCGCGATGGCGCCGGAGCGAAGATAGTCGCCATAGGAGAAGCCGCCGGGCACGACGATGAGATCGACCTTCGGCAGGTCGGTCTCCGCATGCCAGACGACGGCCGGCTTCGCGCCGCCGATTGTCTCCAGCGCCGCGATTATGTCGCGCTCGCGATTGGACCCGGGGAAGACGACGACGGCGGATTTCATACTTGTGCTCCATTGGCATCGAGGCGATCGGCGATCCGCTCGAGGCTTCTGTCCTGATCGCTCAGGATGCATGCGATGTTGGCGAAGTCGTCCCGCATCCGGGCCAGATCCGCATTGAGGCCGCGGAGATCGGTGAGAACCGAGCCGACGCGCTCGTCCAGATCGGAAGTTCGGCCGGCGATCTCTCTCAAAAGAGCGACCACCATATCTCGGGTCACTTCGGTCATTGAGGAAAGCCTCGCACCCGGTCAGGGCTCAAAGTCTCGCGATCGAGCCTGCTTCCAGACTTCTCGGACGCTAGCCGACAATCTCCACGCGATAATTCTCGATCACCGTGTTGGCGAGCAGCTTGGCGGCCATGGCCTCGAGCTCGGTCTTTGCCGCCTCGGCGTCGGTCGCGGCGAGCTCGATGTCGAACACCTTGCCCTGGCGCACGCCGCTGACGCCGGAAAAGCCCAGCGAGCCGAGCGCGCCTTCGATGGCCTTGCCTTGCGGATCGAGGACGCCGTTCTTCAAGGTTACGGTGACGCGGGCCTTCATGTCATCTCCGGTTGCGCTGCGACATCAAATGACAACGGCCGCCCGGAGGCGGCCGTCGAAGTTGGCTTACTGCACCAGAACCGGACCACCGCCGGACGGGCGCTCAGGCTCGATCAGGATGCCGAGACGGCGCGCGACTTCCTGATAGGCTTCGACGAGACCGCCCATATCGCGGCGGAAGCGGTCCTTGTCCAGCTTGTTCTGGGTCTGCACGTCCCACAGGCGGCACGAATCGGGCGAGATCTCGTCGGCGACGACGATCCGCATCATGTCGCCTTCCCAGAGGCGACCGCACTCGATCTTGAAATCGACGAGCTGGATGCCGGCGCCGAGGAAGAGGCCGGAGAGGAAGTCGTTGACGCGGATGGCGAGCGCCATGATGTCGTCGATTTCCTGCGGCGTCGCCCAGCCGAAGGCGGTGATGTGCTCTTCCGAGACCATCGGATCGTCGAGCTGATCGGCCTTGTAGTAGAACTCGATGATCGAGCGCGGCAGGACCGTGCCTTCCTCGAGGCCAAGGCGCTTCGCCAGCGAGCCGGCGGCGATGTTGCGCACGACGATCTCGAGCGGAATGATCTCGACTTCGCGGATCAGCTGCTCGCGCATGTTCAGGCGGCGGATGAAATGCGTCGGGATGCCCATCTTGTTGAGATGGGTGAAGATGTGTTCGGAAATGCGGTTGTTGAGCACGCCCTTCCCGTCGACGACCTCGTGCTTCTTCTTGTTGAAGGCGGTGGCGTCGTCCTTGAAGAACTGAATCAGCGTGCCGGGCTCAGGTCCTTCGAAGAGGATCTTGCCCTTGCCCTCATAGATGCGCCGACGGCGATTCATGGGCACATACCGTGGTTTGAGGAAATCCATATAGCCGGGGTTCCATCATAAGGGGATTCGCCGCGGCGAAGCTCAGCCGTACGGCTTCCAGGCGAGCCGTTCGAGCGGCTGGAACCTACCCGATCGTTCCCGGATTCACAATGAGCGATCCATGCGGCCCTTTTGCCGGTCCGGCAGGCTCTCGTTGGCATGGATCAAGGGGTTGACGTTGATTTGGGGTATCCTCCGCGATATGCAAGGCCGCACATGGCAAAGGCCTACGACGACCAAGCGGAGAACCCGATGACGACGTTCGACCAGCGCAAGGACGCCTTCGAGAACAAGTTCGCTCATGACGAGGAACTGCGCTTCAAGGCGACCGCGCGCCGAAACAGGAAGCTCGGCATCTGGGCGGCCGGCCTGCTCGGCAAGAGCGGCGATGACGCCGCCGCCTATGTGAGCGAGGTGGTCGCGGCCGATTTCGAGGAAGCCGGCGACGAGGACGTGTTCCGCAAGATCCGCGCGGATTTCGACGCAGCCGGCGTCGCGCAGTCCGACCATCAGATCCGTCGCACCATGGACGAACTGATGGCCGAGTCGGTCGCCGAGATCAGGACGACGGGCTGAGCCGGATCGTCCGGCGGAGGCTCCGTCCATGGTGGCACTCACATTCGATGGCGGTGCGTCGCTGACCGCCTGGGTCACGATGCCCGATGCCATCGTGGCCGAGAGCGCGGCCCGTGCCGGCTTCGACAGCGTCACGCTCGACATGCAGCATGGCGCGCATGACCCGGTCAGCGTCATGCGCGCGATCGGCAGCGTCGTCATGGCCGGCAAGCCGGCCGTGGTGCGCGTTCCGGTCGGCGATGTCGCCATGGCGAGCCGCGCGCTCGACATGGGCGCCGCGGCGATCATCGCGCCGATGATCAATTCCCCCGCCGATGCCGAGGCGCTGGTCGAGGCCACCAAATATCCTCCGGTCGGCGAACGCAGCTGGGGGGCGACGCGCGCCATCCAGCTGAAGCGGACCGATGCGGCCAGCTATCTCGCCGCCGCCAATCGCGAGACCGTCGTCTTCGCCATGATCGAGACCGTCGCGGCGCTCGATGCGCTCGACGCCATCCTCGCGGTGCCCGGCCTCGACGCCGTCTTCATCGGTCCGTCCGATCTCTCGATCGCGCTCGCGAACGGGGCCAGCGTCGATCCGATGCGCGCCGACAACCAGGCGGCGGCAACGCGGGTGCGCGAGGCGGCGCAGCGGCTCGGCAAGCGGGTCGGGATCTTCGCGCTCACCGGCGCGCAGGCGAAGCTCTATCGGGCCCAGGGCTACGATTTCATCGCCGTCGGCGCGGACACGGCCTATTTCGCGCTCGGCGCGGGCGCCATGCTGGCGGAAGCGCGCGCCGACTGACTTCGGCGGCGAAGGACGCCGCTCCGTTCACTTTTGAACAGTTCCCTGGTCTCGGCTATTCTCCGGACCGGCAGCGATTCAAGCTGCCATCGGGGGACTATCATTATGAAGAAAGCAGTGGCCGAGTTTCTCGGCACCTTTACGCTCGTCTTCTTCGGCTGCGGATCGGCGGTCATCGCCGGTCCGGCGATCGCCGGGGCCACGACAGTCGGCGTGCTCGGCATCGCCTTCGCCTTCGGCCTGGCGATCGTCGCCATGGCCTATGCGATCGGCCCGATCTCGGGCTGCCACGTCAATCCGGCCGTGAGCCTCGGCGCGCTCGTCGCGGGGCGCATGAGCGCGGGCGACTTCATCACCTATGTGATCGCACAGGTCGCCGGCGCCATCGTGGGCGCGCTGGTGCTCTACATCATCATGACCGGCAAGGCCTCGGGCTGGACCGGCGGCATGGGTACCAATGGCTGGGGACCGGGCTATCTCGGGGAGTACAACACCCTGTCGGCGCTCATCTTCGAGATCGTCGCGACCTTCATTTTCGTCGTGGTGATTCTCGGCGTGACGCACAAGCTGGCGCTCGGCCATTTCGCCGGCCTCGCCATCGGCCTGACGCTGGTGATGATCCACATCGTCGGCATCAATGTCACCGGCGTCTCGGTCAACCCGGCGCGCAGCATCGGCCCGGCGCTCTTCGCCGGCGGTCAGGCGCTGTCGCAACTATGGCTCTTCATCGTCGCGCCGTTCGTCGGCGCCGCGCTGGCCGGCTTCGTCTTCAAGGCCGGCATCCTCTACGGCGAGGATACCTGAGGCCTGTGAGCGCGGGAGGCGGCGCGCCGCCTCCTGACATCCGCTGTCAGCTCTTCGCCAGTTCGCGCTCGACGGCGGCGATCACCGCCGGATCCTCGGGCACCGTCTTCGGCGAGAAACGGGCGGCGACGCTGCCGTCTCGGGCGATCAGGAACTTCTCGAAATTCCAGCTGATCGGCTCGTCGCCGGCCAGCGCCGCATAGAGCGGATGGCGATCGGCTCCGGTGACGGCGATCTTTGCGAACATCGGGAAATCGACGCCATAGGTCGAGCGGCAGAAGCTCGCGATCTCCTCGTTCGACCCCGGCTCCTGGCCGGCGAAGTCGTTCGCCGGAAAACCGAGCACCGTGAGGCCGCGGCCGCGATAGCGCCGGTAGAGCGCCTCGAGCCCGTCATATTGCGGCGTCAGCCCGCATTTCGAGGCGACATTGACGATGAGCAGGACCTCGCCGGCATGCTCGGAGAGGCTGGCCTCGCTGCCGTCGATCCGGCTGAGCGGAATATCGTAGAGCGGGGAAGACATCGGTCACCTCGGCGCGATGAAGAGAGCCGCTCCGAGATAGCGCGCGAAGCGGCCACGACAATGGCCGAAGCGGGGCCAGAGCGGGAATATTTACACTCCCGGTTGCCGCGCCCCGACGCCGGTCACGCTTCGCCGAAGACGCGGCGGAAGATCGTGTCGACATGCTTGGTGTGATAGCCGAGGTCGAACTTCTCCTCGATCTCGGCCGGCGTCAGCACGGCCGTCACATCGCCATCGGCCTTGAGTTCGGTCAGGAAGTCGGCGCCCTGTTCCCAGACCTTCATGGCGTTGCGCTGAACGAGGCCGTAGGCGTCCTCGCGCGAGACGCCCTTCTGCGTCAGCGCGAGCAGGACGCGCTGCGAATGCACGAGCCCGCCGAGCCGGTCGAGGTTCTTCTGCATGTTCTCGGGATAGACGACCAGCTTCTCGATGACGCCGGCGAGGCGGTTGAGTGCGAAGTCGAGCGTCACCGTCGCATCCGGGCCGATCATCCGTTCGACCGAGGAATGCGAGATATCGCGCTCGTGCCAGAGCGCCACGTTTTCCATCGCCGGCACGACCATGCCGCGGACGAGCCGCGCGAGCCCGGTCAGGTTCTCGGTCAGCACCGGATTGCGCTTGTGCGGCATCGCCGAGGAGCCCTTCTGGCCCGGCGAGAAGTACTCCTCCGCCTCGAGAACCTCGGTGCGCTGGAGATGGCGGATCTCGGTCGCGATGCGCTCGATCGACGAGGCGACGACGCCGAGCGTCGCGAAATACATCGCGTGGCGGTCGCGCGGGATCACCTGCGTCGAGACCGGCTCGACCTTGAGGCCGAGCGCCGCCGCGACATGCTCCTCGACGCGCGGATCGATATTGGCGAAGGAGCCGACCGCGCCGGAAATGGCGCAGGTCGCGACGTCCTCGCGGGCCGCGACGAGGCGCTGGCGGGCGCGGTCGAACTCGGCATAGGCCTGGGCGAGCTTGACGCCGAAGGTGGTCGGCTCGGCATGGATGCCGTGGCTGCGGCCGATCGTGACCGTGTCCTTGTGCTCGAAGGCGCGCGTCTTCAGCGCCTTGAGCACGCGGTTGACATCGGCGATCAGGATGTCGGCGGCGCGCACGAGCTGGACGTTGAAGCAGGTGTCGAGCACGTCGGACGACGTCATGCCCTGGTGAACGAAGCGGGCATCCTCGCCGACGATCTCGGCGAGATGCGTCAGGAAGGCGATGACGTCATGCTTGGTGACGCGCTCGATCTCGTCGATGCGGGCGACGTCGAATTCCGCCGCCTTGCCGCGCGCCCACACGGTCTCGGCCGCCGATTTCGGAATGGTGCCGAGTTCCGCCAGCGCGTCCAGCGCATGCGCCTCGATCTCGAACCAGATGCGGAACCGCGTTTCCGGCGACCAGATCGACGTCATCTCGGGGCGCGAATAGCGCGGGATCATGGGCGGAGTCCTCTCGTTTTCGGGCGCGGAGAGGCTCTAGCACCGTGTCGCCGAAGCGACAATCCCGGCAGGGTCAGCCTGGCGGCAGCGGCGGCGGCGCGAGCGGGGCCGGGGTTCCGGGTGCGATCAGCTGCGTCGGCGCGCCGGGATCGACGATTGGCGGACAATCCATCCGCGTCTCGGTGACGCTGCCGGTCTCGTCCTCGGTCCGGACCGTGGTTTCGCGGCAGCCGGGCGGCGGCGCCTCGTTGTCCGGCTCCAGCGCCACCGGTGGCGGCGCGACCTCGATGTCGTCGGCCATCCCCGGACCGGCTGCGAAGGCGAAAAGCGCGGCGCCGGCCATGGCGGCCAGGCCAAGATGGCGGATCGACGTCATGACGAACCCTCCGGTTGTCCCCTTTGGCCGAACGCCGGCGTCTCGGGGGCGGTTCCGGAGGGATCGTCTCAGGTGCCGCGCACGCCGCGGACGGCGGCGATGTTGGCGGCATAGCGCGCCGGGTCGCCCTTGAAGACGGCCGAGCCGGCGACGAGGACCTCCGCGCCGGCGCGCACCAGCGCCGGGGCCGTTTCCGCCGAGACGCCGCCATCGACCTCGATGCGGATCGGCCGCATGCCGATCATCTTCCGCACCCGCTCGACCTTCTCCACCGAGCCGGGAATGAAGCTCTGGCCGCCGAAGCCGGGATTGACGGTCATCACCAGAACGAGGTCGACGAGGTCGAGCACATATTCGATCGCGCTTTCGGGCGTTGCCGGGTTGATCGCGACGCCGGCCTTCTTGCCGAGCTTCTTGATGTGCTGCAGCGAGCGATGGAGATGCGGCCCCGCTTCGGCATGGACGGTCATCACATCGGCGCCCGCCTCGGCGAAGGCCTCGAGATATGGATCGGCCGGCGCGATCATCAGATGCACGTCGAAGATCTTGGTCGTGAGGTGACGCACCGCCTTCACGATCGGCGGCCCGAAGGTGATGTTGGGCACGAAATGCCCGTCCATGATGTCGAGATGGATCCAGTCGGCGCCGGCGGCGTCGATGGCCTTGATCTCCTCGCCGAGGCGCGAGAAATCCGACGACAGGACGGAGGGGGCGACGAGGGGCAGATGGGCCATGGCGGTCTCGGGGGCCTTTCGATCGCTTCGGTCAGGATAGGCCGTAACATGGGCTCGGGATGCCAGCAATTGCCGCGCCGCCCGCGCGGGCAAAGTCGCGCGAATGAGACTCTCCCCTGCGCCCGCGTGAAGCGCACGCCGCAGGCAGAGCATGACAGGGTGAAGGACGCGTGATCGAACTCGAAGGTGGCCGGCCCGGCGAGATTCTGAGGCGCGGCGATTCGGTCCTTCGCCCGGCCGGCGCATGGACGCCGACCGTGCATCGCTTCCTCCGCCATCTCCGCGCGTCCGGCTTCGCCGCCGCGCCGATGCCGCTCGCCATTGAAGGCAACCGGGAAGCCGTCACCTATCTGGCTGGCCGCGTCTCCGAGGACCTTGCCGACCCGCTGACCGGCTCCCCGGCCATGCTCCGTTCGGCGGCGATGCTGCTGCGGCGTTTCCACGATGCCTCGCGCGGATTTCTCGAAAGGGACGACGGTCCCCAATCGTGGATGCTGCCGGCGCAGGAGCCGCGCGAACTGGTCTGCCATGGCGACTTCGCGCCCTACAACGTCGTGACAGAGGGTGAGGCTGCCGTCGGGCTCATCGATTTCGACGCCGCCCATCCGGCGCCGGCCGCCTGGGACCTCGCTTATGCGCTCTATCGCTGGGCGCCGCTCACCGATCCGGAGCGGCCGGGCGCGATCCATGACCGCGAGGAACAGCTTCGCCGCGCGCGTCTCTTCTCAGACGCCTATGGCGCCGACGAGGCGCAGCGGCGGGAATTGCCGGCGATGATCGGGCGGCGCCTCGAAGCGCTGCTCGATCTCATGCATGCGCGGGCGCGCGCCGGCGACGCCGCCTTCGCCGAGGCGATCGCTCGTGGTGATTCCGACATCTATGTCAATGACTTGCAGTATCTCGGCCGGCTCGGCCAACGGTTGCGTCTCGCCCTGATCTGACTAGACTCGCAAAGCATGGCCCGGCGCGGTGCCTGCTTGCTGACCAAAGGCTGGTGATGGACAAATTCGACGCGATCGTGCTCGGCGCGGGGATCGTCGGCGTTTCCGCCGCGATCCATCTCTTGCGGCGCAACCGCTCCGTCCTCATCCTCGACCGCGCTGCGCCGGGGGAGGGCACCTCCTATGGCAATGCCGGGGTGATCGAGCGCGAGGGCTTCTATCCGATCGTCTTCCCGCGCAGCCCGTTCGAGCTCTACCGCATCGCGCGCAACACCGAGGCGCGGCTGCACTACAACCGCCGTTTCCTGCCCCGCATCGCGCCCTGGCTGTTGAAGCTGCGCAGCGAGACCGGGAGCCGCGGCATCGAGGCCTATGCCGAGGCGATGAACCCGCTCCTGGCGCATGCGGCCGCCGAGCACGGCTCGCTGGCGGGCAAGAGTCGCGCCGTCGAGTTCTTTCGCGGCACAGGCTGGCTGAAGGGCTATCGCAGTGTCGCGAGTTTCGAGGCGGGAACACGCGCCCATCTCGCGCTCGCAGAGGAGTTCGGCGTCCGCTACCAGGTGCTCGACGCGCATGAGATCGTCGATCTCGAGCCCGATATCGCGCCGGTCTTCGCGCGCGCCGTTCTCTGGCCGGACAGCGTCTCGGTGTCGAGCCCCGGCGGCGTCACCAAGGCGCATGCGCGGCTGTTCGAGTCGATGGGCGGCAGCATCGCGCAGGGCGACGCGCGCTCGCTTCGGCGCGAGAACGATCTCTGGGTCGTCGATCGCGCCATCGGCCCGGCGCGGGCGCCGGATGTCATCGTGGCGCTCGGCCCGTGGTCGATGGACCTGCTGTCGCCCATGGGCTACCGCTTCCCCTTCGCCGTGAAGCGCGGCTACCACCAGCATTTCAAGCCGCGCGGCGATGCCGGGCTCGACCGGCCGGTCGTCGATGTCGATCACGGCTATGTCCTGACGCCGATGCGGCAGGGCTATCGCATCACGACGGGCATCGAATTCGACGAGCGCGATGCACCGGCGACGCCGGTGCAGATGGAGCGCGTGCTGCCGCAGGCGCGGGCGCTGTTTCCGCTCGGTGATCCGGTCGAGCGCGAGCCCTGGATGGGCGCACGGCCCTGCTTCCCCGATTCGATGCCGATCGTCGGCCCGGCGCCAAAGCATCCCGGCCTCTGGCTCGATTTCGGCCACGGCCATCTCGGCTTCACGCTCGGACCGGCGACGGGCCGGCTGATCGCCGAGCAGATCACCCGCGAGATGCCTTTCATCGACCCCGCGCCCTTCAGCGCGCTGCGATTCAAGGGGCGCTGATCGCGTCGCGAAGCCGGCTCAGCTTCCCGGCAGCGGCGCGTAGCTGTCGCCGTCCCAGCGATAGACGGTGAAGCCGGAGAGTTTCGCGTCGCCCTTGGCGTCGAAGGCGACCGGGCCGATCACGGTGTCAACGCTGTGGCTGCCGAGCCAGCCGGCGAGATCGCCGCCCTTGTCAGAGCCGGTCGCGGCGCGGGCCGCGGCGAAGAGCTGGACCGCCGCATAGGACGGCAGCACGAAATTGCGCGGCTCCGTCCCCTCCGCCGAAAGCGCCGCCGCGACCTTGGCCGCGGCCGGAGCGGTGCGCCAATCCGTGAAGCCGGTGAAGAGCGTGCCGGTCGCGGCATCGCCGGCCGCGGCGGCGAACTCGCTGCTGCCCAGCGCGTCGCCGCCCATCAGCACGATGCGGGCCTTGCGCGCCTTGAGCGCGGTCGCGATCAGCGCCGCGTCGGCGTCATAGCCGGCGACGAACAGCACGCCGATCCCGTCATCGATCATCACATCGACAAGCCCGCCATAATCCTTGGCGCCGGGCGCGAAACTGTCGAAGCGGGCTTCCTTGACGCCGGCGGCGTTCAGCCCGGCCTGCACCGCCTCGGCGAGCGCGCGGCCATAGGGCGAGCCGTCGCTCAAGATGGCGATGCGCTGCTTGCCATAGGTCCTGGCGAGAAAGGCACCTGCCGCCGCGCCTTGCGCGTCGTCGCGGGCGGCGAGGCGCAGGATCGCCGGGCCGGGCCGGTGATCGGTGAAGCCGTCATCGGTGACGGCGGGCGTGATCGCGAGCATGCCCTTCCCGGCATAGATATCCGCGGCCGCCTCGGCGGCGGCGGCGCAGACATGGCCGACCACGAACATCGTGCCCCGCGCCGCGGCCTTGGTAGCGTCGCCGGCGGCATTGTCGGGCCGGCAGCCGTCATCGGCGGTATCGAGCCGCAGCTTTTCGCCGCCGACGCCGCCGGCCGCGTTGATGTCCTCGACCGCCTTGGCGGCGCCCGCCTTGATCTCCTGTCCGAGCGGCTGGTACGGCCCCGACAGCGGCGCGATCACCGCGATGCGGATATCGGCCAGCGCCGCTGGCGCCGCGAGGGCGACGAGCGCGGCGGCGAGAGGAGCGATCGGCAGTCTCGGCATGGTCAACCTCGGCATGGGCCTCGTCCGTTGTCCGGGGCCGCCGATCATGCACGCTCGACCTTCAAATGAAAACGCCCGCCCCGTTGCCGGGGCGGGCGCCATCAGGCGATCGGAAGGATCGGCTTAGAGCGGCACGTTGGTGATCTTGCCGTCGTCGCCCTTCTTCCAGATCCACATCACATAGTCGGCGGTGGTGCGGTCACCCTTCGAATCGAAGGAGAGCGGGCCGATGACGGTCTCGAACGGGCCGCCCGACTTCAGGACCTCGGCTACCTTCTGCGGATCGGTCGAGTTGGCCTTGGTGATGGCCTCGGCGATCAGCTGGACCGAGGAATAGGAGTAGAGCGTGTAGGACTCAGGCTCGAAGCCGGCCTTGCGGAACTCGTCCACGACGGCGACAGCGGCCGGGTTGGCGCGCGGATCCGGCGAGAAGGTGTTCAGCGTGCCTTCGGCCGAGGGGCCGGCGATCGAGGCAAACTCGTTGGAGACGATGCCGTCGCCCGAGAACAGCGTGGCCTTGAGACCCTGCTCGGCCGACTGGCGGACGATCAGGCCGCCTTCGGTGTGGAGGCCGCCCCAGTAGATGACGCCGACATTCGCGGCCTTCATCTTCGAGATCAGCGCCGAGAAGTCCTTGTCGCCGACATTGACGCCTTCATAGATGACTTCCTGCACGCCGGCGGCGTTCAGGGCCTTCTTGGTCTCGTCGGCAAGACCCTGGCCATAGGTCGTCTTGTCGTGGATGACGGCGACCGGGACGTTCTTGAAGTTCTCGGCGATGTACTTGCCGGCGACGGCGCCCTGCTGGTCGTCACGGCCGCAGGTGCGGAACGTGTTCCAGAGGCCGCGCTCCGTGAAGGTCGGATTGGTCGATGCCGGGGTGATCTGCAGGATGTTGTTCTCGGCATAGACCTCGGAGGCCGGGATCGACACCGACGAGTTGAAGTGGCCGACCACGAACTGCACGCCGTCGCCGACGAACTTGTTCGCGACCGAGACGCCCTGCTTGGCGTCGGACACGTCGTCGCCGAGGACGACGACCAGCTTCTGGCCGAGAACACCACCCTTGGCGTTGATATCGGCGACAGCCTGCTCGGCGCCCTTCTGGAGCTGGGCGCCGAAAGCGGCGTTGGGACCTGTCAGCGGGCCGGCAACGCCGATCTTGATGTCGGCATGAGCTGCGCCGGCGAATGCCAGGCCCGCTGCAAGCACGAGACCGGACATAAGGGACTTCTTCATCGATGTCTCCCGTTTCTACTGGAAGGTTCGCTCTTCAGCGTGTTCAGCGGATTTGAGCGCGCCTTGACTGGCATTGTGCCGATTTTGCCGCAGCTGTCATCCGGATTCTGTGTCCGATCGGTCAAAGTTCCACCTTGGCCGACGCTGTAGGAAATCCTTACTTCGCTCGCCAGGAAAACGCCCCGGTCCGTTCGTAAAGCCAGTAATACTGCGAAACCATCTGATTGGCCAAAGTATAGCGATAGGCCGTGATGCCGACCACCAGCAGCACCACGAGATCGACCAGCCAGAAGTGCAGCGAAAGCAACGTGCCGCCGAACAGAGAGAAATGGATGAAGCGGACGCCGAAGGAGAGGATCAGCAGATAGACCAGCAGCGGCCTCAGCGGCTTCCAGGTTCGTGCGCAGGCGCGGCCCGTCATCCAGGCTCCGGCGCCGCCGAGGATCAAGGTCACGAAGAGGAAGACGAACAGCGACTGTTCTTCGTAGAGGATGCCCTGCATGGTCTCAGGCTCCGGCTGCGGCGTCACGCGGCGGATGGAAGGGGAGGGCCGCGGTCAATGCGCGCCTCCCTCGAGATAGGCGGCGCGGATCTCGGGCTTCTCGAGCAGTTCGCGCCCGCCGCCCGTCATCGTCACCGAGCCGTTCACCAGCACATAGCCGCGATGGGCGAGCTTCAGCGCGTGATAGGCGTTCTGCTCGACGAGGCAGACCGTGAGGCCCTCCGTGCGGTTCAGCTCGGCGATGGCGTCGAAGATCTGCTTGACGATCAGCGGCGCCAAACCGAGCGAGGGCTCGTCGAGCATCAGCAGCTTCGGCCGGGCCATCAGCGCGCGAGCGATGGCCAGCATCTGCTGCTCGCCGCCCGAAAGCGTGCCGCCGCGCTGGGCGATGCGTTCCTTGAGACGCGGGAAGAGGACGAACATCCGCTCCACGTCCTGGTCGAAATAGGCGAGGTTGTCGAGCGCCGCGCCCATCTGCAGGTTTTCGAGCACGGTCATGCGCGGGAAGATGCGCCGGCCCTCGGGCGACTGCGCGATGCGCAGCCGCGCGATCTCGTGCGTCGGCATGCCGGTGATGTCGCGGCCGTCGAAGGTGATCGACCCCTCGCGGGCCCGCGGATTGCCGCAGATCGTCATCATCAGCGTCGACTTGCCGGCGCCGTTGGCGCCGATGATCGTCACGATCTCGCCGCGGTTGACGTCGATGTCGACGCCCTTCAGGGCGATGATCTTGCCGTAATAGGTCTTGACGCCGCGCACCTGGAGCAGCGGCGTAGCGTTCGCGCCGCTCATCGCGCCGTCTCCTCGCTGATGTCGTCCAGCACTTCCTCGACCTCGGCGACCTCGTCGTCGTCGACGCCGAGATAGGCCGCGATGACGCGCGGATCGTTGCGGACCTCGTCGGGCGTGCCGTCCGAGATCTTCACGCCATATTCGAGCACGACGACATGGTCGGAGATCTCCATGACCACCGACATGTCATGCTCGATAAGGAGCAGCGAGGTCTGGCCCATGGCGCGGATGTCGAGCAGCAGCGTGTTGAGCTCGGCGGATTCGCGCGGGTTGAGGCCGGCGGCCGGCTCGTCGAGGCAGAGCAGCTGCGGCTCGGTGCACATGGCGCGGGCGATCTCCAGCCGGCGCTGCGCGCCGTAGGGAAGGTCGCCGGCCGGGTCGTCGGCGCGCGCCGTCAGCCCGGTCTTTTCCAGCCAGAACTTTGCCTTCTCGATCGCTTCCTTCTCGGCGCGCTTGTAGCCGGGAAGGCCGAGCACGCCGAGGATCGTCATGCCGGAGGCGAGCATCAGCGGATTGTGCTGCGCGACGAGCAGGTTCTCGAGGATCGTCATGCCCGAGAACAGGCGGATGTTCTGGAAGGTGCGCGCGACCCGCGCCTTGGCCGAGATCTTGTGGTCGGGCATGCGCTCCAGGAGGAACGTATCGCCCGAGGCGTGGCGCAGATTGAGCATCCCCTGCGTCGGCTTGTAGAAGCCGGTGATGCAGTTGAACACCGTCGTCTTGCCGGCGCCGTTCGGGCCGATCAGCGCGGTGATGTCGCCGCGCCCGGCCTGGAAGGAGAGATCGTTGACGGCCACGAGACCGCCGAAGCGCATCGAGACATGCTCGACCGACAGGACGGGGTCGAGCGCCCAGCGACGCGGCTGTTCGACCACCACGTCGAGTTCCACGGTCATCGTCATCAGCCGTGGCCCTCCTTCACGAGCGAACCGGAGATCGATTTGCGCTCTGTGAGGAACACCGTCGGCTCGCGGGCCGAGACGAAGCCGCGCGGCTTCCAGATCATGACCAGAACCATCGCGAGGCCGAAGAACAGCATGCGATACTGGTCGGGGTCGAAGCCTTCGCCGAACACCGCCTTGAGGAAATCGAGCTCGCGCAGGATTTCCGTGCCGCCGATCATGGCGACGGCGGCGAGCGCGACGCCGATCATGGAGCCCATGCCGCCGAGCACCACGATGGCGACGATGACGGCCGATTCCATGAAGGTGAAGCTCTCCGGGCTGACGAAGCCCTGGCGGGCCGCGAAGAAGGAGCCGGCGAAGCCGCCGAACATCGCGCCGAGCGCGAAGGCGGTGAGCTTCGTATTGGTGGTGTTGATGCCGAGCGAGCGGCAGGCGATCTCGTCCTCGCGCAGCGCTTCCCAGGCGCGGCCGACGGGCAGCTTGCGGAGCCTTATCGTCACGAAGGCGGTGAGCAGCGCCAGGAGCAGGATCAGGTAGTAGAGGAAGATCTTGTAATAGGCGCTCGACATCGGCAGATCGAACACCTTGGCCACATAGTTCGGAGCCGAGATGTCGAAGGAATAGAGGCCGAAGAAGGTGATCTTCGGGATCGAAGAAATGCCGGCCGAGCCGTTGGTAAGCTCACGGAAATTGATGAGCACCAGACGGATGATCTCGCCGAAGGCGAGCGTCACGATGGCGAGATAGTCACCCCTGAGCCGCAGCACCGGGAAACCGAGCATGATGCCCCAGAGCGCGGCGAGGATGCCGGCGAGGGGAAGCAGGATCCAGAACGACAAACCAAAATGGGTGGCGAGCAGAGCATAGGCATAGGCGCCGACGGCATAGAAGGCGACATAGCCGAGATCGAGCAGGCCGGCGAGGCCGACCACGATGTTGAGGCCCCAGCCGAGCATCACATAGATGAGGATCTGGATTCCGAAATTGTCGACCCATTTCAGCGAGCCCTGGAAGCCGAGCAGGCCGACCACGATCGCCGGATAGACGAAGAGGAAGACGAGGCCGACCGGCGGGAACCAGCGCGCGATGCCGGCCTTGACGGCGACCGAGGTGCGCGAGGGGCCGGCGTCGCTCGCCTTGCGGCGGGCGATGGCGGGCCAGATCGTCGTCGTCAGCAGGAAGCGGCCGAAGATCACGATCGCGACGATGATCGCCACTGTGCCCCAGCGGGTGGTGATGATCAGCTCGTTCTGCATGTTCTGCTCGGTCTTCAGGCCGACAAGCGGCCCGAAGATGCCGAGGGCGATGACGCCCGCGAGGATGGCGTCCCTGATGGCGGCGCCGGGCGAGGAGCCCGGGCCGTTGGTTGCGATGCCGGGCGCCATGTCAGACCTTCTCGACTTCTGGTCGGCCGAGCAGGCCCTGGGGCATGAAGATGAGCACGATCGCGAGGATCGAGAAGGCGGCGACGTCCTTGTAGTCGATCGAGAAATAACCGGACCAGAAGGTCTCGATCAGCCCGATCAGCAGCCCGCCGAGCACCGCGCCGGGCAGCGAGCCGATGCCGCCGAGCACCGCCGCCGTGAAGGCCTTCACGCCCGGCGTGAAGCCGTCCGAAAAGTTCACGACGCCGTAATAGGTGAGGTAGAGCGTGCCCGCGACGGCGGCGAGCGCCGCGCCCATCACGAAGGTGAGCGAGATGGTGCGGTCGACATTGACGCCGAGCAGCGCGGCCATCTTGCGATCCTGCTCGCAGGCGCGCTGGGCGCGGCCGAGCGGCGTCTTCTGGACGACATACCAGAAGCCGGCGAGGAGGACCGCCGTCACGACCCAGATCAGGATCTGCTTGTAGGAGATGGTGGCGGCGAAATTGTTCCGCTCCATCAGCGTGATCGTGCCGGAAAGGACGGGCGGCAGCGGCTTGTTGCGGGGACCCTGCGCGACCTGGATGAAGTTCGACAGGACGATCGACATGCCGATCGCCGAGATCAGCGGCGCCAGGCGGAACGAGCCGCGCAGCGGCCTGTATGCGACCCGCTCGATGGCCCAGTTCAGCAGTCCCGTGAGGAACATGGCGATGAGCATGACGAGGATCAGCGCGACGATGACCGAAGAAATTCCGAGCACGGTCGTGAAGAGAAGAAAGAAGATCATCGCGATGAAGGCCGACACCATGAAGACGTCGCCATGCGCGAAGTTGACCATGCCGATGATGCCGAACACCATCGTATAGCCGATCGCGATCAGTCCATAAATGGAGCCGAGCGTGATCCCATTGATCAATTGCTGTAGGAAGATTTCCATCTGCCGTGGGTCCCCGGTGCAGCGCATTCTTTTCGGGGGCTTGATTCCGGACATTGGCCCGGCCGGCCCCTCTTTGATCCTTTGGCTTACCAATTCGGCACGCACAAAACAACAGCAGCCGCGGCGATGCGGCCGGGGCTGTGGGCGGCGCGGGCACAACCCGCCCTGCCGACAAACTGCATGCTGACCGCGGCCCTGGGCGCCGCAGCCTATGCCATTGATCTTGCTGGGGGAGCGCTCAGGCGGCGGCCGGCTTGCTGTCCGAGGCGCGGGGATCGAGCGCGATGGTCTGCGGCGTCGCTTCGCGGAGCGGCGGCACGGGCTGGAAGGCGTCGCGCGGCACGTCCGAGACGCCCGGCCGGCGGCGCAGGCGATAGAAGATGTAGCCGATCAGCAGCACATGCATGACGCTGGCGAAGCTGAACAGCCCCTGCGGCCCGATCCACTCCATCGCGAAGGCGGCGACGATCGGCCCGATCATGGTGCCGATGCCCGACATCAGCAGCAAGCCGCTGGCGATCTTCACGAAATCGTCCGGCGCGGCATAGTCGTTGGCATGGGCGACGGCGAGGCCGTACATCGGATAGACCATGCCGCCGAAGCCCGCGACGAGCGCGATGACGAGCCACGCATCCGTCGGCTTCAGCACGGTGATGGTGCCGCTGATCAGGATGGCCGCCGCCGCGACGCCGATCAGCACATAGCGGCGGTCGATCCGGTCGGAGAGGCGGCCGAGCGGCACCTGCGTCAGAGCGCCGCCGAGCACCGCGCCGCTCATCAGGAGCGCGATGGCGCTGGTTGGCAGGCCGATCTGCTGGCCATAGACGGCGCCGAGGGTGCCGAAGGCGCCGTTGACCATGCCGACCGTGAAACAGCCGACCGCGGCGACCGGCGAATTCACGAACAGCACGCGCAGGTCGAGCTTGGTGGTCTTCAGCGGGCGCGGCGTCTGGGCGGTCGAAAGCGCCGAGGGCAGGATCGCGAGCGAATAGAAGATCGCCCCGAGGACGAAGAAATGATAGTTGCTCGTCGTTCCCGTCGTGATCAGAAGCTGCCCGGCGGTCGAGGCCGCGAAATTCACCATCTGGTAGACGGAGAAGATCGTGCCCCGGTTTTCCTTGGTCGCGCGCTCGTTCAGCCAGCTCTCGACGATCATCGCGGCGCCGGCGAAGCAGAAGCCGGAAAAGGCGCGCAGCGTGATCCAGGCATAGGGCGAGATATAGAGCAGGTTGAGCAGGATCACGACGCTGGCGATCGAGGCCATGACGCCATAGGCGCGGACATGGCCAACGCGGCGCACGATGCTCGGCACGACGAGGCAGCCTGCCACGAAGCCGACGGCCCAGCCGGTGCCGATCAGTCCGAGTTCGGCCGTCGTGAAGCCTTCCATCGCGCCGCGGATGGGCAGCAGCAGGCCATGCAGGCCGCCGGCGATCAGCAGAAGGGCCGACCCGATCAGGAGCGCGGCGACGGGGACGAGCTGCGATGCCATTCTTCGTTCACGTCTGGTCGTTCAAGTCAGGTTCGGTCGTATCGGCGATCTGCCGAAGCGGGCGGCATGACCGATCGGGGCGGCGGGTCGACGAGCCCCTTTTCCCCGTGGGCCATGTCGAAAAGATGGCACCCATTGATGAAGATCGGCCAAACGGACAGGCTTTTTCGCGCGCGGCGTAAAGACTTCAGTGAGGTTCTTGTGACAGCGCCGCCTTCAGCGCCAGAAGATCGCGCCAGACGAGCCGCTTCTGCAGCGGCTGGCGCAGGAGATAGGCGGGATGCAGCGTCGCCATGGCGCGGATCTGCCGCTTGCCGGTGTCATAGGCGAGCCATTGGCCGCGCAGGCGGAGGATGCCTTCTCGCGTGTCGAGCAGTTCCTTCGCCGCCGCGCCGCCGAGGCAGATGAGGACATCCGGATCGACGAGCTCGATCTGGCGGCGGATGAACGGCCGGCAGATCGCCGTTTCCTCGGGCGTCGGCGTGCGGTTGCCCGGCGGCCGCCAGGGCACGACATTGGCGATATAGACGTCCTGCCGCGCGAGGCCGATCGCCGCCAGCATGCGGTCGAGAAGCTGCCCGGAGCGGCCGACGAAGGGAACGCCCTGCAGGTCCTCCTCGCGGCCCGGCGCCTCGCCGACCAGCATGATTCGCGCCGTCGGATTGCCGCCGGCGAAGACGAGCGAACGGGCGGTGAGCCTCAGCGAGCAGCCCTCGAAGCGGGCCAGCGCTTCGCGCAGCGCGTCGAGCGTCTCTGCCGAAGCCGCCGCGACGCGGGCCGCCTCGACCTCGGCCGCCGGGTTGGCCGGCACGGCGCCGGGCGCTGTTGGCGCCAAGGCGGGAGGCGCCGCGCGATGGATCGGAGTTTCGACAGGCGACGGCGCCGCAACGGGCGCAGCCGGCGGCGGCGCCGCGAAGCGGTCGATCGCGAACTCGTCGATCGCCAGGTCGACGCCGGCGTCGCGATACCATTCGAGGAGCGCGGCGAGGGCCTCGGCCGAAGGGGGAGATGGGTCGCTTCCGGTCAGCATGGCTCATCCGCCGCGTCGCTCGCGGCCAGGTGCCATCCTATCGGTCCACGCAGGCGAGGACAAACCCGCTCGGCAGCGCTCAACTCGTCGCCGTGTTCATGACGACGAAGTCCTTCCCCGTCGCATCCGGATGCAGCGGCTCGTCCGTCGTCACCAGCACATTGCCGGGCTTCATCATCGACTGGATCACCTTGGTCACCGACGGGTCGGTGTGGATGCGGAACAGCGTACCGGCGGCGTCGGCCGCCTCCGAAGGGTCGCGGTCGAAGCCGATCGCATGCCAGCGAAGATCGCCCGTCGCGCCGCCGTCGCGTCCAAGGACGTAGGTGTAGGAGCCGAAGGGCTTGTCCGGGAAGTCGATGGTGACGGGGCCGCTGGCCACCGTCTCGCCGTTGACCAGCACCAGGATGCGCTTGTCGGCGCTGGAGACGATGATCGACACCGCCTGTTCGGACGGGGCGGCGTCGGTGCCATGCGGCTCTGCCGCGGCCTCGGCGGCGTCGGCCTGCTCGGCGGCGACATTGGCGAGGACGAGGCCGGAATGGGCGACGTCGACGGGCTCGTCATGGCTGCCGGCGATGATGACCGGCGTGCCGATCGTCGTGATGCCAAAGAGCAGCGACGAGAATTTCAGCGGCAGGTGGACGCAGCCATGCGAGGAGGGATAGCCCGGCAGCCCGCCGGCATGCAGCGCGACGCCCGACCAGGTGAGCCGCTCGGTGTTGGGCATCGATGCGTCGTCATAGAGGCTCGAATGATGGTCGCGGTCCTTCTGCAGGATCGTGAACACGCCGGTCGGGGTGTCGTGACCCTCCTTGCCGGTCGAGCAGGTCGAGACGCCGATCCGGATGCCGTTGCGATAGACATAGACAAGCTGCTCGGGGATCGAGACGACGATCGCCACCGGGCCCGTCGGCGAGCGCTCGGGATGCCAGGTGTAGTCGCCCGGTTTCAGGTCGGCGACCTCCTCGAGGTCGTCCGCCCATGCCGGCCCGACGGCGGCGAGGGGCAGGGCGATCAGGCCGGCCAGAACGGCGCGGCGGCTCGGATGATGTGGAAGAGGCCGGATGCGCATGATCGATTCGCCTGCGTCGCCTTGGGGAGAACGACGATTGGCAGGCTGGGATTCGCTCGTCAATTGAACGGGATGGCGACCATGGTTTCGGCCATTTTATCAGGTTGCCGATAGAATCGCTCGCCTCGCGCGGCGTGTCGCGCTACATAGCGGGCCATGAGGATCGAACAGCCCAAAGGCGTACGGGGCAGCCTCAAATGGATCCAGCGTTCGGTTGCCGAGCGCTGGCCTGATCTCGAGGCCCCCATCCTCGCGGCGACAGGCGGCGCCGCGCTGCGCTGGCGCTCACCGCTTGCCGCCGATGCCTATGCCGAATATCGCGACGAGGCCGTGCTCGGCCTTGTCGGCGCCCTTCACCTCGCCGAATCGCTGCATGGCTTCTGGCCGGCGCGCGGGCCGCAATGGGATGCGCTGGCCACCACCGATACCGGCGCCATCGTCCTCGTCGAGGCCAAGGCGCATGTGAGCGAACTGCTCTCGCCGGGGACCGCGGCCGGCGACGCCTCGCGGAAGCGCATCGACGAGACGCTCGGCGCGCTGGCGGAGCGGCTCAACGCCTCGCCGCGCCGAGCGGACTGGGCCGATCATTTCTACCAGCTTGCCAACCGGCTCGCTTTCCTCGATTTCCTGCGCCGCAACGAGGCGCCGGCCTGGCTGGTGCTGGTCGATTTCGTCGGCGACGCCGAGATGGGCGGACCGAGCGTGCCGGAGACCTGGGACGCGGCCTATCAGGTCGCCTGGCACGTGATGGGCCTGCCGCGGCGCCATGCCCTGACGCCGCATATCCTGCATGTGCGGCCCGATGTGCGGCCCTATGCCTGATCGCCTCAGGCGGTCAGGAATTCCAGCACGAGCCTGTTGAACGCCTCCTGCTGCTCGACATTGGCGAGATGGGCCGCCTTGCGGATGACCTCCAGCCGCGCGCCTTCGATCGTCGACACCCATTCGCGCGTCTTGGCGACCGGCGTGCCCGGATCGGAATCGCCGCAGATGGCGAGCACCGGCACCGGGATGAGCTCGAGATCGTCGCGAAGATCCATTTCCGCCAGCGCCTCGCAGCAGGCGGCATAGCCCTCGTTGGAGCAGCCGAGCAGCATGGCCCGGATACGGGCCACCGTATCCGTCTGGTGCGCGCGGAAATCCTCGGTGAACCAGCGGCCGATCACGGCGTCGACCAGCGCGCCGACACCTTCGTTGCGGGCCGTATTGGCGCGGCCTTCCCACATCTCGCGTGGCGGGAGATGCGGCGAGGACGAGACGATCACCAGCTTCTCGACATGCTCCGGACAGTTGATGCCGAGCCAGGCGGCGGTCATGCCGCCCTTGGAAAGCCCGACGACATGCGCCGAATCGATGTCGAAGGCTTCGAGCACGCCGCGCGCGTCGCGGCCGAGCCGGTCGATCGTATAGGGCGTCTCGGAGGGCGCCGACTGGCCATGTCCGCGATCGTCCAGCCGCAGCACGCGGAAATGCTCGGAGAAGGCCGCGACCTGGCCGTCCCACATCGTGTGGTCGGCCCCGAGTGCGTTGAGAAAGAGGAGCGGCGGCTTGCCGTTGTCCGGACCGACCTCGACATGGAGCTCGACCCCGTCGTCCATCGCGATGCGTGGCATTACCCTGTCCCTGCCGCTGCCCCGAATCCCTTCCGGCTTTCCGCCCGGCCGCCGATGATCGCATCATGAGCCGCGCCGTCGTCAACGTCTACAACGCTTCGCGCAGCCATTGGGATGAAGAAGCTGGTTGCCGCCGCCTCACCCGTCCATGCCCGGGGGAAGAAGCAGGCTGGCAGCACTCAGCCGGCGCTGCTGCTAATCTCTTGATTCAACGGCACAATCCTCGATCTCCGCGTTGAAATCAAGACCGCGCTGCGAGACGATTTCCATGTCCCGCGATTTCATCCCGCGCGGGCGCTGCGAGAACCGACCAGACGAGGTGCCCATGCCGTCATCGCTGTTGCGTCAGTTGTCCGGATATGGCCTGACCACCGCTCATATCCTTTATCGCCTTCCCGATCATCCGGCCCTGCTGCAGACCTTCGTCTGGCAGGAATACGACCTCGCCCCGGAATTTCCTGAGCTCAACCGTTTTCTCGATTTCTGGAAGCGCGAGATCGAGGGACCGCTGCACTCGGTGAAGGTGGCGCATCACGGCGTGATCAGCGCAGCGGAGATGCGCGTCGCCTCGACCCTCTATGCCCTGAACTGAGCGTCGGTCAGTCCCGTCCGTAAGGCGGGGCCGGGATCGCCTGGTGCGCCGCGCGCAACGCGGCGGACCAGCGCTCGCGCAGATCGGCGAAATATTCGTCGTTGCGGTCGATGCGGTGCGAGATGTCGACCGCGATGGCGTCGCGGCGGATCGTGCAGACATCGACCGGCATGCCGACGCCGAGATTGGAGCGGATCGTCGAATCCATCGAGACGAGGCCGAGCTTCAGCGCCTCGTCGATGCCCGTCTCGCTCGTGACGGCGCGGTCGAGGATCGGCTTGCCATATTTGTGCTCGCCGATCTGCAGATAGGGCGTGTCGGCGGTCGCCTCGATGAAGTTGCCGGCCGAATAGACCATGAAGAGCCGCAGTCTCCCGCCGGCGACCTGGCCGCCGAGCAGCATGGTGACGTCGAAATTGGCCTGCTGCTGCTCCATGGACTTGCCATGGATGCGGTAGACCTCGCGGATCGCGCGCCCGACGAACTGCGCCACCTTGAACATGCTCGGCAGGCTGTAGATCGTCTCGATCTCGCCGCTCTCGGGATTCTTGATCCCCTCGCTCAGAAGGTTGAGCACCGACTGGCTGACGGCGAGATTTCCCGCCGTGGCGATGGCGATGGCGCGGTCGCCGTCCTTCTGGAAGAGATGGAGCTTGCGGAAGGTCGCGATGTTGTCGAGGCCCGCATTGGTGCGCGTGTCGGCGATCATCACCAACCCGTCACGCACAAGAATTCCAACGCAGTAAGTCATGACCGCCGTCCGGTTCCGCCAGCGGCGGATCATCAAGGCTCCGGCTTCGAGTCGCAAGCGCGGAACGGAAACATCCACGCCTGATTACGGCTGCTTGACCGTTCCGGCCTCGCTGATGCGGATGGTGACCTTCGGTACGGCGCTCCAGTCGCCATAGGCCGCGCCGCGCACCGGAGCCGCCCCGACACGGTCGAGACCGATGGCGAGGCGCACATAGGCGTCGGTCGGGCAGATGTTGCAGGCGGCGTCGAAACCGATCCAGCCGACGCCCTCGATGAAGGCCTCGGCCCAGCCATGCTCGCTGTGGTCGGGCTCCTCCGAGCCGGGCTTGAACAGATAGCCGGAGGCATAGCGCGAGGGGATGCCGAGATGCCGCGCCGCGGCGATGAAGACATGCGCCAGCGCCCGCGCATCGCCCTTCCGCGCCGCGAAGGCGGCGATGGCGCGATCGTCTTCCGTCTCGCCGGGCTCCATCGCGTCATGCAGGCCGTCCATCAGCGCGTGCAGCGTCGAGAGGCGGTCGGGCGGGGAGGCGGCATCTATTTCGGCGGCGAAGGACCGGATGCCCTGGTCGGATTCGGTGAGCTGGGTATCGCGCAGATAGACGGCGACGGGAAAGCGCTCCGACTGCCCGCGCACCATGCCGGCCATGTCATGCGTCTCGACCTCGCCAAGCGCGGTGATGGCGAGACCGTCGAGCTTGCCGTCGGTGTTGAAGGACTGGACGATATTGCCGAACGGGTCGCGCGCGCTGGAAAGGCGACAGTCGTGGTCGACCTCGATGCGCCAGTTGACGACGAACTGCCCGTCATGGCCGCGCGGCGTCAGCCGCAGCGTCTGGATGGCGCCGTTCGCGGGCGGGTCGAAGGCGTAGACGATCTCGTGGACGATCCTGAGGCGCATGTGGGGCGGGTCCTCAGGCGAGATACTGGTCGGTGATCGCCTGGCCGAGGCGGCTGTTCTCGCCGATGAACTCGGTCAGGAACTCGTGCAGCCCGCCCTGGAAGACGTCCTCGAGCGTCGCGTTCTGCAGGCGGTTGCGCGTCGAGCGGGCGACGCGCTGCGCCGGCCCCTGGCGGCCATAGGCGAGCGAGAGCTCGTCGAGGAACTCGCAGATGCGGCCATAGCAGGCCGAGAGCGAACGCGGCAGCTGCTCGTTGAGGACGAGAAGGTCGGCGACCAGCCAGGGCTTCACGCTCTCGCGATAGACCCAGTGATAGGCGGTGTTGGCCGAGACCGAGCGCAGGATCGACGACCACTGGAAGAAATCGAGGCCGCCGCCGACGCTCTCCTGCTCCGGCAGCAGCAGGTGATATTTGACGTCAAGGATGCGGGCGGTGTTGTCGGCGCGCTCGATGAACGAGCCGAGGCCGGAGAAGAAATAGGCGTCGTTGCGCAGCATCGTGCGATAGGCCGAGCCGTCGAAGCGCAGCGAGGCTTCCTTCACATAGGTCAGGAAGGCGTTGAGGCGCACGCGGTCGCCGAGGCGGTTGAAATCGCGCAGGCCCAGCCACGCGCCGTTGATCGCCTCCCACATTTCCGTGGTCAGCGCGGTGCGGACCGTCCGCGCATTGACGCGCGCCCGCTCGAGGCATGAGCGGATGGAGGAGGGGTTGTCGGCGGAGAAGGCGAGGAAATCGACGACGCTCTCGCCAGTGGCCTCCTTCCCGAGCGATTTGAAGAGCCCCAGCGTTCCCGTTGCCGCGACGGCGGATTCCCATTCATTCGATTCGCCGGCATAGGCGATCGGCATGGCGGCCAGGCGGTTGGCGGCGTCGAGGATGCGCGCTGTGTTCTCGGCGCGCTCCACATAGCGGGCGAGCCAGAAGAGATTGTCGGCGGTACGGCTCAGCACGGCGTGGAACTCCGGAAGAACGGGCCCTTTGCGGGTGACGGCATGCTGGGCGTGTTACGCATCGAGCACCCATGTGTCCTTGGTGCCGCCGCCCTGGCTGGAATTGACGACCAGCGAGCCGGCCTTGAGCGCGACCCGGGTGAGGCCGCCGGGCACGATACGGACCTTGTCGCCGCCCGTCAGCACGAAGGGGCGCAGGTCGACATGGCGCGGCGCGACGCCGGAATCGACGAAGGTCGGCGAGGTCGAGAGCGCCAGCGTCGGCTGGGCGATGAAGTCGTCCGGGTTGGCGGCGAGCTTGGCGGCGAATTCGGCGATGGTCTTCTTGTCCGCCGTCGGGCCGATCAGCATGCCGTAGCCGCCCGAGCCCGCGACCTCCTTCACCACCATCTCCGGCAGGTGGTCGAGGACATATTTGAGCGCATCGGGCTCGCGGCAGCGCCAGGTCGGCACGTTCTGCAGCAAGGGTTCCTCGCCGAGATAGAAGCGCACGATCTCGGGCATGTAGGAATAGACGGCCTTGTCGTCTGCGACGCCGGTTCCAACCGCATTGGAGAGCGTGATGTTGCCGGCGCGATAGGCGCTCATCAGGCCGGGAACGCCGAGCGCCGAATCCGGTCGGAAGGTCAGCGGATCGAGGAAGTCGTCGTCGAGGCGGCGATAAAGCACGTCGACCCGCTTCGGCCCCTCGGTGGTGCGCATATAGACGACATTGTCGCGCACCAGGAGGTCGCGCCCCTCGACCAGCTCGATGCCGAGCTTGTCGGCGAGGAACGAGTGTTCGTAGAAGGCGCTGTTATAGGGGCCGGGCGTCAGCAGCGCGACCGTCGGATCGGAGGAGGCCGAGCGCGGCGCCACCGATTTCAGCGTCGCCAGCAGCGCGTCCGGATAGTTCTCGACGGGCGCGATCCGCTGCTCGGCGAAGAGATCCGGGAAGAGGCGCATCATCACCTCCCGGTTCTCCAGCATGTAGGAGACGCCGGAGGGCGTGCGCGCATTGTCCTCGAGCACATAGAAGGTGTCGGGATCGACGCGCACGATGTCGATGCCGGCGATCATCACATAGATGTCGTGCGCGAGCTTCAGGCCCGCCATCTCCGGCCGGTAATAGGGATTGCGATAGATGAGATCGTCCGGCACGAGGCCGGCGCGCAGGATCTCGCCCTTGGAATAGATGTCGGCGAGGAAGGCGTTGAGCGCCTTGACGCGCTGCTCCAGCCCGCGCGCCAGCACCGACCATTCCTTCTTGGTCAGGATGCGCGGGATGATGTCGAACGGGATCAGCCGCTCCTCGCCCGCCTCGTCGCCATAGACGTTGAAGGTGATGCCGATGCGGCGGAACAGCAGTTCCGCCTCCGCCCGGCGCGTGGTGAGAAGATCGGGAGGGGTCGACTCCAGCCAGCGTTTGAGGACTTCGTAACCGGGACGGCAGCTGTCGCCGCTCGATCCCATCTCATCGAAGGCTACGACCATTCCTGCAGTCACTCCCCTTTCGCTGTCGAATGATTACCGGCAAGCGGCGTGCCAGTCTCGACTGCGATCCCCCGGCTTCGCTTCCGCGAAACGCTTCTCCGCTATTGCACACAACGCGCTCAGTCTTGGCTAGTGCCAATCGATCGTTGCGACGGGCGCAGATGACGCGGCCGAGAAGGCAGCAGACTGGCGCGAAAAGAGGCAACCGTCTTGCCCGCACCGGTCCCTGATTGCCTCCGCCAAAGCTTCGGGTCCATGATGGGAGAAGATTGCCGCGCCGACGTAGAGAGGCCGGCGCGAAGGGACTGGAGGAGTATCCATGAGCGAGTTCGATGCGCGGCGGGACGCGGTTCCGCATGAGAGCGGCGTGATCGTCGTCGATTACCGCGACCCCAACGCGCCGGCGCTGTTCACCGAGTCGCTGCGCCGGACGGGCTTCGGGGTGCTCACCAACCATCCGATCCCGCAGCCGCTGGTCGAGCAGATCTACAAGGAATGGCTCGGCTTCTTCGACGGCGAGGACAAGCACAAATATCTCGTCAGCGAGAAGCATGACGGCTATTTCCCGCCCTCGCAGGCCGAGACGGCCAAGACCGGGAAGAAGCGCGACCTCAAGGAATATTATCACCTCTATTCCTGGGGCCGTTACCCGGACGAGGTGTCGGACGCCGCGCGCCGCTATTTCGACATCGCCAAGGGCCTCGCCGACGAATTGCTGCAATGGGTCGACGACAACTCGCCGGAAGAGGTGCGGGCGAAGTTCTCGATGCCGCTGCCGGAGATGATGAAGGACAGCGAGGGGACGCTGTTCCGCATCCTCCGCTATCCGCCGCTCACCGGCGAGGAGGACCCGGACGCGCTGCGCGCCGCCGCGCATGAGGACATCAATCTGCTCACCATCCTGCCCGCCGCCAACGAGCGCGGCCTGCAGCTCCTGAACGGCGAGGGCGAGTGGGTCGACGTGCCGTTCGATTTCGGCATGCTGGTCATCAATGTCGGCGACATGCTGCAGGAGGCGTCCGGCGGCTATTATTCGTCGACCACGCACCGCGTGATCAATCCGACCGGCGAGTCGCGCTTCCGCTCGCGCGTCTCGATCCCGCTCTTCCTGCAGCCGCGGCCCGATGTCGTTCTTTCCGAGCGCTACACGGCCGGCAGCTATCTCGGCGAACGCCTGCGCGAACTCGCCCGCAACGACAAGAAGGGCATGTAACAGGAAGGTCCGGTCGCTGTTCGCGGCCGGCCTCAGATCAGCTTCAGGCCCTTGAAGCTCACATTGCCGTGGCGGCCGACGATGATGTGGTCGTGCACGGCGATGCCGAGCGGCGCGGCGACGTCGACGATCGTCTTCGTCATCTGGATATCGGCGCGCGAGGGTGTCGGGTCGCCCGACGGGTGATTGTGCACCCGGCCACCCGAATAAGCAAAGTGTTGATTTTGAAGAGATAACCCAAATACAAGCCGTGAGTGGTGCCGGGCATTGGGATCTGTTGATCGTGCTCGCTCGTGATCATCACGCCTGATCACTCAGCGGCTCGATGAGGCGTTTAGATGCATGGCACTGCACTCTATTCCTTTCGTCCCACGCATCAAGATCATCGACGGGATATAGGACAGCCTTGCCAACTTTGACGAAGGACGGTCCGAGACGCATCGCGCGCCAATTTCGGAGAGTCCCGACCGAAACGCCACCCCGATAGCGCTCAGCCACCTCTTCGGGTGTAAGAAATTTGCTATTTGTCATGTCCGCCTCCTTGGGCAGCACGAACGAGGCCGCGTCGCCGTTTGAATTGATTGCCGCGGGGAGTCTGTTGAGGTTGAGCAGCACCGCTTGGGATCACTGGTTCAACCGACCGAGCTCGTTGCCTCACGCTTCCGCATGGACATACATGCCGCGCAATTCGCGACTGCGAAAGACGTCAAGGGCAGGCGGCGGAGAAACGGATACCATGGGTGCCACATAGGCGGGGTTGTCGGGGCCGCCAGCAAGCTCCAGGCAGCGCGCCATCGACGATGCCAGATACCGCACAATACCAACGGCCTCGGCGGCTGACTCCCGAGGTATTCCGATTGTGGGTTTGATCTGATTCAGTGGCGCGGGGAGGAACGCGCCATGTCAGCAGCAGTAAAGCTTCGGGCGGACTAGTCTGCCGTTGACCTTCCGCGGCTGGCGGCTGCGTCGAAGCACGCCAACCAGAGCCGGCGGCTGTTGTCGCTGGCGGTAGTTCTTGACGGTATGGACCGGGAACAGGCGGCACGGGTCGGCGGGATGGATCGGCAGACGCTGCGCGATTGGGTGCATCGTTTCAATGCTGAGGGCCTGGACGGGCTCAGGGTCAAACCCGGGAAGGGCGGCTTGCCGCGCCTGACGGCGGCTCAGTTGAGTGCCTTCGCCCAGATCGTGGAGACGGGGCCCGATCGTGCAAGGGATGGCGTCGTGCGCTGGCGCCGCATCGACCTCAACCGGGTGATCGAGGCGCGCTTCGGCGTCGCTATCACGAGCGCACGATCGGCAAGCTGCTGAAGCAGATCGGCTTCTCGCATATCAGCGTACGGCCGCGTCACCCACGCCAGAAGCCGAGATCATCGCGGCGTTCAAAAAAGCTTAGCGGCGATCCTGAGAGCCCATCTCGCCGATATCCCCAAGCGCAAGCCGATCGAGAGCTGGTTCCAGGACGAGGCCAGGATCGGGCAGAAGAACGGGCTGGTTCGTCAGTGGGCCAGGCGCGCAACCCGCCCGCGCCAGCCAGCCGACCAGCGCGCCTATCTGTTTGGCGCCATCTGTCCGGCGCGCGGCGTCGGCGCCGCGCTCGCCATGCCCTTCGCCAACACCCAGGCCATACAGGTCCATGTCGACGAGATCGGCCGGACCGTCCCCCATGGCGCTCATGCCGTTCTCCTCCTCGATCGTCCCGGGTGGCACACGACCGACAGGCTAGAGGTCCCGAAGAACATGACGCTGATCCTGCTGCCCTCGCGCTCGCCCGAACTGACCGGTGGAGAATGTCTGGCAATATCTGCGCGCAAACTGGCTCTCAAACCGCGTCTTCGAGACCTATCCCGACATCGTCGACGCCGCGTGTGACGCATGGAACAGGCTCATCGCAACTCCAAACGCCATAACATCCGTCGGTATGCGCCAATGGGCTCACATCGGTCGGTGATCAGGGCCATTGGTATAAGTGCTTGCTCGTCGATCTGACAACGAGTTCCAGGACGAGCTTGCGGGGGGTAAAGCTGGCCATGGAAGATACGACAGATCCCAGAATCCGGTTCCGCAAGGAGTGTCGGTTCGATTCCGACCACCCTAACCACCTTCTGCTTCGATGAATGCCACGGTCGGAGAGTTCGAATCACTCCCGCCCCAGCCACCTCCTGAAAACGTCAGAAATAAGCCGATTCTAGCTTCTTCGCATCGATCGTGTATAGCAGCCGTGTAGCATATTGGTTGGTCGCCAAGAGCAGCAGCTCGGTCGCTCGAAGCCGGCCCGTCCGCAGAACATGGAAGATCCCGTTCAGAACGCGGCGGTCATCTGTCCGCTTCACGCCGCGAGGCATCGCCCCCAAGCCCACGAGCGCGCTCGATGTCACGACGCAGATGGAGATGCTCGCCCTCCTGGCGCGGCTCGTCGCCGAACGCGGTATGATGCTCCTCTTCATCAGCCATGACCTGCCCGTCGTCGCCGGCATCGTCGACGACGGGCAGGTCATGCGGGCCGGCGCGGTGGTCGAGGAGGGGCCGGTGCGAGAGGTCTTCGCGACGCCGGCGCATCCCTATACGCGCGAGCTTCTCGCCGCCGCCGAGCGCTTCGATCGCGCGCTGGGGGCGGCATGAGCTACATCCTCCGCCTCGACCGCGTCGGCTATGCCTATCCGGGCGGCCGGCCCGTGCTCTGCGACGTCTAGCTCTCCGTCGCGGCCGGGCGCTCGATCGGCCTCGTCGGCCAGTCGGGATCGGGCAAGAGCACGAACCTGAAGCTGCTGCTCGGCCTCCTTCGGCCGAAGACGGGAGAGGTGCTGTTCGACGGCGCGCGGCTCGATCTCGCCGACCGGCGATGATGCGCACCTACCGCAAGAGCGTCCAGGCCGTGTTCCAGGATCCCTATGCCTCGCTCGATTCGCGCTAGAATGTGCAGGCGATCATCGCCGAGCCGCTCCGGGCGCTCGGCATCGCTGGCGACCGGCGGGCGCGGGCCATGGTCGTCGCCGCGCTCCGATCGGTCGGCCTCGAGCCGATATCCTAGACCACTACCCGCCGCGTTCTCCGGCGGCGGCAACGGATCGCGATCGCCCGGGCGATCGTCGCGGCGCCGCGCGTCATCCTCGCCGACGAGGCTGTGAGCTCGCGCGATCGGCGCCGGACGGCTGGCTGAGTCTCGTCTCGCGCGACTGGCTCGGGGCAGGCGTCCTCAGCGTCGGCAGCGGCGCCACGAACGACATCGACCTGCGGATCGGGCCGGAGCGGCTCGGCGTCCTGACC
This sequence comes from Allobosea sp., assembly GCA_017307955.1. Classification (GTDB taxonomy): domain Bacteria; phylum Pseudomonadota; class Alphaproteobacteria; order Rhizobiales; family Kaistiaceae; genus Kaistia. The sequence continues at coordinate 46,138 of JAFKFV010000007.1, read as the reverse complement.
CAGCATGCCGATGGAGAGGTAGACTTCGCGCTGGCGGCGGGCGGGGCGCACTGATCGGTGCAGGGCGACGGGTTCGTCAGCAACGAGTGAAATCGCCGCTACGAGTTCGCACGTTTGTCATCGCCACCGACAGAGGAGGATAGCCGTTCCCCGCGCTGCCGCACCGGCAGGCATCCCCCTAGGCCCTCGCGGCGTTCTAGGACTTCACTTCTCAAAAGGGCGTAGTACCGCGAGCTCTGAACTGCAGATCGGTCCCCCGACTCGTCAACGAACTCGTCACGGCGCTTGCGGAGACGGCGTTGCATCGCTGCAGACGTCAGTCTCTGTGAGCCATCTCCGTCGGCGCATCCCGCAAGTATGGCGCGGCATTGAGCCGTTCCCCGTCCCCACGCGATCCGTTGACTATCCATAGCTTGACAGATCCGATGAAGGTCTCTGTTGCGGCTTCGCTCGTGCGGCGCCAGGCGTACCCTATCCTGGAGATCCCTCGAGGTTGCGGTCGAGGCGACTGCAGCTTCACAGCGCAGGTGGTTCCAAGACGAGATCAGTGCGCTGAAGCAGCTGGTCAGTCTCCACGGGCGCAGTGTCACCGTAGCTTCTTGATCTCAGCGAAGAGGGGAAGCGCTCGTCAGAGATGCGCCCCTGCTGCCTGGCATCCCTCGGGACAGCGGTGCTCGGTGGCGGTGTCGCAATTCAGGCTCGGTTGCTACCGAGACCGATCTCGAACCGCAGTCATCCCTAGACGTCATAGATGCATCTGCCAACGTACGCCACGCGGCGCCGGCAAGACTAGCTATGGTCCTGTGCTCATGGGTAGATACATCTACAATCCCCTTGGTCGGTGTTCGGACACTCGCAGGCAATAGGTGGATAGCCTTCGCGCCCGGGTGGCAGCGCGGGCAGACGGTGCGGTATCAACAGGTCAGGATCGCAGTGGAGATTCGGCTCGATGGCCGAGGCCACCATCGCTGCCGGAATCATAAAAACCGAGGACTCGCCTGCAGGAACTGCAGAACGCCTGGCGAAGGGCCACCAGCGCCGAGCAGCGGGCCTTCGAGGCGTGGATCACCTCGGCGGCAATGCCGGCGCCTGCCGCGAGCGTGACAGCATCCGCAGTCACCGTCGATCACCGTCTCGAATCGTGGGCTATAGCGAGGATCCGTCACATCAAGGCGACGCGGAACCTCAAGATGGGAGACGTCATGGATGAGCTCGGCTTCAAGCTGCTCGATCCTTCTCTTGGGCGCGCCCTAAGCCAGGGCAGCAGCTTGCGGCCGGCAATGATTGCCGCGATCGAGATCTGGCTGACCACCAACGCGTCTGTGTGACTGGAACGGGGCGATGGCTTGATGATCCATGCAGCGGTGATCGATTGCTGTTTCAGACCGCGTCGAACTCGCCCTATTGATGCATGACGAAGCATCGCGGGTACTCCGGCGCCTGCAACCCAATCGGCACAGCGACAGACGCCGAACAGGAGAGATTGAAGGAGCCGGCCTGAATTGCTATGGCGCTCCTCCTGCGGATTGAGCGGACTAGAAAGAGCGCCTGCTCGCCGACGATTGCCACTGACTGAGGAACCCGAGCCGTTGAGTGACAGTGCCGGATACGTCGTGTACCTTTTCGGCACTGCTCGACGTCGGCCGCAGACGGTGGAAGAGATATTCAAGCTCCCGCCTGTTGCTCGTCAAATCGGTATCGCCAACGCCTTCAAGGCGACACTGCCTGCCGGCGCGGCCTGGGAGATCATTCCAGCATTCTCACGCTCCCGGAAGGTCTCCTTTGTTGATCATGCCGGATTCGCGAAGGCGGTCGATGCGGCGGCGGCCATGGGCGGGATCTTGGTCCTCGCCTCCATTGCCAACCTGATGGCAGCCACTCGTCTAGACCGTATGCGGCCGGCATTTGATGCCCTGAATGCGACGACCGCGGTTCCCGTCCTCGACGCTGCCACCAGGCAGATCTGGGGCGAGCGATCGCTGGCAGAGCGCTCTGGCGATCTCGATGCTGCGATCCTCAATTCCAAGGTCAAATCGCAGCGGATCAAAGCCGGAATAGCCAGGAGCGTGACGGATAGAGCTCCTCCGCGCGCCACCAATAGATCGGCTGCCGTATCCTCCGTCAAAAGGAAGGCCGACGCTCGGGCAAGGGCTCTCTCAGACTTCGTTGAGTGCCTCGGCGCGCAACTGCCCGCTGGACAAGCACTTTCACCAGCAACGCTTGCTCGCGCACTGAACGATGCCGGAATCCCGTCCCCGGGCGGCACGACCTGGTCATACAATGGCGCCAAGAACCTCATCGCGCGACAAGCATCCCTGGGGACAGCGAGCGACAAGCCTTAACGACGAACGCGCCCTACGCGCGCTCACTGTGGACGTCGGCATCTTCGCACCAACGAACTCTTGTTCACGACCGCGCGTCGTCGGCTACTCTTGCCTGCTTACGCTGTCGATCTATTCTCCTTTCAAGCTTCCAGAGATGCTTTCTCCCCCCGCATAGACCAGCTCAAAGGGCTGATCTATGCAAGGAGAGGAACGCTTCCATCGAAGCTGGCGAAGAGCCTTACGATTTCTCAGATCGTGACAGGTGGTGGCCATTACCTGCATGCGGCTCCGTTCTCGGTCCAAAGTGGACCCCACGGTTGTCGAGACGAACTCGACGCCTCGCTGTCAGCTTCATGCCGACTACTGAACAGCGAGAGGAAGGTGCGGCGGCGCAGAGCTTCCATCTTTTTGGGCTATTCATAGCCTCGCGGGCTATCGGTGCAACCGACTCAAGGCGTCCTGCTATCACGCAGGGGAGCACTTGAGCGATCTCCTTCAGGGTGCGGCACCCTCATATCCGGCGTCCTGTATTCGCCGGCGATTGTCGCTAAGGCCGCTATGCAAGTCGAGTGAGATACTCGATAAGTACATTATAGCTCTGCTGTTTGTCGGTGTCGGGACATTTCAGCAAATAAACCAACGTTTTGGATCTAGACAGTCAATCCCAGAACGCGTCCTTGAGCAGCGAGCTGCAGTTGGGGTCGTTTCTCGAGCATGATTTTGATGACCCAGGTTCGAGAACAGCCAGTGGCCGAATTGAAAAATCAGAACATATGTTCTTATTTTTCAATTCGGATCGAGTCCTCTCGCTCTCGTTGAGGAACGTGGCAACTAAGGTCAGACCTCGGCCATGCGCTAGCGACGTCCAAGGACGGGCGAGACCGACGCGATCTGAGGTTCACTCGACGCTTCCTGTCCATAGCGCCAGGTGCGCTTCTCCTAGCGGGCGCCGAGCCAGTGGCCGACCGGCGGGCGAATAGCGCCGAAGTGGCTGGACTCCAAAATATTTCCTCGTTTCGTTCCGGTTGCACTTTCCGTGGCAATTTCTACTCGAACGCACCTATGCTCATTCTCCGAATAGGGAGGAGAAGGTTGATCATTCCGCTCACCAAGCGCAGGAAGGACGGCACACCCTACCTCCGCCCCGACAATATCGAGGCGCTCCTGCAGGCGCTGGCAGACCTGCCGCGCGACGAGCTCCTTGAGCGGACCAGTATCCGCGACCGTAAGGATCCGCTCTACGTTCCCACCGAATGCGTCCTCCATTTCGTCAGGGCAAGCCGAAGGGACAACTCGGACACGGGGTTCGAGAGGCTCTACAGAATCCTCTTTGAGCGCGTCCTTTGTGCGCTTCCGCGGGCAGAGACTTCGGGGAACACCGTCTCCCTCCTCAAGGAGAGAATACGCAATGCCGTCTCCGACCGGTTCGTCGAGCTCCTCGCGAAGGACCGCCATGAACCCGACGAGAGGCTCGACTTCTTTGAGGTCAGATTCGATCTGGCCATCAAGCGGCTACGCCTCGACGCGCAGGAGCGTGCGTGGCGCGAGGAAGGGCGCAGCGATCCCTTGGACGCCGATACCAATGTATCGGAACGCGAAGCCGTCGCTGCAATTGCAGAAGACACGTTTGAGGCGAACATTCTCTCCGATCCGCATTTCCGGGATCGAGTGTATCTGGCGATTGACAACCTGCCACCGGAACAAAGCAGAACCATGCATTTGCTGATGCTCGGATGGCCGACCCATTCGAACGACCCAGCGGTTATGACGATCGCCAAGGCACTCGGCTGCTCGGACCGTTCGGTTCGCAACTATCGTGAGCGCGCGCTGAAAACGCTCGTGGCCCTATTCAATCCTGGGGATGACCAATGACCACCAACCCGACGCCCCTCGCCCTAGAGGATGTGCTGGACCTCTTCCAGATGGAGGAGGCTCATGATGGTGATGTCCTCGCGCGCTATGTCGAGGCGCACCCGGAGTTCGCGCTCCAGCTCATCGATCTCTCGAGACTGATGGCAACACCAGAGCTTAACGATGACGCTCCCCTCTCTGCCATCGACCAGTCGCGCATCGATGCCGCCTGGATCGTCCATAAGGCGGCCGGGCTCGAGCTTAAGGGAGGCCCTAACCCGCTCGACGCGCTGGCGGGTGAACGGGGCAAGGCGCTGGCGGGGACGTTGGGCGTCCCCCGCCAGGTTGTCACTTGCCTGCGGGAGCGAAAAGTCGATCCGTCGAGGACGCCGCATCCGATTCTCAAAGCGCTGGGCGAGGCGCTGGAGATCCCAGAGCCGTACGTGATCGCGGCGATGCGGCAGGCCTCGACGCTCGGATCTGGCAGACGCTTTAAGGCAGACGGAAAACCCGGCACAGCGGCACAGGTCTCCTTTGAGCAGGTGCTGATCGAGGCGGGCGTCCCGGAGGCCGACCGTAAGCGCCTCCTTACCGAAGGCGACTGACGCATGGACGCGATTGAACTCGGACGCCGACGGGCCGCGGAGCTGCATGCCGCCGCCGTGGCGCGCGGGCTTGATCCGACAGATCCCTACGCCTTCGTCGTCGCCATTGCCAAGCACCGGGGCCTCGAGGTCAACCCAGCAAATCCGGGCGCGACGGTCCTCGACAACGGACGCGCGACGCTCGTGCCCGAGGACGACCTTATCGTCCACGAGAGGGTTGGGTCGCCGTTCGAGCAGGCATTTCTCGTCGCTCACGAGATCGGCCATCACGAGCTCGGCGACGCAACTGCGTCGCCAACCGTGTTCGAGGCCGATCCGGCCCGCGCGTCCGAGCCATCGCCCACCGGCATCGACCGTGTCGTAGACTACGGCCGGCGCCAGCGGCGCGAGGTTCAGATGGACCTGTTCGGCCGCGAACTCCTTATCCCGCGGGCGCTGGTGCGCCGCCTGCATATCGAAGAAGGCCTGACTGGGTCGCAGATCGCGGACCGGATGAACGCCCCGTTCGACGCGGTCGCCCAGCAATTGTTCGATGCGCTCCTGCTTCCCGTGATTGAGCCTGACGAACGGGCGCGCGTGGATAAGCCGCTCAACGCCGCTCAAGCCGCCGCCGCGGCGCATCGGGGCGGCCCATACATCCTAGAGGCCGGCCCGGGAACGGGGAAAACACAGACGCTTACCGCCAGGGTCGTCCAGCTCATCGACGAGGGCGTGGACCCGCGCCGGCTCCTCGTTCTCACCTACTCGAACAAAGCGGCGGGCGAGATGGCGGAGCGGATCGCCGACAAACGCCCCGAAGAGGCCGCTGCGATGTGGATCGGAACATTCCACGCCTTTGGACTCGACATCATCCGCCGGCTCGGCCCGGAGTTCTCGCTGCCGAGCGACCCCAGGCTGATGGACCGTGTCGAGGCGGTCGAATTGCTCGAAGCCGAGTTCCCCCGGCTCGCGCTTGAGCACTACCAGGACCTCTATGACCCCACTCGCCTCATCGGCGACATCCTGGCCGCCATATCTCGGGCGAAGGACGAGGTTGTCGGCCATGACGAATACGCTCTGCGCGCTGAGGAGATGCGGATCGCCGCAGGCAGTGAGGAGCCGCAGCACACGAACGCGCTGAAAGCGGCCGAGGTCGCGCGGATGTACTCCGTCTATGAAAGACTGAAGCGCGACCGCCGGGCGATCGACTTCGGCGACCTCGTCTCGCTCCCCGTCGAGCTCCTCGAGAAACGGCACGAGATCGCCGCCCAACTCGGTCAGCTTTACGACCACATTCTCGTCGACGAATACCAAGACGTGAACCGCGCCAGCGTTCGACTTCTGAAAGCGCTACGGCCGACGGGCGACAACCTGTGGGTGGTCGGCGATGCGCGGCAGTCAATCTACCGCTTTCGGGGTGCATCCCCGATCAGCATGTCCAGGTTCGCCTCGACGGACTTCGGGGGCGCGACGTCGGGCAGGCTGGAGGTGAACTATCGATCCGTCGAGGAGATCGTGAGCGCCTATTCTGCTTTCGCCGTGCAGATGACGGCGGGCGGCAAAGGTGCCGCGCTCCTGGCTGAGCGCGGACCTCGCGGTGCGCCTATCGAGCTCCGGCTGCGCACAAGCAAAGAGGAACAGCCCGTCGCGATTGCCGACAGTATCAGCGAGTTGTTCCGCTCGGGTATCGCCTACCGCGACCAGGCTGTGTTGTGCACCGGCAACGAACGGCTGGGCGAGATCGCGCGCGATCTTGAACGCATGGGCATCCCCGTGCTCTTCCTCGGCAGCCTGTTCGAGCGAGGCGAGGCCAAGGATCTGCTCTCCATCCTCTCGCTGCTCGCTGACCGCCGCGCGATGGGGCTGATCCGAACTGCCTGCATGCCGGGCCTCGAGATGGCGCTCGGCGACGTCGGTATGGTGCTGGAGTCGTTGCGGGACGAAGAGCACGAGCCGCTCGAATGGTTAGCGAGGCGCGGAACCCTGTCGATATCGCCAGAAGGACATCTCGCGCTCAACCAGTTCGCTGCTGTCCTCGAGGGTTTCGACGCCGACTCGCCCCCATGGCGGACGCTCGCTACGATTGTTCTCGACCGCACGCGATTCGCAGCGCGGATCGGGGAGGCAAGCTCGGTCGCCGAGCGAAGCCAAGGAATCGCAATCTGGCAGTTGATGAATTTCCTGCGCGTTCAGCCGCGCGCAAAGGGCCGTGCCGTCCCGCGACTCCTGGATCGAATCCGCAGGCTGGTCGCGATCGGCGACGACCGCGACCTCCGGCAACTGCCGCAGGCCGCGCAGGGTATCAACGCCGTGCGCCTTATGACGATCCACGGCGCCAAGGGCCTCGAATTTAGCTGCGTCCACCTTCCCGGCCTCAACCAGGACACCCTTCCGGGCAGCCCCAAGGCGCCGCAGTGCCTGCCGCCGTATGGCGTCATCGCTGGCTTGACGGGCGACGTTAAGGAGGCGCTTCGCGCTGGCGACGCGGAAGAGCGCGAGTGCCTGTTTTACGTCGCGACATCCCGCGCACGCGACCGCCTCGTCCTCTATGCCGCGACACAGTCGGGCGGAAGGAACCGGCCGCTATCCGACTTCCTGCCGCGCCTCGGCCCCGGCGTAGTCCGAAGCACACCCGCCCTCGTTCACACGCTGCCGCCAGCCCCCGAGGCCGAGCCCATCCCCATCGAGATCGACGGACCTGTCCGGCTGCGCGATTCACAGATCGCCATGCTCGATAAGGAGAAGTGCCGGCGGCGTTTCTTCTACACCCATGTGCTCGGCATCGGCGGCCGCCGGACCGAGACTGATTACATGCGCATGCATGAGGCGGCGCGCTCTGTCGTTAGAGCGATCGTGTTCGACGGCCTCGACGTCTCGAACGATACCCGTCTTGCCGCAGCCGTCTGTCTGGCGTGCGACGAACACGGCCTCGACGTGCTTGGAAGCTTCGCCGAGCTCCGCGCCGCAGCCATCGCGCTCGTCGCCACCTTCATCCGCACGCGCGGATTGCACACGCCACAGACGCCCAAAGCGCTGATCCTCCGTTTCGGCGGCGACGAGGTCCACTACGGAGCCGACGACATGCTCGTCGACGATCGGGGCAAGCTCATCTACCGCCGGGTCCGGACGGGCGTATTCCGCAAGTCGGACACGGAGGACCTGTCCGTCGCGGCAGCGCTGCTCGCGGTCGTCGATAATGCGCCGGGTGCGAGCGCCGAGGTCGTACACCTGACGAGCGGTAGCATCTCGCTGGTCGCCATGACGCCCCTGGTCCTAGGCCGCCGTCGCGAGGCACTCGGTGCCGCGATCGAAGGGGTACGCGCCGGCGACTTCCCGACCAATCCCACACAGCGCGTCTGCCCGCGCTGCCCGGCTTTCTTCGTCTGCGGCCCCGTCCCCGCAGGCACCCTGCGAAAGAAGTTCTGACGCCTTTCCGGTCGGCCGCCGACGCACCGATTGTCCTTCCGTAGCCGGGAACAAGCCGGCCTAACGAGAAGGAACTATCCATGGAAATCTCGACATTCGACGACGTCGGCGAAGCGATCCGCGAGGGTCGCGCGCTGCGCCCGGCCAACGCGTACCGCATCCAGTTCGCGCTGGAGAACATCGACTTCCGCCCGCTCGCGGTCGCCGATCCCATTCCCCTCGGTCGCCAGATCCTGGAGGCCGCCGGCCTCGAGCCGGAGCGCGGCTACAGCCTGTTCGCGATCGTCGAGAACGGCGACTTCGAGGACGTCCGGCTCGACGAGCCGTTCGATCTGCGCGGCGCCGGCGCCGAGCGCTTCGTCGCCTTCCTCACCGACCGCGACTTCAAGTTCGAGGTGAACTCGCGTGAGGAGCGTTGGGGGAAGCCCGCGATCAGCGGACAGGTACTGGCGGCGCTTGCGATGCCCGGCCCCGATGAAGCGGTATTCCTCGAGGTGCGCGGCGGCACTGACGTGCTCGTCGAGTCGACTATGCTCATCGACCTCGGCACGCCGGGCGTCGAGCGCTTCTTCACCGCCTCGCTCCCGCCGGTCGAGATCGAGATCGTCGTCAATACACGCCCGCGCCTCGTCCGCGGCCCGACGATGACCTTCGAGCAGATTGTCGATCTGGCGTTCCCCGGCCCGCATGCGCCGAACGTCGTCTTCTCGATGACCTATCGCAAAGCGGCCTCGGTCCCGCACGCGGGCGAGTTGGGCGCCCACGGCGTCGTCACCATCAAGCAGGGGACGATCTTCAATGTCACGCGCACTGTTCAGTCGTAACGCCGACCTCGCGAAGCTTCGCGAGGAAGGCTACTTCGTCCAGGTGGTGGGAGGATTCCTCGTGATGCGTGAGGTCCCCTATGTCGACGCGGACCGCAAGGTCCGCCGAGGCACCCTGATCTCGAGCCTCACGCTGGCGGGCGACCAGACCCGCCCGCCTGACACCCACGTCATGCACTTCGATGGAGACTATCCCTGCTTCGCGGATGGTACCCGAATCTCGGCGATCGGCCACCAGTCGAAGCGCTTCAACCTCGGCCACGGGCTGACGGCCGAGCACGCCTTCTCCAGCAAGCCTGAAGGGGGATACCGCGATTACCATCACAAGATGACCACCTACGCTTCGATTTTGGCGGGTCCGGCGGCGGTGCTCAACCCGGCCGCCACCCCCCGCCCTTACCGCGCGCTCGACGAGGAAGAAGACGGCCACAGCGTGTTCAACTACGTCGAGACGGCGTCGGATCGGGTCGGCATTGGCGCGCTCACCGCGAAGCTCGCGGGGCACCGCGTGGCGATCATCGGGCTCGGTGGGTCGGGGAGCTACATCCTCGACATGATCGCGAAGGCCCCGGTCGCCGAAATCCGGCTCTTCGACGGAGATGAGTTCCTCCAGCACAACGCCTTCCGCGCTCCGGGGGCGCCGAGCCTGGAAGAGCTGCGCGAGGCACCGCTCAAGGTCGATTACTTCAAGGCGATCTACGGCCGCATGCACCGGGGCATCACCGCGATCCCCGAGGCCATCACGGCCGAAAACCTCGGACTACTCGACGGGATCGACTTCGCCTTCGTTAGCCTTGACGCAGGCGAGGCCAAAGCGGCGCTGGTCATGCGGCTGCACGAGCGGCATGTCTCCTTCGTCGATATCGGCATGGGCCTCGAACTTTGCGACCACGGGCTGAGCGGCATCCTACGGGTGACGACCAGCACGCCAGCTACGCGGGAGACGGTCGGGGCGTACGCGCGCATTCCTCTCACCGGCGGCGGCGCTGGGGACATCTATGCCTCGAACATCCAGGTCGCCGACCTCAACGCGCTTAACGCGGTGCTGGCGGTGATCAAATGGAAGAAGCTATGCGGCTTCTACTGCGATCTCGAGCGCGAGCACCACTCGACCTACACGCTCGACGGCAACATGTTGCTCAATGAGGACCAGGCGTAATGCGCGACAAGATCCTCAAGCACCGGTTCGTCGAGAGCTTCCCGGAGACCCTCGAGCCAGGCGTGCTCTACGTCTCGCTCGAATACGGCAGCGTCGCGCACAGTTGCTGTTGCGGTTGCGGCGAGGAGGTTGTTACGCCACTCACGCCGACCGACTGGAACATCACCTACGACGGTGAGACGGTCACGCTGCATCCGTCAGTCGGCAACTGGACCCTGCCGTGCCGCTCTCACTACGTCATTCGCCGCAACCGGGTGTTCGAAGCGCCGCCTTGGTCGGATGAGGAGGTTGCGGAGGAGCGTCGTCGTGATCGCCTTGCGAAAGCGGCGCACTATGGCCCGGCCGCCCCCGCCGAAGCGGACGCCGCCGCGACAGTGCACGACGGCTACCAGACCTCGGCCCGTCCGACAGCCACCAGATGGAAGGACCGTGTCCTCGGTTGGCTGCGCGATCTCACGAACTGATAGTCCATCGCGGTTGTCCCGCGCGGCGCCCCGGCGCGCATATTCCTGATTTCGACAACCGCGGCCCGCTGAGCGCCGGTGGACGCCAGCCGGCGTGCGAGCAGCTGCCTAATGCCGCGCGGATGACCCGCAGGCGGGTCGGTGCCAGGACTTGGCGGCAGGCAGCTGGAGACGAGCCCCTTACCAGCCGCCAAGCAGACGGGCTCTCACGGGTCGATGGCCATCTTCACGGCCCGGATCGCGACGCCGATCACGAGAATGGTTGCGAAGATCATCAAGCGCCTAAGCCTGAGCTCGATGCTCCGGAAGGCACTTTGCGTTTGATTGGTTTCGGGTGACATGAGCGCCTTTCGTGTAGCGCTACTGGGTGAACGATGCCTAGTAAGGGACGTCGGCGGCTGAGCCGTGACAGGTGATGTCTGCGGCCTGCCCGGTCATGACGATGCGTGCGCATTCGAGCAGGCAACGATCGCGAATCCTCGGCTCGCTGCTGGGCTCCTGGATCCACAGCGCATGGATCTCGTCGTCGACCTCGGGAAGCAGCCGGACAGGCTCGTTCATTTCGCGAGCTATCGAAGCGTATGGCGACAGCGCGCCATGCATTCGCGCGCGAACGCGAGCTACCGGAGAAGAAGCGGATCTAGCTTGGACAGGAAATCCCATCTGATTGAAACACCAGGTAAGCATCAGAGCCCGCTGTGAGTTGCAACTCGAGCCGAGGTCGAGTGCGCGGCTCACGACCCGCGCACCGACATCTCTGTCCTATGGTCGTCATCTTCGACGAGCCGTGGCTATCTGACCTGCCCCGCCGAATCATGCGGTCAATATAAATGTTCACTATGAGCGCCGTGGCTGCCGCAGCAGGCAGCAACCCGAAGGGAGAACGCGGCACGTCTACGTCCTCCTCGAAAGACGCAGGAGCATCGGCCCATAGGCGACGGCGAAGCCGATGAAGGCGGCGATCCAGGCTGCCGCCGCGGCGTCGATCAGCGGCATCGCCATCTGCGGCAAGAACACGGCGGCGACCCGCAATACCGTCGCGGCAAGGATGGCCGCGTAGATCAGCTGCGTCGCGCGGGACGCGACAAGCTGTCGTCCGGAATGGCCGAGAGTCGCTCGCGTCATGACGGCGAGCGTCATCGTGCCGATGCCACCGACAGCCCAGACATGGAGCGCGGCGCTCTGGGGCATGCGATCCGGCCAGAGGGATGCGGCTCCGGTGAACAGGAAGCCGACGGACGTGAGCAGGAAGCCGACATGGAGGACAAGCACCAGTCTGTCTGAACGGGTCGCCCAGCCGTTCCAGCGCGCGAGACGCCACAGATTCGCCATTCCCGCGGCGACGAGAGCCGTGCCGGTCCAGATGGCGTGGGGCTGAACGATCCAGAGGAGCAGCGCGGCGGCGGAGACCAGCATGATCGCCGCGTCCGGCTTGCCGAAGGGCACAGGCAGCGAGGTTGCGTTCCTCTTCGCGAGCCAGTTGCGGGTGAAGCTTGGCACGATGCGGCCGCCGATCAGCAGGATCAGGAAGACGATGATCGAGAGGCCCGCTCTGGTCGCGACCGAAGCACCGCCCGCCCTTGCCGCTTCGAGATGGAAGCCGCCATTGGCGAGCGCGAACAGCGCCACCACTGCGACCACCTTGGCGTTGCGCCAGTTGCGCCCTGCCAGGATCTCGCGCGCCGATACGACGGCGAAGGTGACGAGGAACAGCATGTCGATGGCGGCTGCCGCCGGCGCGCCGATGGCTGCGGATCCGAAGACCGCCACGCGACCAGCCAACCAGAGCGTGGCGAGCAGGGCCAGCGGCCAGCCCGCGACAGGCAGCCTGCCGGTCCAGTTGGGAACCGCGGTGAGCAGGAATCCGGCGACGACGGCGGCGCCATAGCCGAAGATCATCTCATGCACATGCCAGTCGACCGGTACGAAGGCGGTCGGAACCTCGATCTCGCCCCTGAAGAACGCAGGCCAGATCGCGATGGCGAGCGCGGCGAAAATGGCGGCGAGCAGGAAGAAGGGGCGAAAGCCCTGGCCGAGCAGCGCCGGCCCCTGCCAGCCTCGTTGGATGTCCGCGCTGCGCTTCATCGTCGACATGCCTCAGAAGGAAAAGCCGTGCGTGCCGGCGACGGCGCCGAGCGCCGTGGCGGCGGCGGCGGCGAGCAGCACGCGGTGGGCGAGGAGCAGGCGCCGGATCGCGGCTGTCGGATCATCCGGTCCCGCGCGGCGAGCCATGAGCGGTTCGATGACGAACAGCAGCAGCATGAACAGCAGCCATAGCCCCAGCATGGCGCCCATCCACCAGTATTCGGTGTCGGCGAAGCGTGCCCAGAGATCCAGCCGCCAGGTCATCCAGAAGCCGGTTGCGCCCACGAGCGGTACCGACAGGCGGACCTGGGTCGAGAACCGGCGTTCCACCGCCTGAAACAGGACCAGCCCTCCGCCGGCCTCGGAGCGCGACAGCGGCAGGACGACGAGCGTCACGAAGGCAAGGCCGCCGATCCAGTGGATCACGCCGAGAACATGGAGCGCGCGGGCGAGGACGAGGTCGTCCATCATCCCGTCGACCGTTGGACGAACCCCTGCAGCGGCGCCGGGTCGAGCGTGTCCGGCTGCAGAATCTGCGCGAGATCGCCTGCGAAGGCTTCGAAGGGCTGACGATTGATCGCCGGGACGCCGATGACGACGGGAACGCCGAGCTCCAGCGCTGCCGCGAGCAGGCCGCGGACGCCGCCGCCGGCGGCCTCGACCTTGCCGAACTTGCAGAGCACCAGCAGCGCGGTTCGCGCCGACAGGCCGGCCTCCGCGGCGGCGCAGGCCCGGTGCAGCAGGTCGGTGTCGAGCGAGCAGCCGCTCGCCTCTGCGCCGCGGTCCTCCGAGATCGGATGAAGTTTGCCCGTCGCGAGGTCGCGCAGGACCATGTCGCATTTGCGCCGTCCGGGGCGCGGAATACTCTGCTGGACGAGCCCGGCGAGACAAAGGCCGTCGCGTTCCAGCCTGTCCACCGCCCCGTTGAGGAAGGCCTCGAAGGCCGGGCCGTCGTCATAGACGATGGCGGTGATCGGCCGGCGTCCGGTCGGCATCGGCATCTCCCTAACCCCCGAGCGCCGACATGGGCCGGGAAAGCGTCGGCCGACCGCGCTCGATGCGGAAATCGTGGCCACGCGGCTTGGCGCGGATGGCGGCGTCGATCGCGGCATGGAGCGCGTCGTCGGCTTCCGATCCGCGGATCGCGGCGCGAAGATCGGCCCGGTCCTCCTGGCCGAGGCAGGTGTAGAGCGTGCCGGTGGCGCTGACGCGAACGCGGTTGCAGCTTTCGCAGAAGCTGTGGCTCATTGGCGTGATGAAGCCGATCCGCCCACCCGTCTCGGCGATGCGGGCATAGCGCGCCGGCCCGCCCGTTCGCTCGCTCGTATCGGCAAGCGCCCAGCGGCTCTCGATGATGCGGCGAAGCGTGGTCAGCGGCAGGTATTGCTCCGTGCGGTCTGCGCCGACATCGCCGAGCGGCATGGTCTCGATCAGCGTCAGGTCCATGCCGTTGCCATGCGCGAAGGCGATGAGATCGTGGATCTCCTCCTCCACGATGCCCTTCAGCGCCACGGCATTGAGCTTGACGCGGAGCCCGGCCGCCTTTGCGGCGCGGAGCCCGTCCATGACGGCAGCGAGCGAGCCACCGCGCGTGATGGCGCGATAGCGTTCCGCATCCAGCGTATCGAGCGAGACGTTGACGCGGCGGACCCCAGCCGCGGCCAGCGCCTCCGCATGGGTCGCGAGCAGCGTGCCATTCGTCGTCAGCGTGAGTTCGCCGAGCGCGCCGCCTTCAAGATGGCGCGACAGGCCGGCGAAAAGCGTCATGACGCCCTTGCGCACCAGCGGCTCGCCGCCGGTGATGCGGATCTTCGTGACGCCGCGCGCCACGAAGGCCGAGGCGAGACGGTCGAGTTCCTCGATGCGCAGCAGTTCGCGACGGGGAACGAAGCTCGTGTCCTCGGCCATGCAATAGACGCAGCGCAGATCGCAGCGATCGGTGACCGAAAGGCGCAGATAGGTGATGCGGCGGCCGAAGCCATCGGAAAGCGCGCAGGCCATGTCCGTCATTCCCTCCAGGCCGGGGCGCGCTCGAAAGGCAGGATCTCGACCGGATCGCCAGGCTCGAGCCGGCACAGCGGCTCGATGATCGCCACCGCGTCGGCGGCGGCCATCGGCGCGAGACGATGCGAGCCTTCAGCGCCGGCGCGCTCGGCGACAAGGCGGCCATGGTCGATCCGAAGGCGAACGGGCACCAGTTCCGTTCGGTCGTCGGCGCGGGCGCCGGTCGCAAAAGCCGCTATGGCCATGATGGGCGACCGGGCCGGCTGCCCGCGCATCGCGTCGATCATCGGCCGCACGAAGGCCAGCGCCGTGCAGGCTGCGGCCTGCGGGTTGCCGGGAAGGCCGACGAACACGGCCCCGCCGATACGGCCGAGCGCCACTGGCTTGCCCGGCTTCATGGCGACCTTGACGATGTCGAGCGTCCCGCCCGCGTCGCGCACGGCATGCCGCACATGGTCGCGCGCGCCGACCGACATGCCCGCCGTGGTGACGATGAGGTCGGCGGCTCCGGCCAGTTCCTCGAGGTATCCGGCGATGGCGGCGCGATCGTCCCCAACCGTCGCCACGCTGATCCGCGTCGAGGCCTCTGCGAGCAGCGCGGCCAACATCGGTCCGTTGGCATCGTGGATCGCACCGGCTGCGAGAACCTCTCCGGGCGCGCGGAGCTCCGATCCCGTCGTGAGCACAGCAATATGGATCTGCGCGGCGACGACGATGGTGTCGATGCCGAGGCCGGCAAGGAGCGCGATCTGCGGCCAGCCAAGCCGCTCGCCGGCATGGATCACGACATCGCCCGCGCGCACGTCTTCGCCGGCCCGCCTGATATGGCTGCCGGCGACGGGCGGGGAAGCGAATGCCACCCGGTCGCCATCCGGGTTTCGCGTGCGCTCGAGCATCACCACCGTGTCGGCGCCTTGCGGCAAGGCACCGCCTGTCATCACGCGATAGGCCGTCCCGCGCGCCAGCCGGTCGGGTTCATCGCCTGCCTCGGTCGTACCGCTGATGGGCAGCGTCGATGCCGGTGCCGTCAAATCGGCGATGCGGATCGCGTAGCCATCCATGGCGGCCTGATCGAAGGGCGGCAGGCTGTGCGGCGCGACAACCAGTCGGGCGGCGATCTGGCCATGTGCCGACGCCAGCGGCACGGACAGAGTGCGGCCGGTCGGCTGGACAAGGGCCAGCGCCGCAGCGCGCGCTTCCGCGAATGGCGTTAGCGCCGCGGGCTCGTAGAAGCAGCAACGGGGCGGGAGGGCGCTCATGGCTTTCCCCGCGACCCGGGCAGCGTCTTTTCGAGAATGGCATACATGGCGGCCCTTCCCGGGTCGGCGGCCCGGCCCATGATGCCCATGAGCTGGAGCCAGTCGTCGTCGGATGCCGTATCGATGAAGCCACGAACGGCCGAGGCGACGATGTCCGCCTGCGGCCTGCCGCTTGAGTCGGCCGCATGGGCGAGGCGAGCCTGAAGCGCGGGCTCGCCAAGCGCCGCCACGAAGTCCAGCGCGACGCCCGGCCTGTCCAGCGAGGCGATCAATGTCCCGAGCATCGCCATCTCACTGCACCAGCGGCGAAGTCGCGCCGTCGAGGGCGATGCCGCGTATCTCGGCGCGGCCGATCAAAACCGCGATGTACTGCGCAGTGGCCTGTCGGCGCACATGCGCGTCGAGATAGTCCGCTATCCGCTCGCGGACCGCCTCGAAGGGCAGCTGACGTCCCTCGATATGGCGGTTGAGGCGGATGAGATGGACGCCGTATCGCGTTTCGACGGGTGGGGAGATCGCGCCTTGAGCGAGGGTGTGCAACGCCGCCTCGAATTCCGACGTCGTATCGCCCGGCCCGATCTGGCCTAGGCTGCCGCCAAGCGCCGCGGAGGGGCAGTCGGAATAGGCACGGGCAAGATCGGGGAAGCGTTCCGGCGCCTCGACAAGAAGTGCGGCGAGACGCGCGGCCTCCTGGCGCGCGGCGGCGAAGGCGACGCAATCGTCACCGCGGCCGGCGATGAGGATATGGTCCGCTTCATAGAGCGGCGCGCTCATGAAGCGGCGCCGGTTGTTGTCGTAGAAGCGCCGCAGCGTCGCCTCGTCGGCCTCGGGAACCGGCACCTCCTGCTCGACGAGCGACCGGATCCGCGCTTCCTCGTCCGTCTCGACGGATCCTGCCTCGTCGGTCGCCGGAAACGCCCGGATATCCAGCCGCTGTGCCTCCTGCAGCAGCAATTCGCGGATGACGAGAGCGCGGGTGGCCGCCCGCCAGCCTTCGCCGGGGTTCGACGCGGGGAAATTCTGGACTTCCGCCGCAATGGCCTTGCGCGCGATCGGCACGCCGTTGACGGAGACCTGGGGCATGGCAACGCGCTCGGGCGATGGTTCGGCCGATACGGGCGCCGGCCGATGCTCGTGCGGATGAGCCTCGGCATCGGCATGGCCACTCGTCGCCTTGTGATCGATGACAAGCGTCGCCATGGTCAGCGTCCTCCTTTGCGGGCCGCGTCTGCCAGCGCGCGCTTTGCTGCGGTCGGGCTGGAGGGGAATGCCGCGCTGCGGGCGTGGCGATCGGCGAAGCGGGTGCGCACCACCTGGTATCCCGGCCGGCCGAGATACCAGATGGGCGCGCTCCAGATGTGGACGAGGCGCGTGAACGGGAAGACGAGGAAGATCGTCATGCCGAGCAGGAGATGCGCCTTGAAGACGAGCGCCACGTCGGCGACATAGGCCGCCGCACCCGGCTGCAGCGTCAGGATTCCCTGCGCCCAGTTCATGAACTTCACCATCTCATGCCCGTCCATATGGCCGAGCGAGACGAAGATGGTCGAAAGGCCGAGCGCCAGTTGCACCCAGAGCAGAAGCAGGATGGCGATGTCGCCGAAGCTCGATGTGGCGCGGATGCGCGGATCGAACAGCCGGCGATGCGCGAGCATGGCGATGCCGATGAAGCAGGCGATGCCAGCCAGGCCGCCGACAGCGATGGCAAGGCCCTGCTTGAAGCCGTGGCTGATGCCGAGCATGTCGAACACCCAGATCGGCGTCAGAAGCCCGACGAAATGGCCGCCGAAGATCAGGAGGATGCCGAAATGGAAAAGGTTCGAGCCCCAGCGGAGCTGACGCCGCCGCAGCAGCTGCGACGACCCGCTCTTCCAAGTGTATTGCTCGCGGTCGAAGCGGACGAGGCTGCCGAAGAGGAACACCGTCAGGCAGAGATAGGGATACCAGCCGAACAGGACGTTGTTGATGAATCCGGACATCGCATGCTCCCCGATCAGGCGGTGGTCTGCCGCGCGTCGCGGCGGGCGGCGCGCATCTGAATTCTGAGCCGGTCGACCGAGCAGCCGTCGTCCGGCGTACCCGGCCCGAAGGCCACGGCCGTTTCCTCCCATTCCGCGTCGAGCGCGGCGAGATCGTCGATCTCGGCGAGGCCCTCTGTCGCCACCGGCGCCGCGCGCACTTCGCCTGCGAGCGACAGGATCGCCATGAAGACGGCGCCATAGGCGGGGCTGCGGCTTGAAACCCGCTCGTCGAGAACCGAGAGGACATGCGAGGTCTCGGCCAGCAGGCTCCGCGCCTCGCCCGGCGGCTGCGTCGACAGGAATTCCAGGAACAGCGGCAGATAGTCCGGCAGCTCGCTCGCCGTCAGCAGCAGCCCGCCACGCTCATAGTGCTGGACGAGGTCGATCATGGCCTGGCCGCGATCGCGACTTTCGCCGTGAATATGCTCGAAGAGATGCAGGGAGTGCCGTCGCGATCGGTCGAACAGCTCGACATAGCGCTCCTGCAGATCGAAGAGATCGTCGGTGCGAAGCGCATGGAGAAGCGGCTGGAGGCCGCTGCGCGATGCCGGCCGCAGCAGATTCTCATCGTCGATCACCGCCTCGATCTCGTCGATGGCGGCGACGAGCTCGGCGCCTGGATAGGTGAGCAGCGCCGAAAGCGCCTTGAAGGTCCGGATCGGTGAGTGGCCCGCCATCATGCGATCTCCATCGGGTTGGTCGGACGGCCGGTCGTCCTGGTGCCGAAGAGGTCGACCTCGTTCGATCCGCCGGAGCAGCCATTGCCGAACGAGAAACCGCAGGAGCCTCTTAAGTCCTGCGCATCCTCGCTCCATTCGCGATGCGCGGTCGGGATCACGAAGCGGTCCTCGTAGTTCGCGATCGCCATGACCTTGTACATCTCGTCGATCTGGGCGCCGGTCAGTCCGACCCGCGCCGCGATCTGCTCGTCGAGGCGGCCATCGATCGTCTTGGCCCGCATGTAGCTGCGCATGGCGAGCATCCGCTCGAGTGCGAGCGCCACAGGCTCCTCCTTGCCGGCGGTGAGCAGGTTGGCGAGATATTGCAGCGGAATGCGCAGGCTGCGCACATCCGGCATGTCGCCGTCGACGCCCATCTTGCCCGCTGCTGCGGCCGACTGGATCGGCGACAGCGGCGGCACATACCAGACCATCGGCAGCGTGCGGTATTCCGGGTGCAGCGGGAAGGCGATCTTCCACTCCATCGCCATCTTCCAGACCGGGGAGAGCTTGGCCGCCTCGAGCCAGTTGTCGGGAATGCCGTCGGCACGCGCCTGCGCGATCACGGCCGGATCGTTCGGATCGAGGAAGACGTCGAGCTGCGCCTGATAGAGATCCTTCTCGTCCGGCGTGCTGGCGGCCGCCTCGATGCGGTCGGCGTCGTAGAGGATCACGCCGAGATAGCGGATGCGGCCGACGCAGGTCTCCGAGCAGACGGTCGGCTGTCCCGCCTCGATGCGCGGATAGCAGAAGATGCACTTCTCGGACTTGCCGGAAGACCAGTTGTAGTAGACCTTCTTGTAGGGGCAGCCGGACACGCACATGCGCCAGCCGCGGCACTTGTCCTGGTCGATCAGGACGATGCCGTCCTCCTCGCGCTTGTAGATCGCACCGGACGGACAGACCGCGACGCAGGTCGGATTGAGGCAATGCTCGCAGAGCCTCGGCAGGTACATCATGAAGGTATTTTCGAACTCGCCATAGATGTCCTTCTGGACATTCTCGAAGTTCACGTCCTTGGAGCGCTTCTCGAATTCGCCGCCTAGGATCTCCTCCCAGTTCGGCCCCCACTCGATCTTTTCCATCCGCTCGCCGCTGATCAGCGAGCGCGGCCGCGCAGTCGGGAAAGCCTTCGACTCCTTGGCCGTATGGAGGTGCTCGTAGTCGAAGGTGAAAGGTTCGTAGTAATCATCGATCTCGGGCAGGTCGGGATTGGCGAAGATGTTGGCGAGGACACGCCACTTCGCCCCCATCCTGGGCTCGATGCGGCCATTCGCCTTCCGGCGCCAGCCGCCGTTCCACTTCTTCTGGTTCTCCCACTCCCGCGGATATCCGACGCCGGGCTTGGTCTCGACATTGTTGAACCAGGCGTATTCCACGCCTTCGCGATTGGTCCACACGTTCTTGCAGGTCACCGAGCAGGTGTGGCAGCCGATACACTTGTCGAGGTTCAGAACCATCGCAATCTGGGCGCGGATCTTCATTCTGCAGCCTCCTTGGGTGCTTCGGTTGCGAGCGGCCCCTCGAGCCAGTCGACATTGGCCATCTTGCGGACGACGATGAATTCGTCGCGATTGGAACCGACGGTGCCGTAGTAGTTGAAGCCGTAGGATTGCTGGGCGTAGCCGCCGATCATGTGGGTCGGCTTCAGGACCGTTCGGGTGACCGAATTGTGGATGCCGCCGCGATTGCCGGTCATCTCGGAACCGGGCGTGTTTATGATCTTTTCCTGCGCGTGATACATCATCATCATGCCCGGCTTGACGCGCTGGGAGACGACGGCGCGGGCAGTGAGCGCGCCGTTGATGTTGAAGACCTCGACCCAGTCATTGTCGACAAGGCCGGCGACCTTGGCGTCCGTCTCGGAGATCCAAACCACCGGACCGCCGCGGTTCAGCGTCAGCATCAGCAAATTGTCGGTATAGGTGGAGTGGATGCCCCATTTCTGATGCGGGGTGATGAAGTTGAGGACGATTTCCTTGTGCCCGTTGGGCCGCAGGTCCTTGATGCCGGGGATGGTCTTGAGATCGACCGGCGGCTTCCAGGTGACGAGACCTTCGCCGAAGGCCCTCATCCAGAGGTGATCCTGGTAGAGCTGCTGGCGGCCGGTCAGCGTCCGCCACGGGATCAGCTCATGCACATTGGTGTAGCCGGCGTTGTAGCAGACCTTCTCGCTCTCGATGCCCGACCAGGTTGGCGAGGAGATGATCTTGCGCGGCTGGGCCTGGATGTCGCGGAAGCGGATCTTCTCGTCTTCCTTCGGCCGGGCAAGGTGGGCATGCTCGCGTCCGGTGATCTTCGACAGCGCGTCCCAGGCCTTGATCGCCACTTCGCCATTGGTTTCCGGCGCCA
This sequence comes from Allobosea sp., assembly GCA_017307955.1. Classification (GTDB taxonomy): domain Bacteria; phylum Pseudomonadota; class Alphaproteobacteria; order Rhizobiales; family Kaistiaceae; genus Kaistia. The sequence goes on along the minus strand of JAFKFV010000007.1, from coordinate 25,066 downwards.
GCATCAGGATCACCTCGGCGGCGTCGATATCCGTCTCGATGCGCGGCAGGCCGGCGGCGAGGCCCTCGGTCCTGATGCCATTGAGCGCCGCGAGGGCATCGACTTCATGCCCGGTGTTCCAGGCGATCCCTTTGCCGCCATTGCCGACCTTGCCCATCAGCGGGCCGAGCGCGGTAAACTGCTCGTAGAGATGTGGATAATCACGCGTGACGACACTCATCGAGGGCATGGTCCTGCCGGGGACCGGCTCGACCTCGCCGCGCTTCCAGTCCTTCACGTCGAGCGCCTGCGCCATCTCGGCCGGGCTGTCATGCTGGATCGGCGTCAGGACCACATCCTGCTCGACGCCGAGCACCTCGGGCGCGATGTCGGAGAAGGCCTTGGCGAGACCCTTGTAGATCTCCCAGTCGGAGCGCGACTCCCAGGCCGGATCCACCGCCGCCGACAGCGGATGGATGAACGGATGCATGTCCGAGGTGTTGAGATCGTTCTTCTCGTACCAGGTGGCCGTCGGCAGGACGATGTCGGAATAGACGCAGGTCGTCGACATGCGGAAGTCGAGCGTCACCAGCAGGTCTAGCTTGCCCTCGGGCGCCTTGTCGTGCCACGTGACCTCGGTATTGCGGACCGCGCCCTCGGTCCCGAGGTCCTTGCCCATCACGCCATGCGTCGTGCCGAGCAGGTGCTTGAGGAAATATTCGTGTCCCTTGCCGGACGAGCCGAGCAGGTTGGAGCGCCAGACGAACATGTTGCGCGGCCAGTTCGCCGGGTCGTCGGGGTCGTGGCAGGAGAGCTCGAGTTCGCCGGATTTCAGAGCCTGGGCGACATAGTCCTTCGGCTCGAGGCCGGCCGCGCTCGCGGCAGCGGCGATGGCCAGCGGATTCTGCTTGAGCTGCGGCGCCGACGGAAGCCAGCCCATCCGCTCGGCGCGCGCGTTGTAGTCGATGAAGCTGTTGCTCCAGTCACCGGCGGGCGCCGTCGGCGACAGGATCTCGGCCGCCGTCAGCGTCTCGTAGCGCCACTGATCGGTATGCGCGTAGAAGAACGAGGTCGAATTCATCTGACGGGGCGGACGATTCCAGTCGAGCCCGAAGGCCAGCGGCGCCCAGCCCGTCTGCGGGCGCAGCTTCTCCTGCCCGACATAGTGTGACCAGCCGCCGCCGGACTGACCGATCGCGCCGCAGAACACCAGGAGATTTATGATCCCCCGATAGGTCATGTCCATGTGGTACCAGTGATTGACGCCGGCGCCGAGGATGACCATCGAGCGGCCGTTGGTCTTCTCGGCATTGGTGGCGAATTCGCGGGCGACGGTGATGATCGAATCGCGCTTGACGCCGGTGATCCTCTCCGCCCAGGCGGGCGTGAAGGGCACGTCCTCGTCATAGTTCGTTGCGGCATGATCGCCGCCGAAGCCGCGATCGAGGCCGTAATTGGCCATCATCAGGTCATGAACGGTCGCGACCGCCACTTCCGAGCCGTCCGCGAGAGTGATCCGCCGGACCGGCAGATTGCGGGTGAGGATCTCGCCATGCTCGGTCGAGACGAAATGCTCGGTGGCGCGGCCGCCGAAATAGGGAAAGTCGACAGCCGCGATCTCGGCGGCGTCGCCGGCCAGCGTCAGCCTCAGGCGGATGTCGCGGCCATCGCCGCTTCTCTCCTCCAGGTTCCACTTGCCATCCTCGCCCCAGCGATAGCCGATCGAGCCGTGCGGGGCGACGAGCGTGTCGCTGGTCTCGTCGATTGCGACGGTCTTCCAGTCGGGATTGTTGATTTCGCCGAGACCACCGGCCATCTCCGATGCGCGCAGAAGGCGTTCGGGCACCAGCCGGCCGTCGCGCTCGGCGAGCCGCACCAGGAACGGCAGATCGGTGTAGCGGCGCGCGTAGTCGTCGAAATAGGGCACCGTGCGGTCGAGATAATATTCGCGTAGGATGACGTGGCCCATGGCCAGGGCCAGCGCGGCGTCGGTGCCCTGCTTCGGATTGAGCCAGATATCGCCGAACTTGGTCGCCTCGGCATAGTCGGGACTGACGACGGCGCTCTTGGTGCCCTTGTAGCGGACCTCCGTGTAGAAATGCGCATCGGGGGTGCGCGTCTGCGGCACGTTCGAGCCCCAGACGATGATGAAGCCGGCATTGTACCAGTCGGCGCTTTCGGGAACGTCGGTCTGCTCGCCCCAGGTCTGCGGGCTGGCGGGCGGCAGGTCGCAATACCAGTCGTAGAACGACATGCAGACGCCGCCCATCAGCGACAGGTAGCGCGAGCCGGCCGCGTAGGACACCATCGACATGGCCGGGATCGGCGAGAAGCCGATGACGCGATCGGGTCCGTGCGCCTTCACCGTATAAGCGTTGGCGGCCGCGACGATCTCGTTCACCTCGTCCCAGGAGCCGCGCACGAAGCCGCCATGGCCGCGGATCGACGTGTAGGACTTGCGCTTGTCCGCATCCTCGACGATCGAGGCCCAGGCCGCCACCGGCGGCAGGGTGGCGCGCGCCGCCCGCCACAGCTTCAGCAACCGGCTGCGGATCATCGGATATTTCACCCGCGCGCCGGAATAGAGATACCAGCTGTAGGAGGCGCCGCGGGCGCAGCCGCGCGGCTCGTGATTGGGCAGGTCCGGCCGCGTTCGCGGATAGTCGGTCTGCTGCGTCTCCCAGGTGACGATGCCGCCCTTGACGTAGATCTTCCACGAGCAGGAGCCGGTGCAGTTCACGCCATGCGTCGAGCGCACGATCTTGTCGTGCTGCCAGCGCTTGCGATAGCCGTCCTCCCAGGAACGGTCCTCGGCGGTGACGACGCCATGACCCTCGGAGAAGGTCTCCACGTTCTTGCGGAAGAAGGTCAGGCGGTCGACGAAATGCGACATGGGTGTGGTCCCTTGTTTCGCGGACGGATCAGGCCGCCCGGGCGGGGCGCGCGACGGCTTTGCGGCGGCCTCGCTCGATGTCGTGCAGCAGGCCGCCCTTGCGGGCGTAGACGAGCCAGGTGATGGCGAGGCAGCTCACATAGAAGGCGAGGAAGCCCCAGATGGCGGCCCCGGCGCCGCCGGTCATCGCGATCGAGGTTCCGAAGCCTTTGGGGATGAAGAAGGCGCCGAAGGCGGCGATGGCGGAGGTGAAGCCAGTCATGGCCGCGGCCTCCTTCTCGGCCTGCCGGCGCCGCGTCTCGGCATCGGCCCCCGGCATCAGGCGGTCCATTTCGCTGGCGCTGATCGCCGGGATCATCTGGAAGGTGGAGGCATTGCCGACGCCGCTGGCGAAGAAGAGCAGCAGGAAGGCGGCGAAGAAGCCCCAGAAGGCGCCCGGCTGATCCTTGATGCCGATGAACCACAGCAGCGCGGCGCAGCCGGCCATCATCAGGACGAACACGAGCATCGTGACGCGGGCGCCGCCATAGCGATCGGAGAGCCAGCCCGTGCCGGAGCGCGAAAGCGCGCCGACCAGGGGGCCGAGAAAGGCGAGCGACAGCGCGTTCACATCCGGGAACAGCATCTTGGCGAGCAGCGGGAAGCCGGCCGAGAAGCCGATGAAGGAGCCGAAGGTGCCGGTATAGAGCCAGCAGAGAATCCAGTTGTGCCGCCGCTGGAAGATCACCGCCTGCTCGGCGAACGAGGCCTTGGCGGAGGCGATGTCGTTCATGCCGAACCAGGCGGCGAAGGCAGACAGCGCGATGAAGGGGACGAAGACGAAGCCGGCATTCTGCAGCCAGAGCGGTGCCTCGCCGGCCGCTGTCGTCACCATGGCCGGGTCGCCGCCGAGCGCGCCGAAGGCCCCGGCCGTGATTGCGATCGGCACCACGAACTGGACGACGCTGACGCCGAGATTGCCGAGCCCGGCATTGAGCGCCAGAGCGTTGCCCTTCTCCGCCTTCGGGAAGAAGAACGAGATATTGGCCATGGAGGAGGCGAAATTGCCGCCGCCGAAGCCGCAGAGAAGCGCGAGGCCGAGCAGCACGACATAGGGCGTCCCGGGATCCTGGACGGCATAGCCGATCCCGACCGCGGGGATGATCAGCGACCAGGTGGTGAGCGTCGTCCACAGCCGGCCGCCGAAGATCGGCACCATGAAGGAATAGAAGATGCGCAGCACCGCGCCGGAGATGCCCGGCAGGGCGGCGAGCAGGAACAGCTGGTCGGTCGTGAGCGTGAAGCCGACGAGCGGCAGCTTGGCGACCACCACCGACCAGACCTGCCAGACCGCGAAGGAAAGCAGCAGCGCGGGAATGGAGAGCAACAGGTTGCGCCGGGCGATGGCGCGGCCCGTGTCGCGCCAGAAGGCGGGATCCTCGGGACGCCAGTCGGAGAGCACCGCCTTGCCGGGCTTCGCCGTCGCCACCGGCGCCGGCATGCCCTGCATCTCCGGGAAAGGCGGCAGTGCCTCGAGCGCCGGGCCGGCCGCGCCCCGCTCCATCTGCCGGACCGCGACCTGCATCCAGACGAGGGCGATGCCGACGAGCACGAACAGCGCCATGAAGCAGCTCGTCCAGAGACCGGTGAGATCGAGCAGGACGCCGAAGAGAATGGGCAGCACGAAGCCGCCGAGCCCGCCGATCATCCCGACGAGGCCACCGACTGAGCCGACGTGGCTCGGATAGTAGACGGGGATGTGCTTGTAGACGGCCGCCTTGCCGAGAGCCATGAAGAAGCCGAGCACGAAGATCGTGACGATGAAGCCGGGCAGCCCCATGGCGAGGCGGAAGGCGTAGTCGCCGTCGGCGCCGTGCACGACATAGTCGGTCGGCGGATAGGAGAGGATGAAGGTGGCGATGATGCCGACCAGGAAGGTCCAGGTCAGCACGCGCCGCGCGCCATAGGTGTCGGAGAGATGGCCGCCATAGGCGCGGAAGAGGCTCGCCGGCACAGAGAAAAAGGCGGCGACCATGCCGGCCGACTTGATGTCGAGGCCGTAGACATTGATGAGATATTGCGGCAGCCAGAGCGCAAGCGCGACGAAGGCGCCGAACACGAAGAAGTAGTAGAGAGAGAAGCGCCAGACTTGCACATTCTTCAGCGGCTCGAGTTCGAGCCACGCGCTTTTCGGCCGCTGGCCCGTCCGGCGGCGTTCGGCATGCACCGGATCGTCGCTGGTGGTGAACCAGAACAGCACCGCCATGATCGCGAGACCGGCAGCCCAGACCTCGGCCACCGTCTGCCAGCCGAAGGCGACCAGCACGAAGGGCGCCAGGAACTTCGTCACCGCCGAGCCGACATTGCCGGCGCCGAAGATGCCGAGCGCCGTTCCCTGCCGTTCGGGCGGAAAGAAGCGCGAGACATAGGCGACGCCGACAGCGAAGGAGCCGCCGGCGATGCCGACGCCGAGCGCGGCGAGGAGCATCTGCGGATAGGTGGTCGCGTAGGACAGCAGGAAAGTCGCCAGCGCCGCGGCCAGCATGGTCGCGGTGAACACGAGGCGTCCGCCATAGCGATCGGCCCAAATGCCGAGGACGACGCGGATGAGCGATCCGGTCAGGATCGGGGTTCCGACCAGCAGGCCAAACTCGGTCTCACTAAGGCCGAGCTGATCGCGGATCTGGATTCCGATGATGGCGAAGATCGTCCAGACCGCGAAACAGGCCGTGAAGGCGGCCGTGCTCATGCCGAGTATCTGGTTGGCCTTGGGGATAGCGCTCGTCTGCATCGTCGATCGTCCTTGGCGAACGGGAGCGAGGCAGGCCCTCGACTCTCTGATGCGACGATGATGGGGCGGTGGCGCACTTTCCTTGATTCATATCAATTCTAAACGTGATATTTGTCACTCTAGTTCGTGACTTGTCTCACACCTGGAGTGCGCAACGTGAGTGTGGTGACATCGATGGATCTGCCCGACGATCTGCCGTTCTTGCAGGGCTTGCCGGCTGCTGTCCGCGCCGAGCTCATGGGAAGCGCCTTGCAGCACAGTGTTCCCGCGGGCACGGTTCTGTTCGAGCAGGGCGACGTTCCCACCTTCCAGCTCGTCGTGATGGCAGGATCGGCGCAGCTGTTCGGGCGCTCGAAGGAAGGGCGCGAAGTTCTCATCGAGGCCGTGCGCGCGCCCGAACTCGTCATTCCCGCTGCCGTCGTCACCAGCGCGCCCTATCTGATGGGCGCGCGCGTACCCGAGCCGTCACGCTTCATCCTGTTCCAGGCGGAGACCTTTCGCGCGGCGGTCGCGGCCGACGCTGCGCTGGCACAAGCGGTAATCGGCAGCCTCGCACGACAATTCCGCCGGATGGTGCGGCAGATCAAGAATCTGAAGCTCCGATCGTCTGCAGAGCGCGTGGGCTGCTACATTCTCGCTCTGTCGGCCCGCCAGAGCGCGACTGGCCGTGTGACGCTTCCCTATGAGAAGACGCTCATCGCCTCCGAACTGGGGATGACGCGCGAATCCTTCTCGCGCGCCCTCGCGGCTCTCGAGAAATCGAGTATTCGCGTGGAAGGTCAGACGATCGTCATTCTGGACGAGCCGCGCCTCATTGCCGAGTGTAGGCCCGACGAGCTGATCGACGGGTACAGCTAGCACTGTTTGTACAGTGTTTGCAGTGCTTTGATATCTGGCGAGGCCGCCGCAGTCCGCTACGCGTCGCTGCCAGCGACAAGGCCGCGCCGTATCCGCTCGATCACATCAACCGCAGATCGCAATAGGCGTCTGTCAAGTTCGCCGACCGCGCCGTGGCAGCCCCTGCGGCCGCGACTGGCGAAGCCGCGCTGCCGGCATAGTGCAGGGATGAGGCGCCAGCGCCGAACGAGACAGCGTCGAGGGAGCGGCTCCGTCGTTTGCCGCGTCCCCGGCTAGCCCAGGTTCTTGATGAACAGAAGCCAGATGACGCCGAGAGCCATGAGCAGAACGGCCTTGAGCACCTTCACTTCGCCGGCGAGCTTGTTCAGCCTCAACTCCAGCTCGGCGACAGACGCCGATGCGGCGGTGGCAACATCGCTCGATACGCCTGCCTGGCGCAAGGCGGTGTCGAGCTGTCCATTGACGAACAAGATGATTCTGATCCTCGTCATAAAGCAGCCCGCAGAGGCATTTGACGCCGCCGCTCGCCCGAGAGTTGGCCGGGCGGCGGCTCCTGTCAATTACCGCGAGCGACCGCCAGGCTCGTCACAGCGCGCCGTCTCGCTTTCCGTCTCTGGTACAGCGAAGCGAGATCCTCTCGATTGTGGTGGCGAGTCATCCTGCACGGCGGGAAGACTGCCGGATCAGCTTCGTCTGCGTGGGTGTCCACCCTACTTTCCGAAGATCGCCCGGAGCGCACTGCGCGCCCTCGAGGTCAGGCTAGGGTCGCTGTTGCCAGAGGCGTCCCGGATCTCCGTCAGCCAGGCGATCTCGTTGCGCGTGACGGTCGCGCCCATGATTTCCATCAGCGCGGCGGCCGTCGTATCCCCGGGCTCTTGCTCCAGGGCCAGACGGAGCAGCCAGGCGGGATCGCAGGCGAGCGCCTTCGCCAGAGCCGGCACCCGGTCGACCGGCAGCTTGGTGGCGCCGCTCTTGATCATGGCCAGTACATTCGCATTGACGAAGCCCGCCTCGAAGGCGATCTCGCCCTGCGTCTTCGGCTTCAGTTCGAGGATCCGCTTCTGCAGAAAGCGGGCAAGGCGGGTATCGGCATGCGGCTTGGTTCTTGAAATCATCATGATCCTGCGTCAGTGCAACTCTTGATTGAGCGCAGTTTTTCTATAGCTGACGCGCTATTGGGCATCAGATAGACAGATCCCGTCCTCACAAACACATGAGTTCTTGATAATTTTGCTTACAATACGAGACGATGATTAGGCTTGATCTGCTAGGGGAGCGGCCATTTTGCAGAGGGCATGTCCAGTTGACTGCGGTCCGGCCATCGGTCCCTCGATCCGCTCCAGCGAGTCCCTTGGTGGCCGGCGCGTCCTCGAGCCATTCCCCGCCCCCGGGGCAGCCATCTCGGGCGCGGGGCAGCGTCACGTCGTCGAGGGCGCTCTTGCGGCACGGGAGGAGCTGCTGCGGCTTGAGATCGATGCGCTCGCATTGCAGCCCAAGCACGCCACTCAAACCTGTCTCGCCATGTCCCCTGCCACGCTCTGGAGGTGCATCCTAAGGTGGTTGCAGGCGGCAGGGGAAGGGTGCGCGTGGTTGCCTGCCGCTTTCGCTTCGCTTCTATCCAAGGCATAAATCGACGAACGACAAAAAGGACATTCCAGAGGCTGTCGAGCGGGAGCAGAACTCCCGGCAGCCGCGGAATGACAGGGGCAGAGACCAATGGCGCTGACGCTTTCGCAGCTCGAAACCCACCTCTGGCGGGCGGCCGACATCCTGCGCGGATCGATCGATTCCGGGGACTACAAGCACTACATCTTCGGGCTGCTGTTCTTCAAACGGCTCTCGGATGTGTGGGAGGAGGAATATGAGGAACGGCTGGCGCGCTATCGCGACGAGGCGATCGCCGCCTCGCCCGACGAGCATCGCTTCGATATTCCGAAGGGCCATTTCTGGAAGGATGTGCGCCGCCACACCACCGATATCGGCGCCCATCTGAACGCGGCCTTCCGTGCCATCGAAGACGCGAACATGAAGCTGCGCGGCGTGTTCCAGGATGTCGACTTCAACAACAAGGAGCGCTTCCCGGACGCGATGCTCGAAAAGCTGCTGCAGCATTTCGAGACCCATCGGCTGCGCAATGTCGATGTCGAGCCGGATGTGCTCGGCCAGGCCTATGAGTATCTGATCGCCAAATTCGCCGACGACGCCGGCAAGAAGGGCGGCGAGTTCTACACGCCGAAGATGGTGGTGCGGCTGATCGTCGAATGCCTGAAGCCCGAGGCGGGCATGTCGATCTACGACCCGACCTGCGGCTCGGGAGGCATGCTGCTGGAGGCCGTGCATCATCTGGAGCGGCAGGGCCAGAATGCGAAGAGCCTCTCGCTCTACGGCCAGGAGAAGAACCTCAACACCTGGGCGATCTGCCAGATGAACCTCTTCCTGCACGATATCGACGACGCGAAGATCGCGCGCGGCGATACGCTGCTGGAGCCGAAGCATCTGGTCTTCGGGCCGGATGGCGCCGACGGCATAAACATGATGAAGCGTCCGGCGGGCATCCGCACCTTCGACCGCGTGCTCGCCAATCCGCCCTTTTCGCTGAAGAGCTGGGGGCATGATGTCTGGAGCCAGGGCGACGCCTATGGCCGCGATCGCTATGGCTGCCCGCCCAAGAGCTATGGCGACCTCGCCTTCGTCCAGCATATGGTGGCGAGCCTGAAGGCGGATGGCGTCTGCGGCGTCGTGCTGCCGCATGGCGTGCTGTTCCGCGGCGGCACGGAGGGGCGCATCCGCGAGGGGATGATCCGCGACGATCTCGTCGAGGCTGTGATCGGCCTCGCGCCCAATCTCTTCTACGGGGCCGGCATTCCCGCCTGCATCCTGATCCTGCGCAAGACGAAGCTGGCGTCGCGGCGGGGGAGGATCCTCGTCGTCAATGGCGCGGCCGAGTTCGTCGACGGCAAGAACCAGAACCACCTGTCGGAGGTCAATGTCGCGACGCTGGCGCGCGCCTATGCCGATTACGTCAATGTAGAGCAGCTGGCGCGCGTCGTCCCGGTCAGCGAGATCGAGGCCAACGGCTTCAACCTGAATATCAGCCGCTATGTGCATCTCGGCGAGGAGGCCGAAGCGGTGGATGTCGCAGTTGAAGTTGAGAAGCTGGTCGATCTTCAGGCCGAGCGCGACATCGCAGAAGCGCGGATGATGGGGTTTCTGCGGGAGCTCGGCTATGTCGCGTGAGGTGCCGGATGGGTGGGCAAAAGTCCAGATGGGGGATGTCTGTCGAAAGGCAGCATCGACTGTCCAAGTCTCAAGTCGGAAGGAATATGGCCTGCTCGGCGTCCGATGGTATGGAAACGGGAGCCACCTTCATTCTCAGGTATCCGGCAGCACACTTAAGACAAAATTGCTAAATCAGGTTCGATCCACTCAAATTGTATACAATAAAATGTGGGTATCGAAAGGGGCATTCGCGGTAGTCCCAAGCGATCACGATAAACTTTACGCCACCTCCGAATATCCAAATTTTGATCTCAATAGAGAAAAGATTGATCCAGAATTCATTGAACACTGTATGCGATGGGACAAATTTCAGAGTGACGCTCGCCTTCTGTGTAAAGGATCAACCTCGCGTGCACGGCTGAACCCGTCCGACTTTCTCACCCTCGAGATATGGCTCCCGCCGCTCCACGAACAGCGCCGGATCGCCGAGATCCTGTCGAGCGTCGATGAGGCGATTGCGGCGACGCGGGCGGTGATCGAGCAGACGAAGACGGTCAAGCAAGCCGTGCTCGAACGCCTGCTCACCCGTGGCATCGGCCATACACGCTTCAAACAGACGGAAATCGGGGAGATTCCGGAGGCTTGGGACGTTGCAGATCTCTTCCAAATTCTTCGTGAGCCAGTACGAAATGGATACTCGCCTATCAGTCCGCCATCGCCCACAGGCGGCTGGTTGTTGAGCCTGGGAAGTCTCTCGGATGACGGCTTAACTGGCGAAAATCTTAAGCCGGCACCGCTTGACGATCCACGGATTGTTGCTGCGAAATTGACATACGACGACGTCCTCATCAGCCGTTCAAATACACCGGACAGAGTGGGAATGGTCGGCATTTACAAAGGGGAACCGGACAACTGTTTCTTCCCCGACCTGATGATTTGCCTGCGCTTCAACGAGAATTTGATCATCGCTGACTTTGGCGCACTTTGGCTGCGTCATCTAAAAGCGAGTGGACATTTCAGGCGTGCAGCAGCAGGGACAAGCGCGAGCATGGTCAAGATTAACCGGTCGATTCTTTCTCAGATTCGAATTGCTGTTCCGTCGGCTGGAGAGCAGAAGGCGATCTTTGGAAGTATAGGTGAACTGCAGAGCACGATAGGCGCTGCGGTTGATCAATTGAATACAATGATCGAGCTGAAATCCGCCCTGATGTCCGACCTGCTCACCGGCCGCAAGCGCGTCACCGACGCGCTGCCTCTGGCGGCGGAGTGAGCGCGTCATGAGCCAAGGTCCCGAGTGGCATTTCGCCGAGCGCCCGGCCATCGAGCATCTCGAGGCCATGGGCTACAGCTTCGTGCCACCGGTGGAGCATGCCGCGCTGCGCGACGGCGACAACCAGGTGCTGTTCCGCCCGCATCTCGTCGAGGCGCTCATGCGCATCAACGGCATCGACACGGCCTCGGCCGAGGCCGCCTACGGCGAGCTCGCCGGGATCAGCGACAACGAGGCCTGGCTGAAGGTGCTGCGCGGCGATTATTCGCGCAAGGTTTCCGGTCATGATACGCGGCTGACGCTGCGCGTGATCGATTTCCTCGAGCCGGGCAACAACCGCTTTACCGTTACCAGCCAGCTGCGCGTCAAGGCGGAGGCGACGCGGCGGCCGGATCTCGTCATCCATGTCAACGGCATCCCGCTGGTGGTGATCGAGGCGAAGAGCCCACTCAACACCAAGGACAAGACCGGCGAGGCCTTCGAGCAGATCCGGCAATATGAGCGCGACATCCCGCGCCTCTTCGCCTCCAACGCCTTCAACATCGTCACCGACGGGGCGCTGATGCTCTATGGCGCGACTGGCTCGCCCTCGAAGCACTACGCCGAATGGCGCGATCCCTGGCCGAAGGCGGCGGCGGATTTTCCCGATCGCCTCGCGTTGGGGCTCTGGTCGCTGCTGGAGCCGGCGCGGCTGCTCGACCTCCTGGCGCATTTCATCGTCTTCGAGAAGACCGAGGACGGCACGATCAAGAAGATCGCCCGCTACCAGCAATTCCGCGCCGTCAACAAGATCGTCGGGCGCATCATCGAAGGCAAGCACCGGCAAGGGCTGATCTGGCACACGCAGGGCAGCGGCAAATCGCTGACCATGGTGTTCGCGGCGCTGAAGCTGAAGACGCACCGCACGATCGCCTCCGACGCGCTCACCAACCCCAACATCATGGTACTGACCGACCGCGTCGATCTCGACAGCCAGATCAGCGGCACCTTCGCCGCCTGCGGCCTTGCCAATCCGACCCCGATCGAGAGCATCAGGGACCTGCACGCGCTGATCGGCAGCGGCAAGGATGGCCACACCGCGCTGTCGACCATCTTCAAGTTCCAGGGCTCGACGGCGCCGATCGCCAATTCGTCCAACTGGATCGTCATGGTCGACGAAGCGCATCGGACGCAGGAGAAGGACCTCGGCGCCTCGCTCCGCGCCACCTTGCCCGACGCACGCTTCTTCGGCTTCACCGGCACGCCGGTGAAGAAGGACGACAAGGACACCTATGCCAATTTCGGCGTGGTGGGCGAAGGCTATCTCGACAAATACGGGATCGACGATGCCGTGGCCGACGGCGCCACCGTGCCGATCTATTATACCGGCCGCAAGACCGACTGGCACATCGACGAAGCCCGGATCGACATCCTGTTCGACACCTGGTTTGCCGAACTCGACGACGACAGGCTCAACGAGATCAAGAAGCGCGGCGTCGCGATCGAGGATCTCGTCAAGCATCCGCGCCGGATCGAGCTGATCGCCTATGACATCTGGACCCATTTCAAGGCCTATGCCCGGCCCGACGGCTTCAAGGCGCAGATCGTTACCATCGATCGCGAGGCGGTGATCCTCTACAAGCAGGCGCTGACGCGGGTGATCGCCGATGATCTCGCGGCGGAGGGGCTGGCGCCGGACGAGGCCTTGGCGCGCGCCGAGGCCATGTCGGCCTGCGTCTATTCGGTCAACCAGGAAGACGGCAAGCCGAGCGAGGATCCGCACAAGGAGGCCGTTCGCCTGGCGCTCAAGGCCAACTATCTCGATGCGGAGGCCGAGAAGCTGGCGAAGAAGGCCTTCGGCCGGCGCGGCGAGGATCCGCAATTCCTCATCGTCTGCGACAAGCTGTTGACCGGTTTCGATTGTCCGGTCGAGAGCGTGATGTATCTCGACAAGCCGCTCAAGGAGCACGGCCTGCTGCAGGCGATCGCCCGCACCAACCGTGTTTCGGACGCTCGCAAGCGCAACGGGCTGATCGTCGACTATATTGGCGTCTCCGCCAATCTCGAGGCGGCGCTGGCCAGCTACCGCGCCGACGACGTGAAGAACGCCATGCGCGATCTCGACGATCTGCGCAGCCAGCTCCGCGCGGCGCATGCCGCGGTCGCAGCCATGATGAAGGGGGTCAAGCGCGGCGCCACCGGCAAGGATGGGCTGAAGAAGGAGTTCGACGCCTTCATCGCCGTGCTCGGCACAGAAGACCAGTGGTTCGTCCTCAAGGGACACGCCCGCAGCTTCATCGCGCTCTACGAGACGCTCTCGCCCGATCCAAGCGTGCTCGAATTCACTGCCGACCTGAAATGGGTCGCGACCTTCCTGCTCTACGGCACGCAGCACTTCGAGAAGCGCCAGGCCTTCGACCAGCTGGCCTACAGCCAGAAGATCCGCCAGATGCTCGAGACCCATCTCGAGGCGACGGGTCTGAGCGTCACGGTGAAGCTGCGCCACATCACCGACCCCGATTTCTGGGAGGATTTCGACGCCGAGGGCAAGACCGACGAAGACCTGATGACTGCGGCGATCCGGAAGACCACCGAGTTGCGCCGGACCGTCAGCGAGCGGATCGACGACAGCCCGCATCAATATGGCAAGACGGTGAAACCCGGCTGCCTTCGTGAGATGCACTGGCATCCCAATGGCAGCGAGTGGCAATACTGGATCAAAGGGAAGGGTCGCATGACCGTATTCCCAGGTGAGGAAAAAGCGCGAACCATCGATTTCAATGCCAACGACGTTGGCTTCGTCTCCAACATGGCCGGTCATTACATCGAGAACACTGGCACCGAGGATCTGGTGTTCCTTGAGATGTTCGTGGCCCCGGAGTTCCAGGAAATATCGCTCAACGGGTGGCTGCGCGCTCTGCCGGAACAGGCTGTGACAGCGCATACCAACCTCACTGCCGAGGATATTCGCAAGATTCCCATCGGTCACAATCCCCTGCTGCGGTAACGCGGTGCCCCGTTTTGCTATTGGGGGAGAAGACGCGCCAATCGAGCGAGGAAGGGGGCCGCCAATGCCGACGGCATCGTCAACTGTAACTGCCAACGGTCGGAACTACACCGAGCGCGAAATCATCGCGATTTTTAGCGATGAGCTTTCGCTCAACAGCGCGGTCGATGACCTGATCGCCGCGGGTGTCGATCGTGAGGATCTCAGTGTGCTGGCGCGCAGCGATCGTCTGACCAATTTTTCAGCAGAGAGGCTGGAAGACGATGCAGGCTTGGCCCGGACAGCGTACGAGCCCTCTGATGCGCGCACCGAAGGTCTAGCGGCCATGGTGGCCGTGCCGGCGCTGCTGGGTGGTCTGGGCGGAGCTTGGGTAGTTGGCGCGATCGGTGTGGCGCTTGTACCGTCCGTTTTCAGCGGCGCCGCAGCGCTTGGCGCGGTTGGGTTATTGCTTGCCCGCATGTTCGGCCTCGAGCACGCTGCCTATATTCAGGATCAAATCAGCTCGGGCGGCCTGCTGCTATGGGTACGCGCGCCCGAGCCAGCGAAAGATAAGGATCGGCTCGCCATTCTCGCCGCTCGGGGTGCGCGGGATGCGCATGTTCATTTGATAACCAGGCATTGGGGTACGGATGACGTGCCTCTGCATGATTTCAACGTTGACCCTTTGATCGAGCGCTGACGCGACGCCGATGCGCCGGAACAGACTGGCATTCCGAAATGCCCGGATGACAGTGGAGTGGACGACCGGTGAGGCCAGTCCGACCTTATTTTGAGACCCGGCGGGGCTGATGCAGCCGATCGTCGAATTCCTGCGACCCATGTTGTAGAAGTGCTCGAAACGAACCGACACCTCTCTCCTGGTGAAACCTCGGTTTTGATTGACGTTGCCCCTGTTGCGTTCGCCAGTGAGCAAGGTGAATAGTCGTCCACTTTGCGCTAAAGTCGTAACAAGACCAGTATGTCGTCCCGCCGAGATTAGTTAGAACGGGAATTGATGCGAGGCGGCACATTTTAAAAGTGTGCATTATCGAAAGAATTACGTCGTTCTGGCGAGGATACTGGATCCGAAGATGGATAATCGTGGATGAATTAAGTATTATTTAGACAGTAATGGCAAGCAGGAAGCGTGACGCGCTTCATTCGCGTGTAATGCTCCATAAAACAGACAATTCTGGAGTGCATGATGGCCAAAGTTCTCTGCGTCCTCTATCCGGATCCTGTCACAGGGTATCCGCCCGCCTATGCCCGCGATACGATACCCGTGATCGCCAGCTATCCTGGCGGTGAGAGCGTTCCCACTCCTGTATCCCCGCTGGGATTTCGGCCCGGAAGCCTCCTTGGCTCGGTCTCTGGCGAGCTTGGTCTGCGGCCCTATCTCGAAGCCAACGGGCACGAGCTCATCGTGACGAGCGACAAGGATGGCGCAGACTCAACCTTCGACCATCATCTTCCAGACGCCGACATCGTCATTTCTCAGCCATTTTGGCCGGCCTATTTGACGGCCGACCGGATCGACAAGGCCAAGAAGCTAAAGTTGGCGCTGACCGCCGGTATTGGCTCAGACCATGTCGACCTTAAGGCGGCTGCGGCCCATGGTATTTCGGTCGCAGAAGAGACCTATTCCAATAGCATCAGTGTGGCCGAGCACGTTGTTATGATGGTGCTTTCACTTGTCCGGAACTATCTGCCAGCCCACCAATACGCCGTCAACGGCGGGTGGAACATCGCCGATTGCGTCAGCCGCAGCTATGACGTCGAGGGGATGCATTTCGGAACAATCGGTGCCGGCCGCATCGGCATGGCGGTGCTGAAGCGACTGAAGTCGTTTGACATGCACCTGCACTATATGGAGCGTTATCAGCAGCCGGAAGAGGTCGAGTCTAAGCTTGGCCTTCAATTCCACGCCACGCCGGAAGAACTGGTCGCTCACTGCGACGTCATCAACCTTCAGGTGCCACTCTATCCGTCGACCGAGGGCATGTTCAACGACCGGATGTTCGACCACATGAAACGCGGATCGTATCTGATAAATACTGCGAGGGGGAAACTTTGCGACAGGGATGCTGTCGTGCGTGCATTGAATTCAGGGAAGCTGGCAGGCTATGCCGGCGATGTGTGGTTTCCGCAACCGGCGCCAGTTGAACATCCGTGGCGGTCGATGCCTTTCAATGGAATGACACCGCACATGTCCGGCAGCTCACTATCAGCACAGGCCCGCTACGCGGCGGGCACATTGGAAATTCTGGAGTGCTTCCTCAACCATCGTCCCATCCGCCCGGAGTATCTGATCGTTGACGGCGGCCAACTCGTCGGCACAGGCGAGCGATCCTATCAACTTGCATGACGAGCTGTGCAAGCATTTCAAGCGTCTCTTGCGCGCTGCTGGCCCCGGTTGAAACTATGACCTGAGGCCCCGATCCTCATCGAGATTTAGTAGAGTCTGTCGACCGTAGAGACGGACGATGCGAGCCTCACGGTTCACAGAGGAACAGGTCATGGGAATGCTGAAGGAGCAGCAGGCGTCCGCTAAGACGGCGGACGTCTGCCGCAAGCACGCCATATCCTCGGCGACCTTCTACAAGTTCAAGGCCAAGTAGGGCGCGATGCATGTGTCGGATGCGGCCCGGCGGCTGAAGGCGCTGGAAGAGGAGCACGCGCGGCTGAAGGGACTGCTGACCGAGCAGATGCTGCACAATGCCATCCCTACTAAGGATGGCAGTTCAAAAAGATGGTGACGCCCGATGGCCGGCGGAAAGCCGCCGCTCATTCCTGTGCCGAGCACGGGGTGAGCTAGCGTCGGGCGTGTCAGGCGCTGGGCGTTGATTCCACCAAGATGCGCTACCGAAGCATCCGTTCCGACGTTGTAAGTCTGCGGGAGACCATGTGGCGCCACCGCTTCGGCTATCGGCGTATCCACGTCATGCTGAGGCGCCGAGGTATCGTCATGAACCAGGAGATGCTGCGCCGGTTGCATCGGGAGGAGAGCGTCAGGTCCGTCGGCGCCGAGGCCGCGAGCGAGCGCTCGACACGAGGCATCCCATCCTAGTGCCGGATCGGACCAACATCCGCTGGAGCCTCGATTTCGTGTCGGATGCCCTCACGAACGGTCGGCGCTTTCTCCAGGGCTCCTGATGCTATTCCCCTTCGCGCTTAGCATGAGCCGAAGGCCGGCACTCAGTCGGCCCATTCCTTCCCCGTCGCCGGACGGATCCGGCCGTTCGAACTGACGGCATGGATATCGCAGCCGGCGATCATGACGGCCGATACCGAGGTACAACGCGAATGGATCAACGGACCAGTCGCTGAGACTACTGGATCCTATGGATCGGTCGATCGCTTCAGTAGATTCGAGTACAGCCGTCGCAGAGAACGCAATCGCGCTGAGTGTATATGATAACCGCTTGAGTTAGATGGTCTGTCGGTGATGGCAATATTACATTTGGATTGGGAGTATCATCGTGCCGGGACAAGATATCGCTGCGCGTACAACGATAAAGCAACTCTATGTCAGCGGCACTATCGTCGACGGGTTCTCGAGTGTCCCCTCGGCCGAGGTACCGTCTTTCCGCGAGAGCAGCGAGGTATATGCGCGACACGTCCTCGGCGTTGTTCTCCCCGGCACCAACATACTTATCGTAATCGACGGGGGTGATGCCGCGCTCCATGGGAGTGCGTCACGCCTGGTCGCTGAGACACTGGAGCTGCTGCCGTCCGACTCGCCGACCCATGTCCGAGGGTTATCGGCCGGAGACTTTCAGCAGTACTGGCCGTCAATCGTGGGGAAGGGTGCCCTAGCTCATCGCTTGATCGTCGATCTGCGGACAACGCCGGAGGCAAACTTGCAAAGACTGACCGAGGCCTTCCTCAAGGTCGCGAGTTCGCACGAAATGATGGCCCGACTGTATCTGAGCGCCATGGGTATTATCCTGATCGGTCGGTTCTCCTCGGAGACCCTAGTCCAGGCCGCCAGTAGCAGGCGCGCCTATTCGTCCTTGCCGAAATGGCGACTTAAGCGAGTCGTTGAGCATATCGACGCACACCTTGGTGAAGACATTCGTCTGTCAGATCTTGCAGCAGAGGCCCGTCTGACGCGTATGCATTTCGCGGCGCAGTTCAAGGCCGCAACCGGCGTCCGGCCGCATGAATACCTGCTCCGGCGGCGGATCGCGCGCGCACAAGAGCTTCTCCTCGACAGTCACGAAACAATCGTTGGTGTTGCGCTGACGGTCGGCTTTCGAACGCAGGCGCATTTCACCACTGTATTCAAGCGATTTGTCGGCGAGACGCCCTACCGCTGGCGCCGGGTGGCCATGGAACACCGTGCATCTGCCGATTTCCCGGACCAGCGTGCTGAGCGGACGGATCTGCAGGCGCTGCAACAGTCGGGCCTCAAGGGACCGGCGCCTAGGCACGCTTCATTTCTGACCCCTGCCTGGCCGGAATGATCGCTGCACTGCCGGCGCGGATCAATTCCGTGCCGTGAATGTCAGTGCGGAGCAGGACCCAGCCTTTTCAGAACTTCAGCACGGAGGATTGTGTCATGTCCGAATTTTCAGAGCCGCTCGATTTTTTTGGATGTAGTGGGTCCACCAAGTCAGAAAGGTCAGACGAACGCGAAGGCAGACGGGAGGATCGGCGAGACGATCGTTCGTCGACCAGACCGTCTTTATCACACCAAGTTTCCGACGATGGCGAAGCCTGCCTGGCCTGTATCCACGAGCTAAGGCGAACTGATGCGCTCGAACAGGCCATATCCGGCGCGACGCATGATTTCAATAACATGTTGGGATGCGTAGTTGCAGCCGTGGAACTGATATACAAGCGAATCCAACGCGGACAGTATACGGACCTCGAGACGCTTTTTGAGGACGTGCACCGCACCTGCGAACGTTCCAGCCTCCTCGCCAGCAGGCTTATGGATTTTTCGGCTCCCCGTCGGCCAGTACGATCCTCCGTGGACATCAATCAGATTATCGACGACATGGCTCCGCTCTTGCGCCGTACGCTGGGCAATATGGCGATATGCCGGTTGCATCTCGATGAGCGCCTGCCACCTGTATGGTGCGACGCGAATGAGTTGGAGAATGCTCTGCTGAATCTCTTCACCAACTCACGAGATGCAGTGTCGGGAAGGCTGGGCGTGGTTGCGATTGAAACGTCCAACGCGGCATTGGCCGTTCCACGTCACCGACTCGTTCCAGGTAACCATGTCTGTCTGATGGTCTCGGATAACGGGAGCGGAATGTCCTCGGAGACGCTGAAACGAGCTTTTGAGCCCTTTGTTACGACCAAGAGGCGCGGTCGGGGGAGGGGGCTCGGCCTTCCCATGGTGCGGCGCTTTGTTGAAGAGAGCGACGGCCACGTCGAGATCGAGAGCACGATTGATAAGGGTACTGTCATTCGCATATACCTGCCGTCGCTCCTGTCAGGCTCCGGAAGCGTCGAGCCGGCTGCAAGTATTCATGCCGAGCACAGGGTCTAGTTGCCGCGATGGCCAGTTCATTGTGCGTCTAGAAACCGGTGTCCGCGGTATAGCGCCGGCGGGGTTTACTGCTGCAGGACCCCGTCACACGGGGCGTCGTTATTCACGAGGCGGGCTGGCAGGTCTCTTGTCATGGGGTTGATATGCGAAGGATATTAGCGATCGTTTTGATGACGTCCTTGTCATCGTTTACAGCCATAACGGTCGCTTCCGCGGCGGCCTTCACTTGTCCGCGCCGGACTGCGGATTACGCGCATTTGGACATATTCTACCTCGACGCATTGCTTCCCGTAAGCAATGCTCTTGACGATCCTGATCAGCTAGATGCTGCCATTGACAAACTGCGCAGCCAATATTTCTCCAATGGCGCAGTCATTGACGGGTTGATCGGGGCCTATTGTCCGATAGTTGCCCAAGAGAATATAATAGATGATGTTGAAAAGACGGCTCTGCTGCAGAGTTTTTCTGATCGAGTTACTCGGATTGTCTATTCGTTCCAAAATACTGATGCAATCATATTGAATGTTCCCTTCGACCCAGTCGTGGTTGATGCGATCAACGCACGTGCGAAGTCCAAAGGGCTGTCGCCGAGTGCCTGGATCGCGCAGATGATCGGCGTCGCACTAAGGTCTAGCCCTTGATCTGCCCAACCGGCGTGCCGATTTCGCTTCCGGGCACTGATCCTAAGTACAATTTGGAACTCCCGCACCGGTGAGTGAACCCGATCTTTGTACGGACTTGCAATTAGTACGAGGCGACTTGACGGGTGTCGACGACAGAGCCAAGCGTTCTCGGCTGAAGTCGTCCACGACAGCCAGCACTCGGAAGCGCTGACCGTTCGTGAAAACATCCGACACGAAATCAAGGCACCAGCGGATGATGGTCCAATTCGGCACTAGTATGGGGCGTTTCGTGCCGAGCGCTCCCTCGCGGCTTCCGGGCCGACAAACCTGAAGCTCTCTTCCCGATGCAGCTGGCACAGCATCCTCTGCTTCATGACCATACCTAGCGCCTCAGCATGAGGTGGATACGCCGATAGCCGAAGCGCGGGGGAAATGAGATGCATTGACCTGTCCTGTTGGCTAGTCAACAGACGGCGGACCAAGATCTTCCGAGATCTCCTGCCGGAGCTTTGGCCCCTTCGCCAACCGCCTGCCGAGCGCAGTGACGAAGGCATCATAGCGCTCGCCAGCCTTAGCGCGGGCCGCCTGCGCGGCGGGTTCGGGCAGAGCCGGCGTCGTGGCGAGCCAGAACTTGATGAACACGGCGAGGCTCTCAACGGCGATGCCGACATCGCGCTCCAGCCGCGTCATCCGACGATCGATTTGATCAAGGCGCTTGGTGAAGACGGCCTCGCGCCGCTCGTCGGCATCCGGCGATAGGAAGGATGCGATAGCGGCCTCGGCAATCATTGACTGCGGCTGCTCGCGGCGGGCGGCATAATCGGCCAGGCTCTTCATCACGGCAGGATCGAGATAGACCGAGATCTGGGCTTTCCGGATGCGCCGGGCGCTCTTGGCATCGGGCATAACCATCAGAGCTCCATTCCATCATTCTGGTCGAGCGAGACCTGGCGAGCCACGCCCTGCATGATCCCGGTCATGCGGCGGTTTCGGGTGGCGGCAGTTTCCATCTCGTCGTCACGGTCCGCGTCGATCTCAAACTCGTTCTCGATTGGCAGCTGCGTCTCGATCGGTTTCGCCTGGCTCAGCTCGGGCTGACGCCGCCGCTCGGAGTCTGTCGTGTCCTCGTCTTCGGAGACCGGAAACATGGTCGGGGTCGCAGGGGCCGCACGTTCCGACTTCGCTGGCAATGGGCGGCTCGTCCAGTCGTCGGCCCGCGCCTCCCTCAGTTCGGTCAGCGCCGGGGGCGGCAGGATGCGTTCGTTGAACCTGATATCCTCGTAATAGCGCGCCTTCTTCGCCCGGATCGGCGGGGTGCCGGCGACCATGACAATCTCGTCGGCGGGCGGCAGCTGCATCACCTCGCCAGGGGTGAGCAGCGGCCTGGCCGTCTCCGAGCGCGACACCATCAGGTGACCGAGCCAAGGCGACAACCGATGGCCGGCATAGTTCTTCATCGCCTTCATCTCGGTGGCGGTGCCGAGCGCATCGGACACGCGTTTGGCCGTTCGCTCGTCATTGGTCGCGAAGCTGACGCGGACATGACAGTTGTCGAGGATGGAGTTGTTCGGGCCGTAAGCCTTCTCGATCTGGTTCAGCGACTGCGCGATCAGGAAGGCCTTCAGGCCATAACCCGCCATAAAAGCTAAAGCGCTCTCGAAGAAGTCGAGCCGGCCGAGCGCCGGAAACTCGTCGAGCATCAGCAGCAAGCGATGACGGTCCGTCTTCGCATTGAGATCCTCGGTAAGTCGTCGCCCGATCTGGTTGAGGATCAGGCGGATCAGCGGCTTGGTCCTGACGATGTCGGAGGGCGGCACGACGAGGTACAGCGTGGTTGGCCGTTTCCCACCGACAATATCGTCGATACGCCAATCACAACGTCGCGTCACTTCTGCGACGACCGGATCGCGATAGAGGCCGAGGAACGACATGGCTGTCGACAGAACGCCCGATCGCTCATTGTCGGATTTGTTCAGCAGTTCGCGCGCGGCGCTGGCGATGACGGAATGCGGGCCGGCATCACCGCGATGTGCGGTGGTCATCATCGCGGCGAGCGTTGACTCGATCGGCCGCTTAGGGTCGGAGAGGAAGGCGGCGACCCCGGCGAGCGTCTTGTCTGCCTCAGCGTACAGGACATGCAAGATCGCCCCGACCAGCAGCGCGTGGCTAGTCTTTTCCCAGTGGTTCCGCTTTTCCAGCGAGCCTTCGGGGTCGACCAGAATATCGGCAATGTTCTGGACGTCACGGACCTCCCATTCGCCTCGGCGGACCTCGAGCAGCGGGTTGTAGGCCGAGGACTTCGCATTGGTCGGATCGAACAACAGCACGCGGCCGTGCCGGGCGCGGAAGCCGGCGGTCAGTTGCCAGTTCTCGCCCTTGATGTCATGGACGATGGCAGAGCCTGGCCAAGTCAGGAGCGACGGCACGACGAGGCCGACACCCTTGCCGGACCGGGTCGGCGCGAAGCAGAGCACATGCTCCGGCCCATCGTGACGAAGATAGTCGCGGTCGTAGCGTCCGAGCACCACGCCATCGGAGCCAAGCAGGCCGGCGGATTTGACTTCTTCCGTCCCTGCCCAGCGCGCCGAGCCGTAGGTTTCTACCTTTTTCGCTTCGCGTGCACGCCAGACCGACATGCCGATCGCGACCGCGACGGCGATGAAGCCGCCTGACGCAGCGATGAACGCGCCTTCGGTGAAGGTGCCGGGCGCGTAGGCATCATAGGCATACCACCACCAAAAGAAGGACGGCGGCACGTAAAAGGGAAAGTCCAGCACGGTGAACCAGGGCGGCCCAAGCTGCGCCTGAAACCCGAGCGACCACGCGACATATTCGGTGGCGCCCCAAAGGGTGGCGAGGACGATCAGAAAGACCGTGAGGATCTGACCCCACAGGATCTTGGTGCCGGTCATGGCGGCTGTCCTTTCATGGGAAGGAGGGTTAGAGGCCGAGGCCGCGCTTGCGGCCAAAACTCCAGTCGATGCCGCCGTCATTGCGGGCGACGCCCGACACGTGGCGGCCGAGCTGTTTTTCCAGCGAGGGCGTCCACGGCACGAGCTGGAAGCCCATGCCGTCGTCCAGCATGGCGAAGCGACCAGAGGCGAGCGTTAGGCGCTGGCGATAGGTGCCGGCGACATAGTCGCCACTGCAGGCGCGGTTGAACGGCTGGCCAGTCTCGGCGGCGAGCGTCTCACCGACGGCATCCAGTTCGCGGCGACGCAACGTGCCGATCAAGTTGCTGGCGAAGCTGACGCGCTGCCCTTGCCGTTCGGCGAGACCTTGCTCGACCAGATGCTCGGCGCGGGCCGACATCGCCCGACTGACCTCGGCGCCGAAGCCGCCGTCGCAGAGGGCGAGCGGCTCGCGAGCGATGGTCTGGCGATCGAGCCAGGTTGCCCCGGACGCGCTGACCTGGGCGTCAAGACCGAGATCGGAGCGAATGGCGAGGGCGACACGGCGCTGGCCCTTGGCGTCTTCGAACTTGCGCAACTCGACGATCGAACCGGGCGCGCTGTCACCGGCGGCATCGAGGTCGGGCAGCCGGATGTGATGTGTGCGGCCATCGACGCCATCGACCACGGCATAGGCGGTGCCGCTCAGCTCGTCGTCCAGCCCGCGTGTCACCAGCCGGCCGATGATCGGGGTATCGAGCTGTTCGCCAGCAAGTACATAGCTTGCCGAGCCGCGCTCGATGCCGTGTTCGGTCAGCGCCCGGTGCATCCGTTTGATGATGTCACCACGCTCGCCCAACGCGCGCAGGACCGCCTCAGCCTTGTCGTCGATCACCCATTGGCCAGGGCCGATCGGATCGGCAAGACCAAGCGTTTCCAACTTCCGCAAACGGCCTACCTTCAGGGAATGGAATTCGTCGGGCTGCCGATCGACACGCGGGGCGAGATCGATCACGCCGGTGTCGCGGACGTCGCGCAGGAGTTGGCGGTCGAGCTGGGTCCAGCGTTCGGCGTCGATTTGACGTTCGATGGTGCGGCGGATGTCGAGGTCGGTGCGCGGCCCCAGTTCCTGCGTGATGAGATCACGGGCCCGGTCGCGCATGCCCTCCTTGATGTAGTCGCGGGCGATGACGAGGTCCTGGCCGTCGTCCCGCACGCCGCGAACAATCAGATGAATATGCGGATGCTCGGTATTCCAATGATCGACGGCGACCCAGTCGAGCCTGGTGCCGAGGTCCTTTTGCATCTGGCCGACAAGATCGCGGGTGAAGGCTTTGAGGTCGGCCATCTCCAGCGCATCGTCGGGCGAGATGATGAAGCGGAAATGATGCCGATCCTCTTCACACCGTCCGGCGAAGGCACCGGCATCGGCAGTCTCCGTCTCCGGCCCGAACAGGCGGGCCTTCTCCCCATCCCGGGTGACGCCTTCGCGGCGCAGATAGGTGAGATGGGTACTGAGCGACGCGGTGCGCGCGGAATGGCGGACGACGCGGGCCTTGATGACAGCGCCACGCGAGCGCGACGTGATCAGGCGGTTCGCCTGGATGCTGGCGCGCTGGCCCTGCCCGAAGCGGGAGCGGTTGCCTGCGATGATGCGGCCTGAACGCGACACGCCACCGGCCTTCTTCGCCGCCGCCAGTGCCTGCGCGATGAAGGGCCTGGCGCGCTGGGCGCCGGACGAGCGGACGCGGCCCGGACGAACCCGAAACTCGTGCTCATCGGCCATGGCGCGGCCCTACAAGGTGCGAAAGACCCTGAAATTGCAGAGGCTTGCGCGTGCGGCGCACATTGTCGCCAAGGGCTGCAAGGTGCGGAGCGCGCCAAAAATCCCTGCAAAAACAAACAACCGACCCAAGCACAATGTGCGCCCTTTTATCCTGCCCTCGTTCGGTCGTGGGTATCCGTCCGGTCTCTGCACAGTATTGGTGGGGTGCAAAATCGAGGCATGTCGGTTTCCTTCGAAGCATGGAGGATCTCCGATGAATTTGAGACATTTCGAGAACACGGCGCGTCAGTCCTGGTGGCGGGTTCACGT
>JAFKFV010000002.1 GCA_017307955.1 Allobosea sp. | reverse complement strand
GACGAGAAGCTGCGCTTCGCGGCGCAGATCGGCGTCTCGGGCATCCAGATGAACAATCCGACCCTTCCCGGGGACAGTTTCTGGGAGGAAGCGGACATCCGCGCGCTGGTCGAGAGGATCGAGGCCGCCGGCCTCACCTTCGAGGCGATCGAGAACGTCCCGACCCATTTCTACAACAAGGCCATGCTCGGCCTGCCGGGCCGCGACGAGCAGATCGAGAACTACTGCCGCACGGTCGTGAATGTCGGCCGCGCCGGCGTGCCGATCCTCGGCCTGCATTTCATGCCGAATTCGGTCTGGCGCACCGACCGCAAGGCGCCCGGCCGCGGCGGCGCCGGTAACACGCGCTTCGAGATAGCGAAGGTCGAGGGCGCGTCCAAGGATGCCTGGCGCTCCTTCATGCCGACGACGCTCGGCCGCGCCGATTCCATGCCGCTCTTCGGCGAGGAGGACGGGATCATCACCGCCGAGATGATGTGGGCGAACTACTGCTACTTCATGGACGCGGTGCTGCCGGTCGCCGAGGAAGCCGGCGTCAAGATCGCGCTGCATCCCGACGACCCGCCGGTGCCGATGCTGGGCGGCGTCGCGCGCATCTTCAAGGCGCCGACCGACTTCAAGCGCGCCTGGGAGCGCTATTCGACCAGCACCTCCTGGGGCCTCGATCTCTGCCTCGGCTGCTGCTCCGAGATGCCGGGCGGCGCCGACAATGTCCGCGAGATGATCACCTTCTTCGCGCCGAAGGGCCGCATATTCTACGTCCATTTCCGCGACGTGCAGGGCACGGTGCCGGACTTCGTCGAATGCTTAACGGCTTCACCGGCTTCCTGCTCGACGACCATGTCCCGCAGATGGACGGCGACACGCCCTGGAACCATCGCGGCCGCGCCCATGCGATCGGCTACATGCAGGGGCTCCTCAGCATGGCCGAACGCGCAGCGTGACCGGAGCGCGGCCTTCTTCTCAGTCGAAGAAGGCCGCATCTTCTTCACGCAGATATTTCCGTGCCGCTTCCGCATTGATGTCGAGCCCGAGGCCTGGCGCTTCGAAAAGGTCGATCATGCTGTCCGTGACGATGCGCTCCGGCAGCCCCTCGATGATCTCGTGCCACCAGGGGTCGGACGCGCTCGGATATTCGAAGGCGATGTAGTTGGCCGGCAGCGTCGCGCAGACATTGACCAGCGCGCCGAGGCCGAGCAGGCCATTGGCCGTGCCGTGCGGCGCCATCAGGATCGAATGCAGCTGGGCGTGCTCGGCGACCCATTTCAGTTCGGCGATGCCGCCGATGTCGCCGGGATCGGGGCCGACGACATTCACCGCCTGCGTCTCGATCAGCTCCTTGAAATTGTTGCGCAGATAGATCTGCTCGCCGGTATGGATCGGCGTCGAGGTGGAGGTCGTCAGCTCGCGGTAGATCTGCGGGTTGACCCAGGGCGTGTAGTCGCCCGTCAGCATGTCCTCGAGCCACATCAGATTGTATTTCTCGACGGCCCGGGCGAAGCGGATCGCATCGGGCAGCATCCAGCCGGGGCCGCAATCGAGCGCGAGGCTGACACGGTCGCCGAGCACCTCCTTCATCGCCGCCACGCAGTCGAGCATGTGGTTGAAGCCGCGCTCGCTGATGAGGCCCGTATCCATGGCGCCGTGGAAGACGCTGTCCTGCGGGATGCCGTAATGGAAGTCGGGCACGTCGCGCTTCATGGAGGAGTGGAAGCTGATGCCCTGCTTCACCATGAAGAAGTTCTCGGGCAGCTCCATCATCCACTTGCATTCGGCGGCGTAATCTTCCGGCCGCGTGCCCGACATCGGCCGCCGCAGCGAGCCGTTGTAGCAGCGCACCCTGTCGCGTACCTTGCCGCCGAGCAGCTTGTAGACGGGAACATTGGCCGCCTTGCCGGCGATGTCCCACAGCGCATGCTCGATGGCGCTGACCGCGGCGCCATAGGGCTTGAAGCTGCCGCGCTGGCGGATCTTCAGCATGCAGCGCTCGACGTCGGTCGGATCCTCGCCGATCAGGACGTCGCGGAACTGCAGGACGAAGGGCTTCAGATAGGTCTTGGTGAACTCGACCTCGCCGAGCCCATAGAGGCCCTCGTCGGTGACGATGCGGAGCGACGCTCAGTCGTCCTCGTGGCCGCGGAAGTCGGCGCCGACGCGCAGCTCGTTCCACTCGGTCGTGTCGAGGAAATAGGTGTCGGACTTGCGCAGGTTCTCGCGGATGACCTCCTCGTTGAGATCGATGCCGAGGCCGGGTGCGTCCGGCACCGTCACATAGCCGTCGGCCATGTAGTCGGCGTCGAGACCCTTCACGAGATCGCGGAAGAAGGGCAGGTCCAGCCC
Source organism: Allobosea sp. (assembly GCA_017307955.1). GTDB lineage: Bacteria > Pseudomonadota > Alphaproteobacteria > Rhizobiales > Kaistiaceae > Kaistia. Next base: position 1,103 of record JAFKFV010000002.1, on the reverse strand, counting down.
GTGATGCTCGACCGCGACGAGGCTGGCGATCGAGGCGCCGAGATGGACATTGGCCATGAAGCCGACCGGCGAGCAGCAGGCATGCAGCGCCGTCGGAATGCCGTAGCGCTCGGCGTGGTCGGCGATGCGCTTCGTCTCCGAAAGGCCGCCCGAGGACAGCATGTCGGGATGGATGATGTCGAAGGCGCGCGTCTCGATCGCCTCGCGGAAGCCCTCGAAGAGATAGAGATCCTCGCCGGCGGCGACCGGCGTCAGGAGCGCGTCGGCGACCTTCTTGTGGCCGGCGATGTCGCGCCAGGGCATCACGTCCTCGATCCAGGCGAGGTTGTAGGGCTCCAGCGCCTTGCCGATGCGGATCGCCTCGTCGGCGGTGACATAGCCCTCGCCGAAATGATCGGTGCAGAGCGAGACCTCGTCGCCGACCGCCGCGCGCACGGCGGCCGTGATCTCGGCGGCGAGTGCCACGCCGCGCTCGCTGATGCGGGCGCCGGGGCCGCGGCCGGGGACATACCACTGACTATACTGGTGATACTCGTATTTGGTCGGCGAGCCGATCAGCGCGCCCGGCGTCCTGTCGAAGAGGCGCGGCGGCAGGTCGAACTTGATGAAGGTGAGGCCCATGGCCCGGCGCTTCATCACGACCTCGACATAGCCCTCCGGCGTCTGGTTGCGCGGCGCCGGCGTGTCGCCATAGAGGCGGACCTTGTCGCGATATTTGCCGCCGAGCAGCTGGTAGCAGGGGATGCCATAGACCTTGCCGACGAGATCCATCAGCGCGATCTCGATGGCGCAGACGCCGCCGGCCTCGCGGCTGTCGCCGCCATAGCGCTTGATCGACTTGAAGAGGTAATCGACGTTGCAGGGATTCTGGCCGATCAGGAGATGCTTGAGGCGAAGCGCCGTGTCGGGATGGGCGCCGTCACGCACCTCGCCGAGGCCGTAGATGCCCTGGTTCGTGTCGATCCTGAGGATCGGGTAGTAGCCATGCCCGACAATGGTCGCGACGCGGATATCGGTGATCTGGAGCTTCGAGGGCTCCGACATCCTGCGCACCGAATTCTCGATGCTGTCGGTGAGCTCAAGGGGTTCGGCGGCGATCGTCA
>JAFKFV010000019.1 GCA_017307955.1 Allobosea sp. | reverse complement strand
GAGGTCGTCGAGGGCATGCAGTTCGACCGCGGCTATCTCTCGCCCTACTTCATCACCAATGCCGAGAAGATGGTCACGGAACTCGACGATCCGTACATCCTCCTGCACGAGAAGAAGCTCTCGAACCTGCAGTCGATGCTGCCGGTGCTCGAGGCCGTCGTTCAGTCCGGCAAGCCGCTCCTCATCATCTCCGAGGACGTCGAGGGCGAGGCCCTGGCCACGCTCGTCGTCAACAAGCTCCGTGGCGGCCTCAAGGTCGCGGCCGTCAAGGCTCCGGGCTTCGGTGACCGCCGCAAGGCCATGCTCGAGGACATCGCGATCCTCACCGCCGGCCAGGTGATCTCCGAGGATCTCGGCATCAAGCTCGAGAACGTCTCGCTCGCCATGCTCGGCCGCGCCAAGAAGGTCACGATCTCCAAGGAGAACACGACCATCGTCGACGGCGCCGGCAAGAAGAAGGAGATCGAGGCGCGCGTCGGTCAGATCAAGGCGCAGATCGAGGAGACCACCTCGGACTACGACCGTGAGAAGCTGCAGGAGCGTCTGGCCAAGCTCGCTGGCGGCGTCGCGGTCATCCGCGTCGGCGGCGCGACCGAAGTCGAGGTGAAGGAGCGCAAGGACCGCGTCGACGACGCGCTGAACGCCACCCGCGCCGCGGTCGAGGAAGGCATCGTTCCGGGCGGTGGCTCGGCCCTGCTCCGCGCCAAGAAGGCCGTCGAGAAGCTGAAGAGCGACAACTCGGACATCGAGGCCGGCATCAAGATCGTGCTGAAGGCGCTCGAGTCGCCGATCCGCCAGATCGCCGAGAACGCCGGCGTCGAGGGCTCGATCGTCGTCGCCAAGGTTCTCGAGAGCAAGACCGAGACCTTCGGTTTCGACGCCCAGTCGGAAGAGTATGTCGACCTCGTCTCGACCGGCATCATCGACCCCACCAAGGTCGTGCGCACTGCCCTGCAGGACGCCGCTTCGGTCGCTTCGCTGATCGTCACCACCGAGGCCCTCATCGCCGACCTGCCGAAGCCGGCAGCTGGCGCTCCGGCGATGCCGGGCGGCGGCGGCATGGGCGGCATGGACTTCTAAGAAGTCCGATCCGCAAAAGTTCAGGGAAGGGCGCGGCGCAAGCCGCGCCCTTTTCGTTTGTGCGCTGGCGTCGACCGGAGGCTGAGGCCCGGCGTCAGGCGCGCGTCACCGCCATCCCCGCCGCTGCCAACGGCTCCAGCCTCTCTTCGGGCAGGCCGCTCTCCACGATCATCCCCGCCAGCGCCGTGACCGGGGCGACGAGGAAGGGGGAGACGGCGCCGATTTTTTCGGAGGAGGCGAGGGCGATGGTCTCGGCCGCCTGGGCCATCAGCGCGCGCTTGATCGCCGCTTCCTCGATATCGCCGGTGGTGAGGCCGGCCTCGGCATGGATGCCGGTGACGCCGAGGAAATAGAGATCGGCGCGGATGCGCTGGATCGCCTCGGCGGCGATCGCGCCGACCGTGACGATCGAGTGGCGGAACAGCCGCCCGCCGATGATGATCACCTCGACGCCCTGATGCGGCATCAGCGCCATCGCCGTGCTCGGCGAATGGGTGACGATGGTCGCGCGGAGGCCGGGGCGGAGCTGGCGCGCGAGCTCCTGTGCGGTCGTTCCGCCGTCGAGGATCACGACCTGGCCATCCTCGATCATTGCCGCGCCGGCGCGGCCGATGGCGCGCTTGCCCTCCGTCGCGATCGCCTCGCGCGTCGCGAAATCGGCGATGCCGGGCGAGGCCGGCAGTGCGCCGCCATGGACGCGTTGCAGCTTGCCCTCAGCGGCCAGCTCGCGGAGATCGCGGCGGATCGTGTCCTCCGAAAGCCCGAGTTCCTGGCTCACCGCCTTGGCGACGACGCGGCCGTCGCGGCCGAGACGGTCGAGGATGAGGCGCTTGCGTTCGCTGGTCAGCATCACGGTCCTGCACGAGCTTGCACGAAATCATCATTTCGTGCAGTGTCGGGAATGTTCGTGCAACAGTCCTGCAAGAGGTCCTTCGATGTCAAATCCTGAAAACGCCGTGAAGCCGATGATCATCCTCGTCGCCGGCCCCTATCGCTCCGGCACGGGCGACGATCCCGTCCGAATGGCCGACAATCTGCGGCGGCTGGAAGAGGCGGCGCTGCCGCTGTTCCGGGCCGGCCACATCCCGCTGATCGGCGAATGGCTTGCGCTGCCGCTGATGGCCGTCGCCGGCTCGCGCGCCGTCGGCGATGCCGTCTATGAGGAGATCGCCTATCCCGTCGCACACCGGCTGCTGCCGCGCTGCGACGCGGTGCTGCGCATCCCCGGCGCCTCCAAGGGCGCTGATCTCGACGTCAAGATCGCGACCGAGCGCGGGCTCGCCGTCTATTCCCGGCTGGAAGACGTGCCCGGCTGCGCGCAGCGCGCCGCCTGATTCGTGCAGTTTCGTGCAGACAGCGGATTTCAGCGCCGCTGGCGGAAGAAGTCCCTGAGCATCGTCGCGGCTTCGGCGGCGGCGATGCCGTCATAGACCTCGGGCGCATGGTGGCAGGTCGGCTGGCTGTAGAGGCGGACGCCGCTCTCCACGGCGCCGCCCTTCGGATCGGCGGCGGCATAATAGAGCCGTCGCAGCCGCGCGAACGAGATGGCGGCGGCGCACATCGGGCAGGGCTCCAGCGTCACATGGAGATCGCAGCCGATCAGCCGCTCCGAACCGATCGCGGCCGCGGCGGCGCGGATGACCAGCATCTCGGCATGCGCGGTCGGGTCCTTGAGCTCCAGCGTGCGGTTGCCGTCGGCGGCGATGATGGCGCCGTCGCGGACGATCACGGCGCCGATCGGCACCTCGCCGCGCGCCGCCGCCGCCCGCGCCTCGGCGAGCGCCGCCTGCATCGGACCCGAAGGACCCGCGCTCATCCGTCTCGCCTCCCGTGCCTCGCTCTGTTAAGGAAGCGGCCGAGGTGAAACCCGATGAAGCCGCCGAACAAACCGCCCAAGAAACGCATAGACGACGACGCCGCCGATGGCGAGGACGGCGACCGCATCGCAAAGGTTCTGGCGCGTGCCGGGCTCTGCTCGCGCCGCGATGCCGAGCGCTGGATCGCCGAGGGCCGCGTCGCCGTCAATGGCGAGGTGCTGACCACGCCGGCCGTGAATGTCGGCCCGAAGGATCGCGTCACGGTCGATGGCGAACCGCTGCCGGAGCGCGAGCGCACGCGGCTCTGGCTCTATCACAAGCCGCGCGGCCTCGTGACGACGGCGCGCGACCCGGAAGGGCGGCCGACCGTCTTCGACGCTCTGCCCGAGCATATGCCGCGCGTCATCGCCGTCGGCCGGCTCGACATCAACACCGAGGGCCTGCTGCTGCTGACGAATGACGGCGGCCTCGCCCGCGTGCTGGAGCTGCCCTCGACGGGCTGGCTGCGTCGTTACCGCGCGCGCGCCTGGGGCGAGATCAACCCGCCGGAGCTCGAGAAGCTCAAGGACGGCGTGACCATCGACGGCATGATGTATGGCGCCATCGACGCCATGCTCGAGCGCATCCAGGGCAGCAATGTCTGGATCACGCTGGCGCTGCGCGAGGGCAAGAACCGCGAGGTCAAGAATGTGCTCGCCAGCCTCGGGCTCGACGTCAACCGCCTGATCCGCGTCTCCTATGGCCCGTTCCAGCTCGGCGATCTCGCCGAGGGCGAGGTGGTGGAGATCCGCGGCCGCGTGCTGCGCGACCAGCTCGGCGAGAAGCTGACGCGCGACGCCGGTGCCGATTTCGATGCGCCGCTCCGCGAGCGCGGCGAGGAGCGGGCAGCGCGTCCGGCTCCGAGGACGGCGCCGAAGCCAGCCCCGAAGAGCGAAGGCGGAGCAGCGAAACCGGCGCGTCCGCCGCGCGCTGCCGAGAGCCCCGTGCGCAAGCCGGCGGCCCGGCCGCGTCCGGCCCCCGGCCGCGCGGCTGCCGAGTCCGAGGAGCCGCCGCGCCGTCGCGGACGGCCGATCTCGGACCAGCGCCGGCTCGCCTATGAGCGCGAGCAGGCGGCGGAGGAAGCGCGCGCGGCGCGCAGCGCCCGGCGGCGCGAGGACGACGTGAGCAGCACGGCAGGCGCGCGGCCCGGTTCCAAGCCGAAGGGCTCGGCAGGCAAGCGCGGCGCCGCGGCGGTCGGCGATCGTGCGGCCCGCAGCGGCCCGCCGCGGTCGCGCGCCGGCGGCAAGCCTTCGGCTGAAGGCAGGGCCGCGCACGACGGCAAGCCCTTCCGGGACGGCAAGCCGGGCGGCAGTCGATCGGGACAGCGCCCGGGCGCGGGTGGCAAGCCTTCCGGTGGCAAGCCCGGTGGTCGCCCGGGCGGCGGCCGGCCCGGCGGGGCCGGTGGCAAGGGCGGGCCCGGACGGGGAGGCGGCGGTGCGGATCGTCGGCGGTGATTTTCGCGGCCGGACGCTGGCCGGCCCGAAGACCCAGTCGATCCGCCCGACCTCCGACCGACTGCGCGAGAGCCTCTTCAACATCCTCGCGCATGCCCATGGCGACAAGGTCCAAGGCGCGCGGGTGCTCGATCTCTTCGCCGGAACGGGCGCGCTCGGTCTCGAAGCCGTGTCGCGCGGCGCTGCCTATGCGCTCTTCGTCGACGAGGGCGTCGAGGCGCGCGGGCTTATCCGCCGCAATATCGAGGAGCTCGGGCTCACCGGCCGCACGCGCCTCTTCCGGCGCGACGCAACCAGGCTCGGGCCGGCCGGAACCGTGCCGCCCTTCGATCTCGTCTTCGCCGATCCGCCCTATGGCCGCGGGCTCGGCGAGCCGGCGCTCGCCGCCGCGCTCGAAGGCGGCTGGCTGGCCGAGGACGCGCTCTGCGTGCTGGAGGAGAGCGGCACGGCGGCGATCGAGCCGATCGCAGGGCTCGAGGTGATCGATCGCCGCGAGGCCGGCGACACGCAGCTCGTCTTCCTGCGCCGCGCCGCGGCCTGATCACATTTTTCTCGCTTCGCCCGTTCGACTATCCTAGGCTCGGTCTCGGGCAGGGGGTGACAGGCGTTTCGAGGACCGATGGATCAGCGCGTCTCCACTCCTGCATCCGGCTTTCGCCGCGCCTCTTTTCTCGCCGTCATCGCCGCTTCGGCTGCCATCCTCGCCGCTCCCGCCGTGAGCCGCGCGGCGCCGGCCGATGCACCGGCCGGGCCGGCCGCGACCACGCCCGCGGCCACAAAGGCGGCGGTGAAGATCGCACCCGACGCAACGACCTTTACCCTGTCCAATGGCATGCAGGTCGTGGTCGTCCCCGATCACCGGGCGCCGATCGTTACCCATATGGTCTGGTACAAGATCGGCGCCGCCGACGATCCGCCGGGGAAATCGGGCATCGCGCATTTCCTGGAACATCTGATGTTCAAGGGCACCAAGGCGCATCCGGCCGGCGAGTTCTCGTCCAAGGTGTCCGAGGGCGGCGGGCAGGAGAACGCGTTCACGACCGCCGACGCGACCGCCTACTACCAGACGATCGGCAAGCAGCAGCTCGGCACGCTGATGGCGTTCGAGGCCGACCGCATGGAAGGGCTGGTCATCGACGACGCCGTGGTGACGCCCGAGCGCGACGTGATCCTCGAAGAGCGGCGGATGCGGGTCGACAACAACCCGGCCTCGCAGCTCGGCGAGGCGATCAACGCCGCGCTCTACCAGAATCACCACTACGGCATCCCGATCATCGGCTGGCAGCAGGAGATGCAGGGCCTCACCGCCGAGGACGCGCTTTCCCAGTATCGCCGTTACTACACGCCCAACAACGCCATCCTCGTCGTCGCCGGCGATGTCACGCCGGACGAGGTGCGCCGCCTGGCGGAAGCGACCTTCGGCCGCGTGAAGGTCCGCGCGGAGCCCGGCCCGCGCCATCGCCCGATGGAGCCGCCGCCGCTCGCCCCGCGCACCGTGACGCTCGCCGATCCGCGCGTGACCGAGCCGTCCTGGACGCGCAACTATCTGGTCCCGTCCTATGCCTCGGCGAAGCCGGGCGAGGCGGAGGCGCTCGACGTTCTGGCCGATATCCTCGGCCGCGGCCCGACCAGCCGCCTCTACAGCCAGCTCGTCGTGAAGGACGGCATCGCCTCCTCGGCCGGCGCCTATTATTCCGGCGAGGCGCTCGATTATGGCAGCTTCGCCGTCTATGCCGCGCCGCGCGGCGACGTGCCGCTCGCCAAGCTCGAGGCGGCCGTCGATGCCGTGATCGCCGATATCCGCGACCATGGCGTCACGCCGGACGAGCTCGAAGCCGCCAAGCGCCGCACGCGGGCGATGGCGATCTATGCGCAGGACAGCCAGTCCATGCTCGCCCGCATCATCGGCACCGCCATGGCGACCGGCCAGCCGCTGGACGCCGTCCAGGAATGGCCCTCGCGCATCGGCGACGTGACCGCTGCCGACATCGCGGCGGCGGCCGCCGCCTATCTCGACGCGCGCCGGTCCGTGACCGGCACGCTCATTCCCGCGCCGGCCGAGAGCCGCAGCTGACCGAACGGAGAACGACCCCATGGCCAGTCTCTTCGGCCGAATAGCCTTCGCGTTTATCGGCCTCGTGTTCGTCGTCCCGGCGAGCGAGGCCATGTCGATCAAGGCGATCCCGGCGCCCGAAGGCGTCGAGGCCTGGCTGGTCGAGGACTACACCGTGCCGATGATCGCGATGGATTTCGCCTTCGAGGGCGGCGCGGCGCAGGATCCGGCGGGCAAGCCCGGCGTCGCCGCCATGCTGTCGAGCCTCCTCGACGAGGGCGCCGGCGACATGACGAGCCAGGCCTTCCAGCAGGCGCTCGACACCCGCTCGATCAGCCTCTCCTTCGATGCCGGCCGCGACAGCTTCTTCGGCGATGTGAAGATGCTGGCCGAGGACAAGGACGAGGCCTTCGACCTTCTCGCGCTCGCTCTGCAGAAGCCGCGCTTCGACAAGGAGCCGGTGGAGCGCATCCGCGCCCAGATCCTCGACGGCATCAAGCGCGACGTGACCGACCCGCAGACGGCGGCGACGCTCGCCATCTGTGCCCATGCCTTCCCCGACCATCCCTATGGCCAGCCGATCGACGGCACGCTCGACAGCGTCGCGGCGATCTCGAATGCCGATCTCGATGCCTATCGCAAGCGGGTCTTCGCGCGCGACGGGCTGAAGGTGGCGATGGTCGGGGCGATCAGCCCGGCCGAGGCGAGCGCGCTGCTCGCCCGCGCCTTCGGGCCGCTGCCTCTGAAGGCCGAGCTGACGCCGATCCCCGACACCGTGCCAGCCGCCGGCGTCATCGCGCTCGACCAGCCCAACCCGCAGACGCTGATCCGGTTCGGCGGTCCCGGCATTGCGCGCCAGGATCCCGATTTCATGGCCGCCTATGTGGTGAACCATGTGCTCGGCGGCGGGTCGTTCTCCTCGCGGCTCTACAAGGAGGTCCGCGAGAAGCGCGGGCTGGCCTATACGGTCTCGACGGCGCTGGTCAACCTGGACCATGCCGACGCCTTCGCCGGCGGCACGGCCACGCGGGCCGACCGCGCCGGCGAGACGATCGGGATCATCAAGGCGGAAATCGCCCGCATGGGCGCCGAAGGCCCGACCGAGCAGGAACTGGCGCAGGCCAAGAGCTATCTCATCGGCTCCTATGCGCTGCGCTTCGATTCCTCGTCCAAGATCGCCCGCCAGGTGCTCGGCATCATGCAGGAGGGCCTCGGCATCGACTATGTCGAGAAGCGCAACGAGAAGATCGCCGCCGTGACCATCGAGGATGCCCGTCGCGTCGCTCATCGCCTCTATGGCGAGGGCCCGAACATGGTCGTCACCGTCGGGCCGGAGAAGACCAAGACCGCCAATGCCGAGCCGGCGTCCGCGCCGAAGCTCTGAGGGACCTGGCTGGACGGTGAGGGGTCACCGTCTTGCGATAAGGCGGGCCCTTACCCCGAATGCTCCATGGGTCATGCGCGGGGTCTGCCAAGCTCTTCCAGGGTTCGGCGTCACCCCGGCGGAAGCCGCGGTTCCATTAGGGGCGCTGTCGCTCGATCGCGTGGAACTTGCCCCTCGACGGATCCCGGCATTCGCCGGGATGACGACCCATGACCGAGCGGGTCCCACTCGGTCTTGAGGAGAGGGCCAGGGTAAAGGCCCAGCTTTCCGCCTGCGGAAGCCCTCACTCCGCCGCGTCGGCGGTTGCCTTGACGGCTTCCTCGTTGAGGGCCTTGGCGCGGCGCTTGGGGACCGTGAGCGGCTGCGGCTGCAGCTTGCCCTGAACGTCGGTATAGGCGAGTTGTCCGCCGCTCATCTGGATGGCGAGCCGCGCCGCCTCGCGCTCGCGGATGGTCTCGGCGACCTCGGCGATGCGGCCCTCGTCATAGCCGAGCCCCTCCAATGACTGCATGCCGAAGGTGAACGCCGATTCGTAGGTCTCGCGGATCTCGAAATCGACGCCGAGCTTGCGGAGCTTCAGCGTGTGCTGGCGGTCATAGGAGCGGACATAGAGCTTGGCGAGCGGGAACTCCGAACGGATCAGCTCGACTATGACGTCGGTCGATTCCCGCTTGTCGGTGCAGACGACGATGAGATCGGCATGCTCGATGCCGGCCGCGCGCAGCACGTCGAGCCGCGTCCCGTCTCCGTAATAGACCTTGAAGCCGAAGCGCGCGGCGCTCCGCACCATGTCGGCGTCGGAATCGATCGCCGTCACGTCGATGCCCTCGGAGAGCAGGAACTGGGACACGATCTGGCCGAAACGGCCGAAGCCGATCATCAGGACCCGCCCTTCGAGCCCGTCCGCCACGTCGAGTCCTTCCAGCGACTGCTTCGGCTCGGGCAGGTAGCGCAGCGCGATGACGGTGAGCGGCGTCAGGGCCATGGAGAGGATGACGGTCGCCGTCAGGATGGCGTTGAGCCTCCCGTCGATCACCCCGCCGGCGACCGCCGCGGAATAGAGCACGAAGGCGAACTCGCCGCCTTGCGCCATCATGGCGGCGCGCGTGAGGGACTCGCGCATGTCGGTGCGGAAGAGCCGGGCGACGAGCGCGATGCCGATCGCCTTCAGCACCATGTAGCCGGCGAGCGCGGCCAGGATGTACTCCCAGTCGAGCACGAGCACGCGCAGATCGAGCGACATGCCGACGCCGAGGAAGAAGAGGCCGAGCAGGAGGCCGCGGAACGGCTCGATATCCGCCTCCAGCTGGTGGCGGAAGCTCGATTCCGACAGGAGCACGCCGGCGAGGAAGGCGCCCATCGCCATCGAGAGGCCGCTCAATTGCATGACGAGTGCCGCGCCGAGCACGACGAGCAGCGCCGCCGCCGTCATCACCTCGCGCGCATTGGCCCGGGCGAGGATGCGGAACATCGGGTTGAGCAGCCAGCGCCCGGCGGCCACCACGGCCGCGACGGCGGCGAGCGCGATGAGGCCCGACTGCCAGAAGGGCAGGGCATGCTCGTCGGCATGCGTCGTTCCGAGCAGCACCACCGCCGCGATCAGCGGCACGATCGAGAGATCCTCCAGCAGCAGGATGGAGACGATGCGCTGGCCGGCCGGCGAGGCGGTCTCGCCGCGCTCGTCGAGGAGCTGCATGACCGTCGCGGTGGAGGTCAGAACGAAGCCCATGCCGGCGACGAAGGCGGCGGCCGGCGGCAACCCGGCGAGGATGCCGGCCCCGGTGAGGATGGCGCCGCAGACGACGACCTGCGCGACGCCGAGGCCGAAGATCTCGCGCCTGAGCCCCCACAGCCGCGACGGGCGCATCTCGAGGCCGATCACGAACAGGAACATGACGACGCCGAGCTCGGCGACATGCAGGATCGCCTGCGGATCGGTGAAGAGGCCGAGACCGAACGGTCCGATCGCGATGCCGGCTGCGAGATAGCCGATCACCGAGCCGAGCCCGACGCGCTTGAAGACCGGCACGGCGACGACGCCAGCGCCGAGCAGCGCGACGAGCTGGACGAGGTCGGTGCTCTGCGCTTCGGCCATCAATCGGTCTCCTTCGGGTGGTCGCGTACGATGAAGCGAGCCGCAGCATGATGCAAGAACAAGGCCTGCGCCGTCGTGCAGCCGTCCCCTGCGCCGGCAAGGGGTTGTGGCGGAAGGTTGCGATCCCTACAGAAGGGAAAAAGGAGTCCTGCCGATGACAGTCCTGCCCGATCAGTCACGCCTCGTCGATCGCGCCGCGGCGCTGGTGGAGGCGGCGCGCCGGGCGGGCGCCGACGCGGCCGATGCCTTCGCCGTGCGCCGCGTCGGCCTCTCCGTCGACATCCGCAACGGCGCCGTCGACGAGACCGACCGCTCCGAGTCCGACGATGTGTCGCTGCGCGTCTTCATCGGCAAGCGGACCGCCAGCGTCTCCACCAACGGCGTCGCGCCCGTCGAGGCGCTTGCCGAGCGCGCCGTCGCCATGGCCCGCGTCGCCCCCGAGGACCGTTTCGCCGGCCTCGCGCCCGAGGAGCGGCTGGCGAAGTCCTGGCCCGATCTCGACCTGCTCGATCCGTCGATCCCCGATCCCGAGATGCTGGCCGAGCGCGCCCGTCGCGCCGAGGCCGCGGCGCTCGCCGTTGCCGGCGTGACTAAGTCGAGCGGCGCTTCGGCCGGTTGGGGCCTGACCGGCGCCGTCATCGCCACCTCGCATGGCTTCCTCGGCTCCTATCTCGGCTCGCGTCACGGCGTCTCTGCGACAGCCATCGCCGGCGAGGGCACCGGCATGGAACGCGACTATGACGGCGACTCGAAGGTCTATGGCTCCGATCTCCGCGATCCGGAAGCGATCGGCCGCGAGGCCGGCGAGCGCGCCGTCCGCCGCCTCAATCCCGGCCGCCTGCCGACCGGGCGCGGGACGGTCGTCTTCGATCCGCGCCTCGCCAGCAGCCTCGTGGGCCATCTCCTCGGCGCCATCAACGGCGCCGCGATCGCCCGGCGCACGAGCTTCCTGCAGAATGCGCTCGGCACGGCGCTGTTCGCGCCGTCGATCCGCATCACCGACGATCCCCGCCGTCCGCGCGGCCTCGCCTCGCGGCCCTTCGATGGCGAGGGCGTCGCCGCAGAGCCGATGGACCTCGTCGCAGGCGGCGTGCTGCAAACCTGGCTGCTCGACAGCGCCACTGCCCGCGAGCTCGGCCTCGAGACCAACGGCCGCGGCAGCGGCGGCGGCGGCAGCCCCCATGCGACGAATGTGACACTGCTGCCGGGGACGCTGTCGCCGGAGGAGCTTCTCGCCGAGATCGGCGAGGGCCTCTATGTCACCGAGCTGATCGGCCATGGCGTCAACGGCGTCACGGGCGACTACAGCCGCGGCGCCGGCGGTTTCCGGATCAGCGGCGGCAAGCTCGCCGAGCCGGTGTCGGAACTGACCATCGCCGGCAATCTGAAGGACATGTATCGCTCGCTCGTCGCGGCCAACGATCTCGTCTATCGCTCCGCCGTCAACGCGCCGACCCTCGCCGTCGAAGGGATGACGATTGCCGGACGCTGACGCCGAGGATCCGGCGCTCGATGACCTCGCACTGATCGCGGCGGCGGCCGAGGCGGCCGGGCGCATCGCGCTCGCCTTTTTCGGCAACCAGCCGCGCGCCTGGACGAAAGGCGCCGACTCGCCGGTCACCGAGGCGGACATCGCCTCGGACCGCTATCTTTTCGAGACGCTGCTTAGCGCCCGTCCGGATTATGGCTGGCTTTCGGAGGAAACCGCCGATACCCCCGACAGGTTGACGCGCGAGCGCATCTTCATCGTCGATCCGATCGACGGCACCCGCGGCTTCATGGAGGGCAGCCTCGACTGGTGCGTCTCCGTCGCGGTGGTCGAGCGCGGCCGGCCGATCGCCGGCGTCCTCTCGGTGCCGGCACGGGGAGAACTCTTCGAAGCGACACGCGGCGGCGGCGCGCGCCTCAACGGCCGCCCGCTGCTGGCCGTGGCGCCCGAAGCGGGTGCGACGCTGCGTTTCTCGGGTCCGATGCGCCATCAGCGCGCGTTCGCCGCCGCCGGGCTCGCGATCGGCGAAAGGCGCGTCACGCCCTCGCTCGCCTATCGCCTGGCACTCGTCGCGGCGGGGCGGCTCGAGGTCGCCACGGCGTCGCCGGATGCCCGCGACTGGGACCTTGCGGCTGCCGACCTTTTGGTGCACGAAGCAGGCGGAACGCTGCACGACGCCGCGGGACTGCCGGTGCGCTACAACCGGCCCGACCCGCGCCATGGCGCGCTGGTGGCGACGGTGCCGGGTCTCGCTGACGCGACCGCCGGCCCCGTCGGCCGGGCCGAGGCCGAGGCCGAGCGCAGGCGGCGCTCCTGAGCGGGCTCCGAGCTCCGCGACCCATTGTCGAACCATTCGAAGGAGATCGGCCGAGATGCCGGAGACACAGAAGCAGCTGCTCCACCTCGTCTTCGGGGGCGAGCTCAGCAGCGTCGAATCGATGGAGTTCTCGGATCTCTCGAAGCTCGACGTGGTCGGCATCTTCCCGAACTACAAGACCGCCTACGACGCCTGGAAGAAGGCGGCGCAGGGCACGGTCGACAGCGCGCAGACGCGTTATTTCATCGTGCATCTCCACCGTCTCCTGGATCCGGAGGCGACCGGCGCCTGATCCACGCCGGCCACGGCCGGTTGCCGGAGCGAGGAACGGTTCGAGGATGAACGCGATCGTGGACCACAAGGCGGAGAGCGAGCCGACGACGGCGCCGGTCGAGACCGGCGCACAGCCGCCCGCGACGCCGAAAAGCGCGCTGAAGCGGCTCGGCCAGTCGGAAAAGCTGGTGCGCGCAGCCGGCCTCGCGGCGGTCGCCTATCTGAAGTTCGTCCGCGCCACGAGCCGCATCACCTTCGAGCCGGCCGATCCGATCGCCGCGCTCGGCGCGCATCTCCCCGGCATCATGACGATGTGGCACGGCCAGCATCTCATGGCGCCCTTCGTGCCGAGCAAGGGCTTCAATCTGAAGGTGATGGTGTCCCGCCATCGCGACGGCGAGATCAATGCCGTGATCGCCGAGAAGTTCGGCTATGGCACGATCCGCGCCTCCGCCGCGCGGACTCCGTCGCGGACGATCGAGAAGGGCGGGCTGCGCGGCTTCCTCGAGATGAAGCGGGCGCTCGCCGAGGGCGTCACGGTCGCCATGACCGCCGATCTCAGCCATGCCGAATCCCGCCGCGCCGGGCTCGGCATCATCACGCTCGCCCGCTCGTCGGGCCGGCCGATCCTGCCGATCGCGCTCGCGACCTCGCGCCGCCTCGTGCTCAGGAACTGGGACCGCACGACGATCAACCTGCCTTTCTCGCGCGGGGCCTGCATCTTCGGCGCGCCGGTCTATGTGCCGCGCGACGCCGACGAGGCGCTTGCCGAGGCGAAGCGGCAGGAACTCGAGGACGAACTGAACCGCGTCACCGCCATCGCCTATGAGCGGGTCGGCGGCCGCGATGGCTGAGGCCGGCGGCGCGCTGGTGCGCGGCCTCTACCGCGCGGCCGGCTATGCGGCGCTGCCGCTGGTACCCTTCCTCCTCGCCTGGCGCACCCGCAAGGGCAAGGAGGAGCGCGGCCGGCGCGACGAGCGCTATGGCCGCCCTTCCATCAACCGGCCGGCGGGGCCGCTCGTCTGGATCCATGTCGCGAGCGTCGGCGAGACCAATGCGGTGATGCCGCTCATCGGCCGCATCGCGGGGGAGGGCATCACGGTCCTCCTGACGACGGTCACCGTCACCAGCGCCGCCGTCGCGGCCCGTCGCCTGCCGAAGGGCGCGTTCCACCAATATGTGCCGCTCGATATCGAGCCCTTCGTCGATCGGTTCCTCGACGCCTGGCGGCCGGATATCGCCCTCTTCTTCGAATCCGAGCTGTGGCCGACCATCATGATGCGGCTCGCGGCGCGAGGCATTCCCGAGATCCGGATCAATGCCCGCATGACCGAGCGCTCCTTCGCGCGCTGGGAGAAGCTCGGATCGATCATGCGGCCGCTCTTTTCGCAGATCGCGCTGACGCTGGCGCAGAGCGACGGCGACGCGAAGCGGTTGGCCGCGCTCGGCTTCGGCGGCGTCCGCTCGGTCGGCAACCTGAAATTCGACGTCCCCGCGCCGGGTGCCGACCAGGCTGCACTGGCATCGTTCCGGCAGGCGACGGCGGACCGCGAGGTCTTCGTCGCGGCTTCGACACATGAGGGCGAGGAGGCGATCGTCGCCGGCGCGCATCGCCGCGTCCGCGCGGCAAGGCCGCAGTTCCTCACCGTCATCGTGCCGCGCCATCCGGTGCGCGGCCCGGCGATCCGCGATGCGCTGGCCGCCGAAGGGTTGGCGGTGGCGCTCCGTTCCGCCGGCGATGGCGTCGGCGCGGCGACCGACATCTATGTCGCCGATACGCTGGGCGAACTCGGCCTCTTCTATCGCGCGGCGCCGGTCGCATTCGTCGGCGGCACGCTGGTGCCGGTCGGCGGCCATAATCCGATCGAAGCGGCGCTCCTGGGCGCGGCCATCCTGCATGGTCCCGCCGTCGCCAACGCGACCGAGATCTATGCCGCGCTTGATCGTGGCACCGGAATGCCGCCGGTGACGGGCGCCGACGATCTCGCCGCGTCGCTGCTTGCCCTTTATGCCGATCCGGCCGTCATCGAAGCCGCCGCGGCGCGGGCGAGCGCCGCGCTCGCGCCCCATGCCGGAGCCCTCGACGCGACCCTTTCGGCGCTCGCCCCGTGGCTGGAGCCGCTCGGCATGGCGGCGCGGGCGCGCGACGCGGCCAGCGCATCATGATCACGGCGCCGCGCTTCTGGTGGCGCGCCCGTCCCGGCCTCGCCGCGCATCTGCTCTGGCCGGTCGCGGCCGTCTGGGGCTGGAAGGCGGCGTCGCGCATGGCCGCGGCGCCCGAAATGCGCGCCGATGTGCCGGTCATCTGCGTCGGCAATTTCGTCGTCGGCGGCGCCGGCAAGACGCCGTCCGCGCTGGCGCTCGCTGGGATCATCCGCCGGCTCGGCCTGACGCCGGGATTCCTGACGCGCGGCTATGGCGGCACGATCCGCTCGGCGCACCGCGTCGATGGCGCGCGCGACACCGCCACGCTGGTTGGCGACGAGCCGTTGCTGCTGGCCGAGGCCGCGTCCGTCGTGGTGGCGCCGCACCGGCCGGACGGCGCTCCGCTGCTCCTCGCGGCGGGCGCGGATTGCATCATCATGGATGACGGCTTCCAGAACCCGTCGCTCGCCAAGGATTTCTCGCTCGTCGTCGTCGATGGCGGCGCCGGCATCGGCAATGGCTGCGTGATGCCGGCCGGACCGCTGCGCGCGCCGCTCGCCATCCAGATGCCGCGCGCCGATGCGGTGCTGGTGATCGGCGAGGGCGCCGCGGGCGACACCGTGGCGCGCATGGCCGAGCGAGCCGGAAAGCCGGTGCTGCGCGGACGGCTCGAGGCAGAGGGCGGGCCGGGGAGCGCGGAGGAGAGGCGCGTCCTCGCCTTTTCGGGAATCGGCCGGCCGGAGAAATTCCACGCCTCGCTGAGGGAAGCCGGCTTCGAGGTCGCGGCCATCGAGGCCTTCCCTGATCACCACCCCTATGGCGAGGCCGATGCGGAGCGGCTGATCGCCCGCGCGGCAGCGGAGGGTTTGACGCTGGTCACCACCGCCAAGGATGCGGTGCGCCTCAAGGGCCATGGCGGCGCGCGGGGGAGCCTGGCGGAACGGGCGCGCGTGCTGCGTGTCCGGCTCGTCTTCGAGGATGAGCCGCGGCTGGAAGGCCTGATCCGCGCCGCGATCGCGCGGAAGCGGGTCGGCTAGACGAGGCCGAGTTGCTTGTGGCGGGCGAGCGAGGTCGCCGGGTCGGCATAGGCTTCCTGATGCTCGACATTCCAGTAGCGCAGTTCGTCGAGCGGGATGGCGACGCCGGTGACGGCGCAGCGCACGAAGGCGCCCGGCGAAAGGATCTGGTAGTCGCCGTCGAGATAGCGGATACGGGCTTCGCCGCCGCGGCTGGGATCGATGCGGTTCATGCCCGTCCTTATGCGGCGAATTGCGCGCTTCTGCAATCGCTTCGCGCCGCGCGATCCCTCGTCAGCGCCGCCCGAACAGGCGCTCGATATCGCCGAGCTTCAGTTCGACATAGGTCGGCCGGCCATGGTTGCACTGGCCCGAGCCGGGCGTCGCTTCCATCTCGCGGAGGAGGGCGTCCATTTCCTCCGGCCGCAGCTGGCGGCCGGCGCGCACCGAGCCATGGCAGGCCATGGTCGCGGCGACATGGTCGAGTTTCTCGGCGAGGCGTGTCGAGCCGTCCCAGTCGGCGAAATCGTCGGCGAGGTCCGCGAGCAGAGCCCGCGCATTGACCTCGCCAAGCAGGGCCGGCGTCTCGCGCACCGCGACCGCGCCGGGCCCGAAGCCCTCGACGACGAGACCGAAGGCCTCGAGTTCCTCCGAGCGGGCGACCAGCCGGGCGACATCTTCCGACGGCAGTTCCACGATATCGGGGATGAGCAGGATCTGCCGCGCGACGCCGGTCTTCGCCAGCGACTGCTTCAGCCGCTCATAGACCAGCCGCTCATGCGCGGCGTGCTGGTCGACGATGACGATGCCGTCCTCGGTCTGGGTGATGACATAGGTGCCGTGCACCTGCGCGCGCGCGGCGCCGAGCGGGCGCGTGGTGCGCTCCTCCATTGGCGCGGCATGGGCGCGCGCGTCGGCCGAGGGGAGGTCGACCGCCGCGAAGGCCGGAGCGAAGCGCTCGTCGGGCTCGGCGAAGGCCGCCGCCTGCGCCACCCGCCCGAAGGCCGCCGGTTGCGCGGCATAGGCCGGTCGGGCGGCGGGCATCGCAGAGCCGCCGCCAGGCCGAAAGGCGGCGATCGTGGCGCCGCCGCCAGTCGTGGTGGCGCGATGGCCGCTCACCATCACGGCATGGCGGAGCGCGCCGACGATGAGCCCGCGCACGAGGCCGGGATCGCGGAAGCGCACATCGGCCTTGGCCGGATGGACATTGACGTCGACATCCTGCGGCGTGATCTCGATGCCGAGCGCCACAACCGGATGGCGGTCGCGCGCCATGACATCGGCATAGCCGGCCCTGAGCGCGCCCATGAGCAGGCGGTCGCGCACCGGGCGGCCGTTGACCATCAGATATTGCTGCAGCGCGTTGGCGCGATGGAAGGTCGGCAGGCCGGCGAGGCCGAAGAGGCGCACGCCCTCGCGCGCCGCATCGATCGGCATGGCGTTCTGCGCGAAATCGGGGCCGAGGATCTGCGTCAGCCGCGCCGGGAGGCCGGCATCGCCGGTGGCGGGCAGGTCGAGCGCGGACCGGTCGCTGCCGGCGAGATGGAAGCGGATCTCGGGATGGGCGATGGCGAGGCGGCGCACGACCTCGGTGATCGCGCTGGCCTCGGCGCGCTCGCCCTTGAGAAACTTGAGCCGCGCCGGCGTCGCGAAGAAGAGATCCCGAACCTCGACCCGCGTGCCCGCGGCGAGGGCGGCGGGGCGCAGCGGCTGCAAGGCGCCGCCCTCGACGACGACTTCCCACCCATGCGCCTCCGAGGCATGCCGGCTGGCGATGGAGAGCCGCGCGACGGCACCGATCGAGGCCAGCGCCTCGCCGCGGAACCCCAGCGTGCGGATATCGTCGAGATCGGTGAGCTTCGAGGTCGCGTGCCGGTCGACGGAGAGCGCGAGGTCCTCGGCATTCATGCCCGAGCCGTCATCGGTGACACGGATGAGCGCCGCGCCGCCACCGGCAGTCACGATCTCGATCCGCCGCGCGCCGGCGTCGATCGCGTTCTCGACCAGCTCCTTGACGACGCTCGCCGGCCGTTCCACCACCTCGCCGGCGGCGATGCGGTTGATCATGTCCTCGGTCAGGCGGCGGATCGGCATGGGCTCGTGCGTGTCTCGCGTGAGGGGCGAGTCTGCCGGATTCGCGAGCGCCGCGAAAGCCGGCTCAGGCGCCGCGCTCCATCGCGCGCCAGGCGATGTCCGTGCGGCAGAAGCCGTCGTCCCACTCGATGGCCGCGACGCCGCGATAGGCGCGCTCGCGCGCTTCGGCGATCGTGCGGCCCGTCGCCGACACATTGAGCACCCGGCCGCCGGCCGCGACCAGCTTGCCCGCCTGAAGCGCCGTTCCCGCCTGGAACACCTTGACCCCGTCGACCGCCTCCGCCGCGGCGATGCCGCCGATCGGCGTGCCCTTGCGATAGCTGCCGGGATAGCCCTTGGCCGCCATGACGACGGTGAGCGCCGGCGTCGGGCGGAAGGTCGGCGGCGTCGCGGCGAGCCTTCCGGCGGCGGCCGAGCAGAGGAGGTCGAGCAGGTCGCATTCGAGCCGCATCATCAGGACCTGGCATTCCGGGTCGCCGAAGCGGACATTGTATTCGATGAGCTGCGGGCCGCTTTCGGTGATCATCAGCCCGGCAAAGAGCACGCCCTTGAACGGCGTGCCGCGCGCGGCCATGGCGGCGATGGTCGGGCGCACGATCTCGTCCATGGTGCGGGCCATCAGCGCGTCGGTCATCACCGGCGGCGGCGCATAGGCGCCCATGCCGCCGGTATTGGGGCCGGTGTCGCCGTCAAAGGCGCGCTTGTGGTCCTGCGCCGCGCCGAACGGCACCACAGTGACGCCATCGGAAATGGCGAAGAAGCTCGCCTCCTCGCCGACGAGGCAATCCTCGATCACCACCTCGGCTCCGGCCTCGCCGAAGGCGCCGGCGAAGCAGGCATCGACCGCCTCGATCGCCTCGTCGAGCGTCGCCGCGACGACGACGCCCTTGCCGGCGGCGATGCCGTCCGCCTTGACGACGATCGGCGCGCCCCTCTCTGCGCAATAGGCGCGGGCGGCGTCGGCATCGGTGAAGCGACGATAGGCGGCGGTCGGAATGCCGGCATCGGCGCAGAGATCCTTGGTGAAGCCCTTCGAGCCCTCGAGCGCCGCTGCGGCTTGGGACGGACCGAAGACGGAGATGCCGGCCGATGTCAGCGCATCGGCGATGCCGGCGACGAGCGGCGCCTCCGGCCCGACCACGACGAGGTCGATCGCCTCGCGCTTGCAGAAATCGACCACCGCCGCGTGATCGTCGATGTCGAGCGCGCACATCACGGCATGCTCGCAGATGCCCGGATTGCCCGGCGCCGCGAACAGCCGCTTCAGCCGCGGCGACTCGGACAGCTTCCAGGCCAGCGCATGCTCGCGCCCGCCGGAGCCGATCAGCAGCACGTTGAGGCGTTCGTCACCCATGTCGCACCCGTTCCCTGCCGCCGCGGCGGTTGAAGATCCTTGCCGCGGCGCTTAGCAAGCAGGGCACGGAAAGTCGAGCGTCGCGCGGTGCGGAACCGACTTACGAGCTTATCGACGGAGAACCAGCATGCAGCCGCTCATCGTGACACCGGACGCCCCGAGCGCGGCGGATCGCGAGGCCATCCTCGACGTGCTCGTCGCCTATAACGACGAGGCGCATGGTCCGTCCGGCCACGAACCCGTCGCGGTGCTGGTGAAGCATCCCGAGACCGGCGCGACCATCGGCGGGCTCTGGGGGCGAATCGTCTATGACTGGCTGTTCGTCGAACTGCTCGTCGTGCCGAAAGAAGCACGCGGCGCGGGGATCGGCAGCCGCCTGATGGCCGAGGCCGAAGCGCGGGGCCGCGCCCGCGGCTGCGCCGGCATCTGGCTCGACACCTTCGCCTTCCAGGCACCTGGCTTCTACGCGAAGCTCGGATTCGAGCCCTTCGGCAATATCGACGACCACCCGCGCGGCAAGGCGCGCATCTTCATGCAGAACCGGCTGGCGGACTGAGGTCGCACGGGGCATCAAGCACGCTCCACCTCTCCCTCTGGGAGAGGTGAAGACGGTCCGGAACTGCCGAGACCGTTTTCTGTCAGCCTGGATAATCCAGTTCCGGATACCAGTCGGGGTCGCGCCCCTCGGGGCGGATGTCGACCATGTGCCAGAGCGGCGCGAGTTCGGGGGCGCCGCGCGGGTCCTGGCCGGGATCGGCTTCCGTCATCTCGCCGCTCCAGAAGTGGCGGATCGAGCCGTCGCGCCGGGTGAAGACATGGAGGCCGGGAATGTCGCCGCCATCGTCGCCGACGGCGTGGAAATCGCGCGACCATTCGCCGTTCGCGTCGCTGTAGAGCTTCAGGGAGCGCCAGCCACGCTCCTTCTTGAAGGCGATCAGCCGCTCGATCGGCGAGCGTGCGACGACGGCGAGCGCCATCTTCTGCTGGATGTCATTGGCATTACCCTCGAGCGCGCCGAGGAGATTGGTGCACATCGGGCAGGGGCGGGCGCGCTTCGGACCGAACATGAAATTGTAGACCGCGAGGCTCGTCTTGTCGGCGAACATCTCGGCGAGCCCGACCTCGCGACCATCCTCGGCGATGAAGCGGTAATGGCCGGTGACGGCGGCGCCCTCGGGCAGCGCGCGGCGCATGGCGGCGACCTTCTCGGTCAGCCGGCGGAGCTCATATTCCTGGATGAGCAGCTCCTGCCGGGCGGCGCGATACTCGGCGCTTTCGTTGAGAATGCGGACGGGATTGCGGGCGGCGAGCGCCGCGGCGGGTTCCAGAGTGTCGGTCATGGTGAACTCCTCCATCGTCATCTCGGCCCGAAGGCCCTCGACCGAGGACGAATGGCCGCAGGAGGTTCCGACAGGCAGCTGCGAGATTGCGGTGGCGCGGCCACCGCTGCAAGCTTCGGGCGCAGATCAGGGGTAACGGCGATGCAATTTTGGGACGACCGGGCGGCGATTATCGACCGCCTCGCGGCGGACCCGCTCGGGAACGTCGTCCTCCTGAAGCATCTCGCAGCCTATCCGGGCGCGACCCGCGCGCTCGCGGCCAGCGAGGATGGGAAGACCGCGACACTGGTGCTGCTCGACGCCGCCGCCAGCCCTTATGACCGCGCGACCTATCCCGACGCGGCGGTCGTCGCCTTTCTCGCCAGCGAGTCCGAAGCGCTGTCCCGCGAATTGCTGAGAGAGGTTCCGCTTTCCGGCGGGGCGGTGTTCAAGCTTGCCCGCGATGCCGACCGCGCCGCGCTCGCCGGCATGATTGAGACGACCCGCCGCACGGCCTTTCATTCCTTCACGGCCGTCGCGCGATACGAGCGCGATCCGGCGGTGCGCGTCACCCGGCAGCCGCGTGACGACGACTATGCGCTGCTGGCCATGCAGGGCCATGACCGCGCCGTGCTGGCGGCGATGCTGGCCGCCGGCGACGCCGTCGTCTGCGCCTTCGACGATCTCGACACGGGAGAGACCGCCGCCGTCTGCTGCGCCTTCGTCAATCATGGGCCGGTGCATGAGATCGGCGGCGTCTTCACGCGGCCGGATCGGCGCGGGGAGGGGCTGGCGCCCCGCGTCGTGGCGACCGCTCTCGCCGTGCTGCGGGAAAATGGCCACCTCGCGCGCTACAATGTGGAGGAGACGAATCCGGCCTCGCTGCGCCTCGCCGCGCGGCTCGGCCTGCGACCGTTTCTGACGCTCACCCATCATGCTGCGCCCAAGGCGGCGATCGTCGTATAAGCGCCCAGAGTGCACCGAGGAGACCGACCGCATGCCGCCCATCGCCGAACCGGCGCCCGTTGCCGACGCCGCGCGGGGCAATTTCGTCGATCGCCATGCCCCGAACTGGCTGAAGCCCTATGCGCGGCTCGCGCGCTGGGACCGGCCGATCGGCTGGCAGTTGCTGGTCCTCCCCTGCTGGTGGTCGTCGGTTCTCGCGAGCGGCGCGGCGGGCTCGGCATGGCCGGATCTCGGCCATCTCGCGCTCTTCCTCGCGGGCGCAATCGCCATGCGCGGCGCCGGCTGCACCTATAACGACATCATCGATCGCGAGCTCGATGCCGGCGTCGCCCGCACGCGCTCGCGGCCGATCCCGAGCGGCCAGGTCAGCGTCCGCGCCGCCAAGATCTTCCTGGTGCTGCAGGCGCTGGTCGGGCTCGCCGTGCTGCTGTCGTTCAACGGCTTCGCGATCATCGTCGGGCTCGCTTCGCTCGGCGTCGTCGCGGCCTATCCCTTCATGAAGCGCATCACCGACTGGCCGCAATCGGTGCTCGGTCTCGCCTTCTCCTGGGGAGCGCTGATGGGCTGGGCCGCCTTTTATGGCAGCCTCGCCGCCGCGCCGCTGGCGCTCTATGCCGGCGGCGTCCTGTGGACGATCGGCTACGACACGATCTACGCCCTGCAGGACAAGGAGGACGACGCGATCGTCGGCGTGCGCTCGACGGCGCTGCTGTTCGGCGAGCGGGCGCCGCTCTATGTCGGCTTCCTCTATGCCGGCGCGGTCGCATTCTTCGCGCTGGCGCTTGTCCTCGCCGGCGCCGGGCCCATCGCCTATGCCGGACTCGCCGCGGGGGCCGTGCATCTCGGCTGGCAGGTGGCGCGCATTGATCTTGCCGATGGTGCGCTGGCGCTCCGCCTCTTCAAGTCCAACTGGAGCTTCGGGCTGATCCTGCTCGCCGGGCTTGTCGCGGACGGTCTCGTTGGCTGACGCCGCTTACTGCGGCGGGCGCTCGGGCGGGCGCTCCTCGTCATAGGCGATATAGCGGATGATGCGCCATTTGCCGTCCGTCTCTTTCCGGAAGATGTCCATGCCCGGCTCGATCAGCGTGATGTCGCCCGGCGTGACCGTCTCGGTCCATTCGATGCGCACGACGGCGAGAGTGCCCTCGACGATGATCTCCTTGATGAGGGGATCGGCGTAGTGGAAGCGGTGCGTCGGGTTGTCGATCGCCCGTTCGAGCAGCCGGCAGCGCGCCGCATAATCCGTCTCGGGCGCGCCGCGATAATCCGAGATCAGCGTCTTCGAGAAGAGATCGCAGGCCTCCGCCTTGCGGCCGGCATTGAAATCCGCCGTCCATTGCAGGAGGCGAGCGCGAATCTCGCCGGCGGCGTCCGCATGGGCGACGCCGACGGGTGCGAGGAAAAGGAGCGCGCCGAGACAGCGCGCGCCAGCGGACACCATGTCGATCAGGGGAAGGCCTTCTGCTGGAAGGCGGTCGGCTCGACCTTGTTGCTGATCGGCTTCAGCGTGCGGAGATAGGCGACGACGGCGTCGACGTCCTCATCCGTCATGTTCTTGTAGTAGGCATAGGCCATGGGCGGGGCGAGCGGCTTGCCGTCCTTGCCGATGCCCTGCGTGATCGCCCGCTTGATCTCGGCGTCCGTCCAGTCGCCGATGCCGGTCTCCTTGTCGGGCGTGATGTTGGCGGTCATGACCGACATGCCGGGGCCGAGCTTGATCTCGAAGCCGCCGGCGCCGAGATGGCCTGCGAAATCGGGAATGCCGTTGGCGCCCGGCGTCGTATGGCATTCGAAGCAGTGGCCGAGCGCGTTCACGATATAGCCGCCATAGGCGACCTTGTCGGTCTTGGGCGGCGCCGGCAGGCCCTTGGCCGGCGGCATCGTCTGCTGCGGGATGTTATATTTCGCCAGCGGGATCGCGTTCTTGACCGGCTTGACGGTCCTGAGATAGGCGACGATCGCCTTCACGTCGTCATCGGACATGTTGTTGTAGGTCGGGACCGGCATGGGCGGGAAGATGATCCTGCCGTCCTTCTGCGCGCCCTCGCGGATGGCGTGGATGATCTCCTCGTCCGTCCAGCTGCCGATGCCGGTTTCCTTGTCGGGCGTGATGTTGGCCGAGTAGCTGTTGAAGGCCATCTCGTCGAAATGGAAGCCGCCGGCCAGCGTCTTGTCGGCGATCGGCTTGAAATCGGGTCCGAGCGGGGTGTGGCAGCTGCCGCAGGCGACCGGTCCATTGACCAGATAGTCGCCGCGGGCGACGAGCGCGTCGTCAGCCAGCGCCGCGAGCGTGCCGAGGCCGAACATCGAGCCCGCCAGCACAGTGAGAGCCGCCGCCTTCATGATTCCCCCCATCGTCTTTTGACTTGTTCCAAGGATGCTACCATTCGCCGCGGCAGGCGGATAGCGGCCTGCCGATGGTGGTGATGAAGAATTCCTTGCCGCGAAAGCGGTCGCGCCGGATAGGATCGAGGTCACAGTCTGAGGAGGCCCGGCCCGTGCGGACGCCCATCATTCCCGTCGCGGTGCTGCTCGGTTTCAATGGCGGCTTCGTCGATACCGCCGGCTTCCTCGGCCTGCAGGGCCTGTTCACCTCGCATGTGACCGGCAATTTCGTGACGCTCGCCGCCTCGCTGGTGCTGGGACTCACGGGCGCGATCACCAAGCTCCTGGCGATTCCGGTCTTCATCACGGTCGTCGCTCTGGCGCGGCTGATCGGCAACCGCCTCGCCGACAGCGGCCGGCCACCGGTGCCGCGGTTGCTGATCGGCCAGACGCTGCTGCTCTTCGTCTTCTTCGTCCTCGCGACGGTGCTCGGCCCCTTCCCGGACGGCGACACCCTACCGGCCGTCATCACCGGCATCGTCGGCGTCATGGCCATGTCGATCCAGAACGCCGTGCAGCGGATCCATCTCGCCAGCGAGCCGCCGACGACCATCCTGACCGGGACGACGACGCAGTTCGCCATCGATCTCGCCGACCGCCTGTCCGGCCGTGCGAGCCTCGCCGGCGAGGCGGCGCGCAAGCGCTTTCACGCGCTGCTCAGGGCGATTCTCTCCTTCGGTGCCGGCTCGATGGCGGCCGCCGCGAGCTATCATTTCGTCGGGCTCCGCTGCCTCGCCGTCGCCGTCGCGGTCACGGCCTTCATCGCGCTCTTGAAGGCGCATGAGCCGCCGCAGGAGACCGGCATGCTGATGTGAGGCGGTGATTTTTCTTGCGCCGCCGCGGCCGAGCCGTCATCTGATGCGCCTCCATGAAACGACCGCAGCACCGTCCCCGCCGATGACCGATGCCCCGCTCCGCCTCGACCAGGCGCTGGTGGCGCGCGGCCTGGCGCCGACCCGGGCGCGGGCGCGCGACGCCATCTTGCGCGGCCATGTCACTGTCGACGGCGAGCCGGCCACCAAGCCCGCGCTCGCGGTCGGCCCGGGGGCGATGCTCGCTCTCGACGATCCGGCCGCCCGCTATGTCTCGCGCGCGGCGCTGAAGCTGGGCGCGGGGCTCGACCATTTCGGCTATGGCGCGGAGGGGCGCGTGGCGCTCGATCTCGGCGCCTCGACCGGCGGCTTCACCGAGGTCTTGCTGGAGCGCGGCGCGCGGCGCGTCCACGCGATCGATGTCGGACACGGCCAGCTCGATCCGCGCCTTGCGAGCGACCCGCGCGTCCTCGCCCGCGAGGGATTGAACGCGCGCGATCTCGCGGCCGAGGATCTCGGCGAGGCGCCGGAGGCCGTCGTTTCGGACATGTCCTTCATCTCGCTGCGGCTGGCGCTGCCACCGGCGCTCGCTCTCGCCGCGTCCGGCGCCTGGGGCATCTTTCTCGTGAAGCCGCAATTCGAGGTCGGACGGGCCGGCATCGGCAAGGGCGGCATCGTCCGCGATCCGGCCGAGGGCCATGCCGCGGCGCTCGCGATCGCCGATTGGCTCGGGCGCGAGCAGGGCTGGAAGGTCGACGGCCTCGTCGCGTCGCCCATCGCCGGCGGCGACGGCAATCACGAATATCTCCTCGGCGCCCGCAAGGAGCCCGCATGATGACCGAACGCCTCACCATCACTTCGCTCGGCCATGAGGGCGACGGCGTCGCCGACCATGCCGGCGCCAAGGTCTTCGTACCCTTCGCGCTGCCTGGCGAGGTCGTCGAGGCCGAGGTCTCTGGCGAGCGCGGCCGTCTCGTGGAGATTGTCGAGCCGAGCCCCGACCGCGTTGCGCCGCCCTGCCGGCATTTCGGCATTTGCGGCGGCTGCACGCTGCAGCATCTCGCACCGCCGCCCTATCGCGCGTTCAAGCTCGATCTGGTGCAGCGTGCCTTCGAGCAGCGCGGCATCGATGTCGAGGTCGACCCGCTCATCGCCATCGGCCCGCATAGCCGCCGCCGCGCCGTCTTCACGGTGGAGAAAGACGGCGACACGACGCGGCTCGGCTTCAACCGCCGCGAAAGCCACGATCTGCTCGCGATCGAGGAATGCCCGCTGATGGTGCCGGCGATCGAGACGCGGCTGGCGCGCCTGTCATCGCTCGCCGGTCTCGTGCTCGGCCGCGGCAAGCGGGCGCACATGACGGTCACCGCCACCGATACCGGCCTCGATGTCGCGATCGACGGCGCCGCCACGCCGGGGCGGGCGCTCTACGACATTCTCGGCCGTCATGTCGCCGAAGGCTGGCTGGCGCGGCTCACCGTCGAAGGCACGGAGGTCGCGACCAGCCGCCAGCCCGAGCTCAGGCTCGGCGACACGGTCCTTTATCCGGCCGCTGGCGGTTTCCTCCAGGCCACCGCCGCCTCGGAACAGGCGCTCGCCGATCTCGTCGACGCCGCGATCGGCAGTGGAGGCGGCAAGTCGGCAGCGGCGAAGTCTCAGCCGGTCGTCGATCTCTTCGCCGGCATCGGCACCTTCTCGCTGCGCCTCGCCCGCCGTTTCCCGGTGCTCGCCGTCGAGGGCGATGCGGCGCTGCTGAAGGCGCTCGACCGCTCGATGCGCTTCTCGAAGGGCATCCGCACCATCACGATGCGCCGCCGCGATCTCTTCCTCAATCCGATGGCGCCGCCGGAGCTGAAGCCCTACCGCGCGGTGGTCTTCGATCCGCCGCGCGCCGGCGCCAAGGCGCAGTCGGAGATGCTGGCGAAGTCGACCGTCCCGCGCATCGTCGGCGTCTCCTGCAACGCCGCGACGCTCGCCCGCGACGCCCGCATCCTGATCGACGGCGGCTACCGCCTGACGCGGATCACCCCCGTCGACCAGTTCCTCTGGTCGTCGCATGTCGAAGTGGTGGCAGCGTTCGAGAAGGGGTGATCAGACGAGCGCGAGGAAATCGATCAGCATCCGGGAAATCCGGCTCATCTGGTCCTCATGCAAAATGCCCATCCGGCTGCCCAACTTAGTGCGACTCACGGTCGCTACTTTGTCGATCATGACGCGTGAGACCTGGTTCAGCCCATTGCTGACTTCCGGTATCAGTTCCAGCCGGAGAAGGGGGACGTCGATATCGTGGCTGGTTATCGGACAGACCGTGATCGATCCGGTCTCGGAGAACGCGTCGCTCTGGATGATCACCGCCGGACGAGCTTTGCCGAGATAGTCCGGACCGCCTGATACGGTCCAGATTTCACCGCGTTTCATTTCCAGTCTGCGAAATCAGAAGCGGCTTCCACGAAGGCCTGATCGTCTGCCTCATGCGGACTTGCTGCGACCAGAGCTGATTGTCGCCGTGCCTCAGCAACGAATTCGGGCGCGCTCCTATCGTGGACCCAAATCCGAGCCAGTCTCAGCCCGCGCGCCCGCATATCGTCGCGATGCGCGCGCAACCGCCCGGCGGTCACCTTCTTGTGCTCGGATCTGCCCACTTCATTCTCCCACTCACGCATAAGCTGCGCTCTGTGGCCCGGTTTTGCAATCGTCCGATCACTCCACCTCGGCGCGGTAGAGCACCGGCCAATCCACCGGCATCACGCCGCGGCAAGCTCCCATGGAGATGTAGAGCGTCGGCGCGAAGGTTTCGCCATTGAAGGCCCAGTCGGTGGCGCTGCCGCAATCCCCCGTCTCGTTCTGCTTGTAGAAGGAGCCAAGGCGCCTGGTCTCCTCGTCGATATAGGGATTGTAGAGCCGGGTCGCGTCGTCGCCGGGCTCACCGGGCAGCAGGAAGGCGACGTTCTGGTCTTTCTCGCCTGCGAACATCTGGAAGACATAGTCGACATTGTTGTCGTCGACGGTGGCGCAGGCGCCCCAAAGCATCGAACCCTGACCGAGATCATAGGCGACGCGCGGTGGCACGCTGTCGGCGCATTGCGCCTCCGGCGCCGTCGCGCCTTCCGGCGGCTTTGGCAGCGGGTCCTGGAGTTCGCCAATCGGCAGCGACTTCACCGTCATGACCTCGGGCGGCATCGGGATCGTGTCGGCGGAGGCGGTGCCGCGGCGGATCAGTGCCGTCACGGTTCCGGAGCGCTGCTGCACCTCGTCCATCTGGATGAGCGCCGCGGCTGCGCCGGCGAGAGAGACGACGCCGCTCGAAAGCGCGTTGTCGCCGTCATGGAGGTCGACGGTCATGCTCTTGGCCGTCGGCAACGCGGCCAGGAGTTCCTCGACCGCCTCATCGGCGAAGCGATAACGATAGCTGTCGTTCTCCAAGGTCAGGGCCAGCGGGCCGGCGGGCAGGCTGCCCTCGCCAGCGGCATCGAGCGCGAGCACAGCGAAGGGTTGCTTCGGCTTCGCCGCATCGTCGTCAGGCGCGGGAATGACGAGCTCGATCACAGGCGCCGCGTTGGGGTCACCGTCGCGCGTGACGCGGAGATAGTCGCCTGCCTGGCCCTCGACCGGGTTCATGCCCAGCGCGACACAGGCGCGGAGATTGTCGCAGCCGATCTCCCAATCCTGTTCGTCGACGATCATGCCGAGCGCCGACTGGCCTTCCTGAGCCATGGCCGGCCTCCCCGCTAGGGTCGTCGTCGCCAGTGCAAGCCCCATGATCAGCGCGGCGCGCACGGCGATCCGTTCGGCGCGAAGGCCGATTGTCGTCTTTTCCGAGTGCATGAACTTCCCCCGAAGCCACTTTCCAAGCCCTTCATCACTTCCCTAGAGATGATGAAGGGCTCCAGGTCATCTGTCCGATCGTACTTCCTTCACGCGAGCGGGTAGCCCGTTCGCTCCGAAATCCTTCAGTTCGCCTCGGCGCGATAGAGGACCGGCCAGTCGTCCTGCATCACGCCGCGGCACTGGCCCATCGCGATATAGGTGAGGGCGGCGAAGTTCTGGCCGTCGAAGGCCCATTCCGTCGCGTCGCCGCAATCGCCGAGGCCGCGGCCCTTCATGTAGGAATTGAGGCGCTCTGTCTGGTCGTCGACATAGGCGTTCCAGAGCCAGGTGATGTCGTCGCCCTCGCCGCCGCGCTTGGTGCCGGGAACGATCGCGTCCCAGGGGCGGCCCGGCTTGCCGTCCACGAAGAGGCGGTAGTCATAGGCGAAGTTGTAGGCGCCCGCGGAGGCGCAGGTACCCCAGAGCGAGGCCCCGCCGGGCAACTTGAACGCGACATAGGGCGCAGGGCCATCGCCGCAGTCGTCGGGCGTCAGCTTCGCCGCCGTCTTCGGCGGCTTCGGCAGCGGATCGGCCATTTCGCTCACTGGAAGCGACTTCACCTTGGGCAGGGCAGGGACCGGCGGGATGGTGTCGGCGCCGGCATCGCCCTTCTTGACCATCGCGGTCACCGTGCCGATGCGCTTCTGCTGGTCGTCCATCTGCAGCAGCGCCGCCGAGGACCCGGCCAGCGAGATGACCTGGCTCGAGACCTTCTTGGTGCCGTCATAGAGGTCCATGGTGATCTTCGTCGCCGAACGCATCGCGGCGAGAAGATCGGGCAGCGCCTCGGGCGCGAGCTTCAGCTCGAAGAGATCGCCGGCCTCGGTCAGCGGCAGCGCGCCGGAGGGCAGGCCGCCCGCCTTGTGGGCGTCGAGCGACAGGCGGACCATCGGCTTCTTCAGCTTGTTGGTCGTGTCGTCGGGCGGGTAGACGGTGAAGGTGACGTCGGGCACGGCCTCCGCTTCGCCGGAGCGCGCGATGCGCAGATAGCCCGACAGCGAGCTGTCTTCGGACGTCATGCCAATCGCGACGCAGGAGCGGGTGTTGTCGCAGCCGATCTCCCAGTCCTTGTAGTCCTTGAGTTCGCCAGCCTTGGCGGCGGTATCGGCCAGTGCCGGCGCAGCCGTCAGCAGAGCGGCCGGCGCGGCCGCCAGCAGCAGGGCCGCGAGCGTCGCCTGCGACAGGAATGTCGGGTTCATGATGGAGTCCTCCCTCGTCGCTTGCTGGAACGCCGCCGCGCGGCGCCGGTTCAACCGTTCTGGCCGCGATGGCGCAGATAGTGGTCGGCGATCGCGCAGGCGACCATGGCCTCGCCGATCGGAACGGCGCGGATGCCGACACAGGGATCGTGGCGTCCCTTCGTCATCACGTCCACCTCTTCGCCACCGGCCGTGATCGACCGTCGCGTCGTGAGAATGGACGAAGTCGGCTTGACGGCGAAGCGCGCGATGATCGGCTGGCCGGTCGAGATGCCGCCGAGAATGCCGCCGGCATGATTGGAGAGGAAAAGCGGCTCGCCGTCATTGCCCATCCGCATCTCGTCGGCGTTTTCCTCGCCGGTGAGCGCGGCCGCGGCGAAGCCCTCGCCGATCTCGACGCCCTTCACCGCATTGATCGACATGAGGAGGCTCGCGATGTCCTGGTCGAGCTTGGCGTAGATCGGCGCGCCGAGGCCTGGCGGGACGCCTTCCGCGACGATCTCGATCACCGCGCCGACCGAGGATCCGGCCTTGCGGATGCCGTCGAGATAGCTCTCCCAGAGCGTCGCCGTCTCCGCGTCGGGGCAGAAGAACGGGTTCTCGTCGACCGTGTTCCAGTTCCAGCGCCCGCGCTCGATCGCATGCGGGCCGATCTGCACAAGAGCGCCGCGCACCACGAGGCCGGGAACGACCTTGCGCGCGATGGCACCGGCCGCGACCCGCGCCGCCGTCTCGCGGGCGGAGGATCGCCCGCCGCCGCGATAGTCGCGGATGCCGTATTTCACGTCATAGGTGAAGTCGGCATGGCCTGGCCGGTAGCGATCCTTGATGTCGCCATAGTCCTTGGAGCGCTGGTCGACATTCTGGATCTCGAGTGCGATCGGCGTGCCGGTGGTGAGCAGGGTCCCATCCTCCTGCGGCATGACGCCGGAGAGGATGCGGACTTCATCGGGCTCGCGCCGCTGCGTGGTGAAGCGCGACTGGCCGGGGCGGCGCTTGTCGAGCCAGTGCTGGATCTCGGCTTCGGAAATCGGGATGCGCGGCGGGCAGCCGTCGACCACGGCGCCGAGCGCCGGGCCATGGCTCTCGCCCCAGGTCGTCACGCGGAAGAGATGGCCGAAGGTGTTGTGCGACATGGATCATTCCCGGGGCTTCGCGTGCGGTTCTAGAAAGCCCGCGCCGCGCCGTCAAACGCTGGCGCGCCGAGCCGGCGTGTGGGCCGCGGAAACAGCAGAGCGGGGTCCGGGGATAAAGCGATGATTCTTGATGATAAGCGTGGCTACGATCGGCGCCCGGCCTTGTGAGCCGCAGAAGGAGTCCGCCGGCCCCTCGCTGGCAATCCCGCGCAATCCCTCGCCTTTGGCCGAGGTCGAGCCAGGTTGGGACGGAGGCAGCGGGTTGGCAAAAACCATAAGGTTTCCAGACTTCACGCTCTTGTGATTTCCATATCGTGAGCAACGCTACCATGTCTCTCGTGCTGGCAACGGGCGCGGCGTCTCGGTAGGGAGCCGGTCCAAACCCGCGTGAGCCAGGCAAACGGGACTACGGAGTGAATACCATGCGTGGACTTATGATAGCCGCCGCTACGATCGGACTTCTGGCTTCGGCCGGCGCCGCAATGGCCGCCGAGCAGGCCACCGGTACGGTGAGCAGCGTCAACGCGAGCGCGGGCACCCTGACCCTCCAGTCGGGCCAGAGCTACACCTTCAGCGACCGTTCGGTGCTCATCGGAATCATGCCGGGCGACTATGTCGGCGTGAGCTACACCGGCCAGGGCCAGGGCATCGGCGCCTACAATCCGGAGCCGGCCAACTGACTGCATGAGGCCGGCGGTCTGGAAGCAGCCGTCATAGACTGACCTCCTCCTGATGAAGACGACCCCCGGTGCACCCCAGCCGGGGGTCTTCTTTTTTGGGCGCTTCGCCGTCCGGAATTTCAGATCCAGGAAATGTGCTCGCCGTCCCAGACCATCACGCGGTCCTGGCGGATGTTGAGCATCGTCACCGCATGCGGGTCGAGGTCCGAGAGCAGGCCCTGCAGCACGCGGCACACGCCGCCATGCGACACGGCGACCGTGTCATACGCGACGGTATCGAGCCAGGCTCCGACACGAACCGAGAGATCGGCATAGCTTTCGCCGCCGGGCGGCACGAAGCCCCATTTGTCGATGTCGCGCTGGGCGACGAGATCGGGAAAGCGGACCTCGAGCTCGGGCGCGGTGTAGCCTTCCCAATGACCGAAGGTGATCTCTTT
This sequence comes from Allobosea sp., assembly GCA_017307955.1. GTDB lineage: Bacteria > Pseudomonadota > Alphaproteobacteria > Rhizobiales > Kaistiaceae > Kaistia. The sequence continues at coordinate 181,820 of JAFKFV010000019.1, read as the reverse complement.
CAGGATCGGGTCGGTGCGGTATCCGGCCGGATCGAGGCCCATCGCGCCGCGGGCGATCTCCATCGTCTCGCGGGTGCGGTAGAGCGGGCTGGCGACGAAGTCGAATTCGACGACATCCGGGATCGCGGCGATCAGGGTCTCGCCGTTGCGGCGCGCCTGAGCGCGGCCGCGCGCATTGAGCGGAATGTCCTTCTGACCCTGGAAGCGGCCTTCGGCGTTCCAGTCGGTCTCGCCGTGCCGGATGAAAATGATGCGCGGCACAGCGAGCCCCGGACGGCGGTTCAGTCCTTGATGACCGAGATGTCCGGCGCGTCGACGGCCTTCATGCCGACGACGTGGTAGCCGGAGTCGACGTGATGGACCTCGCCGGTGACCGCGCGGGAGAGATCCGACAGGAAATAGACGCCCGAATCGCCCACTTCCTCGGTCGTGACCGTGCGGCGCAGCGGCGCGTTGTACTCGTTCCACTTCAGGATGTAGCGGAAGTCGCCGATGCCGGAGGCGGCCAGCGTCTTGATCGGGCCGGCCGAGATCGCGTTGACGCGGATGTTCTTCGGACCGAGATCGACGGCGAGATATTTGACGCTCGCCTCGAGCGCCGCCTTGGCGACGCCCATGACATTGTAGTTCGGCATCACCTTTTCGGCGCCGTAATAGGTCAGCGTCAGGATCGAGCCGCCATTGGTCATCAGCTTCTCGGCGCGCTGCGTGACCGCGGTCAGCGAATAGACCGAGATCAGCATCGTCTTGGAGAAATTGGCTTCGCTGGTATCGACATAGCGGCCGGTCAGCTCGTCCTTGTCGGAGAAGCCGATCGCATGCACGACGAAATCGAGGCCGCCCCAGACGCGCTCCACCTCGGCGAAGACGGCGTCGATCGAGGCGCCGTCGGTAACGTCGCAATGGCCGACCACGATGCCCCCGACCTCGGCGGCCAGCGGCTCGACGCGCTTCTTGAGGGCATCGCCCTGATAGGTGAAGGCCAGCTCGGCGCCATGCTGATGGCAGGCCTGGGCGATGCCCCAGGCGATCGACCGATTGTTGGCGACGCCCATCAGGAGACCGCGTTTGCCCTTCATCAATCCACCGGCTGATTGCATGCGCTGTCTCTCTTCTTGGCCTTCAGGACGCGCGCCTCCTATCGCACAGGCGTTTTTCGCCTTCAAGCGACGCTGTCCGCGATCCCATCACAGTTGGCGAAAGCCGTTTGCGAAGACGCGAGAGCGCGAATGCGGGATGACGCGCGGGCGAGGGGAGGCTAGGTTCGCCGCCGTCCCGTCCCCAGCGCTTCCCCGGCCATGACAAACGCTCCCTCTCCCGATCTCGTCGCCCGCTTCGCCGCAATCGTCGGTCCGGCCCACGCCCTGACCCGTGACGACGACACGCTGCCTTATCGCATCGAGTGGCGCGACCGATTCCCCGGAAAGACGCCGCTGGTGCTTCGGCCGGGCAGCAGGGACGAGGTCGCGGCGATTCTCGCGCTCGCCAACGAGACGCGGACGGCCATCGTCCCACAGGGTGGCAATACCGGGCTCGTCGGCGCGCAGGTGCCCGACCAGAGCGGCACCGAGGTCGTGCTCTCGCTCGATCGCATGATGCGCATCCGCGCCGTCGATGCCGAGGGCTACACGATGACCGTCGAGGCCGGCGCCGTGCTCGCCGATGTCCAGGCGGCGGCGGAGGCGGCGGACCGTCTCTTCCCGCTCTCGCTCGGCGCCGAGGGCTCGTGCCGCATCGGCGGCAACATCTCCTCCAATGCCGGCGGCACGGCCGTGCTCGCCTATGGCAACACCCGCGATCTCGTTCTGGGGCTCGAGGTCGTGCTTGCCGACGGCCGCGTTTGGGAGGGGCTGAATGCGCTCCGCAAGGACAATACCGGTTATGATCTGAAGCAGCTCTTCATCGGCGGCGAGGGCACCCTCGGCGTCATCACCGCGGCGGTGCTGAAGCTCTTTCCGCGGCCGAAGGGCCAGGCGGTCGCCTTCGTCGCGGTCGAGAGCCCCGCCGCGGCGCTGTCGCTGTTCCAACTGGCGCGCGAGCGCGCGGGCCATGATCTTTCCGGCTTCGAGTTGATGCCGCGCATCGGCCTCGACTTCGTGCTCGCCCATCTGCCGGGAACGCGCGATCCGCTCGCGGCGCCGTCGCCCTGGTATGTGCTGATCGAGATCGGCTCCGGCCATTCCGACGAGGCGGCGAGCGCGACGCTGGAGGACGTGCTCGGCACCGCCTTCGAGGCCGGCACCGTCGCCGATGCCGCGCTGGCGCAATCGCTCGCCGACCGGCAGGCCTTCTGGCATCTCCGCCACGGCATGTCGGAGGCCCAGAAGCCGGAGGGCGGCTCGATCAAGCACGACATCTCGGTGCCGGTCGCCCGCGTTCCCGCCTTCCTCGACGAGGCGATCGCCGCGGTGGAGGCGATGGTGCCGGGCTGCCGGCCGGTGCCGTTCGGCCATCTCGGCGACGGCAACATCCATTTCAACGTCTCGCAGCCGGTCGGCGCCGACAAGGCGGCCTATCTCGCGCGCTGGGAGGAGATGAACGCGCTCGTGCACGGCATCGTCGCGCGCTATCACGGCTCGATCTCCGCCGAGCACGGCATCGGCGTGCTGAAGCGTGACCTGCTGCCGGGCGTGAAGGGGCCGGTCGCGATGGACATGATGCGCTCGATCAAGGCCGCGCTCGATCCGAACGGCATCCTCAATCCCGGCAAGATGCTCTGATCGTTGCGGCTGCGACGGCATGCGCCTCGCGGCCGGGCGGCTGCGGCGCTATGATCGCGCCATCCCTCAATCGCGGACCATGAGCGCGCCGATGGCAGCGTCCCTCGCATCTGCCGTCATGTGCACTGCTCCTCGGAGAGCCGCGGCATGACGAAGGCGCCGCGAAAGAACGCGAGCGGCGCCGGCCGCCGGCCGCCGCCTTCGGGCGGGGACGGGCAGGGCGAGCTGCCCTTCGACAGTGCGCCGCCTGTCGAGGCCAAGAAGCCGCCGCGCCGGGCCGCCAACACCATGAACAAGGCTGCGAGCGGAGCGAGCCAGCCAAAAAAGCAGCCTTCGAAAACGGCCGCGAAGACCAAGACCGTTTCCAAACGGAAACCCGCCCCTGGCAAGGCAAAGGCTGCCGAAGCCGCGCGCGGCCCCACCGGTTTCGGTGGCTGGCTGTGGCTGCTGGCGCTCGGCCAGCTGATCGTCACTGCTCGCATGATCGACACACTGACGCGCATGGCCGGGCTGGTCGGCACCGAACTCTGGGCCGATCATCCGGGGCTGGTGACGGCCGATCTCGCGCTCTATGGCGTCGCGCTCGTCCTGCAGCTCGCCGTCATCGCCGCGATGGTCCTGCGCAGCCGCTTCTTCAAGCCGCTCTTCCTCGTCGCCATCGTCGCCTTCTTCCTGATCGGCCGCATCGAGCCGCTGCTGGCCATCGCCGTGCTCGGCATGGACCCGGCCCGGCTCGCCACGCGGGCGGTGCTGCTGCCGATGGCGATCGAACTGGCCGTCAGCGTCGTCTGGGCGGCCTATGTCCTCCGCTCGCGGCGCGTGAAGAACACCTTCGTGCGGTGACGGCCGACCCGCCGGCGGGTTACCGACCGTCAACCCTGTCCGGTCACCCCCTGCTAACCCTCGGACAAAGCGGAGGATATTAACCACGTTCCTTAAGCTGGAACCGGCCCTGGCCGTGCCATTGTCCCTGCAAGCGAGGCGGTGGACCTCTTCGGCGGGACCATCGCTTCAGACCTTGTTAACCAGTTGAAGCGAGGCAAGAATGGTCCGTCAGGCCGCCAACACGAACGCGACGCTCCGCGATCTCCGGCTCGATCCGTTCGCCCTTCCCGTGCGCTATTCCGCCCGTCTGACCGCCCCTTCCGCCGCCGTCGCCGCCGTCTGGCTCGACCGTGACCGCGTCGTCGTCCGCCGGCCGATCGGCGGTGTCGAGGCGACGCTGGCCTGCCCGATCCGCATGTTCCGCGGCGTCGCCGTGCGCATGACCGTCGATCCGGCCACCGAGGCGCTCCGCACCGAGATCGAGCTGATGCATGCCGACAGCGCCATGTCCCTGCCGCTCGCCTCGGTCGAGGATCTGGGCGATGCCGAGGATGTCGCGGCCGACTGGCAGGCCTGGGGCAAGGCGCTCGGCCTGCCGCTCCTGATCGTCGACCACGACGGCTCGATCCGCGAGGCGGCGCCCGGACCGATCTCCGGCCCCGCTTCGGCGCCGCGCAGCCGCCGCGCGCTGGCCACCGTCAAGCGCCGCCGCCCGCGCTTCCTGAAGCGCCGCAAGATGACCCCCATGGCCGAGACCGGCCGCATCGAGGGTCGCGAGATCATCGCCCGCGACTGAGACTGAGGCGAGGGCGTCAGCCCTTCACGAGGCGGCGGATCTTCTCCATCGCCGTCTTCTCGTCTTCCTGATAGTCGACCGTGCCGACGAAATCGCCGTTGTCGTCGAGCATGTAGACGGCGGCGCTGTGGTCCATGGCGTAGTCGTCGCCCTCGCCGGACTTCTTCGAATAGACGCGGAATTCCTTGAGCATCGGGTCGACCGCGCTGCGCGCGCCCGTGAGCCCGATGATGCGCGGATCGAAGGCCTGCAGATAGGCCTTCATCTGCGCGACCGTGTCGCGCTCCGGATCGACGGTCACGAAATAGACCTTGAGCCGGTCGCCGTCAGGGCCCAGCGCCTTCAGCCAGTTGCTGGCTGACAGGAGGGTCGTCGGGCAGACATCCGGACAGAAGGTGTAGCCGAAGAACATCAGCGACGGATGGCCCTTCAAGGCCGCCTCGGTGACCGTTGCGCCGTTCTGGTCGACGAGGCTGAACGGCCCGCCGATCGCGCTCGCCGTCATCTTCTTGCCCGGGGCGAGGAAGACGAGTGCAAGGGTACCGGCGATCGCCACGGCGACGAGCAGCCAGAGGACGAGCCGGACGAGCTGCAGCGGCCGGCGGGCGGGGAGGGGCTTGCGTGTCATGGCCCTCCCATAGCCGCCGCGGGCTGATCCGCCAAATCACGATCCGCCGATTGCCGGCCGTTCAGATGATCGAGAGGCCGATCACCATCAGGCAGTAGCCGGCGAGCGCGCAGTTCACGAGCGTGAAATAGAGATGCGGCGCCCGCGCCTCGCCCGTGAACAGGAAGAGATTGTGGAAGAGCGAGGTGGCGCCGATCAGGAAGAGGATCAGGATCGCAGCGCCATAGGCCGGCATGATGCCGAGCATCACGGACAGCCCGCCGACGAGCTGCATCGCGAAGCCGATCAGCACCAGCGGTGCCGGCAGCTTCCAGCCATAATTGGTTTCGGGTGAGGGGTTCTTCGAGAAGCCCATCAGGTTCCTGATGCCGGCGATCACGAAGAAGAGGCCGAGCACGATCCGCCCGACGGCGATCAGGGTTGCAGCAAGTGTCATGATTCCTCCGCTTGTCCTACAAGGACGTAGCGGATCGGCGCGGAGCGGAGAAGTGGTCTCGCAACCGCTGCTGACGCTTGCGGAGAGAATCAGGCGCGGCGGATCGCGGCGGCCTCGCTGTCGCGGCCGAGCGCCTCGAACACGGTCGCGACGATGCCGCGCGAATCGAGCCCGCTGCCGGCGATCATGATCTCGGGCTTGTCCTGCTCGATGAAGGCATCGGGCATGGTCAGCGTGCGGATGCGGAGGCCTCGATCGAGCGCGCCGGCGCCGGCCAGCAGCGCCAGCACCTGGCTCCCGAAGCCGCCGACGGCGCCTTCCTCGATCGTGATCATGACCTCGTGGTTGCGCGCGAGGTTGAGGATGAGGTCGCGGTCGAGCGGCTTGGCGAAGCGGGCATCGGCGACGGTGGCCGGCAGGCCATAGGTCTCGAGTTCCTCGGCAGCCTTCAGCGCGTCGGCGAGACGCGTTCCGAAGGAGAGGATGGCGACCTTTGAGCCCTCGCGCAGCACGCGGCCGCGGCCGATGGCCAGAACCTCGCCGCGCTGTGGCAGCTCGATGCCGACGCCTTCGCCGCGCGGATAGCGGAACGAGGACGGCGCGTCGTCGATGGCGACGGCAGTCGCGATCATGTGCACGAGCTCGGCCTCGTCGGCCGGTGCCATGACCACCATGCCGGGCAGGCTGGCGAGGAAGGTCGTGTCGAAGGAGCCGGCATGGGTCGGACCGTCGGCGCCGACATAGCCGGCGCGGTCGATGGCGAAGCGGACCGGCAGCTTCTGGATGGCGACGTCATGCACGACCTGATCGTAGCCGCGCTGCAGGAAGGTCGAGTAGATCGCGCAGAACGGCTTGTAGCCTTCGGAAGCGAGGCCGGCGGCGAAGGTCACGGCATGCTGCTCGGCGATGCCGACATCGAAGGTGCGGGTCGGGAAGGCCTGGCCGAACAGGTCGAGGCCGGTGCCTGACGGCATGGCGGCGGTGATCGCCACCACCTTGTCGTCACGCTCGGCTTCCTTGATCAGGCTCTCGGCGAAGACGCGGGTGTAGCTCGGCGCGTTCGGCGTCGCCTTGGCCTGCTTGCCGGTGATGACGTCGAAGCGGTTGACGCCGTGATATTTGTCGGGCGCCGCCTCGGCCGGGGCATAGCCCTTGCCCTTCTGCGTCACGACATGCAGCAGGATCGGACCGTCCGGCGCGTCGCGCAGATTGCGCAACACGGGCAAGAGATGGTCGAGATTATGCCCGTCGATCGGCCCGACATAATAGAAGCCGAGTTCCTCGAACAGCGTGCCGCCCGTCCAGAAGCCACGCGCATACTCCTCGGTGCGCTTGGCCTTGTCGTGGAAGAAGCGCGGCAGGTGGCTCGCGAGCTGCTTGGCGGCCTCGCGGATCGAGCGATAGGCGCGGCCCGAGACGAGGCGGGCGAGATAGGCCGACATCGCGCCGACCGGCGGCGCGATCGACATGTCGTTGTCGTTGAGGATGACGATGAGCCGCGAGCGCAGCGCGCCGGCATTGTTCATCGCCTCATAGGCCATGCCGGCCGACATCGCGCCGTCGCCGATCACGCAGACGACCGCGTTGTCGCCCTCTGAGAGGTCGCGCGCCACCGCCATGCCGAGGCCGGCCGAGATCGAGGTCGAGGAATGAGCGGCCCCGAAGGGATCGTAAGGGCTCTCGGCGCGGCGCGTGAAACCGGAAAGGCCACCGCCCTGGCGCAGCGTGCGGATGCGCTTGCGCCGGCCGGTGAGGATCTTGTGCGGATAGGCCTGGTGGCCGACGTCCCAGATGATCCGGTCGTTCGGCGTATCGAAGACGTAATGCAGCGCGACGGTGAGCTCCACGACGCCGAGCCCGGCGCCGAGATGCCCGCCCGTCACCGAGACGGCATTGATCGTCTCGGCGCGCAACTCGTCTGCGAGCTGAGCCAGCGCAGTTTCGGGGAGCTTGCGCAGGTCGAGGGGAGTGGCGACGCTGTCGAGAAGGGGCGTGTCGAGCTTGCCGGTCATTGCGAGCCGAGTTTGTTTCCGTCCGACACGGTTACACGAGCGCGTCGGAAGTCGCAACGCGGCCCCGACCGCACGGGTTCCCTGCCGCCGGCGCAACGCAGGGTCGAAGCCTGGCTTCCGCCGCCGTCTCGCGGTCTCAGGGCACGCGAAATGCCGCGGCCGGTTCGTGAACAGTAAGGCGGCCTGATCGTTAAGCCGGCGTCCGCATCAAGCGTCGTCTTTCGACAGGAACCATTCTTCATGCGCAAGCTCCTGCTTCTCGTCGCCATGGCAGCCAGCCTCGGCTCCGTCACCGGCTGTACGAGCGATCCCAACAATCCCGCCATCCAGGCGATGAACAACCCGCCGAACGCTTGCGGGCCGGGCGGCACGCGCGACATCGAAGCCTGCAGCTATCGCTGACCCGCGACGTTTTGCTCTCGGGTTTCGGGGTGGCCAAGCGCCGCCCCGATCCGCCGCAGCATATGCGCCCCCGCCTCGGCGACCGTTTCGGGCGCGAGTTCGAGCCCGGCGAGGATGTCCGATCGAAGCGTGCCGGCGAGACCGTGCAGGGCCGACCAGACGAACAGCGCGTCGGCCTCGATCTCGATTGCGCTTCCGGACGGAGAGCGTCTCGCAAGCGCGCTTCGCAGGAGGCCGAAGGCATGGTCGGCGCTCGCCATCATCTCCGGGTGTTCCGTCGGCGGGGGCAGGCGCGTCGAGAACATCAGCTGGTAGCTGAGTGGCTCGCTGAGCGCATAGTCGAGATAGGCGACGCCCATCGCACGGAGATCGGCATCGGCATCGCCGCCGGCCGGCCGCGCGTCGAGATGGCGGGCGAAGGCGTCGTAGCAACGCGCGACCACCGCCGCCAGAAGGCGATCGCGGCTCTCGAAATGGCGATAGGGCGCGCCATGCGACACGCCGAGCCGGCGCGCGACTTCGCGGAGGCTTAGATGCTCCAGGCCTTGTTCCGCGATGATCGCCAGCGCCTCGGTGACGCAGGCTTCCTTCAGCGTCGGAGAGCGCGAGGACGCCGCGCTCGTCACCGGACGTCTTCCTTGCCCTGGACCATGCCCTTCATGATGCGGCCCATGATGAAGATGCGAAGGGCTCGCGGCACCGGCCACAGCGCGAGCGTCAACAGCCGTCCAACGCGTCCCGGCGCGACCTGGCCGCGTTTTCCGAGCGCGCGGAGGATGTCGGCACCGACGATGTCGGCAGTGTCCATCATGGTGAGCGCCATGCCGGCGCGATCGCCGAAGCCGGTCGCGACGGGGCCGGGCGCGGCGACGAGGACATCGACGCCCACCGGCCGCAATTCACGGTGCAGCGCCTCGCCGAAGGACTGCACGAAGGCCTTGGTCGCCGCATAGGTCGCCGCGAAAGGCGTGCCCTGCCAACCGACCAGCGAGGCGAAAAGGATAATCCCGCCTTGTCCGCGCGCGACCAGTCGCGGCGCGATGCCATGCGCCAGTGCCACCACGGCCCGACAGTTGACGTCGACCATCGCCAGTTCGTTCGCGACCGGCAGTTGGTCGAAGCGTCCGGCGGAACCGAAGCCGGCCGCGGCGACGAGAAGGCCGACCCGCTCCGTTGCCGGATGGCCGAGAATCGCGTCGACCGCGCCGGGTTGGGAGAGGTCGGCGGGAATGAGCGTGACGCCGATGCCATGCCGGGCGGCGAGATCTTTTGCGATTTCGCTGAGCGCGGCCTCGTTCCGGGCAACCAGAACGAGGTCGAGACCGTATGAGGCAAGAAGAGCCGCGATCGCCCGGCCGATGCCGTTGCTGGCGCCGGTCACCAGCGCGGCGGGGCCGTAGCGCCGCAGGAAGGCTTCTGGATGAGGCATCGAAAGCGCTCCCTTCGGGATGTAGACGCTGTCTACATTACTCGGTAGACAGTGTCTACAAGCTGATCGGGGGTAAGACTTGCTTGACGCGCTCGCACTCTGGTGGCTGCTGACCATCGCCCTGTCGGGTCTCGCGGCTGTCCTGATGCCGCTGGCCCTGCTCGACCACCGAACGCTGGACGGCGCCAATGTCTGGGCGAAACCAATCAAGTTCTCGGTCTCGCTGGCGATCCACTTCCTGACGCTGGCGCTCGTGACAGCAGCGCTCGCGCCGGCAGTGTCGGGCAGCCTCGCGCTCACCATCACCGCCTTCGCCGCCGCCGCCGCGACGTTCTACGAGATGGCCTATATCGTCTTCAGGGCGGCGCGGGCCGAGCGCTCGCATTTCAATGTCACGACACCGCTCGCGGCGGCGCTCTATGCCGGAATGGCCGTCGGCGCCGTCGTCATCACGCTGGCGGCCGGTGCGGTCGGCCTCGCCGCGCTGACGGAAGGCGTGCCGGGGCTCGGGCCGGCAACCTGGCTCGGGACGGTGAGCGGCCTCATCGGCGGCACGGTGCTGACCTTCCTGACCGCCTTTCCCATCGGCGCCGCGCTGTCCCGCCATGTCGGGACGCCGCCCGCCGACGAGCGGCGCATGAAGCTGACCGGATGGTCGCTTGACGTCGCGGATCGGCGGATTCCGCATTTTCTCGGCACCCACGCGATGCAGGCGCTGCCGCTCGCCGGGCTCGTGCTGGACGCCATCGCTCCGGCCGCGGTGGCGACTGTCGCGATCCTCGTCGTCTCTGCGCTCTATCTTCTCGCCGTCTTCGCGTCGGCGCGACTCGTCGCTCGCGGCATCGCCCTGCCGGACTGGGGGCGGGCCGTCCTCGGCCGCCCCCTCAATCGAGGGACTTTGGCCGAACCGAAGCCGATTCTGTAGTCGGGCCGTAGCCCGGCTCCCGTCACTCGGCAGACGGATCGACGGGGCGCGGTGGCAGCAGCGCGCGCAGCAGCGGGTTGGGGAAGCGACGCGAGAGTGTCAGCGCGCAGAAGGTCTCGCTGATCTCGGGCAGCCGGCCGACCTCCTTGAGCACGCCGCTCGCGAGTTCGTCCTGAACGACGATCGGCGGCACCGCTGCGAGCCCGACCCCTTCGCGCGCCAGAAGGCGCATCATCGCCATGTCGTCGACCTCGGCCGCGATGCGCGGGCGGATGCCGAGCCGGTCGAGCAGCGCGTCGACGCCGCCGCGGATGCTGCTCTCAGGCGTCGGAAGAATGAGCGGCCCGCTGGCGAGCAGCGCCTCGACATCACGTGATTCGCCGACGCGGTCGGGCGTCCCGACGAGGCTGACAGGCTGCTCGGCGATCGGATGCGCGATCCACGGCGTCGCGGCGTCGCGCATCGGCGCGATGTTGACCAGCACGACATCGAGCCGGTGCGCTTCCAGCGCCTGCAAAAGATCGCCGGCCGAGCCGGAGCGCAGCACGATCTCGACATCGTCGCGCCCGAGCAGCGGCCTCAGGAAGGAGGTCTGGAAATTGCGAGACAGCGTCGCGAGCGAGCCGACCCGCAGCACCTGTCGCCGCCCGACCACCCGCTCGCGCAGCGTGCCGAGCAGTTCGTCGCCGGCCGCGAAGATGGCGTCGGCATGGTCGAGGGCGATGTGCCCGGCCTCGGTCAGGAGCAACTGCTTGCCGCGGCGCTCGAACAGCGGATGGCCGATCCGGTCCTCGAGCTTGCGGATCTGGACCGACAGCGCCGATTGCGAGACGCCGAGCCGCTCGGCCGTGCGGGTGAGATTGCCGTCATGCGCGACAGCCCAGAAATAGCGGAGGTGATTGTAGTTCAGGCCGGACATCGCATCGTTCTCTTTTGAGGAACGATCTGTTCCAAACAATCAATTTAGGAGAACATATGCCGGAAGCTATGGTCGCGCGCAACTCAAGGAGCGCCCGCCATGCCGAGTTTCCAGGCCTTCATCCCCTTCCTCGCCCCGCTTGTCATGCTGGCAGCGGCGGTCTTCGCCGGCCGCCATCCAGGTGATCCGCGCCGGGCGCAGCGCTTCGCCGAGGCGAGCGGCGTCGCCGCCGTCGTGGTGGCGCTCGCGACCCTTCTCGAACTCGTCCTCGGCGGCCGGCAGACGAGCCCGCTGATCGGCGTCGCCGGCCTCGGCCTCTCTGCCCGCATCGATGCGCTCTCGGTGTCGATGCTGCTGCTGGTCTCGGCGGTCGGTCTCGTGGTGCTGCGCTTCAGCAGCAACTATCTCGCTGGCGATCCCGGACAGGCGCGCTTTGCCGGCGGCCTCGCGCTGACGCTCGGCGCCGTGATGGCGCTGGTGATTGCCGGCAATCTCGTTCAGCTGCTGCTCGCCTTCGTCGCGACCAGCCTCGCGCTGCACCGGCTGCTCGTCTTCTATCCGGAGAGGCCGAAGGCGGTGATGGCGGCGCGCAAGAAGTTCGTCGTCGCGCGACTCGCCGACCTCGCTCTCGCGGCCTCGCTCGCGATCATCTGGCTGCGCTTCGGCACCGGCGATATCGCCGCGATCGCGGAGGCGGCGAAGGCGGCTCCGGCCGGCGCAACCGACACCGCGCTCATCCTCGCCGCGCCCCTCCTCGCGCTCGCCGCCCTGCTGAAGTCGGCGCAGTTCCCGAGCCATGGCTGGCTGCCCGAGATCGTCGAGACCCCGACGCCCGTCTCGGCGCTGCTCCATGCCGGCATCATCAATGCCGGCGGCTTCCTGGTGCTGCGCTTCGCCGATGTGATGATGCTGACGCCGCCGGCCCTGCATGTCCTCGCGCTGGTCGGCGGCTTCACCGCCCTGTTCGCGAGCGCTGTCATGCTCACACAGCCGGCCGTCAAGGTTCAGCTCGCCTGGTCGACGATCGCGCAGATGGGCTTCATGCTCTTCCAATGCGGCATTGGCGCCTTCGCGATCGCGCTGCTGCATATCATTGCCCACTCGCTCTACAAGGCGCACGCCTTCCTCTCGTCCGGCACGGCCGTCGAAGCGGTCCGCGCCGCGTCGCGGTCGGAAGCGGGCGCGCAGGCGCCTTCATGGCGCTTCGCGCTCGCAGGAGCGACCGTTGTCGTCCTGGCCGTGCTCGCCTGGATGCTGCTGCCGGCTGCGACCGATCCCGCGTCGCTGACGCTGGCCGGCATCTTCGGTCTCGGCCTCGCGCTGCTCGCTCTGCCGGCGGCCGAAGGGCGCGGCATGACGGGAAGCCTCGTGGTCGCGCTCGGCACCGTGCTCGCCGCAAGCCTCGCTTATGCGCTGCTGCATGCGGCGGCCAATCACCTCTTCGCGGCCGAACTCCCCGTCGCCTCGCTGCAGGGCACCGTCGCCGAGGCGATCCTCGTGCTGGCCTTCGCGAGCTTCGCGCTGCTCGCCTTCCTGCAACTGACGGCGCATCGCTGGATCGCCACCCCGCTCGGCCGCGCGGTCCGCATCCATCTCGCCAATGGCCTTTATCTCGATGCCCTCGCCGACCGCTTCATGGCGAGGCCGCAGACCTCTTCGCAATCGTGATCTGAACGGAGCCCGTCATGGACGCCATGCCCAGTCCTTCCGCAGCGGCGATCGCCGCGACGCCCGACAGCGCGACCGTGCTCGCCGCCGCGCGGTCGGCGGTGCGCCGCATCGCGCCGCTCTGGCCGCTCGACAGCTTCGTCGCCGTCAATCCCTATTTCGGCCTTGTCGATCACCGCTTCGCCGAGGCGGCCGCCACGCTCGCCCGCACCGCCGGAGCGCGGTCCACCATGCCGCGCGCCTTCTATGCCGCAGCCCTTGCCGACGGCCGGATGACCCTCGCCGATCTTCAGGCGGCGCTGGCGCTCGCGCCGCCGTCGAGCGCCCGGCTCTTCGACGCGGGCAAGCTGGCCGCTTTCGCCGTCTCCGCCGAAAGCGAAGGGGTGGCACCCCTCGACACGCTCGCCGATATCGCCCGCCGGCGGACAAGGCGTGACTGGGCCGGCCAAGTCGTCGGGCGCATTTCGAGCTTCGCCGCGCGCCATTTCGATGGCGGGCAGGCGTCGTGGCGCAGCCCTTCCGAGTCCGGCGGGCTCTATGCCGCGTGGAAGGACGAGGCCGCGATCGACCGCGCTCCGGAAATCGCCGGGATCGCCGGCTTCCGCGCCACCGTCTCCGCGCTTCCCGACGAGCGCGATGCGATGCTCGTCGAGAGCGTCGAGCGGCTCGCGCTCTCGAGCGGCCAGCTTCCGGCCTATTTCGAGCGGCTGCTGCGCAGCGTCGGCGGATGGGCCGCCTTCGCGCGGGGCCGCGACTGGCCGAGCGAATTGGCCGGAAAGCAGGGCGAGACGGTCGTCGATCTGCTCGCGATCAGGCTCGCCTATGAGGTCGCGCTCTACACTTTCCTGTCGGACGACGCCCTCCTTCGGGGGGCCTTCTCCGCAGCCCGGCGGGCCTATGCCGCGCCGGTCGATCCCCTGTCCGAAGCTGGCGACTGCCTGCTGCAGGCGGCCTATGAGCAGGCCTGGCAGCGGCGTTTCCTGCCGACGCTGACGCGGCCGGAACCCTCCGCCGCGATGGGGCGGCCGGCGGTGCAGGCCGTCTTCTGCATCGATGTCCGCTCGGAAGTCTTCCGCCGGGCGCTCGAAGCCGTCGCCCCCGGTGTCGAGACGCTCGGCTTCGCCGGCTTCTTCGGCGTGGCGCTGGAACAGGTGGCGGCCGGCGAGACGGCCGGGGACGCACTCTGTCCGGTTCTCCTGCAGCCCCGCTTCATCGTCTGCGAGGCGGTCTCCCCCAATGCCGCCGCGGCAAGGCGGCTCGGGCAGGACGCTGGGCGGGTGATGCGGGGCTTCCGCGGCGCGGCCGTCTCGTCCTTCGCTTTCGTGGAGGCGGCCGGCCTCGGCTATCTCGGCAAGCTGGCGGCTGACACCCTCCGGCTCGGCCGGCGCGGCGACGCCTCGGGGGCCTTCGGCAAGCCGGCGCTCGATCCGGCCGAGCGGGAGGGGCGGCTGACCGGCATCCCGGCGGCCGACCGGCTGGCGAGCGCGGCGGCCATCCTGCGCGGCATGGGACTGACGGACAATCTCGCGCGGGTCGTCCTCCTCGTCGGGCATGGCGCCACGACGCGGAACAACCCGCATGCGGCCGGGCTCGCCTGCGGCGCCTGTGGCGGCCATTCCGGCGACGCCAATGCCTTGGTTGCGGCTGCGATCCTGAACGATCCGGCGGTCCGGAACGGTCTCGTCGGCATGGGCATCGCGATCCCGGCAGATACGCTGTTCGTCGCGGCGCTGCACGACACGACGACCGACCAGGTCTCGATCCTCGACGCGGCGGCGCTGCCGCCGAGCCACGCGCAGGATCTCGCCTTGTTGAAGGCGCAACTTGCGGAGGCGGGCAAGGCGGCGCGGATCGAGCGCGCGCCGCGGCTCGGCATCACGGGCGACCCGTCGGCCGAGGCGCGGGTGATAACTCGGGCGCTCGACTGGAGCGAGGTGCGTCCCGAATGGGGCCTTGCCGGCTGTGCCGCCTTCATCGCGGCGCCGCGCGCGCTCACCCGCAATGTCGATCTCGGCGGGCGGGCCTTCCTGCACAGCTATGACTGGCGGAAGGACGACGGCTTCAGGACGCTCGAGTTGATCCTCACCGCGCCGCTGGTCGTCGCCAGCTGGATCAGCCTGCAATACTACGCCTCGACCGTGGACAACCGCGTCTTCGGCAGCGGCAACAAGGTGCTGCACAATGTCGTCGGCGGCTTCGGCGTCTTCGAGGGCTCGGGCGGCGATCTCCGCGTGGGACTGCCGCTGCAATCGATCTCCGATGGCCGCGAGCTCGCGCATGAGCCGCTGCGGCTCACGGCCGTGATCGCCGCGCCCGTCGATGCGATCGATCGCGTTCTCGCCGCCCATGACCATGTGCGGGCGCTGGTCGAGAACGGCTGGATCCATCTTCTGGCGCTCGATGGCGAGGCCATGCGGCGCCGGACGGCGGCGGGTTGGAGGACGGTGGAAGCCGGCTGAGCGCTGCTATCGCCGATTTCTGAAATCGGTTTGCGCCGGGCAAAACGCCTTGCCCGGCGGCTTCATGCCGGTATGATGAATTGTATGATTTTTCATACCGACATCCGGAGCCCTCCATGTCCCCCAGCATCGTGGCTTCTGGCCTTGCTTTCGCTTGCGTCCTCGTCAGCGCGCCGGCCTTCGCGCATTTCCAGGAGATCATCCCCTCCGCCGATGTGCTGCCGGAAGGCGGCAACGTGACGGTCGACATGGTCTTCACCCATCCCTTCGAGGGCGGGCCGGTGATGGACATGAAGCGCCCGGTGGCGGTCGGCGTCGTCGCGGGCGGCAAGCGCACCGACCTCACGCCGTCGATCAGCGAAAGGCCGGTCGGCGAGGCGACCGCCTGGACGCTGACGAGGAACATCGACGAGCCCGGCGCGGCGATCTTCTATGTCGAGCCGCAGCCCTATTTCGAGCCGGCCGAGAACAAGCTCATCGTCCACTATGCCAAGGTCGTCGTGGACGGCTATGCCTCGGGTGAGGGCTGGGACGACCTTGTCGGCCTGCCGGTCGAGATCCGGCCGCTGACGCGTCCGACCGGGCTCTGGACCGGCAATCTGTTCTCCGGCGTCGTGCTCAGGAACGGCGCGCCGGTGCCCTTCGCCGAGATCGAGGTCGAGTTCGTCAATGACGGCTCGGTGACCGCGCCGAACGACGCCTTCGTGACGCAGGTGCTGAAGGCGGACGCGGCCGGCGCCTTCTCCTATGCGATGCCGCGCGCCGGATGGTGGGGCTTCGCTGCCCTGACGGAAGCCGACGCGCCGGGCCGGGCGCCGGACGGCAGGGAGGTGCCGGTCGAGGAGGGCGCGCTCATCTGGGTGAAGGCGACCGACATGCCGGTCGCGAGGTAGCGGCGGCGAGCAGGCGGCGATGGCGCATATCCCCGATGGTGTCCTCTCGGTCCCGGTGCTCGCCGGCGGCGCGGTGATCGCCGCGGCTGGCGTCGCTCTCGGCTTGCGGCTGCTCGACGATCGCCTGATCCCGCGCGCCGGCGTGCTGGCGGCGGCAGTGTTCGTCCTGTCGCTGATCTCGGTCCCGGTCGGCCCGTCCAGCGTGCATTTGCTGCTCACCGGCCTGATGGGCCTCATGCTCGGCGCCGCCGTCTTTCCCGCCGTCCTCGTCATGCTGCTGCTGCAGGCGCTCTTGTTCGGCTTCGGCGGTCTGACGACGCTCGGCGTCAACACGGTCAATATCGCGCTGCCGGGCTTCATCGCCGCGGCGCTGCTCGGCCCTGCGATCCGCGCGAGCCGGAATGCGGCGAAGCGCGGAGCGCTCGCGGCGCTGCTCGGCGCGCTGTCTGTCGCCGGCACCGGCGGCCTCGTCGCGCTGTCGCTCGCGCTGTCCTCATCGAGCTACACGCCGGTCGCCCGTGTGCTCATCGCCACCTACCTGCCGCTGATGGTCGGCGAGGCCTTCGTCACCGCGGCGGTCGTTTCCTTCCTCGCGCGGGTGCAGCCCGACGCGCTGCGACCGGCCTCGGCATGAGGGCGTCGGTGAGGCCCATCCTCGTGCTCGCCGCGCTGCTGGCGCTGGCGCTGCCGGCCGAGGCCCACAAGCTGAAGGTCTTCGCCGCGGTCGACGGGCTCTCGGTCCATGGCTATGCCTTCTTCATCGGCGGCGGCCGGCCCGAGGGCAGCGCCTGGATCGCCAAGAATGGCGCGGGCGCCACGATCGCCAGTGGCACCACCGACGCCGAAGGCCGCTTCGCCTTCGAACTGCCGGCAGCGCCGGCGGGCGACGTCACCATCACCGTCGACACCCACGAGGCGCATATCGCTTCGGCGACCCTCTCTGCCCGGACCCTTGGCGCAGCTGACGCCGCTCAGCCGCCGCCGCAGCCAGCCGCCGCACAGCCGGGCGCGGGCGTTACGGACGATGCCCGCCTCGCCGCGCTCGTCGCCGCCGCCGTCGAGCGCGGAACGGAGCCGCTGCAGGAGCGGATCGAGATGATGGATTCGCGACTCCGCTTCGCCGACATCCTGTCCGGCATCTTCCTCATCATCGGCCTTGTCGGCATCGGCCTCTGGGCGCGGAGCAAGAGGCGATGACCGTCATCGCCGATCCCCGGCTCGGCCTCGTCACCGCGCTGATCGCGATCGTGGCGGTGGCGCAGCTGCACGGCCTGCCGGCCGCGACCGCGGCCTTCATCCTTGCGGCGATGCTGGGTGGGGTGACGCGCGCGGGGTGGCCGCTCGCAAGGCGGCTGGTGCATGTCGAGGGGTTCATGCTGCTGCTCTTCGTCATGCTGCCGCTGACCATGCCGGGAGAGCCGCTCGCGCGCATCGGCCCGCTATCGGTGAGCGCAGAGGGCATCGCGCTCGCGGCGCTGGTCGCGCTCAAGGTCTCGGCCTCGGTGCTGCTGCTCGCCGTGCTCGTCGGTTCGATGGAGCCGGCCCGGCTCGGCGCGACTCTGCATGCGCTGCATGTGCCGGAACGCTTCAACCGGCTGCTCGTGATGACGGCGCGCTATGTCGATCTCATCCGGGCCGAGGCGCAGCGGCTGCGCGAATCGATGCGGGCGCGCGGCTTCCGCCCGCGCTCCAATCGCCACACCTGGCGGAGCTATGGCCATCTTGCCGGCATGGTCCTCATCCGCGCACTCGACCGCGCCGAACGCGTGACGGAAGCGATGCGCTGCCGCGGCTTTTCCGGCCGCTATCCCCATGCCGCCTTCGCGCCGCCGGCCCTGCGCGACTGGACCGCCTCCATCGCGGTCGCCGTAACGGGTCTCATTCTGCTGGCGGCGGACCGGCTATGACGAAGCTCATCGAACTCTCCGGCCTCTCGGTCGGTCGCGCCGGACGGCCGATCCTTTCCGATGTCGCGCTCGAGCTTGCCGCCGGCGAGCGGCTTGCGCTGGTCGGGCCGAACGGCGCCGGCAAGACGACGCTGCTTCGGACCATTCTCGGCCTGGAGGCGAGCGGGGGCGGCAGCATCCGCCTGTTCGGCGAGGAGTGCCGGACGGAGAAGCAGTTCGCGCGGCTGCGCCCGAGGATCGGCTTTCTCTTCCAGGACAGCGACGATCAGCTCTTCTGCCCGACCGTCATCGAGGATGTCTCGTTCGGCCCGCTCAATCTTGGGCACGACCGGGCCGCGGCTCGCGCGATGGCCGAGGAGGCTCTGGGGCGGCTCGGCATTGCCGACCTCGCCGGGCGCATCAGCCATCGCCTGTCCGGCGGCGAGAAACGGCTCGTCTGCCTCGCCGGGCTGCTGGCCATGCAACCCGACATGCTGATGCTCGACGAGCCGACCAACGGCGTCGACGCCGGGAACGGCGAGCGGTTGCGCGAGGCACTGCGCAGCTTTCCGGGCGCGATGATCCTCGTCTCGCACGACGCCGAATTCGTCGCCGATCTCGCGACCCGCGCCATGGTGGTCCGCGACGGCCGCCTGCTGCCGGCCGAGATCCACGACCACGCCCACACGCATCGCCACCGCCACATCCATGTGGGCTCCGGCGGCTAGCGCGGTCAGAATGCGTATTGCGCCATCAGCAAGAGGTCGTGCGCGTCCTGCGATGCGGCGGGCAGCCCGTTCGTCGTGTCGACATAGTCCTGCGCGCCATAGTAATTATAGATGTATTGGGCGAGGAGCTTCGTGTTGCTGTTCGGTGACCAGACGAGATTGGCGCCGAAATTGAAGTTGCCGGCGCCCGACGCGCCATAGGTCGCTTCGGCCAGCACATCGTTGAGCTTGAAATCGGCATAGCCGCCGAAGAAGGCCGAGTTCAGCGTCGGCGTCCAGTTGTGCAGATATTGCGCGGTGACGTTCCAGCCGGTCACGCGCGAGAAGCCGCCGGTCGGGGAGTAATAGGCGTCCGGCGGCGCGAAGTCGCCGCTCGGATCGACGAGCCCGAGATAGGTGGTCGCGCCGTCTACATAAGCCGTCTGCAGATAGAGCGAATCCTTGTCCGCGATCATCGGCAGAGCGATCATGACGCCACCCTGCACAGCGAAGCCCCAGGTCGAGGGATTGGAGCCGGCGAAATCGGGCGATCCGTTGATCACCACCTTGTGCAGCGCGCCGGAGACCTGATAGCGGCCCCAGCTGGTCGTCTGGCCGAGGGCGGCGACGAGATCGGGCATCGCCGCGTTCTGGCCGAAGACGGCTGAGGTATCGGCATCGGCCGGCGCGATGCCGCCGCTGCGATAATTGCCCTGCTCGAGCGACAGTGTCGCCGAGAAGCCGCCGGGGATGGGCGCCGTGAAGGCGACGAAGGGCAGGCTCGTGCTGTCGCCGATCGTGGTCGGATCCGTGCCCTCGATATTGGCGTTGGCGTAGAAGTCGAACATGGAGGTGCCATAGCCGACCGTCACACCGCCCCAGCTAGCCGTGAGCGTCTGCGGCTCGACCTGGAACTCCGGTGGTCCGCCGCCATAGGGATCCGCGGTCCGAAGCTGGAAGCGAATGTCGGCCGCAGTCTTGAGCGGCCCCCCGAAGCCGAGGCCGGTCGTCGTCTTCAGCGTCAGCCCGAGTGTCCCGATGCCATAGATTTTGTCGGCGCCCGACGGATAGTCCGTGTAGCCGTTGGCGTAACCTTCGACCCAGAGATAGCCGCCGGGATTGAAGCAGGTGCCGAGAGCTTCGACCCAGATATAGGATTTGCCCTGCTCGATGCAGCGCGCATCGCCGATCGGGTCGGCTCTTCCGGTCGTCGCCTGCTTCTTGTGCGTCGTCCGGTTTCCGGTCGCGAAGGCGCCTTCAGTTCCGGCCGCGAGCAGCCCGATCGAGAGGACGGCAATCGCAAGGCCGCTGCTCGCAACACGCCACCTCACAAGACCGCTCCTTGCGCGACTGTCCCGGCGATGCGTCATGGCTGTTCCGTCTCCGCCTTCGCGATGACATCGGCAAGCTGGTCCGGCCCCGGCATTTCACCGGCCATCCCGGTCGTAAAGGCGGTGAGGACCTCGCGAAAGGCGTCGATCGCCTGGCTGTGCCGGGCCGGCGCGGCTTCGAGGACGAAGTCGAGCGATCCGAGCGGCGGCAGGCCGACGTCTTCGGGCACCTCGATGAGGCCGGGGTTGCCGAAGCTCCTGCCGACGGCCACGACGCCGATGCCGGCTTCGGCAAGGGTGATCTTGCCGATGAAATTGCTGCATTCGGCGACGGTCACGAAACTTCGGCGATGGTCGGCGAGGCGCGCCTCGACGATGTCGCGCAGCACGCTTGGGCCGAGATAGCTGATCACCGGGACCGGTCCGTCGCGGCGCGCGGCAACATCCGACCTCGCCATCCAGACCAGCGGCTCCCGCCAAAGAACTTCGGCGCCGGAATCGGGGTGGCTCTTGGTCATGATGAGGTCCACGTCTCTCATCCGCAGCGCCTCCTGGAGCCGGTGGTTGCGTCCTGTCACGAAGCGGAGGCCGAAATGCGGGAACCGCGCGCCGAACATCCGCAGCAGCGGCGGCAGGCGGGTCGCGGCGAGCTGATCCTCGATGCCGATCCTCAGGGTACCTGCCAGTCTGGACCGCGAAAGACGGGCGCGCGCATCCTCCGCGATGTCGAGGATGCCCCGCGCATAGATGAGCGCCGCCTCGCCATCGGGCGTCAGCTTCACCTGGCGCGTCGTCCTCAGGACGAGAACGCGCTGCAGCCGCTGTTCGAGCCGGGTGATGCGTTCGCTGATCGTGGACTGGGAGCAACCGAGCTCGCTTGCCGCGATGCTGAAACTGCGCTTCGTGGCGACGGCGTCAAATGCCCGGAGTTCGTCCGTATCGACGAGGTCGTCCTGTATTCGCATGGGGATGGCCGATATGCATATTGGGGATCTGGTACGATGTGCATAGCATCATGGCAATCGAATTCCAGTCTATATGCGCGTTTTCAGGCATATATCGTGGGTATCGATAAATGATATGATGAAATAGAGCGGGGATGATATATCAATATCGAACAGTATACGGGTTCTTGATCCGAACAAGCCGGATTTATTTACAAATCTCGCATCGTACTGTATTCAGGATCTGGAAACGGACGCGAGTCGGCGAGCATCGATCGCCGGGATTCCGCTGCGTCCATGGTGTCGTGCCGCCTCGACGGCCAGGAGCCGAGGAAAATCCCGACATGGCTGAAGCTGTGTATGAGAGGGAGCGCGGAAGGACCGCGGCCGATCAGGCGCAGCCGGGTCGCTGGCTGCGCCGGCTGGCGGCCATGCATGACGCACGCTGGGATGCAGGGCATTCGATCAGGGCGGCGATCACGATCGGGCTTCCCTGGGTCATTGGTTTTGCGACCGATCATGTTCTCTCCGCGATGTGGGTTTCATTCGGCGCCCTGATGGCCTCGTCGGCCGAACGGGCCGGTGATATCCGCGGGCGCCTTCCGGTCGTCGTCGGCGCCACGGCGATCGGGGCCGCCGGCTTTCTCGCAGGATATCTCGACGGGTTGCCGCTCGCCGCCATCGTCGTGATCATGGCGGCGTTGGGCGCCGCAGCCGGCCTCCTGAGCGGCTTCGGCGCCATCCTGTCGCTGGGCACCATGCAGGCCCTTCTCACGGCCAGCATCGCGATCGGCATTTCCGGCATCGCGCCGTTCTGGCAGCCGGCCCTGTTCTATCTCGCCGGCCTCGCCTTCTATGCCGTCCTCTTCCTGATCGAGGCTGCGTTTGCCGGAGAGCGCAGCCGGAAGGCGATCGTTGCCGGCCTCGTCTCGGCTCTGGCCGAGCTTGCCGCGCGCCGCGCCGAACTTCTGGCGGGGGGCGGGAGCGGGGAGGCGGTCGAGGCGGCGCGCCGGGTCGCGACGGCCCGTCTCGACGATCTCGGAACGGCCATGCTGCGCGCCGCCCGTTCCCGGACCGGCCGGGGCAGCGCGGAGGCCGATCATCTCGCTGCCGTGCTCGCCCCCTGCGACGCCGCCTTCCTGTCGATCATGGCCGCGCCGGAGGCTGCCCACCTGTCGGCCGCCGCGCAGCGGTTGCACGCGCCGTCGGAGCATGATGCCGGAGCGCCGCCGCGCGACGACGCACTCTTCGTCGCGATCGAACGGCTTGCCGCCCAGCTTGCCAATCCGTCGGAGGCGGACGAGCGGGGCGCCAGCCGGTCGCGAGCGGATCGCGCCCGGTCGGCGCCGCTCGCCGATCGACTGCGACCGTCGCCGACCGCGGCTGCCGACGCCGCTAAACTGGCGCTCTGCCTCGGTCTTGCCTATGCCGTCCGCTTCGTCGACGGCGCCGAGCACTGGTTCTGGGTGCCGCTGACGGTCAGCCTGCTCATGAAGCCCGATCTCGGCTCGGTGTTCGCGCGGGCCGCGCTGCGCATCGCCGGCACGGTGGTGGGCGCCGCGATCGGCGCGCTGATCCTCGCGGTCATGCCCAAGACGGGATGGGTCGGCCTCCCGATCGCGGTCCTCGCGGCGCTCATCCCCTGGGCGATGCAGAAATCCTACGCGCTCCAGGCCGTCGTGCTGACGCCGCTCGTTCTCATTCTCGTCAGCGCCCTCACGCCCGGTCCGTTCAACATCGACTATGGAACCCAGCGGATCATCGACACCGCTATCGGCGGCGCGATCGTGCTCGTCTTCGGCTATTTCCTCTGGCCGAAGAGCAGCGCGGATGTCCTGACGAGATTGTTCGAGAGCGCGAAGCTCCAGATCGCCGCCTATGTCGTCGAACCGACGCTGCCCGATCGCCGGCGCGCTGCCTACCGGGACCTGGCGGCAATCCGCCGGCGCCTCGATCCGCTGCTGGCCGAACCGCCGCCGGCCTCAGACGAGGCGGCTTCATGGGTGCCGCTGGTCGCCGCCGCGGAACGGATCTGCGACCACGTCTCCGTCTATGCGACGAGCACCGGGGCGTCGGTGCCGAGCGGCGAGGCCAGGGCCCTGAGCGCGCTCGGCGCCTATGTCGCCGCGACCCCGGCAGCGCGCGCGATCATAGCCCCGCCCGCTGCCGGCGCCGGCAGCCCGGCCTTCTCGGCCCTCCACGCCGCCGTGCTGGCCGAGCTCCACCATATGGATCGTCTCCGCGCCGAGACGCCCGGCCTCATGGCGTCTTCATGAGGCCTGCCGGGCTGCTGCTGTTCGAGGGGACCGGATGATTGTCTTTCAGGACGTGTTCGGATGGCTTGTGGCAACCCTCCGCGAGAATCCGGCCATCGCGCTCTTCCTGACCGTCGCCATCGGCTATCCGCTTGGCTCCTTCAATTATCGCGGGCTCAGCATCGGGACGGTCGCCGCGACGCTGATCGTCGGCCTTGTGATCGGCCAGTTCGGCATCGAGATCTCGAGCAATGTCGCGAGTGTCTTCTTCCTGCTGTTCCTGTTTGCGATCGGCTACCGTGTCGGCCCGCAATTCGTGCGTGGCGTCGCAGAGGACGGCGCCCCGCAGGCCCTGTTCGCCGTCATCGTCTCGGCGATGACGCTCGGCACCGCCTACGGGGTTGCGCGGCTTGCTGGTTATGATGTCGGCTATGGCGCGGGCCTCTTCTCTGGAGCCGCGACCTCATCGGCGGCCCTCGGCCTCTCGACTAGTGCGATCCAGGGGCTGGGCCTTTCGGCGGATGCGGCGCGAGCCATGGTCGGATCGCTGTCGACCGCCTTTGCCATGACCTACATCTTCGGCACCATCGGCCCGATCCTTATTCTCTCGCAACTCGGCCCGCGCCTGCTGGGCATCGACCTGCCGGCTGCCTGCCGGGCCTACGAGAAGCGGATGGGCGGAACGGGGGACAGCTCCGGAAGCGCATGGCATCACTACATCATGCGGACCTATCGGTTGCTGGACGACAGCCCGCAGGCCGGCAAGCGGGTGGACGAGGTCGAGACGATGGGCTCGCCCGGCCGGTGCTTCATCGACCAGATCCGCCGTGGCGAGCAGTTGCTGGCCGCGCATGAGGGGACGGTGCTGAAGCCGGGCGACATCGTCAGCGTCGCGGGCACGCGGGCGACGCTGCGCCGGATGTTCGCGGCCGGCGCCGAGGAGGTCGAGGACCGGGAAATGCTGGCGGTGCCGCTCGGCGGCGTCGACATCGTCGTCACGCGGCGCGCCTTCGACGGCAAGACTTTGGCCGAGCTGGCGCAGATGGAGCAGACGCACGGCATCTTCCTGACGCGCATCCGGCGTGGCGCCATGAGCGACGACATTCCGATCCTGCCCCAGACGACCATCCATCGCGGCGATGTCCTGACGGTCGTCGGGCGGCCGCAACGCATCAAGGCCTCGATGGGCGCCATCGGCCGTGCCGACTTCTCGGGCGAGAAGACCGACGTCCCGGCGATGTTCATGATGATCGTCGCCGGTGCGCTGATCGGCGTCCCTGTGCTGACGCTCGGCGGCGTGCCGCTCACGCTCTCCATCGCCGGCGGCGTGCTGCTGGCGGGCATCGTCTATCTGCCGGCGGCACACTGGATCTGAGGCGGCGGCTTCCTGGCGAAGCTTGGCGTCGTGGATTTCGCCGGTGGTATTGTCATCCATACGGCGGCCGGCTTCTCGGCGCTCGCCACCGCGAAATATCTCGGCAAGCGCAAGATGCCGGCGGGCGAGCCGGAATCCTCGCCGGCCAGCCTGCCGCTCGTGGCGCTCGGCGCCGGGCTGCTCTGGTTCGGCTGGTTCGGCTTCAACGCCGGCGGCGCCTATGCCGCGGACGCGCTGGCGGCCTATGCCTTCACCAACACGATGCTGGCCGGCTCGATCGCCATGCTGGTGTGGATGTTCTGGGAATGGCGCGAGAGCGGGCGGGCTTCCTTCTCTGGCGTGCTCGTCGGCGCCGTCGCCGGCCTCGCGACGATCACCCCGGCTTCCGGCTATGTGGAGCCGATGGCGGCGCTGGCCATCGGTGCCCTGGGCGCAACCGCCTGCTACCACGCCAAGCATGTCCAGAAGGCGCTCGGCATCGACGACACGCTGGAGGTCTGGCGTGCGCATGGCGTCGGCGGCATGACCGGCGCGATCCTGATCGGCGTATTGGCGAGCTCGCATATCAACAAGGTGGAGGCGAGCGTCGGCCAGCTCGGCATCCAGGTGCTCGCGGTGGCGATCGTCGCGATCTATGCGTCGGTCATCACCTTGATCCTGCTGAAGATCCTCGACGCCTTCGGAGTCCTCCGCGTGCCGGACGCGATCCAGATGTCCGGCCTCGACAAGGCCGAAACGGGCGAGAGCGCCTACCACCTCTGGGGCATGGACCGCTCGCTGCCGAAATAACCCTTGGGGTTACGGCTTTTGCCCGAAAGCCCTGGCGCGCCCGGTCCCTCACGATCGGGCGTGCTGTCGCTGCGAGCCGCCTCAGCCGAGGCCGCCATTGGCGAAGACTTGGGCGCGCCTTTGGGAGGTCTCGGAAGAGCTCACGAAGCTGAAACCTGGCTGATGCCCGGGGCCGCGCCGGCAGTGGGGTCTTCTGCCGCTGCTCTAGCGGATGTCAGTGGCTGCCGGGATGGCCGAACAGGATGTCCTGGATCCGGTCGGCTCCGACGGCGCGTGCGACCTGCTTGAAGGTGAAGAACGGCAGGAGAGACACGAAGAAGATCAGCGATACGATGAACAGCCCGCAGAGCCCGCCGCCGCCAAAGGACGGCATGCTGTGCGACAGGGGCTGGCCGTGAACGAGGCCGACCACGATCCGCTCCAGCGCATGCACGGTCAGAAACAGCACGGTGCAGAAGATCGCCTCGATCACGATGACCCAGATCCGCCGCCGTGTCGAAATCCGGCGCGCGAGGTCGATATGCTCGGCGACCATCATGACCTTGGTGAGGATAAGGGCGTTGAAGACGGCGAAGCCGGAAAAGAACAGGCTCTCGCCCATCTCCCGCTTCGCGATGTCCTCGTTCAGAACGAACAGGAACAGCAGCGTGAAGAGATAAAGAAACAGGATCAGCCCGAGCCGGAGTTCCTTCTTCAGCCAATCGGCCCGGCTCATCGACTTGTCCGCTGCTGAATGATCCATGCCGAATTCCGCTTGGCAGGTGTTGATCTGAGGTCGACGGGCAGTTCAGCTGCCGAGATGCATCACGATCAGGGCGGCGATCCCGAGGGCGAAGATCAGGACGCCCATGATGCGCGCGTAGGATCGCGGCGCGTCCGGAAAACCCGCCGACGGCGGGAAACCCTCCGTGAGTGCGGTGGTCGCGGCGCGGTTCTCGAGCGCGGCGAGAATGAGCGCCGCCAGGCCGAGCCCGACCATCATCGTCCCGAATGCGATCGGGGTCGTCTCGCGAAGCCCTGCCGGTCCCGATCCGGGAAGGATACGGAAGACCTGATGCACGCCGAAGCCGAACGTGATCAGCGATGTCGCTGTCCTGATCCATGCGAGCATCGTCCGGTCATGGGCGAGCCGCGTGCGGACCAGTGCGAGCCGGCCGTTGGTATCGCTTTCCGTCAGAGCCGGCGTCATGGCGTTCCCCCGTCGCTGTCCCAACCAAGGGCCCTGGCCACACGGTTCGTGAGACCGCGCAGTAGGAAGTAGCTCGGAAAGGCCAGCAGGGAGCCGACGATCAGGGCCTGCAGCACATAGATCGTCTGGAACACGATCAGCTGGTACACCGCGTCCAGCACGACTGCGAGCAGGAACAGCCTGCTCACATCCATCCATTCCGTCCGCAGCAGTTCGGCCCGATGGTCCGGCGATGTCACGATCAGCCAGCC
Organism: Allobosea sp.; assembly: GCA_017307955.1. Classification (GTDB taxonomy): domain Bacteria; phylum Pseudomonadota; class Alphaproteobacteria; order Rhizobiales; family Kaistiaceae; genus Kaistia. Next base: position 154,981 of record JAFKFV010000019.1, on the reverse strand, counting down.
GAAGGGGCCGCGACCGGCTCGGACATCCCGGAGGCCGGCGCGAATGGCAAGGAAGCCGGCCATGAGCGGCTGCATCACCATGCGAAGGCTGAGCGGTCCATGGTCGCGCCCCACGAGCATCGCCCAGTCGCGCGCAAGAATGTCTTCGAGGCTCATCGTCGGAGACCCCTCGATCTGTGCTGGAGGAAGGCCGTGTCCCGGCCGCGTGAGGCGGCCGGCCCGAGGCTCTGCCGGGTTTACGAATCGGCCGCGGCGTTTCGGGTTCGCGCGACCTCCTCGGCCAGGATCGGCAGGCCGAGATTGCAGGACTCGACGCCTCGCGAGACGCAGATCTTCAAGACGTCCATGATCTCGGAGACGGTCGCGCCGGCGGCCAGCGCATTCCGGATGTGCCGGCGCGTTCCGGGCGCGTACATATGCGTGATCGAGGCATCGAAAGCGATGCTGAGGAGCTCCATCTCTTTCGCGTCGAACACCCCGTCGGCATAGAGGCCGACCCCGGCGGCCATGACGGCGTCCGTCCAGCGCGGATCGAGCGCGAAGAACGGATCCCAGGCGGCGTTCCACTGGCCCATCGCCTTCATGCGGTCGACGAAAGGCGTGGCCCCGTGTGGGCTCGTGGTGGCAGCGGGTGCCTTGGCGCCGGCTTCCTCGATCAGGATCGGTGCGCCGAGGCTCGCGGAATGCAGCGCCATGACGGTGCCCATCTTGACCAGCGTGAAAAGCTCCGCCTCCGTGGCACCGGCAGCCAGCGCCGCCCGCATGTGGCGCCTGGTAGCGTCAGCGTCGAGGCTGGTCACCGCGACATTGACCGCGACGGCGACGAGTTCGACGAAGCGCGCCGACAGGACCCCGCTCCGCCAACTGCCAAGGCTCGCCTCGCCCATCGCCGCGGCCCAGGACGCATCGCGTTCCGACAGCGTCCTGAAGACGCCCTCGGCCCATGGGCCGGCTGAAGGGGTCGTCTCCTTGCTGGACATGGTCCTCTTCCTTCGCTGAAAGGTGATGTCGTCAGGCGATCGCGACGAGGATCGTCTCGCCCTCGACCTTGGCGGCGTAGCAGGGCACGCCGATCTCCGCGCCGACGACGAGCCCGGTCTGGACGTCGAAGCGCCAGCCATGGCCGCGGCAGCGGACGACATGCCCTTCCAGGACGCCGTAGCCGAGCGAATGGCCGGCATGCAGGCAGGAGTCCGAAATCGCATAGATCGTGCCGTTCACGTTGAACAGCGCCACGGACACGCCATCCACCTCGATGGTGGTCGATGTCCCGGGCGGCAACTCGCCGAGGGGGATGGTTTCCTTGAAATCGGCCATTCGGCACATTCCTTCCGCGGCGGGATCAGTCGGGTTCGGGCATCGGGAAGGCGGTGGGATCGGTCTGCCAGATCGCGAACATGTTGCCGGCGGGGTCGGCGAGCACGGCGACCCAGGCGGTCCGCGGGATCGCTGTCTTGGGCCGGACCACGGTTGCGCCCATGCGCTCCGCCATGGCGATCGACTCGTCGAGCGACTCGACGTCGAGGAATTGCAGCCATCCCCTGGGATCGCTTCGGGGCCGATAGGTCAGGCCGCCCGCTACGCGGCTCCGGTCGCCCGGGTCCGCAAGGATGCGCCAGTATTCCAGCCCCTCGACCTTCTCCAACTCCCAGCCGAAGAGGGTGGCGTAGAAGTCGGCCAGCGCCTTGGGATCGTCGCCGTAGATTTCGAAATGCGTTCTTTGGCCGGGCACGGGTCGCGCTCCTGCTTGCGTCCTGGAATGGATGGCCGGCGCTGGGGCGCTGGCCATCCGCTCTTTGTCGGGCGGCTTACGCCTTGCCGGCCAGCAGCGCAGCCTGCGCGGCCCGCACCGGCTCCGGCGCGATCATGCAGGCGGCGATGGGATGCGAGTCACCGCCGACGACGGCCGGCTTCAGCTTTCCGTCGGTCGGCCAGATCAGGAAGCCCGGGTTGAATCGCGTGGGGTTCGGCGCCATGCCGTTCTTCTGGAGCGTCTCCTCGACAGTGTCGTACCAGGTGCCGACCTTCATGATCTTGCGGGCTTCCTCGGCGGTCGCGACCTTGCGGCCGAACTCCTTGGAAAGCCGCACGACACCCTTGATCTGCTCGACCGTGGTCTTGCGCGTGCCGTCAGCACCCCAGAGATTGTCCTCGTTGCCGACGCGGATATGCTGGCCGAGGACCAGCGACATGGCCGACAGCGAGATGAGGCCGCGCATGCTGGACCAGAAGGTCGTGACCGCACCCTGGGGCAGACGCTGCAGGAAGTGCATCCAGTCGAACGGATTGCGCCAGAGTGTACCGCCGCCATAGCCGCAGAGCGCAAGGTTGAGCGGCCCCTTGTAGATGCCGGCCCGGATCAGGTGATCGATCAGGTCCCACTGATGAATGTGGCCCGGCACGAAATAGGGCTGGATGCCGTTCTTGGTCAGTCTCTTGATGTGCTCGACATAGAAGGCGGGCGTGGAATCTACCACCATGCCCTGCCAGGCCGCCTGCACCTTCGGGTCTTCCATATGGGTGCCCTTGACGTCCTCGGCGGTGAATGCCGAGGCGATGTCCCAGAGCGAGGTGCCCGTCGTCACCGTCACGAATTCGGGCTTGGGATCGAGCTCCGCCAGCATGTGGCGCGTGTCGTAATCGAGCCAGGCGGCCTTGGCTTCCGCCGTGTGCGGCGCGAAGGAGATCGATCCGCCGACCTGGATGATCATGTCCGGGACGGCTTCCTTCACCCGCCTCAGCAGGTAGTTGTAGTCGTCGAAATTGGTCGATCCCATGCCGGTGGCCGGGTTGCGCACGTGGAAATGCAGAACGGTCGCACCGGCCTCGTAGCAGTCGACCGCCGCCTGCACCTGCTCGTCCCAGGTGAGCGGGATGTCCGCGGCGTCGCCGGGCAGCCAGGCCGGGCCATAGGGCGCGGCCGTGATGATCAGCGGCGCCATGTTCTCGGGCAGAATGGAGTCGTCAGTGTAGTACATTGTGGGATCCCCCATCGGCAGAAGTGAAGTCGTGTCGAGCCCGGCCCGCCACGGGGGCGGGACAGGATTGCGCAGGCAGAGGCTGGGCGCGGAATGCCGCGCGGCAGCGGGCGCCGGGAAGGCTCATGGATGAAGCCTCGGCGCGGGACGGCGCAGCGCGACGACATTGGCGCCGGCCAGCGCGTCGCGCATCTCGTCGATGAGCCGGTCGATCCAGCCCTGGCATTCCAGAAGTCGCTCGGCGCGATCCGCGGCGGGGATGGACCCGATCCGCGACAGCGCGGTTTCGGCCAGCCCGAGCTCGTCGCACATGTCGCGGAAATCCGCGTTGCCGCGCGCCAGCTCCCGGACCAGATCCTCCTGCTGCGGAAAGTGCCGCAGCACGCGATCCGACAAGAGGCCGGTGTCCGGCATGTTTCCCCCTTGGCTTCGCGCCGGGCCGGTCCCGGAGGCGCTTCCTGGTCCCGATGCTGCATCCGGACCGGCGAAACGGGGGGTAATTAACAGAGATCACCGGGGTAAGCCGCGCATGCGGTTCAACCGTCCTTCACCGGAGTCGTCAATCATTGCAGACGGTTAGCCACGCGGTCCGACGGCGAGGCACCGCGCGGGGACGACGAATGACTCGGCAGCGCAACTTTGTTAAAATCGCGCTGCGGGCCCGGGGGAAACGGCTTGTCGAGGGAAGCGCATCAGGGTCTGCGGACCGGCGAGGGGGACGCTCGCGTCGAGAAATCCCCCGATCCAGAGCTTGTCCGCGACGCTCTGGCCAGCATCATTGCTTCACCCGAGTTCGACGCGACCGACCGGAACCGGCGCTTCCTGTCCTATGTGGTGACAGAAGCGCTGGAGGGTCGCGGCGACCGGATCAAAGCCTATACGATCGCCACCGAAGTCTTCGGCCGCGGCCCCTCTTTTGATCCGCAGGGGGATCCGATCGTGCGTGTCGAGGCCGGGCAGCTGCGCCGGGCGCTCGACCGCTACTACCTCGACGCCGGACGCGACGACCCGGTCGAGATTTCGATTCCGAAGGGCGGCTACGCTCCGCTCTTCACGCCTCGCGAGAGGGTAGTCCCGATCCCGCCGCCCGAACCGGCGGCACCGGCCCCGCCCCGGCGCGTGACCAGCCGAGCAGCGGTCCTGATCGGCGTGCTCCTCGCCCTATTCCTCGGCGCGGGGCTCGGCTATGGGCTCTGGGCCGGCCGCGCCATGCCCGCGCGGCCCGATATCCCGCGCATTCTCGTGCAGCCTTTCGAAGACCTGGCCCGGTCCGGCAACTCGGCCCTCCTCGCCAGCGGGTTGACGCAGGAGGTCATCGGACAGATCTCGCGGTTCCGGGATATCGTGGTGATCGCAGCCGATGCTGAAGGACGGCCCCTTGCCGATTCGTCCGGCTTGCCGGCCGCGCGCGACGCGCCGCGATATCTCCTTTCCGGCAGCCTCGACATCGATGGCACCACGCTTCGCCTGCAGACGCGGCTCATCTCGCGCGGAGACGGGGCCGTGCTGTGGACGAACAAATATGCTGGCGATCTCTCCGTCTCGCGGCTGACGGCCATCAAGGAGGAGATCGGCGACGAGGTGGCGACAGCGCTGGCACAGCCTGATGGCGTGATCTTCAGGGCGGATGCCGCCCGCCAGGTGACGAGCCCGCCGGAGGACTGGACGGCCTATGCCTGCACACTCGCCTATTACGACTATCGCCTGACCTTCGATGCCGCGACCCATGCCAGGATCCGAAGCTGCCTGGAGGATGCCGTGGCACGCTTCCCGACCTATGCGACGGCGTGGGCGCTGCTGTCGCTGATCTATATCGACGAGCTGCGCTACCGCTTCCCGCCGGAGACATCCGGAGGTGCGGCCCCGATAGAGAAGGCCAGAGCGGCGGCGCGGACGGCGGTTTCGCTCGATCCGACGAACATTCGCGGCCGCGAGGCCGAGATGTTCTCTCTGTACTTCTCGGGCGACAAGGACGCAGCGATCGAGGTTGGCAAGGCCGCGCTGGAACTGAACCCCAACGATACGCAGCTGATGGGCGAATATGGCTATCGCCTCGCTTTGTCCGGCGAATGGGAGGCGGGCTGCGCGCTGGTCGACGAAGCGCGGAAGCGCCAGCCAGGCCGGGCCGGCTACTACGAGACCGCATTGGGTCTCTGCGCCTACCAGAGGGGCGACTATGCGACCGCGGCGATTTGGATTCGCAAGGTCCCGATGACCGACAATCCGCAATACCACGCCATCGCAACCGTCATCTTCGCCGAACTGGGCGACCCGCAGGTCGCAGCGGAGGTGGAGTGGCTCCGCGTGCACGCGCCGCAATATTTCCAGGATGCCCGGTCCGAGATCGCCTATCGCATCGGGCGAAAGCAGGATGTCGACCGCATCCTCGCCTCACTGAAGAAGGCTGGAATTCCCGCAAAGGACCACTGAGCCGCGGCGCATCGAAAGCGGCGTCGGCAAAGCGGCGACCCAGAAATCGGAGCGATCGGCTACTCCGGAAAATTGGCTGGGGCGGGAGGATTCGAACCTCCGGATGGCGGTACCAAAAACCGCTGCCTTACCGCTTGGCGACGCCCCATTAGGCCGCGGCGCTCGGGCCGCGACGCCCCGTGCTATAGCGGCACGGGGGCTTTCCCGCAACGGCCGGCGAACGCGCCGCGGCGCCCGCCCGGTCCGGCGAGAGCCTGGGACAGAGCGTTCTTCCACAGGCGTGATTTCCGCGCTTGCGGCGCTCAGCCGGCGTCGCTATAACCCCGCTCGCCGATGGTCACGGAGTGTAGCGCAGCCTGGTAGCGCACATCGTTCGGGACGATGGGGTCGCAGGTTCAAATCCTGCCACTCCGACCATGGCTTTCCCCCGATCCCCGAGACCACATCCCCGCTGGGGACGGCCGGTGGGCGTCGAACACGCCGCCGTTGCCGGTCGTTGCCGTCTGAGGCCCAGTTGCGGCAGCCCAAGTGAGCTGCCCATGTGGTCGCGTCTGCCGGAGCCGGCGCGCGAATCACATCCTGCGCCTCGAAGCGGTTTCGGAGCCCGCGCGCCCCTGCCGAAGCTCTCTCGCGCGCCTTTCCCAATCGTCTCTGTCCACAACTGCACACAATTGCGGCAGTATCGCCGTGGAAAAATGCAGTCTGCGCCGTATGCCTACGCTTTTTTGCTTTGCAAAACGCGATGTGCGTAGCAACAATAATAACTGCGAGGCGGTGGTTCCCCCGAGCGCCGGAGACGTTTCCCCCACGGTCGCGTCTCGTCGGAAACGGCCCTCGCACGATACCTGCCTGAAGCGGCCGCCGCCGGGATTCCCCCTCCCGGCGGCGGTCTGCTTTCTGGGCCTTCCCCGTCGCAATTTGATCGACATCGAAGACACCGTCGGAGGCGTGGCCTAGTGAGGGCCGGGCGGCGCCTTGGCGCGGCGGGCGTCGGAGTGGGGTCATGACGGCAGAACGCGGGCGAGGAGCGGGGACGGCCCATCGGGGAGGGGCGACGCCCCGGCAGTCGGCCTTCTGGCTGGATGGTCTCGATGCCGTCGCGGCCCGGCTCGACGCAACGCCGTCCGGACTCTCGAGCGCCGAGGCCGCGGCGCGGCGCGCGCGCTTCGGCCCCAATCTCGCGGTGGTGCGCGCCGAGCGCTCGCTGATCGCCCGCCTGGCCCGCCGGTTGGCCGAGCCGCTGGTCGCGATCCTCCTGATCGCCGCGGCGGTGACCGGCCTCACGGGCGACTGGCAGAGCGCCGCCGTCATTCTCGTGATCGTCGCCGGCTCCATCGGGCTCGACATGGCGCAGGAGCGGCAGGCGGCGCGCACGGTCGCGGCGCTGAAACGCTCCGTCGCCGTGACGGCGCGGGTACGGCGTGACGGCGAGGCCGTGGAGATCGCCGTTGCCGAGATCGTGCCGGGCGACATCGTCGAGATCGGTGCCGGCGAACTCGTGCCGGCCGATGGCCTGGTGATCGCAGCGGCGGGCGCGGTCGCCGACGAGGCGGTGCTGACCGGCGAACCCTATGGCGTCGAGAAGCATGCCGCGCCGCCTGGCCCGGGCGAGGGGTGCGACGAGGGGGCGGCGCTTTTTGGCGGCACCAGCCTCGTCTCGGGCCCGGCGACGATGCTCGTGGTCGCGACGGGCGCCGGCACCCGCTTCGGCGCCATCGCCGAGTCGCTGCAGGCGAACGTGCCGCCGACCAGCTTCGAGCGCGGCGTGCATGCGCTCGGCATGCTGATCCTGCGCCTCACGGGCTTCCTTGTGCTCGCGGTGCTTTTGACGCAACTGCTGCGCCATGGCCTGACGCTGGAGGGCTTCCTCTTCGCCGTCGCGCTCGCCGTCGGCCTGACACCCGAACTGCTGCCGATGGTCATGACGGTGACGCTGGCGCGCGGCGCCGCCCGCATGGCGCGGCGGAAGGTGGTGGTGAAGCGCCTCGCCGCCATCCACGACCTCGGCGCCATGGACATTCTCTGCACCGACAAGACGGGAACGCTGACCGAGGCGCGCATCGCCCATGTCGCGAGCCTCGACTGGACCGGCGCCGACAGCGCCCGTGTCACCGACCTCGCGGCGCTCAATGCCCGCTTCGTCGGCGGCCTGCGCAACAATCTCGACGAGGCCGTGCTCGCGGCCCGGCCGGCAGCGGAGGAGGGCTGGACGCGCCTCGCCGATCTCCCCTTCGATTTCGAGCGCCGGCGCGCCTCGGTGCTGGTGGAGCGGGGCGGCGAGCGGATCATCGTCACCAAGGGCGCGCCGGAGGCCGTCCTCGCGCTGGCGACGCAATGCGAGGAGCGGGATGGAACGCGCGCGCCGCTGGATGCGGAGCGGCGAGCGGCGCTCGAGGCGTTGATCGCCGAGAAGGGCCGGGAGGGTCTGCGCCTGCTCGCGGTCGCCTGGCGGGCTGCCAATGCGAGCGCCCTGACGGCCGAAGACGAGGCCGGGCTGATCCTCGCAGGCTTCGCGGTGTTCCTCGATCCGCCTAAGGCCTCGGCGACCGCCGCCGTGGCGCGGCTCGTGCGGGCCGGCATCCGCGTCAAGATCATCTCCGGCGATGGCGAGGCGGTGGTGAGCCATCTGGTCGGCACGCTGTCGCTGCCGGCCACGGGTGTGTTGACGGGCGCCGAGATCGGCGCGATGAGCGATGCCGCGCTCGCCGCCCGCGCGGCGGAGACCGATCTCTTCGTGCGGGTCGCTCCCGATCAGAAGGCCCGCATCGTCGCCGCGCTGCGCCGCCGCGGCCATGTCGTCGGCTTCATCGGCGATGGCATCAACGATGCGCCGGCGATCCATGCCGCCGATGTCGGTCTCTCGGTCGATAGCGGCGCCGATGTTGCGCGCGAGGCGGCCGACATCATCCTGCTCGATTCCGACCTCGGCGTCCTCGCCGACGGCGTCGCCGAGGGGCGGCGCACCTATGCGAACATCATGAAATATGTCCGCATGGGCACGAGCTCCAATTTCGGCAACATGCTGTCGGTTGCCGTCGCCTCGATGCTGCTGCCTTTCCTGCCGCTCGCGCCGCTGCAGATCCTGCTCAACAATCTCATCTATGACCTTTCGGAGATCGGCATCCCGTTTGACCGCGACGACGGCGGCGACGAGGCGCGGCCGCAGGTCTGGGACATGCGCGCGGTCCTGCGCTTCACCCTCGTGATGGGGCCGCTGTCCTCGCTGTTCGACTTCGTCACCTTCGGCGTGCTGCTCTATGGTTTTGGCGCCGATGTCGCGACCTTCCGCACCGGCTGGTTCGTCGAATCGATCGCGACGCAGATCCTCGTCATCTTCCTGATCCGGACGGCCGGACCCTTCTGGAGGGGGCGCCCGAATCCGATCCTGGTGCTCACCTCGCTCGGCGCGCTGGCGCTCGCGCTCGGCATCGCGCTCGGGCCGTTCGGCGCGCTGTTCGGCTTCGTCGCGCTGCCGGCGCCTCTCCTCCTCGCCATCGCCCTCATCGCCGCCCTCTATCTCGTCTCGGCCGAGGCATTGAAGCGCTTCGCGATGGGGACGGCGCCGATCGCTGGCGGCAGGGCCGGGCCATCATCGCGCGACCCCTTGGCGCGGAAGCCGCCGCGCCGCTAAAGAAGAGCGGCGGATCGCGGGAGGAGCGGGATGCAGGGGCAGGATGGCGGCGCGCCTTCGGGCGGCTCCGGGGAGGATGCCGAGGCGTTCGAGCCGCGCGCGCGGCGGCTCGTCGTCGATCTGGGCCTTGCGAGCGGGGACGAGATCCGTGGCGCCGAGCCGCTCAGCGGCGGCGTCGCCTCCGATATCGGCATCGTCGATCTCGGAGATCGCAAGGTCTGCGTCAAGTTCGCACTGGCAAAGCTGAAGGTCGCCGCGGAATGGCGGGCGCCGGTGCGTCGCGGCAGGGCGGAATATGCCTGGCTCGCCTTCGCGGGCCGCGTCGTGCCAGGTGCCGTGCCGCGGCTCTTCGGCTGGTCCGAGGCCGAGAACGGCTTTGCCATGGATTATGTCGGCGGCGCGGGCGTCGCCCTCTGGAAGGCACGCCTTCTCGCCGGAGCGCAGCCGGCCGGCGAGGCGGAGGCGGTGGGCGACCGGCTCGGCCGCATCCATTCGGCCTCGACCAAACCCGACTTCGACGATGCGCCGTTCCACAATGCCGAGGATTTCCGCGCGCTGCGCATCGAGCCCTATCTCCTCTTCACGGCCGGCCGCCATCCGGAGCTTGCGCGCGCGCTCGTGACGTTGGCCTCCGAGCTCGATGCCGCGAACACCGTGCTGGTGCATGGCGATGTCAGCCCCAAGAACATCCTTCTCGCGCCAACGGGACCGATCCTGCTCGACGCGGAATGCGCGACCATGGGCGACGCCGCCTTCGATGTCGCCTTCTGCCTCAACCATCTCGTGCTCAAGGCGGCGCATGTCCCCGACATGCGGGCGCCGCTTCTCGCTTCCGCCGCCGCGTTCTGGCGCAGCTATGCGGCGCATGTCGATTTCGAGGACGCCGCCGCCTTGGAGCGCCGTGTCGCCGCGCTGCTGCCGGCGCTGATGCTCGCCCGCGTCGACGGCAAGTCGCCGGTCGAATATCTGACCGAACCCGAACGCAGCACCGTCCGCGCTGTCTCAGCGGCGCTCATCCCCTCGCCCCCCGATCGCCTCGACGATCTTCTCACCCGCATCGGAACGGACCTCGACCATCATGGCTGACATCACCGCGATCCGCGGCCGCCGCGTCTTCGATTCTCGCGGCAATCCGACCGTCGAGGCGGAGGTGACGCTCGCCGATGGCGCCATCGGCCGTGCCATTGCCCCGGCCGGCGCATCGCGGGGCACGCGAGAGGCGATCGATCTGCGCGATGGTGGCGAACGCCTGCGCGGCAAGGATGTGCGCAGCGCGGTCGCCCATGTGAACGGGCTGATCGCCGATGCGCTCGCCGACCGCGAAGCGTCCGATCAGGCCGGCATCGACGCGGCGCTCGTCGCCCTCGATCCCTCGCCGCTCAAGGCGACGATCGGCGGCAATGCGACGGTCGCGGTCTCGCTGGCCGTGCTGCACGCGGCAGCGGCCTCGGCCCGCAAGCCGCTCTGGCGCCATATCGCCGATCATTGGTCGCGCACACCCTCGCTGCCGCTGCCGGAAATCCAGATCTTCGGCGGCGGCGCCCATGCAGGGCGGCGGGTCGACGTGCAGGACTTCATGATCATGGTGCCGGGAGCCTCGAGTTTCGACGAGGTCATGGACGTCACCAGCGCCGTCTATTTCGCCGCCGGTGAACTGATGGCGAAGAAGGGGCGCCTTGCCGGCGTCGCCGACGAAGGCGGCTGGTGGCCGGTCTTCTCCTCCAACGAGGAGGCGCTGGAAACGCTCGCCGAGGCGATCGAGCGCGCAGGCGAGGCAAGGAGCGGGCGCGTCGTGATCTCGCTCGACATCGCCGCCTCCGAGTTCGGCAAGGACGGCCGCTATCGCCTGGCGCTCGAGGACCGGCAGCTCGATTCCGGCGCGATGATCGATCTCCTCGGCCGCTGGATCGACGCCTATCCGATCGCCTCGATCGAGGACCCGCTGGCCGAGGACGACACCGCGGGCATGCGCGCCTTCACCGAGCGCTTCGGCGAGAGCGTGCAGATCATCGGCGACGACTATCTCGTCACCAATGCCGCGCTGGTCGAGCGGGCGGCCCGCGAAGGCGCCTGCAATGCCGTGCTGATCAAGGTCAACCAGGCCGGCACGGTCAGCGAGGCCTTCGCCACCTTCGCCGCCGCGGAGGCGGCTGGCTGGCGCGCCATCGTCTCGGCCCGCTCGGGCGAGACCGAGGATGTCTCGATCAGCCATATCGCGACAGGTCTCGGTGCCGGCCAGCTCAAGGTGGGCTCGTTCACGCGCTCCGAGCGCATGGCGAAATGGAACGAGTGCCTCCGCATCGGCGACGCGCTGCCGGAAGGCGCCTTTGTCGGCGGCAGGCCGCTCGCCCGCACCTGGTGGGGACAGGAACGGCCGACGGTCTAGCGGACCGTTCGCCCCGGTTCACCGATTGCGGCTTGAAGCGATTCAGGACCCGCGTTAGCGTTTCCTCCCAACCCCCGGGAGGAAAATCATGTCGCTCAACGTGCTGTTCATCGGCGGCACCGGCCAGATCTCGCTGCCCTGCGTGCAGCTTGCGGTCGAGGCCGGTCACAAAGTCACCGTCTTCAATCGCGGCCGCTCGGAGGAGAAGCTCCCTGACGGCGTCCGCACCATCATCGGCGACATGAAGGACAAAGCGAGCTACGGCGCGCTCGGCGACGAGCGTTTCGACGTGGTCTGCCAGTTCATGCTGTTCACGCCCGACCAGATGGACGAGGACATCCGCGTTTTCACCGGCAAGACGGGGCAATACATCTTCATCTCCTCGGCCTCGGTCTATGAGAAGCCGGCCCGCCACTATGTCATCACCGAGAAGACGCCGGCGGTGAACCCCTATTGGCCCTACAGCCAGGCCAAGATCGCCGCGGAGGAGAAGCTGCGCGCCACGAGCGGCCTGCCCTGGACGATCGTCCGGCCGAGCCACACGGTGCGCAATGGCATTCCGAGCATGATGAATGACGGCGATCTCTCGGCGCGCCGCATGCTGGCCGGCAAGCCGGTCATCGTCTGCGGCGACGGCACGACGCCCTGGACGCTGACGCGCTCGGTCGATCTTGCGAAGCCCTTCATCGGCCTCTTCGGCAAGGAGAAGGCGCTCGGCGAGGATTTCCACATCACCTCCGACCGCGGCCATGGCTGGGACGCGATCTATCGCACCATCGCCAGGGGCCTCGGCGTCGAGGCGAAGATCGTGCATGTGCCGACCGACACGCTGGTGCGCTACCACGCCGAATGGGAAGGCCCGCTGATGGGCGACAAGACCTGGGCGGCCTTGTTTGACAACAGCAAGGTCAAGAGCGTCGCCGGCGACTTCACCTGCGCCGAGGACCTCGAGACGATCCTCGCCGAGCCTATCACCCATGTGAAGCGCCGCCTGGCCGGCCCTGCGCCGGATGCGGGCGCGATGGACGCGCTGTTCGATCGCATCGCCGCCGAGCAGTCGGCGCTCGGCAGCTGACGAGCCGTCTCCCGGTGCCCTTCAGCGGCTGAAGCGCACCGGCACCGTCAGCGCGATCCTGCCCTTGCCGAAACCCTCGGGCGGCGGCGGCAGCGGGCTTGCGCGCTTCAGCAGGCTGACCGCCTCCGCGTCGAGCCGCGCATCGCCCGTCGATCCGACCAGCCGAGCGGCGAGAACGCGGCCCGCTCGGTCGATCGTGAAGGCGACCGAGGCCGTGCCCGTCCCCGCGCCGCGCGGAAAGCGCTTGTTGCGGTTGAGATGGGCGAGCAACCGGCTCTTCCATGTCGCGGGCGACACCGACTTGACGCCGGCGCCGGAGACCGGTGCCGCCGACTTCGTTCCCTTGGCCGCCGCGGCATCGGCGGCCTTCGGCGCGGGCGCGCTCTTTGTGGCGGCCGCGGCCTTCGGCTTCTTCGTCTCCTGCTTCTTCTCGGCCACCTGCTTGCGCGGCTTCTCCACCTTCGGCTTCGCCGGTTCGACCTTCTTCGGCTCGACTGGCTTCGGCGGCTCCACCTTTGGCTGGGGTGGCGGCGGCTTGGGCAACTCGGGCTTCGGCAGCTCGGGCTTCGGCAGTTCGGGCTTGGGCGGCTCAGGCTCGGGTGGTTCGGCTTTCGGCGGCTCAACCTTCGGTGGCTCGACCTTGGGCGGAGCCGGTGGCGGCGTCGGCAACACCTCGGGCGCCGGCGCCTCGGGAAGGCGCAGTTCGGGCTCGGGTGGCGGCTCGACCTTGGGCGGCTCGGGCGCCGGGGGCGGCGGAGGCGGTTCGACTTTCGGCGTCGGCGTCGGCTCCGGCAGGGGCGGCGGCGGCTCGACCTTTGGCGGCTCCGGCGCCGGGGGCGGCGGCACGGGCTCAGGCGGCGGTGGCGGCGGTTCGACCTTGGGCGGCTCTGGCGGCGGGGTGGGTTGAGGCTCGGGCGGCGGCTCCGCCACGGGCTTCGGCTCCTCCGGGGCGGGCCCAGGCTCCGGCTCCGCTTCGGCGCTGGCAGCGGAAGCGAGCGATTGCATGGGCACGCTGTCCGGCGTCACCGCGAGCGGCGCCAGTTCGATCATCATCGCCGGCGGCGGTTCGCTGGCCGCCGCCTCGCGCGTCGTCCATTCCGAGACGGCCCAGACGACGGCGGCATGCGCGCTGACCGCCAGCGAGCCGGCCAGCAGCCAGCGCGCCGCCGTGTCGGCGACGCCCGTCCGCTTGCCGTATCCGTGGCGTCCCGGCCCGCTCATGGCGCTGCAGCGGGCGGCGCAGCGCCCTGATCCTCCAGCCCGACCAGAGCGATCTTGAGATAGCCGGCCGACCGCAGGAGGTTCATCACCTGCATGAGTTCGCCATAGGCGACGGCGCCATCGGCGCGCAGGAACACGCGCTCCTCGCGATTGCCCGAGGTGAGCCCATCCAGCCTCGCCTGCAGCGCGTCGCGCGGCACCGTGTCATTGGCGAGCGCCAGCGTCAGGTCCTCGCGCACCGTGAGGAACACCGGCTTGTCGGGCCGCGTCGCCGGCGCCGCATTGGACACCGGAAGGTCGACGGCGACATCGACGGTCGAGAGCGGCGCCGCCACCATGAAGATGATGAGGAGCACGAGGATCACGTCGATGAACGGCGTGACATTGATCTCGGAGACCTCGCCGATGTCGTCAGCGGACGAATCCTTGAGCGAGACGGCCATGGTCTACTCCGCTGCGGCGAGTTGGGGGGCGCGGCGCACGGCCGGCGGCGTCGCGGCGGCATGCGCCCGGTCGAGATCGCGCGAGACATGCTGCAGAAGCTCGGCGCCGGCATCGGCGAGCTGCGCGCGATAGCCGGCGATCAGCCGGGCGAAATGGTTGTAGATGATCACCGCGGGAATCGCGGCGACGAGGCCGATGGCGGTTGCGAGCAGCGCCTCGGCGATGCCGGGCGCGACGACCGCGAGGCTGGTCTGCCGCGTCTCGCTGATGCCGATGAAGGCGTTCATGATGCCCCAGACGGTGCCGAACAAGCCGACAAAGGGCGCCGTCGAGCCGATGGTGGCGAGGACGCCCGTGCCGCGCGCCATCACGCGTCCGGCTCGCGCCTCGATGCGGGCGAGCGCGATGGCGAGCCGCTCCTTGACGCCCTCCGCCGGGAGATCGGCCGAGCGGCGCAGCTCCATCGCCGCCGCCTGGGCGAGATCGGCGACCGGGCCGCTGCGTGTCCAGCCACGGTCGAGCGCGCGGAGGCCCTGGTCGAGACTGTCGGCCTCGGCGAGGCGGCGCGTCGCGGCGCCGGCCTTCCGCCGCGCCGCCGCGAGCTCCATCGTCTTCGCCAGCCAGATCGTCCAGGTGACGAGCGACGCGAAGGCGAGGCCGCCCATCACGCTCTGCACCACCAGATCGGCATGGCGAATCATCGTCCAGGGCGAGAGTGGCTCGGCCTCGACATCGATCGACGCGATCGGCGGCGGCAATCCCTGCGCCAGCGCCGGCGCGGCGGCGAGCAGCACGAGGGCGAGGGTGGCGGCGGCGATGCGGCAGGGGGCGGCAGCGGCCCGTCCAGTCATGGCAGCAGACTCGTCACGGGAGGTCCGGCAATGTGGTGTTGCCGGATCTCAGTTTATAATGGATCGAAAGAGTATCGATCGCGGCGACTGATGACTGCGGCAGCGCGTTCGTCGAATCAAGAAGTAATTGTTTCGGAACGAAAGATTATACTTGGAATAATTCCAGAAATTCCGCGGCGCTCAGGCGCTGAGGACGCTTCGGAGCGCTGTCGGCCGCGGGGCGAAGCTGGCGACGAAGGCGGGGATGCGGTCGCCGGGAAGCGGCTCGGAGACGAGATAGCCCTGCACCAGATGGCAGTCGAGCGCGCGGATCGCGTCGAGTTCGGCGCGCGTCTCGACACCCTCCGCCACGATATCGAGGCCGAGCGCCGCCGAAAGCTGGACCATCGAGCGCACCACGGCGGCGGTGCGCGGGCTCGCGCCAAGGCCGGACACGAAGGACCGGTCGATCTTGATCGTGTCGCAGGGCAGCGAGATCAGATGGCTGAGCGAGGCATAGCCGGTGCCGAAATCGTCGAGCGCCACGGCGAAGCCGAGCGCGCGCAGCTCCGCCAGAGAGGCCGCGATCCGCTCCGAATCGTGCGAAAGCACGGTCGTCTCCGTGACCTCGACCGCCATTTGCCCCGTCGCCAGTCCGCGATGCTGAAGCCGCTGCTTGAGATCGGCGGCGAAGCCCTCGGCGCGCAGGTCGAAGGCAGTGACATTGATGCTGACATGCCCCGGCACCGCCGTATGGCTCCAGCTGCGAAGGTCCGAGGTGACGGCGTCGATCATGGCCGCCGTGATGGCGCGGGCGAGATCGGGCTCGTCGAAGGCCTCGGCGAAGAGGCCCGGCGCCAGGATGCCCTTGGTCGGATGATACCAGCGCGCGAGCGCCTCGAAGCCGACGAGCTGGCCGGTCCGCAAATCGAGCAGCGGCTGGTAATGCGGCCGAAGCTCGCCATTCGCGACGCCGCGGCCGAGCGAACGGATGAGGCGTGTGCGGCGGTCGGCCTCGGCGCGCATTTCCGGCTCGAAGAAGACCGGCCGGCCACGACCCGCCCGCTTGGCGCGATAGACGGCGAGATCGGCCGCCGCCATGAGGTCGGTCTCGGTGGCCGCGTCCTGCGGGAAGATCGCGATGCCGGCGCTGAGGCTGACCGGCACGTCCTGGCGCAGCACGGTGAGCGGCCGCATCACCTCGGTCACCATGCGGCCGACCGCGGCGCGCGCCGCCTCCGCGTCGGCGGCATCGATGAGGAGGACGGCGAATTCGTCGCCGCCGAGCCGCCCAGCGATATCGGTCGAGCGGATCGTGCGGGTGAGCCGCGAGGAGATTTCGCGCAGCACGACGTCGCCGGTATTATGCCCGAAGCGGTCGTTGATCTCCTTGAAATGGTCGACATCCAGGATGCAGAGCGCCACCCGCCGGCCCGTGCGCCGCGCATCCTCGACGATCTCGTGGAAGCGCGCCTCGAAATAGCTGCGGTTCGGCAGGTCGGTCAGCCCGTCATAGCGGGCGCGGCGGATGAGTTCGGCTTCGAGGGCGCGGTTGCGGTCGATTTCGGCGCGCAGTTCGCGGGCCGTCTCCTCCAGAGCCGAATTGGCCGAGCGGAGGTCTTCCGCCTGGCAGGCCAGCAGCCGGTTGGCGGTCAGGAGCTCGTTGCGGTGCCGCTCCACCGCCCGGGCGGCCGTGCGCTTCGGTCCGACATCGATATTGGTGACCGTCAGCTGATCGCCGTTCGGGACGAGGCGAAGCTCCCGCTCGACAATCTCGCTTTGCATCGGATAGCGCGTCTCGACCACGTCGCGCACCTGCGCTTCGACGGCGTGGATCATATGCGCGAGGACGCCATTCGTGCGTGCGAAGGGGAAATACTCGGTCAGCAGCCGGCCGACGATCGCTTCCGGCTCGAGCCTCATGCGCCGCGCGGATTCGGCATTGGCGGCGAGGATGACGAAATCCGTGATGGCGCCGTCCGCGTCGCGCACCGCCTCGAGCACGTTAATGCCGTCGCTGCTGGCGTTGAACACGGCCCGCAGCAGGTCGCGCTGCTCGCCCCGGCTGCGCACATAGACGACGAGCCGTGGCTGGCCGCCCTTGCGCGTCGGCAGCAGCAGCCGCTCATTGGTGCCGATCGAGTTGAGGTTGACCTGGTGCTGGATGGTGAAGACCGGCCGGTCCCCTGCGGCGGCGTCGACATAGCGATGTTTGAACGGCCGGATGCCGGGATTGTCGATTTCGTCGAGGCGGCGGCCGGTTGGGTCGTGGCCGAACAGCGAGACGATGGTCGAGCCGACCCGGTCATAGACCAGCGTCCCGTCGACGGGCGACATCAGCAGGAGGCGCTCCATCACGGGCGCTGCCGACCCCGCCAGAAAGGCGTCATGGTCGGGCACGCCGCCATGCGCCTCGGCGGCGTTCTGCCAGGCCGAAAGGAGGTCGCGGACGTCGCAGAACTGCGTCGCCTGCTCGATCCCCTCGAGATAGTCGTCGACCATGCGTCCCCGCCCCAACCTGACGGTTCGACTCTAGGAGGTGAGCGCTTAAGCTACCCTTTCAGGCGAGCCTCAGATACAGCGCATAATCGAGATCGGGGATTTCCGCGAAGAAGCGCGCGCATTCCGCTTCTTTGATCGCGAGATAATGCGCCACGAACTCGGCGCCGAGCCGCTCGGGCAGGAAGCGCGAGGCGCGCGCGGCGGCGAGCGCCGCGTGCCAGGTCGTCGGCAGGCTCGGCTCGATCTGCTCATAGCCGTTGCCGGTGATGGGCGGGCCCGGATCAATGCCGCGCTCGATCCCTTCCAGCATGCCGGCGAGCACGGTCGCCAGCGCCACATAGGGGTTGGCGTCGGCGCCGCAGACGCGCTGCTCCAGATGGCGGCTGGCGGGCGGACCGGCGGTCACGCGCACCGGCACGGAACGGTTGTCGATCGCCCAGGCCGGGCCGACCGGCGCATAGGAGTTGGGCCGGAAGCGGCGATAGGAATTCGCGTTGGGCGCGAACATCGCCATGCTCTCGGCCATGGTGGCGTTGAGGCCGCCGATCGCCTGCTTCAGAAGGAGATTGGCGTCTCCTTCGCCGGCGAAGAGATTGGCGCCGGCGCTGTCCGCGAGGCTCGCATGCACATGCATGCCGCTGCCGGAATAGTTGGCATAGGGCTTGGCCATGAAGGTCGCCACATAGCCATGCTTCTCGGCGACGCCCTTGACCAGCCGCTTGTAGAGGATGGCGTCGTCGGCGGCGCGCAGCGCATCGCTGCGATGGCCGAGCACGATCTCGAGCTGACCGGGCGCATATTCCGAGATCAGCGTCCGCGCCGGCAGGCCCATCGCCTTGGCGCCGGCATAGACGTCGTCGAGGAAGGGCGAGAAGTCTTCGAGATCCTGCAGCAGATAGGCCTGAAGATGCTCCTGGCGGAAGCCGCTCTTGCCCTTCGGGGGCCTCGGCCGGCCTTCCATCATCGCCGCGCGATCGATGAGATAGAATTCGAGCTCGATCGCCACCACCGGAAAGAGACCGCGCGCCGTCAGCGCCTCGACGACACGGGCGACGGTATGGCGCGGATCGGCGATCGACGGGCTGCCGTCCTTCTCGAACGAGGTGAGGATCATCTGCGCCGTCGGCACGGCCAGCCAGGGCGCGGCGGTCAGCGTGCCGGCGACGGGCATGCAGTCGCGGTCGGAATCGCCCTCGTCCCAGACGAGCCCCGTTTCCTCGACATCGGCGCCCGTAATATCGAGCGACAGGATCGAGCAGGGCAGGGGGCGGCCGTGGCGGAACGCGCCGAGAAGTTCCTCCGGCCGCAGGATCTTGCCGCGCTGGACGCCGCTCGGATCGGTGATGAACGCCTCGAACTGGACGATATCCGGATGGGCGGCGAGGAAGGCTTCCGCCTCGCTGGGATCGGGGCGGATCATGGCACGGCTCCGGCTTCGCCGGTCAGGATGTCGAAGGCTTCGCCCATCAGCGTCACCAGCCGTTCGACATCCCATCCGGTTGTCGCCGGCGAGACCAGCATCATGTTGTGGAACGGCGTGACGATGACGCCGCGGTTCATGAGGTAGAGGTGCAGCGCCCGCTCCAGCAGCGGATCGAGCGCCTCGCGCGCCTCGGCGCCATTGCGCGGCGGCGTCTCGCGGAAGACGAGCTCGACGCGCGCGCCGAGCCGGATCACGCACCACGGCAGCCCCCGCGACCGAAGCGCGCCCTCGAGCCCGTCGGCCAGGGTCGCCGCGAGGCTGGTCATGTGCAGATAGCTGATCTCCGTCATCACCTCGCCGAGGCAGGCGCGCATCGCTGCCATTGTCAGGAGATTGCCGGAGAGCGTCGTGCCGATGCCGCTATAGCCGTCCGGCCGCTCGGCCTGGACGCGCCGCATCGCCGCCTCGACCTGAGCCGTGAAGCCATAGACCGCGGCCGGGAGTCCGCCCGCCACCGGCTTGCCGAGCACGAAGAAATCCGGCGAGAGGCGGAAGCCGCCGGTATGGCCGCCGCGGCCGGTGGAGATCGTATGCGTCTCGTCGAAGGCGACGAGCGTGCCGGCCGCCCGCGCCGCCTCGAGGAGGCCCTCGAGGTATCCGGGCTCCGGCAGCACCATGCCGGTATTGGTCAGCGCCGGCTCGGTCAGGAGAAGCGCCACGTCGCCGCCCGAAAGCGCCGCTTCGACCGCGGCGAGGTCGTTGAAGGGCACCAGCAGCGTGTCGTCGCTCGCCGAGGGGATCGGGCCGATCAGCCCGCGCGAGGGGACGACGCGGCCGTTCTCGAGCCGCGCGAAGGTCTCGTCGACCTGGCCGTGATAGCAGCCATCGAAGACGAGCAGCTTGCGCCGGCCTGTGATCGCCCGCGCCCAGCGGATCACGGCCCGGTTGGCGTCGCTCGCGGTGGCGGTCGTCTGCCAGAAGGGAAGGCCGAACAGCCGCGCCAGCTGCTGCCCGACAAATGCGGTATCGGGGCCGGGCAGCATCGCCGTCAGCCCGCGCTTCGCCTGGTCTGTGATCGCGCGGGCGACGGCCGGCGGCGAATGGCCGAACAGGGCGCCGCTGTCGCCGAGGCAGAAATCGGCATAGCTGAGCCCGTCGGCATCCTCGATGGTGGCGCCGCTTGCGGAAACGATGGAGAGCGGGACGGGGGTTTCCCAGTCCAGCATCCAGTGCATGGGAACGCCGCCGGGATAGTTTTGGCGGGCGATGGCCGCGAGGGCCTCGGACACCGGATGGGCTGCGACGAAGGCGGCGGTTTCCCGTTCGACGAGGGCCTCGGCCCTCGCATGAAGCTCGTCGCGCAACGTCACTTTCTGAAATGAACCCCAAGAGACCGGGGATCACCATAGCGCGCGGGGCGCGCAAAAGAGAAGGCCCCGCAGCATGTGCGGGGCCTTTGATCGTCAGCCGGCGGCGGCCGCCAGGGCAGGGGCCGGCGGGCCGCGTCTCACCTTGCGCGCGGCGCGCTCGGCCGCGATCGCATCGGGAAACAGCATGCCTTCCAGCACGGAGAAGGTGCGTTCGAGGGCGTGGAACGCAAAGGCGCGGTCGGACCTCACGAGGATGCCGGCAGCCTTGTCGTCGATCTCGATGATGTAATTGTCGAACACCGAATGCCTCCTTTCGCCATACCCAGCCATGCAAGGACCGGGCCGCGATTGGACTGAAGATGGGAACTCATGCCGGACCCTTCGATCCGGCTCGCCTCAATGCCGGTCGCGACAGCAGGTTCCCGTCGCCTGGCGCATGCTCGTGGCGGCAGCGCATCGGTTGTCGGCGCGGGCTCGAAGATCTGTCATCGGATGTCTCCTCATTCCAGATTTCGCCGGATGAGACGCTAGGCCGGCGTGGTTGACGAAACGTTTACGTCGACGCGCCGGCAGCGTCCGCTGGCCTGAATAGGACACCGGCGAGCGCTTGGCTACCAGCGATGCATTTCCGTTTTGCGACAGGATCTGGGGATGGGATTCCGCGATCCTCAGATTATGGTCGTTTGATGCGCCGATCGAGGAATGGACAGCGCATTTTGCCTTCGCCGGCTTTGTAGCCTGAAAAGCAGCACCACGCGGCTGACCGCGCCCGATCTGGAGGGCAGCGCCGAATCGCCTCGGACATCATCCCAATGCGCAGCAAAGAGGCGGGTCGCTCGGCAATGCGGCTGCCGCACCGCACCGAAATGCCCCTCCGCGAGCCCGCGGCGCAGCGACGAATCCCGATTGACTCGGCCGTGTCCCGATCGAATAACTGAAGCATACTGAATTAATCGACGGCCAGAAGGTCGTCTGCCCCGGACAATCGGGGCGCGGGGAGGGGAAGCGTGGAGAGGCTGGGCAACGGCCGCGGGAGCAATTCCGCGCAGCTGCGGCGCTATAACGAGCGGCTCGTCCTGCAGCGGTTGCGCCGCGCCGGCGAGGCCTCGAAGGCCGACCTCGCCCGGGCCGCCGACCTCACCAACACCGCCATCGGCGCCATCATCGAGAAGCTGGTCGAGCTCGGGCTGATCGAGGCCGTCGGAAAGCGACATGCCGGCGGGCGCGGCCAGCCCGCGACGATGCTGCGCGCGAAGGCGGACGGTGCCTATGGCATCGGCGTCCGCCTCGACCGCCGCTCCATGGAGACGATCCTCATCGATTTCGGTGGTCGCGTGCTGGCGCGTCGCGATTACGACATGGTGCTGCCGGCGCCCGAGGAGGCGCTCGCCATCGTGCTGCGCGACATCGACGAACTGCTCGCGACGCTGGATGCGCAGGAGCGCACCCGCTTCGCCGGCATCGGTGTCGCGCATCCCTATAATCTCGGGGCGTGGCTCGGGCGCCTTGGCCTGCCGCCATCGACCTTCGAGCGCTGGGACGGTTTCGATTTCCCGGCCCGGCTGGAGGAGGAAACCGGCCTTCCCGTCTTCGGCGAGAATGACGGCAGCGCCGCTGCCATTGCCGAGCTTTTCTATGGGGTCGGGCGCCAGGCGGACGATTTCCTCTATCTCTTCGTCGGGCCGGCCATCGGCGGCGGCATCGTGACGGGCGGCGACTGCCTGCACGGCAGTCACGGCAATGCCGGCGACGTCGCGGTGCTGCCGGTGGCGCCGAGCCGCCTCGCCTCGGCCCCGCCCGCCGCCGACGGCCGCGAGCTCCTCATCACCCGCGCCTCGCTCAACGCGCTCGCGCGGCATCTCGCCTTCCACGGCATCCCCTCTGCCGGCGGCGCCGCGCTGGAGGCGGCGGTGCGCTCCGAGCATGGGGCGGTCGGGGAATGGCTGGACGACATGGTCGATGCACTGTCGCCGGCTGTCTGGTCGGCCATCGCGCTGCTGGACGTGCCGCTGGTGGTCGTCGATTCCGATATCGACGGCGGTCTGATCGACGCCGTGCTCGGGCGGCTCGCCGCCGCGCTGGAGCGCGACAAGCCCGAGGCGCGACGGCCGCCGCGCCTCGTTCATGGTTCCTTCGGCCGCAATGCCGGCGCTATCGGCGCCGCCAGCCTGCCGATGTTCTTCAATTTCTCGCCGCGCGCCTCGATCCTGACGCGCGCCGACGGCGAAAGGGGCGTCCGCGACCTCGTCGCGGAGGCCTGAGAGCTTCATGGGGCTGCGGGAGGCAGTCTCATGCGGTCCGGCACTGCCGGAAGCGTTGCGGGGGACTGGTCTCTCCGCTCCGCCAAAGGAACGACGACCAGGGAGGAGAAGTCATGCTGAAGAAGATCATGCTCGCCGGAAGCATTCTGGCGCTCTCTGCCATGCCCGTTCTGGCCGACGAGGTCATCGGCCTCATCACCAAGACCGAGACGAATCCCTTCTTCGTGAAGATGCGCGAAGGCGCCCAGGCCAAGGCGGCCGAACTCGGCATCACGCTGCAGACCGCCGCGGGCAAATATGACGGCGACAATGACGGCCAGGTGGCCGCGATCGAGAACCTGATCGCAGCCGGGGCCAAGGGCTTCGCCATCGTTCCCTCGGACTCGAAGGCCATCGTGCCGACCATCCAGAAGGCGCGCGACGCGGGCCTCAAGGTGATCGTGCTCGACACGCCGCTCGACCCGATGAACGCGGCCGACGCCACCTTCGCGACTGACAACCGCAAGGCCGGCCAGCTGATCGGCGCCTGGGCCAACAAGACGCTCGGCGACAAGGCCAAGGACGCGAAGATCGTGTTCCTCGACCTCGCCACCAACCAGCCGACCGTCGATTATCTGCGCGACCAGGGCTTCATGCAGGGCTTCGGCATCGACGTGAAGGACCCGAACAAGTACGGCGACGAGGACGATCCGCGCATCTGCACGCATGAGATCAGCCAGGGCGACCAGGAAAAGGGCCGCACGGCGATGGAGAACGCGCTGCAGAAGTGCCCGGACGTCAATGTCGTCTACACGATCAACGAGCCGGCCGCGGCCGGCGCGTGGGAGGCGCTGAAGGCGGTCGGCAAGGACGACGGCAGCGTCATGATCGTCTCGGTCGACGGCGGCTGCCCGGGCGTCAAGAATGTCGAGGCCGGCGTCATCGGCGCGACCAGTCAGCAATATCCGCTGAAGATGGCCGCCATGGCCCTCGAGGCGATCCACTCCGGCACGCTGCCCGAGATCGATCCGGCCGTCGGCTTCTTTGACACCGGCGCGCAGCTCGTGACGGCGAAGCCCGTCGACGGCGTTCCCTCGATCACCGTCGAGGAAGGCCTGAAGCTCTGCTGGGGCTGAGCGGAAACGCCGCCTGACGGCGCTTCATGGTCATGCGGGAGCCGCTCCGGCGGCTCCCGTCATCGGGCGAGAGGGGAGGAGTTCGCCGCATGAGTGACAATTCTGCCGGATCGACGGCCGCAGAGCGCGGTCTCAAGGGAGCCGACGAGACGGTCGCCAGCTTCGAGGAGCGGGATGTCGGGCTCGTGCGCCGCGCCCAGGCCTTCCTGCACCGCTTCCCGACCAGCATTCCCTTCATCGTGCTGCTGATCGGCATCGTCATCTTCTCGATCGCCGCGCCGGGCAAGTTCCTGGCGCCGTTCAACTTCTCGCTGATCCTGCAGCAGGTGACGATCATCGCGATCCTGGGCGTCGCCCAGACGCTGATCATCCTCACCGCCGGCATCGACCTCTCGGTCGGCGCGATCATGATCCTCGCCTCGGTGGTGATGGGCCGCACGGCGGTCGTCTATGGCGTCCCGGTCGAGATCGCCTTTCCGCTCGGCCTCCTCTGCGGTCTCGCCTGCGGCCTCGTCAACGGCATCATCGTGACGATGCTGCGCCTGCCGCCCTTCATCGTGACGCTCGGCACCTGGAGCATCTTCGGCGCGCTCAATGTCTGGTATTCGCGCAGCGAGACCATCCGCTCGCAGGACATGCAGGAGGCCGCGCCGTTCCTGCAATGGACCGGGACGGTCATCAAGCCCTATGACTTCTTCTCCAGGACGCTGGGGCTCGACTGGGTCTTCTTGAAGGGCTGGGTGCTGACCTACGGCTCGATCGTGATGCTCTTGGTCGCGCTCGCCGTCTGGTACATCCTGAACAAGACCGCCTTCGGCCGCCATGTCTATGCGACGGGCGATGATCCCGATGCGGCGCGCCTTGCCGGCATCAACACCAACAAGACGCTGATCGGCGTCTATGCGCTGGCCGGCTTCATCTGCGCCATCGCGGCCTGGGTCCTGATCGGCCGCATCGGCGGCGTCAGTCCGCAGGCCGGCCAGACCGCCAATCTCGATTCCATCACCGCGGTCGTGATCGGCGGCACCAGCCTGTTCGGCGGCCGCGGCTCGATCATCGGCACGCTGGTCGGCGCGCTCATCGTTGGCGTCTTCCGCAACGGCCTCGCGCTCTCCGGCCTCGAACTGCTCTGGCAGGATTTCGCCGTCGGCGTCTTGATCATCGTCGCCGTCACCATCGACCAGTGGATCAGGAAGCTCTCGGCATGAGCACGGCCATGAATCCAGTCATGAATCCGGTCATGAACCAGACCCAGGGCGCAGCCGCCGGCACGGCCCCCGTCCTCCAGGCGCGCGGCCTGATGAAGCGCTACGGCCGCGTCGTCGCCCTCGACAACGCCGATTTCGACCTGATGCCCGGCGAGATCCTCGCGGTCATCGGCGACAACGGCGCTGGCAAGTCGACCCTGATCAAGGCGCTGACCGGCGCCGTGGTGCCGGACCATGGCGAGATCCGGCTCGACGGCAAGCCGGTCTCCTTCCGGAGCCCGATCGAGGCGCGCAATCTCGGCATCGAGACCGTCTACCAGAATCTTGCCGTCTCGCCGGCGCTCTCGATCGCCGACAACCTGTTCCTCGGCCGCGAAAAACGGCGCGACGACTGGATTGGCAAGATTTTCCGCACGCTTGATCGCGGCTACATGCAGCGAGAGGCGCGGCAGAAGCTCTCCGAACTCGGCCTTCTCACCATCCAGAACATCAACCAGCCGGTCGAGACGCTGTCCGGCGGCCAGCGGCAGGGTGTGGCGGTCGCCCGCGCCGCGGCCTTCGGCAGCCGCGTCGTCATCCTCGACGAGCCGACCGCGGCGCTCGGCGTCAAGGAATCCCGGCGCGTGCTCGAACTGATGCTCCGCCTCAAGGCGCGTGGCCTGCCGATCGTCCTCATCAGCCACAACATGCCGCATGTCTTCGAGGTCGCGGACCGCATCCATATCCACCGCCTCGGCCGCCGCATCGCGGTCATCGATCCCAAGGCGCATACGATGTCGGACGCCGTCGCGATCATGACCGGCGCCATGGCGCCGCCGGCGCAGGAAGCGGCCTGAGAGCCGTCGCCTCGCAGGTGTGACCGCGTTCACAGGAGGCCGGGCGATTGCGCCTAAGATGCTCCCGGGGTGGCGTCGGGGGCGTCGAACCCGCCGGGGACATCGATGACCGAAGGCGCCATCGCCGCTCTTGCCGTGCTTGTCTGGCTTCAGATCAAGCACCTATTCTGCGATTTCTTCTTCCAGACGCCGCGACAGATCGAGATGAAGGGCGTCTATGGCCATCCGGCCGGGCTGTCGCATGCGGCGCAGCATGCGGTGGCGAGCATCCCCGTCTTCCTGCTGATGCCGGTCAGCGCGGTCGTGGCCGCGGCCATCGTCCTCGCCGAATTCGTCACGCATTATCATGTCGACTGGATCAAGGCCGTCATCGGCGACCGCAAGGGCTGGACTGTGCGCGACAAGGAATATTGGCGCGGCCTCGGCAGCGACCAGTTCCTGCACCAACTGACCTATCTCGCGATCTGCGCGCTGCTGATCTGGCTCAGTGGCTGAGCGAGGGGCGGCCGAACAGCCGCTTCATCGCATCGATGATCTCGCTCGCGCGGCCGGGCGCGGCCTGGGGCTCGCCGAGCCGGCGCTGCCGGTCGGCGAGCAGCGCCCCGAGCCGGTCGAAGAGATCCGGCGCCTGCAGGAACATCGCCTCAAGCGCAACCTTGGAAATCTCGACGGCGATCGTCGATTCGAGCGCCGTCACCGTCGCGGCACGCCTTGCGCCGGTCAGGAGCGCCATCTCGCCCACGATCTCGCCGGGTCCGATCGTCGCCACCGGATGGCGCTCGCGCCGGCTCCCGGTGGTGACGCCGAGGCGCCCGCTGATGATCGCCAGCATGAAGCCGCCGAAATCGCCTTCGCTCATCACGACGGCGTCGCGCGGATAGGTCACGATCCGGCAGCGCGCCGCGAGCTGGTCTCGCTGCGACGGTGTCAGGGCATCGGCGAAAAGGCTGATCCGGCCGAGGACGTCCCGGATATCCATGCTGGTCTCTCCTCCCTGGAGAGACCTCGGATTGTGGAAGGCGGGCCGGAGCCCGTCAAGCCGTCAGGCGATCTCGGCCGGCAGCGTCTTGGGGGCCTTGGCCACGACGGGCGGCGGCAGGTCGGCGCCGAGATCGAGCAGGTTGCGCAGCTGCCCGCGATCGCGCGCGACATCGGCCACCGTGTAGCGGTCGAGCACGGCGAAGAAGGCGGCCAGCGCCTCGGAGAGGATGCGGTTGACGCCGCAGGCATCGACCAGCGGGCAATCGCGATGCGCGGTGTCGAAGCAGTCGGTCAGGAAGAAATTGCTCTCCGTCGCGCGCACGACGGCGCCGATCGAGATCTCGTTCGCCGGCCGGGCCAGTCGGATGCCGCCATTGCGGCCGCGGATCGTCTCGACGAAGCCGGCCTCGACGAGCACATGCATGATCTTGAAGAGATGCAGCTCGGAGATGTTGTAGGTCGCGGCGATGTCGCGGATGCGGCTGTTGTCGGTCGTGTTCGCCGCGCAGTAGAGCAGCACGCGGATCGAATAGCTGGTCTGCTGGGTAAGGCGCATGCGTCGTCCCTTGCTGACACGGGAACCGCGGCGGCGAGGGCTGCGCGGCGCGGCGAATTTCCGTCAGTCTTAAGGATTCCGGGCGTCGGATTCAACCTTTCCCGGCCAGTCAACAAAAGCCGAGGCCCGGAAGCGGCGCTTCCGGGCCTCGTCAAAGCCTTGCAGGACCGTGGGTCGGCTCAGATCAGCGAGCCGTTCACCAGCGCCTGGCCGTCCTTGTCGAAGAGGTGGACCGTCTTCGGATCGACGATGATCCGGACCGTGTCGCCCGAACGCTGGCCGGCGAGGCCGTCCGCCTTCACGACGGTCGATTCGGTGCCCTCGACATCGACATAGATCATTGTCTCGCCGCCGAGATGCTCGGAGAGGACGACCTTGCCGGGGATGCCGCTTTCGGTCGGGGCGATCGTCAGATGCTCCGGGCGGACGCCCATGGTGATCGGGCCGGGCTTGATCGAGGCGCCGCGGGTTGGCACCGCGAGCGTCGAGCCGCCGGGCAGCGCGATGATCGCGTCATTGCCGGCCACTTCCTTCACGGTGACGTTGAACAGGTTCATCTTCGGGCTGCCGATGAAGGTCGCGACGAAGAGATTGTTCGGCTTGTGGTAGAGCTCGAGCGGCGAGCCGACCTGCTCGATGCGGCCGGCCGAGAGCACGACGATCTTGTCGGCCATGGTCATGGCCTCGACCTGATCGTGCGTCACATAGATCATCGTCGCCTTGAGATCGTTGTGCAGGCGCGAGATCTCGATGCGCATCTGCACGCGCAGCGCGGCGTCGAGGTTCGACAGCGGCTCGTCGAAGAGGAACACGTCGGGCTCGCGCACGATCGCGCGGCCGATGGCGACGCGCTGGCGCTGACCGCCCGAGAGCTGCGCCGGACGGCGGTTCAGCAGCTCGGTGAGGTGCAGCATCTTCGCCGCCTTGGCGGTGCGAGCCTGGATCTCAGGCTTCGGCATCTTCGCCATCTTCATGCCGAAGCCGATATTCTCGGCGACGGTCATGTGCGGGTAGAGGGCGTAGGACTGGAACACCATCGACACGCCGCGCTCGGCCGGCGCCAGGCGGGTCACGTCACGGTCGCCGATCTTGACGGTGCCGTCGGTCGTTCCTTCGAGGCCGGCGATGAGACGCAGCAGCGTGGACTTGCCGCAGCCCGACGGGCCGACGAACACGCAGAATTCGCCATCCTTGACGTCGAGATCGACGCCGCGGATCACCGGCACCTCCCCGAACGACTTCTGCACCTGACGAAGCGTCAGACTTGCCATTGAATTCATCTCCCAAATGTGTCGGCCCGAGCTATGGGGGGCATGGGGCCGAGAACGGCGGCATTCCTCCGGCGCGTAAAGTCCACGATCCTAAGGCGGGAGTAAAGTACGATTTCGCCCGCCGCCGATACGATCCCGCGCGCGGGCGGCGTGCCGCACTGGTCAGCCGGCTTCTCTCGGCTATGATCCGGGCAGGCAGTGGGCGCTCTCATGCAGCAGGAATTTCTCGTCGATCCCGACCACATGACGCCGGAACGGGGCTCCTTCAACGTGGGCTCCGTGGCGGCCGTCCGACTCATGCGCTCGGCCCATGTCCACAGCCATGTCGAGATCAACCTCATCGTCGCCGGCCAGATGACCTATCTGTTCAACGGCCGCACGGTGACGCTGAAGCGCGGCGACCTTGCGATGTTCTGGGCCGCGATTCCGCACCGCGTGATCGCGATCGACGAGGGCACGAGCTTCATCTGCAGCGACGTGCCGATCGACATGGTACTGGCGATGCCGGGCTGCGAGGCACTGAAGACGGCGCTGTTGCAGGGCGGGCTGCTCGTCGCGAACCGCGTGCGCCCCTTCGAGCAGGACCAGTTCGCCGACTGGCATGAGCTGCTGCTCCACCGCCGCGCGACCATGCTGCCGGTGGTGCGCGACGAGCTCGCGGCACGGCTCCGCCGCATCGAGATCGACGGCTGGCGCGACCTTGCCTCAGACGAGGAGGAGCGCCGCGCCCGCGAGGCCGATCCCGACGGCGGCGACGCGCATCGCGACAAGGTGCATCGCATGGCCCGCTACATCGCCGAGCATGCCACCGAGGCGATCGCGGTCGCCGATATCGCCGCCTCGGTCGGGCTGCATCCCAACTATGCGATGACGCTGTTCCGCCGCACGCTCGGCATGACGATCAATGAATATGTGACGCGCCAGCGGCTGATGCTTGCCCATGGCCGTCTCCTCGCAAGCGAGGACGAGATCGCCGAGATCGCCTTCGAGGCCGGCTTCGGCTCGCTCAGCCGCTTCTATGAAGCGTTCCGCGAGCGCTATGGCTGCACGCCGCGCGACATGCGCCGCAGCTTCCGCGAGACCCGCGCCGCCAGCATTGCCGGCTGACGCGCGCATTACCGATAATTAATGCGCTGCAGCGACGGAGCGCCGTCGCCCAAACGTTAGAGGCCGTACGCATCTCGACGGGATGGGCCATGGCCTTCTGGAAGCAGCTTCTTCTCTCTCTGCTCGTGCTCGCCCTCGCGGGAGGCGGCTGGTATTTTTATGAGCACCGCCAGCAGGCTGCCGGCGGCGAGGCCGCAGGCGGCCCTGTCGCCGCTGCGCCAGGCGCCGCTGGCGGACAGGCCGGCGCCGGCGGGGGCGGCAATCGCCGTGGCGGGCTCGGCGGGCCGACGCTGGTCGTGACGGAGCCGGTCGGCAGCGACATCGTGACGGACGACGTGCGCGCCGTGGGCACCGTGCTCGTGCCGCAGTCCATCAATGTCTATCCGCAGGTGACCGCCGAGGTCATGGAAGTGCTCTTCAAGGCCGGCGACGCGGTCGAGAAGGGGCAGCCGCTGGTCCGCCTCGACGATTCCGACCAGAAGGCGGCGCTCGATCTCGCTTCCGTCGCGCTCAGCGATGCGAAGAAGACTCTCGAGCGGTCGCAGAAGCTGGCCAGCACCAACAATCTCACGCTCTCCGCGCTGCAGGATGCGCAGTCGGCCGAGCGCCGCGCCGAGATCGGCCTGCTCGGCGCGCAGATCGCGCTCGACCGCCGCACGGTTACCGCGCCTTTCGACGGTGTCGTCGGCATCAGCACGCTGTCGGTCGGCGACCTCGTGACGCCGTCGACCGTGATCACGACGCTGGACGATCCCTCGGTGATGAAGGTCTCCTTCCTCATTCCGGAGCGCTATGCCGGTCGCGTCGAGATCGGCCAGGCCGTGACCGCCTCGGCGGAATCGAAGCCGGACGCCGTCATCAAGGGCGCGCTCTCCGCGATTGATACCCGCGTCGATGCCACCGCGCGGACGCTGAAGGTCGAGGCGACTCTGGACGCCGCGGCGGCGCAGGCGATCGGCGTGCGCCCCGGCATGGCGGTGAAGGTTGACCTGCCGTTCCCGGGCGAGAAGCAGCTCGCCGTCTCCGCGCTCGCCATCCAGTGGGACCGCACCGGCTCCTATGTCTGGAAGCTCGCCGGCAGCGATGGCGTCGCTCGTGCGCCGATCTCGATCCTGCAGCGCCAGAGCGGCCGCGTGCTGGTCTCGAGCAGCGATCTCGCCGAGGGCGACAAGGTCGTGGTCGAAGGGCTTCAGCGCCTTCGCCCCGGCGCCAAGATCGCCGAGGCGGGGCAGGGTGCCAGCCAGCCACAGCCCGCCGGCCAGTCGGCCGCGAAGGGGAGCTGAGGCATGACCGACCAGAGCGCCGGCAAGCCGCCCAGGGACGCCATCCTCCCCGGCGAAGGCGCAGGCCTCGCCAGGGAGCATCAGCGCGATGCCCATGGCCATGACATGGAGCATGATCCGATCCCGGAATCCGGGACGACGCCCTCCGGCATCTCGGCGCTGTCGGTCCGCCGGCCGGTGCTCGGCATCGTCGCCAATCTCCTCATCGTCGTCGCCGGCCTCGCGGCGATCAGCGGCGTCGAGATCCGCGAACTGCCGAATATCGACCAGCCGGTCGTGACCATCACGACGACCTATACCGGCGCCACGCCGGACACGATGGACAAGGAGGTGACGAGCGTCATCGAGAACGCCGCCGCCGGCGTCTCGGGCTGGACCGATATCCAGTCGACCTCGACCAGCGGCCGCAGCCGCGTGACGGTGCAGTTCTCGGATTCGACCGACATCAATGTCGCGGCGAGCGACCTGCGCGATGCCGTCGGCAATGCGCAGCGCAACCTGCCCGACGATGCCGACCCGCCGACCATCGCCAAGGCGGATACCAATGGCGACGCGATCATGCGTCTGGCCGTCACCTCGTCCAAGCAGAACATCGAGACGCTGACGCAGCTCGTCGACGACGTGGTGGTCGATCGGCTGAAATCCGTCGAAGGCGTCGCCGACGTCCAGGTCAATGGCGACCGCTCGCCGATGATCAGCATCTATATCGATCCGATGCGCCTCGCCGCCTACGGCCTCACAGTGGCGGACCTCAAGAACGCGCTCGCGACGGTGGCGCTCGACGTTCCCGCCGGCAATCTCACGGATGCGAACCGCGCGATGTTCGTGCGCGCCGATGCCAGCGTGAAGGGCGCCGACGACGTCAAGGCGATCCGCATCAAGGGCGACACGCGGGTCGGCGATGTCGCCGATGTCGTGTTCGGGCCGGCCGCCAAGTCCTCGACGCTGCAGGTCAATGGCCGCACCGGCATCGGTCTCGGTATCGTCCGCCAGGCGAGTTCCAACACGCTCACCATCTCCGAAGGCGTTCGCAAGGCGGTCGAGGAGCTGAAGACCAGCCTCCCGCCCGATGTGACCATCCGCGTCACCTCCGACGACGCCAATTTCATCGCCGGCTCCTTCGAGGAGGTCGAGCGCAGCCTCGTGCTCGCCATCGCGATCGTCATCGCGATCATCTATCTCTTCCTCGGCTCGCTCCGCACGACGCTCATCCCCGCGATCACGGTGCCGGTCTCGCTGCTCGGCACCATCGCGGCGATGTATCTGATGGGCTTCTCGCTCAACATCCTGACGCTGCTGGCGCTGGTGCTGGCGACCGGCCTCGTCGTCGACGACGCCATCGTCGTGCTCGAGAACATCGCCCGGCGGCGGCATGAGGGCATGGGGCCGCGCGCCGCGGCTGTGCTCGGCGCCAAGCAGGTGTTCTTCGCCGTGATCTCCACGACGGCGACGCTTGCCGCGGTCTTCATCCCGATCTCCTTCTTCAAGGGCACGGCGGGCCGTCTCTTCTCCGAATTCGGCTTCGTGCTCGCCTTCTCGGTCGCGCTCTCGGCCTTCGTCGCGCTGACGCTGGTGCCGATGATGGCCTCGCGCTTCCTCGGCGCCGGCGGCCATGAGGGCGAGGGCGGCGGCAACCTCTTCAACCGCACCCTGAACGCCATCGGCAAGCGTGGCCACAAGCTCTACGAGAAGCTGCTCGACGCCTCGCTCGCCGCGCCGATGGTGGTGATCCTGCTCAGCGTCCTCTTCGCCGGCGGCGCCTTCCTTGCCTTCGAGAACCTGCCGCAGCAGCTGACGCCGCAGGAAGACCGCGGCGCCGTCATCATCTCGATGAACACGCCGCAAGGCTCGACGGTCGATTACACGCAGGGTCAGATGCAGCTCGTGCAGCGCGCCATCCAGCCGCTGCTCGAGTCCGGCGAGGCGACCAACGCCTTCTCCGTCGCCGGCAACTTCAACAGCCCGAACAGCGGCTTCATGTTCGTGACGCTGGCGCCCTGGGGCGAGCGCGCGCGCAGCCAGCAGGCCATCGCGGCCGAGATCCAGGCCAAGGTGCGCAACATCCCCGGCGCCGTCGTCAATCTGCGCCAGGCCAACAGCCTCGGCATCCGCGGCGGCGGCCAGGGCCTGACCTTCGCCGTCACCGGCATCGACTATGACAGCATCTCGAAGGGCGCGACCGATCTCATCGGCACGCTGTCGCAGAACCCCGCCTTCGCCAATGTCCAGCTCAACTACGATCTCAACCAGCCGCAGCTGAAGGTGAATATCGACCGCGACCGCGCCGCCGATCTCGGCGTCTCGGTGGCGGATATCGGCACCATCGTCTCGACGCTGCTCGCCGGCGCCGACATGGGCAATTTCTATATCGGCGACGACAAGATCGACATCCGCGCCATGGCGCCGGACGGCATGATCGTGACGCCGAGCGATCTCGAAAACGTCCAGGTGCGCACGGCGAGCGGCGTGATGATCCCGCTCTCCTCGGTCGTCACCGTCTCCGAGGAATCGACCTCGCCGACGCTCGCCCGCCAGTCGCAGCGCCGCGCCGTGCCGATCACGGCGACGCTGGCGCCCGGCGAGGATCTCGGCTCGGCCATGCAGATCCTCGACAAGGTCGCGGCAACGAGCCTGCCGGCCGGCCTCGGCATCGTCTATACCGGCGAGGCGGCGACGCTGAACGAGACATCGAGCGGCGTCGCAACCACCTTCGGCTTCGCGGTCATCATCATCCTGCTCGTGCTCGCCGCGCAGTTCGAGAGCTTCGTCTCGGCGGCGATCCTGTTCGCGACCGTCCCCTTCGGCGTCGCCTCGGGCATCTATGCCATCCTGCTCTCGGGCGGCTCGCTCAACATCTACACCCAGATCGGCCTCGTGATGCTGGTCGGCCTCATGGCCAAGAACGGCATCCTGATCGTCGAGTTCGCCAACCAGCTGCGCGACGAGGGCCTCTCGGTGCGCGACGCCATCCGCGACGCCTGCCTGATCCGCCTGCGCCCGGTGCTGATGACCATGATCGCGACGGTGCTCGGCGGCCTGCCGCTGATCCTCACGGGCGGTGCCGGCTCGGAGGCGCGCGCCGCGCTCGGCTGGATCATGGTCGGCGGCCTCGGTTTCTCGGCGCTGGCGACGCTGTTCCTGACCCCCGTCGCCTTCCTGCTGCTCGCCCGCTTCGGCAAGCCGCGCGTCGCCGAAGAGCAGCGCCTCAACCGCGAGCTCGCCGAGGCCGCGGCCGATGATCGCCGCCGCCGGGCGGAGGCTCAAGCTGCCACCCCTGCCGCGGCCAACAAGGCCGAGTCCGAGCCGGAGCGGCCGCTCCAGATCGCGGCGGAGTGAGCCATGCCGTCCCTCACCGCAACCGGAGCGAAAAGCGAGGCTGGCCGAAGCCCGCCGATGCGCTATCGTCTGATCGAGGGCGGTAGGGTGGAGCCGGCTGACCGAGAGGCCGGGACGAAAGGCGATAATTCACCCGTGGGGGATCGAAGCGACAGCGCAGCGGATGCCGCGATCCGCGCCGATGACAGGCTGATGCGGGCGGTCGCGGCCGGCGACGACGAAGCCTTCGGGCGCGTCATCACCGCCGAATCGCCGCGCCTGACGCGCTTCGTCGCCGCCGTCCTCTGCGATCTCGGCGAGGCCGAGGAGGTCGTGCAGGAGGCGCTCATCCGCCTCTGGCGCAATGCCGATGGCTGGGAGCCGCGCGCCCGCATCGGCACCTGGCTGCACCAGGTCGCCTATCGCCTGTCGATCGACCGCCTGCGCCGCCGCCGTCCGCATGTCGACATCGACGATCTCGACGACGTGCTCGAGGACGAGGCGCCTTCGCCCGAGCGCCAGCTGTCGCGGATCGAGGATGTCCGCCTCGTCCATGAGGCGCTCGACCGCATGCCGGACCGGCAGCGGGCGGTGATCGTGCTGGCGCATTTCCAGGAGCTCGGCCAGGCGGAAGCCTCGGCCATCATGGGCATGAGCGAACATGCCTACGAATCCCTGCTCGCACGAGCGAGGCGGCGCCTGCGCGGCCTTCTGGCGGGACAAAGGGACGAGGACGGGGAGGATTGGACCTGATCATGACCGACTTCGACGATATCCAGGACCCTCTCGGTTTCCACGACGCGCATGAGGGACGCCGTGATCCGAGCGCTGAGCTTCATCCGCGGCCGACCGGACTGCGCGACGCCGTCGACCGCTGGGGACCCGATCCGGGTCTGTGGCCCGACGCAGCGATGGCGCAGCGGGCGCGGGCGGCGCTGCTCTCCGACCGTGCCTTCCGCGCCTATCGCGACGATGCCGTCGTGCTCGACCAGCGCCTCGAAGTCGCCGCCGCGGCGCTCGACAGCCGCATCGAGGCCGGGCCGCTCGCCCGCATCCGCGCCGGTGTGATGGCGCAGATCACGCCGCAGCCGGTGCGCTGGACAAGGCGGATCGCCGCGGCCGCGGCGATCGTCCTCGTCGCGGGCGCGCTCGGCGGCGCGTCCAGCCTTTTCCTCTTGCCGGCCGACGACGATATCCGCGTCGCCAGCACCGTCCAGCTCGATCCCCTGCTGTTCGGACCGTCCGAGCTCGGCTTCTGATGACAGCGACGCTTCAGCCGCGGCGCCGGCGCATTTCCTGGCTCTGGGTGGCGCTCGTCCTGTCGCTGGCCGTCAACGCCTTCGTGCTCGGCGCCTTCGTCACCGAGCGCATCGGCATACGCAAGGGCGACGGCAGCCCGCGCGTGGTGCGCATGGAGTTGCGCTGGCTGAAGGATAGGCTGCCGCCCGAGGCCGTCGACAAGATCCAGACCTCGCTCGCAAGCCTGAAGCCCGACATCCTGGCGCGGATCGAGCGGCTGAAGACGCTCCGCGCCGAACTCGCGACGCTCGCCGCGGCGCCTCAGCCCGACCGCGCCGCCATTGACGCCAATCTGCGCGAGATCCGGCTGGAAGTCGGTGCCATGCAGGAGCAGATCCAGTCGCGAACCTTCGACGCGGTGCTGGCCCTGCCGCCCGCCGACCGCGCCCCGCTGGCGAAGCCTGCCGCGAACTAGGCTTCTGCGTTTTCGGGGGAGCGACTTCCGAGCGCGAAGCAGCCTTCGAGCGCCTTCGCGCCGGACGGCGTCAGCTTCCCGTGCTCGCGGATCGTCGCGAGACCCTGCTGGAAGAGCGCGGCGTTCTCGCGCCGGCGCTTCGCCACGTCGGCCCGCTCTGCATCCGTCAGGTCGCCCGCCTCGGCGATCTCTGCCAGCGCCATCCCCATGCGGCCGAGCACATAGGTGGCGTGGATGATGCCGTCCATCGGCCGCGCATCGACGCGGAGCGGCGAGGAATAGCGCGCGTCCTTCGGATTGGTCGAGAGTTCCCCCGCGTCAACGAGGCCGTTCAGCAGCGTGTGCGAGGCCTCGTGGACCAGCGTCTCGGCCAGCGCGATCCGGCTTGCCCGGGCAGGATCGAGCTGGATGCCGCCCCAGAGATAGGGACTCGAAGCGCTGGAGAAGGAATTGGCCCCAAATCCCGTCGCGCTGCCGGCAAAGACGATCTCGTTGCAGAAGACCCTGACTTCGGCGCCGAAGGCAGGCGCTGCGCTATCGAGCAGGGCGAGGGCGTCGAGAACGCGGGCGCGCCCGGAGGTGAAGGCCTCGCTGCCGACGCCGCTGATCGCGACCGGCGCATCCGGATCGTCGTCGAGCAGGATCGCATAGAGCTCGGAGGCTTCCGTGCCAAGTTCCTCGCCGAAGAGATCGACGATGCGCAGCATCACCGCGGCGTCGCGGTCAACGGCCGCGAGGCGCTCGACGCCGCGTGCCACCGCTTCGTCGTCGTCCGACTGGATCGCATCGACGAGCGAGGTATAGAGGGCGAAGACCAGCGGCCGGACGGGGCCGACCGTGACACGCTCCGCCAGTTCATGCAGCGCATGCGCGCCCATGAAGCCGTTTCTGGCGAGGGCGTCCGCGATGGCGCCGAGGCTCGCCGCGAGATTGCCGCGGACGCGCCGGTCGAGCGCGGCCGCGCGGATTGCATCCGCGTCATAGCCGAAATGAACGGTTGCCGCTTCTTCAACCATGACGCGCTTTCAGATCAGACGCTGTCGACCGGCGCCTAAGCGCTCGCGGCCGTCTCGTCCGAAGCCTCGGCCGCCGCTGCCTCCGGCGCCTCGCTGTTGAGCGCGAGGATCACGGCTTCCTCGTCCATCTGAACCGGCAGCCCCATTGCTTTGTCCATTCTCAGCCCCTTCGTTGATCGGTTGGTCTCAAGTCAGGTGAGTGGACCGGAGGCATTGCCCAGCGCGCCGCCGCCGGCCATCGGATGCGCGGGAACGCGAAGCTATCCCGCGCAAGATCATGCGATCACGCCGCCTCGGTCGAGGCCGGCTTGTCCTCGCCCGCCGGGAGTTCGGCCTCGGCGGTCTGGACCCCGTTCAGCGTCTCGAGAATCTGCATCTCGTCGAGCCGCGTTTCCTCGCTGCCACCCTTCGGGAGACCGCGGCGGGCGATCGTGGACCGCGCGCCGTCGTTGAAGCCGAAGAGCTGCGCAGACGAAAGCAGGTTGCGGGCGGATTCGGTTCTGGATGTCATGGGGATCTTCCTGATGTTGAAGAGTCTCGGGGATGACATGACAGCCGAGCCACGCGGCGGTCATTGAAGAACAACTTCGGCAGGCTTGCACGTTGCCTGATGGTCCGCAAGGCGAATTGCAGAGATCAGGGCAAATCTATGAGCAACGGAGCGCCTGAGGCGAAGATCATGCCTCGGCCTGGTCTTCTCCAGCCTGCGGTGCCACCTCCGCTGCCGCGGTCTCGACCCGGTTGAGGTCGTTGAGGATCGCGCCTTCGTCGAGGAGCGCGTCTTCCATCGGCGGCTCCTTGCCGCCGCGGCGCGAGATCGTGCGCCGGCCGGAAGCCGGAACGCCGCCCCAACTCGCTGTCTCGAAGCCGAACAGCGCCTGCTCGGCCAATTGCTCACGAAGCGTCCTGCCGATCACGGCCATGACTGTCTCCCTCCCTCTCTTACATTGAGGTCCGGCCGAAGCTGGCGATCATGCCGCTCAGACGGTCTCGCTACCCTCCGCCGGCGCCGCCTCGTCGGCCTCGGCGGGAGCCTCGTTCAGCGCCTGCAGGATCGCAGCTTCGTCAGTCGGAAGGTCGAGCCCGGCTTCCTTGCCCGCGCGACGCGCCGCGGTGCTGCGGCCGGTGCCGGAGAAGCCGAACAGGCTGCTCTGCGCGAGGCTCTCGCGGGTATTCTTGGCAATGTCGGACACGACGGTTCCCCCTGCAGTCATGCGTGGTCGCAATACAGAACAAGCGGTGGATGGATCGCGAATCGACATCACTCAGCTTGCCCCGGGCGATCCGCGATGGTTAGCGTTACATGGTTCTTACTGTTGCGCAATCGTCTTCGCTGCGGCGCCGGCTCGGCCCGCTCAGGGGGCCGGCGATGATCCTGTTTCTGACGACGCGCGGCCATCAGGTGACCGTCGGCACGCTGGTCGCCGATGCGCTCGGCGTTCCGATCCCGAAGACCATGGCGCTCAGCTATGACGCGGTCTTGCGCGCGCAGCGCATCCCCGCCGCGACCGTCATCTTCACCGATATCGAGCGCCTCTCGCCCTTCGAACTGCTGCTCGCCTCCGAACTCTTCCGCTCGCTGCGCGCGGCGGGACTCCGCTGCCTCAACGATCCGGCCGTGGTGCCGACCCGCTACGAACTGCTGCGCAAGCTGAAGCGCGCCGGCATCAATCCGTTCAACATCTACCGCGCCGAGGACGATCCGAAGCCGGAGCGCTTTCCGGTCTTCGTGCGCAACGACAACGACCACAAGACGGCCGTTTCCGATCTCATCCAGTCACAGGAGGAACTCGATGCCTTCCTCGCCGAGGGCGTCGCAGCCGGCCGCCCGCGCCGCGGCCTCGTGGTGATCGAGTTCTGCGGCGAACCGGCCGGCGAGGGCTTCTGGCGCAAGTTCGGCTCGTTCCATATCGGCGACCATGTCTATCTCGACCATCACATCACCGAGCCGCACTGGATGGTGAAATATGGCCGCGGCCTCAAGCCGCCGGAATGGCTGGCGCGCGACGAGCATCGCCGCGTGCTCGCCAATGAATGTCCGGAGGTCATCGGCGAGGCGTTCCGCATCGCCGGCATCGATTATGGCCGCGCCGACCATGCAACGGTCGCAGGGCGGCCGGTCATCTACGAGATCAACACCAATCCGTCGATCTGGCTGCCCAAGGCGCAGCGATGGCCGATCCGCGACGAGACGCTGGCGATCGGTCGCCGCCGCATGGCCGAGGCCTTCTGGTCGATCGACAGCGGCGACGGCACGCCGATTCCCTGGGAGCCGACCGAGCGCGTCCGGCTGCATCGCGAGGCGCTGACCGACAAGGACTGGTCGCCGCCGCGGCCTTAGCCCTCAAAGAAAAGGGGCCGCTCGCGCGGCCCCAGTTCGGAGGAAGCTGTTTGCGCCGGCTCAGCGCGTCGTGAGCAGCCGGTCGGCATCCGCGACCGTGAGCGGGGCAGGGCGCTCGACGGTCGTCGAGAGCGTGACCACGTTGCGGCTGACTGCGGCGTCGAGGATCGAAATCATCACGTCGAGCGCATGCAGCGCCACACGGCCGGAGCAGCGCGGCTCGCGGCCCTGTTCGGCGGCATCCAGCATGTCGGCGACGCCGAGCATGCGATAGTTCGCATGGCCCTGGTCGGCGCCCCAATTGCCCTTGCCGAACGGCGCCGACGAGGTGTCGACGGGGATATAGTCGCCGCTGCGCGCGGAATACTGCACGGTGCCGCCGAAGAAGTTCGGGTCGGGCACCAGCATCGAACCCTCGGTGCCGTAGAGCTCGATCGGATTGACGTGGCCGTGCTTCCACACGTCCCAGCTCGCTGCGAGCGTCACCTGCGCGCCGGTCTTGAACTCGAGCACGGCATTGATGGTCGTCGGCGTGCCGACCGGGACGGTCTTGCCCTTGAGCGGACCCTCGGCGGTCACGAGCCGTTCCTCGAAGCCCTTCGAGGCGAAGGCGGCGACATGGCTGACCGGTCCGATCAGGTTGACCATCGCGGCGATGTAATAGGGGCCGAGATCGAGGATCGGGCCGCCGCCGGGCTGGAAGAAGAAGCCCGGATTGGGGTGCCAGTGCTCCATGCCGTGGCTCATGACATGCATGGTGCCGGAGACGATGCGGCCGATGGTGCCGTCGTCGAGCAGCTTGCGCGCCGTCTGGCCGCCGCCGCCGAGGAAGGTGTCCGGCGCGCTGCCGAGCTTCAGCCCGCGCGCGTCGCCCTCGGCGACCAGCTTCTTGCCGTCCTCGACGCTGAGCGCGAAGGGCTTCTCGGAATAGGCATGCTTGCCGGCCGACAGGATCGCGTGGCTGATCTCGTAATGGGCCGAGGGAATGGTCAGGTTGATGACCGTGTCGATTTCCTCGTCCTTGAGCAGCTCGTCGACGGTCAGCGCGCGCACGCCGAACTCGTCGGCCCGCTTCTTGGCCGCTTCCGGGGCGATATCCGCCACGGCGACGATCTTGGTGCTCGGGAAGAGCGGCGCCAGCTTCAGATAGGCCTGCGAGATGTTGCCGGCGCCGATCAGGCCGATCTTGTGGATGGTGGACATGGTGGCGGGCCTCAGACGGCGAAGGACTTGATGGCGGCGAAGGAACGCTCGGCGAAGCGCTTCCAGTCGGCCGGATTGTCATGCTCGGCGACGAGCACGCCGGCCTTCGGCGCCTTGGCGATGTGCGGCCACAGGCCCGCCCAGTCGACAATGCCCTGGCCGACATCCGCCCAGCCGTCCTCGGCCGTCGTGCCGGCGGGGGCGATGTCCTTGATGTGGAAGGCGATGATCTCGGAGGCGAGGCGGTCGATCTCCGGCGCGACATCCTTGCCGGCGCGCGCCACCCAGCCGAGGTCGAGCTCCGAGGCGACGCCATTGCCGATCAGGTGGTCGATCGGACGCGAGCCGTCGGCCAGCGTCGCATATTCGAAGTCGTGATTGTGATAGCCGAGGCCGAGGCCGGCGGCCTTGGCCGTCTCGGCGGTCTTCGCCAGCGTCTCGCCGAGCTTCTTCCAGCCGTCGACATCGGTCGGCCGGTCGTCGGCGCCGATATAGGGAATGACGATGGTGTGGGCGCCGATCGTCTTGGCGATGTCGATGAAGCGGGCGGTGTCGCCGGTCACGCCGTCGAGCGGCGCATGGAAGGTCGGCGTCTTGAGGCCGGCCGCGTCGACCTTGGCGCGATAGCCGGCAGCGTCGTCGCCATAGAGCGGGTAATAGGGCTCGACCGCGTCATAGCCGATCTTCGCCAGGCCCTCGAGAACGGTCTCGAGCGGCGGAAAATTGCGCGCGGAATAGAGCTGGAAGGAGATGAGGTGCTTCGGCATGGGATTCTCGCGAAAGCTTTGGGGGGCGGAAGCCGGGGAGGGGATCCCCGACATGCGAATCAGAGGCGGGCGCCGCTCGCTTTATCAAAGATCGAGGACTGCGACGGCGAGAAGAAGGCATCGACGGTGGCCGGCGTCGCCACGTGATCCTCGCCGTCGATGCGGACGGAGAACTGCGTGCCGGAGACATGGCCCCAGACGAGGCTGTCGGCGCCCATCGGCTCGAGCATCGTCAGCTTGATCGGCAGCACCGTCGCGTCGTCGCTCGTCTTCACCAGGTCCACCTGCTCGGGGCGGATGCCGAGCGTCGCCGCCTGGCCGTCCTTGGGCGTGCCCGCGAACTCGTAACCGGCGAGCGAAAGGCGCGTTCCATCCGAAAGGACGAAGCCGGCGCCGTCGGCGTCCATCTTGAGCGTCCCGTCGACGAAATTCATGCTCGGCGAACCGACGAAGCCGGCGACGAAGCGGTTGACCGGGCGGCGGTAGATCTCCTTCGGCGAGGCCAGCTGCTGGATGACGCCGCCATTCATGACCGCGATGCGGTCGGCGAGCGTCAGCGCCTCGATCTGGTCATGCGTCACATAGATCATCGTCGAGCCGAGCTCGTGATGCAGCCGCTTGATCTCGACGCGCAGTTCCGTGCGCAGCTTGGCGTCGAGGTTCGAGAGCGGCTCGTCGAAGAGGAACACGTCGACATCGCGCACCAGGGCGCGGCCGATGGCGACGCGCTGGCGCTGGCCGCCCGAGAGCTCGGCCGGCTTGCGGTCGAGCAGCGGCTCGATCTGCAGGATCTTCGAGGCCTTGGCGACGCGCTTCTCGATCTCCTCATGCGGTGTGCGCGCCATCTTGAGGCCGAAGGAGAGATTGCCGCGCACGCTCATGCGCGGATAGAGCGCGTAGGACTGGAACACCATGCCGATGCCGCGGTCCTTCGGCTCCTCCCAGGTGACGTTCTTGCCTCCGATCCAGATCTGGCCGGCGGTGACGTCAAGAAGACCGGCCACCGCGTTGAGCAGCGTGGACTTGCCGCAGCCCGAGGGCCCGAGCAGCACGATGAACTCGCCCTCGCCGATCTCGAGATTCAGCGTCTTCAGGACCTTGATCGTACCGAAATCGATCTCGAGATCGCGAATGGAGACGGTTGCCATGCTTCACCCCTTCACGGCGCCGGCGGCGATGCCGCGAACGAACCAGCGGCCCGAGACGAAATAGACGACGAGCGGCACCAGCGCTGTCAGGATCGTCGCGGCCATGTTGACGTTGTAGAGCTTCTCGCCCTGGGTCGAATTGACGATGTTGTTCAGTTGAACCGTCATCGGCAGGTTCTCGCGGCCGGCGAAGACGACGCCGAACAGGAAGTCGTTCCAGATGCCGGTCACCTGCAGGATGACGGCGACGATGATGATCGGCGTCGACATCGGCAGCATCAACCGGAAGAAGATCGCCCAGAAGCCGCCGCCATCGACGCGCGCCGCCTTGAAGAGCTCGATCGGCAGGCTCGCATAATAGTTGCGGAAGAGGAGCGTCATCAGCGGCAGGCCGAAGATCGTGTGCGTGACGACGATGCCCGCCATGGTCCCGTAGATGCCGACCGAGGAATAGATGCGCACCAGCGGATAGATGAACACCTGATAGGGCAGGAAGGCACCGAGCAGCAGCACGGCGAAGAGGAGGTTGGAACCCCGCGCCCGCCACAGCGACAGCGCATAGCCGGTGAGCGCGCCGACGAAGATCGAGATGATGACGCTCGGCACCAGGATGCGGATCGAGTTCCAGAAGCCGACCTTGATGCCGCCGCAGTTGAGGCCGGTGCAGGCCGAGTTCCACGCCTGCAGCCAGGGCTCGATCGTCCACGCTTCGGGCAGCGAGAAGATGTTGCCGAGGCGGATCTCCGACATCGGCTTCAGCGATGTCACGATCATCACATACATCGGCAGCAGGAAGAATGCCGCGGCGATGACGAGGAAGACATAGAGCCCGACCCGGTCGGCCGTGAGCCGTTTCGGCCGCGGGCCGGATGGCTCAGGGGCGGTGCTGCCGGCGGTCATGGTGGCGGTCGCCATCAGCGCCTCTCCCTCTTCGGACGGAAATATTCGTAGTAGAGCCAGGGCGTGATGATCACGAGAACGATCACCAGCAGGATCGACGACGCCGCCGTTGCAAGGCCGATATTGGCGCGGCCGAACAGGTAGTCGAGGATGAACTTGGCCGGAACGTCGGTCGAGATGCCCGGGCCGCCGCCGGTGAGCGCCAGCACGAGGTCGTAGACGCGGACCACGGCGAGCGAGAGCAGCACCACCGAGGTGATGATGGTCGGGCGCAGCATCGGGATGATGATGTTGACATAGACGCGCCAGGTCGGGATGCCGTCGATCTTCGCGGCCTTCCAGAGTTCCTGGTCGATGCCGCGCAGGC
The DNA here is from genome assembly GCA_017307955.1 of Allobosea sp. Lineage (GTDB taxonomy): Bacteria > Pseudomonadota > Alphaproteobacteria > Rhizobiales > Kaistiaceae > Kaistia. The sequence goes on along the minus strand of JAFKFV010000019.1, from coordinate 111,302 downwards.
CCGAGAGCATCAGCGCCATGATGAGGCCGGAGGCCTGCCAGACGCCGGCGATGATGACGACATAGATCGCCCGGTCGTTGCGGATGATCCAGTCGAACTGGAAATCGGTCCAGCCGAGATTGCGCACATATTGCTGCAGGCCGAGCGTCGGATTGAGGATCCACTGCCAGGCGAGGCCGGTCACGATGAAGGACATCGCATAGGGGTAGAGGAAGATCGTCCGGAACGTGTTCTCGAAGCGGATCTTCTGGTCCAGCGCCGCGGCGAGGAGAAAGCCGAGCACGAGGCAGACGGCGATCAGGCCGATGCCGAAGATGACCATGTTTTCCAGCGAGATCGACCAGCGTGAGGTCGCGAAGAGCCGCTCATACTGCCGCGTTCCGGCGAAGGCGAAGGTCGGCAGCAGCTTGGATTCGGTGAAGGAGATCTGCACCGTCCAGAGCATTGTGCCGAGATAGGCGAAGACGACTACGATGAAGGCCGGGAACAACGCCACATAGGTGGCAACATTCATGCGGCGACGGGTCTTCATGCGTCCCGACCTCCCGAGTTTGGCGGGCCACTCAAGAAAAGCCCGGCTGCGCCATCATCGCGCAGCCGGGCCGATGTCGTCGAGGACTACTTGGCCTGGGCGACCGTGTCGTTCCACTTGCCGACGAACTCGTCCGCCGTCATCGTGGGCGTCGCCCAGTATTCGCCGACCACGTCCTGCAGGCTCTGCACGATGTCCTGCGAGGCGAGGATGTCGGTCGCCGGGATCTGCTTGGCCGGGTCCTTGAGGACTTCCACGCCGATCTGGGCGCAGGCGTCGAGCTTGGAGTTGTCGACGTCGAGACGGACCGGAACCGAGCCCTTCTTGGCGTTGAACTTGACCTGCGCGTCCTTCGACATGAACACCGTGGCCAGGAGGTCCTGAGCCTTGGTGCCCTGCTCATCCTTCAGCTTCGGGAAGATGAAGACGTCGCCACCCATGACGAAGTTCTTCTCGCCCGGTCCGAGGATACAGCCGAAGTCCTTGCCGGCGACCTGGTTGGCCAGCACGAACTCGCCCTTCGCCCAGTCGCCCATGAACTGGAAGCCGGCCTTGCCCGAGATGACCATGCCGGTCGCGACGTTCCAGTCGCGGTTGGCATTGCCCGGATCGGAGTAGTCGCGCAGCTTGCCGAAGGTCTCGGCGACCTTCTTGAACTCGGGCGAGGTGACCGCGGCGGGGTCGAGATCCTTGTAGACCTTCATGTAAAGGTCCTTGCCGCCTTCGCCGAGCAGGATGGAGTTGAACATGAGGTTCAGCTGCCAGGGCTGCCCGCCCACGGCGACCGGGATCACGCCGGCGGCCTTGAGCTTGTCGGCGGCGGCGAAGAACTCGTCCCAGGTCGTCGGCTCGGCGATGCCGTTCTTCTCCAGCAGCGCCTTGTTGTACCACAGCCAGTTCTGGCCATGGTTGTTGACCGGGGCGGCCATCACATGGCCGTCGCGGACGATCGCCTCGTAGAAGGCCGGCGGAAGGGCTTCCTTCCAGCCTTCCTTGGCCGCGACGTCGTCGAGATTGCGCAGGAGGCCCTGAGCGGCGAGCTCGTCGATCTGCGTGCCGGTGTTGAACTGCATCGCGCCTGGCGGGTCACCGCCGATGATGCGGTTGATGCCGATCGGGCGCGCCGTCGAGCCCGAGCCGCCGATCGCCGTGTCGACCCACTGGCCGCCAGCCGCGTTGAACTCCTTGGCGAATTCCTGCACCGCGGCCGCTTCGCCGCCCGAAGTCCACCAATGGAACACTTCGAGCTTCAGCGGCTCCTGCGCCAGCGCCGGGCCGGCCATAAGCGCGACCATGGCGGCGGCACCGAAGAGTGCCTTCGTCATCTGCTTCATACTTTAAACCCTCCCAGGTTCAGACGCCGGCATCGGGCAGGCGCCTATCGCACCGGACGGCCCGAGTGCTCTTGCTCATCGGGCCGGCCGAATTCTTGTAATCGATTACATCTACTGTATGCTTCCTGGATCGGCTGTCAACGCGAATATATTTTGCGCTGCAAAAGAAACATCTCACGATAGGGATGTCGGCCGGCGGGGCGGAAGGCGGGGCGGGATGACGACGACAGAGGACCATGCGCCGAGCGCGCGAGCCGTGACGATTCAGGACGTTGCGCGCCTCGCCGGCGTATCGACGGCGACCGTGAGCCGCGCACTCGCCTTGCCGGACCGCGTGACGGAGGCGACGCGGGAGGCCGTCCTGTCGGCGATTCGCGAGACCGGCTACACGCCGAATGCTGCAGCGCGGTCGTTGCGTGCCAAGTCGACCCGCATGGTGCTGGTTCTCCTGCCGGGCATCGGCAACTCGTTCTTCACGCCCGTCCTCAACGCGCTCGAGGAAGTGTTTTCCGACCAGGGTTATGGTGTTCTGGTCGGCTACACCCGCCAGAGCCGCCGGCGCGAGACCCATTATGCGCGGGTGATCCGCGCCGGGCAGGTCGATGGCGTCCTCGTCGTGACCGGCAACGTGCCGCGCGACGAGGAATTCGTCGCGGTGCCCGACCAGGTGCCGATCTCGCTGATCTTCGCGGGCATCCCGGGCGGCGCCCGCTTCTCCGTTTTCGATGTGGATAACCGCGCGGCGGCGGCGACGATGGTCGGTCACATGATCGCGGCGGGCCATCGCCGGATCGCCCATATCACCGGCCCCGACAACAGCATCGAGACCAACGAGCGCTTCGCCGGCTATTGCGACGCGCTCGCGGCGGCCGGGATCGCGCTCGACGAGAGCCTTGTCTGGCGCGGGGCCGGCAATTTCGACTTCGCCTCGGGCGACCGCGCCGCCGCGCGCTATTTCGCGCTCGAGGACCGCCCGACGGCGGTCTTCGCCGCCGCCGACGAGATCGCGCTCGGCTTCATCCGCAGCCTGAAGACCGGCGGCGTCTCGGTGCCGCGCGACGTCTCGGTGGGGGGCTTCGACGACACCGAATATGCGATCCACTACGACCCGGCGCTGACCACGATGCGTCAGCCGCGCACCGAGATGGGCCGCCTCGCCGCCGAGGACCTCCTGCGCCGCATGTCCGAAAAGGGCGCTTCCACCCCGCCGACCCATGTGCGCCTGCCCTGCGAACTCGTCATCCGCGAGAGCATCCGCCAGATCTGAGCGTCCGTTCGGCCACCACTTGCCGGGCCGATCAGCCGCCGAGTTCCTCGCGCAGCATTTCCAGCGTCAGCCATTCGTCTTCCGCCGCGGCCTTCTCGGCATGGGCAGCCGAGAGCCTTGCGGTGGCGGCGTCGAATGTCTTGCGGTCGGCCGAAAAGAGGTTCGGCTTGGCGAGGGTCGCCTCCAGCTTGGCGATCTCGGCGTCGAGCGCCTCGATCCGGGCCGGCAACGTTTCGAGCGCGTGCTTCTGCTTGAAGGAGAGCTTCGCCTTCGAGACGGACGCGCGCGGCTCGGCGGCGGGTTTCGCGGCCCTGGCCTCGCCTTTCGCGATGCTCTTGGCCGCCGTGCGGGCCGGTGCCGCTGCGCCGCGCTGCGCCAGCATGTCGGTGTAGCCGCCGGCATATTCCGTCCAGCGGCCGTCGCCCTCCGAAACGATCACCGAGGTCGCGACGCGGTCGAGGAAGTCGCGGTCGTGGCTGACGACGAGGATGGTGCCCGGATAGTCGTCCAGCATCTCCTCGAGCAGGTCGAGCGTCTCGAGGTCGAGATCGTTGGTCGGCTCGTCGAGGACGAGAAGGTTGGAGGGCCGCGCCAGCGCGCGGGCGAGCATCAACCGGCCGCGCTCGCCGCCGGAAAGCGCGGTGATCGGCGCGCGCGCCTGTTCGGGCTGGAACAGGAAGTCGCGCATATAGCCGATGACATGCCGCGCCTCGCCATTGACGATCACCGTGTCGCCGCGCCGGTCGGTCAGCGCGTCGGAAAGCGTCATGGTCGGGTCGAGGCTGTCGCGGCGCTGGTCGAGCGTCACCATTTCGAGATTGGTGCCGAGCTTCACCGTCCCTTCGTCGGGCGCGAGCGTGCCGGTCATGAGATTGAGCAGCGTCGTCTTGCCTGCGCCATTGGCCCCGACGAGGCCGATCCGGTCGCCACGGAGGACGCGGATCGAGAAGTCGCGCACGATCGGCCGCTCGCCGAAGCTCTTCGAGACGTTCCGGGCTTCGATCACCGTCTTGCCGGAGAGTTCGCCGTCGCTGGCGACCAGCTTGACCTGGCCGGTCGGGCCGCGCTGCTCGCGCTTCTCCGTCCGGAGGCCCTCCAGCTTGCGCAGCCGGCCCATATTGCGCTTGCGCCGCGCGGTGACGCCATAGCGCACCCAGTCGAGCTCCAGCGCGATCTTGCGGTCGAGCCGCTCGCGCTCCTTCTCCTCCTCGTGCAGCACGGCGTCGCGCCATTCCTCGAAGGCGGAAAAGCCCTGCTCGAGCCGCCGCGTCGTGCCGCGGTCGAGCCACAGCGTCGCGCGCGACAGCTTTTCCAGAAAGCGGCGGTCATGGCTGATGAGCACCAGCGCCGAGCGGAGGCCGGTCAGCGTCTCCTCCAGCCATTCGATGGCCGGGAGGTCGAGATGGTTGGTCGGCTCGTCGAGCAGCAGAATGTCCGGCTCGGGCGCGATGGCCCGTGCCAGCGCCGCGCGCCGCGCCTCGCCGCCGGAAAGCCGCGCCGGCTCCTCGTCGCCGGTGAGGCCGAGCGCGTCGAGCAGCATCGCCGCGCGATAGGGATCATCGCCCGGTCCGAGCCCGTCCTCGACATAGGCGCGGGTGTTGGGAAAGCCCGAGAGATCCGGCTCCTGCGGCAGGTAGCGCAAGGTCGCGCCCGGCTGCACGAAGCGGTTGCCGCTGTCGGCCTCGACGATGCCGGCCGCGATCTTGAGCAGCGTCGACTTGCCCGAGCCGTTGCGGCCGACGAAGCAGAGCCGCTCCCCGGGCGAGACGGAGAGGGTCGCGCTCTCGATGAGCGGGCGGCCGCCAAAGGTGAGGCGGATATCCTGGAGGAGGAGAAGGGGGGGCGCCATGGGCCGCGATGTAAGGGGCAGGGGCCTGCCGAGGCAAGGCGCGCATCGCGTGGAGCGGATAAATTTGGGCGCCGCCCATGGACGCGGGCCCGTGCCGCCCTAAAAACCGCTGGTCGGGATTACATGCCGGGGGTGCGACCAAGTGAGCGAAGCAGGGCGGCTCAGCCAGCCGGGCGAACTCGACGCGCTGATGGCCGACGTGGCCGGGGGCGATGAAACCGCCTTCCGCCGACTCTATGATCGCATGGCCGGGAAACTCCTCGCCATCATCCGCCGTATTGCAGGAAGCGAGGCCGCGGCCGAGGAAGCCCTGCAGGAGACGTTCCTCAGGATCTGGAACCACGCCGACCGCTACGACCCGGCGCTGGCCTCGGCTTCGACCTGGATGGTGACCATCGCGCGGCACGCGGCGATCGACCTCATCCGAAGGGGGCCGGAGCGCGTCTCGGCGGCGGCGGTGACGATCGACGAGGAACTCGCCGAGCGCCTGGCCGGACCGTCCCCGGCCGATGGGCTCGAGGCGCGCGGCCTCTCGCGCTGCCTCGACGGGCTGGAGCCCGACCGGCGGCAGATGGTGCTGCTCGCCTATTGCCAGGGCTGGAGCCGCGAGGAGCTGTCGCGCCGCTTCGATCGGCCGGTGCCGACGGTGAAGACGCTGCTGCGCCGCAGCCTGATCGCGTTGAAGGAGTGCCTCGGTGGCCGCTGACGGCAAGGTGAGAGACGAAGGAGACGAGGGGTCGCCCGAGGCCGAGGCGGCCGAATATGTGCTGGGCACGCTCGATCCGCGCGAGCGGCGGGCCGCCGAATGGCGCCTCCGCCGCGATCTGGCCTTCGCAAGTGCCGTCGCGCGCTGGAGCGAGCAGCTCGCGGTCCTCGATTCGGGCCTTTCGCCCGTCGCGCCGCCGGAGCGCGTCTGGCGCGGCATCGAGGCCGGCCTCAAGGGCGTGGTGCAGCCCGCCGCCGACACGGCCCAATTGCGGCGCTCGATCACGCGCTGGCGCTTCGCGACCGCCGGCACCGCGCTGGCGGCCGTGCTGGTGGCCGCCGTCGCCCTGCCGCGACTTCTTTCACCGTCGCCGGGTCCGGCGAGCTATGTCGCCATTCTCGGCGGGGAGGGCGGTGCGCCGGCCTTCGTCGCCTCGGTGAACACCGCCGAGGGCACGATCCGCCTTCGCCGCGTCGGCGCCGCGCCGCCGCCCGATCGCAGCTTCGAGCTCTGGAAGGTCCCGGCGACGGGACCGACGGTCTCGCTCGGCGTCGCCGATTCCGAGCGCGAGCTGAAGCCGCTTGACGTGGCGCTCGCCCCGGGCGAACGACTGGCCATCTCCGTGGAGCCGAAGGGCGGCTCGCCGACGGGGCAGGCCACCGGTCCCGTCGTCTATCTCGGGACTCTCCTTCCGGCGGAATAGCGATGAGCCTTGCATTCCAGCATTCGCATGCGGCGCGTCGCAACCGCTTGGCCTTGTCCGGCGTTGCAAGCTGCAGGCTGGCGGAGCAATGGGTTGGGTTCAGGTATGCATGACGAGGCCGGTCTCCGGATGACACCGGGCAGAGAACTGCCCCCGTTCCTCGTCGACTCCGGCGAAATGGGCGAACTGATCGCGGCGCGCGACTGGAGCGCGACGCCGCTCGGCCCCATGGCGGGATGGGACGCCGGCCTCAAGGCGATGGTGTCGATGATGCTGGCTGCCGAGCGGCCGGTTGCGCTGCTCTGCGGTGAGATGGGCACGCTCGTCTACAACAAGGGCTATGCCGAGATCTGCGGCACGCGGCATCCGGCCGTTCTGGGGAAGGGCGTCCTGGAAGCCTGGCCCGAGGCGGCCGATTTCAACGGCAACGTCCTCGCAACCTGCCTTGCCGGCGGCAAGCTGACCTACAAGGACACGCATCTGGTCCTGCAGCGCAACGGGACGCCCGAGGATACCTGGTTCGACCTCGACTACAGCCCATTCCGCGATGCGGAAGGGCGCGTCATCGGCGTCCTGGCGCTGGTCTCGGAGACCACGGCGCATCACCATGCCGGCGAGGCGTTGCGCACCGCGGAGGAGCGCTTCCGCCAGTCCCTCAATGCCGCCGGCGTGATCGGCATCTGGGACTGGCATTTCGACAGCGACCTGATGTTCGCCGACGCGCCCTTCGCCACTTTCTTCCAGGTCGATTCCGACCGGGCGGAAAGGGGCGTGCCGCGCCGCGAATTCGGCCTGCGCATCCATCCCGACGACCGCGCCTATGTCGAGGAGGAGACGCAGCGTTCCTTCGCGACGGGCTCCGATCTCGCGATCGAGCATCGCCTTGTCGACGAGGACGGCCGCATCCGCTGGGTCATGATCCGCGGTACCTGCTTCCGCGATGGCCAGGGACAGCCCGAGCGCCTCGCCGGCGCCGCGGTCGAGATCACCAACCGCAAGAACGCCGAGGAATCGCGCCGCCTGCTGATCCGCGAACTGCATCATCGCATCAAGAACACCTTCGCGGTGATCGCCGGCATGGTGACGATGACGGCGCGATCGACCTCCGATGTCGGCGAGATGGCCGAGGTGCTCCGCGGGCGCCTCGTCGCGCTCGCATCGGCGCATGAACTGATCCGCCCCGCCATCACCGCCGAGGTCGGCCATACCGAGCAGACGACGCTCGGCGATCTCTTCACGGCGATCCTGACGCCGCATCTCTATTTCCCGGAGCAGTTCACGCTCCAGGCGCCACCCGTCGAGCTCGGCGTGACGGCGGCGACGAGCCTCGCGCTCGTGCTGCACGAACTGGCGACCAACGCCTCGAAATATGGCGCGCTGTCGACGGCCAAGGGCCGGCTCGACGTGCGCGGCCAGTTCGACGGCGACGTGCTGTCGCTGGAATGGGTCGAGACCGGCGGACCCTCAGTCAGCGGTCCACCCGGTCATCAGGGCTTCGGCAGCCGCCTCGCCAGCATGAGCATCGTCGGCCAGCTCGCCGGCTCGATCGCCTTCGACTGGAACGAGACCGGCCTCGTCGTGCGGCTCACCATGGCGCGTGAGCGGCTCCTGCGCTGAAGACGCCCGGGCGACCCCGGGCGCCGAGCCGTCAGGCGACCGCGCGCGTCCGCTGTGAAAGCCAGGTGCCGAGCCGCTCGAGCGCGCCGTCGAGGATCTCGTCGCGCTTGGAGAAGCAGAAACGCACGAACTGGTGCGGTGCCTCGCCAGCATAGAAGGCCGAGACCGGCACCGCCGTGACGCCGGCTTCGACCGTCATGCGCCGGCAGAGCTCGGCATCGTCGCCTGAGAGGCCGAGCGGCGTGACATCGGCGGTGACGAAGTAGGTACCCCCGCAGGGAACGACTCCGAAGCCGAGCCGCGCCAGCCCCTCGGCCAGCCTGTCGCGCTTGGCGGCGAGCGAGGAGGCAAGCTCGCCGTAATAGGCGTCGTCCTTGCCGAGGCCGAAGGCGACCGCCTTCTGCAGGTTGGGCGGCGTCGTGAAGGTCGTGAACTGGTGTGCCTTGGCGATCGGATCGAGCAGTGCCGGCGCCGCGGTGACATAGCCGACCTTCCAGCCGGTGAGCGAGAAGGTCTTGCCGGCCGAGCCGATGCGGATCGCCCGCTCGCGCATGCCGGGCAGCGTCATCAGCGGGATATGGGCGCGGCCGTCGAAGAGAATGTGCTCGTAGACCTCGTCGCAGATCGCATAGGCGTCGAACCGCACGCAGAGCGCGGCGATCGCCTCCAGCTCCTCGCGGGAGAAGACCTTGGCGGCGGGGTTCATCGGATTGTTGATCAGGATCGCCTTGGTGCGCGGCGAGAACGCGGCCTCCAGCGCTTCGACGTCGAGCCGCCATTCGGGCGGCGTGATGCGGACGAGGCGCGGAATGCCGCCGGCCCGCTTCACCAGCGGCAGATAGCAGTCATAGAGCGGCTCGATCAGCACCACCTCGTCGCCGGGCTCGATCACGGCGGTGATGATGTCGGAGAGCGCCTCGGTGGCGCCCGAGGTGACGAGAACCTCGCTCTTCCAGTTGACATCGAGGCCATAGAAGCGGCGGTTGGCATCGGCCACCGCCTGGCGCAGTTCGGGTACGCCCATCATCGGCGGATACTGGTTGGGGCCCGCCATCAGCGCGTCGGCGGCGAAGCGGCGGACATCCTCCGGGCCATCGACATCCGGAAAACCCTGCCCGAGATTGATCGACTTGTGCTCGATGGCGAGCCGCGACATGACCTCGAAGATCGTCGTCGGCAGGCCGGTATAGACAGGGTTCGTCGGCTTCATCGAATTCTCCGCTCGGCGGCGGAGATTAGGTCCGCCGATAGGGCCGCGCAAGCAAAGCGATGCTCGCCTGGCGCCCGGATGCGCAACGCTTTGCGTTCACGCTCTCGTGATCGATAAAATCACCGCTGCGCGAAACCAAGGTGCCGAACGCGACGTACAAGGTCATGTAAGCAACGACGCCAAGCAAGAGCGATTTGGCGAACTAATAAAGCCCAAGCCGTTGGATGAATGAGCGCATGACCCAGCACTTTGCGCCATGCGTGACCCATCGTGACTTGTCGCTGACGAGATTGAACAGAAATTGTGATGCGCCGGCCGAAATGCCTGCGCTGAGGAGGAATGACTATGCGTTCTCTCAGGACCGCTCTCAAAGCCGCTGCCATCGCAGCCGTCGCCATCACCGGCACCGTTGCCGTCGAGGCACCGGCACTCGCCAAGACCGTGATGGTCGGCGGCGCGCCGATGTATCCCTCGAAGACCATCGTCGAGAACGCCGTCAACTCGAAGGATCACACGACGCTGGTCGCGGCCGTCAAGGCGGCCGGGCTCGTCGACACGCTGTCCGGCCCCGGCCCCTTCACGGTCTTCGCGCCGACCAATGCCGCCTTCGCGAAACTCCCCGCCGGCACGGTCGAGACGCTGCTGAAGCCCGAGAACAAGAAGATGCTGGTCGATATCCTGACCTACCACGTGGTGCCGGGCCGGCTGACCGCCGCCGACATCATGGCGGCCGCGAAGAAGCATGGCGGCAAGGCCGAATACAAGACGGTCGAGGGCAAGACGCTCGCCTTCTACGTCAAGGGCAAGTCCATCACCGTGGTCGACGCCAAGGGCGACCGCGCGAAGGTGACCATTCCGAACGTCATGCAGTCGAACGGCGTGATCCACGTCATCAACACCGTCCTTCTGCCTGGCTGACGCACGGCGGAGCGGTTTCCCGAGCGGCGCCGGCTCCGTCACCCCCGAAGACCAACGATGACCCATAACGGAGACTCCCGATGATCTCGAGCAACGCCAAGACCTCGTCCATCACCGCGCTGTCGCGTGCCATCGCCCTTTCGGCCGCTCTCCTCGCCGGAGCCGCCATGACGGCTCCGGTGGCCTTCGCCGAGGACACGGTGACCGTCGGCGGCGCGCCGATGTATCCGAGCAAGAACATCGTCGAGAATGCCGTCAACTCGAAGGACCACACGACCCTCGTCGCGGCCGTCAAGGCGGCGGGTCTCGTCGACACGCTCTCGGGCGCCGGTCCGTTCACCGTCTTCGCCCCGACCAACGAGGCCTTCGCGAAGCTGCCGGCCGGCACGGTCGACACGCTGCTGATGCCGGCCAACAAGGACCAGCTGGTCGCGGTGCTGACCTATCACGTCATCCCCGGCAAGCTCTCGGCGGCCGATGTCGTCGCGGCGATCCAGAAGGGCGGCGGCAAGGCCGAGGTCAAGACCGTCAACGGCGCCGTGCTGACCTTCACCCAGGAAGGCAACGACGTCATCGTCACCGACACCTCCGGCAACAAGGCCAAGGTGACGATCGCCGACGTCAACCAGTCGAACGGCGTGATCCATGTGATCGACGCCGTGCTGGTGCCCAAGGCCTGATCAGACGGCCTGATCAGATGGCCTGATCGGTCGAAGCCTTCCGAAGAGCCGTCCCGGACCCACGCCGGGACGGCTTTTTTCACGTCGTCAGCTCGGCGGCCGCTGCGCGTAGCCGAGCCTCTGGTTGAGTGTCTCGAGAAGATCCGCCGCCGCCTCGGTGATGACCGTCCCCGGCGGGAAGATCGCTTCGGCGCCGGCCTCGCGCAGCGCCGCGAAATCCTGCGGCGGGATCACCCCGCCGACCACGACCATGATATCGCCGCGTCCCGCTTCCACGAGCGCCTTCTTGAGCGCCGGCACGAGCGTCAGATGGCCAGCGGCGAGCGACGAGACCCCGACGATATGGACATCGTCGGCGATGGCCTGCGCCGCCGCCTCGTCCGGCGTCTGGAACAGGGGACCCATGTCCACCTCGAAGCCGAGATCGGCAAGCGCCGAGGCGACGACCTTCTGGCCCCGATCGTGTCCGTCCTGGCCGACCTTGGCGACGAGGATGCGCGGCGGTCGTCCGGCATTCTCCCGGAACGCCTCCGTCAATCCGCGGATCTCGGCGATTGCATCGACCGCGCCGCTTTCGCGGGCATAGACGCCTTCGACGACGCTCGGCACCGCCTGATGGCGGGCGAAGACGGCTTCCAGCGCCGCGCTCATCTCGCCGACCGTCGCGCCGGCGCGCGCCGCCTCGACGCTCGCGGCGAGGAGATTGGCCCCCGAGCCCGCAGCCTCCGTCAGCGAAGCAAGCGCCGCCGTGACACGGGCGCCGTCGCGTTCCGCGCGAAGGCGGTTCAGCTTCTCGATCTGCGCCGCCCGGACCGCCGAATTGTCGATCTTCAGCACTTCGACGGGGGGCTCGTCGGCGCGGCGCAGCGCATTGACGCCGACCACCGTCTGCTCGCCGGAATCGATGCGCGCCTGCGTGCGCGCCGCCGCTTCCTCGATCCGCCTCTGCGGGATGCCGGCGGCGATCGCCTTCGCCATGCCGCCCGCGGCATCGATCTCGGCGATATGCGCGCGCGCGCGGCCGGCGAGGGCCGCCGTGAGGCTCTCGACGAAATAGGAACCGCCGAACGGGTCGATGAAGCGCGTGATGCCGCTTTCCTTCTGCAGGATCAGCTGCGTGTTGCGGGCGATGCGGGCCGAGGCGTCGCTCGGCAGGGCGAGCGCCTCGTCATAGGCATTGGTGTGCAGCGACTGCGTGCCGCCCTCGGTGGCCGCCATCGCCTCGACCGCTGTGCGGACGATGTTGTTGGCGACGTCCTGCGCGGTCAGCGACCAGCCCGAGGTCTGGCAATGGGCTCTGAGCGCCAGCGATTTCGCGCTTTTCGGCTGGAAGCGGTCGGCCACCAGTTCCGACCAGAGCAGCCGCCCGGCACGCAGCTTCGCGATCTCCACGAAGAAGTCCATGCCGACCGCCCAGAAGAACGAAATGCGCGGCGCGAAGGCGTCGACATCGAGGCCGGCCGCGACGCCGGCGCCGATATAGTCGAGCCCGTCGGCGAGCGTATAGGCGAGCTCGAGGTCGGCCGTCGCCCCGGCCTCCTGCATGTGATAGCCCGACACCGAGATCGAGTTGAATTTCGGCATCTCGCGCGAGGTATAGGCGAAGATGTCCGAGACGATCCGCATCGAGGGCGCGGGCGGATAGATATAGGTGTTGCGGACCATGAACTCCTTGAGGATGTCGTTCTGGATGGTCCCGGAAAGCTGGTCCGGCCGCACGCCCTGTTCTTCCGCGGCGACGATATAGAGCGCCATCACCGGCAGCACGGCGCCGTTCATCGTCATCGAGACGCTCATCTTGTCGAGCGGGATGCCGTCGAACAGCTGGCGCATGTCGAGGATCGAGTCGATCGCGACGCCGGCCATGCCGACATCGCCGGCGACGCGCGGATGATCGGAATCATAGCCGCGATGCGTGGCGAGATCGAAGGCGACGGAGAGGCCCATCTGGCCGCCGGCGAGATTGCGGCGATAGAAGGCGTTCGACGCCTCTGCGGTCGAGAAGCCGGCATATTGCCGGATCGTCCAGGGCTGCTGGACATACATGGTCGGGTAGGGGCCGCGCGTGAAGGGCAGCAGGCCCGGCAGCGTCTCGGCGAAGCCGGCCGCATCGCGGTCTTCCTCCGCCACCCGGCTGGCAAGCGCGATGCCTTCTGCCGAGGTCCAGCGGCGAACCTCGCCGCGCGGCGGCAGGTCCTCCACGGCGAAGGGAATGGTCGAGAAATCGGGCAGGCGGCTCATGCGGATCGCCTCTCGAAGGGCGCGGCGCTGCGGCGCGGCGCGAACGGGCCATCCGCCGCGTCGTCGTCGGCGGCCGGATCGGGCAGGGCGGCGCCATCGGCGCGGTGCAGCGTGACGCCGATGATCGGCGCCTCGCCCGAGGCAATGCGCCGCCGGCCCTCTTCGCGATCGGCGGCGATGCGGGTCGCAAGCCAGCCCGAGCGGATCGCGGCGGGCAGCCCGCCCTGGCGCTCGATTTCCTGCAGCAGCGACCACGCCGCCTCGGCGAGCGCCAGCGTCAGGCTCTCGACCGTCCCCGAGCCCGCGCCGGGATCGTCGACGGTGAAGAGCCGCGCCTCCTCGGCGAGGATCGCCTGCAAGGTCAGCGCCAGCCGCTCCGCCTCGCTATCGCCCGGCGCGCTAGCGGCGCGATGCGCCAGCACGGCGATGGAATCGGCGCCGCCGAGCGCCGCCGCGAGCGCCGCGATCGTGGAGCGCACGACATTCGATCCCTCGTCCTCGGCCGCCAGCATCGACCAGGCCGTCTCGGCATCAACGTTGAGTGCGGCCGGGGGGAGGCCGGCGGCGGCGAGGATGCGCGCGTGCAGCAGGCGCATCGCCCGGAGCTTCGCCATCGTGACGAACTGGTCCGCATCGGCGGTGAGCGCCACGTCGATGGCCGCGAGCGCGACGCTCTCCGCGACGCCGCCGTCGAGCAGCGTGCGCAAGAGCGTCACGGTCGCCGCGGCGGCATAAGCGAGCTCCGTGCTCGCGAACCCGCCAGCCGCATGGATCGGCCGCCCGTCGGCGCTGACGAACGGCCCGGCATAGCCGCGTCCCGCGAGGCGCTCGACCATCGCGACGAGCCCCTGCCGCTGGTCCTTCTCGAAACCCGCACCCATCGGATCGAGCCCGAACGCAACCCGCATCAGCTGAGGGTCGAGCCTTGCAGCAGCCACGGCGCCGTCGATGGTCCCCGCAACATCGATCCGCGCCCCGGCCGAGACGCGGAGCGCGAGCCGGTCGATCGGCAGCTGCCCGAGAAGGGGCGCCAGCGCGTCGGGCGCGATGCCGCCGTTCCAGGCTGTCGGCGCACCGGCGAGCACCAGTTCGATGCCGTCCGCGCCGCTCTCGATGCCGCGCATCGCGGCGGCCGGGTCGGCCCTGTCGAGACGCTGCAGCCGCGTCCACGCCGCGCCGCCCCGCGACCACACGGGGGGCAGCGCGCCGGCCGGCGCCAGCGGCTCGACCGCGATCGACGGCTCGATCCGCGCCGCAAGCGATGATGGCGGCCGCCCGTCCAGTGTCCGTTCCACAAGCCGAAGCCAGGCGGCCCTGGCCTCGTCGCTCTTCTGCGGCGCCACGCGATCATCCTCCGGTTCCGGTCGCAGCCCGTTATCGGCTCGCGGCCAGTCTATCCGCCGGGCGGGCGCCGGTTAAGCCCGTGCCGGACCGCCCTCAATAGCTGAGGACCGCCGGCAGGCTCTTGGCGTGCTCGATCCAGCCGGCCACCTGCTTCTCCGAGGGAAGCTGGCGCACGAGTTTCTTCGCGGCGTTGATCTCTGCCAATTTGGCCGTGAGATTGTCGGCGCGGCGGTTGCGCAGTTCCTTGACCGTATCGACGCCGGCGGCCTCCAGCAGGTCGGAATACTCCTCGCCGATCCCCTTGACCCGCATCAGGTCGGCCTTGTTGGCCCAATTGAGGATCTTGCCCTCGTCGATGCCCGTCGAGGCGGCGAGCGCCTTGCGGCCCTTCGGGTCCTTGGCCGCCTCCAGCAGCGCGCCGGTCGTCCGGATTCCCCCTGCGGTCAGCTTCTCGGCGAAGGTCTTGCCGATGCCCTCGATGTCGATGATCGGATAGCTCATGGTGGTTTCCCCCGAAACAGGCCGTCTGCGCGGCCACCGGCCGATGTTGGCGCCACAAGCCGGCAAAGGCAACCGCGCGGCTCGCTTGATTTCGTCGCCACAAATCGCGACGCTCGCGTCAAATCAGACAAGCCGTTCCGGAGACGCTCGATGCCGCTGCTTCAGCCCGACAGGATCTTCCTCGGCGCGAGCGAGACGCCGCAATATCTCCTGCTCGGGCTCGCCAACCGCCACGGCCTCGTGACGGGCGCGACCGGCACCGGCAAGACGGTGACGCTTCAGGTCCTCGCCGAGGGCTTCTCCCATGCCGGCGTCCCGGTGTTCTGCGCCGATATCAAGGGCGATCTCTCCGGCATCTCGCGGCCCGGTACCCCGCGCGATTGGGTGGTGAAGCGCGCCGAGGAGATCGGCCTTGCCGGCGAACTCGCCTATTCGCCCTGCCCGACGGTGTTCTGGGACCTGTTCGGCCAGCAGGGGCATCCGATCCGCACCACCGTGAGCGAGATGGGGCCGCTGCTGCTGGCCCGGCTGATGGGTCTCAACGAGACGCAGGAAGGCGTCCTCAACATCGCTTTCCGCATGGCCGATGACAACGGGCTGCTCTTGCTCGACCTGAAGGACCTCCGGGCGATGCTCGCCTTCCTGATCGAGAACAACGCGGATGCAATGCGCTACGGCAATGTCGCCAAGGCGACGGTCGGCGCCATCCAGCGCCAGCTGCTGATCCTCGAAAACCAGGGCGGCGACGCCTTCTTCGGCGAGCCGGCGTTGGCGATCGCCGACCTGATGCGCACCACCATCGACGGCCGCGGCGTCGTGAACGTGCTCGCCGCCGACAAGCTGATGGCCTCGCCGCAGCTCTACGCGACCTTCCTGCTCTGGCTGATGTCAGAACTGTTCGAGGCGCTGCCGGAGGTGGGCGATCCGGAAAAGCCGCGGCTCGTCTTCTTCTTCGACGAGGCGCATCTCCTCTTCAACGATGCGCCCAAGGCTTTGCTCGCCAAGGTCGAGCAGGTGGTGCGCCTCATCCGCTCCAAGGGCGTCGGCGTCTATTTCGTGACGCAGAACCCGCTCGACATTCCCGATACCGTGCTCGGCCAGCTCGGCAACCGCGTGCAGCATGCGCTGCGCGCCTATACCCCGCGTGACCAGAAGGCGGTGAAGGTCGCCGCCGACACCTTCCGTCCCAACCCGGCCTTCAAGACCGCCGACGCCATCACCGAACTCGGTGTGGGCGAGGCGCTGGTCTCGATGCTGGAGCCGAAGGGCGTGCCGAGCATGGTCGAGCGCACCTTCGTCCGCCCGCCTTCCTCGCAGGTCGGCCCGATCAGCGACGACGAGCGCCGCGCGATCATCGCCATGAGCCCGGTCGGCATCACCTATGACAAGACCATCGATCGCGAGTCGGCCTATGAGGTGCTCGGCCGGCAGGCCGCGGCCACCGCGCCCGCTCCGCAGCAAGCCCCGGCCGGCCAGCCGCCGGCGGGGCAGCCGACCGCCGAGGCGCCGCAGGGCGCGGGCGGCGTCGATCTCGGCGGCATCCTCGGCGGATTGCTCGGCACCAATGTGCGGCGCGGCGAGCGGCTGACAGCGACGCAGCGCGTCGCCCGCGAGGTGACGCGGACCGTCACCAACCGCGTTGCCGGCCAGGTCGCGGCGGATATCGGCCGCAGCATCGGCGGCACCACCGGCGCTTCCGTCGGCCGGGCGATCGTCCGCGGCATGCTCGGAGGCATCCTGCGCCGGGGATGATTGCGACGCGCCGTGTGTAGACACTATATTGCGGTGTCTACACGGGAGGCGCCGATGCCGCTCAACATCCGCAACGAGGAAGTGAACCGGCTCGCCGGAGAGCTTGCCGCCCGCAAGGGCGTCAGCAAGACCGAGGCTGTGAAGCTCGCGCTGGTTCAGGCGCTGGAGGAGCCCGTTGCTGCGCGGTCCGGCAAGGTGTCGGAAGCGGAGAAAGCCCGTCGGATCGCCGCGATCCGGGAGATTCAGCGTGAGATCGCTTCCTATCCGTCGACCGGGCTGGAGGCTGACAAAGCCTTCTACGATTCCTTGAACGACGAATGATCGCGGTCGATGCGTCGGCTCTCGTGGCCATAGCTACGGGTGAGCATGATTTCGAGCGGTTCGAGGCCGCTCTGCTGTCGGCGACGGATGCCGTCGTGGGGCCGATCGCCGTGTATGAAGCGACCCTGGCGATCGCGCGCAAGCGGTCAATCGAGCCGGCGCTCGCGGAGGCGCGCGTCTACCGCATCTTGACCGCGTTCGGCATCAGGGGCGTGGCGATGGGGCCTGATATCGCGGCGATCGCGCTCGAAGCCAATGCTCGCTTCGGCAAGGGCCGACATCCGGCCGGGCTCAACATGGGTGATTGCTTCGCCTATGCCCTCGCCAAGGCGCATGGCGCGGCGCTGCTCTTCAAGGGTGACGATTTCGTGAAGACCGATATCGCGGCCGCCGTCGAATCGCCCTGACCCCGGCGCGCGTTTCGCAGGCATACTGGCCCCTCGACCCTGAAACGTCGGAGCCATCGCCATGCGGACCGTGCTGCTCGCGCTTCTCGTCGCTTTCTCATTTCCAGCGCTCGCCGAAGAGGTGGATGTCGAGCTCGTCCTGGCGGCGGACGGCTCCGGCTCGATCGACGACGACGAACTGGCGCTGCAGCGCCGGGGCTATGCCGAGGCGATTACCAGCGCCGAGGTGCTCGGCGCGATCGGCTCCGGGCCCGTCGGCGCCATCGCGATCACCTATGTCGAATGGGGTGGCGCCGCCTCGCAGCACACGATCGTCGATTGGCACGTCGTGCGCGATGCCGCCAGTGCCGCCGTCTTCGCCGACAAGCTCGTCTCGAGCCCGCGCCAGGCCTATGGCTACAACTCCATCTCCGGCGCCATCGCCTATGCGGCCGACCGCATCCGCGAGAACAGCTATGAAGGCCTTTCCAGGGTCATCGACGTCTCCGGCGACGGGCCGCAGATCGGCGGGCCGCCGCTCGCCGAGACACGCGCCGCGGCGCTCGCCGAGGGCATCACGATCAACGGCCTTGTCATCGCCCGCCCCGGCGGCGGGGTCCGCGGGCCGGGCGGCATAAGCCTCTCGGAGCATTATGCCCGAGACGTCATCGGCGGCCCCGCTTCCTTCGTCATGGTGGCGGAGGGAACCGGCCGTTTCGCCGATGCCGTCCGCCGCAAGCTGATCCAGGAGATCGCGCTGGCAGACCCCGAGCCACGACGGCGCCCGACCGCCCTGCGCTGATGGCGCCTTTCCATCGGCCCGGCGGCGGCGTATTCAGGACCGCTCCCTGACCGACCGAGGGCCGAACGGCCCAGCTTGCCGGAGACCTCCCGTGACCGACCGCCTTCCCGACGTCCTCGCCCATATCGATGCCGACATCGGCAACAGCCTCCAGCGCCTGTTCCGCCTCGTCGAGATCGAGAGCATCTCGACCGACCCGGCCTATGCCGGCGCCTGCCTGCAGGCGGCCGAGTGGCTCGCCGACGCGCTCAAGGGCATCGGTTTCGAGGCCTCGGTGCGCCCGACGCCCGGGCACCCGATGGTTGTCGGCCATGCCGGTGGCGGCGCCGGACCACATGTTCTCTTCTACGGTCACTACGACGTGCAGCCGGTCGATCCGCTCGATCTCTGGTCGAGCCCGCCCTTCCAGCCCAAGGTCGTCGCCGCGCCGAATGGCGCCAAGCAGATCGTCGGCCGCGGAACCTCCGACGACAAGGGCCAGCTGATGACCTTCGTCGAGGCCTGCCGCGCCTGGAAGGCGGTGACAGGGTCGCTGCCCGTCCAGGTCTCGATGCTCTTCGAAGGCGAGGAGGAATCGGGCGGCCACAATCTCGTGCCGTTCATGGAGGCCAACAAGGCCGAGCTGGCCGCTGACCTCGCCTTCGTCTGCGACACCGGCATGTGGGACGCGACGACGCCGGCGGTCACCACCATGCTGCGCGGCATGGTCGGCGAGGAGATCGTCGTCACCGCCGCCTCGCGCGATCTGCATTCGGGCATGTATGGCGGCGCGGCGCGCAACCCGATCCATGTTCTCTGCGACATCCTGGACGGCCTCCGCGACGAGACGGGCCGCGTCACGCTGCCCGGTTTCTATGACGGCGTCGGCGAGGTGCCCGAGGCGACCAAGGCGGAATGGCGGGGCCTCGGCTTCGACGAGGCCGCTTTCCTCGGCGAGGTCGGCCTTTCGGTGCCGGCCGGGGAGGAGGGCCGCAGCATCATCGAGAAGGTCTGGGCGCGGCCGACCTGCGAGGTCAACGGCATCTGGGGCGGCTATACCGGCAAGGGCTTCAAGACGGTGATCCCGTCCAAGGCGAATGCCAAGGTCTCGTTCCGCCTCGTCGATCGCCAGGACCCGGAGAAGATCCGCGAGAGCTTCCGCGCCTATGTGCGCTCGAAGCTGCCGGCCGATTGCTCGGTGGAGTTCATCGGCCATGGCGGGTCGCCCGGCGTCCGCCTTCCGGCCGATATCCCTGCGCTGGTGAAGACCCGCGCGGCGCTGACGGAGGAGTGGGGCAAGCCCTGCGTCACCATCGGCTCCGGCGGCTCGATCCCCGTCGCGGGCGACTTCAAATCCGTGCTCGGCCTCGACGCGCTGATGGTCGGCTTCTCGCTCGATGACGATCGCATCCATTCGCCCAACGAGAAGTACAATCTCGAAAGCTATCACCGCGGCATCCGCTCCTGGGCGCGCATCCTCGCCGCTCTTTCGGAAGGAGCGCGCTGATGCGGCTCTGCGTCTTCTGCGGCTCCAACGAAGGTTTCCGGCCTGAATACCGCGCCGCCGCCATCGCGCTCGGCGAGGCGATCGCGGCTCATGACGCCGCGCTCGTCTATGGCGGCTCCAAGGTCGGCCTCATGGGCGCGGTGGCCGATGCCGTGCTCGCGGCCGGCGGCACGGCGATCGGCATCATCCCGCAGGCGCTCGTCGACAAGGAGGTCGCGCATCACGGCCTCACCGAGCTGCACATCGTCGGTTCGATGCATGAGCGCAAGGCGAAGATGGCCGATATGGCCGAGGGCTTCGTGGCGCTGCCGGGCGGGCTCGGCACGCTCGAGGAGCTCTTCGAGATCTGGACCTGGGCACAGCTCGGCTATCACGGCAAGCCGGTCGGCGTCCTCGATATCGCCGGCTTCTACGGCAAGCTGCTGACCTTCCTGGATCACCAGGCCGATGAGGGCTTCATGCGCAAGGAGCACCGCGAGATGCTCATCGTCGAGGAGGATCCGGAGCGTCTTCTCGCGCGCTATCGCAGCTATGAGCCGCCGGTCATCACCAAATGGATCAAGTCCGGCCAGCGCTAGAGCCTTTCCTGGTTTGATGGAAGCGCCCTGTTTCTCCGCTGGCGCGCGCGATCCGCAAGGAGGGTGCCGCAGCCCGATGCCTTCGCATCGGGCATGGCGGCCGACACAGCGGGCGCCCGCCAGCGGGAAACCCGAAGGGCCGGCCTGCTCCGGGCCAAATCCTTCGGTCTTCGTCTCGGCCGTACCCCGGGTACGGCCGTCGCCAAAGCTCTCGACCTTGACCCGGAGCAGACCGGCAGAGCGCTTCCAGCAAGCCAGGAAAGGCTCTAGGCTCTAGCTGAGCAGCCGACGCTGGCGGTCGGCGAGATGATCGCGGACAGCGCTGTCGCCGGTGAGCGCGATTGCGGCGGCATAGGCAGCGAAGGCCTCCTCGGCGCGGCCGATACGGGCGAGCATTTCCGCTCGCGCCGCGTGATAGGGCTGATACGCGGCCACCGGGCCGCCCGGCAACTCGTCGAGGAGCGCCAGGCCGGCCTCTGCTCCACGGGCGTCCGCGACCGCCACCGCCCGCGCCACGGCGACGCCGATCCGCGGCGCGCGGATCCACAGCGCCTCATGCAGCAGTGCGATGACCTCGGGGCCGGGTTCTCCGGTGAGGCGGGCGCCAGCCTGCGCCGACTGGATGGCAGCCTCGATCTGGAACCGGCCCGGCCGCTGCAGCGCGGCGGCGCGAGCGAGCGTCGCCTCGGCTTCAGCGATCATCGCCCTTTGCCACAGACCCGTCTCCTGTTCCGAGAAGGGGACATAGCGCCCCGCGCTGTCGCGCCGCGCGGGCCGGCGCGCTTCGCTGTGCAGCATCAGTGCGAGGAGGCCGAGCGGCTCCGCCTCGCCGGGCATTAGGCGGGTAAGCACCCGGCCGAGCCAGATCGCCTCTTCGGCCAGGCTTCCCGACGTCTCAGAGCCGCCGCTGACGTCGTCCCATCCGCTGCCGAAGGCGGCGTAGATCGCTTCGAGCACGCTCTCGACGCGCTCGGGCAGTTCGCGCGCTTCGGGGATAGCGAAGGGGATGCCGGCGTCGCGGATCTTCGCCTTGGCCCGCACCAGCCGCTGGCCCATGGTCGCGGCCGGCACGAGGAATGCGGCCGCGATCCTTGCGGCGTCGAGCCCGAGCACGGCCTGCAGCATCAGCGGCGCGCGGATCGTCTCCTCGATCGCCGGATGAGCGCAGACGAAGAGAAGGCGCAACCTTTCGTCGGGAAAGGCGGCGCCGTCGGTGGGTTCGTCGATCAGGAGTTCGGCGAGGATGGACAGCGATCGTTCGAGTGTCGCGTCGGCCTTCGAGCGGCGGACCCTGTCCACGAGCCGGCGGCGGGCAACCGCCACCAGCCAGGCTTCGGGCCGCTCCGGAACGCCGTCCGCCGGCCAGCGTTCCAGTGCCGCCAGCACGGCGTCGGCAAGTGCATCCTCGGCGGCGGCAAGGTCGCGCCCCCGGCTGGCGAGGATCGCGACGAGCCGTCCGAAGCTCTCCCGGACCGCCTGCTCGACCGGCCGCATGAAGCGATCCTCCGGAGAGCCGCCGTCACATGCCGGAAAGCGTCGGCCGCACCTCGACGCCGATCGGCGCACAAGGCGCCTTGGCGGCCCATGCCAGAGCGGCATCGATGTCAGGCACCTCGATCAGGAAGAAGCCGGCGAGCTGCTCCTTGGCCGCCGCGAAGGGGCCGTCCTGGACATGCTTGCGGCCATCGGCGAGGCGGATGGTGGTCGCGGTCTCCGGGCCGAGCAGCCCAGCGCCGCCACGCACGACGCCGCTCGCCGTGATCTCGTCCACATAGGACCGCCAGGCGCCCCAATAGGCGGCGCCTTCCGCGTCGTGGTCGCGGGTCGCGAATTCCTTGTCGGTCTCATAGAAAAGAATGGCGTACTGCATCGCATCTCTCCGATGGGGACGGCGCTCGGCCGGAAGCGGGCCATCCCGCTTCACTGCCATGTCGGAGAGGAGACATCGATTTCGACAACGGATGTAGAAAAATGTTGAATTAGTTGCCGCCGCCGTCGCTGCGGGGCAGCGGCGGCAGGTCCTTGAGATAGGCGGCGATGGCGGCGCGGTCCGAGGCGGGGAGATGCGCCATGTTCTCCTGAACCTCGACCATGGTGCCGCCGACGCTGTCGAAATCGGGCGTCATGCCGGTCTCGAGGAAATTGGCGATGTCCTCGGCCGACCAGTCGCCGATCCCGCCCTTGCCGCCGGTGATGTTGGGCACGAAGCCCTTGCCCGACGGGTTCGGCGCACCGGCGAGATGATGCGAATAGTCGAGCGCGCCCAGCATGTTGCGCGGCGTGTGGCACTCGTTGCAGTGGCCCGGCCCCTCGACCAGATACGCGCCGCGATTGATCTCGTCGCTCTTGGCCGGGTCCGGCTCGAAGGTCTCGCCGTCGAGATAGAGCAGCTTCCAGAGGCCAATTCCGCGCCGGATCGAGAACGGGAACGGCAGTTCGTGCTGAGGCGCATCGGCGGCCGATGGCGGCAGCGTGTCGAGATAGGCCTTGAGATCGACGAGGTCGCCGATCGGCATCCTCTGATAGGAGGTATAGGGGAAGGACGGGTAGAGCTGCTCGCCACCCGGACCGAGTCCCCGCTTCATCGCGTTGACGAAATCGAGCGTCGACCAACTGCCGATGCCGTGGGTCTTGTCGGGCGAGATGTTCGGCGGATGGAAAGTACCGAACGGCGAGACGATCGCCTCGCCGCCCGAAAGGACGAGCTTGTCGTCGCCCTTGGCGCCCGGCGCCGCATGGCAGGAGACGCAGCCTCCGGCCCAGAACAGCAGTTCGCCCCTCGCCGGATCGCCGGGACGATCGGGAATATCCGCCGCCGCCAGAGGCTTCGGCGCCGTCAGCACCCAGAAAGCCGCGCCGCCGAGAAGGGCGAGCGCGACCACGGCGATCGCGAGGCGACGAAGCATCGGCTGTCAGACTCAGTCGGACAGGCGATAGAGCTGGTGGCAGCTCTTGCAGTTGGCAGCGACGGTGCCGAAGGCGGTCTTGAAGGCCTCGGCGCCGCTGTCGGCGGCCGTCGCCGCGGCCTTGGCGTCGGTGGCGAGCTTGGCGGCATGCGCCTCGAAATCGGCCTTGTTCTCCCAGATCTTCGGGGAAGCGGCGCCGTCCGCCTTCTCGGAACCCTCCGGGAACAGCGTCGGGAACTCGGTCGCCTTGGCGGCGATCGTCTCCATCGCCGCCTTGGCGGCGGCCGCGTCATAGGCTTCCTTGCCCGTCGCGAAGCTTGACGCAGCCTTGAGCGCGCCGCCGATGGCCTTCATGTCGGCCTCGCGCTGCTTGCCGAGATCGGAGGCCGCCATGGCGAAGCCCGCCGATGCAATGACGATGGCCGCACAGGCCGCCGCAACCAGTTTCCGCATTCCGTCACCCCTTTGTTCGGAACTGTTCAAGAGAGTGACCCGAAGCCGTCCGCCGCCACAAGCATCCCACGGTTCATAACGCAAATATGATCCGCCGTGAGCGGCGAGGGGAGCATCGCTTGGCGCATCCGGGAGGCGATGCGCAACGCCCTCGCGCGGGGGCGCAAGTCGCCAATTCGTCGGTTGCCGCCGGCTCGCCCGATGCCTATGGTGCCACCCGGAACCAGCACCGGGAACTGCCGTTTCCGATGCGTACGCCCGGTCCGTCCCACCGATCCGACAGGAGTTGCTCCGATGGCTTTCGAACTTCCCCCGCTCCCTTATGACTACGAGGCGCTCGCGCCCTTCATGTCGAAGGAGACGCTGGAGTACCATCACGACAAGCACCATCAGGCCTATGTCACCAACGGCAACAACCTGCTGAAGGGCTCGGGCCTCGAGGACAAGAGCCTCGAAGAGATCGTCAAGGAGAGCTACGGCAAGAATGCCGGCCTCTTCAACAATGCCGGCCAGCACTACAACCACATCCATTTCTGGAAGTGGATGAAGAAGGACGGTGGCGGCAACAAGCTGCCGGGCAAGCTGCAGGCCGCGATCGACAGCGATCTCGGCGGCTACGACAAGTTCCGCACCGATTTCATCGCCGCCGGCACGACGCAGTTCGGCTCCGGCTGGGCTTGGCTGTCGGTGAAGGACGGCAAGCTCGCCATCTCCAAGACCCCGAACGGCGAGAACCCGCTCGTCCATGGCGCGACCCCGATCCTCGGCGTCGATGTCTGGGAGCACAGCTATTACATCGACTATCGCAACGCCCGCCCGAAATATCTCGAGGCGTTCGTCGACAGCCTGATCAACTGGGACTACGTGCTCGAGCTCTACGAGAAGGCGTAAGCCCGTCTCGCCCGAGACCGACGATCAGAGCCCCGGCCCAGCGCCGGGGCTTTTCTTTGTGCGCTCAGGCCTTCTGCAGCCCGCGTTGGCAGAAGGTGAAGTCCATCAGCTGCGGCCAGCCGGACTGGACATTGTAGAGCCAGCGCTTGCACTCGGCCTGGGTCTTGAAACAGCCATTGCCCCAGGCCGGCCAAAGGCCGGTATCCCAGGGATTGGGCTTCGAGCCCGAGAAGCGCGAGAACCAGACATTCTGCGGCCCGATCTCGGCGGCGAGCGCCCGGCAGTCGCCCGCCGAGACATTGTCGCCGAAGCCCTGGATGCCGTAGAAGCGCTGGCCGCCGCCCGGGGTCGTCGTGCTGCAGGAGGCAGCGGCGAAAGCGAGGAGCGCGGCTCCGGCTATGTGGCTCGTCGCTGGCATGCGCATGGCGGTCCTCCCTCGATTCGTGGAGCCAGCGCATCGTCTGGCTCTCCTTCCAAGGTGTCGCTCCGATGCCGGCCGTCAAGCGCGGCCGGTCACCTTGAGCACGAAGGCGGTCGCGAAGGCCGACTCCTTGAGGCTGTCGAAGCGCCCCGAGGCGCCGCCATGGCCGGCGTCCATATTGGTCTTCAGCAGGAGCAGCGCGTCATCGGTCTTCAAGGCCCTGAGCTTCGCGACCCACTTGGCCGGCTCCCAATAGGTGACGCGCGGATCGGTGAGACCACCCACGGCGAGGATCGGCGGATAGGCCTTCGCCGCAACATTGTCATAGGGCGAATAGGCGGCGATCGTGCGATAGGCGTCCTCGCTCGCGATCGGGTTTCCCCATTCAGGCCATTCGGGAGGGGTCAGCGGCAGCGTGTCGTCGAGCATGGTGTTGAGCACATCGACGAAGGGCACCTCGGCGACGATGCCGCCGAAGAGGTCCGGCGCCATGTTGGCGACGGCGCCCATCAGCATGCCGCCGGCCGAGCCGCCCCAGCCGACGATCCGACCGCGCGATGTGAAGCCTTCCTTGGCCAGGAATTCCCCGGCGGCGATGAAGTCGCGGAAGCTGTTCTCCTTCTTCTCGCGACGTCCCTCGGCATACCAGCGGAAACCCTTGTCCTTGCCGCCGCGGATATGCGCGATGGCATAGACGATGCCGCGATTGACCAGCGAAAGGCGTGTCGTCGAGAACGAGGCGGGGATCGTGATGCCGTAGGAGCCATATCCGTAGAGGAGCAGGGGCGCGCTGCCATCGAGCGGCGTATCCTTGCGATAGAGCAGCGACACTGGCACGGTCTCGCCGTCATGCGCCGGCGCAAAGACGCGGCGGGTCACATAGAGCGACGCGTCGTGGCCGGAGGGGACTTCCTGCTCCTTCCGAAGAACACGGGTGCGCGCCGCCATGTCGTAGTCATAGACGCGCGATGGCGTCGTCATCGAGGAATAGGTGAAGCGCAGGACCGTCGTGTCGAACTCGTAGCCCTCGGAAAGGCCGAGCGAATAGGCCTCCTCGTCGAAGGCGATTGCATGTTCCTCGCCGCTCGCCAGCGCGCGGATCACGATGCGCGGCAGCCCGCCCTCGCGCTCGAGACGGACCATGAAGTCCTTGAACAGCGTGACGCCGAGTATGAGCCGTCCCGGCCGGTGCGGCACCAGGTCGGTCCAGTTCTCGCGGCCCGGCGCAGCGACCGGCGCGGTGACGATCTTGAAGTCCTCGGCGCCGTCGGCATTGGTGAGGATGTAGAAGTGGTCCCCATTGTGATCGAGGTCGTATTCCTCGGCCGGCCGGCGCGGCGCGATCAGCCGCGGCGCGGCGTCTGGCGCTTCGGCGTCGATGACATGCAGTTCCGAGGTCTCGTGGTCGTGTGAATCGACGACGAGATAGCGCGCCGACTGCGTCTGGCCGATGCCGAGGAAATAGCCGGGATTGGTCTCCTCGAAGACGAGGACATCCTCGGAGGCCGCCGTGCCCACGCGGTGGCGATAGATGCGGCAGGGGCGGTGGTTGTCGTCGAGAACCGTGTAGAACAGCGTGCGGCTGTCTGCCGACCAGACGGCGCCGCCCGTTGTGGTCTCGATCTCGTCGGAGAGTTCCTCCCCGGTCGCAAGATCGCGGACCTTGAGCGTGTAGGATTCCGAGCCTTTGTCGTCGTAGCTCCAGGCCATGAGCGCATGGTCGGGGCTGTGGTCGGCGCCGCCGAGATCATAATAGGCGTGGCCCTTGGCGAGCGCGTCGACATCGATCAGCACCTCTTCCGCGCCGCCGTCGCGCGGGGTGCGGACGATGCGCGGCTGCTCGGCGCCTTCGATGAAGCGCGTCGCATAGGCAAAGGGCCCGTCCGGCGCCGGAACGGAGGAATCGTCCTCCTTGATGCGGCCGCGCATTTCCTTGAACAGCAGCGCCTGCAACGCCTCGGTATCGGCCATCTCCGCCTTGGTATAGGCGTTCTCGGCCTCGAGATAGCCGCGGATATCGGCCGCCAAAGTCGCCGGATCGCGCATCACTTCCTGCCAGTTGTCGGCTCGGAGCCAAGCATAGTCATCGACGCGCTCGATGCCGTGAACGGTGTGGCGGACGGGATGGCGGGCGGCGATGGGCGGGCGCACGGTCATGGATCTCCGGAAGCGATGGCGCGGCGGAACGCGGGCTCCGCCGGACGCCCCTAGATAGAGGCGCCGGCGCCCGCCGCCAAGCGACCAAGCCGCGCCTCCAATCACGGAACCGGGCGCTGCGTGCCGGTTCCCGAGCCAATCGTCAAGCTCACGGCCGATTGCCCTTGGGATCGCCCGGCGGTCGTGTTTTTCTTTCTCCCGCGCGAATCGAACCACGGCCGACCAGTCCAATGGAAACGGCTGTCAGTCGAAGTCAGGTGCCATCCAGTCGATCGGGAAAGGAGCCGATGCTCAGAACCGCCAGCCTCGCCCTCTTCCTGTTTGCATTCTGGCTCTTGATGTCGGGGCACTACACGCTCTGGCTCGTCGGCGCCGGGTTGCTGGTCTCGGTCGGCATCGCCTTCGTCGGTCGCATCACCGGCTTTGCCGATGAAGAGGGCCATCCGGTCGAGCGGATCGTGGCCGGCCTCAGCTATTGGCCCTGGCTCGCGGTCGAGATCATCAAGTCCTCCATCGGCGTCGCGCGCGTGATCCTCGATGTCCGCCGTCCCGTGGCGCCGGAGTTCTTCGAACTCGGAACCGGCCGGAAATCGGTCGTGGGCGCCGTCACCTATGCCAATTCGATCACGCTGACGCCCGGAACCGTGACCGTCGGCATCGATCGCGAGCGGCGCCTCTTCCGCGTCCACGCCTTGAGCAAGGCCGCGGCGGACGATCTGAGGGAAGGCGGGATGGAGCGGCGCGTCGCGCGTTTCGAAGGGGAGGGCCGGCCGTGATCGCAATCTACGCCGCTCTTGTCGCAGTCCTCGTCGCGATCATGATGCTGATCGCCCGAGCGCTGGCGGGACCGACCATCTTCGACCGCCTTCTGGCGGTGAACACGATCGGCAACGCGGCAATCCTCATCGTCGCGCTCTACGGCTTCGTGGGCGGGCGGCCGGACTTCATCGATCTCGGGCTCACTTACGCGCTGCTCAACTATGTCGGCACGTTCGCGGTGCTGAAATTCTTCCGCGCCGGCGCGCTCGGCGCCGCGACCGAGGAGAACTCGTGATGGCCGGTTTCGAGTGGGGTGGCATGGCCATCCAGATCCTGAGCGGCCTCCTCATTTTCGCCGGGGCCGGTTTCTTCGTGATCGGCGCCTTTGGCTTCCTGCGCATGCCCGATCTCTTCACCCGCATTCATGCCGCCTCGCTTGCCGACACGACCGGCATGGCGCTGGTCCTGCTGGGGCTGGCACTGCTCGCAGGGCCGAGCTTCGCCGCCGCCAAGCTCATCTGCCTTGTCCTTTTCCTGCTCTTCATGGGGCCGGCGGCGACGCATGCGCTCGCAGCCGCCGCGCTCGCTTCCGGGTTGAAGCCCTTGCACGAGACGGGGGAAAAGCCGGGCGCCAAGCACAAGGGTTCTGGCGCCGCCAAGACGCGGAAGGGTCGCCGATGACCGATGCTCCGCTGATTGCCGAGGCGCTGCTCTCGCTCGTCCTGATGGGGTTCATCGCCGTTCTGGCGGTGGCGATCCTGCGGGTGCGCGGCCTGCTCGCCCTCGTGATCCTGCTCGGCGCCTACAGCTTCATCATGGCGACGTTTTTCGTCGTCCTCGACGCCGTCGATGTGGCGATGACCGAGGCGTCGGTCGGCGCCGGTATCTCGACGGTGCTGTTCCTCGGCGCGCTCTACCTGACCGGCCATGGCGAGGCCGATCGCCAGCGCCGCATCGTGCCCATTCTCGTCTCGGGCATCACCGCGCTCGTGCTCGTCTGGGGCATGAGTGACCTGCCGGACTTCGGCTCGGCCGACCAGCCCATCCATGCCAAGGGCGCCGACTATCTCGAGCGATCGCTGCCCGACACTGGCATCCCGAACGTCGTCACAGCCGTCCTCGCCAGCTATCGCGGCTTCGATACGCTCGGCGAGACGGCCGTCGTCTTCACGGCGGCGATCGGCGTGATGGTGCTGCTGCGCCGGCGCGGCGAGAGGTCCTGAGCATGCGCCTCGACATCATTCTCCGCGTCGCCGCCAAGTTCATCCTGGCGCCGCTGCTGCTGTTCGCGCTCTATGTGCAGTTCCACGGCGACTACGGCCCCGGCGGCGGTTTCCAGGCCGGCGTGATCGCGGCCGCGGCGGTCATCCTCTATGCCTTGATCAACGGGCAGGCCGCCGCCGAGCGCATCGTGCCCGGGCCCCTGGTCGAGCGTCTGGTCCCCGCCGGCGTGCTGATCTATGCCGCCGTCGGCGTCGTCTCGATGATCCTCGGCGACAATTTCCTCGACTATGACCACCTCGCGCATGACACGGTCCACGGACAGGAATGGGGCGTCTTCCTCGTCGAGGCCGGCGTCTTTGTCACCGTCTTCTCCAGCATGATCGCGATCTTCTACGCCTTTGCAGGGCGGCGGCCGACATGACCTTCGTCGAGACGCTCGCCTCCGAAGCCACGCGCTACGTGATCGTCATCGTGATGGTCGCCGGGCTCTACACCATCATCGCGCGCGGCAACCTCATCAAGAAGCTCGTCGGATTGTCGCTCTTCCAGTCCTCCGTCTACTTGCTCTATCTGCTGCCGGCCAAGATTTTCGGCGGCACGGCGCCGATCCTCGACGACCGGTTCGAGGTCTATTCCAACCCGCTGCCGCATGTGCTGATCCTGACGGCCATCGTCGTCGGCATCGGGACGCTCGCCCTCGGCCTCGCGCTCGCGATCCGCATCAAGGCCGCCTATGGCACGATCGAGGAGAGCGAGATCCTGGCGCGCGACGCGGCGAGAGCCGAAGGCAAGGAGCGCGGCGCATGACCCTTGCCGTGCTTCAGCATCACCTGCCGGTGCTCGTGGTCCTCATGCCGCTCCTGGGCGGGCTTCTGGTCGCGATCATCCGCCATCCCGCCGCTTCCTGGCCGATCGCCATCGCCGCCGCCGCGGCGAGCCTCGCTGGCGCGCTCGCCCTTTCGCGCGAGGTCGCCGCCAATGGCGTGATCTCCTACGCGCTCGGCGGTTTCCCTTCCGAACTCGGCATCGAGTACCGGGTCGATGCCGTCAACGTCCTCATTCTCGTCGTCGTCAGCTTCATGGCGCTGGCGACGCTCGTCTTCGCGCGGCTCAGCGTCGCGTCCGAGATCGACGAGGGTCGGCAGCCCTGGTTCTACACCATGATGCTGGTCGCGACCGCGGGCCTGCTCGGCATGGCGGTCACCGGCGATGCGTTCAACGCCTTCGTCTTCCTCGAGATTTCGTCGCTCGCCACCTACACGCTGATCGCGCTCGGCCGCGATCGTCGGGCGCTTGTCGCCGCCTACCAGTATCTCATCGTCGGAACCATCGGCGCGACCTTCTATGTCATCGGCGTCGGGCTGCTCTATCTCGCCACGGGGACGCTCAATCTCGAACTCATCGCCGAGCGCCTGCCCGAGGTTACTTCGCCGCGCGCGCTGCTCGCGGCGGAAGCCTTCATCCTCGTCGGCATCGCGCTCAAGCTGGCGCTCTTCCCGCTGCATGCCTGGCTGCCCAATGCCTATACCTATGCGCCATCGGCGGCGACGGTCCTGCTTGCCTCGACGGCGACCAAGGTCGCGGTCTACCTGCTCGCCCGCTACATTTTCGGCATCTTCGGCCTGCATCGCGAGTTCGGCGATATTTCCGGTGCCTCGCTGCTCATTCTGCTGTCGCTGGCCGCGATGTTCCTCGCCTCCGCGGCGGCGATCTTCCAGAACGACGTGAAGCGCCTGCTCGCCTTCTCCTCGATCGGCCAGATCGGCTACATCACCCTCGGCATCGCCATCGCCAATTCCGATGCGCTAACCGGCGCCTTCCTGCACATCGCCAACCACGCGGTGTTGAAGGGCGCGGCCTTCATGGCGATCGGCGCCATCCTCTATCGCTGCGGCAGCGAGCGGCTCGATGACCTCGCCGGTATCGGCCGCGCCATGCCCGTCACCGGCGCGGTGCTGACCATCGCCGGCCTGGCGCTCATCGGCGTTCCGGGAACAAGCGGCTTCGTCTCGAAATGGTATCTCGTTGCCGGCGCCTTCGATGCTGGCAAGGGCTGGCTCGCCCTGATGATCGTCGCGAGTTCTTTCCTCGCCGTGCTCTATGTCGGGCGGATCATGGAGATCGTCTGGTTCCGCCCGCCCGGCCGCGTCGCCCTTGCCGCCGCCGAGGCGCCGGGCGGTCTTCTGGTGCCGATGGTGGCGCTCGCGACGCTCACGGTCCTCCTCGGCATCGCCGCATACTGGCCGGCCGAGATGGCGCACAGCGCCGCCGAGGCGCTCCTCGGAGTGCGGCCATGATCGCGATGTTCAGCGATGCTTCCCTGCTCATCCTGGCGCTGGCGATCCCGGCCGCGGTCGCGCTGCTCGTGGCGCTGGCCGGCCGCTGGCCGAACCTTCGCGAGGCGATCAGCCTTGTCGGCGCGCTGCTGCTCGCCGTTACGATCTTCATGCTGCTGGCCCGCGTTCTCGGAGGAGCGCGGCCCTCGCTGCATCTCGCGACGATCGCGCCGGGCCTCGATCTCGCGCTGGCGCTCGAGCCGCTCGGCATGCTGTTCGCCTCAGTCGCCGCGACGCTCTGGATCGCCAACACGATCTATTCGATCGGCTACATGCGCGGGAACAGCGAGCCCCGGCAGACGCCGTTCTACTCAGCCTTCGCGGTGGCGATCTTCTCGACCATGGGCGTCGCGCTGTCGGGCAATCTCATCACGCTGTTCCTCTTCTACGAGCTCCTGTCGCTCTCGACTTTCCCGCTCGTGACACACAAGCAGAGCCCGGAGGCGATGCGGGCCGGCCGCGTCTATCTGCTGACCCTCATCGGCGCCTCGATGATCCTGCTGCTGCCAGCGATCATCTGGACGGCGGTCGCGACGGGCACGACGGCTTTCACGCCGGGCGGCATCTTGGCCGGCCACGTCAACCCGATCGGCATGGCGGTGCTGTTCGGGATGTTCGTCTTCGGCGCGGCGAAGGCGGCGGTCATGCCGCTGCATCGCTGGCTGCCGGCCGCCATGGTGGCGCCGACCCCCGTCTCCGCGCTGCTGCACGCGGTGGCGGTCGTCAAGGCCGGCGTCTTCACCATCCTGAAGGTCAGCGTCTATGTGTTCGGCCTCGATACGCTCCGCGAGACGGGCGCCTCCCAATGGCTCGTCTATGTCGCGGGCTTCACGATCATCGCAGCCTCGTTCGTGGCGCTCAGTGCCGACGATCTGAAGCGCCGGCTGGCCTATTCGACGATCGGCCAGCTCTCCTACATCGTCATGGCCGCCGCCATCGCCACGCCGGCCGCCGCCATCGGGGCCGCGCTGCATATCGCGGCCCACGCAGTCTCCAAGATCACGCTCTTCTTCGCGGCCGGCTCGGTCTACACCGCCGAGCATGTCACCAAGGTCAGCCGCATGGACGGCATCGGCCGCCGCATGCCCTGGACCATGGCCGCGTTTGCCATCGGAACGCTGGCGATGATCGGCCTGCCGCCGACGGCGGGCTTCCTCGGCAAGTGGTTCATGCTCGGCGCCGCCGGCAGCGCGAGCGACTGGTTCGCGGTCGGCGTGATCATCGTCTCGACGATCCTGAACGGCGCCTATTTCCTGCCCATCCTCACCGCCGCCTTCCTCAAGCCGGCCGGCGGCCCGGTCGCCGAAGCGCCCGTCGCGATCGTCGTCGCATTGACGGCGACCGCCATCGGGACCGTGCTTCTCTTCCTCTTCCCGGACGTGCCCCTCCGTCTGGCGAGCGCGATGGTGGCGCCGTGAAAGGAGCCCGATCATGACCTGGAGCGGCACCTTCGCAGGGCTCAAGGGGACAAGGCTGCGCCTCGCCATTGGGCTCGCGGTTCTCCTGATCGCCCTTGTCCGCTGCGATTTCCTCGTCAGCCACCATCCCGCCTTCGGCATCGACGGCACGCCGGGCTTCGCAGCCTGGTACGGCATCGTCGCGGCGGTCGTGGCGATCGCGCTGGCAACCCTCTGGGCCGATATTGCCCGGCGGCCGGAGACACGGACCGAGGAGGAGGAGCGGGATGGCTGAGACTCTGCTGCTCGCGCCCTTCTGGCCGCTTGTTGTCGGGAGCCTCGCCGTCGCCTTCACGCGCGGCGCCCTTCAGAACCTCGTCTCCGTGGCCGCGCCGCTCCTCGCGCTCGTCCTCGTCTGGACGGTGCCGGAGGGCAGCGCGACGGTCAGCTGGCTCGGCATGACGTTGACGCCTGTTGCGCCCGATGCGACGGCGCGGGTCTTCGGCACTGCATTCGCCTTCGCCGCCATCGCGGGCGCCATTTTCGCCCTGGACCAGAAGAGCACCGCCGAACGGGCCGCCGTGCTTCTCTATGCCGCCGCCGCGCAGGGCGTCGTGTTCGCGGGGGATCTCCTCACCCTCTTCGTCTTCTGGGAAGTGATGGCGATCGGCTCGACGCTCGTCATTTTCGCCAATGGCGCGGCGCGAGCCGGCATTCGCTATGCGCTCATGCACGCCTTCGGCGGCGTGCTGCTCTTTGCCGGCATCGCCGCGTCCATGGGCAGCGGCGGCCTCGCGCTTCGCGCCTTTTCGGCGGATTCGACCGCCTCGCTGCTGATCCTCGCCGGCGTCCTCGTGAATGCCGGTGCGCCACCCGTTTCGGCCTGGGTCGCGGATGCCTATCCGCGCGCGTCCTGGTCGGGCGCGGTCTTCCTCTCCGCCTTCACGACGAAAGCGGCGGTCGCAGTCCTGATCCGGCTGTTCCCGGGCGAATCCATGCTCGTGCCGATCGGTCTCGTCATGGCCGTCTACGGCATGGTCTACGCCCTGATAGAGAACGACATCCGGCGGGTGCTCTCCTATTCGATCGTCGGGCAGGTCGGGTTCATGGTCGTCGCCGTCGGCATCGGCACGCCGCTGGCGCTCGGCGCCGCGACGGCGCATGCCTTCGTCCACATCCTCTACAAGTCGCTCCTGATGATGGCGGCGGGCACGGTGCTGCGGGCAACCGGAACGGCGCGGCTGACGGCGCTCGGCGGCCTTGCCCGGTCAATGCCGCTGGTGACGGCGGCGATGATCCTCGGCGGCCTCGCGCTCGCCGCCCTGCCGCTGACGGCGGGGTTCGTCAGCAAATCCGCGATCATGCAGGCGCTTGCCGAAGACAAGGCCGCCACGGCCTGGTTCCTGCTGACAGCGGTTTCGGCCGGCTCGCTGCTCTATGCGGGGTTGAGACTGCCGTGGTTCGCCATGCTGCGGCCGAAGGTGGATCCTGTGGCCGCGGCACCGGTGCCCGTCACCATGTTCGCAGCCATGGCCCTCGTGGGCGCGGCGATTCTCGCGATCGGCTTCGTGCCGTCGCTTTTGACCAGCCTCGTTCCCGCGATCGCGGACGTCGCTGTGCTGACGCCGGACCATATCCTGTTCCAGATCATGCTTTTGGTCGCGGCGGCGATTTGTTTCGTAATGTTGCTGGCAATACTTGCGCCGCGTGCAGCCATTACCCTGGACGCTGACTGGTTGTGGCGTGTGGCCCCGGCGATGATCGGGCACCGTGCAAGCGCCGCATGGCGAGCGGCACGGCTGGCCCTCATTCCCGCATCCGATGCCGCGAGGCAAGAAAATCGTCTGCTGGCAAGGGCTTGGGTGCGGATGACGTCCGACGCGGGCAATTGGCGGACCGGCGACATAGCGCTCGCGGCGACGGCACTTCTCGGTATCGTGCTGTTGATCGCAGCCTTGTGATGGGTTGCGGCCGAATTGTGTTCGAATTGAATAGATCGAAACGAGACGAAACGCCGCGTCGTTCTAGTTGTGGGGTGGGCGATCGCAGCGAAACTTGGCGCTTGTATTCGCCGGGACGGACTTATATAGATCGCGACCAGTAACCAATCGGGTGCCGTATGGCTTCGATCGTCGCGGTGCCGGGGCAGCAGGCGCGATGATCACGCTTTGAAGTCCTGCGGAGCCCCTGCCGATTTTCTCCCCACTATTCCGAAGAGGTTCGAGCGCAAAATGAGCGACAAAATCGTAGGCAGCGACCTGATCGATCTGACGGCGGATATTGTGTCGGCTTACGTCAGCAACAACTCGGTCTCCGCGGCTGATCTCCCGGGTCTGATCTCCGAGGTTTTCCAGGCGCTGAACCGCACCCATGGCGGCGTCGTCGAGCCGGAGCCGGAGCCGCTGAAGCCCGCCGTGAACCCGAAGAAGTCGGTGTTCCCGGACTTCATCGTCTGCCTGGAAGACGGCAAGAAGTTCAAGTCGCTGAAGCGACACCTGCGCACGCATTACGATCTGTCGCCCGAAGAATACCGCGAGAAGTGGGGTCTTCCGGCCGACTATCCGATGGTCGCTCCCAACTACGCCGCGGCGCGTTCCGAGCTCGCCAAGAAGATGGGCCTCGGCCAGCAGCGCAAGCGCCGCTGATCG
This sequence comes from Allobosea sp., assembly GCA_017307955.1. GTDB lineage: Bacteria > Pseudomonadota > Alphaproteobacteria > Rhizobiales > Kaistiaceae > Kaistia. Next base: position 75,883 of record JAFKFV010000019.1, on the reverse strand, counting down.
CCCGCAGCCAGCGCTGCCAGAGTTGACGAAGGCCCGGCCCCGCGCCGGGCCTTTGCTTTTTCCACCGGCTGCGAAGCAGCGGCCGGTTGCAGCCAAAAGAATCTATCCCCGCCGCGCGAAACCGCGTTAGCCTACGAATAGGAAGTAATTCCTAGATCGGCAATTCGCAGTTGAGTCGGGATAGGTGAGATCATGCAGTTTCAACAAGGCGGGGCGACCGAGGGGCCGCGCGGTCAGGTGGACGGCGAGGAACGGTTGCGACGCATGCTGACCGAGGCGATCGGTGAGGCGCTCGGCATCCGGCCGGACAGGATCCTGTCGCCCGTCCGCGGCACGGCGCGTGTGGCGCTGGCGCGCCAAGTGGCGATCTATCTCGCCCGCACGCGGCTCGGCCTCTCCTTCACCGAGGCCGGACGGCTCTTTCGCCGCGACCGCACGACCGCTGCCCATGCCTGTCGCCGGATCGAGGAGACGCGGGACGACGCTGTCTTCGATGCTCTCATCGACAGCCTGGACGCCGCAATCGCCGGCCGCCTAGCTGCGCGGGATTTCTCGCAATGAAGATGGATGCGGACGAGCGCCGGCTGGCAAAGCGGCTGTCGTCGGCGGGAGCGACGGTGGCGCTTTCGAACGGCGCCGCGAAGCTCCTCAGCGGCGGTCCGGAAGTGCAACGGGAGGCGGCGGTCAGCGAGGCGGCCGTCAGGAGCCTGCTCGCTCGGGGCGCGCTGGAAGTCGCAGGTGAGGCAGGGCGCTACCGCCTATCGCGGGCCGGCCGCTTGATGGTCCGCCGGATGCTCGCCGAAGGCGACATCGCCGTTCAGCATCAGGATCGCGCGGCATCCGTGATCACCGTCGGCGGCGAGCGGCGGGCCGTCACGGTCAACCGCAGCGAGAGCCCGCTCGCCTGGTTGCGGAGCCGAAAAGGGCGCGACGGCCAGCCGCTGATCGACGCTGCCGCCTTCGAGGCGGGCGAAAGGCTGCGCTCCGACTTCACGCGCGGCCAGATGATGCCCTCCATCACCGCGAGTTGGAATCCGGCTGCGAGCGCGACACGCGGCAGCGGCCATGCGGGGGGAATCGCGGAACTGACCGACGCGACACTCGCGGCGCGGCTCCGCGTAGGTAGGGCGGTCGACTCGCTCGGCCCGGAACTCGCGGGCGCTGTGGTCGATTTCTGCTGCTTTCTGAAGAGCATCGAGCAGATCGAGAGCGAGCGTGGCTGGCCGCAGCGTTCGGCGAAGCTGGTGATCCGGCTCGGGCTCTCGGCGCTCGCCCGCCATTACGGCCTCGCCAGCGAGGCGGTGGGGCAGGAGCGCCGGCGGGCGGGTTGAGCCAGGCACTCAGGCGGCCGCGGCCGCCTCGGCTCTGATCCGCGCGACCATCGACCGAAGCCCGTTGGAGCGCTGCTGCGACAGGTGGTCCTTGAGGCCGAGGCGCCCGAAGACGGCCTCGGCATCGGTGGCGAGGATCTCGGCGGGTGTATGGCCGGAGAAGAGAGCGATGACGATGGCGACGAGACCGCGGACGATCAGCGCGTCACTGTCGCCCTCGAAGTCGAGCCGCGGTCCATCGCCGGTCTCGCGCAGCGACTTCTGCAGCCAGACCTGGCTCGCGCAGCCCTGAACCTTGTTGGCGTCGCTGTGAGCCTCGGCGGCGAGCGGCGGCAGCTGTCGTCCCAGTTCGATGAGATAGCGGTAGCGATCTTCCCATTCGTCGAGGAAGGCGAAGTCGTCGATGATCGCGTCGATCGAGGGCAGTGCAGGCGTGTCCATGCGCGGGATATAGAGGCTTTCGCGCCGGAGGGGGAGGGCGGCATTCAGGTTTGGCCGGCCGCACGCTCCGGCAGGGAGCCCGGCGCGGCGTCCCGGGCCTTCAGCCTTCCAAGCTGCACAGCATCGGCCGCGCCACTGGTGAGGGATGCGCTGTTCTTGCTTCCACCGCCTGGGATGAGCAGCAACACGACCGTCAGCCAGAAGAGGGCGCGGATGATGAGCAAGGGTCTGCCCTCCGAACGTGAGACAGGATCGAGACACCACGTTTCTCGTGATCCGACGGCGACCCTCCCACGCTCCGATTGAAAGCCGCGTTCAACCGTTCGGGCGGAATTGATTCAAGTTCGAATGATTACGGCGCGTCCTGCGCGGCGCGCTTTCAGCCTGCCTTCAACGTTCCTTAAGCCGCAACTGCCACGATCCGCAGGTCCCGACCGAGGCCTTGGCGGGGTGCGGCCGACGGCCGGAACGGCACCGGCAGTTGTGTTTTGCGTATGACGGTTTCCTTCGAGCCCTTGCGGCGGATCATGGATGGGCTGGTGCACGGCCGCGCGGCGGAGGACCCGCTGGTCGCCGCGCGTCATCGCAGCTTCATCGCCGCGCATCTCGTTGCCGGGCTGTTGGCCCTGCTCGCGATTCCGGTCTGGCTCGCCGTCGCCGGCTTTCCGTCACCCGCCGTCGCCATCGCCTTTCTGCTTCTCGTCGCCCCGCTGCCGATCGCCGCTTTTCTGTCGCGGACCGGCAGTTACGGAATTGCGCAGCTCCTCTCCTCAGCGGCGCTTGCGACCCTCGTCGCCTGGCTCGCGGCCTTCACAGGAGGGATGGCCTCGCCGGCGCTCGCCTGGCTGGTCCTGGTCCCCGCGGAAGCCGGGCTCGCCGGATCGCGGCGCGTGATGGGTGCGGCTGCCGGGCTCGCCGTCGCTGCGCTCGCTGCCGTGCTCGCATTGACGGCCCTCGGCCTGCCGGCGCAGCTCGCGGTACAGCCCGCCTTTGGTCCGGCGGTCATCGCGGGCGCCGTCCTCTATGCCGCGCTGATCGCGATCCGCGTCGAGACGCTGCATGCCGAGGCCAGCGCCGCGGCGCGACTCGGCGACCATCGCTATCGCCTGCTCGCCGACAATGCGACCGACCTCATCACCCGGCATCTCGCCAATGGCGACGTGACCTTCGCCTCGCCGGCCGCCCGGGCGCTGGCCGCCTGCCCGCCCTCGGATCTCCTGGGGCAGGGTCTCTTCCAACGCGTGCTGATCGGTGACCGGCCGGCCTTCCTCAGGGCTCTCTCCGAGGCCGACCGTACCGGCGAAACCGTCACGGCCGAATTCCGCCTGCGGGTCGGCCCGGAGGAGACCGCCGGCTTCACCTGGGTCGAGATGCGCTGCCGGCCGGTTGTCGATCCGACATCGGGGCGCAGCGTCGTCGCGGTGACCCGCGACATCAATTTCCGCAAAGCGCAGGAGGCCGCCTTCGCCGAGGCGAGCCGCGCCGCCGAGCAGGCGAACCGGGCGAAGAGCCAGTTCCTCGCCAATATGAGCCACGAACTGCGAACACCACTCAACGCGATCATCGGTTTTTCCGACATTCTCGAACAACAATTGTTCGGCCGCTTCGAGTTCGAGCGCCATCGCGACTATGCGCGGCTGATCCGCTCCTCCGGCGAGCATCTGCTCGAGGTGGTGAACAGCATCCTCGACATGTCGAAGATCGAAGCGGGCCGCTTCGAGATCCATGTCGAGCCGGTCCCGGTCGCCGGGCTGGTCGAGAGCGCCATCGAGATGATGTCGCACCAGATCGCCAGCCGCCACCTCCGCCTCGAGCGGCGCATCGAGCCCGGCCTGCCGGACCTCCTCGCCGACCGCCGCGCCTGCCGGCAGATCCTGTTGAACCTCCTCTCCAACGCCGCCAAGTTCACCGAGGCCGGCGGCACGGTGATGATCTCGGCGCGGGAGGGGCAGGGCGGCATCGTCATCGAGGTTGCGGATACCGGCATCGGCATTTCGGCCGACGACCTGCCGCGGCTCGGCACTCCCTTCGTCCAGGCGGATGCCGACATCAACCGCCGCTACGAGGGAACCGGGCTCGGCCTCTCGGTCGTGAAGGGACTGGTCCACCTGCATGGCGGCACGCTCGCCATCGCCAGCAAGCCCGGCGAGGGGACCACCGTCTCGGTGACTCTGCCGGCCGAGGCCGTGACGCGGCCGGTGGAGCGCCGCGCGGCGCCGGGCGGCATCGCCTATGAGAAGGAGCGCCGCATTGCCTGAGCGTCGCCCGAAAGCGAAGCCGGTGGTGCGCCGCCGCGACGTCTATACCGAGCCCGACGGTCTCTTCGGCCGTATTGCCGATGCCGTGATCGAGAATCCGGTTCGTACCGGCGGTTTCGTGATGGTCGTGATCGTGGTCGGCGCCATCGTCACCAATGCCGCCTATTTCCAGACCGCGCATCACCCGGCGCCGTTCTTCGTGACGCGGCCCGATGCCGGAGCGGATGCGACGAGCGCGGTGCCGCTGCCGAAGCAGCGCGCAGAGCCGGCCGCAGGTGGATCCTCCAGAGCGACAGCGCCGCTCGCAAACGCTCCTGCAGCCGCGCCCATCCCGACCGATCCCGTTCAACTCCTTATGGAGACGCAGCGCGCGCTGGCGGCGCTGAAGCTCTATGACGGCGCCGTCGACGGCAAGATGGGTCGCCAGACCCGCGCGGCGATCACCGCCTTCGAGACCGAGCAGGGCCTGCCGGCGACGGGGCAGCCGAGCGCGAGGCTGCTGGCGCTCCTCCGCAAGGTGCTGCCGAAATCGAGCGATGCTTCAGCTTCGCCCGATGGTCCCTCGGCCGCCAGCACACCTGCGCAGCCCGCCGATCCGACCGCGACCGGATCGATCGATCCCGCGCAATCGGCCGCGCGCATCCGCAAGGTGCAGTCGGCGCTCAACGATATCGGCTACGGCCCGATCCGCGTCGACGGAGAGGGCGGGGGCGACACCGAGGACGCGGTTCGCCGCTTCGAACTCGACAATGGGCTTGCGCTGACCGGTCAGGTCAACGACATGCTGGTCGAGAAGCTGATCGCCATCGGCGCGATGAAGTCCATCTAATCACAGCCTGAACGGATCAATGATATGCGCGTCACCTCGGCGCTCTTCGTGTCGGCGCTGGTGCGCCGCGCGATGGTGGGCGGAGCCTTCGCCGCGGTTACACGGCGCGGCGCCTCTGAGGCGGGGGCTATCTTCGTCGTGGTCGACCGGCTCGACGGCACGCTCGATCTCTATGGCCAGGCGCCACAGAGCGCATTCCTCGACAGCGAGAAGCCGACGGACCGCCTGTTCACGCGCGTCGAATCGGGCGTCCCGCGCGAGCGCATCCTGACCCGTCTCGGCTCGGAACAGCGCTTCGACCCCGATCTCTATGTGGTCGAGATCGAGGACAAGGCGGCACGACCCTTCCTTGAGGTCGTCGAGGGCTGACGCTCAGCCGCGGCGCAGCCCGAAGGTGCTGCGCTCGGGCGGATCGGATGGGCGCGACGCGGCGAGCGGCGCCGGGCGGGCGTCGGCCGCATGGATGCCGCGCCTCAGTTCGATGTCTGCGAAGAGCGGTTGATGGCCGGTGGTCGGGCTTTGAACGGTTTTCGAACGCGGCATCTCGCCTGTCCGCCACAGCGCCAGCAGGTCGCTCGCGACGCTCTCCGGCGTCTCGGAGAGAAGCCGCGCCAGGCGGTCGAAGCTCTCGACACCCTGCGCGATGACGGGATTGGCGAACATCAGCACCTGCTGCGCCTCGCTCTCCGATAGCCCGATGCCGCGCAGCAGCACGACCAGCGGCTCGCCGGAAGGGTCGTCGAGCAGCGCAGTCACGTCGGCCTCCTCGAGGCGGAGACCCTGCGCCAACGTGCGGATCAGCGCGTCGCGCTGCCGCTGGCGGGCGAGCGAGGCGAGACGCGCACGGCCGAGCGCGAGGCGGAAGGCATGGTCGGCGTCGAGGACGCTGGCCGCGCCGCGGCTGGTGGCGGGCCGGCCGGCGAGATGGTTGAGCACGGCAAGGCGGCCGGCGCGATCGAGATCGAGGAAAGCGCCGGCTGAGGCAGGCAGCGGATCGGCGAGATGACGGCGCGACGGCCGGCCCGCATCGTGGCCGGAGGCCTCTTCGAAGCTGGTCGCCAGCGCCCTTACCGCGGCAAAGATCTCCATCGCCTCGGCGCTCGGCGCGATCTCACCGGCTTCGGGCGCCTCGTCGGCGGCGTGATCGTCAGCGTGGGCGGCCGGCGAGGCCTCGCCCTCGGCCTCGGCGGGGGCATAGGACGGGTCGTCCGGCTGCACGGCCTCGTCCGCGGCCTTGGGATCGTGCTGCTCTTCGGCAGCGACATCCGCGACGACGAATGCGGGCTCTGCCGGAACGCGTTCGGCCGCGTCGGCAATCTCGATGGGCTCAGCCGCCGCCTCGTCCGTCTCGGTGACGACCTCGGGATAGGCCGAGAGGCGCGCGATCACCTCGGCATCGCCGGTGAGGCGGAGCGCACCGACGACGAGCGCCGACAAATCGCTGCGCGTCGCGATCAGTCGATGATGCGGCTTGCCGGTTCCGGCGATGATGGTGAGCAGGTCGAACTCGCCCAGCGCCGGCGAGCGCTTGAGCACGGGGCTCGCAACCTCGGGTACATCCTTGCCGAGGAGGCGCAGCACGGATGAAGGCGCATCGGCGCAGCGCGACAGCCGCTCGGCCACGAAGGCGCGGTCGGCCGCCGGCACGCGGGCGAGGAAATGCGTCGCGAGTTCCTCGAAGCGGCGGATCGCGTCCGCGTCGTGGTTCGCCTCGAGGACGAAAAGCTCCGTCGTGGCCCGGAGCAGGGCGGCATCGCGGCTTTGCTGGTTGGACACGGCCATGGCCAGGAGACCATCCGAAGGAAATGAGGGATGCATGATCACGCGGTACCGGGAGCGAAGGCTCGACGCAGAGTCTCGCGGGAATGCATTGACGGACTGTTAACCTTGCGGGCGTTTTAATGAATTTCGTAAGAGCCGAGCATTCGCAAGAACCGAGTGCATCCGCCGTGGCTCGGGCATGCGTCCGGCCGGCGGAAACGGCAAGGAGGGCCGCATGGGAGCGTTGTTGGCCTTTTCGAGCGATCAAAGACGCCGCCCGCGGCCCCCGCGCCGCGGCGAGCCGCGCGGCGAGATCGTGATCTTCTCCGGCATCCGCATCGAGCGGATCCCCGACCCGCAGCCGAGTCCGAAGGCCGCGCCCGCCAAGACGCGGCCAAAGGCGATCAAGACGCGGCCATAGACCAGCAAGGTTCCGAACGACAGGCGGCCGGCGCTTCGACAGCGCGCGGCCGTTTTCGCTCGTCCCGAGAGAGATCCTGCATCACCCCGAAATGAAAGGAGGCCCGCCTTGCGGCGGGCCTCGAAGTCATCCCCGGGGTGAAGGGATGGAGGTCAGGATTATTGTTGTTACCGTGGACCGGTAATTACCAGGAACGCTTCATCCAGAGGTTGACCGACCAGACGTCGCCGTCGTTGTCGTCACCGTTGTCCGTGATGTCGAGGTGCGAGTACTGGCCATCGAGCATCAGGTCGAGGCCCGTGACAGGCGTCCAGCCGGTCGAGGCGACGAAGCGATAGGCGTCGATGTTGTAGTTGCCGTATTCGGTGCCGTCGCCGTCATACGAAGCGTAGCCGCCCGAAACCGCCGACCAGACGGCCGGGGTCCAGACATGCTTGTACGAAGCAAGGGCCGACCAGCTGGAGCCGGGGGCGATCGCCGCGTAGTAGAGCGTGCCGAGATTGGCAGCCGTGCCGGCGACCGAGGTGCCGCCCGCGATGCCGGTGTAGGAGTTGGCGTTGTCGCCATAGGCACCGGTGACGAAGAACTTGTCGCCCGGCGAGAAGCTGTCGAGCGCGAACTCGAGGCTGCCGCCGATCGCCCAGCCGTCCTTCTTCTCGTAGTTGTAGGGGTCGAGGAAGGTGCCCGAGCCGGACTGGTCGACGGCGGCGTTCACATAGGCGCCGGCGAGCTTGGCCGAGAAGATGCCCGAGGCGTAGGTGACGGCACCGACGATGTCCGGGATGTTGCTCTGGCCACCATAGGCATAGGCACCGTCGATATCGGTGATGCCATCGAGGCCTGGAGCCGAACCACGGTCACGCTGGTCTTCGATCGAGAGGGCGAGACCGAAGCCGTTGACGGCATAGGTCGCCTGGATGTGATCGACGGTCGAGTCCGAACCGAAGGCGCCGGTGTCGGTGTAGCCGCGGCCGAAGTCGAACAGCGAGGTGAAGCGGCCGGCCTTGATCGGCCCGATCGACAGCCACGCGCTGTCGACATAGGCAGAGTTCGTCGAGGAGTTGACGATCTGCGAAGCCGACGAGGAGAAGTTGCCGGTGTTGCCGGTCTGGGCGCGGTAGTCGATGAAGCCCGTCAGGTTACCGAACTCGGTGACCGAGGAGGCCGTCAGCTGGACCGAAGCTTCCGTGTAGAAGTTCGACCAGTTCGAGGTCGGGTAATAGCTGTTGTAGGTGCCGAAGTCGGTGTCGCCGAAGGCGGTGCCGAACTTCACATAGCCGCCGACCTTGATGCAGGTGTCGGTGCCGGGCGAGTAGAAGAAGCCCGAACCGAAGGCGTCGCAAACCTTCACATAGTCGACCGGCTCGGCGACCGTCAGATCCGCAGCCTGGGCGCTGCCGGCCACGAGCATGGCGGCGGCAGAGCCAAGGAGAAGAGTCTTCAAATTCATAGTCGTTCTCCAGTTAGATTGGGCCGTCTGCCTCTCCCCCGCCCGTGAGCGTCAGAGCCGCTGACATACTGGCCGTCAGAGCAGGCTCGTCACCTGCTGGACCCAAGCTAACTCCCGCCTGCCATCGCCGTGAATAGTAAGGTTTCCCTCTGCAGCGGAATCGAGGCCGGGCGTCACAAAAAAGCGACAGAGCTTGTTAGAACAGATAGTAAGGGAGACGAAATGTTATGAGGAATCAACCACTTGCCATTGCGAGATCAATTGACCGTGAACGGCGAGTGAATTATCATTCGGCAATGAACAGGCCGAAACAATTCTGAATGTTGCTTGGAATGTCTGATTGTTGCGAAATGTTGCTGGGGCGGAACTAAGCGGTTCGATCGGCGCCACGCTCGGCGACGAAGCGCGCGAATCGCAAGGGCAACAGGCGGTGGCCGGCTTCTGGAAGTGGGCGCTTCAGTCCTGGCGTTGCCGGGACCGATCTGACCGACAAAGCGAGGGTGTCAGCCGGCGGTGCAGTCAGCCTCTGAGAGGGCCTTCCGGACTTCCGCTTCGAGCGTCGGATCGGAGATGAAGGCGCGCAGCAGGACGAAGCCTGCGTTCATGGGCAGTTCGACCACGATCGCGTTGTCGAGCGCCGGCTGCGGGTTCTCACGCAGGCGGATCAGCTGCAGCGGCGTCGCGACGACGAGGTCGAGGTCGCGGCGGCCGGCTGTGCGGTCGTTGAGGCTGTAGAGATTGTTGCCGCGATCGTCGAACACCGCGGCCGACCAGAAATCCCCGGTCATCGGCGCGCGGATATGCAGTGGCCGCTCGGCCAGGGAGAAGCGGCAGGCGGCGTAGGCCATGCGCGGGTCGAGGCCGGCGATCGGACCGTCGGTACCTTGCGCGGGAACGGCATGAAAGATGTCGTCTGGGCCGAGGCGGGCCAGTGCCTCATAGGCGTCGCGGGTCGCGAAGCGCGGCACCAGCAGCACCACGGCGATATGGATGATGCCGCCGAGCAGCAGGCCACCCAGGAGATAGAGCGCCAGCCGCTTCATGAGCAGGCCACCCGGACCACGGCGGGCAGTTTCGCATCCTCGACGCCGCTCTCGGTGAGGGGTGTATCGTAGAGGCGCAAAGTCAGCAGCATGGGGCCGCTGCCGAGGGGCAGCCAGTTGCCGGGCTGGACGCTGCGCGCAAGGGTGATGGCGAAGCTGCCGTCCTCGCGACGCAGGATCTCGCGCGAATGAAAGCCGACGCGGCCGGCGGGATTGTCGAAGCCGCGACCCTCGGTGTCGCTCGCCGCGAGCGTCCAGAGCCGCGTCGGCGGCATCGTTCCCTCGACGCGATAAATGCAGGCGGCGTCGAGCGGCGCACCGCTGTCATCCCTCGTGGCGAGGAAGGTCAGTCCCTCGCCCGAGCCGAGCGGCGCCACCCCGCGCCGGGCCTCGACGGCACGGAAATAGGGATCGGCGTCGCCACGGCCGGCCTTGGGCCAGGTGACCCAGGCGCCGCGATGCACCGCGCCGAAGGGCGGTCCCGCCGACAGCATCCACCAGGCCGTGCCGAGGCCGGTCGCGACGGCGACGGCAATCGCGACGAGAAGATAAGCGAGAAGACGCACGCGTTCCCCCTGGCGGACGGAGGAGGATAGCGGCGGCGCCGATGCTTCGCCAAGGTCCGAAGCTCGGCCAACCGCCGGCCGTTTTTAGCCATAGACGGCATCGCGCACGGCGTCGGGATAGGCGCCGCCGACGCCGGCCAGCGCCGTATTGGTGAAGGAGACGACGGAAAGGCGGTTTGCCGGATCGACAAACCAGGAATGGCCGTAGACGCCGCCCCACTGCCAGCTGCCGGGGCCGTAGGGCGCGCCGCTCGCCGAAGGCGTGTGGTGGATCGACCAGCCGAGGCTGAAGCCGCGCCCCTCGACGCCGGTATAGAGCGGACCGATGGCGTTCTTGCCGAGGAGCTCGACGCTCCCGGCAGCGAGGATCGGAGCGCCGCCGCTGCGCACCGCTTCGAGGAAGCGCAGGAAATCGGGCGCCGTGCCGACCATGCCGGCGCCGCCGGACGGGAAGACCTCGCGGTCGAAGGCGCGAGAGGGCGAGAAGGTGACGCCGCCCTCGGCGCCCATGACCGTACAGGGATCGCTCATCGGCACCGCGCGCGGCGTGCCGTCGGCATAGGCGGTGGCGAGGCGGTCGGGATGCGAGGGATGGAACTCGGTGTCCGCCATGCCGAGCGGGGCGGTGACCTTGTGCGCGACGAGCTCGGGCAGGCTGGCACCTGCCGCCTGTTCCAGGAGGCCGCCGAGCACGTCGATCGCGACGGAATAGAGGAAGGCGGAGCCCGGGGCGAAGGCGAGCGGCTGCGCGGCAATGCGCGCGAGATTCTCGGCCATGGCGAGGCGCGGCCCGGCGAGGCCCTCGCAGATGCCGGCCGATGCGTCATAGCCATAACGAAGGCCGGCCGTATGTGTCAGCAGATGGCGGACGGTGATGACGGGCACGCTGCCATCGGCGAGCGCCGGGCGGAACTCCGGCAGGAACCGCGTCACCGGATCGTCGAGCGAGACGACGCCGTCCTCGACCAGCGCCAGCGCGGTCGCCGCCACCATCGGCTTCGTCACCGATGCGAGGCGGAACACGGTGTCCGTCTCGGTGGGTTTGCCGGCCTCGCGATCGGAATGACCGGCGGCTCGGGTATAGACCGGCTTGCCGTCATGCGCGACGAGCAAGACGGCGCCGACGATCCGCCCTTCGGCGATGGCTGCGTCGACGACCGGATCGAGGCGAGCGGCGAGGGCCTCGGGCGCGAAGCGTTCCATGGAATCGGTCACAGGGGGCATCTCCGGGGGGCAGGTTGCATCGGGATAGACCGCTGCTCGCGAAGGCTCAAGAGCCGTCTAGGCTCCGTCGCTCCGGCGGTTCAGCGGCCGACCGAGACGAGGCGGCCGGTCGCGGGGGTGAGATCCGCGAGACCTGTCTGGCGCATCGGCCGGGCCGGGCCGCGATCGCTTCGCCGGCTTGCCGCGGGGGCCGAAGCCTCCTGGAACAGCCGGTCGATCTCGACCAGCCGCGCCGTCGTCGCCGACGACATGACCAGCGGCGCGTCGCTCTCGCCGCCCGTCGCGGCGACGCCGGCGGCAGGGCGCTCGCCATCCTGGGGCGGCGTATCGAGATAAGGGATCGGCTTCAGCGCGACGCCGGCATGCGCGGCCGTCATCACCTTGTTCCAGGTTTGCGCCGGCAGCGAGCCGCCGGTCATCTTGTTGGTCGAGGTGAAGTCGTCATTGCCGAACCAGACGCCGCCAACGAAGTTGCCGGTGAAGCCCATGAACCAGGCATCGCGATAGGCATTGGTGGTGCCTGTCTTGCCGGCGGTCTTGATGCCCTGCAGCTTGGCGGCGCGGCCGGTGCCGCGCTCGGGTACCTGCGAGAGCATGAAGTTCATCTTCGCGACGGTGTCGGCATCGAGCACCTGCTCGGGCGTCGCTGCATCACGCTTGCGGTCGTAGACGAGGTCGCCAGAGCTGTTGACGATCTCGGTGAAGGCATAGGGCCGGGCGCGGAAGCCGCCATTGGCGAACACCGCATAAGCGCCGGTCATGTCGAGCACCGTGACCTCGGTGGCGCCGAGCGGCAGCGACTTGGTGTTGAGGATCTTGGTGGTGATCCCCATCCGATGGGCGAGCTCGATGATCGTGTCGCGGCCGACGGCGCCGGCGAGTCGGACTGCGACGGTGTTCAGCGAATGGATCAGCGCCGTCGTCAGCGAGATATTGCCCATGAAGCGGCCGCCATAGTTCTTGGGCGACCAGTTGCCGATCGAGATCGGCGCATCCTTGACGATGGTCTCGGGCGTGTAGCCGTCGCGCACCGCGGCGGCATAGACGAAGGGCTTGAAGGACGAGCCCGGCTGGCGGAGCGCGCCGGTCGCGCGGTTGAATTGGCTTTCGCCATAATCGCGCCCGCCCGCCATCGCCCGGACGGCGCCGTCGGGCTCCGCCAACACCATCGCCGCCTGCGAGACGCGGTAACGTTCGCCGGATTCGCGGAGCGTACTCTCGACGGCATCGTCGACCACGCGCTCCAGACCGGGATCGACCGTGCTGCGCACGATGAGGCTGCGGTCGCCATCCGGCACCTGCCGCTTCACCTCCTCGAAGGCCCAGTCGAGGAAATAGTCCGGCGCCTCGCCCGCATCCTTGCGCACGACATCGGCCGGCGCGCGGCGGGCGGCCAGCACCTGCCCCTCCGTCATGAAGCCGGCATCGACCATGTTGGTCAGCACCTGGTTGGCCCGGGCGCGGGCGGCGGGCAGGTTCACATGCGGCGCATAGCGGGCCGGGGCCTTGTAGAGCCCGGCCAGCATCGCGGATTCGGCAAGGTCGAGATCGGTGACCTTCTTGCCGAAATAGAATTCGGCGGCCGCCGCGGCGCCGAAATTCCCTCCGCCCATATAGGCGCGGTCGAGATAGAGCTGCAGGATGTCGTGCTTGGAGAGGTTCGCCTCCAGCCAGAGCGCGAGGAAGGCTTCCTTGATCTTGCGGTCGATGGTGCGCTCGTTGGAAAGGAAGAGGTTCTTGGCGAGCTGCTGCGTGATCGACGAACCACCCTGGACGACGTCGTCGGAGCGGAGGTTCTCGAACAGCGCCCGCGACGTACCGACGATGTCGATGCCGAAATGCGAATAGAAGCGGCGGTCCTCGGTGGCGAGCGTCGCCTTGATCAGGCTGTCCGGCATCTGCTCAAGCGCGACGGCGTCGGAATGGCGCACGCCGCGCTTGCCGATCTCGGTGCCGTAGCGATCGAGAAAAGTGACGGAATAGTCCTGCTGCGCCATCCAGTCGCCGCGGGTCGCGTCGAAGGCCGGTAGCGCGAGGGTCAGCATCACCACGCCGGCACCGGCGCCGAGCGTCAGCCCGTCGCCGATGAGCTCGACCGGAACGCGCAGAATGCCGCTGACGCGGAAGCGCCGCATGAATCGGGACGCCGCCTCGGCCGCTTCGGTGATGTCCCGCCAGAGATTGTAGAGGCCCGAATCGATGAGCGCGTCGATCTCGATGAGCCGCAGGCCGCGGCGCCGTCCGAGCATTGCTAGGTCCGGTCGCGTCGCCTCGGGCGCCGGGAGCACGCTCGGCTGCGGCTGCGGCTGCTGCTGTGGCGGCGGGGCGGGAAGGGCGGTAGGCGCATCGCCGCCGCGCAGCGAGCGCACGATCTCGGCGGCCGGCTTGGCCGAGGCGCCGGGCTCCAGCGGCGCCAGCCGCCCCCTGCCGCGCCAGCGGGCGAGGATCGGCCAGGCCATCATGGACTCGAGAATGCGCGGCACGGCCTGTTCCGGGACGAGGGCACGGGTGACCTCGCAGAAGGCGTTCCAAATCGGAACGGAAAACTGCTAGGACCTCCCGGTCGCAGAGGTTCGATCAAGGATACGCAACTCTCATGCCCGTTCAAAGCAGCGGCGAGACCGGTGACGCCGAAAGCCCGTTCTGGAAGCGCCTGACGCTCGAAGAGATGAGCACGGAGCAGTGGGAATCGCTCTGCGACGGCTGCGCGCGCTGCTGCCTCAACAAGCTGGAGGACTGGGACACCGGCGAGATCGTCTGGACGGCGATCGCCTGCGAGCTGCTCGACGACGAAAGCTGCCGCTGCGCCGATTATCCCAACCGGACGACGCGCGTGCCGGACTGCATCCCGCTCGACCCGCATGCCGTGCGCACGCTCACCTGGCTGCCGGCGACCTGCGGCTACCGCCTCGTCGCGGAAGGCCGCGACCTCTACTGGTGGCACCCGCTCGTCTCGGGCGATCCGGAGACGGTGCATGAAGCCGGCATTTCCGTCTCGGGCCGCACGGTGAGCGAGGCGGATATCCCGGTCGAGGACTACGAGGACTACGTCGTCACCTGGCCGGGCGAACGGCCGGAATAGGGCGGCTTGCCGCGCAATCACGAAATTATGGGCTGACCGGCAGCGTTCGCTCGGGCTAAGCTTTGAATCGATACGATCGATCGCGCCTGCATCTGCCGCAGCGTCGATGGTCGGGGCCGCTCCCTGCGGCCTCTTGCGCTTGCCGCACACCCGAACGCCACCGGAGGATCCCCCATGGACTATACGCGTCTCGGCCGCACCGGCCTCGAAGTCTCGCGCATCTGCCTCGGCTGCATGAGCTATGGCGACCCGGCCCGCGGTACCCATAACTGGACGCTGCCGGAAGACCAGAGCCGCCCCTTCATCCGCAAGGCGCTCGACCTCGGCATCAATTTCTTCGATACGGCCAACGGCTATTCGGAGGGGACCAGCGAGGAAATCCTCGGCCGCGCGCTCAAGGATTTCGCCAGGCGCGACGAGGTGGTTATCGCCACCAAGGTCTATGGCCGCATGCGCCCGGGCCCGAACGGCGCCGGCCTCTCCAGGAAGGCGATCCTCTCCGAGATCGACAACAGCCTCCGCCGGCTCGGCACCGACTATGTCGACCTCTACCAGGTGCACCGCTTCGACTATGCGACGCCGATCGAGGAGACGCTGGAAGCGCTGGAAGATGTCGTCCGGGCCGGCAAGGCACGCTATATCGGCGCCTCGTCAATGTTCGCTTGGCAGTTCGCCAAGATGCTGGCGCTGCAGGAGAAAAACGGCTGGACCCGCTTCGTCTCGATGCAGAACTACGTCAATTTGCTCTACCGCGAGGAGGAGCGCGAGATGCTGCCGCTCTGCGTCTCGGAGGGCATCGGCGTCATTCCCTGGAGCCCGCTCGCCCGCGGCCGCCTGACGCGCGACTGGGACACCGCGACGGCGCGCGGCGAGAAGGACGAGTTCGGCAAGAGCCTCTATGACAAGACCGCCGAGGCGGACAAGAAGGTCGTCGAGGCGGTGGCGCATGTCGCGGCCGAGCGGGGCATTCCGCGCGCGCAGGTGGCGCTCGCCTGGGTGCTGCAGAAATCGCCGGTCGCGGCGCCGATCGTCGGCGCGACAAAGGTGGAGCATCTCGACGATGCGGCCGCCGCGCTCTCCGTGAAGCTCGATGATTATGAGCTGACAGAACTCGAAAAACCCTATGTTCCGCATGCGGTTGTCGGATTCGCCTGAGCCGCCGCCTGGAATCATCGCCGGTTGATCGCGATCAAGGCGCACGGCCGGTGGGCGCGCATGGTCTCCCCGCCTCGGATAGGAGGAGGGAGAGACCATGGCGAAGCGGATCCTCATCATCGACGGCCATCCCGACCCGGCGGATGGCCGCCTCTGCCATGCGCTCGCGGCGGCCTATGCCGAGGGCGCCAGGGCCGCCGGCCATGACGCGGAGGTGCTCCGCCTCGCGGGGATGGAGATCCCTTTCATGAGGTCCCAGCAGGAGTTCCAGCATGGCGCGCTGCCGGACAGCCTCGCGACCGCGGCCGCGGCGCTCACCGCCGCCGAACATGTCGTGCTCGTCTTCCCGCTCTGGCTCGGGACCATGCCGGCGCTTCTGAAGGCCTTTCTCGAACAGGTCTTCCGGCCGGGGACAGCCTTCGCCTATCAGGAAAACGGCTTCCCGAAAAAGCTGCTCGCCGGCCGCTCGGCCCGCGTCGTGGTCACAATGGGCATGCCGGCGATGATCTATCGCTGGTTCTTCGGCGCGCATGGCGTGCGGGGACTGGAGCGCAATATCCTCGCCTTCACAGGCATGAAGCCGATCCACGAAACCTTCTTCGGCAATGCCGAGGGCGTGAGCGAGGAGGCCCGCAAGGGCTGGCTGGACCAGATGCGCGAACTCGGGCGGCGGGCGGACTAGCGCCGCGTCGCGCGGAAAAGCCGAGACGCCGATGCCGACAGTCGTCGACATGATCCCTACAAAATTCAACAAAGATCAGCGAGAAACGCCCTCGGCATCCCGGCCGGGCATGACGATCGCCTCGGACCCGATCCGGACATCATGGCCGACCACCGTGTCGCCAGCCGGCTGGGTGCCGTTCTCCGCTCCGGCGAAGGAGGGCACATCCGGCATGAAGAAGAAGGGGACGGTGCTGATCCAGTCGGTCCGGTGGCCCTGGTTTCCGGCCATGATGAAGGCAGCGCCGGAACCGATCGAACAGAACGACCCGATCACGAGCGTGTCGACGCCCTCCTCGGCGAGAAGAAAGCGGGCGCAATCATCGAAGCCGTGCCCGTGATCGTCACCGGAATGCGTGCTGTGCCGACCGACCCGGATCTTGGGGTTGGTGACGAGGCGATCGAGCGTGATCCCCTTGAACGGGCTCTCGAAAACAGTCTGCATGATGAAACCGAAGGTTGGCAGGCCGCGCAGGCGGCGATGGCTTGCCCGGTTCTCGCGCGGGCGAACGCCGGCAGGCGGATCCAATCGATCGCCCGCTCCCGCTTCTCGCGTCAGGAACGCGGAAGCGCGATGCCGGTGGTTGGGTCTGCGGCCTTCATGAAAGGATCATGGCCCATCCAGCACGCCATGCCAAGGCGCCGCCGGCGCTCAACCGTCCCGCCCGTCGCTGGAGGCTGGCGGGAAGAGCGCTGGCGGGGACGGTATCCAACGGCGCTTCGAGGTGAATGAGGGTGGTCCTGGCGGCGTCCGGTCCAGCCCGAAGCGCCGGAGGGCGAGGATAAAAGCCTCGTAGGACCATGCCGCAAGGGGTGGAAGACGCTGCTGCGGCGCTGCGGCCTGCTATGGGCCTGGTTCGGCGAGAGGTGGAGGTGCGGACATCGAGGTATTTGGGCATGGCGCCGACAAAGTTCAGTCTAGACCATTCCTAGCGACCAAAGGGCCCGGCGGCTCGCAAATTTCCAACACGATCCCAGACAAGCTTATGGTTGATCGATGTGCGAATCGCTGTGCCCGAGTCACATTCGAAGGCGCGTCTTGATGGCCATCGATCTTCGGAGCATTGACGTGTCACTAGCTAAATAGGGTAAAATCTACAATGAGTCGTCATGACGGATAGAGTTATGCGCCCTCCGCAGATCGAGCCCGGCAATGCGTTTCAAGAATGCATCTCGACCTGGCTCTCGAGATCGGTGCCTGAGCGTGGTCAGAATCTTTGCACGGACTTGGCCATAGTACTAGCGACAGACGTCGGATTGCAGCGAAGTGAAAACCAGGACCGCGTAGCCGCACTACGCTTTAGCGCTCGTCAGTCCGGAGGACGCCCGATTGTCGCGGTAGCGGTGGCGGATGGAATGGGGGGAATGAGAGACGGGGGCAAGTGTGCCACCATAGCAATTTCCTCATTCTTTTATGGGCTTCTAAGATATCGCAATCGTGGACTGTACCAGTGCGCATATGCATCTGTTGATTACGCAAATAGATCTGTGTATTCATTTGCCCGCGGTCTTGGTGGTACAACGCTCTCTGTTGTCTTAATAGATCCGGATGGAGAAACGATACTCGTAAATGTGGGGGATAGTCGAGTATATTCGTTTGTTCCTGGGGGAAGCGTTCACCGATTAACTGTAGATGATTCCCTGGAAGAGGCAGTTGGCGGCTACGGACGTGAGCTGGTTCAATTCATTGGGATGGGGAATGGCATGCGTCCGCACTTGCGGACTCTTTCAGGCGATGCAGGTGGTTTGGCACTAACAACTGATGGCATTCACTATATTGATGCAGGAACGCTATCTAGCGTTTTGACGAACGCAGCTGAGCCAAAGTTGGCAGCTGAGCGCCTACTCGCTCTATCACGCTGGTGTGGAGGTCACGATAACGCATCTCTGGCTTTGATCAATTTAAAAGCTCAACCAGCTGAAGCTCGGGGTTTTGATGGAGGGGTGCAGGTTTGGGATCCTTTTGCTGCACTGACGATTGCTTGGCTCAACTCGGTTGCAGAGGTGCCGCTGCCTCAGGTTGCCTCAGACACGCAGGTTGAAGGGCGTTCTTTGCAGAATGAAGAGCGGCTAAAAGATTTAACGGAGCGTAAGGCTCCTAAACGGCGCGCGCGAAAGACGCGCAAGAGTGACAAGCCTGAGATCGATGACGTACAACTAGAAATCCAGATAGAGAAATCTGGCGGTCGAAACGATGACGACGACACTAGCCGGTAGATACGAGGTTCGGGAGGTTGATGCATCTGGTGGGATGGGAGAGATAATTCACTGCCGTGACCTCCATCTGGATCGCCCTGTTGTTCTGAAGCGCCTCCGAAGCGGGATTGACGCTCGTCGGCTTCTCGACGAGCAAAGATCATTGGCCGCGCTGAGGTCGAAGCACGTCGTTCAGCTTTATGATGTGGTCAAGCCAGACGATCGACGCGATAGCGAATTCGCTCTCGTTCTGGAATATGTTCAGGGTGAGCAACTAAAGATTGGAGGATATACGCCTAGCCGGAAATACTTAAATATATTATGGCAAATCGCGAGTGGTCTTCGTGATATACACGAGAATGGCATAATCCATCGGGACATCAAGCCGACAAATATATTACTTGATAGTGAAGGTGTAGTTAAGATAATTGATTTTGGTCTTTCGCGTCCGAAAGAGCTTGCAAAAACAGAGTGCGTGATTGGCACTCCCGCGTTTATGGCGCCCGAGCTTTGGGAGGGTGATACCATCGGGTTTGATGCTTCTGTCGATGTGTATGCGTTTGGAGCTACAGCTCTGTCATTGCTCGATACGAGACCGCCGAGTGAGCTGCTCCAACGACCCCCTTTGCCTGTCCCACTTGCGGCGTTGTCCGTCGCCTTTGCAGGGCTCGATGTGGAGTTAATCAATATCTTGCATCGTTGCCTCGATCCAAAGCCTTCTCAGCGACCCACTATGGCCCTACTGCAGGCCCATTTGCAGCGTCGACTACTCACGGATCAACATAAAGCGATTGTTGTGTTCGGCGGGACGACAAACCAGCTGGACAGCCAAAATAGGAAGATTTCGCTAACATTGCCGTCGGTTGGTTCAATTGCAATAGAATATGATGGCAATGACTTTATAGTTAATTCAGTTAGTGGAAGCGTGTTCATTAACAATAGATCGGCCTCCCCAAGAGACCTGATACCCGGATGCTGCGTATTAACTTTTGGGATGGCCGGCAGTCGCCGACGATTTGTCACGTTTGATGTTTCTAACCCGGAGGTAATTCCGTGAGGTCTGGTGAGATGATTGCCTCGCGGTATAGGGTTGAGCGCCATATCGGAAGAGGAGGGATGCAAGATGTCTATCTCGCTTATGATGATATTCTAGATCGCCAAGTGGCTGTCAAAACACCGCAAGCCGGTCAGCAATTAACGAAGTTTAGCAGGAGTGCTAGGATCGCTGCCCGAGTGAACCACCACAATGTTGCGAAAACATACGATTACTTTGAGCAGGATGGACATCCGTTTCTTGTCGAGGAATTCGTCTCAGGCGAGACCCTGGAGGCTAAACTATTAAGATTCGGAGCGGTCGATCCACATCTTTCTGCGCGAGTTTTTCAGCATCTCTCAAAGGGTGTCGCTGCATCTCATCACGCCGGTGTCGTCCATCGAGATCTTAAGCCGAGTAACATTATGGTAGAGACGGGGGTAAATCTCCACGAGCTTAAGATAACAGATTTTGGAATTGCGACGCTGACTGAGGAGGTGTTCGCTTTGGCTGCGCAAGATGGCGGTGACTTGACACGATCGACCTCGGGCACAATTAAGGGTGCTTTACCATATATGGCGCCAGAAATGATGTTCCGCAAAGACGGCGAGCATCCTGGCAGAGAGGC
Source organism: Allobosea sp. (assembly GCA_017307955.1). GTDB lineage: Bacteria > Pseudomonadota > Alphaproteobacteria > Rhizobiales > Kaistiaceae > Kaistia. The sequence continues at coordinate 55,745 of JAFKFV010000019.1, read as the reverse complement.
AGACATTTGGTCGCTTGGCGCACTGATGTTTAGAGTTGTGACGGGAGAATTCCCTTTCGGCGTGTTTCTTGATGCAGCTGTTAACGTCAGGAATCGTACAAGAAGACCGTGGCCGGACTTCATGACATCGAACCCTCAGTATAAGCCGTTGGCTAAAGAGGTGCAGGCCATTATCGAGCGGTGTCTGGAGTATGACGCGATCAAGAGACCGACAGCAGATGAACTTGTATCTATCTGTTCGCAGCTTTGCTACATTAATGTCGACAGAACCGAGGGGTTAGTGGAGCGGATCATCCAGAATGGTTTTAGCGGCTTTGCCGCTGATCAATTTGGTTCTACATTCTTCAGCATGGAGAGTGTTTACGGGAAACGCCGTCCAAACACTGCGAGCCACCGTCGAATTTGCTATTCGCGTTTCCCAGGAATGCCTCAGCATAGAGGGCACCCGGTGGTCGTTGTAGACTAGGCGAGTTATAGGCTGTAGGGCGTGTGGTTGCGAGCCTGACCTCATGGTCGGGGGTTATTAGGCTAGGGTGCTGCTCTCTGGCTAATTGTGCTGCCAGAACCATGGCTCTTGTATTGCGACAGCCTCAGCCGAAACCATGACGTTCACCCCCAGGACGGGCCCGAAGCATAGCGTTCAGGACGCGGTGCTCGGCAGGCGTCAGGACGGCCGCCCTTATGGCTCGGTTTGAGGTGAGCGAGGCTGGCGGGGTGCGTGCGGCGGCTGCGGGGCCGGCGAATTTCTCTCACAGGAACGTTACGGCGCCGGTTTTGGCGTTGCCCGCTGGGCGATCACATTTGTCGCGCCGCGGCTGATCTGGATGAGGCCGCTGGACTTGCTGTGGCCGCGAGGGCTGCCGTGCCTTCGTCGTCTTCGTCGTGCTTATTGGAGTGACCGGGATTGCCTTTATCCACCTGCTCGGCGCAGCGGCCTTTGCTTCACCCTCCTGCTCGCACCCTCGCCTTCGCCAGCGAACCCGCACCGTTGCGTCAGGCGCCGGATTCCGACGCCTGACGTGCTTTCCTTGCTGCCTACTCCGCAAGCTGGATTTCGCTTGGGCGCCAGCTCTTGTCGAAGAAGGAGGGGAGCGGGCTGTAGAGGCGGAGGATCGTGAACCAGCCTTTCTTCGGGTCCGTCTGGATCCAGTTGCTGCGTTCGACGCCTTGCGGCTGGGTCGGGCCGAAATAGATCGTCGTCGTGCCGTCGGCCGCCGCCTCTGCCGCCGGCGAGGGGAAGCTCTGGCTGCCGGCGCGCGGGTATTTCTGCGGCGTCTGCAGCATCGAGCGCGTCTGGTTGTCGTAGAGCGTGAAGGACCAGAAGGCCGCCGCCGGAACATCCTTCGGCAGCGTGACCTTGTAGGTCTTGGCGCCATCGAACGGACTGCCGTCCGGATCGAGGAAGCTCATCAGATATTGCGAGCCGACGCCGGGAATGCGCATGATCATGCCCGGCGAATCCAGCGTATAGGCGTAATAGAACGCCGTGCGGGAATCGAGCGTGCGCGCGCCGGTCGGCGGCAGCGGCTTGAACATGCCCTCCTCGAAGAGGGGCGGCGGCGTCTCGAAGAAGGCGCCGCCTTCCCAGAGCATCGAGCCCCATTGCGAGCCCGGATAATAGGCCCAGTCCGGATGCTGGACGGCATAGCGCCAGTTGAGCGAGCGGCCCGTCGCCTGGCCGACCGCGGCCGCGTCGGCGAGGATCTTCTTCATGCGCGCATCGGGCTCGAACGGCTTGCCATGCACGATGCCGATCGCCGCGAGCTGGCCGGCGAGCTCGACGTCATAGCTCGTCGCCGGCTGGCTCTGGACGTTCTCGTTGATCAGATCGTAGAAGCCCGCATCGCTCGGCGGGATCGTGTTGAAGGAGCGGCCCGTGCCCTCGATGAACTTCGTCTCGGGGATCTTCGGCTCGCCGGCGATCCTGACCGTCCCGTCCAGCGCCGCGGCGATGCTCGTGCCATAGCTGCCCGGCTGGTAAGGATAGACCTTCATGGTCCGCTTGATGTTTTCGACGGCGGGCTTCGGATCGTTGTCCACGAGGTTCGCCCGCGCCGCATAGAGCGCGAAATTCGTCTTCGAATGGGCGATGAAATAGCCGCCTTCGGGCAGCGGCCCCTGATAGTCCGGCCCGACGATCAGATATTTGCCGCCGAGGCCGCGATCCGGCCCCGGACCGCCGATATCGATGATCCACGAGAACCACATGTCGTTGATCGTGCCGATGCCGCCGGACGGCTGCTCGACCACGACGGGGCCCTTCGAGAGATCGAGGCCGGTCATGTAGTAGATCGTGTCGGCATTCGCCGTCAGGAACAGCGAATTCGAATCCATGAGTTCGGAGAAGATGACGACATCGCCGGGATTGGCGCCGATCCCCTGGAAGCCCTTGACGATGGCGAGCGCCGAGGCGCCGCGATAGGAATTGTTGTAGACGTCGAGCGCGCGCGTGAAATCCTGGATATCGCGGATCTTCTCGGCCGTCGCCACGGTCGGCACCCCGTCGCGGAATTCGAGCCTGCCGGAAGAGGTCTCGATCGCATCCGGCGCGGAAAGCGCCTTGATCGTCTCCTGCGAGACATCGGCGAGCGCCGGGCTCGCCGCGAGAAGGACAGCAAGGCTGCCGAATAGGGCGGTTTTCTTCATGTGGTCTTCCCCCGTGATGGACCATGGCTTTGAGGCGCACGAGCGATCGGGCGCCGGGCCATGACCCGCCGGCGGAGCAATCCACAGCGCCGCATGCCATGCAAGAGGGGGATTGGGCGCAGGGCAGGGGGCAGTCGGGGGCGGCGGCGCCTACCAGCCGAAGGTGACGGCGGCGCCGGTGTTGGCGTCGCCGCGCTGCGTGATCGCGCTTGTCGTGCCGCGGCCGAACTGGAAGAGGCCGTAGGAATTGCCGTTGCCGCGCTGGTCGATCGTGCCTTGATGGCCGTCGCCGCGCTGGGTGACGAGGCCGAGATTGCCGCTGCCATTCTGTGCGACGCCGGCGCTGTTGCCGCGCCCCAGCTGGTCGATGCGCGCGCCGCCATTTTTGAGGCCGTTATAGAGCCCGTAGGCGCGGAGGCCGAAATCCATCAGCTGCGCCTCTCGCGCGTCGCGCGGGGCGAGATAGAGCGCGATCGAGCCGCCGGCCTCGGCGGGGGTGGAGAGCGCCGGCGCGGCGACGAGGGCGGCGAGCGCGGCGGCGAGGAGCGTGCGGGTGTTGCGGGTCATGTGATGTCTCCCGTGATGGTTCGGTCGAGGATGAGGCGGGGCTAGAGCGCGCCGCCGACCGTGCCGGCGCAGACGGCCTTGCTGCCGCCGGCCGTCACCTCGAGCCGCGCGCGATAGACTGCGGCGCCATCGAGGCTCACCGCGCCGAGGCTGGTGGCGCGGCCCGCCGGGGCGGTGAAGCCGCCGCCCTGGCTGATGCTCGCCGAATTGCCGGAGCCGCCGCCCGAAAGCGTCAGCGCATAGCTGCCGCTCGCGCCCTTCGCCGCGCTCACCATCGGCTCCAGCATCAGCTGGCCGCGCGCGAGGCTCTGGCGGATCTCGCAGGAGAGCGCCGCCGTCCCGGCGCCGGCGAGCGTGCCGGCGCCTCCCGTGTTGCCGGCGCTGGCGAGATCCGCCGGGACGACTACCGCCGCGATCGCCGCGCCGGCCAGCGCGAGGGCGCCGAGCGCCAGCGGGCGGCTGAGGAAATGTCCGTTCGTCATGATCGTGTCTCCCGGATAGGCGTGACGGCGGTTACGGGCAGGACTGCACGAAGGCGGCGACATTGCCGTTGCCGCCCTGCGCGACGTCGGCGGCGCAGCCATTGCCGACCTGCACGCCGGCCGCGATGTTGCCATTGCCGTCCTGCGTCAGGATCGCGGTGTGGTTGCTGCCGAACTGGCCGATGCCGGCGGCGTTGCGGCTGCCCGTCTGATAGGTCGCGGCGGAATTGCGCCAGCCTTCCTGGCCGATCGCCGAGAGATTGCGCGCGCCATATTGCTGCGCGGTGGCGCCGTTCCAGCTGCCGCCCTGATGGACGCGGATGCGGTTGCTCCAGCCGTTCTGCGCGCCGCCGGCGCTGTTGCCCCAGCCATACTGGTCGATGCGCACGTCATTGGCGGCGGCCGGCAGCGCGGCGCAAAGGCTCAGCGCGGCGGCGGCGAGGGTGGTCTTGACGAGAGAAATGCGGATCATCGGGGCTCTCCATCGTTGCGGCGCTTGCCGCGGGTTGATGGAGGCTGTTCTAGAAGGGCGCCGCGGAACGGCACCTGAAGGCGGCGTTCACGCGCCGTTCAGCCGCCGGGCGCGGCGAAGCGCGAAGGAGCACGACGAGATGACGAACACCGCCTCATGCCTTTGCGGCGACGTCCGCATCACGGTCACGGGCGAACCCTTTCGCGTCGGGCTCTGCCACTGCATGGATTGCCGCAAGCATCACGGCGCGCTGTTCCATGCCTCGGCGATCTTCCCCGAGGGCGCGGTGACGATCAGCGGCGAGACGCACGACTATGAGGGCCGGCATTTCTGCCCGCGCTGCGGCGCGTCGCTCTTCGGCGTCAGCGGCGACGAGGTCGAGGTCAATCTCGGCGCCTTCGACGCGCCGGACGCCTTCCGCCCCACCTATGAGCTCTGGACCATCCGCCGCGAGCGCTTCCTCCCGGCCTTTCCGGGGCTGCGTCTCCATGAGCGCGACCGGCCGGACGGGGCGCCGCGCGACGAGGGCTGAGGCCAGCGAAAGCGTGGCCGGCGGCGGGCTTTCTTCACGCCGAGGGGGAACAGGGCGGCGCCGGGGCGGTTGCAGGGATAGCCCCATCGCTGCCGCGCACGAGACCAGGCGGCGTGGCGATCGGCGCGATCCGAGAAACCATTCAAGGAGGAACCGCATCATGAAGCGGACCCTGACGCTCGCCCTCATGTCGATGATGCTCACCCCCGCCGCCGCCTTCGCGCAGACGGGAACGGGCAGTGGCTCCACCACCGGCTCGGGCACCACGCCCGGCACCACGGCTCCCGGTACCACCACACCCGGCGAGGTGGCGCCCGCGATCATCCCGCCCTGCCTCGAGGGCACCAACCGCGCCGCCGACGGCACGATGAACTGCAACCCGGCGCTCTCCAACCAGGACGGCGACGGCGTGCTCGGCCCGAACGGCGCCGGCACTGGCACGGACGGCACAGGCAGCGGCACGACCGGCGGCACGACCGGCGGCTCGGGCGGAAATGGCGCGGGCACGAACGGCTCGGGCTCCAGCGGCTCGGGCGCGAATGGAACGGGCTCGGGCGGCTCGGGCTCGGGCGCGACGGACGGCAATGGCGGCGCGGGCGGTATGGGCGGCGCGGGCGGCAGCAGCCCCGGCCCGAGGACCCCGGACGCGACGGCCGGCACCGGCGGCACGATGGGCGGCAATGGCGCCGGCGGATCGGGCGCCGGCAGCAACACGGGCGGCAGCAGCGGCCCCGGCGCCGGCGGCTCGGGCGGCTCCGGCGGCAGCACCGGCGGCTCCAGCTCCGGCGGCTGATCGCCAAGCCTCAGACAAGGTCACGGCCGCGCAGGACGCGGCTGTGATGGGGGCGGGGTTTGCCGCGCTCGCAAAGGGGGCGCGGCCGGCCGGGGGTTTGGTCCTGCGTCGTCTCGGGCGACGGGACCCGCGCGTTGCGCGAAACCGGCCGCAAGACCGAAGACGCCGATAGCCAGCGCAAGGGCGTCAGGACCAATCCCGACGGCGAGGGGCGATCGGGCGCGGCCCTAGACCGCCGGCGCGAGGACAACACCATTGATGAGGCCACGGCCGGCAAAGGGCTGGAACAGACTGCACGGCCTCTACACGCGCGTCCGAGCTATGGTTCGACACGCGCGGCGGGTGGGGCGATGTCGAACGGTGGGTGGAGGCAAGGCAGGCAGAGCCTGAGCGGGCGGCCGCGTTCCAGGTGTCGTAACAAAGGGGGGTAGCGGGCGAACAATTCCGACGTGGTGTTCGGACGTCCGCCACACATTTACGAGGCGCAGCACGACCGGTGATGAGGGGTCCGGAGAACGTCCGTTTTGGGATAGGAAAGATGGGCTGGTGCTAGCCCGAGCGGGCCGTTACGGCAGTGATCTTCAGGCCCGCTTGCGACCCATCTCAGCCGTTCAGGCGCACATTAGCGGCTGCCGGAATTCTGCCGTTCGTTCCAGCGATATTTTCGTTGGAGGAAGGCAACAGTTGGTGAGGCAGGGAGATCAACCGAGGGCCCCGGCAACCAGTCGGCATCGTCTTCTGATCGGCGTGTCGCATGGGCCAGAACGTGATATCGAGAGACCAACCGGCAGAAGTCTGAGATGGCCGACGTTATGGAGGCGTGCCATCGCATGTCCAAGGCGCGGAGATCGCTTACGAAGATGCGATCGAAGTCGGCGAGCGACCCTTGCGGCTCTCCCTCGACGAGCCAGCCCACCACGCCGTAGTCCAGCGCGCTCTGAGCGAGAGCCGCGAGGTTTGATCCCTCATTCTTCGCAAAGTCCCATGCCTTCCATCGTTCGAAAGCCGTGCGCCAGAGGGTACGACGGCGAGCAGCACCGGCTCGACCTCGAAACACAGACAAGCAGTAAGTGACGTTTGCCCGAGTATCACTGTCCGATGCGCTCAGCGAGATGCTTTCGATGTAGGCCCGCAGAGCGGGGGCATTACTGCGGGCCAGAGACCGGCCCAAGGCGGCCTGCATATGAGGATGGCGTAGAGGATACTGATTGCATACGGCGAGCCAGCGCGGCCAGTCATTCACATCTTTCGCCAAAACGATCAGCAGGTCTCTGAGAGCCATTTCCTCCTGCGGCAGCAACTCGCGCACCTCTCGATAGGCGACGCGTTCCAGAGCCGCGAACCGCGCGTATCCGTTCTTGCTGGCGGTCGCGAGACGAAGGGCATCTGCGAGCGGCAAAGGCGCCATCAAGAGATGACTATGCAACCAACCCTCGCTTTGATCGGCCAGACGGACCAGGCGCGGCCAATCGAGAAGCGAGAGCGCTAGGGTAGCTTGCTGCGCACCAAGGTCGGGGCGTGGAAGCTCCTGGAAGGCTCGAGCCCGCTCTCCCAACTCGGCCCAATCGCGCGATCGTTCGGCCTCCTGCATGCTATGCAGATGCTCGCGCTCCCAGACCGGCGCGTCGTCGAGAACCTGTGCTTGAGGGGCTCGACGACGCAGCACGATCTCAAGAGCCGCGATAGTGAGGCGGCATCCTTGAAGACGAGAATGCGTCGCCTCCCAGAAGCCTCCGTCCACGTTCCATGCCGCCACGGATGCCAACGCCGCCTCGATTCGCAGCCCAGACGGATCCTGCTGTGGGTCCCAAGCGGTGAGCGCCCTCAAGGTCCAACCCAGACGTTTCGCCAGATAGAGAATTCCTTCAGGCGTTAGGTCCGAGGCAGCGAGGGATCGCGAAACGTCGCCGAGGTCAGCCCGTGTGGCCAACGCAAAGCGTTCGACCATCGCCTCGGCGCCCGACAGCTCCAGCTCTGTAATGACGCGTTCGATGCTGGGGGGAGAAACTACCTCCCCGTCCCATGCATCGAGGAGCCGCCTGAACGATAGTGTGCGCGCCGTCACCACGACCGCCATATGACGTGCTGCGGCTCATCCAATGCCGACCAGAGATCCTCGAACGCCCCGACCACCATGGCCGCGCTCGACACCCGCTGTAGGATGTGATGGGCTTGACCGAGGCTGTTGACGGAGGTGCCGAGTGACCAAGCCTGGGGACCATTCCCTATGTTCGGAAAGATTAGGAAGCGGTCGTGGAAGAGCCACCCCTTTGGCCCCCGGCGGGTCCGGTACTCGAGGCGCAAACCCTCGCAGTTTCCGGCATCGCGTTCGAGAACGGCTCGCTGCCGATCTGGAAAGGACGGCCTCGGCGCAGCAGATCCCTGCGATGCAGAGCAGTCCTCAGCGTCATCGCGAGGAGCATCACGACCGTCCGTTAGAGCTCGCAGGGGTGCGCCGCTGTGGCGGCACCAAAAGAGTGTCCGGAGAAGGTCTTCAGCCGAGAGGTATGGGTCCCAGAGATCCACTCCGGTCTGTCCATACCTGTCGATGAGAAAGCGGACGTCAGCCAGAGCCCGAAGCTGCTCTGCAGAGGAATTCGTCTGGGGACGGTACTGAACGAAGTCGCGGGTTTCTTCGAGAAGGCGCCTCTCCTCGAGGTCCTGTCGGCGACCGAGCCAGAAGTTTGCGTCCCAGTCGGCCGCGCTGCCAACTAAACTGGTCGTCGTCTTTGTGAGCTCTACCCGCTCGGCGACTGGCTTGCCGTCGACGTCGGGTGCGGTGAAAAGACGAGGTTCGTGCTGGATCACATGCATGTCGAACGCGATCCGCTTGATTGTCGACGTCGATGCTGTCGCACCAACCAGAATGCCTGCATCGGCGTCCCAAATTTCCATTTCCAGAGGTTGGCGATGACTGTCGACGGGCAGCTGAACGCTGTCTGTGAAGCGGTCGTGGACCGCCGCTCCGGTCAGAAGCTCGTCCCATCGGGTGCGGGCGGCTGTCGCCAAGGGACGCGGTGTCGAACTGTAGCGCCATGTTACCGCAATTTCGGTATGCTTCGCGCCGCGGGGCGAGGTCACGCTTGGAATCATGATCGTGACAGGAAGCTGGATCAGCACATCGCCAAGAAGATCAGCCAGGCCAGCAAACGCGATCGGCGCGCCGACTGAGACGGCATCGGAGAGAGCCTGTAGCCGCCGCCGGTCGGCGAAGAAGGGTGCGAATGGCGTCTTTTCCTGATCCGTGAGCCGGAACACGTGCGATCCCGCCCAGAAGTTGTTCTTCAGAACGTTGTTGAGAGGGATCCGCACCGTTCCGTCCGGTGGTGCGAACATCGCGGGTTCTGGGCGCAAGGTGCCGGTCCCGAGCGGGCGCCCGCTGAGCGTCCACCGCCCCGTGGTCTCGAGGGTTTCCAGCGCGCTGTCGAGGGCGGCGACAGGTCGAAACGTTCGTGCAACGCCAAACGACCAGTCTCTGAAGCCATCGATCCGCCTGATCCGCTCGGTGAGGAACTCCGGCCGTTCGGTCTCGGCGACATCGCGACGGCCTTCGCTAAGCACCGCAATGGATAGGACGTTTATCGTCGCACCTCCGCGCGGCGTGCCGATAACTTCGAGCAGCTCAATATGGTCGAACTCGCCGATATTACCTGGAGCAAGGAGGAAACGCACCGCAGCGCGCAACTGTCCGATAGTCATCGTCGATCACGGCTCTATTTTAGCGATCGCAAACGTACAGAAGCTTGGAAATTGTTGTTTCGTTTGTCGGCAAATCTATCCGCCCGCTTTCAATCCCGTGCACATCCTCGCCCTCAAGCGACAAACAATCTGTTGACCGTATCCGCAGTTTCGGTGGGTATCCCGTGCAACTAAGCGCGAAATCCGGCCTCAGCCAATGCCCGTTTCGCAGTTCCTGGCGAAGGACGCCGAGTGGCAGAGTTGGCAGCGCGAAACAGAAGGTAGTTAGCTCTAGATGAAGGTCCGCTTCCCTAAGCCCGCCGGCCAATAGCCGACCGACCGGAAACCACCCCAACGTAGACATTGGGCGCTACAGCGGCACGGCAGCCTGCGACATAGGACAACCGCGCGTCATGGCCGCGCGTGTCGCGGCCATCCACGTCTTGGCTGCGCCGTGGCCCTGTTCCTCGTTCCTCAAGAAAGACGTGGATGCCCGGGACGGGCCCGGGCATGACGGCGGGGAGGGCAAGCGGCTTTCGGCGCCGGGGAGGCGGCGGCCTGGGGGGGATCCTGCGGTGTGGGTAACGGAAACGCTGTGTGGCCCGCGGAAACTGGAGCGTCGCGCCAGGCATCCGAACGGCACCGCGGCGCTCGCGGCAGCAATGTTGGGCCCATCACGGCTGCTGCGGATGAGGCGGCGGTGGTCCGCCTTGCCATACGGCTAGGAATAAAATCCTTGACAGCGTGACGGTGGTTCGGTAGGGTTCAGGCATCGTCCAAGAACTGTGGATGCAGCGGGATCGGGAGGCGTGGGGCGTCGACCGGGCGCAGCTTGTGAAGCTGGCTTCGACAGGACGAGACAGACATTCGGCAAAGGCGCCTCGCGGCGCCTTTTTTCGTGCGCCTTTCTGGGTGGATCGAGGTTCGGAGGATCGTTTGCCGAAGCTTTCGAAGGCGGATTGGCAGGCGGTGCGGGGGCGCTATGAGGCGACGCTCGATCCGCTGCGCGACATCGCCGAGGCCTTCGGCACCACGGTCGGCGCGCTGTCGGCGCAGGCGAAGCGGGGCGGCTGGCTGCGGCCGGGCGCGGGGGCGGTGCTTTCGGCAGAGGGCGATGACGGCAAGCTGCTCGGGCGGCTCTTTCGCGCCTTCGAGCGGCAGGTGACCGATCTCGAACAGCGCTTCGCCGCCGGCGGCGGGAGCGTCGAGGAAAAGGATGCGCGGACGCTCGCCGTGCTCGCCAAGACCTTCGAGACGCTTTCGAAGCTGCGCGACGAGCGCGGGGAGGATGTCGATGCAGCCACTGTCGACCTCGATGAACTCACGGCGCGATTTGCGCAGCGACTGGCAGCGCTTGGTCCGTACCGGCTGGCCGCCGGAGGAGCTGACTGCGCTGATGGCGCACGGGACGACTAAGGAAGAACTGGCGGCCTTCCAGTTAAACTGGGATTTCTGGGCGCGCGACGACCAGCTGCCGCCGCCCGGCGACTGGCTCACCTGGCTGATGATCGGCGGGCGCGGCGCCGGCAAGACGCGCGCCGGGGCGGAATGGATCCGCGGCCTGGCGCTCGGGCGGCCGGGCTATGCCGCGCGGCCGGTCGGGCGCATCGCGCTGATCGGCGAGACGCTGGCCGATGTCCGCGACGTGATGATCGAGGGCGTCTCGGGCCTCCTCGCGGTGCACCCCGCCGGCGAGCGGCCGCAATGGCAGCCCTCGCGCCGGCGGCTCGAATGGCCGAACGGCGCGGTGGCGCTGTGCTTTTCGTCCGAGGATCCGGAAAGCCTGCGCGGCCCGCAATTCGAGGCGGCCTGGGCGGACGAGCTCGGCAAATGGCGCCATCAGGAGGCGAGCTGGGACATGCTGCAATTCGGGCTCCGGCTCGGCGCGCTGCCGCGACAGCTGGTCACCACGACGCCGCGCCCGACGCCGCTCGTGAAGCGGCTGGTGAAGGCCGAGCGCACGGTGATCACGCGCGCCGGCACGGCGGCCAATCTCGGCAATCTCGCGCCGGGATTCCTGGAGCGTGTCATCGGCCGCTATCGCGGCACGCGGCTCGGGCGGCAGGAGATCGACGGCGAACTGATCGACGATCGCGCCGATGCGCTGTGGAGCCGCGAGGTGATCGAGCGGCTCCGCCTCGGCGCGCCGCCGAAGCTCTCCCGCGTCGTGGTGGCGGTCGATCCGCCGGCGAGCGGGCGGCGCGGCGCCGATGCTTGCGGGATCGTCGGCTGCGGTCTCGCCGAGGACGGCACGGGCTATGTGCTGGCTGATGCGACCATCGCCGAGGTGAAGCCCGAGCGCTGGGCGGCGGCGGCGGTGGCGCTCTATCACGCGCTGGAGGCCGATGCGCTGGTCGCCGAGGTCAACCAGGGCGGCGACATGGTGACGAGCGTCATCGGCGAGGTGGATGCGAGCGTTCCCGTGACGCCGGTGCGGGCGACGCGTGGCAAGTATCTGCGCGCCGAGCCGGTCGCGGCGCTCTATGCGCAGGGCCGCGTCCGCCATGCCGGCACCTTTCCGCAGCTCGAGGACGAATTGGCCGATTTCGGGCCGGAAGGCCTTTCGAGCGGCCGCTCGCCCGACCGGCTCGACGCGCTCGTCTGGGCGCTCACCCATCTCATGCTGCGCCCGGCCGGCGAGCCGCGGCTCCGCAGGCTTTGAAAGGACGATCCGTCATGCTGGACAGGCTGAGGGCGCGGCTGGCCGCGCTCGCCCCGCTGCAGGCAAGGCCGCCCGAGGCGAAGGCCTCGCGCACCGGGCCGCTGATCGCGCTGCAGGGCCAGGGCCGCGCCGTCTGGTCGCCCCGCGACGCGGCGAGCCTCGCCCGCGAGGGCTTCATGAAGAACGCGGTCGTGCATCGCGCGGTGATGATGATCGCCGGCAGCGCGGCGAGCGTGCCGCTCCTTGCCTATGAGGGCGATGTCGAGCGGCCGGATCATGCGCTGCTCGGGCTCCTCGCCACGCCGAACCGCCGCCAGAACGGCGCCGCCTTCCTCGAGGCGCTGATCGCCAATCTCCTCGTCGCCGGCAACGCCTATGCCGAGCTGGTGACGCTGGGCGGAAGGCCGGCCGAGCTGCATGTGCTCCGCCCCGACCGGATGCGCGTCGTGCCGGGGCCTGACGGCTGGCCGGAGGCCTATGAATATGGCGTCGCCGGCCGCACGATCCGCTTCGCCGACCCGGGCGCGGGCGGCCTCGCGCCCATCCTGCATCTGAAGCTCTATCATCCGCTCGACGATCACTACGGGTTCGCGCCGATCGAGGCGGCGGCGCGGGCGCTCGACCTGCACAACACCGCGGCCGAATGGAACAAGGCGCTGCTCGACAATTCCGCGCGGCCCTCCGGCGCGCTGGTCTATCGCGGCGAGGGCGGCGCCAATCTCTCGCAGGAGCAGTTCGAGCGGCTGAAGAGCGAACTGGAGCAGAACTATTCCGGCGCGGTCGCGGCCGGGCGGCCGCTGCTCCTCGAAGGCGGGCTCGACTGGACCTCGATGGCGCTCACGCCGCGCGACATGGATTTCCTCGAGGCGAAGAACGGCGCGGCGCGCGAGATCGCGCTCGCCTTCGGCGTGCCGCCCATGCTGCTCGCCATTCCCGGCGACAACACCTATGCGAATTACAGCGAGGCCAACCGCGCCTTCTGGCGCCAGACGGTGCTGCCGCTCGTCGGGCGGACCGCCGCGGCGCTTACCGCCTGGCTCTCGCCGGCCTATGGCGGCGCGGTCCGCCTCGGCTTCGATGGAGACGCGGTCGAGGCGCTGGCCGCCGATCGCGAGTCGCTCTGGCGGCGCGTCGAGGGCGCGAGCTTCCTCAGCCGCGACGAGAAGCGCCAGGCCGTCGGCTATGGCGCGGAGGAGGATGGCGAAGGGGAGGGGGAGGCGAAGGGAGAGACAGCATGGACGAGGTGACGCACGCCTTCGCGACGCGGGGCGATCTCGGCCATCTGGCGCTGTTCCTCTGGGCGTCGGGATCGAGCGGGCTGCTCGTCTGGGCGCTGCGCGAGCTCGCCGCCTCCAACCGCCGCTTCAACGACTTCGTCGCCGAGATTGCGCGGCTCAATCACTTCTTCAGCGACGACGGCTAAGGGATTCAGGAGATTCAGGAATGGCGACGCTGTTGAAGCGCTTGATGAAGCGCGAGCGCGACGACCACCGGCAGGTATTCCGCGACTTCGCCGGCGTGCTGGAGCGGCTGGTCCGGCGGCGGTGAGGGTCGTCAGGCGGTGTCCAGGCCTTCGACCGGTTGGCCGAGCAGGCGGCCGGCCCGGACAAAGCCCTTGTCGAGCGTGTAGATGCGCCCTGCGTTCCGGTTGGCAGCGATGGCGAGATGCAACGCATCGCCCGCACGAAGCCCCGTATTCGCCACGGCAAGCAGACGGCGCGCCCGATCGAAATCGTCGGCTTCCGGAAGGAAGACCTTGAATGCGCTTGTGATCAGCTCGTCGAACTGAGCGGCATACTGCGACGCGGTCAGCGTATCGATCTGGTCCATGCGCAGAAGGCGGGCGATCAACGAGGCGCACTCGACGCGCGTCCACTGGCTCGTCGCGCGTTCTGCATCATCAAGGGTTTCGAAGAAGACGGTGATGGATTCGGACGTCGCTTCGCTGACGACCAGTGGCGCCAGGAAACTCGTGTCGAAATAGAGCATGGCTGGAACTGCCTACCAGCCTTCGTCACGCATCTGGCGAAGAAGATCGGCCGACGAGACGTCCAGCTTCGGCATGGTCGCTCTGAACGCAGCCAGTTCTTCCAGCGGAACAGGCTTCTTCTCGGTCTCGACGGGACGCACATGGGCGACTGGGCGGCCGTGCCGGGTAATCACGATTTCCTCGCCGGCTTCCACCTTGTCGAGCAGATCGCTGAGATGCGTTTTGGCATGCGCCAGATTGACTGTCAGCATCGAGGCCTCCCCAAGGATGACTAGAAAAATAGTCATCCGATCCGCCCGCGTCAACGCCTCCTTCTGATTCCCGCCAGACCCCCTCCCTGCCAACGCGGCCCCGACCGGCCGGCGAAGGAGAACGCATGCTTCCAGCCAATCCGACCACCTCGCCCGATCTCGAGCAGAAGGCGGCCGCGGCCGATCTTTCCGGGGTCGATGGCGAGGGCAGCTTCCACGGCTATGCGAGCCTTTTCGGCATCGCAGATCTCGCCGGCGACATGGTGATCCGCGGCGCGTTCCAGCGCTCGATCGCCGCCCGCCAGGCCTCGGGCATCCGCATGCTCTACCAGCACGATCCGGCCGAGCCGATCGGCATCTGGACCGAGATCCGCGAGGACGGCCGCGGCCTCTTCGTGCGTGGCCGGCTGATGCTCGACGTGGCGCGGGCGCGCGAAGTCGCCAGCCTGATGCGGGCCGGCGCGCTCGACGGGCTCTCGATCGGCTTCAAGACCGTCCGTGCCCGTGCCGACCGGCAGGCCGGCGTGCGCCGCCTCACCGAGATCGACCTCTGGGAGATCTCGGTCGTCACCTTCCCCATGCAGCCCGACGCCCGCGTCAGCGCGGTGAAGGCCGATCCGCCGCAGCCCTCTTCGCATCTCGCGGCCCGCATGCGCCGCGCCGCGCTGAGCCTCAACAGAAGGAACTCGAAATGACGCCCGACACCGAGACTGCGCTCATTCCCGCGCCCGAGATCAAGGCGGCGGACCCGAAGCCGGCCGAGACCAAGGCCGCCGAGACGAGCGGCGATGTCGCCGCCGCGTTCGACGATTTCATGCACGCCTTCGAGGCGTTCAAGGAGACGAATGACGAGCGCCTTGCCGAGATCGAGCAGAAGCTCGTCTCCGATCCGCTCACCTCCGAGAAGCTCGACCGCATCAACCGCACGCTCGACGAGCTGACGCTGAAGGGCCGCCGGCCGCCGCTCGGCACCGAGAGCCGCGGCGCGCGCGGCCCGAGCGAGCACAAGGCGTCCTTCGAGGCCTATGTGCGCGGCGGCGACGAGGACGGGCTGCGCCGCGTCGAGCAGAAGGCGCTCTCGGCCGGCTCCAATGCCGATGGCGGCTATCTGGTGCCGATCGAGACCGAGACGGAGATCGCCAAGCGACTTGCCGCCATCTCGCCGATCCGCGCCATCGCCGATGTGCGCCAGGTCTCGTCCGGCACCTATCGCAAGCCCTTCATGACCGCGGGTCCCGCCGTCGGCTGGGCGGGCGAGACGGATGCCCGCAGCCAGACGACCTCGCCCACCATCGCCGCGCTCGATTTCCCGGCCATGGAGCTCTATGCGATGCCGGCCGCGACGCCGGCGCTGCTCGACGACGCCGCCGTCAATATCGACGAGTGGATCGCCGCCGAGGTCGAGGCCGCCTTCGCCACGCAGGAAGGCACCGCCTTCGTCTCGGGCGACGGCACCAACAAGCCGAAGGGCTTCCTCGCCTATACGACAGCCGCCGAGAGCGCCTGGACCTGGGGCAAGATCGGCTACATCGTGACCGGCGTTTCCGGCGCGCTGCCGGCCTCGAACCCGTCCGACGTGCTCATCGACCTCGTCTATGCGCTGAAGGCCGGCTATCGCGCCAATGCCCGCTTCGTGCTCAACCGCCGCACCCAGGCGGCGATCCGCAAGCTGAAGGACGCCGACGGCAACTATCTCTGGCAGCCGGCGGCGGTGGCGGGCGGCGAAGCCTCGCTGCTCGGCTTCCCGGTCTCCGAGGCCGAGGACATGCCCGATATCGGCGCCAACGCGCTGGCGCTCGCCTTCGGCGATTTCCGCCGCGGCTATCTCGTCGTCGACCGCGTCGGCGTCCGCGTGCTGCGCGATCCCTATTCCGCCAAGCCCTATGTCCTCTTCTACACGACCAAGCGCGTCGGCGGCGGGGTGCAGGATTTCGACGCGATCAAGCTGCTGAAATTCGGCACCTCCTAGGAACGGCGCCCGGTTGCGCCAAGCCGGCCTGCAAAGGGCGGTCTCCTGCGCTTCCGGTGCTCACGTACTGAAGTACGCTCCGCTCCGGTTCTCGTAGCCCACCCTTTTCGGCACGGCCTGACGCGACCGGTCACCCTTCCTTGGGGCGGAACGGCTTGCGCCAAGCCGGCCTGCAAAGGGCGGTGTCCTGCGCTTCCGGTGCTCACGTACAGAAGTATGCTCCGCTCCGGTTCTCGTAGCCCCCCCTTTTCGGCACGGCCTGACACAACCGGTCACCCTTCCTTGGGGCGGAACGGCTTGCGCCAGACCGGCCTGCAAAGGGCGGTCTCCGGCGCCTCCGGTGCTCACGTACTGAAGTACGCTCCGCTCCGGTTCCCGTAGCCCGCCCTTTTCGGCACGGCCTGACGCAACCGGTCACCCTTCCTCAGGGCGGTACGACCTGCGCCAGGCCGGCCTGCAAAGGGCGGTCTCCTGCGCTTCCCATCCTCCGATTTCGAGGTTGGCGTCGGTGATGGCGCGCCTCCCGCCACACCCGACGCCCGGCGGCGCCACGTCCTGCGTGGCGCCGCTTCTTTTTTCCAAGGCAGGCATCTTCAAGGAGGCATCCATGACGACCGCGCTCATTTCCGGGCCGACCATCGAGCCCGTGACGCTCGCCGACGTGAAGGCGCATCTGCGGCTCGACACGCCCGACGAGGACGCGCTGCTGCAGGCGGCGATCGTCGCCGCGCGCGTGCATATCGAGGCCGTGACGCGGCGCTGCCTGATCCGCCAGCTCTGGCGCATCTATCGCGACGACTGGCCCGAGGGCCGCGCGGTGCCGATCCCGCTCTCGCCGATCATCGCCGTCAATGCCGTGACCTTCTATGACATCGCCGGCGTCGCACGGAGCTGGGGGCCGGAGAACTGGCGGCTCGACCTCTCGGCGCAGCCGGCGCGGCTCATCGCCAAGATGCGCCCGGCCGCGGCGCTCTACGACAACGGCATCGAGATCGACGTTCTCGCCGGCTATGGCGTCTCCTCCATCGACGTGCCGGCGCCGCTACGCCAGGCGGTGATGGTGCTGGTCGCGGCCTGGTACGAGGCGCGCGGCATGGTCGGCCATGATTTCGCCGGCGCGATCGCGCCGCCCGGCTTCGACGCGCTGATCGCGCCGTTCAAGGTGCGCTCGCTGTGAGGCCGGAATTCGAACCGGGCTGGATCGCCCACCGCATCGTGATCGAGCAGCCGACGGCAACGGCGGATGGCAGCGGCGGCGCGGTCGTCGCCTTTGCCCCGCTCGCCACCTTATGGGCCGCCGTCGAGCCGGTACGCGCCACGGCGACGACCGATGGCGACCGCCTCGGCGCCGCGATCACCCATCGCGTCACCATCCGCTGGCGCGACGACATCGCCGCCGGCATGCGCATCCGCCATCGCGGGCGAAGGCTCGCGATCGAGACCGTCGCCGATCCCGACGAGCGGCGGCGCTTCCTTTTGATCGAGGCGAAGGAGGAGACGTGATGGCCAAGACCGACAAGGGCGGCGAACTGGCGCGATCGATCGCCGCCAGCCTCGGCAAGCCGATCGAGACGGCGGTGCGCGTCCGCGCCGGCGAGGTGGCGGCGGTGCTCGGCGGCGCGGTCGAGGGCGGCAGCGCCCGCGCCGAGCCTCGAGCCGGCGGCGCCAGCATCCATGTCACGGGGCCGGGGCTCTTCGCCCGGGAGTTCGGTGCCATCGACGGCACCAGCGATCCTGCGCTGGCCCCGGCGCTCGGTCGGCTGAAGCGGAGGCGGACATGACGGGTGACACCACGGCGGCGCTCGAGCTGCAGGCCGCGATCCGCGCGCATCTCATCGCCGATGCCGATTTCCTCGCGGCGCTCGGCGGGCCGAAACTCTTCGACGGCGCGCCGCGCGGCACGGCCTTCCCCTATGTCACCTTCGGCCCGGCAAGCCAGGGCGACTGGAGCGACGGCGAGGTGACCGGCGCCGATGTCGCGCTGACGCTGAATGCCTGGTCGCGCGCCGCCGGCAAGCGCGAGGCCTGGGCGATCGTCGGGCTGATGATGCGGCTCCTGCACGACGCGACACTAGCGCTTGGCACGCGCCGGCTCGTCACGCTCTCCGCCGTCTTCGCCGAGGTGCGCCGCGAGGCGGACGGCATCACCGAGCGCGGCGTGCTGCGCCTCTCCGCGCTCGTCGAAGGCTGAGGCGGCGGAGAACAACAGCCTTTGTCGTCGCTGCCAAGGACGCCTTAGCGCTGGCGCGGGTTCTCTCGCCGGTCAGCTTCCAAATTGCATCGGCGGCTGTAGAACGGAGGGGGCCGTCCCGCCTTCATCGTCCCGAGACTCGATCATGCGCTTCACCGTCGCCTTCCTGACCCTCGCTCTGGCAACCGTTCCTGCGATCGCCAAGGATCATGCCAAGGATCACGCCAAAGACCCTTGGCCGAGCCTCGTCGGCACCTGGGTCGGCAAGAGCCGGGCCATCGTCACCGCTGCCAGCGGGCACTATGGCGATGCCGGCGCGGGCGCCGAACCGCGCTTCGCCTCGGCCGAACTGACGATCGAGATCGCGAAGGAAGATGAGGGCCGCTATCTCGGCACCATCACCTCGCGCGGCCAGAGCGAGCCGAAGCTCATGGTGGTCGGCGACGATCGCAAGACGCTGCGGACCGCCGACGGCGACGGCACCTCGGTCGGGACCATCCTCGGCAAGGACAGTTTCGAGCTCTGCTACGCGCAGAACAATCCCTCGACGGTGTCCTGCATCACCTTCCATCGCAAGAAATAACGCGGCGCGGCCGGGTCGCCCGGCCGTTCCATCGTTCGCCAGTCCCGAGCCTCCGGCAGCCTCGCGCTTCCGGGGGCTTTTTGTTGGCCGCCTCCACACCGCGCGGCCGCGGCATCATCGAGCCAAGGATCCGACCATGACCGCACAGAAGGGCAGGGATCTCCTGCTCAAGATCGACACGACCGGCAGCGGCGCCTTCCAGACCGTGGCCGGGCTCCGGACGCGGCGGCTGGCACTGAACGCCGAGACGGTCGACA
This sequence comes from Allobosea sp., assembly GCA_017307955.1. Lineage (GTDB taxonomy): Bacteria > Pseudomonadota > Alphaproteobacteria > Rhizobiales > Kaistiaceae > Kaistia. Next base: position 36,672 of record JAFKFV010000019.1, on the reverse strand, counting down.
TCACCGACCAGGATTCGGCCGGCCGCTGGCGCGAACTGCTCGCCGGGGCCGGCGTGCGCCGCGCGAGCCTTTCCGGCTCCGGCATCTTCCGCGACGCCGCCACGGATGCCGCCGCGCGCAGCCTCTTCTTCGACGGCACGATCCGCGCATGGCAGGTCATCCTGCCCGATTTCGGCACGCTGGCCGGACCGTTCCAGATCACCGCGCTCGAATATGCCGGCGAGCATGACGGCGCCGTCACCTATGAGATCGCGCTCGAATCCGCCGGCGCGCTCACCTTCACGGAGGCCTGAGCCATGGCCAACCGCCATCGCGGCGAGATCGAGGCCGTGCTCGACGGCAGGCCGCACACGCTCTGCCTGACGCTCGGCGCGCTGGCCGAACTCGAGAGTGCGTTCGGCGCCGAGGACCTGCCGGCGCTGGCTGCGCGCTTCTCCGGCGGCCGCCTTTCGGCGACCGACCTCGTGCGCATCATCGGCGCCGGCCTCCGCGGGGCCGGCGAAGCGATCGACGACGAAGCGGTCGCGGCGCTGCGGGCCGAGGGCGGCGCCGGCGGCTTCGCGCGCATCGCCGCCGACCTCCTCACCGCCACCTTCGGCGGGGGCGAAGCGTGAGCGAGCCGTTCCCCTGGCGCGCGGCGATGGAATTCGGCTTCGGTACGCTGCGCCTCTCCGCCCGCGACTTCTGGGCGATGACGCCGCGCGAACTCGCCGCCGCCATCGAGGGCGTCTCCGGCCGCCGCGCCGCGCCGATGGACCGCGCGGCCTTCGAGGCGCTGGCGGCGCGCTTTCCGGATTCGCGGCCCCAGGCAGGAGACGCATGATGCCCGCACCGATCGATGAACTCACCGTGACGGTCTCGGCCGATACCGGCGGCTTCCGGCAGGCGCTGGACGAGCTCGGCAAGCGGGCCGACAGCTTTTCCGCGGCCATGACCAGGGCCTTCGCCGGCGCCGTGACGGGTGGCAAGGATCTCGACGACGTGTTGAAGGGGCTGGCGCTGCGGCTCTCCTCGCTCGCGCTCGACGCGGCGCTGAAGCCGCTCTCGGCAGGCTTCGGCGCGATCCTCGGCGAGCTCGCCGGAAGCCTCGGCGGCAAGGCCTTCGCCAAGGGCGGCGTCGTGCCCTTCGCCGATGGCGGGGTCGTCTCGCGGCCGACCTATTTCCCGCTTTCGGGCGGCCTCGGGCTCGCCGGCGAAGCGGGCAGCGAGGCCATCCTGCCGCTCCGGCGCGGCGCCGATGGCAGCCTCGGCGTCGCCGGCGGCGGCGCGGGATCGGTCACGGTCAATGTCGCGATCCAGACGGCCGACGCCGCGAGCTTCCGCAAGTCGGAGGCGCAGGTGACGGCGGCGCTGGCGCGGGCCGTCGGCCGCGGCCGGCGCGGCCTTTGAGGAGAGAGCGATGCCGCTCATCGAGGGATTTCACGATGTCCGCTTCCCGACCGGGATCAGCCTCCGCTCCGCCGGCGGACCGGAGCGCAAGACCGAGATCGTGGCGCTGGCTTCGGGACGGGAAAAGCGCAACCAGCGCTGGGCCGACTCGCGCCGCCGCTACGATGCCGGCTACGGGGTGCGCTCGCTCGCCGACATCCATGCCGTGATCGCCTTCTTCGAGGAGCGGCGCGGGCGGCTCTTCGGCTTCCGTTGGCTCGACCGCACCGACGACGCTTCCGCGCCGCCCGGAACCGAGCCGACGCCCTTCGACCAGAGGCTCGGCACCGGCGACGGCGCGACGGCGACCTTCCAGCTCGTGAAGCGCTATGGCGGCGACCACGCGCCCTATGCGCGGGCGATCGCGAAGCCCGTCGCCGGCAGCGTCCGCGTCGCGGTCGGCTCGGTCGAGGCGGCGGCCGGGCATGTCGCGGTCGATCATGCGACGGGCCGTGTCACCTTCGCGGCGGGCCATATCCCGGCTGCGGGTGCGATCGTCACCGCCGGTTTCCGCTTCGACGTGCCGGTGCGCTTCGACACGGACACGCTCACCATCAACCTTGCCGCCTTCGAGGCCGGCGAGATCCCGTCCATCCCGCTCGTGGAGATCCGGCCGTGAGAGCGCTTCCCGAAGGGCTCGCCGCCCATGTCGCCGGCGAGGCGACGACGCTCTGCCAATGCTGGCGGCTGACGCTCGCAGACGGCACGCGGCTCGGCTTCACCGATCACGACCGCGACCTTGTCTTCGACGGCACGCTGTTCGAGGCGGCGAGCGGGCTTTCGGCGAGCGAGGCGGTCAGCGAGGCCGGCTTTTCGACCGGCGGGCTCGAGGTCGCCGGTGCGCTCAGCTCGGACCGCATCTCGGCGCATGACCTCGCCATCGGCCGCTTCGACCATGCCGCTGTCGAGGTCTTCACCGTCAACTGGCAGGCGCCGGTCGAGCGTGTCCTCGTGCGCGGTGGACATGTCGGCGAGGTGGTGAGCGAGGACGGCGCCTTCCGCGCCGAAATCCGCGGTCCGGCGGCGGCGCTCGACGAGCCGCGCGGCCGCTTCTTTCGCTCGGCCTGCGACGCCGATCTCGGCGATGCGCGCTGCGGCGTCGATCTCTCCGCGCCGGCCTATGCGGCGACGGCCACCGTCCTCGCCGCGACCGATGCGCGGCTCTTCGCCGTTTCGGGGCTCGGCGGCTACGCTTCGGCCTGGTTCGAACGTGGCCGCGCCCGCTTCACGAGCGGCGCCAATGCGGGCTTCGCCTCGGCGATCAAGATGCAGCGCGTGGTCGAGGGCGCGATGAGCCTCGCGCTCTGGTCGGCGCCGCCGTTCCCGGTCGCGCCGGGCGACACGCTGGCGCTCACCGCCGGCTGCGACAAGCGCTTTGCGACCTGCCGCGACCGCTTCGCCAATGCGCTCAATTTCCGCGGCTTCCCGCACATGCCCGGCAACGACTTCACCCTCGGCTACGCCCGCTCCGGCAGCCACAATGACGGCTCGCCGGTGGGGTGAGGCGGCGTCTGCCGCGAAGCGCGGCGGGTCGGGGAGGGGGTTCTCCCTCTCGGTCGGGCGGCCATTCATTCACAGGAGGCTTCATGACCGTCGTCACGCGGGATGCCGTCGTCGCGGCGGCGCTCGGATGGCTTGGGACGCCCTATCGGCATCAGGCCTCGCTGAAGGGCGTTGGGGCCGATTGCCTGGGGCTGGTGCGCGGCGTGTGGCGCGAGGTCTATGGCGCCGAGGCCGAGGCGGTGCCGGCCTATACGCCGGATTGGGCCGAGGCGCGGGGCGCGGAGACGCTGCGCGATGCCGCGCGGCGGCACATGGCCGAGGTCGCGGTGGACGCCGCGCTGCCGGGCGATCTGCTGCTCTTTCGCTGGCGCGAGGGGATGCCCGCCAAGCATGCGGCGATCCTCGTCGCGCCGGACCGGTTCATCCATGCCCATGACGGCGCCGCCGTCGCGCTGGCGCATCTCGCGCCCTGGTGGCGCCGCCGCCTCGCCTTCGCCTTCTCGTTTCCCGGAGTGACAGACTGATGGCCACCATCGTCCTGCAGGCCGCCGGCGCGGCCGTCGGCGGCGTCTTCGGTCCGCTCGGCGCCGTCATCGGCGGCGCGGTCGGCGCGCTGGCCGGCAATGTCATCGACCGCTCGCTGTTCGGCAGCGACAGCGAAGGCGCGCGGCTCAGCGATCTCGACGTGCAGCGCTCGGAAGAGGGCGCGCCGATCCCCCGCCTCTATGGCCGCGCGCGGCTCTCCGGCCAGGTGATCTGGGCGACCCGCTTCGAGGAGGTGACGAGCGAAGAGGGCGGCAAGGGCGGGCCGACCGTCACCAACTATGCCTATAACGCGAATTTCGCTGTCGCGCTCTGCGAGGGGCCGGTGGCGCGGATCGGCCGCTGCTGGGCCGATGGCGAGGAGCTCGACCTCTCCACGGTCACCTGCCGGCTCATGACCGGCGCCGAGGACCAGATGGCCGACAGCCTGATCGAGGCCAAGCAGGGCGCGGCCGGCACGCCGGCCTATCGCGGCACCGCGGTCATGGTGTTCGAGCGGCTGCCGATCGGGACCTTCGGCAACCGCTTGCCGCAGCTCGCCTTCGAGGTGTTCCGTCCTGTGGGCGGTGTCGAGGAGGCGGTCCGGGCAGTGGTGGTCATTCCGGCGGCGTCGGAATTCGCCTATGACCCGGAGCCTGTCTACCGGATCGGCACGCCCGGCAGCCGCCCGGCGCTCAACCGCCACCAGGATGCGGTGAAGACCGACTGGCGCGCCTCGCTCGACGAGTTGCAGGCAATCTGCCCCAATCTCGAGCGTGTGGCGCTCGCCGTCAGCTGGTTCGGCGACGATCTTCGCGCCGATCGCTGTCAGGTGGCCCCGCGTGTCGAGACGGCGAGCGGCACGACCGTGCCGGAATGGCGCGTCGCGGGGCTCGCGCGAGGCGCGGCGCGGCTGGTCAGTCCGATCGAGGGGCGGCCGGCCTTTGGCGGCACGCCCTCCGACGACGGCGTCATCCGCGCGCTCCGCGACGTCAAGGCGCGCGGGCTCGGCATCACGTTCTATCCGTTCCTGATGATGGACATCCCGCCCGGCAGCGGCCTCGCCGATCCTTATGGCTGGGGCGAGCAGCCGGCCTACCCCTGGCGCGGCCGCATCACCGCCTCGCTCGCGCCGGGCGTTTCCGGATCGCCGGACAAGACGGCGGCCGTCGCGGCCGAGATCGCCGCCTTCATGGGTACGGCCGCGCCGGGCGACTTTTCGGTGTCGGGGGACGCTGTCAGCTATTTCGGCCCGGCGGAATGGTCGTACCGGCGCATGGTGCTGCATGCCGCGCATCTCTGCGTGGCGGCCGGCGGCGTCGACGGCTTCCTGATCGGCTCGGAACTGCGCGGCCTGACGACGCTGCGTTCCGGCCCCGCTACCTATCCCTTCGTCGCCGCGCTCCGGGCGCTCGCCGCCGATGTGCGCGGCGTGCTCGGCAGCGGCACCAAGATCTCCTATGCCGCCGACTGGAGCGAGTATTTCGGCCACCAGCCCGGCGACGGCAGCGGGGACGTGCATTTCCATCTCGATCCGCTCTGGGCCGACGCGGCGATCGACGCGGTCGGCATCGATCTCTATGTGCCGCTCTCCGACTGGCGCGACGGAGCGGGCCACCGCGATGCGGCCAACGCCGAGAGCGGCCACGACACGGCCTATCTCGCGGCCAATATCGAGGGTGGCGAGGGCTTCGACTGGTATTATGCCAGCGATGCCGACCGCGCGGCTCAGGTCCGCTCGCCGATCACCGACGGAGCCTATGGCAAGCCCTGGGTCTACCGGTACAAGGCGCTCGCCGACTGGTGGGGCAACCGCCATGTCGACCGGCCGGGCGGCGTCGAGGCGGCGACGCCGACCGCCTGGCTCGCCGGCATGAAGCCGATCTGGCTGACCGAACTCGGCTGCCCGGCGGTCGACAAGGGTGCCAACGAGCCGAATGTCTTCCCCGACCCGAAGGTCGGCGGCGCGCGGCTGCCGCATTTTTCCAGCGGCGGTCGCGACGCGCTGATGCAGGAGCGCGCGCTCTCGGCGCTGCTCGCCTACCGTGATCCGGCGGCGCCGGGCTTCATGGCCACGCGCAATCCCGTCTCGGCCGTCTATGGCGGGCGGATGATCGATGTCGCCTGGAGCCATGTCTGGGCCTGGGATGCGCGGCCGTTTCCCGCCTTTCCGCTGATGACCGATGTCTGGTCCGACGGCGGCAACTGGGAGACTGGCCATTGGCTCAACGGGCGGCTCGGTGCCCTGTCGCTGGCGCGACTGATTGCGCGCATCCTCGCCGACTACGGCATCGCCGGCGCTTCGATCGGAGATCTCGACGGCATGGTCGAGGGCTATGTCGTCGAGCGGGCCGGCGCGGCGCGCGACGCGCTGAAGCCGCTTGCCGACATCTTCGGCTTCACGGTCGGCGAGCGGGGCGCAGGCCTCGCCTTCCTGCGGAGGGGTTTGCCGAGGCTGGCGATCACGGCGGGCGATCTCGTCGAGGAAGAGGATGGGCCGCTGCTGCAGATCCGCCGCGCGCAGGAGACGGAGCTGCCGGCCGAGCTGGCGCTCTCCTTCCGCGACGGCCGCTCCGATTATCGCAGCCGGTCGGTCGCCTCGCGGCGGCTGGAAACGGCGAGCCGGCGGCAGGCGGCGCTCTCCGCCGCGATCGTCACCGATGACGGCGTCGCCACCACGCTCGCCGATGCGCGGCTCCAGGACGCCTGGGACGGGCGCGAGACGCTCGCCTTTGCGCTGCCGCCGGGCGCGCTGGCGCTCGAGGCGGGCGATGTCGTGACGCTGGAGCACAGTGGCGGCGCGCGGATGCTGCATGTGACACGGATCGAGGACGGCGCAGCCCGGCGCATCGAGGCGCGCGCCCTCGATCCGACCGCCTCGGCGCAGCCGATCGGCAGCGGCGCCAGTGCGCCCCCGGTCCGGCGCGCCGAGGCGGGCCCGCCCGCCGTCACGGTGCTCGACCTGCCATCGCTGACCGGCGCCGAGGCCGGCGCGGCGCCGCGCATCGCGGTGTTCGCCGATCCCTGGCCGGGGCCGATGTCGGTCGCGATCGGCAGCGCGGAGGCCGGCTTCCGGTTTCGCCAGCGGGTCGACCAGCGCGCGACGACGGGCACCATCGACGCCGCCGTTCCTCCCGGTCCCGTGGCCCGCTTCGACGAGGCGGCGGCGATCGAGGTGACGCTCGCCAGCGGCGCGCTGTCCTCGCTGCCGACGGAGGCGGTGCTGAATGGCGGCAATCTCGCGGCGATCGGCAGCGAGGCGGCCGGCTTCGAACTCGTCCAGTATCGCAGCGCGACGCTGATCGGCCCGCGGCGCTACCGCCTGAGAGGGCTCCTGCGCGGCCAGGGCGGCACCGGCGACCGCGCGGCGGCGGGCCATGTGGCGGGCGCGCGGTTCATCAAGCTCGACGCCGCCGTTCCGCTGCTCGAACTCGACGCCGCTGAAATCGGCCTTTCGCGGTGGATGCGCGTCGGTCCGCTCGGCGCAACCTATGATGCCGACCGCTTCACCGACCGCGCCTTCGCCGTTGCGGGCAGGGGGCTCGTCTGTCTCGCCCCGGTGCATCTTCGTGGCAGCCGCGACGGTGCCGGCGCCGTGACGCTGACATGGATCCGCCAGACGCGCCGCGACGGCGACCGCTGGGACCAGGCCGAGGTGCCGCTCGGCGAGGAGCGCGAGGCCTATCGCGTCGACTTGCTGGAAGGGTCGGTGCTTCGCGCCAGCCGCACGGTGGCCGAGCCGGCGGCGCTCTTCACGGCCGCGGAGCTCGCCGCCGTCCTGTCATCGCCTAGCGCCGCCTTCACGGCGCGCGTCGCACAGCTCGGCGCTACCTCCGGCGCCGGCCTCACCACGGAGATCCTCGTTCATGGCTGATCCGCTCACGACGGCGCATCTGGCGCTGCCCTATCTCGCGGCCGCGCAGGCGCAGAAGCATGTGACCCACAATGAGGCGCTCCGGCTGATTGACGCGATGATGCATCTCGCCGTCGAGGCCTCCGCCGCGACGACGCCGCCATCGGCGCCCGCCGACGGGGAACGCTATCTGCTGGGCGCAAGCCCCTCAGGGGCCTGGGCCGGCAAGGGCGGGATGCTCGCGACATTCGTCGACGGCGCCTGGCTGTTCGCGGCGCCGTCGATCGGCTGGCTCGCCTATGACAAGGCGGCCGACGCCGTCCTCGTCAGGAAGGCGTCGGGCTGGGTCGCGATCTAGGCTATCTCCGATGAACTCCGGTTCACCGGAGATGCTCCATCTCTTTGACTTGACGCATTTTCTTCACGCGAGCCGGTACCCGCTTCGCTCGAAAATGCTGCGGTCTACGGCGCCGGGACGACCTGGTAGACGACGCCCGACGGGCCGTAATAGGGGCTATAATAGACCCCGCCGCAATTGTAGATCACGGACGGGCCGGCGATCGTCACGCAGCTGCGCGGCAGCGAGGCGACGGTCGCGCCCACGGCGGCGCCGACCACCGCGCCGGCGACGGCCGCGCCCGCGACGGCGCCGGCCGCCGGGGCGCCCCAGCCATAGCCGTAGCGCGGCGCATAGCCATAGCGCGGTCCGCCGGCAGCGAAGCCGTCGCTATAGGCATGGACACCGCCGGCCGGGCCGCGCCAGACTCCGGCGCTGTGCGCGGCGACCCAGGCGGAGGCGGGCATCGACGAGGCGAGGAGGGAGCCGGCGGCGAGAAGAGCGAGAACCGGCTTCGAGACGGACATCTTCGACATGGCTGTTTCCTTCAGCGTCGCGGTTCGGATCAGTTCTGGCCGGCCGGCAGGAAGTCGATCGACGACGCGCCGGCGGGCGGCGTGAAGGCGAAGGCCGCCGGCGACGGCGTCGCCTTCAGGTTCCAGCCGCGGAAATTGACCATGAAGCGTGGCTCGCGCGGCGCGTCGGTATAGGTGGCGGCGTAGAAGATCGGCAGATTGTTGCCGGCATCCAGCCAGAGTTGCCATTCGAGGCCGGGCGCCGAGAAGACGAGGTGGTTGGCGTTCTGGCCGTCGATCGTCGTCGGGCCGGCGTCATAGGCGTTGACGAGGTTCTTGGTCAGCACCGCATAGGGATCGGCGGACAGGAAATCGGCGATCGCGAACTCGATGCCGCGCTCCTCGCCGAGCTTCTTGAAAAATTCCTCGATCTGGCCGCTGGCGAGCGGCGCCGTCACATAGAGGTTCTTCGTCTGGTCGTAGGCGGTGAAGGTCTTGCCGTCATAGACGAAGGTCGTGTCGGAGCCGTTGACCACGGCATCGGCGCGGAACTTGTTGGGCCGCTCGGCGATCACTTCCGAGGTCGTGATCGCCGTGATCATCTGGCCCTGCGAGGTCGGCAGCTCGCGGAAATCGATGGCGCCGAGCTGGATCACCTGCGCCGAAGCGAGCGTGTCGCTCATCTTCTTCAGCAGCTGCAGCGCGCTCTGCTCGACAATGGGCTTCGGCGCCTCGTCGGCTGCGAAGGCCGGCGCCGCGAAGGGCGCAAGGCCCAGGAAGCCGCTGATCACAGCGGCGCACCAGAACGTCGTCTTCATCATCGATGGCCTCGCTAGCGAAGTGACGAACCGCGCTCCGGCGGCAGCCGTCGGCGGTTCCCGCGCGAAGCAGAATCAATATTCGTTACGGATCGATGAAGGGGAAGGGCGGATCGCACCGCACACAAAGAAAGAGCCCGCCGTCGGGGGATCGGCGGGCTCACCGGCGTGGGGCCGGGTTTGGATCGGTGTGCGATCCACCCGTACAACACGCGCCGAAGAACCCGGTTCCACGGCCTTCGCGATTTTTCTCGAAGTTTTTTCGGCCTCAGCCCGACAGCAGTTCGCCGACCAGCACGGCGCCCGATCCGACGGTGTCGAGGACGCCGAAGGCGCCGATGTCGTGGCGGCCCGACCAGTGGTGATGGATCGCCTCATAGGCGGTCTCGGCGCCGATCAGCGCGATGACCAGGAACAGCGCCCGCCAGCCGTTCCGAACATAGTGTCCCGACAGGATGCCGCCGAGAGCCGAGACGAGGATCGCCTTCAGCATGATGCATTCACCTTCCCCGACCCCCAGCATCGCAACGGATCGGCCACGATCCCGGCGAAGCTGTGGCGGCCTCATCCCCGAAGACGGAGCCTCACGATGAGAAACGACGATCATGCCGCCGGCCGCCTCGCCGAGGCCCTCCTGCCGGCCGTCGCGGCGGCGGCCGGGCGCGCCGGCGCACCGCTTGGCGGAGAACAGCTCCCCGCGCTTGCCGGGTCGCTGCAAAGCGCCATCGCCGCCGATCCGGCCCTTGCTCACGCGCTGAATGCCGAGCCCTGGTATCGCTCGCGCGTCACCTGGGGCGCGCTGGTCGCGGGCCTTGCGCCGCTGATCGGCCTCCTCGTCGGCCACGAATTGGGGCCGGACGAGCGCTCGATGCTGGTGGACCTCGCCACGGCAGCAGGTACCATGGCCGGCGCGGCGCTCGCGCTCTACGGCCGCTGGGCGGCGAAGGTGCCGATCGGCGGGCGCTGATGACAGGCGTTCAGCCGGCGTTCATTCGGGTCTGCTAGAAGAACGGCCATGATCTCGCCGCGCCTCTCGCTTCTTCTTGTCGTCATCGGGCTCTTCCTGCCCGGGACGGCGCTTGCGCAGGGGTGCCTCTCGCAATCCGAGGCGCGGCAGGCGGTGCAGAACGGCGAGGCGATCTCGCTCAGCCAGGTGCGGGGCAGCCTTCCCGGCGACGTCGTCTCGGCGCAGCTCTGCCGTGGCGGCGGCGGCCTCGTCTATGTGGTCAATGTGCTGGGCGCCGGCGGCAAGGTGCAGCGGATCACGATCGACGCCCAAAGCGGCGCCGTCGCCGGCAACTGAGCGGAAGGTTTCATGCGCATTCTCGTCGTCGAGGACGATCCCGATTTGAACCGCCAGCTCGGCGAGGCCTTCCGCAATGCCGGCTACACCGTCGACACCGCGCGTGACGGCGAGGAGGGGCATTATCTCGGCGAGACCGAGCCCTATGACGCGGTGGTGCTCGACATCGGCCTGCCGCGCATGGACGGCATCAGCGTGCTCGAGGCCTGGCGCCGCGAGGGGCGCAACATGCCCGTTCTGATCCTCACCGCGCGCGACCGCTGGAGCGACAAGGTGCAGGGCATCGACGCCGGCGCCGACGACTATGTCGCCAAGCCCTTCCATATCGAGGAGGTGCTGGCGCGCATCCGCGCGCTGGTGCGCCGCGCCGCCGGTCACGCCACCAACGAGATCGAATGCGGCCCGGTCCGGATCGACACCAAGGCGAGCCGCGTCACCGTCGACGGCAATCCGGTCAAGCTCACCTCGCATGAATACAAGGTGCTCGAATATCTGATGCATCACCGCGACCGCGTCGTGTCGCGGACGGAGCTGATCGAGCATCTCTACGACCAGGACTTCGACCGCGATTCGAACACGATCGAGGTCTTTGTCGGCCGGCTGCGCAAGAAGGTGGCGCCCGATCTCATCGACACGGTGCGCGGGCTCGGCTACCGGATCGTCACGCCGAAAAGCGCATGAGCGAAGCGGCCAAGCCCGCCAAGGCGACCAAGGCGCCCAAGCCCGTGAAGCCGGGCGGCGCGCGGGGCTGGCGGCGGCGGCTCGATTCGCTCGCCTTCCGCCTCGTCGCAGGCGCCGCCGTCTGGGCGGCGATCGCGCTCGTCGCCGCGGCGCTGATCCTCACCGCGCTCTACCGCGAGACCGTCGAGCGCGGCTTCGACGAACGGCTCGCGGTCTATCTGAAGACGCTGGTCGGCAATCTCGCCAACCAGACGCCCGGCCAGCTCGGCGATCCCGGCAATCTCGGCGAACAGCGCTTCGAGCTCATCTATTCCGGCTGGTACTGGCAGGTGCGGCAGGAAGGCGGGCCGGTCGTGCTCGCCTCGCGCTCGCTGGCGACCGACACGCTCGACCTCGCCAAGGCCCGCGACGCGAAGACGGTCGACGGCGTCGAATCGGCGGTGATGACCGGCCCCGACGGGCAGGAACTGCGTGTCCTCAGCCGCACGATCATCTTCGATGCCGACCACCGCTATGACGTGCTGATCGCCGGCAATGCCAGCGAACTGGAAGAGGAGATCCGCTCCTTCCGCACCAGCGTGATGCTGACGCTGGCCGTGTTCGGCGCCGGGCTCATCGCCGCGACGGGCGTCCTCATCCGCCTCGGCCTCCGGCCGCTCGACCGCGTGCGGCGCAGCCTCTCCGAAATGCGCTCCGGCCGCGAGCAGAAGCTGGAAGGACCATTCCCGGCCGAGCTGGAGCCCTTGGCGCGCGAACTCAACGCGCTCATCGCCTCCAACCAGGAGATCATCGAGCGGGCGCGCACGCATGTCGGCAATCTCGCCCATGCGCTGAAGACGCCGCTCTCCGTCATCACCAACGAGGCGCGCTCCGCCGGCGGTCCGCTCGCGGCGAAGGTGATCGAGCAGGCCGAGATCATGCGCATGCAGATCAACCACCATCTCGACCGCGCGCGCATCGCGGCGCGGTCGAAGGTGATCGGCGCGGTGACCGAGGTGCAGCCGGTGCTGGAGCGGCTGGTGCGCGCCATGGGTCGCATCCATGGCGACAGAGGCATCGCGGTCGCGCTGACGGTGGCGCCGGGCGCCCGCTTCCGCGGCGAGCAGCAGGACCTCGAGGAGATCACCGGCAATCTCGTCGACAATGCCTGCAAATGGGCCGCGTCGCGGGTCGCGGTCACGGTCGAGCGGATCGGGGAGGGCGAGGATGCGGTCATCGTCGTCCGCGTCGACGACGACGGCACCGGACTGACGGAAGGCGAGATGGCCGAAGCGACACGGCGAGGACGGCGGCTCGACGAGAGCAAGCCGGGCTCCGGCCTCGGGCTTTCCATCGTCACCGACCTCGCCGGGCTCTATGGCGGCGACTTCGCGATGGACCGGGCGCCGCTCGGCGGTCTCCGGGCGGTCGTCACGCTGCCGGCCGCAGACGCATAAGCAGACGCATAAGTCGTGCCGTCATCATCGAACGGTAACCAAATTTCCGCCATCTCGGTGTAGGAAGGGCGGCAGTGACAACCAAGGCGCATCCCCCGGCGCCCCAGAATCAGAGAGGCAGCATGCGGTTCGCACCCATCGTCGTCGTCGGCCTGACCAGCCTCGCGCTGGCATCCTGCCAGGGCGGCCCCACCAATCAGCAGGTCGGCGTCGTCTCCGGCGCCGCGCTCGGCGCGCTGGTCGGCAACCAGTTCGGCTCGGGCGACGGCAAGGTCGCCGCGACGATCGCCGGCGGCCTGGTCGGTGCGTTCATCGGCAATGCCATCGGCGTCAGCCTCGACGCGCAGCAGCAGCAGCGCGCCGCCGCGGCGCAGGTGCAGGCGCTCGAGACCGGCCGTCCCGGCACCCCGGTCGGCTGGTCGCAGGGCAATGCCCGCGGCGAGGTCGTTCCCGGCCCGGCCTACCGCGTCAACAACTACGAGTGCCGCGACTACACGCACCAGATCTGGATCGACGGCCAGCCGCAGACGGCGCGCGGCACGGCCTGCCGCCAGCCCGACGGTACCTGGCGCCCGGTCAGCTGATCGCGGGCCGCGACTCTCCGCCCGATTTGGGACGCGAGGGAATGTGATATGCACCGGCGCGCCCGGCCCGCTAAGCATGGGCCGGGACAGTGGAACCGATGCTGCAATGGATCCTCATGGCCGTCATGACGGCGGCCGCCGCACTTGCCGTGCTGGTGCCCATCGGGCGCCGGCCCGCTGCTGCGGAAGGGTCCGCCACCTCCATCTATCGCGACCAGCTCGACGAGCTCACGCGTGACCGCGAGCGCGGCCTCATCGGCGAGACCGAAGCCGAGGCAGCGCGGATCGAATTGTCGCGCCGACTTCTGAAGGCTGACTGGGCCACGACCGACCGCGAGGCGGATGGCCGGCGGGCAGGGCGGATCGGCTTCATCGCCGCGGCCGTCCTCGTGCCCGCCATCGCGCTCGGCGTCTATTTGAAGATCGGCGCGCCGCAGCTGCCGGACCAGCCGCTCGCTGCCCGCCAGTCCGAGACCACGGCCGACGCCGAGATCGCGACGCTGATCGGCCGCGTCGAGCAGCATCTGAAGGAAGCGCCCGAGGATGGCACCGGCTGGGAGATCCTGGCGCCGGTCTATGCACGGCTCGGCCGCGACGACGACGCGGTCCGGGCCTGGGGCAATGCCATCCGGCTGCTCGGCTCGACCGCCGACCGCGAGGCGCGGATGGGCGAGGCAATGACCGCCCGCGACGGCGGCGTCGTCACGGCCGATGCGAAGGCGGCCTTCGCGCGGGCTCTGGCGCTCGACCCGAGCAACGACCGAGCCCGCTTCTACAGCGCCGTCGCGGTGACGCAGTCGGGTGACAAGCCGGCGGCGATCGCCGCCTGGCAGGCGCTGATCGCCGATGCGCCGCAGGATGCGCCCTGGCTGCCGGTCGCGAAGAGCGAACTCGCGAGTCTCGAGAATCCTCAAGCAGGACCGACCGCGTCCGACATGCAGGCGGCGGCGCAGAAATCGCCGCAGGAACAGCAGGCGATGATCGAGGGCATGGTCGCCTCGCTGGCGGCGCGGCTCGATGCCGCGCCTGAGGATGCCGAGGGGTGGGCGCGCCTTTTCCGCGCTTATATGGTGCTCGGCAGGCCGGACGACGCGAGCGCGGCGCTGGCCAGGGCGCGCACGGCGCTGGCCGCGAAGCCGGAGCTTCTCGCTGCCGTCGAAAAGGCGGCGAGCGAGAACGGCGTCAGTGCGGCGAAGCCGTGAGAGAAGGGGAAGCGGACCGAAGATGACGCGGAAGCAGCGACGTCTCACCCTGATCGGCCTCGCCGGACTGGTTCTCGCCAGCGCCGTCGGGCTGATCCTCTTCGCCCTGTCGGACGGCATCGCCTTTTTCGCGACCCCTTCGGAAGTCGCCTCGAACCCGCCGCCGCCCGAGCGGCGCCTGCGCCTTGGCGGGCTCGTCGAGGCCGGCAGCGTCGTGAAGGACGGCACGGAGGTGCGCTTCGCCGTCACCGACGGCAAGGCGGCGATCCCGGTGCATTATACAGGCATGCTGCCGGACCTTTTCCGCGAAGGGCAGGGCGTGGTCGCCGAAGGCAAGGTGGACGGCGCCGGGCTCTTCCAGGCCGACACCATCCTCGCCAAGCATGACGAGACCTATATGCCCAAGGAGGTCGTCGAGGCGCTTAAGAAGAGCGGCGAGTGGCGGCCCGAGGCGGCCGCCGAGGGTCCCGCTCCGGAAACGGTGACGCGGTGATCGTCGAACTCGGCCATTACGCGCTGGTCCTGGCGCTCGCGCTCTCGATCGCCGGCGCGATCCTGCCGCTCTATGGCGCCCTCACCGGCGACCGGCGGCTGATGGCGGTGGCGCCGAGCGCCTCGCTGATCGTCCTCGTCTTCGTCGCCTTCAGCTTCGGCGCCCTGACGCATGCCTATCTCGTCTCGGACTTCTCGGTCCGCAATGTCGTCGAGAATTCGCATTCGCTGAAGCCGCTCATCTTCAAGATCAGCGGCGTCTGGGGCAATCACGAAGGCTCGATGCTGCTCTGGGTGCTGATCCTCGCCCTTTTCGGCGGCTTGGTCGCCCTCTTCGGCAACAACCTTCCGCTGAAGCTGAAGGCGCTCGTCCTCGCCGTCCAATCGGCGATCGGCACAGCCTTCCTCGCCTTCATCCTGGCGACGTCCAACCCCTTCCTGCGCCTCGATCCCGCGCCCGCGCAGGGCCGCGACCTCAATCCCGTGCTGCAGGATATCGGCCTCGCGATCCATCCGCCGCTGCTCTATCTCGGCTATGTCGGCTGCTCGATCTCCTTCGCCTTCGCCATCGCGGCGCTGATCGACGGGCGCATCGACGCCGCCTGGGCGCGCTGGGTGCGGCCCTGGACGCTGGCGGCCTGGGTTTTCCTGACGCTCGGCATCACCATGGGCTCCTACTGGGCCTATTACGAGCTCGGCTGGGGCGGCTGGTGGTTCTGGGATCCGGTCGAGAATGCGAGCTTCATGCCCTGGCTCGCAGCGACCGCGCTGCTGCATTCGGCGATCGTCATGGAGAAGCGCGACGCGCTGAAGATCTGGACCGTGCTGCTGGCGATCCTGACCTTCTCGCTGTCGCTGCTCGGCACCTTCCTCGTCCGCTCCGGCGTGCTGACCTCGGTGCATGCCTTCGCCTCCGATCCGGCGCGCGGCGTCTTCATCCTCGTGATCCTCTGCCTTTTCATCGGCGGCAGCTTCTCGCTCTTCGCGCTCCGCGCCGGCACGCTGGCGCAAGGTGGCCTCTTTGCGCCGATCAGCCGCGAGGGCGCGCTCGTCCTCAACAATCTGCTTCTGACGGCGGCCTGCGCCACGGTCCTCACCGGCACGCTCTATCCGCTCGCGCTCGAAGCGCTGACGGGCGAGAAGATCTCGGTCGGCGCGCCCTTCTTCGACATGACCTTCGGGCCGCTGATGGTGCCGCTCATGATCGCGGTGCCCTTCGGGCCACTGCTCGCCTGGAAGCGGGGCGATCTCTATGCAGCCGCGCAGCGCCTCTTCGCGGCCTTCGTGCTCGTCCTCGCCACCATCGTCGTCGGCCTCGCTCTTGCCGGCACCTCCAAGGCGCTTGCCGTACTCGGACTCGCGCTCGCGGTGTGGCTGATCACCGGCTCGCTGTGCGAGATGGCCTTCCGCGTCAAGCTGTTCCGTGCGCCGCTTGCCGAAAGCGTCCGCCGCGCCTCCGGCTTGCCGCGCGCCGCCTTCGGCACCACGCTCGCTCATCTCGGCCTCGGCCTCACGGTACTCGGCATCGTCGCCTCGAGCGCCTGGAACACCGAACTCATCACCACGATGAAGCCGGGCGACACGGTGGAGGCCGGTGGACGGTCGCTGACGCTGGACGGCTTCCTGCCCGTCTCGGGCGGCACCTATTCCGGAACGGCGGCGCGCTTCACCGTGCGCGAGGGCGGGACGGTCGTCGCGACGCTGGCGCCCGAGAAGCGGCTCTATTCGGTGCAGAACATGCCGACGACGGAATCGGCGATCCGCACCTTCGGCCTCTCGCAGCTCTATGTCTCGCTCGGCGACATCAAGCCCGACGGCGCGACCGTGGTTCGCGTCTACTGGAAGACGCTGGTGACGCTGATCTGGATCGGCGCCGTGGTCATGGCACTCGGCGGGGCGCTGTCGCTCTCCGACCGGCGCCTGCGCGTCGGCGCGCCAAAGCCGGCCCGGCGCGGCGCGGCCGTCCCGGCGGAGTGACGGCAATGGCGCGGCACATGGCGCGGCTCGCGGCCCTCATCGTGGCGCTGATGGTCGCGCTTTCGCCTGCGCTCGCGGTGCAGCCCGACGAGATGCTGCCCGATCCGGCGCTGGAAGCGCGGGCGCGGTCTCTTTCCGCGGAACTGCGCTGTCTCATCTGCCAGAGCCAGTCGATCGACGAATCGGATGCCGAGATCGCGCGCGACCTGCGCGTCCTCATCCGCGAGCGGCTGAAGGCGGGCGACAGCGACGCGGAGGTCAAGGACTTCCTGGTCGCGCGCTATGGCGAATACGTGCTGCTGAAGCCGGCCTTCGCCTGGCATACGGCGCTTCTGTGGGGCGCCGCGCCGCTGGTGCTCATCGCCGGCGCGGCGCTCTCGATCGGCCTTTTCCGCCGCCGCCGCGCCGCCGAGCCGCAGCGTCTCTCGGCCGAGGAGGAGGCCCGCGTCGAGGCGCTCCTTTCCCGCGAGGACTGAGCGGCGCCTACATTACGAAACATTCATCGGCGTGACAGCCGTCCGTAAGGTCGCCGGCGTCACTCTCCTCCTCGAGAATTGCGGTTCGCCCCCCGGCCGCGGTTCACCCGAACGGTAATCGAGAAGGAAATTCCGATGAGCGATCTGAACAGCTCCCGCCAGCCCCGTCACGGCATCCGCTCCCGCGTGCTGCTCGGCACCGCGGCCGCGGCGCTGGTCGTCGGCGGTCTCGCCGGCGGCGCCGTCATGGATGTGCGCACCCCGGCCTATGCCGAGCCGGTGCGGGTCCAGAGCCAGGCGCAGCTCCCGAACTTCGCCGACCTCGTCGACAAGGTGAAGCCGGCCGTCGTTTCGGTGCGCGTCAAGTCCGAGGTCTCGGACGTCTCCGACGAGGACGGCGGCAACGGCATGCCGATCCCCAATCCCGGCCAGTTCCCGCCCGGCTCGCCCATGGAGCGCTTCTTCAAGCAGTTCCAGGACCAGCAGAACGGCCTCGGCAAGCGTCCGCAGATGCGCAAGGCCGTCGGCCTCGGCTCGGGCTTCTTCATCTCCGAGGACGGCTATCTCGTCACCAACAACCATGTCGTCGACGGCTCGAGCGACTTCACGATCACCGATTCGAACGGCAAGGAATACACCGCCCGCCTGATCGGCACCGATCCGAAGACCGACCTCGCGCTCCTGAAGGTCGATGCGCCGGAGAAGTTCACCTATGTCGAGTTCTCGCCGGGCACGGTGCGGGTCGGCGAATGGGTGGTCGCGGTCGGCAATCCGTTCGGCCTCGGCGGCACGGTGACGGCCGGTATCGTCTCGGCGCTCGGCCGCGACATCGGCGCCAGCTCCTATGACGACTTCATCCAGATCGACGCGTCGGTCAACAAGGGCAATTCCGGCGGCCCGACCTTCAACATGAACGGCCAGGTCATCGGCATCAACACCGCCATCTATTCGCCCTCGGGCGGCAATGTCGGCATCGCCTTCGACATTCCGGCGGAGACGGCGCAGCGCGTCATCGCCGACCTGAAGGATCATGGCGAAGTGGTGCGCGGCTGGCTCGGCGTGCAGATCCAGCCGATCACCCGCGACATCGCCGACAGCCTCAAGCTGGCCGACGCCAAGGGCGCGCTCGTCGCCGAGCCGCAGGAGGACAGCCCCGCCGCCAAGGCCGGCATCAAGTCGGGCGACGCGATCCTCTCGGTCGACGGCAAGACGGTCGAGGACGCCCGCAAGCTGTCGCAGATCATCGCCGGCTATGCGCCGGGCACGACCGTCAAGGTCGGCATCTTCCGCGACGGCAAGGACCAGACGGTCGAGGTCAAGCTCGGCAAGCTGCCGAACGAGCAGAAGATGGCGAGCGCCGACGAGCCGGCGAAGCCCGCTTCGGTGGCCGATCTCGGCCTCGCGCTGACCTCGGCGCCCGACGACAAGGGCGTCGTGGTCTCGGAGGTCGATCCGGACGGCACCGCCGCCGAGCAGGGCATCCAGGCCGGCGACGTGATCCTCGCAGTCGGCGGCAGCGAAGTCAGCCGCCCGGCCGATGTCGAGCGCGAAGTCGCCGATGCCAAGAAGTCGGGCATGAAGGCGGTGCTGGTCCGCGTGAAGTCGGGCGATCACACCCGCTTCGTCGCGCTGCCCTTCGCCAAGGCCTGATCCCAGAAGCCATCGCTTCGCGACGGTTGCCGGCGTTGTATTGCCGGCAGCCGCCGCAAGATCGGCAGGCGGCGCCCCCCGCCTGCCGTTTCTCTTTCCGCCTTCCCCTTCAGTGGTCGCCGCTGTCCCGGCGCGGTGAATCGGCTAACCTCCCGCCATGCGCATCCTGCTTGTCGAAGACGACCGAGAGACCGCCGCCTATCTCGTCAAGGCGCTGAAGGAGGCGGGTCATGTGCCCGACCATGCCGCCGACGGCGAGGAGGGCGCCTTTCTCGCCGAGACCAACCGCTACGACGTGATGATCGTCGACCGCATGCTGCCGAAGAAGGACGGGCTGACGCTCGTCGCCGAGGCGCGGGCCAAGGGCAACGACACGCCGGTCCTGATCCTCTCGGCGCTCGGCCAGGTCGACGACCGCGTGACGGGCCTTCGGGCCGGCGGCGACGACTATCTCGCCAAGCCCTATGCCTTTTCCGAGCTGCTCGCCCGCATCGAGGTGCTCGCCCGCCGCCGCAAGCCCGGCGAGGCGGAGACGCTGCTGCGCGTCGGCGATCTCGAGCTCGACCGCTTGAGCCATCAGGTCCGCCGCGGCGGGACGCCGATCCCGCTGCAGCCGCGCGAGTTCCGCCTGCTCGAATATCTCATGAAGCATGCCGGCCAGGTCGTGACGCGGACCATGCTGCTCGAGAATGTCTGGGACTATCACTTCGATCCGCAGACCAACGTCATCGACGTCCATATCTCGCGCCTGCGCTCCAAGGTCGACAAGGGCTTCAAGGACACGCTGGTGCATACCGTGCGCGGCGCCGGATACATGATCCGTGACAGCCATCGGTAAGGTCGTCCGCACCACCGCCTTCAAGCTCTCGGCGATCTACTTCATCGTCTTCACGGTGTTCGCGATCGCCTTTGTCGGCTGGATCTCGCGCGAGACCGACCGCGTCCTCACCCAGCAGGTGCGCGATTCGATCGAGGCCGAGATCGGAATCCTCGCCGACGAGGGGCTCTCGAAGGGCCTCACCGGCATCGTCGCCGCCATCGAGCAGCGGAGCCGCGTGCCGGGCGCCAGCCTCTATGTCATCGCCGACAAGGACGGCCATGTCGTCGCCGGCAATGTCACCGAGGTGCCGCCGGCGCTCTTGAAGCAGAGCGGCCTCGACCCGGTCACCGTGCCCTACAAGCGGCTCGAAGGCGACCGGACCAGCAATGTCGCCATGGTCCAGGTGCTGCCGCTGCCGAACGGGCTCATCATGCTGGTCGGCCGCGATATCAGCGAGATCGACCGCATCCGCACCGTCGTCGCCAAGGCGATGGTGATCGGCGTCGGCCTTCTCATCCTCCTTGCGCTCACCTCCTGGTTCTTCGTCTCGCGGCGCGTGCTGAAGCGGATCGACCAGGTTTCGGCGACGAGCCTCCGCATCATGGCCGGCGACCTTTCGGGCCGGCTCGAGGTCACCGGCTCCGGCGACGAGTTCGACCGCCTCGCCTCCAGCCTCAATGCGATGCTCGACCGGATCGAGGATCTGCTTTCGGGCCTCAAGGAGGTCTCGGACAACATCGCGCATGACCTGAAGACGCCGCTGACGCGCATGCGCACCCGCGTCGAGGCGGCGTTGGCCGGGGAGGGGAGCGGCGAGGACTATCGCGCGGCGCTGGAGGCGACGATCGAGGATGCCGACCAGCTCATCCGCACCTTCAACGCGCTTCTGATGATTGCCCGCGTCGAGGCCGGCTCGCCCGATGGCGCGCTGACATCGCTCGATCTTGCCCGCATCGTCGCCGATGTCGCCGAGTTCTATGAGCCGGTGGCCGAGGAGGCGGAGGTCTATCTCGACCTCTCGCTCGAGGAGCCGCTGCCGATGGTCGGCAGCCGCGAACTCGTCAGCCAGGCGCTCGGCAATCTCGTCGACAACGCCATCAAATATGTCCGCAGCGGCGAGACCCCGCCCGAGACGGCGCGCGTCCGCGTGACGGCGCGGCGCGAGGGGGCGGAGATCGTCGTCAGCGTCGCCGACAACGGCCCCGGCATCCCGGCGGCGGAGCGCGAGCGCGTGCTGCAGCGTTTCGTCCGGCTCGAAAAGAGCCGCTCGCAGCCGGGCAGCGGTCTCGGCCTCAGCCTGGTCGAGGCCGTGACAAAGCTCCATCACGGTGCGATATCGCTTTCGGATGCCGGTCCGGGGCTCGTCGTGACGCTCCGCTTCCCGGCATCTGGCTGACGCGGAGGGCATCATGGCGCGGGACCGGCGAAACCAGACGAGCGCCGAACCCGCCGCAGAAGCCGAAGGGGCGTCGCTCGCCGCGCGGATCGCGCCGGCGGTTCCCCCGCCCAAAGCTCCCGAACGCAAGTCGGTCGCCGCCGACATCGCCGAGGCGCTGCGCGAGGCGTGCGTGCAGGATGACTGGAAGGCTCTCGTCGCCGCGCATCCGCATCTCGGCGCATTCCACGAAGGCGTCTTCGCCGCCTCGACCTTCCTGAAAGAGACCGCGCTTGCCGATCCTGCCCGCTGGCTTGCGATCCTCGCGGCGGCGCCCGAGGAACGGTTCCAGCAACTGATCGCGGCGACGCATGCGCTCGGGAGCGCCGAGGACGAGGCGAGCGTGATGCAGGGGCTGCGCCGCGCACGGGCCGAGGTGGCGCTCCTTGTCGGCCTCGCCGATCTCGGCGGCGTCTGGCCGGTCGACGACGTGACCGCGCGGCTCACCACCTTCGCCGATGCCGCGCTCGGCGCCGCCGTCGCATTCCTCCTCCGCGACGCCGCCCGCACCGGCGCCGTCGCGCTCGACGATGCCGGCGATCCGGCTTCCGCGAGCGGCTGGATCATCCTCGGCATGGGGAAATATGGCGCCGGCGAGCTCAACTATTCGTCCGACATCGACTTGATCGTGCTGTTCGATCCGGACATCGCGCAGGTCGCGGATCGCGACGAGATCGGCACCTTCTTCGTGCGGCTGACGCGGCGGCTGGTACGGCTCCTGCAGGAGCGGACAGCCGACGGCTACGTCTTCCGCACCGATCTCCGCCTCCGCCCGGATCCCGGCTCGACGCCGCTCGCCATCTCGACGCCCGCCGCCTTCCAGTATTACGAGTCGAGCGGCCAGAACTGGGAGCGCGCGGCCATGATCAAGGCGCGCGCGGTGGCCGGCGACATCGCCGCCGGCGAGGCCTTCCTCGCCGAGCTGACGCCCTTTGTCTGGCGCAAATATCTCGACTTCGCCGCCATCGCCGACATCCACTCGATCAAGCGCCAGATCCACGATCATCGCGGCCATGAGAGCGTCGCCATCGCCGGCCACAACATCAAGCTCGGCCGCGGCGGTATTCGCGAGATCGAGTTCTTCGTCCAGACGCAGCAACTGATCGCCGGCGGCCGCGATCCGGGCCTCCGCGGACGGCAGACGATCGCGATGCTGGACGGCCTGGCGCAGAAGGGCTGGATCGACGACGAGACCGCCACCAGCCTCGCGCGCTGCTATCGCGACCTGCGCGCGATCGAGCACCGGCTGCAGATGCGGGCCGACGAGCAGACGCATACGCTCCCGGAGGATGACGAGGGTCTCGACGCGGTTGCGCGGCTCAGCGGCTTCCGCGGCGCAAAGCCGTTCGGCGCTGCCCTCTTGAAGGCGCTGGAGACGGTTCGCGATCACTATATCCGCCTCTTCGAGACCGCGCCGCCGCTGGCGTCGAGCCTCGGCAGCCTCGTCTTCACCGGTGACGACGAGGACCCCGAAACCGTCGCGACGCTCGGCTCGCTCGGCTATGCCAATCCGCGCGAGGTCAGCCGGACGGTGCGCGGCTGGCATTTCGGCCGCTATCCGGCGATGCGGTCCTCGGCGGCGCGCGAGCGGCTGACCGAGATCACGCCGGCGCTGCTCGAAGCCTTCGCCGGCTCGGACAATGCCGACGCCGCCTTCAACGCCTTCGACCGGCTGCTGTCGCGCCTTCCGGCCGGCGTGCAGCTCTTTGCGCTGCTCGCCTCCAATCCGGGTCTTCTCAACCTGCTCGCGCTGGTGATGGGTACCGCGCCGCGCCTCGCCGATATCGTGACGGCGCGGCCGCATGTGCTGGATGCACTGCTCGACCCGGCGTTCTTCGGGCGGCTTCCCGATCGCGCGACGCTCGAGGCGCGGCTGGAGGCGCTGCTCGACGGGGCCGAGGCGATCGAGGAGGTGATGGACCGCGTCCGCATCTTCGGCAAGGAGCAGTCCTTCCTGATCGGCGTCCGTGTCCTCGCCGGAACGGTGGCGGCGCGCGCGGCGGGCTTTGCCTATGCCGATCTCGCCGAGCTTCTTCTCGGCACGCTGCTCGACCATGTCCGCCGTGCTTTCGAGGCAGCGCATGGCAGGATGAAGCATGGCCGCATCGCGCTCGTCGCGATGGGCAAGCTCGGCGGCCGCGAGATGACGGCCGCCTCCGATCTCGACCTCATCCTGCTCTATGATTTCGATGAGACGGAGCCCGCCTCGGACGGGCCGCGGCCGCTGATGGGCAGCCAGTATTTCGCGCGGCTGACGCAGAGGCTGATCGCGGCGATCTCGGCGCCGACCGCCGAGGGCGCGCTCTACGACGTCGATTTTCGCCTGCGCCCCTCCGGCAATGCCGGGCCGCTCGCGACGCATATCCGCGCCTTCGCCGACTACCAGGCCGGCGCCGCCTGGACCTGGGAGCATATGGCGCTGACGCGGGCGCGGCCGATCGCCGGCGATCAATCGCTGATGCGCGAGGCCGCGGCGGCCGTTCATGCCGTCCTGTCGCGTCACCATGACCAGAAAAAGGTCATCGGCGACGTGCTCGACATGCGCGCGCTGCTGCAGATCGAGAAACCGGCCGAGGGCGCCTGGGATCTGAAGCAGGTTCCGGGCGGGCTTGTCGATATCGAGTTCATCGCGCAGACGCAGCAATTGCTGCATGGAAGCGCCATCCCCGAACTCCTGCAGACCGAGACGGAAACCGCGCTCGCCGCCGCCTCGCGGGCGAAGCTGATCCCGAAGGCGGAGGCGGACATCCTGCTGCCGGCGCTGCGGCTCTACCAGCGGCTGACGCAGCTGCTGCGGCTCTGCGTCGATGGTCCGTTCAAGGCGGACGAAGCGCCGCGCGGGCTGCTGGCGCTCCTGTCGCGGGCGGCCGAGCTGCCGGATTTCCCGACGCTCGACGCGCATCTGAAAGCGGTCGAGGCCGAGGTGCGCGCCTCGTTCACGCGGCTTATCGGGAAGGTTCCGCCGAAGCCCCGAGCCTGAGCGCGGCGCCGGCCGAGGCGCCGGTCGGCGTCGGCGGACCGGCGGGCACGCGCAGCGGCAGGCGGATCGAGACGATCGTGCCCTTGCCCTCATGGCTGCGGATGCGCATCGCGCCGCCATGCAGCTCGGCCAGCGAGCGGGTGATGGCGAGGCCGAGGCCGGAGCCCTTGTGGCTCTTGGTGAACTGGTTCTGCACCTGCTCGAACGGCCGGCCGAGCTTCTTCAGCGCGTCCTTCGGAATGCCGATGCCGGTATCCTCGATCGAGATCGTCACCGCCTCGCCGATATGGCGGGCGCGGATGTTCACGCGGCCGCCATCCGGCGTGAACTTCACGGCGTTGGAGAGCAGGTTCAGCACCATCTGCTTCACCGCGCGGCGATCGGCGACGAGCTTCAGGTCCGCCTCGACATCGGCGTCGACGGTGAGATGGCGCAATTCGGCCTCGGCGCCGATGACGCGCGAGGCTTCCTCGACGATCTGGTCGAGCGGCAGCGGCTCGAAATCGAGCGCCATGCGGCCGGCCTCGATGCGCGACATGTCTAGGACATCGTTGATGACGTTGAGCAGGAAATTGCCGCTCGCATGGATGTCGTCGCAATATTCGAGATAGCGCGGCGAGCCGAGCGGCCCGAAGAGGCCGGTGCGCATGATCTCCGAGAAGCCGATGATGGCGTTGAGCGGCGTCCGCAGCTCATGGCTGATATTGGCGAGGAATTCGGACTTCGCCTGGTTGGCGGCGTTGGCCCGATCCTTCTCGGCGGCATATTTCTGCGCCAGTTCCTCGTTCTCGTTCGACTGGACCTCGAGCGTCCTGGCCTGCTGCTCCAGCTTCTGGCGCGACTGGCGAAGGTCGGCGATGGTCGCCATCAGCCGCCGCTCGCCGTCGATGAGCTTTTCCTCGTGGCGCTTGATGGTGGTGATGTCGGTGCCGACCGAGACGAAGCCGCCATCCTTGGTCCGCCGCTCGTTGATCTGCAGCCAGCGGCCGTCATTGAGCTGCGCCTCGAAGCTGCGCCCGCCGGCCTCGTGCCGTTCGTCGGTCGGGATCTGCGTGCGCACGATCGGCTGGTGGCCGGCGGCGATCACATGCGCATAGGGCGTGCCGGCCTCGAGCGCGGCATCGGGAATGCCGTGCAACTGCTGGTATTTCGAGTTGCACATCACGAGCCGGTTGTCGGCGTCCCAGAGCACGAAGGCTTCCGAGATGGTCTCGATCGCGTCGCGAAGGCGCAGGTCGGCGGTGCGCGAGCTTTCGGCGAGGCGCATCTGCTCGGTGACGTCGACGGCGATGCCGATGAGATGAGGCTCCGCCTCCTCGGCATCGACCAGCTCGACGCGGATGCGCAGCCAGACATAGCCGCCGCCGGCCTTGCGCATGCGGAACATGCGATCGACGGTGGTCTCGCCCGTCTCGTAGAGCGCCTCGACGAGGTCCATCAGGTCGCCATCGTCGGGATGGATCAGCGCGTTGACCTCGCCGAAGCCGAGCAGCGCGTCGCGCGGCGCCATGCCGACCAGCTCGAACATCGACTTCGACCAGAACAGGCGGCCGCGCGCAACGTCCCAGTCCCACAACCCGCAACGGCCGCGGCGCAGCGCCGTGTCGAAGCGCGCATAGGTCTCGTGATAGATGCGGTCCGCCTGCCGGGCGCGGGCCGACTGGGCGAAATAGCCGTAGAGGATGACGAGCAGGATCGCGCTGGTGCCGACGAAGACGGTGACGTTGAGCGAAACGTCGTCGCGCCATCCCTGGTAGATCGCCGATTGCGGCGCCACGACCGCGACATAGCCGAGCCCGCCGGAAAGCTGGCGCAGCGTGCCGAGCGCCGGCCCGCCCTCTTCAAGCGTTACCGGCAGGACGCCGGCGCGCTCGCCGAAGATCACCATGGGCTGCGCGTCGCGCACGGCATCGTCGAAATTCCGGCCTTCGTCGGTGAGGCTGCGCGGTGCCGTGGCGACGATGCGGCCCGTCGGATCGGTGACGAGGATGCGCCGGCCGCCATCGAGCGCCGCCCCCGGCAGGGCATTGTCGAGCAGCGTCTGCACCGCCATGCGATAGCCGTCGGCGGGCAGCGTCGGCTCGCCCGCCGCGAGGCGGTCGGCGATCACCGTCGCCACCATCGTCATCATGTCGCGCGCCTCGGCGTCCCGCTCGAGACGCAGGTCGTAGAGATGCACGATGCGCGAGAAGGCGACGAAGATCAGGAAGATCGTGATGATGATCGGGATCAGCCGACGCAGGATCGGCTCGGCGGCGAGGAGCTTCTCATAGGCCGGCTGGGCGAGCAGTCGCGCATGGCCCGGAATGGCTTCCTTCTGCGCGAACATGGTCTTCGACATCGGCAAATGTTCGCCCTGAGACGCACCGGCAAATCCCGCCCGCGCCATGCCAGCCCCCTGATTTCTGCTGTCATCGGGGATACGCCGACGCCCCGAATCAGCCTCATTTGAATCGAGGCGATTCGGCTTGTCTAGGCGGAATTAGCCTTTCGTTAAGCATATTCGTTAACCACGCGAGAGCCGTGGATAACCCGCCACGAAGGGCGTGGCTCCGGCTCAGGCGAGGGTGCGCGTGACGATGTCGAGCGTATCGGGGGAGAGCTTGGGTGCGGCCGCGATCCGCCGCAGCGCCGCCTCGGCCGCGGCGCGGCGAACCGGCTCCATTGACCGCCAGGAGCGGAAGGCGACGAGAAGGCGGGCCGCCGTCTGCGGATTGCGCCGGTCGAGATCGAGCACGAAATCGGCGACGAAGTCGTAGCCGGCGCCGTCGGCGCGATTGAACTGCGTCTGGTTGAGGCTGGCGAAGCCGCCGACGAGCGCGCGCACGCGGTTGGGGTTGGACGCGGCGAAGGAGGGATGATGGAGCAGCGCCTTGACGCGGTGGAGCGTCTCCGGGGCCGGCACGCTCGCCTCCAGCGTCAGCCACTTGTCGAGCACCAGCGCGTCGTTGCGATAGGCTTCGTGGAAGGTGTGCAGCGCGGAAAGCCGTTCCGGCAGCGCGGCATGGCAAAGGGCGGCGAGCGCGGCGAGGCGGTCGGTCATGTTGTCCGCCGTCTCGAACTGCCAGACGGCGGCGCCGACCGCGGCGCGGCTGCCCGAGGCGACCATGAGATCGAGCACCGTGTTCCTGAGCGCGCGCACGCCGGCATTGGCGGCGTCCGGCGAATAGGCCTGTTCGCCGCCGAGCGCCGTATGGACCGCCAGGAGCCGCGGCCCGAGGCTCGAGACGATGGCGAGCCGCAGCCGCCGGCGCGATGCCGCCACGGCGTCCGGATCGACATTCTCGCCGATCTCGCGGGCGATGTCGGCCTCGCTCGGGATCTGCAGCACCTGCGCGCGGAAGGCCGGCTCCAGCCTCTCGTCGTCGAGGACCGCGCCGAGCGCATCGACCAGCGCCGGCTCGGCCGCCCCGCTCTCGCCACCGCCGGTGGCGCCGGCGACGAGGCTGCGCATCGCCAGCGTCTGCGCCGCCTGCCAGCGGTTGAAGGGGTCGCGGTCGGCGCGGACCTGGAAGACGAGATCTTCAGCCGAGGCATCGATCGCGAGGCGCACCGGCGCCGAGAAGCCGCGCAGCAGCGAGGGGACCGGCCGCGCCGAGACGCCCTCGAAGGTAACGGTCTGGCTCGCGGAAGTCAGGTGGATGACGTCGCCCTCGACCCGGGCGCCCGAGGCGGAGGCGAAGGCGAGGTCCTCGCCATTCGGTCCGATGAGGCCGAAGCGGATCGGGATCTGCATCGGCCGCTTGATCGGCTGGCCGGGCGTTGCGGGAGTGCTCTGCGCCAGCGTCAGGCGATAGCGGCGGGTCTTCGCATCGAACTCGCCGCGGGCGGCGATCTGCGGCGTCCCGGCCTGGCTGTACCAGAGGGCAAATTGCGACAGGTCTTCGCCGGTCGCGTCCGTGAAACAGGCGAGGAAATCCTCGATTGTCGCGGCGTCGCCGTCATGGCGCTCGAAATAGAGGTCCATGCCGCGCCGGAAGCCGTCCTCGCCGAGGATGGTCTGCAGCATGCGCACGACCTCGGCGCCCTTCTCATAGACGGTCGGCGTGTAGAAGTTGCTGATCTCGTGATAGATTTCCGGACGGACGGGATGGGCGAGCGGGCCGCCGTCCTCGGGGAACTGCCGCGCCTGCAGCGTGCGCACATCGGCGATGCGCTTCACGGCGCGCGAGCGCATGTCGGAGGAAAATTCCTGGTCGCGGAAGACGGTCAGGCCTTCCTTCAGGCAGAGCTGGAACCAGTCGCGGCAGGTGATGCGGTTGCCGGTCCAGTTGTGGAAATATTCATGGGCGATGACGCCCTCGACATTGGCATAATCGATATCGGTCGCCGTGTTCGGGTCGGCGAGGACATATTTGTCGTTGAAGATGTTGAGGCCCTTGTTCTCCATCGCGCCCATGTTGAAGTCGGACACGGCGACGATGTTGAACACGTCGAGATCATATTCGCGGCCGAACGCCGTCTCGTCCCAGCGCATCGAGCGCTTGAGCGCGTCCATGGCATAGAGGCAGCGCGCTTCCTTGCCATGCTCGCAATAGATGGCGAGATCGACCTTGCGGCCCGACATCGTGGTGAAGCTGTCCTTCACCGCGCCGAGATCGCCGGCGACCAGGGCGAAGAGATAGGACGGCTTCGGGAACGGGTCCTGCCAGATGGCAAAATGCCGGCTCGTGCCGGGAATGTCGCCATGCGCTCCGGGATTGCCGTTGCCGAGCAGCAGCGGCGCCTCGCTCTTCTCCGCCTCGATGCGCGTCGTATAGACCGAGAGCACGTCCGGCCGATCGAGGAAATAGGTGATGCGGCGGAAGCCCTCGGCCTCGCACTGCGTGCAATAGGCGCCCGTCGAGCGGTAGAGGCCCATCAGCTTGGTATTAGCGGAGGGGTCGATGACCGTCTCGATCTCGAGCAGGAACGGCCGGTCCGGCACGTTGGAAACCGTCAAGAGCGACGGCGTCGCCGTAAAGGCATCGGCACCGAGCGGCGTGCCGTCGAGCTTGAGCCCGGCAAGCGCGAGTTCGTCGCCGACGAGTTCCAGCGCGCGTCCGGTGCCGCGCGGCCGGATCGACAGCTTGGCGAATACACGGGTCGCCGCGCGGTCCAGCCGGACATCGAGATCGACATGGGTGATGTCGAAGGCGGGCGGCGCGTAGTCGGCCAGTCGGAACGGCGCCTCGGCAGCCTTCATGTCTCGTCCTCCTTGTCGCGTCCGCCTCCTTCATGTGGCGGTTCGCGTTCTCCGCAGACCGCGCCGTCTGCATCCGGTCCCCGATCCCGGCAACCCCTGATCGTTAGAATCCTTTCATAAACCGCCCGTTCGCGCAAACCTCGACGGTGCCCCTGGTGCGATTTCCCGGCCTCTGTCCACGGTGCATTTTCCTCGTGATCGCAAGGCTCTGAGTTGCCTACCTCAGTTTCTGATGGTAACTCGTCAGACGAGGAGGAACGGCGCTTGGGCAAGACGACGCTTCAGGATGTCGCCCGTGAGGCGGGCGTCAGCCTCGCGACGGTCGACCGTGTCCTGAACGGCCGCGCCGGCGTGCATGCGCGCACCATCGAGCGCGTGCAGGCGGCGATCGAGCGCCTCAACTACCAGCCGGACCGTCTCGCCTCCCGTCTCGCGCGCGGCCGCGACTATCGCTTCGAGGTCGTGCTGCCGACCGGCGCCAACGAGTTCATGACTCTCCTGGAGCAGGAGTTCCGCGCCACGGCGGACCGCTATCTGCACGAGCGGGTGCGCATTACCTTCACCCATGTCGACGTCTTCGACGGCGAGATGCTGGCGACGGCGCTGGAGAATCTGCCGGCCGATCTCGATGGCGTCGCGCTGGTGGCGCTCGATCATCCGGCGGTGGCCGAGGCGGTCAACATGCTCGCCGACCGCGGCACCACCGTGGTGACGCTCGTCTCCGACCTGCCGGGAACGCGGCGGGCGCATTTTGTCGGCGTCGACAACTACGCCGCCGGCCGGACGGCAGCGACGCTGCTCGGCCGCTTTCTCGGCCATCGCAGCGGCAAGGTCGGCCTCATCGCCGGCTCGCTGGCGCTGCGCGACCATATCGAGCGGCAATACGGCTTCGAGCAGGTGGTGGAGCGGGAATATCCCGATCTCGAGGTGCTGCCGATCCGCGAGGGGCGCGATGACGACGACCGCGCCGAGCGGGTCGCCGATGCGCTGCTCGCCGAGCATCGCGACCTCGTCGGCGTCTATAATGTCGGCGCCGGCACGGCCGGCATCGTCGCCGCGCTGGAGCGTGCCGGCCGCGCCCGCGACGTCGTCTTCATCGCGCATGAGCTGACGCCCTTCAACCGCCGCCAGCTCATCCGCGGCACCATCGACGCGCTCATCAACCAGGATGCCGGCCACATGGCGCGCAGCGCCGCGCGGCTGCTGCTCGCCGCCCGCGAGGGCCTGCCGATCATCGCCGGGCAGGAGCGTATCAGGATCGACATCTTCGTCAGGGACAACGTGCCCTGACCGCGGAGCGCGTCGCCCCGGCGGCGCGACAACGAACCCCGACAGTCCAAGGAGGATTCTCATGAAGACGATCAAGGGACCGGCGATATTCCTCGCCCAGTTCGCCGGCGACACCGCGCCGTTCAACTCGTTCGACGCCATCTGCGAATGGGCCGCTTCGCTCGGCTACAAGGGCGTGCAGATCCCGACTTGGGATGGCCGCCTGATCGACCTCAAGAAGGCGTCGGACTCGAAGGATTACTGCGACGAGCTCGCCGGCACCGCCGCCAAGCACGGCCTCGAGATCACCGAGCTCTCGACCCATCTTCAGGGCCAGCTGGTCGCCGTGCATCCCGTCTATGACGAACTGATGGACGGCTTCGCCGCTCCGGAAGTCCGCGGCAATCCGAAGGCGCGGCAGGAATGGGCCGTCGACCAGGTGAAGCGGGCGCTGCGCGCCTCGAAGCATCTCGGCATCACGGCGCATGCGACCTTCTCGGGCGCGCTCGCCTGGCCGTTCCTCTATCCGTTCCCGCAGCGCCCGGCCGGCCTCGTCGAGGCCGCCTTCGCCGAACTCGGCAAGCGCTGGACTCCGCTGCTCGACTATGCCGACGAGCATGGCGTCGACCTCGCCTACGAGATCCATCCCGGCGAGGACCTGCATGATGGCGTCACCTTCGAGATGTTCCTCGCCGAGGTGAAGAACCACCCGCGCGCCAACCTTCTCTACGACCCGTCGCACTTCGTGCTGCAGCAGCTCGACTATCTCGACTACATCGACATCTATCACGAGCGCATCAAGGCGTTCCATGTGAAGGACGCCGAGTTCAATCCGACCGGCCGCCAGGGCGTCTATGGTGGCTACCAGAGCTGGGTGAACCGCGCCGGCCGCTTCCGCTCGCTCGGCGACGGCCAGGTCGATTTCGGGGCGGTGTTCTCGAAGCTGACCCAGTACGACTACGCCTCCTGGGCGGTCCTCGAATGGGAATGCGCGCTGAAGCATCCCGAGGACGGCGCGCGCGAAGGCGCCGAGTTCATCAAGCATCACATCATCCGCGTCACGGAGCGCGCGTTCGACGACTTCGCCGGTGCCGGAACCGACGACGTCGCCAACCGCCGCATCCTCGGCATCGCCTGAGCGGCAAGGAAAGGAACAGTCCCCATGGCCATCGAAGGCAGCAAGGAAGAAGCCGCGAGCGGTCGCATCCGCCTCGGCATGGTTGGCGGCGGGCAGGGCGCCTTCATCGGCGCCGTCCACCGCATCGCCGCGCGCATCGACGACCAGTATGAGCTGGTCGCCGGCGCGCTCTCCTCGGAGCCGGCCCGCGCGAAAGCCTCGGCGAAGGATCTCGGCATCGCCGACGACCGCGCCTATGGCTCGTTCGAGGAGATGGCGAAGGCCGAGGCCGCCCGTCCGGACGGCATCGAGGCGGTCGCCATCGTCACGCCGAACCACATGCATGCGCCGGCCGCCAAGGCCTTTCTCGAGGCCGGCATCCATGTCATCTGCGACAAGCCGCTGACGACGACGGTCGCCGAGGCTGAGGAGCTGGTGGCGCTCGTCAAGAAGACCGGCAAGGTCTTCGCGGTGACCCACAACTACACCGGCTATCCGATGATCCGCCAGGCGCGGGCCATGGTGGCGGCCGGCGAGCTTGGCACCATCCGTCTCATCCAGGCCGAATATCCGCAGGACTGGCTGACGGAGCGGGCCGAGGCGTCGGGCTCCAAGCAGGCCGAGTGGCGCACCGATCCGAAGCGCTCGGGCGCCGGCGGCTGCATCGGCGATATCGGCACGCATGCCTATAACCTCGCCTGCTTCGTCTCCGGCCTCGAGCTGGACGAGCTTCTGGCGCAGCTGACGACCTTCGTCGAAGGCCGGCTGCTCGACGACGATGTCGAGATCCTGCTGCGCTGGAAGGGCGGCGCCAAGGGCATGCTCTGGGCGAGCCAGGTCGCGGTCGGCCATGAAAACGGCCTCAAGCTGCGCGTCTACGGCACCAAGGGCGGCCTCGAATGGACGCAGGCCGATCCGAACTATCTCTGGTTCACGAAGTTCGGCGAGCCGAAGCAGCTCTTGACCCGCGGCGGCGCCGGCGCCTGGCCGGAGGCGGCGCGCGTCACCCGCGTTCCGGGCGGCCACCCGGAAGGCTATCTCGAAGGCTTCGCCAACATCTACACCGAAGCGGCCCGCGCCATCCGCGCGGCGCGCGACGGCGGTACGGTCGGCGCGGACGTCATCTATCCGAGCGTCGAGGACGGCCTTGTCGGCATGAAGTTCATCGAGGCGGCCGTGAAGTCGTCCAATGCCGGGAATGTCTGGACCAAGGTCTGACGCGAGCCCGCGATAGCGCGGGTTCCACCGACCAACCAGCCGATCAGAGGGGCGCCGAGAGGCGCCCCTTTTTTCATGCGCCCGCCTTCGCCGGTCTGGTCGCTGAATTACTAAACTCGGTTTAGCAAATCGCTGCTGCGCTGCACAACAAGTGGCGGAAAATTGCCGTTGCTTAGTTTAGTGAATTGGGTATCACTAAACACAATCACTAAACAGAAGGCCGGGAGCAACCGGCGTCGGGGAACGCTTCAATTCACCTGCCCGGATCGCCCGAGGAAGCGGTCCAGCGTCCGCGCGGTCTTCTTTCGCGCCGGCGTGCCATGGGCAATTCAGGGAGGATCGCATGCGGAATTTGCTGAAGCTGGCCGCCGCGCTGGGCACGGCCACCGTGCTCACCTGCGCGATGTCGGCGGGCGCCAAGGCGGCCGACAAGTCGCTGACCCTGTGCTGGGCGGCCTGGGACCCGGCCAATGCGCTGGTCGAGCTCTCCAAGGATTTCACCAAGGAGAGCGGCATCGACATGAAGTTCGAGTTCGTCCCCTGGACGAGCTATGCCGACCGCTTCCTGAACGAGCTGAACTCGCACGGCAAGCTTTGCGACCTCATAATCGGCGACAGCCAGTGGGTCGGCGGTTCGGCCGAGAACGGTCACTATGTGAAGCTCAACGACTTCTTCGACAAGGAGGGCATCAAGATGTCCGACTTCGTCGATGCGACGGTCGTCGGCTATTCGGAATGGCCGAAGAACACGCCGAACTACTGGGCGCTGCCGGCCATGGCCGACGCGGTCGGCTGGACCTATCGCAAGGACTGGTTCGAGAAGCCGGAGCTGCAGAAGGAGTTCAAGGAGAAATACGGCCGCGATCTCGCGCCGCCCAAGACCTATGACGAGCTGAAGGACATCGCGACCTTCTTCCAGGGGCGCGAGATCGACGGCAAGAAGGTCTACGGCGCCTATATCTTCACGGAGCGCGGCTCCGAAGGCATCACGATGGGCGTCACCAACGTCCTCTACGATTACGGCTTCCAGTATGACGACCCGAAGAAGCCCTACAGCATGGAAGGCTTCGTCAATTCTCCGGAAGCGGTGAAGGGGCTCGAATTCTACAAGGAGCTCTACAAGTGCTGCACGGCGCCGGGCATGACCAATGCCTACATGTCCGAGGGTCTCGACGCCTTCAAGTCGGGCCAGGTGGCGATGCAGATGAACTGGTTCGCCTTCTTCCCCGGCCTCTACAAGGACCCGAATGTCGGCGGCGACAAGATCGGCTTCTTCCCGAACCCGGCCGGTCCTGACGGGCATTTCACGCAGCTCGGCGGCCAGGGCATCTCGGTCGTCGCCTATTCCGACCACAAGGACGACGCGCTCGAATATATCAAGTGGTTCGCGCAGCCTTCGGTCCAGCAGAAGTGGTGGGAGCTTGGCGGCTACTCGGCGCTGAAGGCCGTCGTCGAGGCGCCGTCCTTCCCGCAGAGCGCGCCCTTCGCACCCGACTTCCTCGTTTCCATGAACATGGTCAAGGATTTCTGGGCCGAGCCCGCCTATGCCGAGCTGATGCAGGCGATGCAGAAGCGCGTGCACGACTATGTCGTCGCCGATCAGGGCACGGCGCAGGAAGCACTCGACGGCCTCGTCAAGGACTGGACGACCGTCTTCGAGGATGAAGGCAAGATCTGACGCGGCATTCCGAATGTCCTGCGGCGCCGGTCAGCCGGCGCCGCGTTCCCCCCCCACGACGACGGACCATGCCGGAAGGCCCCATGAGCGAAGCGACGACATCAGGCGCGCTGACCGAGAAGGTTGCCGGCGCCACGCCGGAGAGCCTTGCCCGGCCGCTGCGCGGGCTCTCGGACAAGGCCATCGCCTGGCTCTTCATCGGGCCGACCATCGTTCTCCTGCTGGCGATCAACATCTTCCCGCTGATCTGGACGATCTGGCTGTCCTTCACGAACTACCGCGCCAACAAGCCGAATGCCGAGGTGAAGACGGTCGGGCTGCAATGGTACGAGCGCATCCTGACCGACGCCGATGTCTGGTTCGCGATGCAGACCACGGCGCATTTCGTGATCTGGACGATCATCATCGAGACGGTGCTCGGCTTCGGGCTCGCCTGGCTGATCGACAAGAAGTTCCGCGGCCACGGCGTGTGGACGACGATCATCCTGATCCCGATGATGCTGTCGCCGGCGGTGGTGGGGAATTTCTGGACCTTCCTCTACCAGCCGCAGAGCGGGCTCTTCAATTACGCGGTGTCGTTCTTCACCGGCATCGAGCCTTCGTCCTTCCAGATGCTCGGCGACGTGCGGCTTTCGCCCTGGGCGATCGTCATCGTCGATGCCTGGATGTGGACGCCTTACGTGATGCTGATCTGCCTCGCGGGGCTGCGCTCGATCCCCGACTACATCTACGAGGCGGCCGAGGTCGACCGCGCCTCGCCCTGGCGCCAGTTCTGGTCGATCACGCTGCCGATGGCGCTGCCCTTCATCATGCTGGCGGTGCTCTTCCGCGGCATCGAGAACTTCAAGATGTTCGACATGGTCAACCTGCTCACGGGCGGCGGTCCCGGCTCGACCACCGAGGTCGTGTCGATCACGCTGAAGCGTCAGGCCTTCGAGAGCTGGCGCACCGGCTATTCCTCGGCGCTCGCCATCATCCTCTTCGTCACCGTCTTCGGCCTCGCCAACATCTATGTGAAGGCGCTCAACCGGGTGAAGCAGCGATGAGCGCCTCCGACCAGGCCCGTTCGATCGTGGCGCCGACCAGCATGATGCGGCGGATCGCCGGCGCGCTTGTCATCGTCTATGCGATCGTGACCATGATCCCGCTCGTCTGGATCATCGCGACGAGCTTCAAGACGCCGCCGGATTCGATCGCCTATCCGCCGAAGATCGTCTTCACGCCGTCGCTCGAAGGCTATGTGAACCTCTTCACGACCCGCACGCGGCAATCGCCCGAGGTGCTCGCCCAATTGCCGGCGCCGACGACCTGGTACGACAAGCTGGTGCGGTCGCGGAACATGGTGATCGCCGGCCCGTCCAATGTCGTGCCGCGCTTCGTCAACTCGATCATCATCGCTTTCGGATCGACCTTCCTCGCGGTCTTCCTCGGCACGCTCGCGGCCTATGGCTTCTCGCGCTTCCGCGTGCCGTTCAAGGACGACCTGCTGTTCTTCATCCTGTCGACGCGCATGATGCCGCCGATCGCGGTCGCGATCCCGATCTATCTCATGTACCGCCAGCTCGGCCTCAACGACACCAAGCTCGGCATGATCCTGCTCTACACGGCGGTGAACGTGTCGCTCGCCGTCTGGCTGCTGAAGGGATTCATCGACGAGATCCCGCGCGAATACGAGGAAGCGGCGATGATCGACGGCTATACGCGGCTGCAGGCCTTCCGCCTCGCCGTGCTGCCGCAGGCCGCGACCGGCATCGCCGCCACCGCCATCTTCTGCCTGATCTTCGCATGGAACGAATACGCCTTCGCGGTGCTGCTGACCTCCGGCACGGCGCAGACCATGCCGCCCTTCATCCCCTTCATCATCGGCGAGGGCGGCCAGGACTGGCCGGCCGTCGCCGCCGCCACGACCCTCTTCGTGGTGCCGATCTTCGTCTTCACGCTGCTGCTCCGGAAACATCTCCTGCGCGGCATCACCTTCGGGGCGGTGCGCAAATGAGTGCTTCGGTGCTGCGACAGCAAGTCCCCCACCCCAACCCTCCCCCGCAAGGGGGGAGGGAGTTCGTCCCGCTCTTCATCGACGTGGTGGCGAATCGCACTTCTTTTCCCCCTCTCCCGCTTGCGGGAGAGGGTCGGGGTGAGGGCGCTTCTCCCTCCCCCCTTGCGGGGGAGGGCCGGGGTGGGGGCCTTTCTTTC
>JAFKFV010000018.1 GCA_017307955.1 Allobosea sp. | reverse complement strand
ACGTGAACCCGCCACCAGGACTGACGCGC
Source organism: Allobosea sp. (assembly GCA_017307955.1). GTDB lineage: Bacteria > Pseudomonadota > Alphaproteobacteria > Rhizobiales > Kaistiaceae > Kaistia. The sequence goes on along the minus strand of JAFKFV010000018.1, from coordinate 252,820 downwards.
CGTGTTCTCGAAATGTCTCAAATTCATCGGAGATCCTCCATGCTTCGAAGGAAACCGACATGCCTCGATTTTGCACCCCACCAATACTGTGCAGAGACCGGACGGATACCCACGACCGAAGGAGGGCAGGATAAAAGGGCGCACATTGCGCTTCGGTCGGTCGGTTGTTTTTGTTGGGTTTTCTCGCGTTCTCCACACCTTGCAGCCTTTGGCGACAACGTGTGGCGTAGGCTCAAACCTTTGTATCTGAGAGATCTTTCGCACATTGCGGGACCGCGCCATGGCCGATGAGCGCGAGTTTAGGATCCGCCGAGGCCGCGTCCGCTCCTCGGGTTCGCAGCGCGCGAAACCGTTCATTGCACAGGCGCTGGCGGCGGCGAAGAAGGCGGGTGGTGGCGTGTCGCGATCGGGCCGCATCGTCGCGGGCAACCGCTCCCGTTTCGGACAGGGTCAGCGCGCCAGCATCCAGGCGAACCGCCTCATCACTGCACGCTCGCGCGGGGCGGTGATCAAGGCGCGTGTCGTCCGCCATTCCGCGCGCGCCGCGACGCTCGGCACCCATCTCAATTACCTGCGCCGCGAGGGCGTGACCCGTGACGGGGAAAAGGCCCGCCTGTTTGGGCCTGAGACCGAGACTGCAGACGCGGGCGCCTTCGCCGAGCGGTGCCGGGATGACCGGCATCATTTTCGCTTCATCATCTCGCCCGACGACGCGTCGGAGATGGCCGACCTCAAATCCTTCACCTGCGATCTCGTCGGGCAGATGGAAAAGGATCTCGGCACCGGGCTCGACTGGGTGGCTGTAGATCACTGGAACACCGAGCACCCGCATGTCCATCTGATCGTCCGCGGCGGGCGCGATGACGGCCAGGATCTCGTCATAGCTCGCGACTACATCAAGGAGGGCATGCGCGACCGGGCGCGCGATCTTATTACGCAGGAACTGGGGCCGCGCACCGATCTCGACATCCGCCGCACGCTCGAACGTCAAATCGACACCGAGCGCTGGACCCAGTTGGATCGCCAGCTTGTCCACAACGCGCGCGGGACTGGCGTCATCGATCTCGCTCCCCACGCCGATCGCCAGCCCGACGAGTACCATTCCCTGAAGGTTGGGCGCCTGCGGAAGCTGGAAACGCTTGGCCTCGCCGATCCGGTCGGCCCCGGTCAATGGATCGTCGACGACAAGGCCGAGGCGGTGCTGCGCGAGTTGGGCGACCGCGGCGACATCATCAAGCGCATGCACCGCGCTCTGACCGAACAAGGCATCGAGCGCGGCTCAGCGAGCTATGTGCTGGCAGCGGAAACTCTCGAAACGCCGATCATCGGCCGGCTGGTGACACGCGGGCTCGACGACGAGCTGAATGGCACCGCCTTTGCGGTCGTGGACGCCGTGGACGGCCGCACCCACCACATCAAGCTGCCCAACCTCGACGCCGCCGGCGACAGCGCGCCGGGTTCGATCGTCGAGCTGCGCAAGTTCGACGACGCGCGCGGGCAGCGGCGCGTCGCCCTCGCTATCCGCTCCGATCTCGACATCGAGCGACAGGTCACGGCGTCGGGCGCGACCTGGCTCGACCGACAAAACATAGCGCGCGAACCGAACGCTCTGTCCGAAGGCGGCTTCGGCGCCGAGGTGCGCAATGGGCGTTCTCGCCGGGCCGAGCACCTGGTCGAACAGGGTCTCGCCGAGCGCCAGGGCCAGCGCGTCACCTTCACCCGCAACCTGATCGACACGCTGCGCCGCCGGGAACTGGAGGCGGCCGGCGAGAGGCTTGCCGCCGAGACCGGCCAGCCGTTCAACCGCGCGGGCAGTGGCGACTATGTCGCCGGCACCTACCGCCAGCGGATGACCCTGGCCTCGGGCCGCTTCGCCATGATCGACACCATGACGGGAGATGGGGGCCTCGGCTTCCAGCTCGTCCCCTGGACGCCCTCGCTCGAAAAGCAGCTCGGCAAGCACATCTCCGGCATCGCTCGCCCGGACGGCGGCATCGACTGGACCTTTGGCCGTAAGCGCGGGCTGGGCCTCTAAACCCCATTCAAGAAAGGAGCACTGCCATGTCGGCGACCAAGATCCTGTGGGGTCAGATCCTCACCGTCTCCCTGATCGTGCTGGCCACCACCTGGGGCGCCACCGAATATGTCGCTTGGAAGCTCGGCTTCCAGGCGCAACTCGGAACGCCCTGGTTCACGGTCGTCGGCTGGCCGTTTTACCTGCCGCCGTCGTTTTTTGCGTGGTGGTATTTCTACGACGCCTATGCGCCCGGCATCTTCGTGCACGGGGCATTCATCGCCGCATCGGGTGGTTTCATCTCGGTGGCCGTCGCGATCGGGATGTCGGTCTGGAGGGCGCGCGAGGCGAAGAAGGTCGAGACATATGGCTCTGCCCGTTGGGCCGAGACAGGAGAGGTGAAGACTGCCGGTCTCCTCGGCCTGGAGGGTGTTGTGCTTGGCCGCTACGAGCGCGACTATCTCCGTCATGACGGGCCTGAGCACGTGCTGTGCTTCGCACCGACCCGATCGGGCAAAGGAGTCGGCTTGGTCGTGCCCTCACTTTTGACCTGGCCGGGATCAGCGATCGTCCACGACATCAAGGGGGAGAACTGGCAGCTCACCGCCGGCTTTCGCGCCCGGCACGGCCGCGTGCTGTTATTCGATCCGACCAACGCAAAATCGTCCGCCTACAATCCGCTACTGGAAGTCCGGCGCGGCGAATGGGAGGTCCGCGACGTCCAGAATATCGCCGATGTCCTGGTCGACCCCGAGGGCTCTCTCGACAAACGAAATCATTGGGAGAAGACCAGTCACGCGCTGCTGGTCGGCGCGATCCTGCATGTTCTCTATGCCGAAGCGGACAAGACGCTGGCCGGTGTCGCTGCCTTTCTGTCCGATCCGAAACGCCCGATCGAGTCGACGCTCGCCGCGATGATGAAGACGGCACATCTCGGCGACGCCGGCGTTCATGCTGTCGTCGCCTCGGCCGCGCGCGAGTTGCTCAACAAGTCCGACAACGAGCGATCGGGCGTGCTGTCGACCGCCATGTCGTTCCTCGGCCTCTATCGCGATCCCGTCGTGGCGGAGGTTACACGGCGTTGCCACTGGCGGATCAGCGATATCGTTGGCGGCAAGCGGCCGGCGACCCTCTATCTCGTGGTGCCGCCCTCCGACATCAACCGCACCAAGCCGCTGGTCCGCCTGATCCTCAACCAGATCGGCCGACGCCTGACCGAGGACCTGCAGGCGAAGGGTAGCCGCCACCGACTGCTATTGATGCTGGACGAATTTCCGGCGCTGGGGCGGCTGGACTTCTTCGAGTCCGCGCTCGCGTTCATGGCCGGCTACGGCCTGAAGGCATTCCTGATCGCCCAGTCGCTGAACCAGATTGAGAGGGCTTATGGCCCGAACAACTCGATCCTCGACAATTGCCATGTCCGAGTCAGCTTCGCGACGAATGACGAGCGCACTGCCAAGCGTGTCTCCGACGCGCTCGGCACGGCCACAGAAATGAAGGCGATGAAGAACTATGCCGGGCATCGGCTGTCGCCCTGGCTCGGACATCTGATGGTCTCGCGTTCCGAGACCGCACGCCCGCTGCTGACCCCGGGCGAGGTAATGCAGCTCCCGCCAACCGATGAGATCGTCATGGTAGCCGGCACCCCACCGATCCGGGCGAAGAAGGCGCGCTATTACGAGGATGCTCGCCTCAAGGAGCGTATCCTGCCGCCGCCCGCTATCACCGCACCGAGACAGGGACAGCCCGATGACTGGACGAGCTTGCCATTGCCAATGAGGTCCGAGATTGCGGCCGCCGCGGCCCCACCCACGTCGCCAGTATCCGATGACGAGGACACGACCGACTCCGAGCGCCGCCATCAACCGGAACTCAGCCGTGCGAAGCCCGTGGACAAGACGGTGCCGATAGAGAATGAATTCGAGATTGATGCTGATCGTGATGACGAAATGGAGGACGCCGCGACCCGCAACAGCCGCATGACCGGGATCATGCAGGGCGTCGCCCGCCAGGTCTCCCTCGATCCCAACGACGGCATGGAGTTGTGATCGCCATGCCAGATCCTCAAGAGTCCACCCGCAAAAAGAAGATCCAGATCTCAGTCTATCTCGATCCTCCCGTCATGAAGGGCCTCGCCGACTATGCTGCCCGCCGCGATCAGCCACAGTCGCTGATCGCCGAAGCCGCCATCGCATCCTTCCTGTCGCCAGACGCTGATGAGCGGCGTGAGGCCGCCGTCACCAAGCGTCTCGATCAGATCGACCGCCGTATGACCCGGCTTGAGCGCGATGTCGGCATCGCCGTCGAAACCCTGGCCGTGTTCATCCGTTTCTGGCTCGCGACAACGCCGGCATTGCCTGAACCGACCGCACAGGCGGCTCGGGCCAAGGCCGGTGAGCGCTACGACGCCTTCGTCACCGCGCTCGGCAGGCGATTGGCGAAGGGGCCGAAACTTCGGCAGGAGATCTCCGAGGATATTGGTCCTCCGTCTGCTGATTAGCTACCGCCAAAGCGCAACGCTTCGCATTCCTTTGTCTGGCACCAGACGTGAGCACCGGCTCAAGCGAACATAACGCGATCGCGAAAGTGGAGATCAGTCGGGTCGAAATACTTCGCTGCCCACTTATCCGTGGTGCCGAGATGCCAACCAGCCGCCGCCGCGGCAGTGCGCTGGTCGGCGGGCGGCTGCATTGACATCGCTTGGGCGCCCTTGCCGCCCGGCGCCTTGGCCATCGAGTCGAGAAAATTGAAATGGTCGATGAGCAGCAAGGCCTCGATCGTGAAGGCGGTTACGACATCGTCGTTGCGAATGCACAACAGATTGTCGCCATTCACTTGTTCGCCAGCGAGCGCGAGGTTGGACGAGCCGCAATAAACGATCGGATCGGTCCCTCCGAAACCGCAAACGACGAATTTGTGATGGACCTGGTGACCAGCGCCGACGCTCGGCACCTGATTGAACGGTGGCGGCAGGATCGTAGTACCCGGCTTGCCGGTCACCAATACGCCTGTCGTGGCGCCGATCGGATAGAAGCTGATGCCCTCGGGATGGTCCGAGATACCATAGCTGAACAGCTCCGGATTCTTGTGCAGTCTCGTCAGCGCCTCGTAGACCGGGTTCGGACTTTTGCTGCTGAGTTCCATCACCGCGAAGAACACGTTGCCCTTGGTCTGAGCCTCCTTCTCGCAGCGATCGACGATCTCGTTGAGCCGCGCCGCCGCGAAAGGCTGCGCATGCGGCGAGAAGGTCACGTCGAATTTCGGCACACGATCGACCGTGCCGAATTCGTAGCGCTGGTTGGCATAGGAGCTCCGCGCGAAATCGGCCTTGCTCGCCTTGCCGGTCCAAACTTCGTCGAACACCGTCGCGTAAAGCGCCGCGACGTCCGGATCCTCGATCAGGATCACATGGTTCGCGTTCACATAGACGCCCGTCACCGAGAAATTGGTCGAACCGCCCAGAACGAGCCGCGGATTGCCGTTCTGGTAGACGACGAACACCTTGTCATGGGAATAGCGGCCGAACCTCCCTCGCAGGATCTTGTCGGCGCCGGCCTTGGCGATGAACATCTCGGTGAACTGATCTTCCGGCGTCGGGTCGCTCGGATCATGATGCAGGTCGGCATTGTCGAGGACGATCCGCGCCTTGCCCGTGGCGCCGAGATCCAGCAGCGCCGAGATGACATCCGGCTCGTTCAAGTCATAGGCGAAGACGTCGATGGTCGCACCGTCCGTCTGCCGCACCGCGTTCAGCACTTCGAAGATCCGCTCACGCGCCGTGAAGCCCAGCCAGCGATATTGTTCCTCATAGCTGTAGCTCTTGCCGGTCGGGTCAGTGCCCGCAATCTGGCTTGTGTCGTAGTCGAGCGGTCCGCCCTTTGGTCGCGTCGGCAGGCTGTTTCCGAAATGGTGGACGAAGGCCTGACTCTGGACGAAGCCGCGCGTGAAGCCGAGCTTCAGCCCGTCCTTCTGAAAAGGCACGAGCGGCACCGTCACCGTGACACTCTTCGCTGGGTCGAGCGGCAGCATATGTTGGTCGGCATCGAAATAGCGCGGCGTGACCAGGTAACTATAGTTGCCAAAGGGCGGATTGAGACCCTGATGGTCGAGGCCAGGGACATGCACCCAGCGAAATTTGTGGATCGGTGCGTTCGCGGTCGAATAAGGCGGCTCGCCAGCGACTTGTGCATGGTCGGAAGGCACCTCGAAGCTGAGGTTGTTCCAGAGATAATAGGACGGGTGCCCCTTGGGCGTGATCTCAATCGTGAAGCCGGCAAGTTGCTTGCGGCTTCCTTCCGTCTTGAGATCGAAGGCGAGCAACACCTTGGCGTCGCCTGCGTATGCCGAAACAGATAGTATGTCGTTGGTATTGGAGATCTTTGACATCGGTAGCCCTCCCTGCCGTTCGATTATGTTAGGCGAAACCCATGACAGTTTCGCGTTGATAATCGGCGTCAACTCCAAGGGCGGAACCAGTCACGGCAAGGGCGAACGAAGATGTCGTGTGGATCTATGTTGGGTCGCAGCCCAAGCCGCCTGCACCGAACCCGATGGCGTCTGCTCATAAGGCAACTCCGCCGATCCCCTGTATTTGCACGCCACCCTACTACGACGCTAGGTACTTGTTGAATCAGCCGAATATCCGGCCCTTTTAATCATCCCCGTACCGGGGAGCGTCTGCTCGCCCGACTAGATCGGGGATCAGATGGCGGCTTCGCACTATAATTCGGAAGGTTTGGCACGCGGCGCACGCATGCTGCGCACCGCCCTTGGCCCCGCCATCGCCCGGTTCCTGGAAGACGCCCAAGTCGTCGAGGTGATGCTCAACCCCGATGGGCGGCTCTGGATCGACCGTCTTTCCGAAGGGCTTTCCGACACGGGCGAACGGCTGTCGCCCGCCGATGGTGAGCGCATCGTCCGGCTGGTCGCGCACCATGTCGGCGCCGAGGTTCATTCCGGTAACCCGCGCGTCTCTGCCGAGCTGCCCGAGACGGGAGAGCGGTTCGAGGGGTTGCTGCCGCCCGTCGTATCCGCCCCGGCTTTTGCGATCCGCAAACCCGCCGTCGCCATCTTCACCCTCGAGGACTATGTCGCCGCCGGCACCATGAGCGCCACCCAGGCTAACATGCTGCGGATCGCGGTCGCCGAGCGCAAGAACATCCTGGTCGCCGGCGGCACCTCCACCGGCAAGACGACGCTCACCAACGCGCTGCTCGCCGAGGTCGCCAAGACCTCCGACCGCGTCGTCCTGATCGAGGACACGCGCGAGTTGCAGTGCGCCGCGCCGAACCTCGTCGCCATGCGGACAAAGGACGGTGTCGCCTCGCTCTCCGATCTCGTCCGCTCCTCGCTGCGCCTGCGCCCCGATCGCATCCCGATCGGCGAGGTGCGCGGCGCCGAAGCCCTCGACCTGCTGAAGGCGTGGGGCACCGGCCATCCCGGCGGCATCGGCACCATCCACGCCGGTAGCGCCATCGGCGCGCTGCGGCGGCTGGAGCAACTCATCCAGGAAGCCGTCATCACCGTGCCGCGCGCGCTGATCGCGGAGACCATCGATCTCGTCGCCGTGCTCTCGGGCCGCGGCGCACAGCGCCGGCTTGCCGAGCTCGCCCGCGTTGACGGCCTTGGCCCTGACGACGACTTCCGCGTCGTGCCGGCCGCCAACAATGGCGGCGACATGCCCACCATCCTCATTCCCAACTCCACAGGAGATCACGCATGATCCGTTCCCCTCATCCCGTCCGCCGCCGTCTGACCATGGCGGCGTCCCTTGCCGTCATCAGCGTGATGGTGGCGCCAGCCGCCCACGCGGCTGGTTCGTCCATGCCGTGGGAGGCGCCGCTCCAATCGATCCTTGAATCCATCGAAGGACCGGTCGCCAAGATCATCGCGGTGATCGTCATCATCGTCACCGGCCTTAGCCTGGCGTTCGGCGATAGTTCCGGCGGCTCACGCAGGCTGATCCAGATCGTGTTCGGCCTCTCCATCGCCTTTGCGGCCAGTTCATTCTTCCTGTCGTTCTTCTCCTTCGGCGGCGGAGCACTCGTCTGATGGTGGGGCTCGCCGACACCGCCGCCGAGGTCGCGGGCTTTTCCGTGCCCGTCCATCGGGCGCTGACCGAGCACATCTTGCTCGGCGGCGCCCCGCGCGCCATCGCCATCCTCAACGGCACGCTGGCGGCGGCCCTCGGCCTCGGCCTGCGTCTCTGGCTGGTCGGCCTGGGGCTCTGGGCTGTCGGTCATTTCGCGGCCGTCTGGGCCGCCAAACGCGATCCGATGTTCGTCGACGTGGTGCGCCGCCATCTACGCGTCCCCGGCCACCTCTCGGTCTGAAGGGCAGCGCCACGATGATGAACCTCGCCGAATATCGCCGCACCGCCACCCGTCTCGCCGATTTCCTGCCTTGGGCGGCGCTCGCCGGCGATGGCGTAGTGCTGAACAAGGACGGCAGCTTCCAACGGACGGCGCGGTTCCGCGGTCCCGATCTGGATTCCGCCGTACCCGCCGAGCTGGTCGCCGTCGCCGGGCGCCTCAACAACGCCTTTCGCCGCCTCGGCTCCGGCTGGGCCATCTTCGTCGAGGCGCAGCGCCATGCCGCCGCGACTTATCCCGCCAGCATGTTTCCGGATTCAGCTTCCGGTCTACTGGATGCCGAGCGGAAGGCTGATTTCGAGGAAGCAGGCGCGCATTATGAATCCAGCTATTTCCTGACCTTCCTCTATCTGCCGCCGGCAGAGGACGCGGCCCGCGCCGAGAACTGGCTCTACGAGGGCCGTGAACAATCCGGCGTCGACGCGCGCGAGATCCAGCGCGGCTTCGCCGATCGCACCGACCGGGTGATCCAGCTCGTCGAAGGCTTCATGCCGGAATGCGCCTGGCTCGATGACGCCGAGACGCTGACCTATCTACACTCGACCGTCTCGACCAAGCGTCACCGCGTCCGCGTTCCCGAGACGCCAATGTATCTCGACGCGCTGCTGGCCGACCAGCCCCTGACCGGCGGGCTGGAGCCACGTCTGGGAACGTTGCATCTTCGGGTGCTGACCATCGTCGGTTTTCCGACCGCGACGACGCCCGGCATCCTGGACGAGTTGAACCGGCTGGCCTTCCCGTACCGCTGGTCGACCCGGGCCATCCTTCTCGACAAGACCGACGCCACCAAACTGCTGACCAAGATCCGGCGGCAATGGTTTGCCAAGCGCAAATCGATCGCCGCCATCCTCAAGGAAGTAATGACCAACGAGGCCTCGGTCCTCGTCGATACCGATGCGGCGAACAAGGCGGCCGATGCGGACCTGGCGCTGCAAGAACTCGGCGCGGACTACGCCGGGCAAGCCTACGTCACCGCGACCGTCACGGTCTGGGACGATGATCCCCGCATCGCGGCGGAAAAACTCCGCCTCGTCGAGAAGGTCATCCAGGGCCGCGACTTCACCGCCATGCCGGAGACCATCAACGCGGCCGATGCCTGGCTCGGCTCGTTGCCTGGCCATGTCTACGCCAATGTCCGGCAGCCACCCATCAGCACTTTGAACCTCGCCCATATGATCCCGCTCTCGGCGGTTTGGGCGGGCGAGGTGCGGGATGAGCATTTTGCGGCTCCCCCACTGCTCTTCGGCAAGACCGAAGGCTCGACCCCGTTCCGGTTTTCCATCCATGTCGGCGACGTCGGTCACACGCTCGTCGTCGGCCCGACCGGCGCCGGGAAATCCGTGCTGCTGGCGCTGATGGCGCTGCAGTTCCAGCGCTACGAAAAGTCCCAGGTGTTCGCTTTCGATTTCGGCGGCTCAATCCGGGCGGCGGCGCTCGCCATGCGCGGCGACTGGCACGATCTCAGTGGCGGCCTAACCGAAGGATCGGACACCTCCGTCTCGTTGCAACCGCTCGCGGGCATTCACGACGTTGCCGAACGCGCCTGGGCCGCCGACTGGATCGTCGCGATCCTGATGCGCGAGGGCGTGCCGATCACACCGGACGTCAAGGAACATCTCTGGTCGGCGCTGACCTCGCTCGCCAGCGCGCCCGTCAATGAGAGGACGATCACCGGCCTCGCGGTGTTGCTGCAATCGAACGACCTGAAGCAGGCGCTTCGACCCTATTGCGTCGGCGGTCCCTATGGCCGGCTGCTCGACGCCGAATCCGAGCGGCTCGGCGAAGCCTCCGTCCAGGCCTTCGAGACCGAAGGGCTGATCGGCACAGACGCAGCGCCGGCCGTGCTCTCCTATCTCTTCCATCGCATTGAGGATCGGCTCGACGGACGCCCGACGCTGCTGATCGTCGATGAAGGCTGGCTCGCCCTCGACGACGAGGGGTTCGCCGGCCAGCTTCGCGAGTGGCTGAAGACGCTGCGCAAGAAGAACGCCTCCGTCGTCTTCGCCACGCAGTCCCTGTCCGACATCGATGGCTCGGCGATCGCGCCCGCTATCATCGAGAGCTGCCAGACCCGGCTGCTGCTGCCGAACGAGCGGGCGGTCGAGCCGCAGATCACGGCCATCTATCGCCGCTTCGGGTTGAACGATCGCCAGATTGAGATCCTCGCGCGGGCAACGCCCAAGCGCGACTACTACTGCCAGTCCCGGCGCGGCAATCGCCTGTTCGAGCTGGGTCTCTCCGATGTGGCTCTGGCGCTCTGCGCCGCCTCCTCCAAGCAGCAACAGGCGCTGATCGCCGAAGTCTATGCCCGATCCGGCCGCGATCACTTCCTCGAGGAGTGGCTGGCCGAGTGCTCACTCGGCTGGGCCGCCGGTCTCGTCGCTGACCTCACCAACATCGTTCCCCAAACCGAACCGGAGGCACGTCCATGACCCTTTCCATCCGCGCCCGTTCGCGCGCCGCCTGGCTGACGGCCGCGCTACTGTCGGTTCCGATCGCCCTGTCGCCCGTGCTGGTTCAGCCCGCCGCGGCTCAGTGGATCGTCTACGATCCGACCAACTACGTGCAGAACGTGCTGACGGCTGCCCGGTCACTGGAGCAGATTAACAACCAGATCACCGGGCTTCAGAATCAGGCGACGTCGCTCATCAATCAGGCCCGCAACCTCGCGAGCCTGCCGTTCTCTTCGCTCCAACAGCTTCAACAATCCGTCCAGCGGACGCAGCAACTCCTGCAGCAGGCGCAGCGGATCGCCTACGACGTCCAGAACATCGACCAGGCGTTTCGGACCACCTACCGCAACGCCTCGATGTCGACGTCGGACCAGGAGCTCGTCGCCCAGGCGAGGGAGCGCTGGCAGAACACCGTCGGCGGCCTGCAGGACGCCATGCGCGTCCAGGCGGGCGTCGTCGGCAATATCGACACCACCCGCACGCAGATGTCGGCGCTCGTCGGCCAGAGCCAAGGCGCCACCGGCGCGTTGCAGGCGACGCAGGCCGGAAATCAGCTCCTCGCCTTACAGGCCCAGCAGCTCGCCGACCTCACGGCCGTCGTCGCCGCGAACGGCCGGGCCCAAAACATTCAGTCCGCCGAGCAAGCCGCGGCCGCTGATCAGGGCCGCGAACAGCGCCGCCGCTTCCTGACACCCAGCACGGGCTACCAGCCCGGCAACGCCCGCATGTTCCAGAGCGGCAACTGAGGGCGACACCATGGACGCCAAGATGCTCGCCCGCCTCGGAGCCATCGTTTTCGCCGCCGTCGCGATCACCGCGACGGCGATCGAACTGACCCGGAAGGAGCAAGAACCTAGCGTCTCAGGTCTCCACCGCGTGCAAGGCGCGCCGGTCGATCCGCTGCGCGCCGAGTTGATCCGCTGCGCCAGGATTGGCGAAGCGGGTCCTCGCGATCCTGGCTGTCTCCGCGCCTGGGCTGAGAACCGCGAGAGGTTCGTGGCGCCCGGATCGCGACCGGCCGAACGGCTGCCGGAATCATCGCCGACGTCCGCCGCCGCGGCGACCGCACCTGTCTCCGAGGCTCGATAGCACCATGGGCGGCACCGGCGTCATCGACCATTTCCTGGAGGTCTTCACCCGCTACATCGATTCAGGTTTCGGGCTGCTCGACGGCGAGGTCGCCTTCATCGCCACCACACTGATCGTCATCGACGTGACGCTCGCCGCCCTGTTCTGGTCGTGGGGCGCCGATGACGACATCATCGCCCGGCTGGTCAAGAAGACCCTGTTCGTCGGCGTCTTCGCCTACATCATCGGCAACTGGAACAATCTCGCCCGGATCATCTTCGAGAGCTTCGCCGGCCTCGGTCTGAAAGCGTCCGGGACCGGCTTCACCACCGCCGATCTCCTGCGGCCCGGAAAGGTGGCGCAGACAGGCCTCGATGCCGGGCGGCCGCTGCTCGACTCGATCTCCAGCCTGATGGGCTATTGGTCCTTCTTCGAGAACTTCATCCAGATCGCCTGCATGTTCTTCGCCTGGGTGCTGGTCCTGCTCGCCTTCTTCATTCTCGCCGTCCAGCTCTTCGTGACGCTGATCGAGTTCAAGCTGACGACGCTCGCGGGCTTCGTCCTCATCCCGTTTGGCCTGTTCGGCAAATCGGCGTTCATGGCTGAGCGCGTACTCGGCAACGTCATTTCGTCCGGCATCAAGGTGCTGGTGCTCGCGGTCATCATCGGCATCGGCTCGACCCTGTTCAGCGAATTCACCGCGGCCTACAGCGCCGGCGGAGCAGCGCCTTCGATCGACGACGCCATGGCAATCGTGCTCGCGGCCCTCTCGCTACTCGGCCTCGGCATCTTCGGTCCCGGCATCGCCAACGGCCTTGTCTCCGGCGGCCCGCAGCTCGGCGCGGGCGCCGCGATCGGCACTGGCCTGGCCGCTGGCGGCGTTGTCATGGCCGCCGGCGCAGCGGCCGGGGCCGTCGCTTCAGGCGGCGCCAGCCTGGCGGGAGGTGCTGCCGCGGCCGCGCGTGGGGGCGCCGCGATGGCCGGTGGAGCCTCGACCGCCTACAGCCTGGGAGCCGCCGGCCAATCCGGCGCCGCCGGTGTCACCTCCGGTCTCGGAAGCGTTGCCAATGCGGGCGCGCAAGCCGCCGTCTCGCCGCTGAAGCGCGCGGCGTCCCGCGCCGCCGCCGACCTGAAGTCGAGCTTCTCCGCCGGAGCTCGAACCGCCTCTGAGGCGACCGGCGGCTCTTCGACCATGGGCACCGTTGGCGGCGACGCCGCGGAAGCCTCGTCCTCGCCCACGTCCGCCACCGCATCGGGCAGCCCGCCCGATTGGGCGAAGCGCATGAAGCGCTCGCAGTCGCTGAGCCACGGCGTCCAGTCCGCGGCTCACGCCGTCCGCTCCGGCGATGCCCATGGCGGCGGCTCCTCCGTCAACCTCTCCGAAAGCGACCGCTGATGTTCAAACGACCTTCCACCCACTATGGCAGCACATCTGAACCCCAGACTCCCTACCAACGCGCGGCCCAGGTCTGGGACGAGCGTATCGGATCGGCCCGTGTTCAGGCCAAGAACTGGCGGCTGATGGCCTTCGGCTCGCTGGTGCTCTCCGCCGGTTTCGCCGCCGCTCTGGTCTGGCAATCCGCGCACGGGACCATCGTGCCGTGGGTGGTGCAGGTCGATCGCCTCGGGCAGGCGCAGGCCATCGCTCCCGCCACAGCGGACTATCAACCAACCGATCCGCAGGTCGCCTGGCATCTGGGGCGGTTCATCGAACAGGTCAGGAGCATTCCCGCCGATCCGATCATCGTGCGCCAGAACTGGCTCCGCGCGTACGACTTCGCGACAGACAAGGGTGCCCTCGCGCTCAACGACTACGCCCGTTCGAACGATCCCTTCGGCAAGGTCGGCAAGCAGCAGATCGCCGTCGATGTCTCCAGTGTCATCCGCGCGTCCCCAAGCAGCTTTCGCGTCGCCTGGGTCGAGCGTCGCTTTCAGGACGGTTCACTCGCCGAGACCTCGCGCTGGACCGCCATCCTCACCATCGCCGTGCAGGTCCCGCGCGACGCCGAGAAACTCCGAGCCAATCCGCTCGGGATCTATGTCAACGCCATCAACTGGTCGAAGGAGCTTGACCAATGAAGCCCACCTCTCGCATCGCCGGGAGCCCGGCTTCCCGCAGCGTCTCCTTGTCGTTTTCACGCGACGGCGAGACTACGTCTCTCCGTAAAACCGGGTTTGCGGTTCTGCTGCTTTGCACGACGATGCTCGCCGGCTGCGCCACGGCGCACAAGCCGCCCGAGATCTCCTACGACGATGCCGCCCCGGCGACGCTGCGCGCCGATCCGCCGGCGCCCGTCACAGTGGTCGAACTGCCGAAGCTCCTGCCACTGCCCGGCCAGATGAAGCCGGTCGATGGAAAGGCTGTGAAGCCCGTACCCGAACCCGCCGATCCGACCGTTCGCATCAGCCAGGCCAACGCCGCCGCCCGCATCCAGCCGGTGCGCGACGGCTTCATCAACGCCATGCAGGTCTATCCCTTCGCCGACGGCGCGCTCTATCAGGTCTATACCTCGCCGGGGCAGATCACCGACATCGCGCTTCAGGCGGGCGAGCAGCTCGTCGGTGCCGGTCCGGTCGCCGCCGGCGACACCGTACGCTGGGTCATCGGCGACACGGAGAGCGGCTCGGGGCCGACCAAGCAGATCCACATCCTGGTGAAGCCGACACGCCCCGACCTGATGAGCAATCTGGTCATCAACACCGACAGGCGCACCTACCATATGGAGCTGCGTTCGAGCACCGCCGCCTATATGGCGTCGGTCTCCTGGCAGTACCCCCAGGATCAGCTCATCGCGCTGCGCCGCCAGAACACCGACGCCCAGGCCGCGCAGCCGGTGGCGAGCGGCGTCGATCTCGCCAACGTCAACTTCCGCTATGAGATCGAGGGCGATCGCGCGCCCTGGCGGCCGCTGCGCGCCTTCGACGACGGCCGCCAGGTCTTCATCGAGTTTCCGCGCGGCATTGGTCAGGGCGAGATGCCGCCGCTCTTCGTGATCGGCCCCGAGGGCACGACCTCCGAACTCGTGAACTACCGGGTGCGCGGCAATCACATGATCATCGACCGGCTATTCGCCGCCGCCGAACTGCGCTTCGGCTCAGGCCCATCCCAGAAGCGCGTCCGTATCGTGCGCACCGATGGGAGGCCTGCCTCGTGAACGACATCAATCCCCGCAATGATGCAGGGCCGGAACACGGCGCGGATGGCGCCCAGCCGCTGACCGGCGAGCCGGCCGCACCGATGCGCCTTCGCGCCGAGGCCCCGCGCGTCACTCGGCTGTCGCGCAAGGTGCTGGCCGGGATCGGGCTTGTGGCGAGCGTCGGTATCGGTGGCGCTCTGATCTACGCCTTGCAGACCCGGGACGGCGGCAAGCCGACGGAGGAACTCTATTCCACCGGCAACCGAACGACCGCCGATGGGCTCGCCGGTCTGCCGCGCGACTATACCGGGCCGCGCCTTGGGCCGCCGCTGCCAGGCGACCTCGGCCGCCCCATTCTCGACGCCCAGAACCGTGGGCAGTTCGTGCCGGTCCCCGGCACACCCAACTCCGGCATCAGCGCCGAGGAGCAGAGACGCTTGCAGGAGATTGAGGCGGCCCGTCTCAGCCGCCTGTTCGCCAGCACGGAAACGCGAGCGACGCCGACGATCGCCGCAACAGCGGGTGTAACGACGCCTAATCCGTTGGCCCTGCCGGACCTCACCGGCCTCGGCCTCGCGCCACAGCCGGCGACGCCCTCCGCTCAGGATCGGCAACTCGCCTTCCTCAACGCGACCTCCGACAAGCGCACCGTCTCGCCGGACCGCGTCGCGGCGCCCGCGTCCGCCAACATCCTGCAGGCCGGCGCTGTCATCCCGGCGGCGCTCATCACCGGCATCCACTCCGATCTCCCTGGCCAGATCACCGCCCAAGTGACGGAGAATGTCTACGACAGCCCAACGGGCCGCATCCTGCTCGTACCGCAAGGCACGCGCCTGATCGGGCAGTACGACAATGGCGTCGGCTTCGGCCAGCGCCGCGTGCTGCTGGTCTGGAGCCGCCTCATCATGCCCAATGGCCGCTCCATCGTGCTGGAACGCCAGCCGGGCGCCGACGCCGAGGGTTATGCTGGGATCGAGGACGATGTCGACTATCACTGGGGCGAACTGTTCAAGGCCGCGGCGCTCTCGACTTTGCTCAGCGTCGGCGCCGAGGCGGGATCGTCCGGCCAGGAGAGCGACATCGTGCGCGCGCTCCGCCAGGGCGCTTCCAACAGCGTCAGCCAGACTGGTCAACAGATCGCCAGTCGCCAGCTCAACATCGCCCCGACGCTGACGATCCGGCCGGGCTTCCCCGTCCGCGTGATCGTCACCCGCGATATCGTACTCGAACCCTATGGAGGCTGACATGGCGAAGCTGAAACTTGGTCCGCTCGCCGACGACAAGCCGGTGAAGGTCGCGCTGGAATTGCCTGCCGCACTTCATCGTGACCTGATCGCCTATGCCGAAGTGCTCGGGCGCGAGAACGGTCATCCACCCACCGATCCAACTCGTCTGATCGCACCGATGTTGGAGCGATTCATCGCTACAGATCGGGCCTTCGCCAAGGCCAAGCGGACCGTCGTGGGGAAAGCTATGATTGGGGAGTCGCTGTAGTCGCGCCACTCGAACGAGCCATCGACTTAGCGAGGCTCAACAATGTCCGAAATGGCGGATTGTCATTTCTGGCCGACCAGATGGCGGAGAATGGGATGACTTCGCCCTGGACTGGCCGATACGTCACACCGGGAACCTTGATTGAGCTCTCGGATTCGCTCACGAGCGTGACACCTCGCCTCAGTGCGACGAGATTCAGAATGTTGGATCGCCCGACTCGTTGGATATCGACATGGGCGTCAGTTTCGATCTCCTGGACCCTACGCACAATATAGTCCTTGATCTGTCTGCCTGGCCCGGTGTCCCGAACGACGAAGTCTTGACTGGCCAGCTGGCTCCAGGCCAGTTCGGCTTGCTCGGCGAGATCATGTTCCTCGGGCAACGCGGCGAAGATGCGCTCGGACCACAAATAGGCCGCCTCGCATTCGGGCCACTCCGAATTGCCGATAACGAAAGCCATGTCCAGCCCGAGCTGGCGAATGGCTTTTGCATGGTCGACCGCTTCGCCTTCGACGAAATCGACATGAACGCCCGCGTGTTCCTCGTCATAGCGGCGGAATAGTCCAGACAAAAAGCCGGAAGCCAGGGTTGAGAATAACCCCACCCTGATGCGGCCGCTTTCAGCACGGCCGATCGTTGCGACCTCGTCAGCGCCCTCGCGAATATGGGTGAGCGCCTGATGCACCCGGCCAAGGAAACGCTGGCCAGCCAGGGTCGGACTGACACCATCGGCGCGTCTCAGAAACAGAGAGGCGCCAATTTGGTCTTCGAGGTCTCGAATGCGACGGCTGACAGCCGATTCTTGCACGTCAAGCGCTGACGCGGCTTTCCGAAAACTCCCGTGTTCCGCGGCGGCGATAAAATATCGAAGATGTTTAATCTCGAAATTCAACAGCTTTTCTATCCGCTTACTTATTTGACGTTATCGAATAGACGATACCACGGAGAAGAAATTATATCGAATGGATCTTCCCGGACAGACGTCCCACACCCTGATCAATCAGAATGACTCATCGTGGCTCTTTACTGCCTTCACCCTCGCAGCAGTCCATGCCTGCGCAGCGATCTGAATCGGATCCCAGGGACTGCTGTATGGCGGTGTATAGCTCAGATCCATGTCGTTGAGATCTTCGACGCTAGCATCGCGAAACAAAGCCGTCGCCACGATATCGATCCGCTTGGAGATTTCGGCTCTGCGGTGACCGACAATTTCCGCCCCGAGCAAGCGGCCGGTTGCCCGGTCGCCTGTCATCAGGATGTGAAGAGGCACGGCCCCGGGATAATAGGCTTTGTGGTCACTGGCCTCGATGACCACTTTCATCGGATCAAAGCCAGCCCTCTTTGCCTCGTGCTCGAGAAGACCGGTGCGTGCGACGGTCAGATCGAAGACCTTCAGGCTTTGCGTGCCGAGCGTGCCGGCGAACTCGCGCCTGCCGCCGATCGCATTTTCCCCGGCGATCCGCCCCTGCTTGTGGGCGACCGTGCCCAGCGACAGATAGCTGTAGCCACCCAGCAATTGGTGATAGGTCTCGACACAGTCGCCCGCTGCGAAAATATCGGGGACGCTGGTTTCCATGTGCCGGTTGACGCAGATCGCTCCAGTCGTGCCTACCAACACGCCAGCGCTCTGTGCAAGTGCGGTAGCCGGGCGCACGCCAACCGAGACCACGACGATATCTGCCGCGTGGCGGCTTCCGACCGAATCCGCTACCGTCAGTCCGGATCCGGACCTGTCCGTGATCCGGTCGATCCGCGCCGCACTGACGCCAGTCTGCACCCGCACACCATGCCGGCGCAGTTCCTCCGCCACCAAAGCGCCCAGCGTCGGGTCCACGGCCGGCAGAACCGTCTGCGAACGACTGAGTAGCGTAACCTCCAGTCCGCGCTGGGTAAGGGCATCAGCCATCTCGATGCCAATATATCCAGCGCCGATCAGGACGGCGCTATGGGTCGGCCGTTCGGTCAGAGCGCTTTGGACGGCAAAACTGTCGGCCATCGTGTGCAGCAGGAAGACATCTATGGTCGAACTGCGGCCTTCGCCGTTGTGGGTGCGGAGAAACCGCATTCGACGTTGGTTAGGCCGCTTAGGTGTTCGCTACGCGGTCACTAGTAGGACGGTGTCTCGGTCGAGACGTCCACCCTGGGTCGGCCGGGTGCATTGTTGTATTGCCATCCGCTGCCGACAACGTGAGCGCCGCCATCTTTTCTTGCGCCGCACAATATGCCACGTTGCGGCCGTGAACCCTTGGTCCTTGTTCCTCCGCCTTCTCTCGATCCTCGCGATTGCGAGCCTTTTGACCGCCCCGACGATGACACCGTCGGCTGCGGCGATGGCGACTGCCGAGCCGATGACAGAGATGGTCGGGATGGCATCCATGCCGGACGGCATGCCCTGCTGCCCGGACCAGAAGCACTCTGTGCCTGATTGCCAGAAATCCTGCCCCCTGGCGACCTTGTGTGCCGCTAAGTGCTTCCCAAGTGCACCGGCAACGGCAGCGTTCACTCTGTCCCGATCGTCTGCGGCCGACATGATCGTGCCGGGCAATGACGTCGGGCGCGATCTCGTGGCTGAACCGCCGCCGCCCCGACCTCCGAGATACTGAATTCATCGACGGCTCCATCGGAGCCGTTTGTCGCCGCGCGGCTGACGGCCATGCGGCGAGAGCCTGTGGCTTTGGCACGAGCCAGGCCACCAGCCTGCCGCGCATCGCGCGGCCAAACGATGAATTTGGGAAAATCGGACAATGAACGTCTTCAATACGAAGCACGTCGCAGCCGCGGCGTTGATCGGTCTTGCTCTTGGCGGCGTCGCTTCGAAGGCCTGGGCCGCGATCGACGACTACGAGTTTCAGCTCGTGCAGAACGAAATCAAGAACGGTGATGGCGCGGTTGTCGCCGTTCGCCTCGTCGACAAGCGCTCCGGCAAGGTGGTGCCCGACGCGGTGATCTTTGCGCAGCGCGTCGACATGGCGCCGGACGGCATGGAGATGATGACGGCACCAATCGAGCCGTTGCCCTCGACGGAGCCGGGCATCTACCGTTTCAAGGCCAATTTGCCGATGCCAGGCGGCTGGCGCCTGTCGCTCGGCGCCAAGGTGCAAGGTGAAACCGGCTCGCTCGAGAACAAGCTCGAATTCAAGGCCGTCCCATGAGCAGAGCCGGCCGTACCGGCCTCACCCTCGCCGCCATTCTGGCGGCGGGGGCTGGAGGTTATTGGGCGAGGGATCGCGATCTCGCGCTGCCCGCCATTCCGTGGTTCCAGGCCGTCCCCTGGCTCCAAGCCGTGCCCTGGCTCGAAGGTGCCGCGGCGCCCCCAGCGAGCGCAAGCCCGGCGCCAGCCGGACCCGTGATTTACTACCGCGATCCGGATGGCCTGCCAGCCTACGCGGCAACGCCGAGGAAGACCGCTGGTGGGCGGGATTTTCTGCCGGTTCACGCCAGCGAAGATCTGAACTTCGAGGACAAGCCGCCGGCCACGCCTGCGACCGTTGCCGCGGTTCCCGCGAGCGGCCAAGCGAAGCGGATACTGTATTACCGCAACCCGATGGGCCTTCCGGACACGTCGCCGGCTCCGAAGAAGGACTCGATGGGGATGGATTATATCCCTGTCTATGCGGGCGAGGACGAGGACGGCTCGACCGTCAAGGTGGCGCCGGGCAAGCTGCAGAGGACCGGCGTGCGATCCGAGATTGTTACCGAGCACAGGATCGTCCGGCCCGTGCGGGTGCCGGGAACCGTGGAACTTGACGAGCGGCGCGTTGCCGTCGTCGCCACGCGCTCCGACGCCTTCGTCGACGAGGTCGCGAACGTCACAACGGGCGATCGGGTCAAGAAGGGTGCGCCGCTGATGCGGCTCTATTCGGCGGAGATCGCGTCTGCGGGTGCTCAATATCTCACCGATCTGAAAGGAAACAGTCCGATATCGGGCGGCGGCCGTCAGCGGCTAGAGAACCTCGCGGTGCCGCCGGACGTGATCGCGGCAATCGACCGTACGCGCCAGGTTCCGGTGTCGATCATTTGGACCGCTCCGCGCGACGGGGTGATCCTCGAGCGCAACGCCGTCGAAGGCATGAAGGCGTCTCCGGGCGATGTGCTCTTTCGTTTAGCCGACGTGTCCTCCCTCTGGGTCGTCGCCGACGTGCCCGAATATGAACTCGGCTCGGTCAAGATCGGCGCAGTCGCGACGATCCGCGTGCGCAGCCTGCCGGGCAGCGCGTTCAGCGGCCGCGTCGCCCTGATCTATCCGCAGATCACCATGGAAACCCGCACGACGAAGGTGCGGATCGAGATCCCCAATCCGGACGGTCTGTTGCTGCCGGACATGTATGCCGACGTCGAGATCGCCAGCGGCAGCGACAGCCCGGTCGTCGCCGTTCCCGACAGCGCTGTGATCGATACCGGTACCCGGCAAGTCGTGATCGTGGACAAGGGCGAGGGCCGGTTCGAACCGCGGCAGGTCAAGATCGGCGTCCAGGGCGGCGGCTTCACCGAGGTCCGCAACGGCATTGCCCCGGGCGACCGCGTGGTCGTCTCGGCAAACTTCCTCATCGACGCCGAGAGCAATCTGAAGGCCGCGCTCAGCGGCATGGCGAGCGCGGAGAACGCCCAATGATCGCCCGCCTCATCGCGTGGTCGGCACGCAATCTCGTCCTGATCTTTGTCGGCACGGCCTTCGCGGTGGCCGCCGGTGTTTATGCGCTCAACACCCTGCCGCTCGATGCGATCCCGGATCTCTCGGACGTCCAGGTCATCGTCTATACTGAGTATCCCGGCCAGGCACCGCAGGTGGTCGAGGACCAGGTTACCTACCCGCTGACGACCGCCATGCTGACCGTGCCGAAATCCAAGGTGGTGCGTGGCTTTTCCTTCTTCGGCGTCTCATTCGTCTACGTCATCTTCGAGGACGGCACGGATCCCTATTGGGCTCGATCGCGTGTGCTCGAATATCTCAACGCCGCAGCGCAGCGCCTTCCACAAGGTGTAACACCCGGCCTCGGCCCCGATGCGACCGGCGTCGGCTGGGTCTATCAATACGCGGTCATCGCCAAGGACATGACGCTCGCCGAATTGCGCTCGCTCCAGGACTGGGTGGTGCGGTACGCGGCCTCGAAGGCGGAGGGCGTCGCAGAGGTCGCGAGCGTCGGCGGCTTCGTCAAGCAATACAATATCGTTGTCGATCCGCTGCGGCTTCGCGCCCTGGGCATTTCTTTGTCAACCGTGCGTGACGCCGTGCGCGCCAGCAACCAGGATGTCGGCGGGCGTACGCTGGAGCTCTCCGAATTCGAATTCATGGTGCGCGGCCGCGGCTACATCAAGACGACGGCCGACATCGAGAACATCGTCCTGAAGACCAGCCAGGGTATTCCCCTGCGCCTGAAGGACGTCGCCCGCGTCGAGATCGGACCGGACGAGCGACGCGGCATCACCGAGCTAAATGGCGAAGGCGAGGTCGCGAGCGGCATCGTCCTCCAGCGCTTCGGCGCCAACGCGCTGACCGTGATCGAGAACGTCAAGCAGAGGCTTTCCGACATCGCCGGAAGCCTGCCGAAGGGCGTAGAGATCGTGCCCGTTTACGACCGCTCGCATCTGATCGAAGCGGCGATCGAGACGTTGAAGCACACGTTGACCGAGGAAAGCATCATCGTCGCCCTGGTCTGCGTCGTCTTCCTGCTGCATCTGCGCAGTGCGCTGGTCGCCATCCTGATGCTGCCGGTCGGCATCCTGATGGCGTTCGGTGCCATGAAGCTGATGGGCCTCGGCGCGAACATCATGAGCCTGGGCGGCATCGCCATCGCCGTCGGCGCCATGATCGATGCCGCGATCGTCATGATCGAGAACGCGCACAAGCATCTGGAACGCGCGCCGCCCGGCAAGCCACGAATCCAGATTCTGATCGATGCGGCGAGCGAGGTCGGCCCGGCGCTGTTCTTCAGCCTTCTTGTCATTACCGTGTCGTTCCTGCCGATCTTCACGCTCGAATCGCAGGAGGGCCGGATGTTCGGTCCGCTCGCCTTCACCAAGACCTTCTCGATGGCGGCGGCTGCGATCCTGTCGTTGACGCTCGTGCCGGCCCTGATGGTGGTGTTCGTGCGCGGCCGGATCATCCCGGAGCACAAGAACCCGATCAACCGGTTCCTGATCTGGATCTACCGGCCTGTCATTCGCGGCGTGCTGAAGGCGAAGACGCTCACCATCGTGCTCGCACTCGTCGTGCTCGGCGTGTCCGTCTGGCCGGCGCGCCAGATCGGCTCGGAGTTCATGCCGAGCCTGAACGAAGGCACGCTGCTCTATATGCCGACGACCCTGCCGGGGATCTCCGTCACCAAAGCGGCGGAACTGCTGCAGATGCAGGACCGCATCATCAAGTCGTTCCCGGAGGTGGGGTCCGTCTACGGCAAGGCGGGACGCGCCCTGACCGCGACCGATCCGGCTCCGACCGAGATGTTCGAGACCATCATCAACCTGAAGCCGAAGAACGAATGGCGGCCGGGCGTCACCATCGACAGCCTCAAGGCCGAGATGGACAAGGCACTGCAGTTCCCTGGCGTCTCCAATGCCTGGACCATGCCGATCCGCGCCCGCATCGACATGCTCTCGACCGGCATTCGCACGCCGATCGGCGTCAAGGTGTTCGGCACCGACCTCACCGAGATGGAGAAGATCGCGCGCCAGATCGAAACGGCCCTGAAGACGGTGCCCGGCACATCCAGCGCCTATGCCGAGCGGGTGATCGGCGGCTACTACCTCGATATCGTGCCGGATCGCGAGGCGCTCGGCCGCTACGGCCTTGCCGTCGGCGATGTGCAGGACGTCATCGCGACCGCACTCGGCGGCGAGACCGTGACGACGACGGTCGAGGGGCGCGAGCGCTACGGGGTCAATATCCGCTACCCCCGCGACCTGCGTTCCAATCCGCAGGCCATCGCCACCGACGTGCAAGTCCCGCTGCCCGGCGGCGGCGCCGTTCCCCTCGGCGAGGTGGCGAAAGTCCAGCTGACCCGTGGCGCCACCTCGATCCGCACCGAGAACGGTCAGCTCGCTACCTATATCTATGTCGACATAAACGGCCGCGATCTCGGCGGCTATGTCGCCGATGCGCAGAAGGCGGTGGCGGAGACGGTGAAGCTGCCGCCGGGCTATTCGGTCGCCTGGAGCGGGCAGTTCGAATATCTGCAGCGGGCGGAGGCCAGGATGAAGATCGTGGTGCCCGTCACGCTGCTGATCATCTTCCTGCTGCTCTATCTCAACTTCCGGGCGCTCACCGAAACGCTCATCGTCATGCTGTCGCTGCCGTTCGCCCTTGTCGGCGGCATCTGGCTGATGTGGTGGCTCGGCTTCAACATGTCGGTCGCGGTCGCGGTCGGCTTCATCGCGCTCGCCGGCGTCGCTGCCGAGACGGGTGTGGTGATGCTGATCTATCTGGAACAGGCCATGGCCGAGGTAAAGGCCGAGCGGGCCGCGCAGAATCGGCCGTTCAGTCGGGCGGATCTCTACGAGGCGATCATGCTCGGTGCCGTCGAGCGGGTTCGGCCGAAGATGATGACGGTGGTCGCCATCATGGCGGGCCTGGTGCCGATCCTCTGGAGTACAGGCACCGGCTCCGAGGTAATGCAGCGCATCGCCGTGCCGATGATCGGCGGCATGATCTCGTCGACCGTCCTGACATTGGCGGTGATCCCCGCCATCTATGGGTTGGTCAAGGGATGGCGGCTATCGGCAAGATCCGCCACCGCCTCGACCGGGATGGAGATCGAACCCGGTGCACTTCCGGAGGCGGCCGAATGAGAGGAGGAAATCATTATGAACGAGATGACTGGCGGCGGGATGATGTGGGGCATGGGTGCCGCGGGCATCGTCGGGCTGGTGGTGCTGGCGCTCGTCGTGGCGGCGCTCGTCAAATATCTGTTCTTCCGGTGAGCGCGACCGGCGCTTCGGATAACGTGTCCGGCTTCGGCGTCCTCCCAAGGTCGCAAGCAACCGATCGGACTTGTTTTCGGCACAGTTCGGCGCGATCTTGAGAACTGCCATGAAACGCTCATCGTTCCGACAGGTCCTGGTGTTGTTGCTCGCGGTCTTCGTCACCGCGGGAATGAACTTGTCCGCCGCTCAGGCGAGCGAAATGACGGTGAAGATGGTGATGGCGTCCGACATGGGCGTCTCCGGGCACGATGGCTGCCAGGGTTGTCCCACGGGCGGCCGCGACGATGGCATGAGGGCCATGGCTTGCGCGTCGATCTGCGTGGCGCAGGTTCTTGCAGTGCTGCCGCAGATGGCCCCGACGACGATCGCGCTGGTGGCGGCCTCCTATCCCGCCTTGACTCCCGTCCTACACGGCCGGGTGCTGGAGCCCGATCACTATCCTCCCCGAACCACCGACATCGACTGACGTCTCGGCCGTCGCGGCAAGCGACGGTGCCGAGCGAGCGAATGCGTCTGCGCGCGCCATCGTCCGAGCGCCGCTGCCCTTCGGGCTGACCGACGCATTTTCATCGTCCTTGATGATTGGAAGGGTCGAACGTGAGTACCGAATCCATTGGCCGCGTGACGCGCCGGAGCTTGCTCCTGGGCGGGGCCGGCCTTGCTCTGACGCCGTCGTTGGGCGCGTGGACGGCGCGCGCGGCTGCACCGATTGATCGTCGCCTCGCTGCCGGGCCGACCCGCGCTCGGCTCGCCGGGACAGACCGCCCCGAGACCGATGTCTGGGCCTATAACGGCACCGTCCCCGGCCCGTTCGTGCGCCTGCGGCAGGGAGAGCCAGTCCGGATTGTCGTCGAGAACCGCCTCGATCAGGACACCACCGTCCATTGGCATGGGATTAGGCTCCCCAATGCCATGGACGGAGTGCCGGGACTGACGCAACCGCCGATCATGCCGGGCGAGAGCTTCGTCTACGGGTTCACGCCGCCCGACGCCGGCACGTTCTGGTACCACCCGCACGCCAACAGCCTGCAGCAACTCGGCCGTGGGCTCGCCGGTGCCGTGATCGTCGAGGAGCGCGAGCCGGTTGCGGTCGATCGGGACCTCCTCTGGCTCATCGCGGACTGGCGGCTGACCTCGGAAGCCCGGATCGCCGCCGGCTTTGGCAATCCCATGGAAGCGGCGATGTCCGGCCGCATCGGCAACACGGTGACGCTGAACGGAGCCATGCCCGTCGACGAGCCGGTCAGGGCCGGCGAACGCATCCGGCTCCGCCTCGTCAATGCCGCGCTTGCCCGGATCATGGCGCTGCGCTTCGAGGGGCATCGCCCGGTCATCGTCGCGATCGACGGACAGCCCTGCGATCCGCATCAGCCGGAAGGCGGCCGCGTCCTGCTCGGCCCGGCCATGCGGATCGACATCGTGCTCGACATGCAGGGCGAGCCCGGCCGCCGCTACAAGGTGGTCGACGATTTCTACGACGGCCTCGCCTATCGGTTGACGCAGCTTGCCTATGACGAGGGCGCACCGCTCCGGGCTCATCCTCTGGACGCACCGCTCGACCTGCCACGCAACCCCTTGCCTGAACCCGAAGTCGGCTCGGCCGAGCGCCACGAACTGACGCTGCAGGGCGGCATGATGGGTGGCGGCGCCCTGGCCGGCGTGGGCGGGATGATGGGCGGCATGAAGGGCACGGGGATGGCAGGCATGGGCGGCGGTGCCGCCTGGGCGATCAACGGCATGTCGATGACCGGCGACGGCCATGCCGGCATGGAGCCCGCCCTCACATTCCAGCGCGGACGCAGCATCGTGCTGACGTTGCGCAACGAGACCGCCTGGTGGCACCCAATGCATTTTCACGGCCACAGCTTCCGGGTGTTCAGCCGCAACGGCGCTCCGGTGCCGTATCGGCAATGGCAGGATACGGTCCTCATGGCACCCAAGGATGCCGTCGAGGTTGCTTTCGTCGCCGACAACCCCGGCGACTGGATGCTCCATTGCCACGTCATGGACCACCAGATGGCCGGTTTGATGACCGTCCTTCGGGTGGCCTGAACTCGAACCCTGATGAAAGGAAACCCATCATGCAAAGACGAATTTTTCTCCTCGGAAGCGCCGCCGTTCTGCTCCTGCCGCTTCCAGCGATGGCCGACACCGGCATTCAGGCGACCCTCTACAAGAATCCCCAATGCAGTTGCTGCGAGGGATATGCGGATTATCTCCGCCAGAACGGCTTTACCGTCGACGTGAAGCCGACCAACGACCTTGCCGAGATCAGCCGCAAGGCCGGAGTGTCGGAGGAGCTCGAAGGCTGCCACACGACGTTCATCGACGGCTATGTGATCGATGGGCATGTGCCGGTGAACGTCGTCCGCAAGCTCTTGTCCGAGAAGCCGGCGATCGCCGGCATCACGCTGCCGGGCATGCCGATGGGCTCGCCCGGGATGGCTGGAGAGAAGACGGAGACGTTCACGATCTACGCCGTTACCAAGGACGGCAAGGCTCCGACCGTTTTCGCGACGGAATGATCGCACCTCAGGGAGGTCGCTCCGATGACCGGGATCACCGAACAGGCACTGGGCGGGACCGCTCGGCCGCTTGCCGAACGGCTGCGCCGGCAGGCGAGGGGAGGCGCGTCATGAAACGGCTCGCCCTTGCGATCGCTGCGCTCATCGCCGTGATGGGATCGGCGGCCGCCGAACCGCCGCAGAACTTCGTACTGCGCGACGCGCCGGCCCCCGTGCCCGAGCTTCAGTTCACCGATAGCGAGGGCAAACCGGGCACGCTCGCCGAGTTTCGCGGCAAGGTGGTGCTGCTCAACCTCTGGGCGACATGGTGCCTGCCTTGCCGGAAGGAAATGCCCACGCTCGACCGGCTGCAGGCCTCGCTCGGTAGTCCCGATTTCGAGGTCGTCACGCTATCGATCGACCGCGGCGGGCCGGAGGTGGTGAAGAAGTTCTATGCCGAGATCGGCATTCAGCACCTCGCTATCCACATCGACACCTCGAGCAAGGCGGGCTTCGCCCTCGCTACCGCCGGCCTGCCGACGACGCTTCTGATCGACCGCCAGGGGCAGGAGATAGGGCGGCTGGTCGGCCCGGCCGAATGGGACGCGCCGGACATGATCGCGTTCTTGAAATCGATCATCGCCCAGAAACAGGGCCGGCTTGCCGTCCCGCCGCAGAAGGAACAAGCCTCATGACCCATCTGAGTTCGACCGCTGTTTCTCCCGGTTCATCGCTCAGATCGCGTCTCGGCGATTTCGGTCGCGCTCTTCGCGGCCGTCCGGGCCTCATCGTCCTCGCCGCAACCACGCTGGCACTTGGCACCGGTCTCAACTGGAGCTGGCTCGTGGCGGTCGGCGTCGCGCCGCTGCTCCTGAGCGTGTTGCCCTGCGTCGCGATGTGCGCCCTCGGGCTCTGCATGAATAGGATGGCGAGCCGCACGAAGGAGGGTGCGCCCACCGGCACATTGCCGGATTCGAACGCTCCGTCGGCGGCGCTTCATCAGGCCGGTAGCGCTTGCTGTTCGGCAGCGCGCGGCGGCGATCGGATATCCGCAGATGCGTCGTAGAGCTGACGTCTTGCGTTTCCTGCGTCCCGCCGTGCTCGCCTTCGGTCTGACGGCGGCACTGGTCTCGCCGGTTCTGTCGCATTCGCTGGAAGAGGTCGATCGGGACCTGCGCGACAAGGAGAAGTACTTCCAGCCGGTCGACAGCGACGCGCCAGGGTTCACGTTGGAGGATGCCGATGGCCGTGCCGTCCGCCTCACGGACCTTCGCGGCAAGGTCGTCGTGCTCAACTTCATCTACACGAACTGCCCGGACGTCTGTCCTCTGCACGCCGAGCGCATCGCCCAGATCCAGGCGATGATCAACCAGACGCCGATGAAGGCGACGGTCGAATTCGTCACCATCACGACCGATCCGAAGCGCGATACCGGTCAAGTTCTGCGCGAGTACGGGGCGGCCCATGGCCTCGATCCGGTGAACTGGACCTTCCTGACCGCTGCGGCCGGCGAGCCTGAAGACCGCACGCGGAAGATCGCCGAGGCCTATGGCCTCAAGTTTACCGAGGGCGGCGACGGCATGCAGATGCATGGCATCGTCACCCATGTGATCGACCAGGACAGCCGCCTGCGCGCCCGGTTCCACGGCCTGAAATTCGAACCGGTCAATCTGGTGGTCTTCGTCAACGCGCTCACGAACCGGACGCAAAAGCCGCACGGGCACCAGGAGCCCGGCGTCTGGGATGAGCTAAAGGGACTGTTCTGATGATATCCGACGCACACGAACCTTCGACAACCGGATCGGCGGGATCGGATCCCGAACCGGCGCGAGCCGCCGTGGAAATGGCTGATGCCGAGCCGTCGCCCTTGGTGGCGAAGCCGGCCCGAGGCTCTGGCGCTCTAATGTTTGGCCCGCTTGCTCTTGCAGGGTTCTCGGTCGTCCTTTCTGCCTTGGCGCTGATGTTTGCGGCAGGAGTCTTTCTGCCTCTTCGCGATGCCGATTTCGAGAGCGAACTGCGCACCTATCTCCTCGCCAATCCTGAGGTGATCGTCGAATCCGTGAGCGGTATGGAAGCCCGCCAGGAGGTTATGGAAGAGAACGAGCTCACCGCGATTCTCACGCAAAGGCACGATGAAGTTTTCAATGATCCGAGCTCACCGGTCGGCATCAATCCGCGAGGCAGTGCCACTCTTGTAGAGTTCTTCGACTACAACTGTCCTTATTGCAGCAAGGCAACGCCGATGCTCGACGAGCTCGAACAGGCCGACAAGGGACTGCGCCTCGTCTTCAAGGAATATCCGATCCTCGGTCCCAGCTCGGTCTTCGCTGCGCGGGCGGCGCTCGCCAGCCAGAAACAGGGTAGATACCTCGCCTTTCACAAGGCCATGATGGCTTACAAGGGCCAGATCACGGAAGGCTCCAGCCTCGAAATCGCGGCTCAGGTCGGGCTCGATGTCGAACGGTTGAAGAAGGACATGGAGGATCCCAAGATTGACGAGGCGATTAAGCGCAATGTTGCGCTCGCGGAGGCATTGCGCATTTCCGGCACGCCGACCTTCATCGCGGGTAAGGAAATTCTGCGAGGCCTCGCCGATGCCGACACGATGAAGCAACTGATCGACTCGGCGCGGGGAGGATAGAACAGCCATGTCGGGTATCTCCAACATCGGCCTGGTTACCGCCTTTTCGGCGGGCATGATCTCATTCCTGTCCCCGTGCGTGCTGCCGCTGGTTCCGGGCTACGTTTCGTATATTTCGGGACACACACTCGATCGGCGCGATCACGCTGGGATCGACCGCGTTTCGATGCTGTTGCTCAGCACCTGTTTCGTGCTCGGCTTCTCGACGATCTTCGTCGCGCTTGGTGCTACCGCGACCACGTTCAGCCGACTGCTCCTTGCGTACCGCTACGAAGCGACCCTCATCGGCGGCGCCATCGTTATCCTGTTCGGCGTGTTTATGACCGGCCTGGTTCCACTGCCATGGCTTCAACGCGACCTGCGCTTCCACGGCAACATTCGTGGCGGCCGGCCAATCGGCGCCTATCTCCTCGGCCTCACGTTCGGATTCGGCTGGACCCCGTGCATCGGGCCTGTGTTGGGCGCAATCCTGACCGTGAGTGCTCTCTCATCGACAGCGCCGACGGGTATCGCCCTGTTGACCGTCTATTCGATAGGGCTCGGTGTTCCCTTCCTTCTATCCGCAGCCTTCGCCGACGGCCTGATGAAGCGCCTCAAAACGATGCGCCGATTGGGGCGAACCCTCCAGGTCGGCGCCGGGGGTGTCATGATTGCGATGGGGATCGCTATGATCACGGGAATGATGTCCACTTTTTCTTTCTGGCTGCTCGAGAATGTCCCGATGCTTGCCCGCATCGGCTAAAGCGAGGAAACGCAGCTTGCAGAGAACATCGAGGTGGCAACGGAACCTCTCTCGCCGCGACTTCACCATCACCGCGCAGGCAGCCGAACCGCAGATCATCGGCGAACGCTTCGAATTTCTACGGCTTCGCTCACGGTAATGTCGGGTGTGGCGTCATAGAAATCCTGGCTGGTCACCGAAAATGTCGGCGCCATCCTTGAAATTTCATCTCGATCCACAAGCAGTGAGACTACCGGGGCACTATCCCAAAGCGACCTGCTGCCATGGTGCCTTAGAGCGATCCGCAGGTTACAGTCTCGCCGAATTTGGCGGCGTAAATGGACCGACCGCGCGACGTGGAGCGTTGCGCAGAACAGCTCGAATCGGAGGACTAAAAGCATGCCGGATCCAAGTGCGTCAAACACGATCCTGGAGACGAATTCGAGTCTGGTGCCCACGCCACCCACTGGCAACCTGCCTGCAGTCGTGACCGTCGTCCTTCCGCCTGAAAAGGCCGGGGCCGTCAGCGATCTCGCAGAACGCTTCACCGTGATGAAGGCCGAGCCTCATGTCCTGATCACATTTGGTCAGGAAGCCATCGGCAGCTTCGGTGCCCGCCTCGACGAGATCCTGTCGCAGATCACCAATGCCGAGTCCCCGGTGCTGTTCGAGCTGTTCCGGACGATCCGAGACGGCGTGAATGATGCCGACCTCAAGGACCTGGAGACGAGTATCCGGGAGAAGCTGAAGGGCAGCTTCATGGAGCGCGTCCTGATGGCAATCGGTCTCGGCGACCCCGCCAAACGCCTGAAGAAAGTGACGGACGAGGTCCGCGGCATGCTGCAGAGCAAGGCCAAGTCGCTCGGCGATCTCATCACGCCGATGGAGAGGCAGATCGACGAGGAAAGCGGCAAGCTCATCGGCGAGGTCTCGCGGATGAGCGTTCTGGCGAGCGGCTATCGCGACGCGATCGTTTCGCTGGGCGTCTTCGTCGAAGCGGGCCGCCGCATCCTTTCGCAGGGTGAGGGCGATCTCGCCCGGCTCACGGAGGAA
The DNA here is from genome assembly GCA_017307955.1 of Allobosea sp. Taxonomy (GTDB): domain Bacteria; phylum Pseudomonadota; class Alphaproteobacteria; order Rhizobiales; family Kaistiaceae; genus Kaistia. Next base: position 221,444 of record JAFKFV010000018.1, on the reverse strand, counting down.
GCGAAGTCCGGCGACCCTCTCAAGGTCCAGGAAGCCCGCGACTTCTCGCAAAAGCTCGATCTCTTCCAAAACCGGGTGCTGGTGCTCGAGACGGCCTATGCCAAGGCGCCTGCCGACCTCGACTCGATCGGCATCGCCAGGGGTGCGGCGCTCGCGACGCTTGCCGACACGGTCACGTCCGCCAACGCCGAGTTCAACGACGTGAAGTCGATCCTGATTCGACTGCACGCATTGTTCCAGATGCAATCCGTCCAGCAGATGAACGCCATGCGGCGTGAGTTGCGGGCCTCGCTCCAGCAGTACGGATTGCAGGTGCTCGAGGACGTTTCCGTAGGAGCCGCCAAGGCATCGGGCGAGACTCGCCTGGCCGATGCCGATCTCGTGCTCGGCACCGCGCACCGTTTGCGGGCGATCGCCGACAAGGTCGTGGCCGAAGGCCAGCGCAACAAGGAGCGCTATGCTGCCGCGCGCGCGAAGCTAGAACAGGCACGCCAGATCGTAACCGATCGCCCGATCTGAGGTTCGGAGGAAAGAGAAGAGACATGGCTACTTTCAAGCTCACCAAGGGTCAATCGTTCCAGCTCGAGAAGGAAATCCAGCTTGTCCATTCAGGACTTGTCTGGGACCCTCCGGAAGGTTCGGGTCCGGCCTTCGATCTCGACGTTCATTGCTTCGCCCTGGTCCATCCGGGCGGGGACGCAAACCGCGCGCGGCTCTTCAACGACGGATCCCACGCCCTTTGCTATGCGTTCGTCCGCGGACCCGCCAATGCCGAAGGCTCGCTTGCCAAGAACTCCGACGGGTCGTTCCAGACCGACGACGGCTCGATGTGGCACCAACGGGACGACCGGACGGGACGTGGCGGAGGTGCTGAGCCGGACGACGACGGCGATGACCAGGGCGGCGGTCATCATGACGAAGGGTTCCGCGAGGAGTTCAAGATCGTGCTGGCGAAGCTGCCGGTCGATATCGCCGAGTTGGCTGTCTGGGCGACCATCCACGACGCCGAGCGAAAGAGACAGGACTTCGGCAAAGTGAGGAACGCCTATATCGAAGTATGCGACGCCATGGACGACGAGCTTTGCCGCTACCAGCTCACGGCGGAGTTTGCCGGCAAGACGACCATCCAGGTCGCCTCCTTTCTGAAGCAGCCCGACGGTTCCTGGAAGTTCCACGCAGTCGGGGCCGGATCGAGCGCCGGGCTTGGCGAGATCATCCAGGCCTATCTCGGCTGATCGGGGGGACAGCGTGGCGAGCGGGAAGATAGACAATCCATCCGGTTCGGATCGGTTGCCGAGAGTGCTCTTCAAAGAGGAGGCCCAGGCTCCCGTGACCGGACCGGCCAAGGTGCCGCCTGGGCCCGCCATCCTGTTCGGCTCGCCTCGCTTGCCGACGCCAAAGGGCGACAGGCCGCGGGTCCTTGCCTCGGGGGAAGTCCGCCGGCGCATTCCGTGCAGCGCCGCCGACCTCCAGGCGATCGATCCCGCAGCCACGGCATCGGTGGTCGCGCGCGCGCTCCGGATCGTGGATGGGATCAATCTCGACGATCACCAATTCGATGACGTCGTGCGGTTCGGCGCCTCTCTCCAGAGGGAGCACGGCAGGCTGGCCGAGGTCGAACTCGCCCTCGTTGAGGACGAGGCGCTGCAGAATGCGAAGCGAACCGGCGCGGAACTGCTCCAGCAACTCGAGGAACTCGATCCTGAAGCGGTTTTCTCCGTTCGCGGTGGGATGTTGAAGGCGCTGAAGGCGCTCGCCGCCGCGCAAGATCCGGCCGAACGCTTCTCGCGGCTCTATCCGCGGGTCCAGACGCTGGCGAAGGAGCTCGAGGCGCTGGCCCCCGCCATCGCGGTTGTGACCGAGCGGCTTCGCGGGATTGGCAGCCGCTATGCCGCGCTTGAGCGCAATCTGGCTGCGCACGTGCTGGCCGGGCGCTTCCTGGTTCAACACGTCGGTACGCTGCAATTGCCGGATCGGGAACGACAGGCGCACTTCGCGTCGCAGGCGGAAGCGATCGAGACCCGGGTCGCGAGCCTCATGGCGACGGAGGCGACGATCGAGGTCGGACGCCGGACGCTGGAAGCCGTCGCCCGCAATGTCGAAGCGCTGGCCTGGTCCGGGGAGGGTCTGCTCCGGGAGGAACTGCCCGCCTGGCACAGCGCCTATTCCGCCGCACTGATGGCGGCCCGCTCTTCGAACGATGGGACGGATACGGCGTCGTCGCTTCGCGATATCCACGCTCGCATTCTCGGAAAACTCAGATCGAAAGGATGAATCATGACGACGTTCAAGCTCCAGAAGCCGGAGGAAGAGGTTCGCCGCGTCGGATTCGTGCTCCAGAAGCAAGGCATCCATGAGCGCATCCCGGCGCAGGTTGGGCTCAACATCGACGTTTCCGGTTCGATGCAGGGCTTGTTCAAGCGAGGTGACGTGCAGTCGGCCGTCGAGCGAATCCTGCCCGTCGCGCTCTATTTCGACGATGACGGCCGTATCGACACCTGGGTCTTCTCCGACGGCGAGAAGATGGCGTCGATCGCACCTGCCTCGGCGAAAAACTACGAGGGCTACGTAGAGCGCGAGATCGTCGGCAATGCAGAACTCAACGGCATCCTGTGGGGCGGCACGGACTACGGCCCCGTCATACGCTCGAATCTGATGACATACGGCCTGCTGGAGGAACGCGCGGCGGGTGGGCTTCTCGGAATGATCTTCGGCATGAAGCGCGAGGAGCTAGGCGAGGAGACCCGCTCGGGCATTCCCGCAATCAACTACTTTCTGACGGACGGCGAGAACACGGATCGCGAGGCGGCCTGGAACATCCTCGAGGAGGCCGAGCACGCCGAGTCCCAGATCTATTACGTTATGGTCGGCATCGGTAGCGACAGCTTCGAGTTCCTGCGTCGCGCCGCGAAGGAATTCCCCAACGTGGGTTTCGTCAGCGTCAAGGACCTCAGCGCGTTTGTCGGCAGTGACGACGCTTACGAAAAGCTGCTTCCGGCGGAGCTCTGCGCCTGGCTGAAGCACGAGCATGACGACGAGGATGGGGATCATCACTGAGGAGCGTCACTCGCCCCGCCGCACGACGAGGCCGACGAAATTATACGCCTCGGCGAAGAGGTCACCTGCTGGATGTCGACGCCCACAGGTGGCGCCAAGACTGTCGTAAAGCGGCCGCCTTACCTCTTTCAAGCCTCGTTTTACAGCATGGTGGACCCCGGTCCGTCATGCTCGCGTCATCGAACGTCAAGAATTTCTGTGAGCCTATTCCCCGCACCCCGTACCGGCCGATTAGGGTCGTCATCCAGCAATCAGGCCCTGCCGGACCCGTCGCGCTGTAGTCCGCCCGCAACTTCGCTTGAATATGCCCGCGCGATGATCCATAGATAAATGCAAATCATTCTCATTATCATTCTTAGGAAGCGCGAAGATGGCCGATATCGGCGAGTGGCTCCGAGACAAGATCAGCAGACGAAGTTTGCTGGCAGGCGGGCTGGCGGCGGCAGGCGGCACGGCGATCAGCACGAGCGGCGCTCTGGGCCAGTCGCAACATGCCGGGCATGCAGGCGCTGTCGTCACGGAAGCAGCGCCGGCATCGGCTCATCTCGCTGCGCACGGTGCCATGATCACGGTCGGCGACGTGGACAATGAGCGCAACGGGTTCGACCCCTCCGCCATGCTCACGGATTGGGAGACCGGCACGGTGTCCGAGCTACCGGACGGCCGGACACTGCGGACCTTCGAGGTCACGGCCGAGGACAAGGAGATCGAGATCGCCCCCGGCATCATGTTCCCGGCCTGGACCTATAACGGGCGGGTGCCCGGGCCGGCTCTGCGCGCGACCGAAGGCGAGCGGCTGAAGATCGTCTTCCGCAACTATGGCTCGCATCCGCATTCGATGCATTTTCACGGCATCCACGCGGCACGGATGGACGGCGTTCCGGGCGCCGGCCTGATCGGCCCGGGCGAGGAATTCGTCTACGAGTTCGACGCGAAGCCGTTCGGATGCCATCTCTACCACTGCCATGCACTGCCGCTGAAGCGGCACATCCACAAGGGCATGTACGGCGCCTTCGTCATCGATCCGGATCCCGCCCGGCATCCCGAGCACGAGACCGTCGCGCGCTCGCGCCAGCTCGGCACGCCGGAGAACGCCGGATGGCAGGAGTTCGTGATGGTGATGAACGCCTTCGATACCAATTTCGACGGCGAGAACGAGGTCTATGCCGTCAACACCGTCGCGCACGCCTATGCGAAGCAGCCGATACGCCTGGAGCGCGAGAGGCCCGTTCGCATCTATCTGGTGAACGTCGTCGAGTTCGACCCGATCAACTCCTTCCACCTCCATGGCAATTTCTTCAACTATTTCGACCAGGGAACGACGCTGACACCGACGCTGCAGACCGTCGACCTGATCACCCAATGCCAGGCCGAGCGCGGAATTCTTGAATTTGCGTTCAAGGAGCACGAGCCGGGTCTCTACATGTTCCACCCGCACCAGTCGGAGTTCACCGAGCTAGGCTGGGTCGGCATGTTCGACGTCGTGGAGGCCGTGTCGTGACCGATATCGCCCGCTCTTCCGTAGAGCCGGTCGCCGGCGCGCCGGTTGCGCGTCGGGGCCGTGCCTATCTTCTGTGGATCGTCGTCCCGCTCGCCGTGCTCGGTCTGGCGATCGCGTGGCTGGTCGCGGCCGATCCGTTGTCGGGCTTCCGCAATGGCGCGCCGCCGGTCGAAAAGCTCACCTTTGAACGCACCATTCTTGGGACCGACGGCATCCGTCTGCTTCTCCGAGCCGGCGGCTCGGAGCCCATGACAATTGCACAGGTTCAGGTCGACGATGCCTACTGGCAGTTCACGCAGGATCCGCCCGGCGCCATCGCCCGTAGCGGAACGGTGTGGATCCATCTGCCGTTTCCCTGGGTCGTTGGCGAAGCCCACGCTATCCGGGTTGTCACCAATACGGGCGCGACATTCGATCATGAGATTCCCGTGGCGGTGCCGACGCCAACCCGGGATTCGCTGAGCTTCGTTTCACAAGGTCTGCTGGGTGCCTTTGTCGGCCTGCTTCCCGTTGCGATCGGGCTCATGTTCTACCCGGTGCTGCGGGGAGTCGGCCGGAACGGCATGAATTTCCTGCTGGCGCTCACGGTCGGTCTCCTCGCCTTCCTGCTGATCGACGCCTTCGGCGATGCCCTGGAGCTCGCAGGCGAGGCCGCCGCGATCTTCCAGGGGCCGGTCATGGTGGTTCTTGTCGCCGCGGCAAGCTTCCTGCTGCTCATGGCCGTCGGACGTCGGCAAGGCACCCCATCCGGGCTCGCGCTTGCCACGTTCATCGCGCTCGGCATCGGCCTCCATAATCTTGGCGAGGGTCTCGCCATCGGCGCTTCCTTCGCCGCGGGCGCCGCTGGCCTCGGTACGTTCCTGGTGCTGGGCTTCACGCTGCACAACATTACCGAGGGTATCGGCATCGCTGCGCCGATCCTCAAGATACGTCCGCCGCTATGGAGCTTCGCGGGCTTGACGCTGCTGGCGGGCGGCCCCGCGGTCATCGGATTGTGGATCGGAAGCCTGGCCTAAGCCCCGCAATGGTCGGCGCTGGCCCTTGCGATCGGCGCGGGTGCCATCCTGCAGGTGATTGTCGAAGTCGGCTCCTATCTGATGCGATCGGATGGGCGCGGTTCGCGGTCACTCGTGGCGCCCAGTACCATGGCGGGGCTGGCAGCAGGCGTCGTGCTCATGTTCACGACCGCCATGTTTGTGAAGATCTGAAGTCCGAAGCTCGCATTCGATGGAAGGCTTGGGGAGATTGTGCTGCTGAGCCTTCGTACCGCACGCTTGCTCGTCGCCATCGTCGCGTACTTCCTCGCGCTGCATTCCGTTGTGGCTGCACGGATCCCGGTCGATGAATTGACCGCCCGGGCCAACTTCGATCCGCTCGCCGTCGTTTGTGCGCCGGGCGGCAGCGTGGCTGCGGACGATATGGCGTCGCATGAGAGTGGCAACAGCTGCGAGTGCGCGACGCAGCGCGGGATGACGGCCAACAGCATCCTGGCGCTTCCCGCAATGGACGCGCCCGTCATCCGAGCGCCCCGGTGTACATCAAACCAACGGTCTTTCGACCAGGAAGCCGTTGTTGTCCGTCGACCGGATCCGGTGATTTCAGGTCCACGCGGCCCTCCGGCCTGATCCAAGAGCTACGCCAGTCACGTCCTGACTATTGCGAGGCCGCTTTCGCGGCCGCCTCTTGCTCTGGGAGTTTCCAATGCGCCTTTCAATCCTCATTGCGGCGGCAGCCGCCACCGTCCTGGCCTGTGCCGCGATCGGCACCTCGGCCTATGCCCACGAATTCAAGCTTGGATCGGTTGAAATCGATCACCCATGGTCGCGGGCGACGCCACCGGGCGCCAAGGTCGGCGGGGGCTATCTCAAAATCACGAACAAAGGAACCGAGCCGGATCGCTTCATCGGAGGCGCGTCGCCCGCTGTTGCGAAGCTCGAAATCCATGAAAGTACGACGACGGATGGCGTCGCGCGCATGCGGCAGGTGAAGGACGGTCTCGTCATCGAGCCCGGCGCGACAGTGGACCTGGCTCCAGGAGGCACGCATCTCATGCTGGTAGGGCTGACGGGCCCGCTCAAGAAGGGCGAAAAGTTCAAGGCGACGCTGGTCTTCGAGAGGGCTGGGTCGGTCGATGTGGAATTTGCGGTGGATGCCATGGGAGTGGCCGCACCGGTCCATAGCGAGCACGGAGCCGCCGAATGACGGGATTGCGCATGCTGCGGATCGCCCTATGGGGCGCGATCGGGCTCGCGGGCGTCGCTTTCGCGCTGATATCGACAGGCCTTCTGCCGAAGCCCGACGCAACGCCGGACGCGACGACGGCATCGGTGAAGGAGATCGGCGGTTCCTTCCGCCTTACCAGCCACACCGGCAAGCCGTTCTCGGACGCCGACGTTAAGGGGCGACCGTTTGCTCTCTTCTTCGGCTTCACCAGTTGCCCCGATGTCTGCCCGACGACGCTCTACCAGTTGTCCGGGCTGATGCAGAAGCTGGGACAGGAGGCCGATCGCATGCCGGTCCTTTTCGTGACGGTCGATCCCGAGCGCGATACGCCCGAGCAACTCGCCAGCTATCTATCTTCGTTCGACTCACGCATCGTAGGGCTCACAGGAACTCTGTCAGAGGTTGACGCCATGACGAAGACCTTCAGGGCGTACTATCGCAAAGTCGACATCGGGGACGGCGACTACACGATGGACCATACTGCGGCGGTCTATCTGATGGGAGCGGACGGCCGGTTCGTTGCGACCCTCGACCCGCATGAGGCCGAGAGCGCACAAATCGGCAAACTCCGTCGGCTTCTCGGCACGTCGTTGTAGAGATCGACCCCGTCAATCGTCATCATGCGTGATCTGGTTCGGCGCGTCGTAATAGGTCGTAACCTTCACCGTGCGCGCCGGATCCGCTTCAAACCAAACCAGTCCGGCCATCGCTGCGGCGGCGAAGCAGATCGCGAACAACCACAAAGCGAGTCGCAAGATAGGCCGGATTGTCGACATACGGCACAGGTGAAGGATGATGGTGGCCGATTAATGACTGCTGCGCTCTCGGCAATTTCGAAGGCCGAATCACAAGTAGCTGATGCTCGCCAGAAAACCCTAGAGAGCTGGCGATTTCCGTCTGTAGGCTTCCAGCCGCTGTTCGATGGCCTGCCGGTCGGCCTCGGAAAGGCTGCTCCGGAGCGCCTGTAGTTCCTCGTCGACGTCCGGGTCGCCTGCCGCTGCGGCGATCTCGAGCCACATTCCGCCCTCGACAGCATCGCGCGGTACACCTCTGCCAAACGCCAGCATCGAACCGAGAGTATGCTCCGCTTCCAGAACGCCACCGGCTGCCGCCTGGCGGTATAGGATAGCGGCCCGAGCTAAATCCTGTGGAACGCCCGTTCCCTCGTCGTGAAAGACGCCGAGATTATAGGCCGCCTGCGCGCTCCCAGCTGCGGCCGCCGTCGCAAACCATACGGCCGCCGCTGCCGGGTCGCCGTCTCCTTCGATTCCTTCATAAAGAAGAACGCCGAGCAGGAATTGCCCTTCCGGACTCCCCTTCTGCGCGGCTCTTTGGAACCAGTCGGCGGCCATGCCTCGATTCTCCGGTACCCCCACGCCGTCGAGCGACATTCGGCCAAGTTCGACCATCGCCTCGGGGTTGCCGTCATTCGCCGCCTCCTTGAAAGCTGCAGCCGCCGCTCGGGTATCGCCCCGATCGAGTGCGCCTATTCCATCTTCGAGAGAGCCAGCGCCTGCCGTCGAACTCAGCAGACAGAGAGCAGCGGCGGTTGCCAGGCGGTTGAGCGAATGCATCAGTTCCTCCCGATCACCGATCGCCGGACGCGCCTTGCTCGCCCGCCTCGCGAGCCTGCGGCTGCCCTATCATACCGAGGCTCGCTGCCAGCAACACGGTCACGCCAAGAACAATGGCTACATCCGCCAGATTGAACGTCGGCCAGTGCCAACCGGATGCGTGAAAATCCAGGAAGTCCGTCACCGCGCCCTGACGCATCCTGTCGATGATATTTCCGGAGGCGCCGCCGGCGATCAGACCCACGGCTGCTGCCTCCAACCGGCTCCGAAGAGTCGAGGCCCACCAAAAAAGACCGATCACGACGGCTATTTTGGTGACGGCGAACAGGTTTGGCCATTCCTTCAGGATACTTCCGAAAAGGCCGAAACTGATGCCGGGATTGTAGCCGAGCGTCAGATTGAAGAAGGGCGTAACGGGAATGAGTTGCGGGGGGGGCATCACGAACTCGACGATCAGCCATTTTGTGAGCTGGTCCAGCAGTAACGCCGCCACCGCCGCGATCAGTGCTGGGATCAAAGTTTGGGACGCCGCTCGCCCAGTCCCGGAGCTTCTTTGAGATGGCATATCGGACTCGTCAGAGAAAGCGGTGGCCCGCAGCCGCGTCCGGACACGGCACGGACTCGTGCTGGATCGTGACGTGGCCGATCTGGAAGCGCTGATCGAGCTCCGCCCGCAGTTCAGCAGCCAGAACGTCGGATTCATGGGCCCGCGTCGGGGCGACGACATGCGCCGTGAGGCAGATACGGCCGCTCGTCAGCGCCCAGACGTGGAGGTCGTGGACGTTGTCGATACCTGCCGTCTTAAGGATCGCGCCACGGACCGCTTCGAGATCGATACCGCGCGGCACGCCTTCCAGCAGGATATTGACCGCATCTCTCAGAAGCGCCCAGGTGCGTGGGAAGACCCACAGACCGATTGCCACGGCAACGAGCGAGTCGACGAAGGTCCAGCCCGTGAAGCGTATGATGAGTGCGGCGGCGATGACGCCGATCGAACCGAGAAGATCGCTCCAGACCTCGAGGTAGGCGCCCTTCAAATTCAGGCTTTCCTCTTTTCCACGCGACAGAACCCGCATCGAAAAGAGGTTCACGCCCAGGCCGAGGACGGCGACGATCAGCATCGCGGTCGATTGGATCTGCGGCGGCTCGCTGAGACGGCGATAGGCTTCGACGAGAATGTAGATCCCGACGCCGAACAGAAGAACGGCATTGAAGGCCGCGGCCAGCACTTCGAACCGCTCGTAGCCGAAGCTGCGCTTGGCATCGACCGGACGCCGCCCGATACGGATGGCGAGGATTGCGGCCGCGATACCAAGTACATCGGTCGCCATGTGGCTGGCATCCGAGATAAGGGCGAGACTTCCCGTCAACAGCCCGCCAACGACCTCCGCGACGGTAAAGCCCGCAGTCGGAACGAGGGCAAGCCAAAGGGCACGCTCGTTGGATCGGGATCCCGTCGTGTGGTCATGTCCGCTGCCCATCGTCGCTTTCTCGCTGCCGTTTGCTGTGAAGCTCAAAACGAACGCGCTGTCATCGCATCGAGCGAGACGTGGCTCCCAGGGGCCGGGCATTGTGCCGTGCCCATGAGACCTTTGATCTGCGGCTTCTGTTCCAGCAGCCGTTTCACGGCGACCGGTCCGACATGGTCGGCGATGATGTAGCCCTGAATGATGACAAGGTGTTGCGGTGCGGAGCCGTCTGGCAGTCCAACGAAGCGCGCCAGAGACGCAAGCTTGCCCATCCGGCGCGCCTCCACGTCGATACCCGCCGATCTAAGCTCCGAGGCGTAGTCTTCGGTACAGTCTGCGCCGCGACTGACAAAAACGGTCCCGCCTCCGCGCGTGGCGAGATCGCTATCTACGGAACCGTCGGCGGCTGCCCCATAGCCGTAGAATGCTGACGGCAACGCCAAGAGCACGGGCCATATCTTTACCCGCCTCGCAAAAGGCCACATCGCTCGCGGTCGAGAGTACGACGAGCCATGGGACTGTTCTCCTGGCTTTCGTCTGGACACCGAAGTACCTCTCGTGCGTTTCGTCATTTGCCAAGCGATGGCCCGATAGCGCAGGCAGGAGATCCGCAGATCATGCCCGCGTTGCGAATTCGCGACGCCGCACATCCTAGGGGTCGGTTATGGCGACCCATGCTCCCGTCGCGCCCCAGAGAAGGGTGAACAACGCGGTATCCCAAGCTGCGTAGATTTCTTCGGAATAGCCGTGGCCTCCGAAGACACAAATCATCCAGAATGAGAAGCGGGCCCCGATATAAGCGGTGCCCGCTGCTGACGCGCAGAACACCAGCGTCTTCAATATCCGTCGAGCGCTCAAACTGTCGCTCCTTCGAGGTCATGTTCGTAGACCCCACAATGCCCGGAACCATAAGCCAATACAGATCACGATTCGGAGAGCCAAACGCCGCCCGGTGCGCATGCATCGTCAGTGCCATTCGGTTTGACTTGTTCCTGCTGCTTCGCGCGCGAGATAAAAGAGACTGAGCGTGAGAACACTGGCTGCGAAAGAAAGAAGGATAGCGAGCAGAGGGAAATTCTTCTTTTGTCTCGACCGAAGAGAAGCTCCGTTGGTTTCATTCGGCAAAAGCCAGTTTCGATCGGGACTGCTTGCCATTACGGCAGATCCTGAACCTAAAAATTTCATCAAGCCGAGATAGATCGACATAAACAAGCTGGCCTCACGAAGACAAAGGCGGCTGGACAAGGAGAATATCACGCGCCTCTAGGACGCCAAGCCAGCAGACGCATGGCGTTCGCGGTGACGAGAACCGTCGCCCCGGTATCGGCGAGGATCGCTGGCCAAAGCCCGGTCAGACCGATGACCGTGGTTACGAGGAATACCGCCTTCAGTCCGAGCGCGATCGTGATGTTCTGGCCGATATTCGACATCGTCCGCTTGGACAGCTCGATCATCGAGGCGATGTCCATGACGCGGCCATGCAGCACGGCGGCGTCGGCCGTCTCCAGCGCCACGTCGGTGCCGCCGCCCATGGCGATGCCCACATCCGCCGCTGCGAGCGCCGGCGCGTCGTTAATGCCGTCGCCGACCTTGGCGACTTTGAGGCCCTGCGACTGAAGCTCGCCGACGATCCGGCTCTTGTCTTCCGGCAGCAATTCGGCCCGGACCTCGATGCCGAGATCCCGTCCGATCGCCTCCGCGGTTCGGCGATTGTCGCCCGTCAGCATCACGGTACGGATGCCCGCGTCTTTCAACGCCTTCAGTCCCTGCTTCGCATCCTCGCGAGGCTCGTCGCGCATGGCGATTGCGCCCGCGGCTTCGTTTCCGACGACGAGAACCGAAACCGTCTTGCCCTCGTCGTTGAGGGCCGCGATGCGAGCGACCTGGTCCTCGGTCAGCGGAGCGCGACTTGCAGCCGCCTTGGGCGAAGCCAGCAGCAGCTCGTCGCCGTCAACCCTTCCCGTGACTCCTTTGCCGCCAAGCGCTTCCGCGCCCTCTGCCTTCGGAATCTGAACCTTGTCGGCAGCGGCTCGATCGAGGATGGCGAGCGCCAGCGGATGGCTGGACCCTTGGTCGAGGGCCGCCGCCAGGCGGAGTACGTCCGCTTCGCTGCGACCGAACGAGAGGATGTCCGTCACCTTGGGCTTGCCTTCTGTCAGCGTCCCGGTCTTGTCGAGCGCGACGGCGGTGACCTTGCCGACCGTCTCCAGGACGGCGCCGCCCTTCATCAGGAGGCCCCGACGCGCTCCAGCCGAAAGCGACGCCGCGATGGCGGCCGGCGTCGAGATCACGAGGGCGCATGGGCAGCCGATCAGCAGGATGGCGAGACCCTTGTAGATCCACTCGTCCCATGTCCCGCCGAAGAATAGCGGCGGCACGATGGCGATCAAGGCTGCGACGACTATGACGCCCGGCGTATAGTAGGTTGAAAAGCGATCGATGAATCGCTCGGTCGGTGCCTTGGACTCCTGCGCCTCCTCGACCAGCTTGACGATGCGGGCAATGGTATTGTCGGCAGCGGCGGCCGTAACGTGGACGCGCAGAACGGCCTCGCCGTTGACCGTACCCGCGAAGACGTCATCGCCGGCTTCTTTCCGCTTGGGTGTACTCTCGCCGGTGACGGGAGCCTCATTGATCTCGCTCGATCCCTCCAGAATCTTGCCGTCCGCAGCGATGCGATCGCCTGGCCGCACCAGGATGACCGCGCCGACCTTGAGGCTATCGGCCGGCACTTCCTCTAGCTTTCCATCCCGCTCGAGACGCGCCGTCTTGGGGACTAGAGCCGCAAGGCCTTGGATGCTGGCCCGCGCACGGCCGGCGGCGACGCCCTCCAGCAATTCGCCGATGAGAAAGAGGAACACGACGGCCGCGGCTTCCTCGGATGCGCCGATGATGACCGCACCGACGGCGGCAATCGTCATCAGCATCTCGATCGAAAACGGCGTGCCGGCCAGAGCGGCCATCAAGGCCCTGCGAGCGATCGGAACGAGGCCGACCAGCATGGCAATGCTGAACACCCAAGCATCATATTGGGGGAAGAGCTGGCCTAATCCATAGGCGAGAACAAGCGCGACGCCGCTGGCGATCGTCAGCAGCGCACGGCGCTGGCGCCACCAGGGGCCCTCGCTCGGACCGTGATCGTGGAGATGAGAGTGGAGGCCGGCGGGCTCGGCCTTCTTGCCGCCGGTCGACATAACTGATTTCGCCGATGGAGCATGAGAGTGTCCGTGATGTTGATCATGACCGTCGTGATCATGGCTCCCGTGGGAATTGGCTGCCCCCTCCTGATCATGATCGCCGTGGTCATGACCTTCATGATCATGCTCGTCGTCGCCATGCCCGTGATCCGCATGGGCATCTTCGACGCTCGTTTTCTTGGCGTCTTCCTGGCCGGGGATCAGCGCAACCCCATAGCCAAGACGGCTCACCTGGCCTTCAATTTTCGCTCGAATTGCCTCGTTCGAGTCGTGCCGCACCGTCATTGTGCCCGCCGTGACGGATACCGCAACGTCTTCGACGCCTTCGATCCGCCGAACGGCCGTATCAATCTTTTTGGCGCACGACGCGCAGTCCATTCCCTGGACACGAAAGCGGCTGCTGGAGGCGATGGCCGTCATGATGAGTATCCTTGAAAGAGCTTTTGCGAGACGCTAAATCCTCTAGCCACTGTAGGAGCAAGCGCAAAATGCAGCGTTCAGAATATTCAATTGGTGAGGCATCCAGACAAAGTGGCGTCAAGATCCCGACGATTCGTTTTTATGAGCAAATCGGCCTTCTGGCAGCTCCGCCGCGGACCGAGGGCAACCGCCGCCAGTATGAATCCGAGGATTTGAAGCGTCTTGCTTTCATAAGGCACGCACGAGAGCTCGGATTCTCGGTCGAAGACATTCGAGAGCTCCTCGCCATGACGGAGCAATCGAACCGATCGTGTCACGAGGCGGACAGCATAGCGCAGCGTCATCTCAAGGAAGTTGATCGGCGGATCGTCCAGCTGACAGCCCTGAAGTCCGAGTTGCGGCGTATGGTAAGCGAATGCGGGCATGGCCGGATCTGCGATTGCCGGGTCATCCAGATCTTGGAGGATCACGGCCAGTGCCAACATGAAGCCCATTGAAATGAGCTTGCTCCTGTGGCGGCTAGAGGTTCCAAGCTGGAGGCGCGACCTTTCCTCGCGCCTTCCCGCCCGCCGGCTTCGGACGGATGCGAGGGCTTGTCGTTACCCATGGCTGATGGACCCACAATGGCACGCTTCCTCCATGCAATTTCGATCAGCGTATTCCTTCTGCTCTATGCCTTTGTCGGTCTCATAATCGGCTTTGCTGTCGCCTTCGTGCCGCTCAAGCTCGTCCATGTGCTGGCCGAACCGGCGCTGCTGAACGACGGCGTGATCTTCATCGTCAGCCTCGCTTTGGCCTTCCTGTCCGCACTTCTCTTTGGCACAGGATATCTCCGGGCGCGGGAACGGTAACAGACGCTCGTGGCCAGGCCCGATTTCTTGGGTGCGTTTCTTGGCCTTTCCGGGCGAGGGCGATCATCCGAACTTCTTCGGCGGCTCTATCCCGCATGCTCTCGTTGCTTTGTCTGTCTGCAGCCAGCCAGCGGAGGTTTACCTCGCCGACTGGCCGATGATTGCTAGAATCGAGTTGCCGATCGGCGATCAGCCATGAGGAACAGCCATCGAGCTCCTAATCGAACAACCGCCCTAGGAAGCCGCCATGACCTCGGCTACGCCGGCCGTGTCCGCCATGACCGCGACTGTCATCATCATAGTGGCCGCCATGATCCGAACGATCTGGATAGGGGGTTCCCTGCACCACCGGCTGCGGTTGGGCAATGGCTTGCGGCGCGGGTGGCCGCGCTTCATAGGCCGCGTTGCGCTCGATGATCTTGTCCAGCTCCCCTCGGTCCAGCCAAACGCCGCGGCATTTGGGGCAATAGTCGATCTCGATGCCCTGTCTATCCGACATCGTAAGATCGACGCGACAATGGGGGCACAACAGACCATCATTAGGAATCGAACGTACTGACGCCTCATTCATGGGTCGGTCCTTCTCTTAGAGGTTCGTTGCTCCCAAATGCGCGAGCAACCGGCTGGCGCTGCTGAAAGTGGGATCTCAACCCACTAGAGGTTCAAGAGGTCGAGCCAGAATATTTTCATACGTCGGATCGTCAGCGTTCGAATCGCGCTGCGTCGAGCGGACGCATCGATCGAATTCGGCAGCACAGCATCGCCCATGCTAGGAAGGGCAGCATGAGCCGGACCGCTAACCGACGATGGCTACGATCCAGGTTGGGTCACGCGGATCAAAGACCACGCTCCCGGAATTCGATGTATGGCAATTCTTCGCTCTCTCTTCACCCTCGCGGCATTAACATTTGGCCTTGCCGCCTGCACCACTGTCGATCTCGATACCCGCAGCATGCAGCCGCTTCCGGCAAAGCTCGTCTCGCGGATGAGCGAGAAGGGTATGAGGCCGTCCGACCCGATCATGATCCGGATCTACAAGCAGGAGAGCGAGCTTGAGGTCTGGAAACGCGATCGCAGAGGAAGATACGCTCTTCTGAAGACCTATCCGATTTGCCGCTGGTCTGGGAAGCTCGGGCCGAAGAAGCGCGAAGGCGACCGCCAGGCGCCCGAAGGCTTCTATTCCGTGACGCCGGCGCTGATGAACCCGCAATCTCAGTACTATTTGGCCTTCAATCTCGGCTTCCCGAACAGGCTCGAACAGGCGCTGGGCTATGAGGGCACGGCGTTGATGGTGCATGGAGTCTGTTCATCGTCCGGATGCTACGCTCTGACGAATGACGGCGTCGCCGAGATCTACGCGATGGCGAGGGAGGCTTTCGTCGGTGGCCAGGCCGAATTTCAGGTGCAGTCGCTGCCGTTCCGCATGACGCCGCAAAATCTGGCGCATCATAAGAACGATCTCAATATGGCCTTCTGGCTCGACCTGAAGCAGGGTACGGATCAGTTCGATGTCACCCGACAGCCGCCACGGGTGGCCGCCTGCGGAAGGCGGTATGTGTTTGGAGCGACCGCAACGGATCCGGACGCTGTGTTCGATCCGCTGGCCCCTTGTCCCGACTATAAGTTGGATCCGTCCTTCGCCTCGATGGTCGCGGCCAAGCAGGCAAGAGATCAGGCCCGGCTGGCCGACATCAGCGCTTCGGAAGTCGATGAGCCGCTCGCCTATGCGGACGGTGGCATGAACCGAGCTTTCCGGGCAATTCTCGAATCCGCCGGATCGAAGAAACTCGCAAAGCTCACCTCGGATGGCTTTCCAGTTAGCAGTCCGAGGGCTGCGCTGGAAGATCCCTACCAAGCCGGCCTCGTTGATCATCTGGAAGCCAGAGGACGGGTAGCAGTTCCCCAATGATCGCATGGGTCGCACTGTGTGCCGGATTTCGCGACCCTCTGGGTGCTTCAGTCTGTTGGCCCCGATTGTAACCTGTTTCGTCCGAGGGCACATCACTCACAGGATAGCGGGTTTTGCAGGACCGTCGGTCCCCAGCCATCGAGGCTGTGGCTCGTCAAGTGATTACAAAGCGAACGGTTGAGGGACCGCGCATCCTTCTGATAGTTTCACTCTGAACAGCGCGACCGTTCGGCCATGGGCTTAGTGAACATGCGTCGAGGCTCAGGGAGAACAGGGATCGTGATCCTCAATCGCAGGCAGGTTCTTTGCCAGATCGGCGCTGGTTCGCTCGCGGTAGGCGCTCTCGCGGCGTTACCGCCGCATGGAGCGCAGGCGGCCGATACTGTCGACGTTACGGAACTCATGAAGCCGGGGCCGCTTGGTGAAAAGCAACTCGGTGATCCGAAGGCTACCAACGTGGTTATTGAATATGCTTCGCTCACTTGCAGCCATTGCAAGGCGTTTCACGACACGACATGGAAGCCGTTTCGGCAGAAATATGTCGACACGAACCGGATCAATTTTATCTTCCGCGATTTCCCGCTCGATCCGCTGGCCACGGCCGGCATTATGCTCTGCCATGCCGCGCCGAATAACAAATTCTTCCCGATGGTCGACCTCTTGTTCGATCATCAGGAAAAATGGGCCTTCGTTGATGATCCGGTCTCGGCGCTGCTCGGACTGGCAAAGCAGGTCGGTTTTACACAGGGCACTTTCGAGCTGACCTTGAAAAACCAGGCTCTGCTCGACGGGGTGAATGCGGTGAAGGATCGTGGTTCCAAGGTTTTCGGTGTCGACGCCACACCGACGTTTTTCATCAACGGAGCCAGAAATGCGGGTGCTCTTTCGATCGAAGAGTTGGACAAGCTGCTGGCATAGGCGAGTCTCTCTCGAACCTCCGCAACGAGAATTTGTCTTGCAAAATGCGACGGTGGGTCCAGGCGATTGGTAATTCAATGCCGTTGGGCTGATGGAGGCTTGATCGAAAGCTGATGGTTTGGTGAGGACTCGGAGGGAGCAATAGCAATCGGGTCGTTCGAGAGCTTTCCACCCTTGAGCATGGCGCTGGCCGGGGCCGAGCAGCGCTGCCTCTATCGCACGAGCGGCGCACGCCGCTCCTGCAGCTTGCGCCATCCATACCGGATCCTGCCCCGCGGCTTGTACACCGACAGCGCCATGGGCACGAGCAACACCAGCAGGCCGCCGCCGGCGTGCGCCACGAGTGTCATTCTCGCCTCGCGCAGATAGGAACCGGACAATGTCGTATCCGCCGCGACGTCGGCCATGTAGCCGATGAGCTGCATCTGCAGCAGCAAGACGATGGTGGCAAGGGCGGTCAGCACCAGTTTCGCCAGGACCCAATAGTGCCGGAACAGGCCCCATTTGGTACCGAGCGACTGGACGAGCCCGATGAGCAGGGCCGCAAAGGCTAATGGAACGATGACGAACCGGGCGATCAATTCCATCGCGGGATAGGCGGCACGCACGATCTGCGCGTCCTGGCTGATCAGGCCGGCGATGGCGAGAACCAGGAAGCCCGCGACCGCGCCGAGCAAACCGACCGAGGACGTCACATGTGCGGTGAGCATGAACCTGCGGAGACGGGGCGTCATGATCATCACAGGCCGCCCCCGGGCGTGTGGTCCCCGGCTGTGCCTTCTGTCGCGCTCGAGGGCGGTAAGTGACCGCCAGGCATGTGACGACCAGGCCCGTGGCCGGAGAGCAGCATGACGATCATCAGCAGGGCCAAAACGATGACGATGGTCCCGGACACCTTCACCCAGCGCGGTGTGCCGGTGTCCTCGGCGGTATCGGGGGCCGGGTCGGCCACGTGCGTCTCCTCGATCACGAGCGGTTGTCGGGCTTTCATCACGGACAATTTATAGAGACAGTC
Organism: Allobosea sp.; assembly: GCA_017307955.1. Lineage (GTDB taxonomy): Bacteria > Pseudomonadota > Alphaproteobacteria > Rhizobiales > Kaistiaceae > Kaistia. The sequence goes on along the minus strand of JAFKFV010000018.1, from coordinate 203,310 downwards.
TGTCTATATCAAGTCATGATGTCTCACATCTCGACATGATCGTCGCGTCGGGTATAGTGCAGCGATGCCGAAGCTGTGGAACGAGACGATCGGGGCGCACCGCCGCGCGGTGCGTGACGCGACCCTGGACACTACGGCGGCGCTGGCGGCCGAGCACGGGCTGGCGTCGGTGACGATGTCGCAGATCGCCGAGGCGACCGGCATCGGTCGCGCGACGCTGTACAAATACTTCCCGGACGTCGAGGCGATCCTGGTCGCGTGGCATGAACGTCAGGTCGCCAGCCACCTCGAACAACTCGCCGAAGTCCGGGATCGAGCTGGCGGCGCCGGCGAGCGGCTCCAAGCCGTGCTCGAGGCTTATGCGCACATTTCCCACGAGCATCACGGCACCGAACTCGCGGCGCTCCTGCATCGAGGCGAGCACGTCGCCCGAGCGCGGCAGCACCTCAAGGGGTTCATTCGAGACCTGCTGGCCGAGGGCGCCAAGACCGGCGACCTCCGGAACGATGTCGCGCCGGACGAGCTTGCGAGCTACTGTCTTCATGCCCTGACGGCGGCCGCCAGCCTGCCATCCAAGGCCGCGGTCCGCCGGCTTGTCGCGGTCACCCTGGATGGGCTGCGCCCGCCGCGCTGACGCATTCCGACGCTGCGGGAGCCGGAAGCGTAGGTCGAAATGTCTATTCGGGTCCGGGCAGGATGCTCCGTGTCCGTCCCGAGAGCCGATAGGCGATGAGCCCGAGCCATTCGTGCGCGGCGATATCCGTCAAGGTCAGGCCATCCGCGATCGTGTTGACCGGACGGCGGAGGTCCGCCGGCCGCGTACGGAAATCGACAGGGTAGGGGACGATCGGGAAATCGGCCGCACGGAACGAGGCGACGGCGCGCGGCATGTGGTAGGCGGAGGTGACCAGGAGCCAGGTTTCGCCGGATTTCGGCCTGGCGACGGTCAGGCTCTCCGTCGCATTCTCGAAGGTAGTGCGCGACCGCTCCTCCATCTCGATGCGCTCGGGCGGCAGGCCGAGATCGACGAGCATGCGGCGCGCAATCTCGGATTCGCTCAGTGTCTGCCCGATGAGAAGATGGCCGGCGCCGCCGGAAAGAACGATCCGCGCCTCGGGATAGCGTCGCGCCAGAGTGGCCACCGCGAAAATGCGTTCCGCATTGTCGTTGAGCGCGACGCTGTTGCGGTCGCCGGCAATGTGGGTGTCGACGGCTCCGCCGAGCATGACGACGCCCGCAACCGCGGAGGGCAGTTCGGGGACAGGGAAGCGATCCTCGAGCGGCATGACGAGGGCCGGTCCGAGCGGCGACCAGCCGGCAAGGATCAGGAGCACGGCCGACACGCTGAAGAATCCAAGGGCGACGCCTCGACGCCGCAGGATCAGAGCCAGAAGCCCGAGCGCGGCGAGCAAGGCGACGATGTTCGACGGCAGCAGGGCGGATTGGACGAGCTTCGAAACGATGAAAAGCATTCAGAGGCCCGCCCTGGCGTCACATCTTGCCGAGCACGAGCATGAGCTCGTTGATCTTCTGCCGCTGCTCGTCAGGGTCGCCGGCCGTTATCGCATGTTCAACGCAATGCGAGACGTGATCCTTGAGGACCTCCTCCTCGACGCGCTTCAGCGCGGCGCGGACTGCCGAGATCTGGGTGACCACGTCGATGCAATAGCGATCGTCATCGACCATGCCGATGAGGCCGCGCACCTGGCCTTCGATGCGGTTGAGGCGCTTCAGGCAGGAGGTTTTTGTTTCTTGCTGCATGCTTGCCATATACCCCATCTGGGTATATATCGCAAGGGATGGATATACCCACCCTGGGTATCGCAGCGAGCACAGGAGACGAACGTGGCGGAGCATCGGCATGACCATCACGGCAGGAGCGTATCCGAGGAAATCGGACACAGCGGCCATGTCGGCGCTCACCGTCACGATCACGCGGAGCATCGCTCTGCATCAGCAGGCGCGACCGTCAAAGACCCAGTCTGCGGCATGGACGTCGATCCGGCCACAGCGAAGCATCGGACTGAGCATGACGGCCAGCCGTATTATTTCTGCTCCGCCGGCTGCAAGGCGAAGTTCGAAGCCGATCCGGCCCGCTATCTGACGGCCGGCAGTCAGCCGGCGGCGGCCCCTGCGCCGGAAGGCACCGTCTACACCTGCCCGATGCATCCCGAGATCCGCCAGATCGGCCCGGGCTCGTGTCCGATCTGCGGCATGGCGCTGGAACCGCTGCAGGTTACCGCGGAGGCGGGCCCGAACCCGGAACTCAACGACATGTCGCGGCGGTTCTGGATCGGCCTCGCGTTGGCGGTTCCTGTATTCCTGCTGGAAATGGGCGGCCATCTGTTCCCGGCCATCCACCATGTCGTGCCACCCGCTTTGTCGACATGGATCCAATTCGTGCTCGCGACGCCCGTCGTGCTCTGGGCGGGCTGGCCGTTCTTCGTTCGCGGCTGGCAGTCGCTCGTCACGCGCAACCTCAACATGTTCACGCTGATCGCGATGGGCACGGGCGTCGCCTGGCTCTACAGCGTCGTGGCGACGCTCGCGCCGGGCGTCTTTCCGGCGGCATTCAGGGGCATGGACGGCACGGTCGCGGTCTATTTCGAGGCGGCTTCCGTCATCACCGTGCTGGTGCTGCTCGGCCAGGTGCTGGAGCTGCGCGCCCGCGCGCAGACCTCCGGTGCGATCCGGGCGCTGCTCAACCTCGCTCCGAAGACGGCGCGGCGGCTGAACGCCGACGGCTCCGAGGAGGAGGTCATGCTCGACCTCGTCGTCCTGGGCGACCGCCTGCGCGTGCGGCCCGGCGAGAAGGTGCCGGTGGACGGAAAGGTCCTCGACGGCCGCTCCTCGCTCGACGAGGCCCTGGTGACCGGCGAATCCATGCCCGTCACCAAGTCTGCGGGCGATGCCGTCATCGGCGGCACGCTGAACCAGACCGGCGCGCTGGTGATCCGGGCTGAGAAGGTCGGCCGCGACACCATGCTCGCCCGCATCGTCCAGATGGTTTCCGAGGCGCAGCGCTCGCGGGCGCCGATCCAGCGCCTCGCCGACCAGGTGGCCGGCTGGTTCGTGCCCCTCGTCATCGCGGTCGCTCTTGTCGCCTTTGCCGCCTGGGCGGTGTTCGGGCCCGAGCCCCGCTTCGCCTACGCCCTGGTCGCGGCCGTCGCCGTGCTGATCATCGCCTGCCCCTGCGCGCTCGGCCTGGCGACGCCGATGTCGATCATGGTGGGCGTCGGGCGAGGCGCTGGGCTCGGCGTGCTGGTCAAGAACGCCGAAGCGCTGGAGCGGCTCGAGAAGGTCGATACGCTGGTCGTCGACAAGACCGGGACGTTGACGGAAGGCCGGCCGTCGGTGACGGAAGTGGTGCCGGAATCCGGCTTCACGGAAGACGAATTGCTGCAGCTCGCGGCCGGTGTCGAGCGGGCTTCCGAGCATCCACTGGCACTTGCCATCGTGGCGGCGGCGGAGGCAAGGGGCCTCGTTGTGCCGGCCGTGGAGGATTTCGATTCGCCGACCGGCAAGGGCGCCTATGGCACCGTTGAAGGCCGTCGCGTCATCCTTGGCAATGCCGCCTTCCTGCGGGAACAGGGCGTCGACACGGCGCCTCTCTCCGGCCGGGCGGATGCCCTGCGGCAGGACGGCGCGACGGCGATCTTCGCGGCCGTCGACGGTCGGCCCGCCGGCATTCTCGCCATCGCCGACCCGGTGAAGCCGACGACGCCGGCCGCGCTTGCGGCGCTGCGTGAACAAGGCATCCGGGTCGTCATGCTCACCGGCGACAACCGCACCACGGCCGAAGCCGTCGCGCGCCGCCTCGGCATCGACGATATCGAGGCGGACGTGCTGCCGGAGCGCAAGAGTGCGGTGGTCGATAAGCTCAAGCGCGAAGGAAAAGTGGTTGCGATGGCCGGTGACGGCGTCAATGACGCCCCGGCGCTCGCCGCGGCGGATGTCGGCATCGCCATGGGATCGGGGACGGATGTGGCGATCGAGAGTGCCGGGGTAACCCTGGTCAAGGGCGACCTGATGGGCATCGTGCGCGCCAGGCGCCTTTCCGCGGCGACCATGTCGAACATCCGCCAGAACCTCTTCTTCGCCTTCATTTACAACGCCATCGGCGTGCCGATCGCCGCCGGCGTGCTCTATCCGCATTTCGGCATCCTGCTCTCGCCGATCGTGGCCGCCGCCGCCATGGCGCTGTCCTCGGTCAGCGTCATCGGCAACGCTCTCCGGCTGCGTGCCCGCAATCTTTGAACCCGGAGAGGGACATCATGAACCGACGCAGTTTCCTTCTTGCCGGCACGGCGACGCTTCTCGCAGGCGGCCGGGCCATGGCCCAGATGAAGATGGACGGAATGGACGGAATGGACGGAATGGACGGAATGGAGGGAATGGAGGGAATGGGCGGCATGCACGCCGGTCATGACACGATGGCGATGCCCGGCAGCCTCCCTGTCCTGCCGGAGGGCGCGCCGCTGCGTGACCTGCAGCGGCTCGTCAACCGGGCGGCCGAGCCGGGCCTCTTCGAGGCGACGCTCACCGCCGAGCCTGCAATCGCGCGCATCGCGGAGGGGCTCGATACGCCGATCCTCGGCTATAATGGCGACAGTCCCGGACCGCTGATCGAAGTGACGGAAGGCGAGCGGGTCAAGATCACCCTCGCCAACCGGCTTTCCGGCCAGGAGAGCACCATCCACTGGCACGGCATGCCGGTCCCAGCCGACCAGGACGGCAACCCGATGGACCCGGTCGCGGCCGGCGACGACCGGACTTACAGCTTCGATCTGCCCGAGGGGAGCGCCGGCTCCTATTGGTATCATCCGCACCCGCACGCGAAGACGGCGGAGCAGGTCTATCGCGGGCTCGCCGGCGCCTTCCTCGTCAAGCCGAAGCTGGACCCGATCCCGGCGGCTTACGGCGACACGCTCCTGTTCTTCACCGATTTGCGTCTCGCGGCCGACGGCACGATGCCGGAGAACACCATGGTCGACGCGATGAATGGCCGCGTCGGCGATCACGTGCTGGTCAACGGCCAGAAGAACCCGGTCCTGACCGTTCCGGCCGGCACGCAGCGGCGGTTCCGGCTGTTCAACGCGACCAATGCGCGCTACCTGCGTCTCGCCTTCGGCGACGCACCGATGACCATTGTCGGTACCGATGGGGGCCTGCTGGAAGCGCCTGTGCCGGGCGTCAAGGACATCCTTCTCGGTCCGGCAGAACGGATGGAAGTCATCGTCGCGTTCGACAAGCCCGGTACCGCCACGCTTCGCACGCTTGATTACGATCGCGGCTGGATGGGTCCGGGACGGCCCAAGGATGCTGGCATCGAACTCCTGACGATCGCGATATCGAAGACGAACGCCGAGCCGGTTCCGCCGCTGCCCGCGACGCTCCGGCCGATCGCCGACCTCGGCGCGGCGTCGGTGAGCCGGCGCTTCGTCTTCAGCGAGACCATGGCGATGGCGGCGGGCGGCATGGAGATGGGCTTCCTGATCAACGGCGTTTCGTTCGACATGAACCGCGTCGACGTCGTCTCGAAGACCGGCGAGGTCGAACTCTGGGAACTCGTCAATCAGGCCGACATGGACCATCCGTTCCATGTCCACGGCACGCAGTTCCAACTGGTCGAGACCGAGCGGGACGGCAAGGTCGCAAAACCGCCCTTCAGGGCGTGGAAGGACACGGTGAACCTCGCGCGCGGCGAGACCGTTCGGATCCTGCTGCGGCAAGATCGGCCCGGCCCGCGCATGTATCACTGCCATATCCTAGAACACGAGCAACTCGGGATGATGGGCATCGTCGACGTGCGAGCCTGATTTCTTAGGTCACTAGACTTGCGCGTGCGCGGTATCGGTAGGGTCCGATGGAAGCATGAGGCATGAAGGAAGGCTAGCCCGGAAGATCCTTGCGGAAACCCACGTCCACAAGGTCGGCACCAGGCTGCGCCTTTCGGAATTGTGTCCTCCACCGGCTCTGATCGTGGCGTCGCAGCTATCGATCGGCTTTTCCCGTGTTGGTGGGGTCACCATGATGACCGCCCTGGTTGACAGTGCATCTGTCGCTCGGGCTCACCATCCTTGGTCTGACTTTCGCCCGGCTCGTCTGCAGGCTTCAGCTCGACGTGTGCCCGAATTTACTGGCACGACGCTCTTGCAGACAGTCCGGATGCGCAAACTGCCGCGATAGTTATGACGCGACATATGGTTATTCTTCTACAGCTTAAGAGCGTAATGTCAGGTCTCGCAGCTTAATGTCTCTTAATTCCTTGTCATTCGCCAGCAGAGCGGCGGCCGCAGGGCATTCGAGCGGTCGTCATGCGGCAGTTACCAAAAGCCTCTTGACCTTCCTACTATGGAAGGTGGTACGCGGAGTCGGGGTCTTTTCCGAAGGATAAACCATGACGTTGGGATCTGTTGCCAAAGGAGTGCTTATTGCCGTTGGCTCCTTCGTTTTTCTTGGTACGGTTGCGGCTCTTTGGCAAAATCCGTTCTTCATTCGGATGACGCCAACCAGCGGGTTCGAGATTGGATTGCTCGCGTTGCAGGCCATACTGCTGGGGGTCTATATCTCGATTCCTGTTCCAGCCTGCGCGGTCAAGCTTGCCAGCGTTGGCGGGATCGTCAACTACGTTGGCATTGCATGCCCGATCTGCAACAAACTATTACTCGCTTTGTTTGGGGCAAGCACACTTCTCACGTATCTTGAGCCGGTACGGATTTACTTTGCGGTGGGCGGAGTACTCTTGATGAGCATTGCAACCACCGTTCGCTGGCGCAAAGGCCGCTCTTTAATTGGGAATTCCGTTCTGCTTGCCGTTGGCTCCTGACCGGCAAACGCTCCCGTTCTGTGATAGCGGCCGCATGACACCAAGGCGGCGCCCGTTCGAAAGGCCAATATGGCTCGGTTTCGCTTGTTGTTCGTTGTGGCAGCTTTCGCGCTTGGCCTTGCCGGGTGCACGACAGCTGATCTCGACACCCGCAGTGTCCAACCTCTCCCGGCTAAGCTCGTCGCCAACATGAACGATATGGGCATGAAGGCATCCGATCCGATTTTCATCAGGATCTATAAGCAGGAGAGTGAGCTTGAGGTTTGGAAGCGCAACCGCAGCGGCCAATATGCGCTTCTTAAAACCTACCCTATATGCCGGTGGTCAGGAAAGCTTGGTCCCAAGAAGCGTGAGGGTGATCGACAGGCACCGGAGGGGTTCTATCGCGTGACGCCAGCGCTCATGAACCCGCAATCGCAATACTATTTGTCATTCAATCTCGGTTTCCCCAACCAACTCGAAAAGGCCCTCGGTTACGAGGGTGCCGCCCTGATGGTTCATGGCGCGTGCACGTCGTCGGGTTGCTTCGCCCTGACCGATAGTGGCGTCGCGGAAATCTATGCTCTTGCGCGGGACGCCTTCGCCGGCGGGCAGACGGATTTCCAGGTCCAATCCTTGCCGTTCCGGATGACCGCGCGGAACCTAGCGGCCCATCGGGAAGATCCGAATATGGATTTTTGGCTGAATCTCAAGGAGGGCGCCGACCAGTTCGACCTGACGAGGCAGCCTCCCCGCGTCACCGCCTGTGGGCGAAAATATGTCTTTGGAGCCACGGTGAGGAATCAGGGGGCGACATTTGAGCCGCTAGCGCCTTGTCCCGCCTACGACGTCGATCCGTCTGTCGCCGCGAAGGTCGCCCAAAAACGCGCGTTGGATCAAGCTCAAGTAGCCGAACTCGTCGCGCTGAGTCCTGATATTCCTATGGCCTATGCTGATGGTGGGATGAATTGGAGGTTCCGAGATGTCCTCAAATCGTCCGGTCCTATGCGTCTCTCGAAGTTGACGTCGGATGGCGCGCAAGTGAGCCGTCCTGGAGCGGCGCTCGCGGATCCCTACCGTCCTGGCTTGGCAGGCATCGCGAACACTGCAACCTCGTCGCAGCAGTAGCAATCGCAAACCGGTACTCGCGCTAAGGGATTTGTACCGAGACCTCCATCCGGAGGAAGTGGCGATCAACAATGGATTGACGCGACACTGGTCTGGCAGCCTTTCCACGATGGGTATGTTCGTCGTTCAATGGATCGTATGCAGGGCGTGTACCGGACAAAACGCTACGACAATCTCCACGTTGAATACTCACAGGATTTATGTCTGGAGTGAAATCCATTCCGGCGACCGAGGGATACAACGAGTTGGTCGATATCAAGCGCCCAACCAAAGCTCGTTGCAGGAGCCGTGGTCGGGCCTTGGAGTTTAGTGGATCGGCGGTTAATTTGCGGTCTTTGTTGCCGCTTCGCCTGGAAGACGATTGGACTGCACGCCTAGAAGCGGCAGCGTTCTCATCATGATTGTTCGCGTGGTGGGCACCGCATTCCAACCGGATGTAGCGTAGCCGGACGTTTCCGGCAGTGCTTGCGGCTCATCCAGCATCGTCAGAAATAGGTACTTAGGCTGGCTGATTGGCACTACACCCATAAACGACGTGAGAAGGCGCCCCTCTGCATAACGGCCGTTTATAACTTTCTCAGCGCTGCCTGTCTTTCCGCCCACATCGTAGCCGTCGATCGCCGCATTCTTAGCCGATCCTTTTTCGGCGTTGAGACGCATCAGGTATCGCAGCGCCTCACTCGTCGCCGGCTTCACTAAGTCTCGGCCAAGAACACGCTGTTCGACATTGGTTCCCTTGATGAAGGTCGGCGCAATCAGCGTTCCCCCATTCACGAGGCCCGCCACGGCCATCGCCGCCTGCAGCGGCGCGACAGCCATCCCATGACCAAACGCAATCGTGGCCGTGGTCACCTCGCTCCAATTTGTTGGGATTATCGGTTGGGCACTCTCCGGCAACTCCGTTTTGAGCCTCATAAACTGTCCCATTTTTTGCAGGAACGCCTTGTGAGCTTCAATGCCGACGCTCATGGCCATTCTGGCCATTGATATATTCGACGAGTAGATGAAGGCTTCCGCGGTCGTGAGCCACCGCCCTTTTCCTTGAAAATCTCGAATTCTAAACCTGCCGAAGACCAGCGGCGCCCGGGCATCGTGGAGCGAATCAATGGTAAATCGGCCAGAATCGAGGGCCATGGCTGTCGTCAGCGCTTTGAATGTCGAACCCATCTCATAGACGCCGACATTGATCCGGTTGATCCGCTCTTCACCTTGCGCTTCACTCGGAACGCCCGGATCAAAATCGGGTAGGGAGACAAGCGCCAGTATCTCACCGCTGGTGACGTCCATGACCAATCCGGCGCCCCCCTTAGCCTTGAACTTCTCGATAGCCTTTGAGATCTCGTCACGCACCGCAAACTGAACGCGCATGTCGAGCGTGAGTTGGATGGGCTGTTGCGTTGCGGGTGTCTGGCCGGGCCCGGATGATTTGGAGGAGCGTAGGCCGTCGGCATACTTCTCGATTCCGGCGATGCCTCGATTGTCAGAATCCACGAGCCCGATGACATGGGAGGCTAAATTGCCGCCAGGGTAGAGCCGCTTGTTCTCAGAGTAGAAGCTAAGCCCCGGAATTCCGAGGTCCTTGATCGAGCGGGCCGCCTCGGGTGACAGTTCCCGCTTCACCCAAACGAACCCCTTTCGTTTCGATAGCCGTTCTTCGAGTTCACCATAGTTTATGTCGGGCAGGACTGTTCGCAGCAACTCGATCGCTTCATCGATATCCAATAGCTTGCGGGAGTCCATGAAGGCCGACTGAGAGGGCACGTCGGTCGCAACAATCTCGCCATTGCGATCGACGATCGTCGGCCGCTTCAGAGCGAGCGAAGGCGAAACAGGCTCAACGGCATTTTCAACGCGTGGCAGAATGCCGAGTAGAAGAAGCCTTGAAATAATCACGAAGAACATCAGCAGGAAGGCCAGGCCGACGAGGCGCAGTCGGTTCTTGAACATCCTGTCAAATTGAGCGGGGTCAACTGCTGTCGAAGAACGCAGGGACGAACGAGTCTCAAGCCCGCCAGGCGGGTCGCCAGCGGCAATATGTGATGAATTCATAATCGAGCACCAATTGGGAAGGCGCCTCGGCGCACGAAGCGATCGGCTCCGCCATCGGCTTAAGCCGGCTCATGTCGACGAGCCGCCAAGTGCAACCACGAGAGTGTGAAGCTTTGGCTGTTAGGTGGATCGACTTCTGGGCGGGGGCTCAACGGGCGAAGGGCGCCAAGCGAGCGCTATTCCTGCTCGGGCGGGCGGGATAGTTGAGGTTTTCGCCGAATTGGTTCCGTGTTCGAACGCGCAGGCAGCTACGAGTTCGTGGGCATGGTGCCCGTGGCTCGATTTTTGGCCCTGGAGGCCATGCCAGTCTCTTTCGCCCGGCAACAATAGATCGCTAACAGGCGCAACCCACTTTGTGCTCTGGCTGACGGAAGGCGGTTGTGCCCGATTGACAGCCGACGGTGAACTCGTCAGCCCTGCTATGAGAAGGACCGAACAAATCCAGCGGACGATCGTGAGGATGCGCAGACTATCCATATTGATGCATATGGCACTTAGCGTTAACGATGTCCTAATGACGGGGTGCGCACGGTATTCAAGCGCTTGCCTTGCGCGGCGGCGCCAACAGACGTGCCAATCCGATGCTTGCCACAAGACCACTCAAGACGACGACGGCGGTCAACGTGAACGGCGCGTTTGGCACGAAAACAACGCCAAATAGCAACCCGCCGGCGGCGGATCCAGTCGCTTGGCCGAGGCTTGCCGCAGCCGTTTGACGACCCAGTTCGGCACCCTGCCTTTCTCCTGCGCTCAGCGAGATCCAATATGTCACGATTGGCGAAAGAATGCCGGCACTGCCCGCAATCATACCAACGAAGATGATTGTCGTGACCGTCGCTGTTGCGAGCGGAAGACCGGCAAGTCCCACCGCCAGAACCGCAAGGGCCGGGGTAAGGAACCAGCGAGTCGTCTCCGGCTTGACGAGCGGCGAGAAGACAATGGCTTGGGCCACCAACATGACGAGACTGCACTCGGTGAACATAAGGCCCACCTCGTAGGGACTCATGTTCAGAATTTGTGTGGCCCGCAACGCCAAGCCGACTTCGAACGCGCCTACGGCGGCGGCGGTGACGAAGGAAATGTTCAGAAGCCGGGGTAATGCGGTGTTGTTGTTCAGGGTGCTAGGAGGTCCGCCCGCGTCGGCTTCCTTGCTCGTAGGATTAGGCACGAATGCCCAGATGGCTAGTGCCACGAGGAACGCAAAGCCAGAACCGGCCAAGAAGGGCGAGCGATATGTCATCGGCTCCCCCAGGGAAGGGAAGAGTGTGCGAGTGCCGAGGACGGCCAGACCTCCCAACATCGGTCCGACGAGGAAACCGGCAGCTCCGGACATGTTCAGCAGTGCAAATCGGTGAGCGCGCCACTCTTTCGTTGGAGCATGGTCGCCTACGAGGGCATAAGCGGCCGGCGCGATTGACGACGCAAACAGTCCATTCAAGAAACGGCCAAGGTAAAGCAGCGGCAAGGTCTCCGCGAAGGCGAAGATCACCAGCGTGATCGAGAAACCGAATACACCCATAAGAATTATCGGCTGCCGTCCATACCGATCGGCGACGCGTCCCCACAGCGGCGCAAACATAAACACCGCGAGCGTGTATGTGCCGGTCAGAATACCGGTATGTCGGGACAATGCCACGGTATCGGTTGTCCCTGCTACACGTGCGATCGTGGCTGGAAGAATCGGCAGTACGACGCCGAAGCCGGCAGCAATCGTGAACATTGCGAGCAACAGGGAGCATAGGGTCCGCCATGATAGTGGCCTAACGGTAGTGCCCTTATTCATTCCGCCGCCTCGACCGTCGGTAGAGATGAACCGCTCTGGAACCCGCCAGTACGCGTGATGCCGGCCAGCCGCGTGCGCTTTAGCATCAAGGCATTGACCGCCACCAGAGCCGAACTGCCGGACATGGCTAGTGCCGCGATTTCAGGGCTCAACAACACCGGGTAGAGCACGCCGGCCGCGAGCGGGAAGGCGACCACATTGTAGGCCACCGCCCACCACAGGTTCTGGTGCATTTTGCGCAGGGTCGCGCGGGAGAGCTCGATGGCTCCGACGATGTCGTAAGGATCGCTCTTCATGAGCACGACGTCGGCGCTCTCAATGGCGACGTCCGTCCCCGCACCGATGGCGAACCCTACATCGGCCTGGGTGAGTGCCGGAGCGTCGTTGACCCCGTCGCCGACCATCCCGACCTTGTGGCCTTGAGCCTGCAGTTCCTGGATCTTCGCGGCCTTCTGGCCCGGCAGTACATCAGCCAGCACCATATCAATGCCAAGAGTTGCGGCGATTCGCTTCGCCGTGCCGGCGTTGTCGCCGGTCAGCATGGCGACCTGGACGCCACGCTCGCGCAGTTTGGCCACCGTTGCCTTGGCCGTCGGGCGCGGCGCATCGGCAATGGCAATGATGCCGAGGATCTGCCCACCTCGGGCGACATGGACGACGGTACGGCCGTCGCCCTTCAGTTGGTCCGCCACGGCGGCGAGCTGACCAAGGTCAATCTTCTCCTCGTCCATGAGCCGACGGTTGCCGAGAAACGTCGTCTGACCCTCGATCTCCGCGCGGGCGCCCTTTCCTTCAAGATTGAGGAAGGATTGCGCATCCGGTACCGCCAGCCCTTCGGCACGCTCGATGATGGACAGCGCCAGCGGATGGTCCGAACCACGCTCGACGGCTGCCGCGATGCGTAGCACCTCATCCTGGGACGTCCCGCCCGCCGCGATCACGTCAACCACTCGCGGCTGGCCCATGGTCAGTGTGCCGGTCTTGTCGAAAACGATGACGTCAAGCTTTGTCGCATCCTCTAGCGCAGACGCGTTCTTGAACAGAATACCGTTCATGGCGCCAAGTCCGGTTCCCACCATCACTGCCATTGGTGTAGCGAGCCCCAGGGCATCGGGACAGGCGATGACAAAGACGGTGATGGTCATTGTCAGCGCGAACAGGAGGGTCTGACCGATCCAGAAATACCAGACCACGAAGGTGATGAGACCGATCAGGATCGCCGCAAGCACCAGCCATTGCGAGGCCCGATCCGCGAGAAGCTGTGCCGGTGCTTTGGAGTTTTGCGCTTCCTGGACGAGCTTGACGATTTGGGCGAGAGCGGTGTCGGCTCCAACCTTTGTCGCCTTGTAGCGCAGGCTGCCGCTCTTGTTGATGGTGGCCCCGATGACCATATCGCCGGGTTTTTTCGATACCGGCATCGACTCTCCGGTCAGCATCGATTCATCAACGTCCGAGCTACCGTCTATGACCTCCCCGTCCACAGGGATTTTGTTGCCTGGGCGCAAAATAACCGTATCACCGAGGAGGACTTCGGAGGTTGGGACCTCTAGTTCTTTACCGTCCCTGAACACCGTCGCCTTCGGTGGCGCGAGGTCCATGAGCTGGCGAATTGCCTCAGACGCGCCGGCGCGCGCGCGCATCTCAAGCCAGTGTCCTAGCAGGATGAACACCAACAGGACGGCGACGGCCTCGTAAAACTGCTGGCCTTCAAAGAAGAAGGTCGAGCCGACGCTAAAAATATAGCCCGTGCCGACGCTGAGCAGCACCAATACAGCCATGTTGAGCACGCCGTTCCGCAGCGCGCGCACGGCGGCGACAACAAACGGCCAGCTCGGGTAAAGGATCGCGGCGCTCGCGAACACAAAAAGTAGGATCTCGCGGTTCAATCCGAACGGCGGATCGATGCGCAGAAAATCCATGCCCATCGGCTGCAGCAGAAATATCGGCACCGAGAAGATCAATGCGACCCAGAACCGATTGCGCATGTCCCGGACCATGGCCTGCATATCCATACCGTCGCCATGGCCCATCTCGTGTGCCATGGCATCATGGGACATTGCTGGCGCTTTGCCGGGCCCGTTGCCCTCGTTTGTTGATCCGTGGCGTTGACTGGCAAGGTGAGAACCATGATGCGACGCCGCGGGCTGAGCCGGCGGAAAGGTGGTATCATTCGGTACACATAGATGCCGTGGCACCACCTCGCCCCGGCAGTGGAAGCCGCAGGCGATCAGATCGGCCTGGATGGCTTCAATCGTTGTGTGCGTCTCGTCGAAGCCAATGGTGGCGGTGCCCGATGCGATGTTGACTCCCACGGAGGTCACGCCTGGAAGGCGCAATAAGCGCTTCTCGACTAAGAGTGGATCGAGTACATCATAGATCTGACCTACATCAATTGTTGTGGTTTTCACTGCCGCCATCTCCGATTCAGGTCAATAAAACGTCTTGAGTCATTAGATCGTAAGAAACGACCAGTCGAAATCGAATATGAATTCAAGTATATGTCGCTCAGTCAATCACATAATTACTGATACTATTTGAGTATTTCCATTTTCAGCAAAGGCAGTTGAGTGTTTCTTTAATAACTTAAGGTGCAGGGAACACTTCATTAGTCAGGCCGGTGGCGCGGTACGTGGCCAGACCCAACCACTCATGGGCGGCTAGGTCGGTGGCCTCAAGGCCGAGCGCGATCGACGGGACTGGTCGAGCGAGCTCATCGCTTCCCCTCGTCCGGTAGTCCACGGGAAACGGCACCACTTTGAACCCTGCCGCGCGGAAGCAGGCGACGGCCCGCGGCATGTGGCTCGCCGAGGTCACCAGCAGCCACTGCTGGTCGGGGTCAGGCTTCAAGGCAACAGTGCTTTCGGTGGCGTTCTCGCAGGTGGTGCGCGAGCGCTCTTCCATTTCGATCCGGTCGGCCGGCAAGCCAAGCCTGATCAGGAGATCACGCGCGACGCGGGACTCAGTTAGCGACCCGTCTGCACTGGGATGGTTTGCGCCGCCGGACAGGAATATGCGAGCTTCCGGATATTGCCGGCTGAGATCGAGGGTCGTCGTGAGCCGCTCGCCCCCCTCGTTGAGCGCCGTGCTGCCGCGGTAGCGCGTGATATGGGTATCTACCGCTCCACCGAGCATGATGATACCGGTCACAGGTCCGCTAATGACGGGTTGCGGGAAGCGATCTTCCAGCGCCTTGACAGCGGCCAAGCCTATAGGAGACCAGCCTGAAAGGGCCAACAAGAGGCTTGCCGCGACCAGACAGGCCGCGCCGATCGTCCGCCAGCGGATCAACCAGGCAAAGACGCCGAGCAGACCGAGAAAGCCGATCAGGTTGGACGGTAGCAGCAGGAATTCAACGAGCTTCGATATGAGGAACAAATCCGTCATCCTTGGTCAGTTAGCATTCCGCGACAAACGGGCAATCACAGAGCTGGACACATGGAGCGTGGGCGTCCGTGTGCTTCATTGGCTGACGGTAGCGGCCCTGGCTGTCCAGATCGCGACAGCCTTCGCCGTCATGGGTGGCCTGGGTATGACGACGATGCTTTGGTTGCCCTGGCATTCGTCTCTCGGGATCGCGATCCTTGCCATCGTCTTCGTCCGGATCGGTTGGAGACTGGCCGCAAAAGACCCCGTTCGACCACGCTCGCCCGTGCTGGCCATCATCGGGGCCTTGGTGCAGATTTGCCTTTACGCGCTTATTGTCGCCATCGTGATAACCGGCTGGCTGGCGTACCGGCCACTTCCGCTCATGCCGCCTCCGCGTGTGTTCGGGGTCTGGCAATTGCCCGCAGGCCCTCATATCGGCGCATGGACGGCGCGTGATCTCACGGGCGTCCACCGGAGCCTGGTGTGGGCCTTCCTTGCATTCCTCGGTGTTCACGTTGCTGGCGGCGCATGGCATGCCCTGGTCCTGCGCGACCGGGTCTTCGACGGCATGCTGTTTAGCCGGGCGCGCGGGACGTCCAGTGAAAGGCCAGACAGGTCCTCCCCATTGGTCGAAGGCGCGGCTGATGACCCGCCGTCCCCCTAGAACCATCCCGGTCGCCATCTCAGATATCCGAGGTCTTTGAAATCTCACAGTCGCTCGATCGTTTAGCGATGCGCCTTCCAATGATAGGAAGGTCAAGTGGAAAAATTCCGGCTAGGCGCCCAAGATCAACGCCCCGATCTGCCTCGGGAGACTGCGTTGTAGACAGACGCCAAGACGAGAGCCGCCAACCAGCCGACGGCGATGCTGGTGACAATAGCGCCGATCACGCCTCCTGCGGTCAGCGGCGGGTAGCCGCCGAACAGGGCCAGCCAGCCATGGGCCAGCGGCATATCCGGCAAGACGGCGGCAGCGAGAGCGCAAAGCAAGTAGATCGCCACGAGCGTCACAGAAACCGCGGCGCCGAGCGGGACAAATTCAATGTGCCGGTCAGACATCGTGGTTGTCCTTGGCGACCTTATGCGCGTGACCGCCATGCCCGTGATGCATGAAGAGGTGCATCAGCAGGCAGGCCAAGATGATCAGAAGAGGCAGGAAGCCGAAGAGGTGCATCCAGTGATCGGCTACGGCAAGGATGATTCCGATCGCCAGAACCACGGCAATGATCTTGCCGGACTTCGTGCGCGGGACGAGGGTGTCGAGGGTCATTTTGGATCCTCCCGATGGTCCAGAAGCCACTTGCGCATCTTGGCCACTTCGGCTTGCTGAGTGGCGATGATGCCTTCGGCAAGCTTACGGATCTCGGGATCCTTGCCGTATTCAAGCTCAGCCTCGGCTAGCTCGATCGCGCCGCGGTGGTGCGCCAACATCCCACGCACGAAATCGGTGTCGGCGTTGCCCGAGTAGTCAATCGCCATTCCGAGATGCATCCGGTCTGACGCAATCCGGAACGCCTTGGTGGAGGCCGGTTCTTCCGCTGCGACGGCACCCGGCATCATCCCTTTACACTGAACCGGCATTGCGCCCTGCATCGGTATTGCCGCGCCGCCGGCCATTGGCATCCGGTCACTATTTTTCATCGGCATGCCGCCGCTCATCATCGATTGCATCATCGTCACGCAATCCATGCCACCCGGCATGCCGGACGTCGCAGCCGGAATGGGCGCCGCCGACATCCCGGGCTGAGGGATTGCATCTGGCTTTGGCGCGGGCATCGATGGGGCTGCCGGCGTGTCCCCGGCCGGGTGATGCGCATCCTGTGCCAAAGCTGGAGCCGCCAGGAGCAGGGTGGCGGTCGTGAAAGCGAGGAATAGTCTCTTTGACATGTTCTTCTCCTGTTTCTGGGGTCTCTTGGTCAGCTGCCGTGTCAAGCCACGCCCTCATAGGTGAAGGTGGCCATCATGCCCGACGCCATGTGGTAGAGGTGGTGGCAGTGGAAGGCCCAACGGCCTGGGTTGTTGGCATCGACCGCCAAGGTCACCGTCCGCATCGGCGGCACCAGCACGGTATCGCGGACGGGCCCGGCGAAGCGTCGTCCATCGAGCGCAACGACCTGGAAATGGTGCCCATGAAGGTGCATGGGGTGAGCCATCATCGAGACATTGCGCATCGTGATCTCGACGCGCTGGCCCTTGCGCACTTCGATTGCCTCGGCACCGGGCATGGACCAAGCATAGCCCTGCATGCTGCCTGCGAGGTCGATTGCAAAGGTACGGTCGGCCGGGCGCTGAGCGAGCGGTGCCGTGGCCCTGAGACCGGCCTCCAGTACATTGTCGAGTATTGGGCCTGCCTGATCGCCAGAGACGGAGAGACGGCCGATGGTCGCTCCGGCGGTGGCGAGAACAATCCCGGTGCGCTCCGGTGCGCCCTCGCGAAGGGCCAAGATCGGGAAACTGCCGCCCTGACTTGGGATTTGCAGTCGGACGTCGACGCGCTGCGCCATGGCCATCGGGAATTGGCGGCCCGACATTGGCACGACGGGCTGCCCGTCGACGGCGATCAACGTGCCCTCGAGTGCCCCGAGATCGACCGTGAAGGCTGTGGCTGTGGCGCCGTTGATGATGCGCAGGCGGATCGTGCCGCTTCGATCGACCTGGACCACCTCGGGGTCATCAAGCGTCCGGTCATTGGCGAGTTAGGCGTCATAGGCGATGTCGTTGAGATCCATCGCCATAGGCATTGCGCCATGATCCATGCCAGGCATGTCACCCATATCCATTCCGCCCATGGCCATGGAGCCCTGATCCATGCCGGGCATACCTGGCATCGCGGCCATTGCCCCGCCGACGGGCGTGCCCGTACCCCTCAGTCCTGCAAGCAGTTCGGCGGCGGGCTTGAAGGAGAAGTCGTGCAGCATGACGACGACCTCCTGCTCGTCTGCGATGCCGTCGGCCGCACCACGCACGATCAGCGGCGCGGCGAGGAGATTCTGCTCCTGCAGGGTATGGGCATGCATCCAGTGGGTGCCGCCTGCCCCGACCGGGAAGTGGTAGCTGCGCTCCTCGCCAGCTGCGAGCATCGGCATAGGCAGACCCGGCACGCCATCCTGGCTCCAGGGCGGCATCAATCCATGCCAGTGAATCAGCGTGTCCTCGGCAAGGCTATTGCGGAGAATGACGTCGAAATCGCTTCCGGCGTTGAGTGTGAGGCCCGGGCGCCCATCGGGGCCGACCAGAGAATAGATGGTTGCGGCCTTGCCGTTCACTTCAAGGCTACGGGTACTGATTGTCAGTCTTGCGGCGGACGGGGTGGCAGCGCGAAGCGGGAATGGCAGCGCGGCGGCAGTCGCCCCGGCGAGGGCGGCCTTCAGAAAAGTCCTGCGGTTCATGATTCTCTCAATCCTTGCGGGCGAGCGCGGTCACGCCTGGGTGACGTCGCCCGTGTTGAAGCACTCCGTCCCTTGCGTTGCGCCGGACGGTCTCGTCGTGTCAGACGGTGCTTCTTGGGGGATCGAGGAGAGGGGCGACGGTTTGGCCCGATGCGGCATCGTCCGCTAAAGCAGGGCAGGAGGTCTGGGCCAAGTTCCTTGGCGCGTTCGCGCCACGAGGCGGAATGATGGCCCCGGAAAAGCAGCTCTGGTCCCGGCACCCGTTAATGTTCAGGCAGCAGCCAAAGCCACCCATACAATCGTCATGCTCCTGACCAGACCGCTCGACAAATGGGTTACTGTCGTGGCTGTAAGTCCCAGTGCCGGAGGAGACTGCATGCGCTATCGCAGCCGGCCCCGAGATGGGGCCGAAGATCATTGCCAGCAAGGCGAACGTGATCAAGGCGAGTCGCATGGTTCTAAGATTACTCCAGTACTCGGCAATTTATTCGCCGACGCGAGCGTGTGGGTTGATCGAGATCAATGAATCCCGATAAAAAAGAGCGCCATCCAACAATGCCCAGATCAGGGAGACAAAGCGGCGCCAAATTATTGATGACTAGCTTGCAAGGATGCTCGCTGCGACTTGCACATTGCGCGGCCGCCGGTGAATTGCAGAGCTAATGACGACATTGCAGCGAGACCCGCGATAGGACCGAACGATGATGAATAGTTGGGGAATGGCGATGTGGGCGATGGGTCTGATCGGAATCCTCGTTGTTGTTCTGATCGTGTTCGGCATCGCCGCGCTGATGAATTACCTTAGGTGATCCGAAAGACGGCTCTGGCTCTATGCTTGCGGTCGCGGCCGCGCAGCGGACAGCTTGGCGGCGCACCCTCATCACATGGTCTTCTTCTGCCGTGTAACGATCCAAAGCGTCAGGCTTCCAGCGATGGCAATATCAAGCGTCATCAGAGCGAAAGGCGCAGGGCTCAAAAATTGGTGCGACCGGCGAAGACTGGCCTTGACCCTCCAACGCTGGGAAGCACCATGTTGGCAATGGCTGCATTTGCTGCCCCTTATAAAGGAGACTGCCATGCTGAAACTGAATGTACCGGACATGACCTGTGGCCACTGCGCGGGCGTCGTTGAAAAGGCGGTAAGAGCTGTTGACCCCGCCGCGACCGTCACGGTCGATCTCTCTTCGAAGCTCGTGACGATCGACACGGCGGTCAGCATTGCCGCGGTATCGGGCGCCATCCAGCAGGCCGGATACGCCAATAAGGCCGCGTGACGGAGCGGCGGTCTCAGGCCGATCCCGGGGATGTGCGGAAACGGTCCGCAGTCCAACTGTACGGCTCGGGTCCGCCGCCCGGCGGCGTATTGTTAGTTCGCCGTATCCGCTTGAGGCGGCGCAGGCGCGCACGGATCAGCATTTTAGGAGCAGCCCAACCGTCAATACGGCTGGCCAGACGCGGTGGAATTGATGGCAATCAAGATCAGCTACTATTCGGACATCCTCTGCATCTGGGCCTATATCGCCCAAGCTCGGGTCGATGCCGTCAAGCGGGATTTCGGCGGCTCGGTCGATCTTGACTTCCGGTTCTGCTCGGTATTCGGCGATGCCCAGACCAAACTCGCCGATGCCTGGCGTGGCCGCGACGGCCTCGCAGGCTACAATCGACATGTCCTCTCGATCGCCGAGCGCTTCCCTCACGCCCGGGTCAACCCGGACGTCTGGCTGGCGACCCAACCAGCCTCTTCGATGAGCCCGCACCTGTTCCTGAAGGCGGTCATGGAATGGGAGCGCACCGATAGTGACGACGGTCAAGAGGTGGTCGATCTGCCCGTGTTCGAGCGCGTGACCTGGGCGTTAAGGCGCGGCTTCTTCCAGGAATGCCGCGATATCTGCCGGCGAGAAGTACAGTGGGAACTGGCGTCGCCTTTCAAGATCGACGCAGTCGCCATTGAGGAACTGATCAACGACGGAACGGCATTTGCCAGCTTGTCGGCCGACTATCAGCATGCCGAAGAGGCACGCATTGAGGGTAGCCCCACTTTCGTCCTTAACGAGGGACGGCAGAAGTTCTACGGCAATGTTGGTTTCCGTGTCATCGATGCCAATGTCCGCGAGCTGCTTCGGGACCCCGAGAGCGATCAGGCCAGTTGGTGCTAGTGACCCATTGTCATTGATCGTGCGGATCTTCGCCTCTGGCGAGCATCAGGTGGTGCATCTGGTGATGCATTCCGCTGGCGAGAACGCCAATGAACCCTAGTCCGCGAAGCCTGGCGACGTCGGCCACCGGCACCAGGACGGTTAGTTGCGCTCCGTTGGGGATCACGGCTGTCGAGAATTGCCAACCGTCGACACCGTTCATTGTCGCAGCGTGGGCCTTCACCATCCGCCGGATCGAGTCCCGTACGGCACCGTCGCCAGAGATCGTGAAGGTCATTCCATCTACAGTAGCCTCTTCCATCGCCTCAGCGTGAAGAGCCACATTGTCCATGTCGATCAGGTGCAGGCGCAGCGCCTCGATGTCAATCTTGCGCCAGTCGGTGTTCGGGTCTGCTTCCAGGATTGCAATGATTTCCTGGATGGCTGCAAAAGCCCCCTGTCCCGCTTGCGTCGGGACGGACGATGTGGTCGTCAACGGGGCCATCGTCATCCCATCAGAATGACGCTCAGGCATGCTTTGCGCGGCAGCGAATGCCGGGAACAGTAGAGCAAGAGCAAATGTTGCATGTCGCATTATAGCCTCCATAGATCGAGGCCTACTTGCCATCGTCTGCCAACGCGGCACATGATCCCTATCATGCTCTCGTTGCTCGATCACTTGCATGACCTCCGAGTTCAGATAATGTGCCTTGGACAGGGGCAGCATCTGTTTCATCAGGGGGATCCCGTCACCGGCTTCCATGTCGTAGAGCGTGGCGCAGTCCATCTCATCCGACATCAGCCCGATGGAGCGCCGTTGATCCTCCAGAGAGCCGGTCCAAGGTCCGTCGTGGCAGAGGCCGCCCTCTATTCTGAAACCTATCATTGCGCCGCCGTTGCCGTCGGAACGACGCAGGTCGCCAGGCTCGCCAAGAGCGACGTCCTTCTACGCCTTCACGGCAATCCGGACTTTGCTGACGCCTGGTCGCGGCACCTCGCTCACGAGCTTCAGAATGCCCGTATTCAGACCGAGATACTGTCAATGAAGACGGTCGCGGCGCGAGTCGATGCATGGATAGTCTGGCGGCGTATCGCGCCCAAGAAAGGAGATTGGAAGCGCATTGCCAGCGAGATCAGCGTCAGCCCTGAGGCGTTCTATCGAGAAATGGCCAAACGGGCCCAAAATTAGGCTCGTTCTCTGGCGCTAGTCTGGCGAAATCATGCCTCCCACGGCGCATGCAGCAGCTGGGTTATTGACGGCTTGCCAGCACCCGGATGGATGAAAATCACATTGCGGCTATAGCCGGTCTGCATCCAAAACATCGAGACAGGCCAGAAGGATTGTTATGCTGCACAACTCGCTGAGGTGCTGCATCCGGCGGACCTGCAACAATTCAACTAGAGGCCGCAGCCACAAGCAGTCTTGGATTTTAGGTCGATGGTTCAACCGCCGAACTTGGTCAAGACGAATATTGGAATCTTACATTTCGGATGGCGATGGAAGTTCAGCAACTCGGTCTCGTTTGCTGGGCTAACGTCCAGCTAGGTTGCCGGGGCTCTTCGAGCTCTGCCTCTCGCACCGGCAGTTGGCAAGACAGCCTCGCACGCGTATGAAGTATATGGGCGACAACGCCTCTGCAAAGGCGTTGTCGCTGTCTTAAGTAGCTCTAGACTGGACTACCGCGGCCGGCCATTGCTGGTTCGACCGCCGTACGGCGCAAACGTGGCGATCCCGTTCTGACCGTCATGCGATACGCCGATCATTTGTCCTGAGACGACACCGTAAAGACGCGATGCCGGCTCGAATTGGAAGCTCTCGCCCGATTGAAGGGTGAGAGCTCCCGTCGACCAGTTGGCGCTGGTGACGCGGCCGATAACCGGACCTCCAGCCATCGCTGACGCTCCTGACGCAGCAAAAAGCAATGCAGCTGCGGTGTATAATACACTGCGCATTTATCAACTCCTGTCGTTTCTTAGGTATATCGGTATCATTATTTGATACCGACGCTATTATATTGCTGCTTAATTGTGGTTTATGTTTGAGTTTATCCTATTTTTTATTCGATCGTTCCAGTTATCGTTCTTTTGTCGGCGTTAGTCATAATTTCTGCATTATTTTTTCGAGTTTTATCTTTTACTGCAGAAATATGGTGGCTTAAAAAGCCATATCTACTTCGATGGCGTAATTTTGACGACAGTCAGGCGTCCGTTGACACGGTCTGCTTCGAAAGTGACCTTGTCCCCGACCTTGATGGATTTCAGGACGACGGGGTCGGAAACAGCGAACACCATGGTCATGCTGTCCATATCAAGGTTGGTGATCGGACCATGTTTGAGGGTGAGTTTGCCTTGGCCTTCATTGACTTTGATAACCTCACCCTTGACGGGCGTGGTCTCGGCGAAGGCTATGGACGAAAGGAGTGTCAGGAACGACGCGGCAACGAGAGTGCGCATTTGAAACCTCTATTTTGGGGGATTATTGGACGATGATCGTGCCGGACATGCCGGCTTCGCGATGGCCTGGGATCAGGCAGGAGAAGTCGAAGGTCCCGGCATTGGTAAACTTCCAGACGATTGCGTCGGTTGCCTTAGGAGCAAGCCGCCGAGCGTTCGGATCGTCATGTTCCATGTCGGGATTCTTGGCCATCTGCGCACCATGCTTGAGATTGCCCTCAAGAGTGCCGATCACAATCTCGTGGTCCATTTCGCCGTTGTTCCGGATGGCGAACTTGACCTGTTCTCCCTTCCTGATTTTCAACTCCTTCGGGATGAACTCCATCTTCTCATCGTTTTCGCGCATGACGATCTGCACGACACGCGCGGGCTTTTTCGGATCGCCAGGCACGCCGAAAGGCTCTGCACCAGCATGGCCGGCATCCGCAAAAGCGAACGAAGGCCAGCAAGCGAATAGCGCAACGGTCAGAATCAGTTTCTTCACAGATAGCTCCTTGTCAGTGGTTTTAGTGGGATGACTTTGCGCCTGGTTTGACGACGTCAAACTCAGCCACTTTCCGCGCGCCGGGCTCATGGGACGGAGCCCGCTCGGCGTTTTTCTCGTCGCCCTTCCAAGGAAAGGCGACGGTACCCTCCGGGTGGTTGAACCAACCCGGATCCTTGTAGTCGTTAGCCGCGAGCCCCTCTCGCACCTTCACGACGGAAAACATGCCGCCCATTTCAATTGCGCCGAATGGACCCCACCCCGTCATCATCGGGAGCGTGTTGTCAGGAAGCGGCATCTCCATTTCGCCCATATCCGCCATGCCGGCTGAACCCATCGGCATGTATTCCGGGACGAGTTTGCGAACCTGCTTAGCGAACGCCTTCTTGTCGACGCCGATGAAGTTGCCGACGTCGTGGCCCATGGCGTTCATGGTGTGGTGCGACTTGTGGCAGTGGATCGCCCAGTCGCCCGGCCGATCAGCCACAAAATCGAACGCGCGCATCTGCCCAACGGCGCAGTCTATCGTGACCTCCGGCCACGCCGCAGCTTCAGGGACCCATCCTCCATCTGTGCACGACACCTTGAAGTCGTAGCCGTGCATGTGGATCGGGTGGTTCGTCATGGTCAAATTGCCGAACCGAATCCTGGTCTTGTCGCCTTTGCCAACTACAAGCGGGTCGATCCCGGGGAAGACACGGCTGTTCCACGTCCACATGTTGAAGCTCGTCATCTCGGCGACCTTCGGCACATAGGCGCCGGGATCGATGTCGTAAGCTGCCAATAGGAACACGAAGTCCCGATCGACGCGGCGGAAGGCCGGGTCCCTCGGATGCACGACGAAAAAGCCCATCATGCCCATGGCCATCTGGACCATTTCGTCGGCATGCGGGTGGTACATGAACGTTCCACTCTTCTGGAGCTCAAACTCGTAGACGAACGTCTTGCCAACGGGAATTTGCGGCTGCGTCAGCCCGCCGACGCCGTCCATGCCATTTGGCAAGAGCTGTCCATGCCAGTGGATAGTCGTGTGCTCAGGGAGCTTGTTCGTGACGAACAGTCGGACCTTGTCACCCTCGACAGCCTCAATAGTGGGGCCGGGCGATTGGCCGTTGTAGCCCCACAGATGGCCCACCATCCCGGGTGCGAACTCGCGGACCACAGGCTCGGCAACGAGATGGAACTCCTTCCAATCGCCGTTCATTCGCCATGGCAGGGTCCAGCCGTTGAGCGTCACGACTGGCTGATAGTCAGGGCCCGTTGTTGGCACGAGGGGCGGCTGCATGGTTGGTTCCGTCATGGTGGCGGCCTCGGGGATCGAGGCGGCTTGTGCACGGCCAGAAACGGC
Organism: Allobosea sp.; assembly: GCA_017307955.1. Taxonomy (GTDB): domain Bacteria; phylum Pseudomonadota; class Alphaproteobacteria; order Rhizobiales; family Kaistiaceae; genus Kaistia. The sequence continues at coordinate 178,366 of JAFKFV010000018.1, read as the reverse complement.
TGCGGCGCTGACAAGCGCCATTGCGCCGGACGCACCAAGAAAATTGCGGCGTGAAACCGTCATTGGAATATCTCCTGGGATCAATTGGCGTCGGAATCGGCGGCGGCAACGCGGTTATCACCGCTGCCCAAACCGGAGCCACCACCAATGATGGCTGTCTGGAAATCGACGCTGGCGAGGAAGAAATCGCGCCGCGCTTCGATGGCGGCGACGTTGCTTTCGATGCCTTCACGTGCCGTTGTGAGCAGTTCGAAGACGTCGATCAGCATGCCGTTATATTGGAGCAGCGCTTGCTCATTGATCGTTTGGCGCAACGGCAGGATCCTGGCCTGATATTGCCGTGCGACATCATAGCTGCCGCGATAGGTACCGTAAGCCTGGCGGGCCTCGGACCGGACGTTGACCGCCTTTTCCATCAGACGGTTGACCGCCTGCATGTAGGTTTCTTGGGACCGGCGAACGTTGGCGGCGCCGAGATCGAAGATCGGAATCTCCAGTTCGACCTCAAAGCCCTGAGGCGACGCCGTCTCACTGATACCGTCGGCAGAGACCTCCTCTGTGTTGCCACGCCATCCGCCGTCCAGCATCGAGACGAAGCGGGTTGCCTTGCTGAGTCCAAGACTTCTAGCGGTGGCATCGAGCTCCAGACGCGCGGCGATAAGATCGACGCGCTTGCGGACCGCATCGACCTCGACCTGCTTTGCGGTCTGGATTGGCGGCATAGATGGTAAGCGGCCCGGTAACTTGTAGTCGATGTCGGCGCCCCAAAGTCCGAGCGTCCGAGTGAGCTCCTCCCGTTCGCTCGCCGCGGTCATCCGAAACCTTGCAAGTTCGGTTGAGAGCTCGACATAGAACGTGCTGGCTCGTGCCTGGTCGAGCTTGCTTGCAGCGCCGGTTTCGCCCATTTTCCGCGTGAGTTCGGCCGCCGCCGCTGCGGAGCCCCGGGCCTGCTCCAGGAAAGCCACGATTTGCCGCGACGCCACGGCCTTGTAGTAGGCGCGGCGGGCACTTGCTGCAGCGCGGAACGTCGCCTCAATTGCTCTTTGACGAGATGCTTCAAGCTGAGTCTTCGCGATAGCGGTACGACTCGGAAGCGTGATCAAGGCCAGAATATTCGCAATGACGCGTCGTTCGATCTCCAGCGAACCACTCATTGCAAGGCGCTCGATTCCGATCACCGGATTAGGTGGCAGGCTCGCCTGGACATAAGCGGCCTCGGAAATTCCGAGCGCATTGTATTCTGCTTGAAGCCCGCGATTGCTGAGTAGGGCGATTTGAACCGCGCTATCCGCGGTTAAGGGCTTACTCAATAGAGCCTTGACCCGATTGTCAGCCGTCTTCGCAGCAGCAGCATTGTCGATCTTGATGGCGCCCGCGCTGATTTCGCTCGAAACCCGGCTCGACACCGGCGCCATGGCGCCGTCCGGCGTGAAACTGGCACAGCCAGCAAGGGTCAGCGCCGTGACGCTGACACTAAGCAACTGCTTGATCGGCAAGGATAGAAAGCCTGTGGGGCATACGGCGGCCATCATTCGGCTCCCTGACGGGGAGCGACATCCTGATTGCGCTCGAGCCAAGACTTCGGCTCCACCGGTCGATAGTCGAGGGTGCCGGCGGTGACGGGTGCATACTGAAAACTCGGCACCGATATCGCCGGATCGGCGGGATCATTTCCGGCACGGAGAAGGAGTTGATCAGTACAAGCGGAGAGGGCGGCGGCCATAGCCACCACAACGACGAACTTCATGGGAATCCTCGGAGCTTGGCACGGCCATGTCGGCCTTAGAGCCATGCGACATCAAACGGCGAGCCTCGACAGGCTGCGAGCGCAGCGTTCGAGGGCCGTCGGCTAAAATCCGGAGGAATGGCGCGATCGTTACGACTTAGAAGTCGCCACAAATCGACAATCGATAGGAGTCAGCCGACGATCAGACGTCGGCAGTTCTCGGAGGACGATCAAGACGCTGCAGCGTGGCGTCATCGACGTGCATATCCACGAGACTTGAGGTGCCGCCTCTACCCGCAAACAGGGCCACGTTGTGTGCGCCGATTATTGTCGGGACAGCTACGTGGCAGCTCGTGGCGCAACAAGACGCAACTTCTTCGGTATCCTGAGGCTGGGTCTCACAATCGCCATCAGCGGCACATGTCGCATGCGATTCGGTCGTCGAGACACCGTGATGGTCTACGCCTAACTCTGCGCTGTCGGCCACCGCCGCCATCCGCATGATGGACCCGGCAGGAGTGTTCTTACCGATCGCAGCCATGCTCCAACCCGAACTGGTCACCGAAACGGCGACCGCGACGAGAATCATCAGGAATGGGCGGAGAAATCGCTTCATGGCAGCTTGAAAATACAGATCGCTAGCTTGTTCGCAATAGGGATATCGCATTGCAGCAGAGGAAGGCGTTTCATATGGCGCGTTTGACCGACGCGGATCGCAAGCCGAACGGCAGGCGGCGGCGGGGTTCTCTCGAAACGCGCCTTGCCCACTTACTTGGTAGATTCACGCGCTTGTGACATGCGCGTGACTTCCCGTTGGGCGCGCTCCGCGTAGGGCAGGCGGCAATTGTCAGCCGTCGCCAGAATGCGGTTATCCGCGTCTCGAATTGAAAGTGATTCGTTGTCGAGACGGTGAATCGAGACAGTCTGCATTCTGTCGCCTTCATCGGAACTGCACTTGGCCGCTACTGCCCAGGAGTGATCCGATGCTGGGCCCTGGCCCGCACCAGCTTCTGCAACCAAGCGTTTGAAGAGGCATGAGTCCGCCGCCGTTTCCATGCCTTCCGGCGTGACACGGATCATGGGCGCGCCACCAAAATTGAAAGACGTAACAGGGAGCGGTGCGTCCGTGATCGCGTCCAGTATGCAAACTGCAACCGTTCCGTAGTTACCGCCTAGCGGTATCTCGAGACTTTGCGCAGCCGCAATCGAACAGGGCCAGACCAGCATCAACCCAATGATCGAATGGTGTCGCCAGTGACCGTGACTAACAGCGGTCGGTGTAGAAGAGTACAGCATCGCTCTCCATCGAACCCCGGATTCTAACGGCAATGAGGATCCCCCCAAATTTCGATACAGACAAGCGAGGAGGTGGGGTGACCGAGGCTAGCGCTCGTGGCGCCAGCCTCGGATCTCGTTCGTCAGCGTGCCGCTGCCGCGACAGCTAACCGTTCGATCAGTGCTTCGGTACCAAGTAGTGACAGATTCGGCTTGTCTCTCACGAAGCAGACCAATTGGCCGTTCATGCCACCGAGATCATGCGATATATGCCGGCGCAATCCTGCGGCGAGAGCGTTGGCAACCACCTGTTCGGCCAGTTCCGTTCGGTAGTTGAAGATCAGCCTGCCGTTCGGACGGAGCAGACGTGCTGCCGCAAACAGGAAAATCGTCAGATCCTGTTCGAAATAAGCCGCCGCCTGTGAATATATAACATCAACACTTGCAGCCGTGACCCCTTGGCTTTCAATCGCTTTCAGGCTCGCCGCGGTCAGATGCGGATGCTCGAATACACCAGATGGCAGAGCACTGTGCCATTTCGTCAGATTGGTAAAATGAAGAAAAGCCGACTTTCCCAAATACGGCTTCAAGAGTAGGGCCAGATCAGCGACATTCTGGCAAACGCCCACGCTCCTCGGGTGCTTGAACCCGGCCCAACCTGCACCGATCTCCAAGAAGCGAAATCCCTGATCCTGATGCGCACGCTCAAGGGCATATTTTCCGAGATCGACCTGGATCGCCTCCGCCAACCGGAACGAGCCGCCGCTCGAGGTCCAAGCGCCGTCGAATAAGAGCGACGATAGTCCCTGATACGACGAGCCAGTCTCGCGCGTCATCTGCGAAACATACCTACAGATTTGGCGTCTCGGCTGTATGGGGACATCCGGTCGCAGACGGCGTGACTGAAGGTCCCGGTAAATACCCTTCTTAATTTCTCGCCATATAGTTTCGCTTGGCCAATAGCTAATGTTGGCAAACGTACGCGCAATCGCGCGACGTGCCAAAAGCGCGTCTAGAAACATTGTTAAATCCCGCGTGCACAAGATACCTGGATCGAAAATCGATCGGCTAAAGCGCGAGGCGGGAGTCGATATTAAATCAAACTCGCCGCCTCGCCGAGCGCTGGCGGCACTTTTGGGGGTCGCTCAGGAGACAAGCCTCGCCAGCCGCGGCGAGCGTAGTCGGCCATCTGCCAAATCGGAGGCTGGCCTGCGAATTCAACGCTGATGGCGTCCACCTGAAGGCCGATATCGTGTGCGTGAATTGAATGGCTAGGACAACGCTGACAGGCGCTAATCGCTTTGTGGTCAGGTATGTCAGCCTGTTGAGGTGTGGAGGCTTCTATTGTCGCAAGGGGTGCCATTCCCCTAAACGAGGTTATAGGAAAAGAGCCTGGCAGAATTAACACTGCGGCAACAAGGAGATAGATGAAGCGCATCTAATATCTCAATAGCGTACGCCTGAAGCTGGCATAGAATTGCGGAGAGTTTGCGTCAGAACTCGGCCTTCCAACTCGAGCGTCATTGCGCGGACCTTGCCGGTCTGGTTATCCGGCATAATCCGGACGCCATGTTCCCGCCAGCCCTGTGGCCAAGCCCGCTTCACGAACGCCATGATCGCGTTTCGCGGGATCGCCACGAATCTTCACCGGGTGATTTCAGATCGTCGACGCCGTTTGCGTCAGCGCCCACAATGCCATCGGCTCTGGTATTGACCTGGATCGAGTGACGTACAGTTGCACCGCTCCAGGCGGCAATGGCAGTTGCGGGTCTCGTCAATAATGGAACGCTGCTTCAACCTTCATCAAAGGAGCGGATGTCGAGCAGCGCCCTCTCGGCACAAATCTGGTGAAGTTCGAGATGCGCGCCGCGCTTCGATACTTGATGCGCCTGAACGCCAAAAAAGGGATCCGCCACAAAGGCGGATATTGAAGGCTACAACATCGGCGGCAAGACCGGAAGCGCTGAGAAAGTCATCGAAGGTCGCTACGCGGAAGGGCGACTTCTAATGTCATTCATGGGCATCGCCCCAATCAATCGCACAAAATATTTGTTTCTGACCATGCTGGACCAACCGCAAGCGCTTCCGGAGACCTACGGTTCGCCACCTCCAGGTGGAACGCGATACCGACCACGCGCGCGATCATGATGAGAGCGCTGCTTTTACTCGGATTGCAGCCCGATCGCCCTGAAAACGAGGAGCCAGCGCAAACTCGTTGACGAAGCGGCTTTATTGTATCGGAAAAGGGCCACGTCGAACCGCCGTAACTATCCAGTCCGACGGACAGAGACATCTCTGGCGAGACTCAACGGGTCTTACCTCGGGATGCCGACAACTCGTCGAGTTGGCTCGTCGTAGTCACCTGGGTCGACGCAAATGTGGATCGCCAACGGCCCGTCCTCCGTTCGGATCGAGGGCGCTCGGCACTTTAGTTGGACAACGGCGTCTTCGCCGAGTTTGGCCAACGGCGCCAGACGTAGCAGGAAATCGGCCGCAGGCCGCTACGGAAGCCGCGCGTATGCCTAACACTGACCGTCTAGCACTCTCGATTCTCCACGATGGTGACCGCTTCAACGCCGAACGCTACGCCGCAGCGCGAAACAGCCCACTTTGAGACGCTACGACAAGCTTTGCCAGCAGAGAGAAACTCTCTGGCGAAAGCCGCAATTTGAGATAGCTGCGGGTCCCCGTAACCATCTTCACTTGCTTGGTAATTTCGGCAACGTCGGCCGCCCCCGCGGGGCGGCCTTCGACCGACCGCAAGTTATGATGATTGCGCCCTCCCGCAACCATCTTTGCCGGCACGGGGCGCAAGGAATGATGAAATCCTGCCCCCGCAACCAAATCGAATGTGAAAGGCCCGCCGCAAGGCGGGCCTTTTGCTTTTGGAGCCGGGCAGGGCGATCGGTACGCCGGCTATCGGGTGGCGCGGGAGCCCGCCTGATCCGACATCGCGCGCAGCGCCGCATGCACTCCGCCGTGGGTGACCGAGCCGGTCCCGAGCAGCGACTTGTCGATCGCGCAGAGGACCGAGAAGGCAGGATTGACGAGGTTGCCGATGCGGAGCCGGCAGCTCTGGCTGGTGAGCTGATGGGCGTCGGCCAGCGGCAGGCCGGTGATGCCGGCGACCCAGCGGACAAGGCCGGCCACTGCGATCCGGCAGGCATCCTCCAGTGGCCGCGCGCTGCCGATCACGCCGATTTCGCCGTCGGTCTCGAGCCGCGGCCAGTCGAAGCCTGGCTCGATCGGCAGGCGATCGCAGACGAGCGTCGTGTGGAACGCACCTTCGATGGCGGTGCCGGCGATCTCGCCGTCGCCCTGCGCATAATGGCCGTCGCCGATATAGAGATGGGCGCGGTCGACATTCGCCTTCAGATAGAGCGTGGCGCCCGGGCCGAGATCGGGAATATCGAGATTGCCGCCGAAATCGCCGGGGACGATCCCGAGCCGCACTTCGCCATGCGCCGGCGCGACGCCGAGCGTGCCGTGGAACGGCCGATAGGGTACGCGCAAGGTCGTGCCGTTGGCGGCGACCGTCGAAAGGCTGCGCCGCTCGCCATCGTCGAAGCGCCAGATCCAGACGCGTTCGTCCTGCGGCGCCTGCAGGTTCGGCGTGACGCGCGTGCCCGAGAGCAGTCCGAAATCGGGGGAGATGGTGGCGACGCCCCAGTCGCGCACCGGCTCCAACGCGGCGAGATGCACCGCGACGATGTCGCCGGCGGCGACGCCTTCGATCGCGATCGGGCCCGTGAGCGGGTTGACGCGCGGGAACGGGGCGACCTCGCGTGGCCTGCCGGCGACGGTGGTGAGCTTTCCGGAGAAGCAGTCCTCGGTGAAGACCGTCAGCCGCTCGCGGCAAGCGATGGTGATGCGCGGCGCGTGGCCGCCGATCTGGAAGACGAAATCGTCGGTGTCGCTATCGGCCATATCTCAGCCTCGTCTTGCGTTGAGTTTCGCCGGCCGGCTGCGCACATGGGCGCGCCAGCGCGCCACCGCGAGGCCGATGATCGCGGCGAGATAGGGCAGCATCAGCACGAATTGCGAGGGGATCGAGAAGGCCTGCAGCCTGTCGCCAAGCGCGCCGAAGAAACCGAACAGGAGCGAAGCCGCCGCCGTGATCCAGGGCTGCCCGCCGCCGAACAGGGTCGCGGCGAGGCCGATGAACCCGCGGCCGCTCGTCATGTCGGGCAGGAAGAAATGCAGCTTGTCCATCGAGAGCTGGGCTCCGGCGAGCCCGGCGAGAAGCCCGCTGATGGCGAGCGAAAGCGCCTTCATCCGCGCGACGTCGATGCCGGCCGACCGCGCCGCGTGCTCGTCCTCGCCCGCCGCGCGCAGATAGGCGCCGAGCGGCGTCCGGTAGAGGAAGACGGCGAGCAGCGGAACGGCGAGGAAGGCGGCGAGCACGATGATGCTCTGTCCTTCGAGCGCCGGGCCGATGACCGGCAGGAAGCCGAGGCTGCCGGCCGGGACATGCCAGATATCGGGGAAGGCGAGGGGGCGGAGGCCACCGGGGCTCTGGTAGAACCATTCGAGCGCGAACAGGCTGCCGCCAGCGGCGAGAAGGTTGATGCCGAGGCCGGCGACGATGAAATCGGCCGAGAAGCCGAGCGTCATCAGCGCCAGAAGCTGAGACATGAGCACGGAGGCGACCAGCGCCGCGAGGAGGGCGAGCGGCGCGCTGCCGGTCGCGGCGCCGACGGCGATGGCGACGAAGGCGCCGACGAGCATCATGCCCTCGACGGCGACGTTGAGGATATTGGCGCGCAGCGTGATCATCGCGGCGAGCGCCGCCAGCAGGATCGGCGCGGTCTGCTCGAGGATGGCGGCGAGAAGGGCGGTGGTGGCCATGGTCAGCTCCGGCCCCATTTCAGCTTCGGCCGCGCGGTCATGAGAAGGACGAGCAGGCCGGTCAGGAGGTCGACGAGCGAACGCGGCACGTCGGTCGAGATCTGCATGTAGGCGGCGCCGTTGATCATCATCGCGTAGAAGATCGAGGTCGCCACCGCGCCGATCGGATGCACGCGCGCCAGCAGCGCGCAGGTGAGGCCGACAAGTCCGTAATCGGGCGAGAAATTCTGCTCGAAGCGGTGGCCGATGCCGAGCACATAGAGCGCGCCGGCGAGGCCGCCGAAGCCGCCCGCCACCAGCATGGCGGTGATGATGCGCCGGTCGGCCGGAATGCCGACGGATTTCGCGAAGCGGAGATTGGTGCCGGAGGCGCGAAGCTGCGCGCCCCATTCGGTGCGGAAGAGCACAAGCCAGGTGACGCCCGCCAGCACCAGCGCGACGATGATGCCGCTCGTTGCGCCGCGCACGCCCGGAAGATCCGGCAGCCAGATCGACGCGGGCAGCATCTGGCTGACCGCACCATAGCTCGCCGTGTCGCGGATCACCTGGTTGGAGAGATAGGAGGTGAAGAGCAGCACGATGATGTTGAGCATCAGCGTCGTCACAACCTCGTCGACGCCGAGGCGGATCTTGAGCGTCGCCGGGATCCAGCCGAGGAAGGCGCCGGCAAGGATGCCGCCTGCGACGGCGAGGGGGAACAGGATGAGGGGCGACAGCCCGCCGAGCATGACGCCGATCACCGTCGTGGCGATGGCGCCGGCATAGAGCTGGCCCTCGCCGCCGACATTGAAGATGCCGGCGCGGAAGGAAAAGATGACGCCGAGCGCGATCAGGAGCAGCGGCGTCGCGCGGTTGAGGAACAGCGCGAAATTGCCGACCGAGTCGAAATTGGCGAACAAGAGGTCGCGATAGGCCTGGACCGGATCGTCGGTGATGAAGGCGACGAGCACGAAGCCGAGCGCCAGCGTCAGAAGGATCGCCGCCAGCGGCGCGCGGATCGCCTTGAGCGTGCCGATGAGAACGCCGGCCATCAGGCGGCCTCCGCCGTGACGCCGCCATTCATGAGCTGCCCGACACCGACCTCGTCGGCATGTTTGCGGTCGAGCACCTTGAGCAGCTGGCCGGAATACATGACGCCGATCCGGTCGGAGAGCGCGAAGATCTCTGAGAGCTCCGAGGAGATGAGGAGCACGGCCCGGCCGCGATCGGCGGCGGCCATCATGCGGGAATAGATGAACTCGGCCGCGCCGATATCGAGCCCGCGCGTCGGCTGGCAGATGACGAGCAGGTCGGGATCGCGGTTGAGCTCGCGGGCGATGACAAGCTTCTGCATATTGCCGCCGGAAAGCTGGCCGGCCGGCGTCGCCGGCACGGCGCCGCGCACGTCGAACTCGGCGATCTTCTCCGACGCGAATTCATCGCGCCGAGCGACATCGACGAGGCCGGAACGCGTGAGCCCGGCGCGGCTGTAATTGGTCGCGGCGAGGTTCTCCGCCACCGACATGGTGATGCTGAGGCCGCGATCGAGCCGGTCCTCGGGCACGAAGCCCATGCCGGCCTGGAGGCGCTCGGGAACGGAGGCAGTCGTGATATCGCGCCCGTTGAGGGTGATTGTCCCGGCCTGCGTCTCGATCAGCCCGACGATCGCCTCGGCGAGTTCGGTCTGGCCGTTGCCGTCGACCCCGGCGATGCCGACGATCTCGCCGGCGCGGATATCGAGCGAGACGGCGTCGAGCAGCAGTCGGCCGGTTGAATTGGTGACGCTGACGCCATCAAGCGACAGCACGGGCGCCCCGAAGCGGCGGGGCTCGGCGCTGTCGCCGCGGCCGACGAGGAAGACGTTGCGCCCGACCATGTCGCGGGCGATGTCGGTCTCGGAGACAGTGGCCGTCGGATAGGTCGAGATGCTCTCGCCGCGCCGGATGACGGTGACGACGTCCGAGACGGCCTTCACCTCGCGCAGCTTGTGGGTGATGAAGAGGATCGTCCGGCCGCGCGACCGCAGCCCGTCGATGATGCCGATGAGTTCGTCGACCTCGGGCGGCGTCAGCACGGCCGTCGGCTCGTCGAGGATCAGAAGTTCGGCGTCGAAGGCCAGCGCCTTCAGGATCTCGACGCGCTGCCGCTGGCCGACGGAGAGGCTGCGCACCGGCGCCTCCGCGTCGAGGCGGAAATTGAAGCGCTCGATGAGTTCAGCGGCGCGCCCGGTCATCGCCTTGCGGTCGGAGAAGAGGCCGTATTTGCGGATGTGGCGCCCGAGATAGATGTTCTCCGCGACCGTCATCGACGGCACGAGCGTGAAATGCTGGTGGACCATGCCGATGCCGAGCCGGCTGGCGGTGATCGGGTCGGGGATCGTCACGGCGCGGCCGTTCAGCTGGATCGTGCCGGCGCTCGGCTGATGGATGCCGGCAAGGATGTTCATGAGCGTCGACTTGCCGGCACCGTTCTCGCCGCAGATGACATGCACCGCGCCGCGGCGGACGGAGAGATCGACATGCTTCAGCGCGACCTTGTCGCCGAAGTTCTTGGCGATCGCCGACAGGGTGAGGATTTCGTCGTGCTCGTTCATGCGCTGGTCCGCCGGCGAAGCGAGAAGGATGCGGGAGCGGCCGCCCGGGCCGCCCCCGCAAGGAATCGTCTCATTTGAAGGCGGTGTCGACCTTCAGCTCGCCCTTGACGACCTTGGCCTTCGCCTCATCGACCTTGGCCTTCACGCCCGCCGGAACGAGAGCGTCGTTGTAGATGAGGCCGACGCCGTCATTGGCGAGGCCGTAGATCTTCAGCTTGCCGAACTCCGCCTTGCCGGCGCGGATCTGCTCGATCGAATCGTAGATCGAGTTGCCGATCTGCTTGGTCATCGAGGCGATGACGTTGTTCGGATGCAGGCCGTTCTGGTCGGAATCGACGCCGATCGCATACTTGTTCGAGTCGGCCGCGCCCTTGAGGATGCCAAGGCCGGCCGGACCGGCGACGTTGTAGACGACGTTGGCGCCGTTCTCGATCGCGGTCTTGGTCAGGTCATAGGCCTTCTGGGCGTCGTTGAAGTTGCCGATGAAGATCACCTGCACCTGGACGTCGGGAGCAATCGTCGCCGCGCCCTGCTTGAAGCCGAGGATGAAGTCCTGGATGACGGGAAGGTCCATGCCGGCCACGACGGCGATCTTGGGATCACCGGAGGAGAGCGGGAAGTCCGCCTTGTCGGTCGCGGCGATCGCCGCCAGCACGCCGGCGAGGTACGAGCCCTCGTTCTGGGCGTATTTGACGGAGAGCACGTTCGGCAGCGCGAGCTCGTCGTCGAAGAAGACGTATTTCTGCTCGGGATGCTGCGGCGCGACGGCGGCCAGGTTGTCGTGCATGTTCGGGCCGGTGAAGATCACGCTCCAGTCGCCGGAATTGGAGACGGCCTCCAGGTTCTGTCGCCAGAGCTGCGGGTCGGTCGGCGAGGCCTGCAGGAGCTTGACCTTGACGCCGTCCTTCGCCGCGCGGTCGAAGCCGGTCCTGGCGTTGTCGTTGAAGCCCATGTCGCCGAGATTGTCGCTCATGACATAGACGGCGCTGAACTTGTCTTCTGCCAGGGCGGCCCCGCCCATGAGCATCACCGAGACGATGCCCGCAGCCAGGCCCGCCATTCCCCTCGATAGCAAAGTCATGATGAGTTCCCTTCTTTTGTCTTCAGCCGCCGTCCATGAAGCCGGCGGTCTGCATGGTGAACGCCCGGCTGCCGCGCCATCCGCGGCCGCCCGACCTCAGGCTCTCTGCTGAAGCCGCGACAGCGCCGCGATCGCGCCGACCAGCGCGTCCTGCGTTGCCGCGACATCGAAGGCGATGACGACGTCGCAATTGTTCGGTCGCTCGGTCCGGCCGGCGAAGTCGACCACGGTCCGCCCGTAGTTGAGCCCGCTGGCCGTCTCGACATCGACGCGCGCCGGAACCGTCGTGACGATCGCGGGATCGGCGGCGGCGAGGATCGCGCATGGGTCGTGCAGCGGCATGTCGGCGGGGGCGAACACGCCCGGCCGATGCGTCGTCCGCAGCGAGGCGAGCAGTTCGGCCGCCAGCGCCGCGGCCGGGCCGGGCAAGGCGGCGACCCGCGCGACCAGCGCATCGTCGATCGGCACCGTGGCGCTCGCATCGACGGGGACCATCGTGATCGGAATGCCCGAGCCATAGACGATCGCCGCCGCTTCGGGATCGCAGAGGATGTTCCATTCCGCGGCGGCCGTCTTGGTGCCGAGACCCCAGGCGCCGCCCAGCGTCACGATCCGGCCGATGGCATCCTTCACGTGAGGATGTCGCCGCAGCGCCAGCGCCAGATTGGTGAAGGGGCCGGTCGTCACGATCGTCAGCCCCGGATGCGCCTTCGCGGCGGCGGCGATCCGGTCGACCGAATGCAGCGGATCGAGATCGACGCGGCCAAGATCCGGGCGGTCGGCATCGAGCCCGCTCTCGAAATCGAGGATGCGGGCGATCATCCGCTCCCGGAGCAGCGGGCCCTCGGCCCCCTTCGAGACCGGCACCGTGCGCGGATGGGCAGCGGCGACGGTGATCGCGGCATTCTCCGCCGTCCGGTCGAAGGCGAGATGGCCAGCGCCGGTCGTCACCGCGACGAGATTGACGGCCGGATGGCCGAGCGCGGCAAGGATGCCGACGGCATCGTCATTGCCGGGGTCGCAGTCATGCAGGAGATCGATCACGAGCGCCCACCCGAGGCGTCGGCGCCCATCGGCAGCCGGCCGGTCCAGGCGCAGAGATTGGACCAGAGCGCGCGGTAGCCGGGCCAGTTCACGAAGTCGGTCGGGCACCAGTGCGGGCTGCAATCCGACATGAACGCGGCGGCGCGGCCGGCGCCGGTTTCGGTCACGGCGAGCAGCGGGTCGCCGGCGACCGTGGCGAGGAGCGCGGCATCCGGCGCCAGCGTCACGCGGTTGTAGCCGAGCAGAGCCGGCAGCGGCCCCTCGACGCCGGCCATCACCGGATGGCCGGGTTCGACCACGGTGCCGACGACGCCTTCGGGATGCTCGCGGCGGTCGTCGGTCGCCTGAAGGCGAACCGGCAGGCAGGCCTCGACCACGGTATCCTTCCAGCAGCCCTTGCCCTCGATGCCGGTGAAGGTGAGATAGCCGCCGACCATGATCAGCCCGCCGCCGTTGCGCACATATTCGGCGATGGCGTCGAGCTTGTTGGCGGACTTCTGCGCGTTCAGCCAGGTGTTCGGGTGCAGCAGCAGCGTGTTGGCGCCGATATCGCTGAGGATGATCGTCGAATAGCGGGCGAGCGCCTCCGCCGTATCGGGGAAGCGCGTCGGCGCGACGTGGTTCTCGATCACGTCCACCTCGTAGCCGCTCGCCTCCAGCGCCGCCTTCAGCGAGGAATAGCCCTCGCCGAACGTGGTCGTGACGAAGGTGTCGAAGCCTTTCGTGTGCATCGCCGTCGTGACCCAGGTCTCCCCGGCGATGAGAATTCTTCCCTTCATGACGCCCTTCGCTCTTCTGCAACCGCGCACTCGTCCGCCTCCGCCGGGTGCGCGGCTGCGCCCCCGGATCGGACAGGACCGTCCCGGCTCTTTGGTGGACTGGACAACTGCGACAAGGCGCAATATGCCGTGTGGAGAGCATTCTACACGAGTAGATTTTGCCTCGCAAGCCGAACGGAGCGATTGTCCGCCGCGATGCCGGAGGCGCGGTGTTGCGAAAGGCGGTCGATCCGATCTACCGATCATTCCCCGCCCAGCGAGAGCGCGAGCCCCGTCATGCCGCTATATCGAGCGTTCGAAACCCAGGAAGAACTCGACTGGGAATACAAGCCCGAGATCCGCATCGAGGACCCCAAGGCCTTCGAGAAGATCATCGCCGGCCGCATCGCCACCGCGAAGGCGGCGCTGGCGGTCCTCGAACGGACGGCGGACGTCTATTACGGCCCGACGCGGATGGAGAAGCTCGACATCTATCCGGCGGACGAGCCGAACGCGCCGATCGTGGTCTTCATTCATGGCGGCTACTGGTTCGACGGCCGCCTGAAGAAGGAGAACTATGTCTGGGTCGCCAAGGGCTTCGTCGCGCGCGGCGTGACGACCGTCGTCATCGATTACGATGTCTGCCCGAAGGTCACGATCGACGAGATCGTGCGCCAGTGCCGCGCGGCGGTCGCCTGGGTCTACAGGAACGCGGAGACCTTCGGCGGCGACCGCGAGCGGCTCTATGTGACGGGCAACTCGGCCGGCGGCCATCTGACCGCGATGATGGCGATCACCGACTGGGCGGGCGACTACATGCTCCCCGCCGATGTCATCAAGGGCTGCTGCCCGATCAGCGGCCTCTACGATCTCGAGCCGTTTCCCTACACCTGGCTGCAGCCGAAGATCCAGCTGACCGGCCAGCAGATTCGCCGCAACAGCCCGATTCTGAACGTGCCCGAGGGCGGCGTTCCGCTGCTGATCAGCTGGGGCGGCAATGAAAGCGCGGAATTCCACCGCCAGTCCGAGGATTTCGGCGCCGCATGGCGTTCGCGCGGAAACAGCGCCATTCTGCATGCGCAGCCCGGTTGCGACCACTTCACGGCGATCGAGGGCTTCGTCGATCCGGACAGCGCCTTCCTTGGCATGGTCATGGATCACATGCGCGCCTGCTGGTCATAGAGCGGCGCGGACCCGTCCTCCATCCGGAGCGGCGGCCAACCGGCGGAACGAGAACGCGGCAGGGGAGCGGGGAATGGTCACGCGCGCGGACGTCGCCAGAAGGGCAGGGACGTCGACCGCCGTCGTCAGCTACGTCGTCAATGACGGGCCGCGGCCGGTGGCGGCGGAAACGCGCCAGCGCGTGCTCGATGCCATCGCCGAGCTCGGCTACAGGCCGAACCGCGTGGCGCAGGCGCTTCGCGGCCAGCGCTCGCGCGTTCTCGGCCTCATCGTCCCCGACATCTCGAACCCGTTTTATGCCGAGTTGGCGCGGGTCATCGAGAACTCGGCCGACCTCCTCGGCTACACGCTGGTGCTCGGCAACAGCGAGCAGGATGCGCAGCGCGAACTGCGCTATGTCCGCACCTTCCTCGACCGCCAGGTCGACGGCCTCTTCCTGATCAGTGGCTCCAGTTCGGAGGAGCTGATGACGCTCTCTTCCGAGGTCGCCATTCCCTTCGTCCTGCTCGACCGGCGCATCAATTACGCGCCCAACGCCTATCTGATCGCGACCGACGGCGTCGCCGGCGCCATGACGGCGACGCGGCACCTTCTCGATCTCGGCCACCGGCGCATCGCGGCGCTCTGCGGACCGGCGAAGATGCCGAGCGAGCGCGCCAAGGGCTATCTCCAGGCGATGGGCGAGGCGGGGCTCGAGCCGAAGCTCTATCATGCCGCCGACTTCGACCGTGCCTCGACCTATGAACTCGCCAAGCTGATCCTCGCCGACGAGGACCGCCCGACCGCGCTCTTCGCGACCTTCGATCTCGCCGGCATCAGCGTCATCCGCGCCGCCACCGATTGCGGCATGCAGATCCCGCGCGACATGGCCGTGATCGGCTATGACAATATCCAGGAAGGCCTCTATTCGACGCCGCGCCTCACCACGATGAGCCAGCCGACCGAGGAACTCGGCACGCTGGCGACGCGGCATCTCATCGGTCTCGTCGAGGGGCAGATCACGCGCACCTTCGGCATGCGCCTGCTCACGCCGCAACTCGTGATCCGCGAGAGCTGCGGCATGAAGGAGTTCGGCAAACGCGCTCAGGTCGCCTGATGCGAGCAGCGGGCCTGCTCGATTCCCGTCCGCCGATCCCATGCCGATTTGTCTCGCTCGGTCCTCGACACCGCCATTTTCGCTCTCCATCTGACCCATCGCGCCCCGTGTGGGGCGTCGAACGGGAGACGACCTGATGAGCATGAGCAACGAGGACCGCGCCGCGATCGATCAGCTGTTCGGTCGGCTCGCGGAGACCGAGCGGCGCTCGCCGCCGCGCGATGCCGAGGCCGAAGCCTTTATCCGCGACCATGTCGGCCGCCAGCCCGGCGCGCCCTATTTCATGGCGCAGACCATCGTCATGCAGGACTATGCGCTGAAGGAGGCCGAGCGGCGCATCGCCGATCTCGAAGCCAAGCTCTCCTCGCGCGACCAGCCGGGCAGCCTCTATCCCTCGGGCTTCGGCGCGGGCAGCCAGGCGGCGCCGCAGCCGGCCCAGCAGGGCGGGCCCTGGGGCCAGCAGCCGGCAGCTGCGCCGCCAGCCGGTCCCTGGTCGCAGAACGCGGCCGCGCAGGGCTCGCGCTTCGGCGGCGGCGGCTTCCTCGCCGGCGCGGCCCAGACGGCGATGGGCGTCGCCGGCGGCATGCTGCTCGGCAACGCCATCGGCTCGATGTTCGGCGGCGGCTTCGGCGGCCTCGGTGGCGGCGAGCGGATCGTCGAGGAGAACACCACCGTCAACGAGGATGTCACCGTCAACGACGACAGCCAGTCGGTCGCCGACGCCGACATGGGCCCCGCCGATGACGGCGGCGGCTTCTTCGACGGCTTCTTCGGCGGCGGCGACGATACCGTCTGACGCCCGGCGGACTATGCCGTTCGCGCGAAGGCCTCGGTCAGCAGCGAGCGGAAGAGCGCCCGGTCGGCGCCGAAGGCCACATGGCAGTTCGGCGCCTTCCTCTTGAAGGCCTCCGTGCGCACCTGCGTGTCGATGACGGTGCGCCCCACGGTTAGCGTGCCGGCGGTCTCGACATCGACATGCAGGAAGCTGGTCGTGATCACCTCCGGCCGGATCAGCGAGGCGACGGCGAGCGCGTCATGGATCGGCGCGTGGCCGCCGCCCGGCAACGGCTGGACAGCGTCATAGGCCGCGATGCGGTGCTCGACGAAGAGCGAGGCGGCATGGCCGGCCGGCGTGCCGAGCGCCTCGAAGGCGGCGCTGTCGGCATGGGCGAGCGACGCCTGGTAGGTCGCGTCGAGCGGCACCAGCGTCACCTTGCGGAAGCCGGCCTGGAACACCATCGCCGCCGCTTCTGGATCGGCCCAGATGTTGAACTCCGCGGCTGCCGTGACATTGCCCCAGCCATGCGAGCCGCCCATGATCACCAGTTCCGGCACGCGGTCGGCGAAGCCGGGGTCGAGCGCCAGCGCCGCGGCGATATTGCTGAGCGGGCCGACGGGAACGAGCGCGATCTCGTCGGTGGCGGCGCGGTAGGTCTCGATCAGATACTCGACCGCCCCGGTCGACCGCGCCTTCAGCGAGGTCTCGGGCAGCGGCAGATGCGGCCCATGGATGCGGCTGCTCTGGTCGCCTTCCCTGCGCGGCGTCGGGAAGGTCTTGCGCACCAGCGGCCGCGTCATGCCCTGATGCACCGGGATGTCCGGCCGGCCGATATGCTCGATCACGCGCAACGTGTTGTCGGTACAGTTCTCGACCGCCGTATTGCCGTTCACCGTCGTGCAGCCGACGAGCTCGAGCGCCGGATGCAGCGCGGCGAGCATGATCGCGATGGCGTCGTCCGTTCCGGTATCGACGTCGAGAATGAGCTTCCTGGCCATGGGGGAGGGCGGTCCTTGGGGAGAAGGCGCGCGCGGCGCCGATGCGGGGCGGAAAGTCTCGCGAGGCGGCGGGAGACCGTCAAGCGGCATGCTGCGCCATCCGCTGCCGCTTGCGCGGGCATCAGCCGCTTTGGCCCGCCTCCATCCGCGCCCGGGTCTCGAGGAAGGCGGCCGTCAGTTCTGCCAGCACCTCCGACCGGATCTCGCCATTGGCGCCGCGGATCGGATCCTCGACATGGATCAGCCGGAGATCCTCCATGAAGGCCTCCCACATCGGCGGCCCGCCCTTTTCCAGCAGTTCGGCGCGGATGCTCAAATCCTCGCTGACCGGCAGATGCCGCCGTCCCCAGGCGCCCAGCGCGGCGACGACGGGAACGAGTTCGATGGCGACTTCGGTGAGGCTGTAGATCGCCTTCTGGCTATGGCTCGGATCGTCCTGCCGGTCGATGAGGCCGAGCGCCACGAGGCGCTTCAACCGCGCCGCCAGGATGTTGGAGGCGATGCCCTCGTCGGACCGGTTGAGCAGGTCGCGGAAGTGGCGGCGATTGCCGAACATCATGTCGCGGATGATGACGAGGCTCCAGCGGTCGCCGAGCACCTCCATCGCGAGATTGATCGGGCATCCCGAGCGGCGCTCGATTTCCATGATCATCCTCCGGCGAAACCGGTTGCAAAATAGGATCGGTTATGACACAAGACAACCAGTTGCAATATGCAATCGGTTGAACGGGAGGAGACGAGCATGGGCAAGGTTCGCGTCGGCGCTTTTTCGTTGTCGATCGACGGCTATGGCGCGGGGCCGGAGCAGAGCCTCGACGATCCGCTCGGCAAGGGCGGCCGCGATCTGCATCGCTGGTTTTTCGATACGCCGTTCTTCCGCGCCATGATCGGCAAGGAGGGCGGCACGCCGGGCATCGATGCCGACTATGCCGACCGCTCGATGTCCGGCT
Organism: Allobosea sp.; assembly: GCA_017307955.1. Classification (GTDB taxonomy): domain Bacteria; phylum Pseudomonadota; class Alphaproteobacteria; order Rhizobiales; family Kaistiaceae; genus Kaistia. Next base: position 160,058 of record JAFKFV010000018.1, on the reverse strand, counting down.
TCGGCGCTTTCATCCTCGGCCGCAACATGTTCGGCCCGATCCGCGGCGAATGGCCGGACGAGGACTGGAAGGGCTGGTGGGGGACCAATCCGCCCTATCACGCGCCGACCTTCATCCTGACCCATCATGCGCGCGAACCGATCGTTATGGAGGGCGGCACCACCTTCTATTTCGTCACCGGCGGCATCCATGAGGCGCTGGAGCGCGCGCAAGAGGCGGCCGGCGATCTCGACGTGAAGATCGGCGGCGGCGTCAGCACGGTCCGCCAATATCTCGAAGCCGGGCTGATCGACGAACTGCATTACGCGGTCTCGCCCGTCCTGCTCGGCCGCGGCGAGGCGATGTTCGCCGGCATCGATCTGCCCGGCCTCGGCTACCGTGTCGTGAAGCACGACACGACGCCGCTCGCGATGCATGTCGTGCTGGCGCGATAGGCGGCCACCCACGGTCAGCGATAGACGAGCACCGGAATTCCGGAATGGGTCAGCACCTTCTGCGTTTGGCTGCCGAGCAGCACGGCGTCGAGTCCGCGCCGGCCATGCGAGGCCATCGCGATCAGGTCGACGCCGCGGTCCATCGCCGTCTCGATGATGGCGCGATAGGGCTCGTCGGCGACGACGCGCAGCGTCTCGCAGGCGACCGACGCCGCCCGCGCCTTGCCGGCGGCATGGCCGAGAATGTTGTCCGCCCATTCGATCGAATGCGCCTCGTAGCTCTTCTGGGTCTCGCCGAGCTGGTCCGGATCGAGCGAGAAGGTGTGGAACGGCTCCACAACGTAGAGAACCGTGAGCCGCGAGCCGATCCCGCTCGCCAGCGCGATCGCATTGTCGAGGGCGATCGTCGCCAGAGGCGATCCGTCGGTGGGCACCAGGATATGCTTGAACATCGGGCTCCTCCCATGATTGCACGGGATGAGCATGCACGGAGTTGCTTCGGCGGCTCTTGACCCGCATCAAGCGCCGGGCGATTGCGCTCAGAGCTTCCGCTGCTCGACGCCCGTGAAGCGCAGCGCACGGCCGTCCTCGGCGGCGAGCGCGTGCATCTCCGCCTCGAGCTGGTCGCGGTCGTCGACGCCGCGCAGCAGCCGCCCGGCCAGCGGATCGAAGCGGCCGGCGGCGATCTCGGCGATCAGCGTCGCGGCGCGGGTCGGCGGAACATTGATGCCCTCGTCGAAGAGCTGCTGGATGCCGGGAAGCCAGGCCTGACCCTCGGGCGAGTTCAGCTGCAATTCCGTCATCGAGGTCCGCACGAGGCCCGGATCGACCGCGAAGGCGCGCACGCCGCCTTCGATGGTCGTGTCGTTCAGGCACTCGGTGAAGCGCATGATCGCCGCCTTGCTCGATGCATAGCCGGAGCCATGCGGGAAGCTGTTGCCCGTGCCGCCGCCGACGAGATTGACGATGCGGCCGCGGCCGCGCTTCAGCATCGCGGGCGCCACGACGCGGCAGGTGTGGAACGTGCCGCGCAGATTGATCTCGACATCCGACCACCACGTCTCCGGATCGCAGTCCCAGATCGGGCCGAAGGCGCGGAACGAGCCGTGATTGTTGACGAGCGTATCTACCGGCCCGAATTCTTCGGCGATCCGCGCCAGAACGGTCTCGACCGCGGCGCGGTCGACGAGATCGACCGGAAGGGCGAGTGCCGTGCCGCCCTTGGCCGCGATCAGCGCCGCCGTCTCCTCGATCTCGCGCGCCGTGCGGGCGAGAAGCCCGACCCTGGCGCCGGCGGCGGCCTGATGGAGGGCGATCTCGCGGCCGATGCCGCGGCCCGCGCCGGTGACGACGGCGACGGTGTTTTCGAGCGATGCCATGGAATGATCCTCACAGTTGCGCCGGGGGGTGACGCTAAATCGATTCAATCATCCATGGCGGAAGGAGGCCGCGCAAGAGGGATCCGTGGCCGGGACGAAGACGCAATGGATCGGGGATCGACAGGCCTGCGCCATCGCCCGAAGATCGCCGCCGTCGCGATCGTTCGACCCGGAGAGGGAAAATCATGCTGCCGATCACCGGCGCCGTTGCCGTCTACTCAGCGCTTCTGCTCCTCGCGCTCAGCTTCTATGTCAGCCTCGGCCGGATGAAGACCGGCGTCACCGTCGGCTTCGGCGAGAGCGAAGATCTGCTGCGCCGCATCCGCGCGCAGGGCAATTTCACCGAATACACGCCGATGGTGCTGATCCTGATCGGCATCGCAGAATATCGCGGCGCAGGCGCGGCGGGGCTCTGGATCGTCGCGTTGCTGCTCGCCGGCGGCCGAACGCTTCATGCCGCCGGGATGCTGACCGGGCTGCTGCCGCTCCGCAGCGCCGGCATGCTGGCCACCTATGCGGCTCTCATCGGCGGCGCCTGCCTTGTGGTGTTCAACTGAGCCTCAGCCATGCGCCACCATCACATGGCGCACGACGGTGTAGTCCTCCAGCGCATATGCCGAGAGGTCCTTGCCGTAGCCGGACTGCTTGAGGCCGCCATGCGGCATCTCGCTGGTGAGCATGAAATGCGTGTTCACCCAGGTGCAGCCATAGCGCAGCTCAGCGGCGACCTTCATGGCGCGGCCGACATCCTTGGTCCAGACGGAGGAGGCGAGGCCATAGTCGCTGTCATTGGCCCAGGCGATCGCCTCGTCGGTATCGGTGAAGCGGGTCACCGAGACGACGGGGCCGAACACTTCGCGCCGCACGATCTCGTCGCTCTGCAGCGCGCCGGCGATCACGGTCGGCTCGAAATAGAAGCCGCCGCCGCCGACCATGTTGCCGCCGGTCGCGACCTCGATGTGCTTCTCGGCCTTGGCGCGGTCGACGAAGCCGGCGACGCGGTCGCGCTGGCGGGCCGAGATCAGCGGCCCGAGCTCGTTCTTCGTGTCGTCGGCATCGTTGAAGACCAGCGAGGATGCTGCCGAGGCGAGGTCGGCGACGAGGCGGTCGTGGATCTTCGGCGCGGCATAGATGCGGCAGGCGGCGGTGCAGTCCTGCCCGGCATTGTAATAGCCGAAGGCGCGGAGCCCGTTCACGACGGCGTCGATGTCGGCGTCGTCGAAGACGATGACCGGCGCTTTGCCGCCGAGTTCGAGATGGGTGCGCTTCACGGTGCCGGCCGCGGCCTGGATGACCTTCTGCCCGGTCGTTATCGCGCCGGTCACCGAGACCATGTCGATGCCCGGATGATTGATGAGCAGGTCGCCAACGCTGGCGCCGCGGCCGAAGATAATGTTGACGACGCCTTCGGGGAGGATCGCGGCCAGCGTCTCGGCAAAGCGCAGCGCGGTCAGCGGGGTCTGTTCAGAGGGCTTGAAGACGACCGTGTTGCCACCGGCGAGCGCCGGGGCCAGTTTCCAGGCCATCATCATCATCGGATAGTTCCACGGCGCGATCGAGCCGACGACGCCGACCGCATCGCGGCGGATCATCGAGGTATGGCCCGGCAGATATTCGCCGGCGACCTGGCCCGAGAGCGTACGCGCCGCACCCGCGAAGAAGCGGTAGCAGTCGACGATCGCCGGAATCTCGTCGTTCAGCATGGCATTGATCGGCTTGCCGCAGTTCTCGGCCTCGAGCGTCGCGAAGGCGAGCGCGTCATGCTCGATCGCGTCGGCGATCTTGAGGAGATAGGCGGAGCGCTGCGCCGGCGTCGTGCGCGACCAGGACGGGAAAGCCGCCCGCGCCGCCGCGACGGCCGCGTCGACCTGCTCGCTCGTCGCCTCGGGAATGGTGACGATCGTGCCGCCGGTGCGGGGGTTGAGGATGGCCTCCTCGGCGCCGTTGCCGTCCTCGAAGCGTGATCCGATCAGCATGCTGGTCTGCATGATTGTCTCCGATGCTATTTGCCGGCGCCGGCGACCTGATCGCCGTCACGCGTGAGATAGAAGGCCGCGAGGATAGGCAGGAACGTCGCCGCGACCACGAACAGCGCCACGACATTGGTGACGGGCCGCTGCCGCGGCCGGATCAGCTCCTCCAGCATCCAGAGCGGCAGCGTCTGCTGCTGCCCTGCCGTGAAGGTGGTGACGATCACCTCGTCGAAGGAGAGCGCGAAGGCCAGCATGCCGCCGGCGAGCAGCGCCGTCGCGATGTTGGGCAGGATCACGTGGCGGAAGGTCTGGAAGCCGTCCGCGCCGAGATCCATCGATGCCTCGACGAGCGATTGCGAGGTACGGCGGAAGCGGGCAACCGCGTTGTTGTAGACGACGACGATGCAGAAGGTCGCGTGGCCGAGCACGATCGTCCAGAACGAGAACGGGATCTCGAAGGTCGCGAAGGCGGAGCGCAGCGCGATGCCGGTGATGATGCCCGGCAGCGCGATCGGCAGGATGACGAGCAGCGAGATCGTCTCGCGGCCGAAGAAGCGGCTGCGGCTCACCGCGGCGGCGCAGAGCGTGCTGAGCACCATGGCGATGACGGTCGCGACCGCCGCGACCTGCAGCGACAGCACCAGCGCCGCCGTCACGTCGGGCCTGTTCCAGGCGACGGCGAACCATTTCAGCGTCAGCCCCGGCGGCGGCCAGACAAAGCTGCGCTCTTCGGTCGTGAAGGCATAGACGAAGATGATGAGGAGCGGCGCCAGCAGGTAGACGAGCCCGCCCGCCGCGGCGAGGCGCAGGAAGAGCGGGGCGCGGCCGTCCTCAGAGCGCATCGAAGGCTCCGAGCCGTTTGGCGATGGTGAGATAGATGCCCATGATGACGACCGGCACGACGGTGAAGGCGGCGGCGAGCGGGATATTGCCGGCGGTGCCCTGCTGCGCATAGACGGCCTGGCCGATGAAGAGCCGCGACGTGCCGACGATCTGCGGGATGATGTAGTCCCCGAGCGTCAGCGAGAAGGTGAAGATCGAGCCCGCGACAATGCCGGGGAAGGCCAGCGGCAGGATCACATGGCGGAACGTCGCCGACGGGCGACCGCCGAGATCGGAGCTGGCATCGACGAGATTGGCCGGCACGCGCTCCAGCGCCGCCTGGGTCGGCAGGATCATGTAGGGAAGCCAGACATAGACGAAGACGAGGAAGGTGCCGAGCGAGCTCACCGACAGCGAGTTGCCGCCGATGCCGGGAAAGGCGAGCACGAAATCGAGCAGCGGCGTCAGGTGCAGCGTCTCGAACAGCCAGTTGAGGATGCCCTCCTTGGCGAGGATCAGCTTCCACGCATAGACCTTGACGAGATAGCTCGACCAGAGCGGCAGCATGACCGCGAGATAGAACAGGGCCTTCCAGTGCCCCCGCGCATAGCGCGCCGCCATATAGGCGATCGGGAAGGCGATGATCGCGTCTGCGACAGTCACCAGCGCGGCCATGACCACGGTGCGCCGGATGATGTCGAAATTGGCCGGCGTCAGCAGCTGCGCATAGGTCGAGAGCGTGAATTCCGGCACCACGAGGCCGGAGAAGTCGTCGAGCGAATAGAAGCTCTGCAGGAGAAGCGTCAGCAGCGAGCCGACATAGACGATGCCGAGCCACAGCAGTGGCGGCGTCAGCATCACGAGCACGAGGAGACCCGGCCGCCGCCAGAACACGTCGCCGAGCCGGCTGCCGGCGGGAGCGGCGGCGGGCTCCGCTGAGGCGCTCACGCGTCGCTCTCCATGAGATGCAGTGCGTCGCGATCGAACAGTATCGTTACCTGTTCGCCTTCGGCCGGCAGGGCGGAAGTCGAGGGGAGGGCGGCGTGGAGGCGAAGGCCCGCCGCCTCGATCGCCAGCCGCGTCACCGGGCCGAGATAGCTGCGCGCAACCACCGTTCCGCCGAGGCCCTCGCCATTCCCGAGCCGGATCGCTTCGGGCCGAAGGCTCGCCCAGCGCCGCTCGCCGGTGAGCCTTTCGACGAGTTCGGGCGGCAGGACATTGGACGAGCCGACGAAATCGGCGACGAAGGGCGAGTTCGGCGCGCGGTAGATCGCCTCCGGCGTGCCGACCTGGCGGATGCGCCCATCGCTGAACACGGCCACGCGATCGGCCATCGAGAGCGCCTCGCCCTGGTCATGCGTCACGAAGATGAAGGTGATGCCGAGCCGCTTCTGCAGGCTCTTCAATTCCTCCTGCATGCTCTCGCGCAGCTTGAGATCGAGGGCGCCGAGCGGCTCGTCGAGCAACAGCACGCGCGGATTGTTGACGATCGCCCGAGCGAGCGCCACGCGCTGGCGCTGGCCGCCGGAAAGCTGTCCCGGCCGCCGCCCGCCATAGCCGCCGAGCTTCACCATCTCCAGCGCCGTCTCGGCGGTCCGGCTCCGCTCCGCCTTCGGCACCTTCTTCAGCATGAGCGAATAGGCGACGTTTTCGAGGACGTTCATATGCGGGAAGAGCGCATAATCCTGGAAGACGGTGTTGACGTTGCGGCGATAGGGCGGCACGCCCTCGACGCGCTCGCCGAAGATCTCGATATGGCCGGCGGTCGGCTGCTCGAAGCCGGCGATGAGGCGAAGGCACGTCGTCTTGCCCGAGCCGGACGGCCCGAGCATCGCGAAGAACTCGCCCTCCGCGATCTCGAGATCGACGGCATCGAGCGCCTTCACGCTGCCGAAATGGCGCGAGACGCCGCGAAGCGAGACGGCGGCGGTCATTTCGTCATCCACGATGCAACGCCGTCATGGCCGGGCTCGTCCCGGCCATCCACGACTTCCTTGCTTCCGCGGTCATATTCAACGAGCAAGACGTGGATGCCCGGGACGAGCCCGGGCATGACGTTGGCGACTGGTGTGATCAAGGCGATCAGCCGCCCATCACGGCGATGTAGTCGGTGACCCAGCGCGAATAGGGGACGCAGGTGCCCTGGCTTGCGCATTTCGCGACCGGCGTCTTCCAGAAATGGATCTTCGAGAAATTGTCGAAGCCATTGGTCGCGCAGCCGCCGTCGCCGAGCAGCTCGTTGCCCTTGCAGGCCGCGGGAACGACCGGCACCGATCCGAACCAGGCGGCGACGTCGCCCTGCACCTTCGGCGACAGCGAATGCTCCATCCAGAGATAGGCGCAGTTCGGATGCTCGGCATTGGCGGCGAGCATGGTCGTGTCGGCCCAGCCGGTGGCGCCTTCGTCGGGAACGGTCGAGGCGATCGGCTGCTTGTCGGCCTGCAGCGTGTTGACCTGGAACGGCCAGGACGAGGAGGCGACGACGCCCTCGGTCTTGAAGTCGTCGACCTGCACCGCCGCATCGTGCCAGTAGCGGCCGACAAGCTGGCGCTGGCCCTTCAGCAGTTCGAGCACCGCCGCATACTGCTCCTCGTTGAGCTCATACGGGTCCTTGATGCCGAGTTCGGGCTTCTTGGACATGAGATAGGTGGCGGCGTCGGCAATGTAGATCGGCCCGTCATAGGCCTGGACGCGGCCGGCATTCGGCTTGCCGTCAGGGAAATCCTGCTTCTCGAAGACGATGTTCCAGCTCTTCGGCGCTTCCTTGAAGACATTGGTGTTGTACATCAGCACGTTCGGGCCCCACTGATAGGGCGTGCCGTAATGCTGGCCGTCGACCGTGAACCAGGCGCCGTCCTTGAGGCGATCGTCGAGGGTCGACCAGGACGGGATCTTGGCCGTATCGATCGGCACCACCTTCTTGCCGGCGACGAGGCGGAGCGAGGCGTCGCCCGACGCGGTGACGAGATCGAAACCGCCCTGATTCATCAGGGTCACCATCTCGTCCGAGGTGGCGGCCGTCTTCACCGAGACCTTGCAGCCGGTCGTCTTCTCGAAATCGCTGACCCAGTCATAGGCCTTGTCGGTCTCGCCGCGCTCGATATAGCCCGGCCAGGCGACGATGCTCACGGCGCCTTCGCCCGGGCCGACGCTGGCCGCCTGCGCGAAGGCCTGGCCGCAGAACGCGGCCATTGCCGCGAGCGCGACGGTCGTGTGGAGAATGGATTTCACGGTTGCTGCTCCCTGTTCCCCGGAAGGCGCCGGCTCTTCGTCCGGTCGCCTCCCAATGGCCCAAGCTTAGTCGGGAACAGGCCGATGGCAAATCCAATCGGCGAGGGCCTCAGCCCATCGTGGGCATCACGAAGTCGGCGCCCGCGCGGATGCCGGTCGGCCAGCGCGTCGTGATGGTCTTCAGCTTCGTGTAGAAGCGGATCCCTTCCGGGCCATGCATGTGATGGTCGCCGAACAGCGACTGCTTCCAGCCGCCGAAGGAGTGGAAGGCCATCGGCACCGGGATCGGCACATTGATGCCGACCATGCCGACCTGGATCTGATGCGCGAATTCGCGCGCCGCGTCGCCGTCGCGGGTGAAGATGGCGGTGCCGTTGCCGAAGGGGTGTTCGTTGATCATCCGGGCGGCGGTCGCATAGTCCGGCGCGCGGGCAACGGCGAGGACCGGGCCGAAGATCTCTTCCTTGTAGATGGTCATGTCGGTGGTGACATGGTCGAACAGCGTGCCGCCGACGAAGAAGCCGTTCTCGTAGCCCTGGAGCTGCAGGCCGCGCCCATCGACCACGAGCCTGGCGCCCTCGGCGACGCCGGCATCGATATAGCCACGCACCTTGTCGAGATGCTGCTTCGTGACCAGCGGCCCCATCTCGGCCTCGGGATCAGTGCCGGGGCCGACCTTCAACGCGCGGATCTTCGGCTCGAGCCTTGCGATCAGCGCCTCGGCCGTCTTCTCGCCGACGGGAACGGCGACCGAGATCGCCATGCAGCGCTCGCCGGCCGAGCCATAGGCGGCGCCCATCAGCGCGTCGACCGCCTGGTCGAGATCGGCGTCGGGCATGATGATCATGTGGTTCTTGGCGCCGCCCAGCGCCTGGCAGCGCTTTCCGTACCTGGCGGCGGTCTCGTAGATGTACCGCGCGATCGGCGTCGAGCCGACGAAGCTGACGGCGGAAATGTCGGGATCGGTCAGGATCGCGTCGACCGCGTCCTTGCCGCCATGCACGACGTTGAACACGCCGTCGGGCAGGCCGGCTTCCTTGAGCCAGTCGGCGAGGAGCAGCGAAGCCGAAGGATCGCGCTCGGACGGCTTCAGGATGAAGCAGTTGCCGGCCGCCAGCGCGACGGGGAACATCCACATCGGCACCATGGCCGGGAAGTTGAACGGCGTGATGCCGGCGACGATGCCGAGCGGCTGGCGCAGCGAGTGGCTGTCGACGCGGGTGCCGACATTCTCCGTCACCTCGCCCTTCAGAAGCTGAGGCGCCGCGGTCGCGAACTCGACCACCTCCATGCCGCGCTGGATCTCGCCCTTGGCATCGGACAGGACCTTGCCGTGCTCCTCGGTGATGACGGCGGCGAGCGTATCGATACGCTCCTCGAGGAGGTGCAGGAAGCGGTTGAGGATACGCGCGCGGCGGAGCGGGGTCGTGCCGGCCCAGCCAGGCGCCGCGGCCTTCGCCGCCGCGACCGCGGCCTTCACCTCGGCCGCGCCGCCGAGCCGCACGGCACGGATCGCCTCGCCGGTCGCCGGATTGAACACCGGCTGCGTCGCCCCTGAGGCGCCGGGCGAACGCTGTCCGCCGATGAAATGGTCGATCGTCGAGGTGCTGGTCATCATCGTCTCTCCCGCGTCCTGCCCAGAATGGCAGAAAGCAGATGCCGCATCACTCGATGCACAGCAACGATCAGCCTTGCAGCTCCGTTGTGCGGAAATTAAAGTCGCCCGATGGACTGGGACCGTATCCGCATCTTCCTCGCCGTCGCCCGTACCGGGCAGATTCTCGGCGCCGCCCGCGCCCTCGGTCTCAATCACGCAACGGTCTCGCGCCAGCTGACGGCTCTGGAAGACGAGGCGAGGGCCCGGCTCGTCGAGCGCCGCACCACAGGCTGCGTGCTGACGCCGGCTGGCGAGCAGCTCATGGTGGCGGCGGAGCGCGCCGAATCCGAGTTCCTGCGGGTGGAGGCGGAACTCGGCGGCGCGGAGACGGGCATCTCGGGGACCGTCCGCGTCGGCGCGCCTGACGGGCTCGGCAACTACTTCCTCGCCCCCGCGCTCGGCCGTCTCGCCGCCGAGCATGCCGATCTCGTGATCCAGCTCGTACCGCTGCCGCGCACCTTCTCGCTGTCGCGGCGCGAAGCCGACATCGTCATCACGCTGGACCGGCCGGCGAGCGGGCGGCTGATGGTGCGCAAGCTCACCGACTATAGCCTCGGCGTCTATGCCTCGGAAGACTATCTGGCGCGCACGGGGCCGGTGCGGACGGAGGCCGATCTCGACGGCCGGCTGCTCGTGACGCAGATCGAGGATCTCGCCTATAGCCGCGCGCTCGACTATCAGGCGCGTCTCGCCCGGGCCAGCACGCGCCACTACGAATGCGGCAGCGTCGTCGCGCAGGTCGAGGCGGTGCGCGCCGGCGTCGGCATCGGCTTTCTGCACGACTATGCCGCCGCCCGCCATGACGGGCTGGTCCGCCTGCTGCCGGAGCTCGCCGCCGAACGCAGCTACTGGCTGACGACGCATCCCGATACGCAGGGCGTGCGGCGGGTAACATCCGTTGCCGATTTCATCACGGAGACCGTGAGAACGGCGCGCGACGATTTCCTGCTGCATCCGGCGTCTTGAGTCCGCCCCGCTTGGCCGGCGTCCGGCGCTCGGCTATGGAGGCCGCCGAGGCGGAGGAGAGGACGATGCGGCTTTCGGAACAGACACGCGCAGAACTGCCGGCGACGGTGCGGCAGCCGGCCTATGATCGGGCCGCCACGACGCACGGCATCGTGCATCTTGGCGTCGGCGCCTTCCATCGCGCCCATCAGGCCGCCTATGTGGAGGAATGCCTCGCTGCCGGCGAGAGCGGCTGGGCGATCCTTGGCGCCTCTCTGCGCCGGGGCGATACGCGCGACGCGCTGGCGCCGCAGGACGGGCTCTACACCCTCGCTATCCGCTCCGGCGAGACGGAGCGGCTCGACGTCATCGGTTCGATCACCCGCCTTCTCGTCGCGCCCGAGGACCCGGGGGCGCTGCTCGCCGCGATGGCCGATCCGGCCGTCCGCATCGTGACCTTGACCGTCACAGAGAAGGCCTATCTGCGCAACGCGGATGGCGACCTCGATGCCGCTCATCCCGAGATCGTCGCCGACCTCGCGGACCCGGCCCATCCGCGCACGCTGCACGGCTTCATCGTCGAGGCGCTCGCCCGGCGGCGTGCGGCCGGCGTCGCGCCATTCACGGTGCTCTCCTGCGACAACCTCCCGAACAACGGCCGGACGACGCGCCGCGTGATCGCCGCCTTTGCGAGGCTGCGCGCTGCCGATCTCGGTCGCTTCGTCGAGGAGGAGGTGGCGTTCCCGTCCAGCATGGTCGATCGGATCGTCCCCGCGACGACCGACGCCGATCGCGCCCGCGTCGCCGCGACGTGCGGCATGGACGATGCCTGGCCGGTGATGACCGAGCCCTTCATGCAATGGGTGGTCGAGGATCAATTCCCGGCCGGGCGGCCGGACTGGGAGCGGTTCGGCGTCACCATGGTCGCCGACGTCACGCCCTATGAGGAGATGAAGCTCCGTCTGCTCAACGGCACGCATTCTTCGATCGCCTATCTTGGGCAGCTGCTCGGCCGCGAGACCGTCGCCGAAGCCTTCGCCGATCCCGCCATCCGCCGCTTCGTCGAGGCGCTTTGGCAGGATTTCATCGTGACCCTGCCGGCCGGGGTCGGGCTCGATACTGCGGACTACATCGCGCGTCTCGCCGAGCGCTATGCGAACACGGCGCTGCGCCATCGGACGGCGCAGATCGCCAATGACGGCTCGCAGAAGCTGCCGCAGCGGATCGTCGCGGCGACGCTGGAGCGGATGGAGCGCGGTCTTCCGATCGACCGCTCGGCCTTCGTGCTCGCCGCCTGGATCACCGCGCTCGAAGCGCGCGGAACGCCGCCCGCCTTCACCGATCCGCTCGATGGCATATTGGCGCCGATCTTCGCCGCGGCTGGCCCGGAGAAGGAGACGGTTGCGGCCGTCTTCGAGGCAGCGGGGCTGGCTGCCGGCAGCGGCCATCGCGACGGGCTCGTCGATGCGACGGCGCGCGCGCTGGCGGCGATCCGGCGCGACGGCGCCGCGGCGGCTCTCTCGGCGCTTTGAGCGCGGTCAGGCTTGCAGCGGGCATGCCGCGGTCCTAGCTCCTTGGGGCGAGCGACGTGGCCGATGGTCCGCCGCAAACCCTTCCCCTCGCGGAGCCTTCCATGACCGATACACCCAATGCCGCCGCTTCCGGCACCTTCGCCGTCGGCGGCGATATCGAGGTCCATCGCCTCGGCTTCGGCGCGATGCGCGTCACCGGCCAGGGCATCTGGGGGCCGCCCGCCGATCGCGCCGAGGCGCTGCGCACGCTGAAGCGGCTGCCCGAGCTCGGCGTCAATTTCATCGACACGGCGAATTCCTACGGTCCCGACGTGTCCGAGGAATTGCTGAAGGAGGCGCTCTATCCCTATTCGGGCCTCCTGATCGCCACCAAGGCCGGCCTCGAGCGGCCCGGCCCCGACAATTGGGTCATGAACGGCCGGCCGGATCGCCTGCTGGAGGAGACGAAGCGCAGCCTGAAGAAGCTCGGTGTCGAGCGGATCGACCTCTGGCAGCTGCATCGCATCGATCCGAAGGTGCCGCGCGACGAGCAGTTCGGCGTCATCCGGCGGATGATCGACGAGGGGCTGATCCGCCATGCCGGCCTCAGCGAGGTCTCGGTCGACGAGATCAAGGCGGCGAGCGCCGTCTTCCCCGTCGCGACCGTTCAGAACCGCTACAACCCGACCGATCGCGGCAGCGAGGCGGTGCTGGACCATTGCGAGCGCGAGAAGATCGGTTTCATCCCTTGGTCGCCGCTGGGCAATGGCGCGCTGGCGCGCGCGGGCTCGGCCGTCGATACGGTCGCCCGCGAACTCGGCGCCACGCCCTCTCAGGTGGCCCTCGCCTGGGCGCTGAAGCGCAGCCCGGTGATGCTGCCGATCCCCGGTACGTCGAAAGTCGCCCATCTGGAGCAGAATGTCGCGGCGGCCAGCCTCCGCCTCAGCGACGCGCAGTTCGCGGCGCTCGGCGGCTGAGGCCTGTCCGACCCCCCGACGATCTTCACCCTTTCCGCCGGCCGCCCGTGGTGAAACACTGGCGCCGGCGGATTTCGGGATCGGAGTGAGCGTGACCTACGACTATTGCGTCATCGGCGGGGGAATCGTCGGCCTGGCGACGGCGATGCAGCTTCTGGAGCGTCGCCCCGGCGCGTCCTTGGTTTTGCTCGAAAAGGAAAGCCGTCTCGCCGCCCACCAGACCGGCCACAACAGCGGCGTCATCCATGCCGGCGTCTATTATGCGCCCGGCAGTCTCAAGGCCGAGCTCTGCCGCGCCGGCGCCGCGGCGACCAAGGCTTTCTGCCGCGACAACGACATACCGTTCCGCACCTGCGGCAAGCTGATCGTCGCGACCAGCCAGGCTGAGCTGGAACGCATGGGCGCCCTCGAGGAGCGCGCGCGGCGCAACGGCATCGAGCTGACGCGACTCGACCGGGCCGGGCTGGCGGAGGCCGAGCCGGAGATCGAGGGGCTCGGCGCGCTGCATGTGCCGGCCTCGGCGATCGTCGACTACAAGCGCGTCGCCGCGGCCTTCGGCGAGCGCATCAAGGCAGGCGGCGGCGAGATCCGGCTTTCCTCGCCCGTCACCGCCATTCGAGAGACATCGACCGGCATCGAGGTCGATACCGACCGCACGACAATTTCCGCGCGCATGCTGGTCGCCTGTGCCGGCCTCCAGTCCGACCGGCTGGCGAAGCTCGCCGGCTTGCCGATCACCCATCGGATCGTACCGTTCCGCGGCGAGTATTTCGTGCTCGACAAGAAGCACGAGGGGCGCATCCGCCATCTCATCTATCCGGTGCCGGATCCGGCGCTGCCTTTCCTCGGCATCCACCTGACGCTGATGATCGACGGGTCGGTGACCGTCGGACCGAACGCGGTCCTCGGGCTCTCGCGCGAACGGGAGGCGAAGTGGTCGGCCGACTTGACCGATCTCGGCGCCATGGCGAGCTTTCCAGGCTTCTGGCGCATGGCGCAGCGCAACTGGCGGGCCGGTGCCACGGAGTTCCTGAATTCGGTCTGGCGGCGCGGCTATCTCGACCAGTGCCGGAAATACTATCCGTCGCTCGAGCTCGCCGACTTGAAGCCCTATCCGGCCGGCGTGCGTGCCCAGGCCGTGGAGGCGGACGGCCGCATGGTCGACGACTTCCTGATGCTCGAAAGCGCGCGCATGCTGCATGTCTGCAATGCGCCATCGCCGGCCGCGACCTCGGCCTTGCCGATCGCCGCCCGCATCGTCGACCGCATCGAAGCGAAGCGCGCGGAACTCGGCTGAGGCTCAGGCCTCCGGCACATTCTCCAGCAGTTCGTCCAGCCAGACCTTCGCTTCGGCGTCCGAGGGCATGCGCCAGTCGCCGCGTGGCGACAGCGAGCCACCCGACGACATCTTCGGGCCGTTCGGCAGCGTCGAGCGCTTGAACTGGTTGGCGAAGAAGCGGCGGATGAAGACCTGCATCCAGTGGCGGATTTCGGCGAGGGTATAGGCCCGCCGGTCCGCGTCGGGCATGTCCTGCGGCCAGGGTCCGGACGAAGCATCGCTCCAGGCGCGGAGCGCCAGATAGGCGATCTTCGAGGGGCGGAAGCCGAACCGCGTCAGGTAATAGAGCGTGAAATCCTGCAGCGCGTAGGGGCCGACGATCGCCTGGGTCGACTGGATCGGCTTGCCGTCGGCGGCCGGCACCAGCTCGGGCGAAATCTCCGTCGCGAGGATCGCATAGAGGATCGAGCCGGTCTCGGCGCTGACGTCGCCCGAAGCCGCGACGAAGCGGATCAAGTGCTGGATCAGCGTCTTCGAGACCGAGGCGTTGACGTTGTAATGCGACATGTGATCGCCGACGCCGAACGTGCACCAGCCGAGCGCGAGCTCCGACAGATCGCCCGTGCCGACGACCAGCGCGCGGTGCTGGTTGGCGAGGCGGAAGAGGTAATCCGTCCGGAGGCCGGCCTGCACATTCTCGAAGGTGACGTCGTAGATCGGCTCACCGCCCGCGAAGGGGTGGCCGAGATCGGCCAGCATCTGCCGCGCTGCGGGGCGAATGTCGATCTCTTCCGCGCTGACGCCGAGCGCGCGCATCAGCGCCCAGGCATTCGACTTGGTGTGGTCGGAGGTCGCGAAACCGGGCAGGGTATAGGCGAGGACGTTCTCGCGCGGCAGCCCCAGCCGGTCCATCGCGCGGACGGCGACGATGAGCGCCTGCGTCGAATCGAGACCGCCCGAGACGCCGATCACGCAATGCTTCAGCCCGGTCGCTGCCAGGCGCTTGGAGAGGCCCTGGATCTGGATGTTGTAGGCCTCGTAGCAGTCTTCCCTGAGCCGGGCCGGATCGGCGGGCACGAACGGGAAGCGTTCCACGATCCGGTCGAGCGCAATGGGCCGCTCCGGCGCGTCCATGACGAAGGTGACGGCACGGAATGCCGGCGCGTCGCCACGATGGAGCGCGACGCAATCGCCATAGGTGTTGAGGCGCAGCCGCTCCTGCCTGAGCCGCCCGACATCGACATCCGCCGTGGCCAAGGTGGCATCCGTCGGAAAGCGCTCGGTCTCGGCGAGCAGCGCGCCGTTCTCGAACACCGCG
Organism: Allobosea sp.; assembly: GCA_017307955.1. Classification (GTDB taxonomy): domain Bacteria; phylum Pseudomonadota; class Alphaproteobacteria; order Rhizobiales; family Kaistiaceae; genus Kaistia. The sequence continues at coordinate 144,532 of JAFKFV010000018.1, read as the reverse complement.
GCATGGCCGTCCCAGGCGAGGTCGGTGGTCGATTCGCCGGGTCCGGCCGCCGAATAGGCATAGGCCGAGGCGGTGCGCGCCGAATGGCTGGCGCAGAGCAGGCGCCGCGTATCGGCCTTGCCGATGGTGATGTTGGAGGCGGAGAGATTGAGCAGGATCTCGGCGCCTGCCAACGCAGCGTGCGTCGAGGGCGGCAGCGGCACCCAGAAATCCTCGCAGATCTCGGCATGCATGGTGAAGCGCACGCTGCCCGTGGAGCGGAAGAGGAGATCGGTCCCGAACGGAAGGGAACGGCCGTCGATCTCGATGGTTTCGCCCGTGAGTCCGGCGCCCGAGGTGAAGGTGCGCCGCTCGTAGAATTCGCGGTAGTTCGGCAGATAGGTCTTCGGCACCGCCCCGAGGATCTTGCCGCGTTGAATGACGATGGCGGCGTTGTAGAGCCGGCCCTTGTGACGGAGCGGCGCGCCGACGACGAGCATGGGATGCAGCGCTTCGGACGCGCGCGCGATCTTGCCGAGCGCGCGCTCGACCGCGTCGAGCAGCGCATCCTGCATCACGAGATCGTCGATCGAATAGGAGGAAATGCCGAGTTCGGGGAAGAGCATCAGAGCCGTGCCCGAGGCCTCGCCGAGCGCGGCGAGACGCAGCGTCTCCTCGGCGGCGAACTCGGGGTCGGCGACGCGGGCGCGCGGCACCACCGCGGCGATGCGGACGAAGTCGTGGCTGTAGAGCGAGGCGAAGGGCTTCATCGGTTCGGCTTTCCGCTCGGCGGCTTCCTTGCAGCGGTTTTCGGCTGCGGCTTCGGCGTAGCCCGCGGCCTCTCCGACGACAAGGCCCGGCGCGCCATTTCGATCCCGCGCCAACCCTTGATCGAGGTCAACGCCCGATGCATGGAGGCAGGGCATGCTCGGATTGCTCGATGGAACGGCGCCGCCCCGACCCCTCCCGGCGCCCCGCAAGAGGAGACGTGCCATGGCCAGGATGAAAGCCGCCATTTTCGTGGAGCCCGGCAGGATCGTGCTCGACGAAAAGCCGGTTCCGGAGATCGGGCCGCTCGACGCGCTGGTCCGCATCACGACGACGACGATCTGCGGCACCGACGTCCATATCCTCAAGGGCGAGTATCCCGTCGCGCGCGGCCTGACGATCGGCCATGAGCCCGTCGGCATCATCGAGAAGCTCGGCTCGGCCGTCACAGGCTATCGCGAGGGCCAGCGCGTCATCGCCGGCGCCATCACGCCGAGCGGCACTTCCTATGCGTGCCTCTGCGGCTGCTCCTCGCAGGACGGCGCAGGCACCAAGCATGGCTTCAAGGCCATGGGCGGCTGGCGCTTCGGCAACACGATCGACGGCACGCAGGCGGAATATGTTCTCGTCCCCGACGCGGTCGCCAATCTCTCGCCTGTCCCCGACCATCTGACCGACGAGCAGGTGCTGATGTGCCCCGACATCATGTCGACGGGCTTCTCGGGCGCCGAAAGCGGCGGCATCCGGATCGGTGACACCGTCGCCGTGTTCGCGTTGGGGCCGATCGGCCTTTGCGCGGTCGCCGGTGCCAAGCTGATGGGCGCGACGCGCATCATCGGCGTCGACACCGTGCCGGCGCGTCTTGAAGTGGCGAAGAAGCTCGGCTGCGACGAAGTGGTCGACTTCAAGGCCGGCGATCCGGTCGAGCAGATCATGGCGCTGACCGACGGGCGCGGCGTCGATGTCGCGATCGAGGCGCTGGGCACGCAGTCGACCTTCGAGTCGGCGCTGAAGGTGCTGCGTCCCGGCGGCACGCTGTCGAGCCTCGGCGTCTATTCGACCGATCTCAAGATCCCGCTCGCAGCCTTCTCGGCCGGCCTCGGCGACAACAAGATCGTCACGTCGCTCTGCCCGGGCGGCAAGGAACGCATGCGGCGGCTGATGAGTGTCGTCGGCTCGGGCCGTATCGACCTGACGCCGCTCGTCACGCATCGCTTCAAGCTCGACGATATCGAGGCGGCCTATGACCTCTTCTCGCATCAGCGCGACGGCGTGCTGAAGGTCGCCATCACGCCCTGACGACTTCCGATCCGAACCGCTATCCGCGCCGGGGGACGGCCGCATCGATGGTGGTCCGGAGGCCGGGCCGGGCGCTTGGGGAGGCGCCCGGCCCGCCGTCTTTTCGGCAAGGCTCAGAGATAGAGCGGCGCCATCTGCCGCCAGGAGCGGGCGCTGTGGGCCCGTCGGTCCCAGACATGCAGCTGGTGGCCGACGCCCTTGCCGCCGAGGGTGTGGCTGAGGGCGCGGTTGTTGTCGAGGAAGGGATCCTCGGCGCCGATGGTCAGCACGATATCGAGCCGCCGCAACACGGAGAGCTGCTCGGGGCAGTCGAGCCGCGGCAGGAAATGCGACGGCATGCAGAAATAGACATCGTCGTCGTAGTGGCCGTCGAGAAGATCGGCAAAGGACTCGACCTTGAGTGTCAGGTCGTAGCGCCCCGAAAAGGCGACGAGGCGGCTGAACCGCGCCGGCTTGCGGAAGGCGAAGCTGGCGGCGCTGAAGGCGCCGAGGCTGCAGCCATGCGCGACCGTGCGCGGATCGCCATTGAGGCTGTCGGCGAAAGGCAGCACCTCGGAGAGAACATAGTCCTCATAGGCGAGATGCCGGCGCACACGGTTCGGCGGATCGCGCCAGAAGCAGTAGAAGCTCTCGCCCGCGAACCCATCGAGGCAATAAAGCTGCAGTTCGCCGGCCTCGATCCGCTCGGCGAGACTGCCGACGAGGCCGATATCCTCATATTCATGGAAGCGGCCGTCGCGTGTCGGAAACACCAGCACCCGCTGCCCGGCATGGCCGAAGATCAGCAATTCCATGTCGCGGCCGAGCCGCGGCGAATACCAACGGTGATAATCGCGCCGCACCGTGATGCTCCGTCGCCCGCACTGGATGGTCGGACCCAACGGTGCGAGAATGATGGAGAATTGTGCAGCGCACATGACGCTGCCGCGCTGACCTTCAACGCTCGCGCAGCGCCTCCGAGCCGGTCTCCGCCAGCGGCGACAGCAGATAGTCGATGATGCGGCGGGTGCCCGTCTTGATCTCGGCGACGGCCGACATGCCGGGCGAGAGCGGCACGGTGACGCCGTCGACCTCGATCGAGGGCCGGTCGAGCGCCACGATCACCGGAAAGACGAGATCCTCGACGGCCTGCGTGCCGCCGAGGCCCGTCGAGCGCGGGGCGCTGGCCGGCGAGACCATTTGCTGGCTGACCTCGCTGCGCGCCACCGCGTCATGCGCGATATCGGCCACCGTGCCGTCCAGAATGCCGTAGCGCGTGAACGGGAACGCGTCGATCTTGACGGCGACAGGCTGGCCTTCGTGGACGAAGCCGATGTCGCGGTTGGAAACATAGGCTTCGAGCTCCAGCCTGGAGCCGTCGGGGACGATGCGCATCACCTCCTGGCCGGTCGTCACCACCTGGCCGCTGCCGCTCGGCGCCAATGCCGCGACGGTGCCGGCGATCGGCGCGCGGATGGTCATCTGCTCGAGCCGCGCCTCCGCCTTGGCCAGCTTGTCGCGCGCCTCGTCGATGCGTCCTTCGATGTCCGCGAGCTTCTGCTCGTTGTCGGCGAGGAAGGCGCCGGTGATGCGGCTTCGCTCGCGCTCCAGACGCTGCAGCGCCGCCTGCGCCTCGACGAGTTGACCCCGCTGCTCGGCCAGCGTCACCTGCTGCAATTGCTGCGCTTCCTGCGCATCGATCAGCTGGGCGCGCGAGCCGGCAGAGCTCTCCATCAGGCGGGAGCGCATGCCGACGCGCTCGCCCTGCGTCGCGATCAGCGCCTCCTGGGCGGCGACCGTCGTCTCCAGCCGCGCGCGTTCAGCTTCCTTCTCGATGCTCTGCGCATCGATCGAGGCGAGGGTCGCGGCGAGCGCCGCCGTCTCGGAATCGAGCACCCGTTGCTCGCGGAGCCGGATCGGCGCCGGTGTCGCCGGCGGCCAGGAGATCGGCACGGCCTCCGGGACGTCCCGGCTCGCCGCGGTGATGGCGGCGCGGCGACGGATTGCCTCGGCCTCTGCGGCCGCGAGTTCCGTCCGGATCTGCGCGGCGTCGGCCTCGGCCTCGCGGCGGTCGAGCGTGATCAGCACGGCGCCTTCATCGACATGGCTGCCATTGCGGACCGTCACCTCGGTGATGCGTCCGGATTCCAGCGCCTGCACCGGCTTGACGCGACCTGTCGGCTGGACCCGGCCGGGCGCCATGGCGACGATGTCGATGCGGCCGATCACCGACCAGGCCAGCGCCGCGGCGAAGAAGCCGCAGATCACCAGGATGAAGGCGAGGCGCACGGGGGAGGGAGGCGTCTCCAGGATCTCGAGAGCGGCCGGCTGGAATTCGAGGTCGGCCGCTTGCCGCCGCGCCGGCGACTTCTCCTGCTGTGGCGCGGGCGGGCGGGCGTTCACGGCGGCGCCCCCTCGCTTTGCAGCGCCCAGAGGCGCGCATAGAGACCGTTCGGCCGCTTGAGCAGTTCCTCATGCGATCCGGCCTCGACGATCCGCCCGTCGACCATGCCGAGGATGCGGTTGCAGCCGCGCACCGCCGCGAGGCGATGGGCGATGATGATCACCGTCCGGCCCTTCACGATCTGGCGCATATTGGCCTGGATCAGCCTCTCGCTCTCATAGTCGAGGGCGCTGGTCGCCTCGTCGAGGATCAGCAGCGGCGGGTTGGTGGCGAGCGCGCGGGCGATGGCGAGCCGCTGGCGCTGGCCGCCCGAGAGATTGGCGCCGCGCTCCTCGATGATCGTGTCGTAACCCTCCGGCAGCCGCGTGACGAACTCGTCGGCGCCGGCGAGGCGGGCGACGACCATGACCTGCGCGCGCGACAGCGCTGGGCTGGAAAGCGCGATATTGTCGTGGATCGAGCGGTTGAAGAGCAGGTTCTCCTGCAGCACCACGCCGATCTGCCCGCGCAGCCAGGCCGGGTCGATCTGGGCGATATCCATGCCGTCGATGAGCACCTGGCCTTCGTCGGGAGTGTAGAAGCGCTGCACCATCTTGGTCAGCGTCGACTTGCCGGAGCCGGAGGGACCGACGATGCCGACGACCTCACCGGCCCGGATGCCGAGCGAAACCTGCTTCAGAACGTCGGGCAGCCCCGGCCGATAGCGGAAGCTGACGCCGCGGAACTCGATCTGGCCCTTCAGCGGCGGCGGCGTGCCCCCCGCCACCGGCACGCGCTCGGCCGGTGCGTTGAGGATGTCGCCGAGACGCTCCACCGAGACCTGGACCTGCTGGAAATCCTGGAAGAGCTGCGAAAGGCGGAGCACCGGCTGCGCCACCTGCTGCGCGATCATGTTGAAGGCGATGAGCTGGCCGATCGTCATCTCGCCATCGAGCACCGCGCGAGCGCCGAAGAAGAGGAGGAGCGCGGTCGAGACCTTGGACACATACTGGATCGCATCCTGGCCGAGCGTTCCGAGCATGGTCGCCTGGAAGGCCGTCTTCACGTAGGCGGCGAGGCGATCCTCCCATTCCGCCTGCATCACCGGCTCGACCGCCGCCGCCTTCACCGTCTGGATGCCGACAACCGTCTCGACGAGGAATTGCTGGCTGAGGGCGCCGCGGTCGAATTTCTGGCGGATGCGCTCACGCAGCAGTGGCCGGATGAGGACCGAGATCAGGAGATAGGCGGGGATGGTCGCGACGACGATCAGCGCCAGTGTCGTGCTGTAGAGGAACAGGACGCCGATGAAGACGAAGGCGAAGACGAAATCGAGCGCCGCGAACAGACCCTGTCCGGTCAGGAAGGAACGGATCGTCTCCAGTTCGCGCACGCGGGCGACGGTCTGGCCCGCCGAGCGCGTCTCGAAATAGCCGACGGGAAGGCGCAGCAGATGGCCGAACAGCCGCTGGCCGAGCTCGACATCGATGCGGTTGGTGGTGTGGGCGAGGGCGTAGCTGCGCAGATATTGCAGCACGACGTCGAAGGCGCCGATGGCGACGAGGCCGACCACCAGCACGGTCAGCGTCGAATAGCTGCGATGGCCGAGCACCTTGTCGACGACGACCTGGAAGAACAGCGGCGTCACGAGCGCGAAGAGCTGCACGAACAGTGATGCGATGAGCACATGGCCGAGCGGCTTGCGGTAGCGCCAGATCGAGGGCAGGAACCAGCTGAAGCCGGAGAATTGCGGGATCACGCCTTTGCCGAACAGCCGCCGGGCGATGCGGATCGCCTCGGGGCGGAAATCGGCGAAGAACTCCGCCGGATCGACATTGCGCTCGATGCGCGTCACCGGGTCGATGAGGCGGTAGAGCCCGCTCGGCTGGCGTCCCCCGAAGATGACGAAGCTGCCGTCCTTGCGCGCGACGAGCGAGGGCGCGGCGAGGCTGGCGAGGCCCTTCTCGCCGGCGATGGCCCCGATGCCTGCCTTGAGCCCGATGATCCGGGCCGCGCGGATGAGTTCGGTCGGCCCGGATCGCCTCTCCCCCGACAGGGCGAGCTGCCGCCTGAGCGCCGGCGGCTCCGCCGCGATCCTGAAATAGGCCGCGATGCCGCAGAGCCCCATGAGGCCGCTGTCGGCGATCTCGACCTGTTCCGGGCTCTCGACGGGCGGTGGCGCGGTCATGGGTTTCGCAAGATGAAAGGCGAGGGCGGTTGGCCGTCGGGCGCATCCTATCCGCCGCTGCAACCTGCGGCAAACGAGCCGGACTTGCCGGCTCGCCGCGGCTCTCCGGCCTACGGCGTCGGATCGAAAAAGGCGGCGAAGGGAGCTGCAGATGCGGCCTGGAATGCTCTGTCAGAGCGTGAATTCGCCGCGTCGAACTGGGACGAGCCAACGCAGTCGCGCCGCCGGTCTCGCCCATCGCTCGCGATGGGCCGGGCCTGACGAAGGGGGCAGGATCCCGAAGGTAGCGGAGCGGGCTCAATCCGCCGACACCCCAGCAATGCGCCCAGGTTTCGTCCGCTCGTCTTTGCGCGACTTTGTTCCGCCTTTTCTGGTCCTTCCGTGGGCCTGGAGTGCTTGGCCTGCTGTTCATTTCGGTTGTGCTTCAGTAGACTAAGTTGTGGAGCGACATAACGTCCGACAGGCCTCATCCCGGCGGGGATGCGGCGCATGCCTGCTCAGCCCGCCGGAGTACCCGCGATGCCAGGAACGCTGTTCACCTACGGCGCCAATATCACGGGCACCGGCTCCTTCTTTCAGAGCTTCGACACCATCGCCTTCAGCCCGACGGACCTGACGAGCCCGGTGGAACTCAGCTTCAGCACTCCGGACGCAGTGAACCTGACCAGCCAACTGGCCGGCCGCGGTGTCACCTTCCACGCTGCCAATGGCGGCTACAATTACGTCGTCACGTCCACTGGCGCCGATCATCTCATCGGAGGCGACGGTAGCGATCAGTTCAATGGCGGCCAGGGCAATGACCTGCTCGAAGGCGGGGACGGCGATGATCTCCTGAACGGCGATGGCGGCGGCGATGAGATCCACGGCGGCGCAGGCGTCGACACGGTCACCTACATCACCTCTCTTGCGGCTGTGCAGGTCAATCTCGGGACCGGGATCGGCCATGGCGGCCGAGCCGAGGGCGACACGTTGTTCGAGATCGAGAACCTTGTCGGTTCGGTGCTCGGCGACACGCTGATCGGCAACAATGGCGCCAACCGGCTCGAGGGCGGCGACGGAAACGACCTGCTCAATGGCGACGGCGGCGCCGACGTGCTGATCGGCGGCAACGGCAACGACACGGCGACCTACGAGACGTCGCTGGCCGCGGTCCAGGTCAGCCTCGCGACCGGCCTCGGCCATGGGGGCCGCGCCGAGGGCGACACGCTCTCCGAGATCGAGAACCTGATCGGCAGCGCGCTCGGCGATACGCTGACGGGCAATGGCGGCAACAACCGCCTCGACGGCGCCGGCGGCGCCGATCTCCTGATCGGCGGCGCAGGCGCGGATACGCTGATCGGTGGCGCGGGTCTCGATACGGCGAGCTATGCCGGCTCCGGCGGAGCGGTCACGGTCAATCTCGCCACCGGCAAGGGCTCCGGCGGCGAGGCGACGGGCGACACGCTCTCCGGCATCGAGATCGTCATCGGGTCGGCCTTCACCGACACGCTGATCGGCGATGCGGCCAACAACCGCCTCGACGGCGGCGCCGGCGACGACACGCTGATCGGCGGCGGCGGCGCCGATACGCTCATCGGCGGCACCGGCGTCGATACGGCGAGCTATGCGGGCTCGGCGGCGGCCGTCACGGTCAACCTGCTCACAGGCAAGGGCCTCGGTGGTGACGCGGAGGGCGATACCTTTTCCGGCGTCGACAGGATCATCGGCTCGGATCTCGGCGATGTGCTGATCGGGAATGACGGCAACAACACCCTCGAGGGCGGCAAGGGCGCCGACACGCTCACCGGCGGCAAGGGCATCGATGTTATCATCGGCGGCGAGGGCAGCGATACGGCCGACTACTCGACCTCGGCGAAGGGCGTCACGATCGACCTCAACGTCCAGACGGCGACGGGTGGGGATGCGACAGGCGACACGATTTCGGGGATCGAGAACGTCATCGGCTCCCAGGCGGGAGACCTGATCGTCGCTTCGGCTGCCGCGAACAGGATCGATGGCGGCGGGGTTCCCTACGGCTTGGGTGCGACGGTGAGCTACGCCGCCTCGAATGAGGCGGTGACCATCGACCTCCAAGCCGGAACCGCGTCGGGCGGCTATGCCGCCGGAGATGTCCTGTTGCGGATCGGGGGCATCATCGGGTCGGACTTCGACGACACGGTCACCACTCTCAGCGGGTATTCGGGCATAGACCTCGGAAAGGGCAACGACACGGTCGTCGTCGCCTTCGCGCCCATCGGTTTCTATGGATCCGGCAGTTACGACGGCGGCGGCGATGTCGATACGGTCGATTTCTCCCGGACGATCCGTGCCCTGCGCGTCGATCTGCAGGCCGGGACCATGGAGATGGCGGGAGGTCACTTCTACAGCGCCAAGAATTTCGAAAACGTCATAGGCAGTTCGGCCGACGACATCATCCGCGGCACCACCGGCAGCAACCGCCTCGATGGCAGTGCAGGCAACGATGTCATCTATGGCGACGACGGCGCCGATGCGTTGATCGGCGGGGCGGGCGTCGACACCGTCAGCTATTACGGCCGCGCGGTCGCCGTCGAGGTCGATCTCGCGGCGGGCGTCGGTCATGGTGGCGTGGCCGAAGGCGATACCTATGCGACGATCGAGAATGTGCTGGGCTCGTTCGGCGCCGACCATCTGATCGGCGACGGCGCCAACAACACGATCGAGGGCGACGACGGCGCCGACGTGATCGATGGCGGTGGCGGCCGCGATACGGCCAGCTACAGCCTGTCCTCCGCTGGCGTGACCGTGAATCTCGCCACTGGTCTCGGCTCGGGCGGCGATGCGGCGGGCGACACGCTCGTCAGAATCGAATCGCTCACGGGATCGAGCCAGGCCGACACGCTGATCGGCGACGCCGCGAACAATCGGCTCGATGGTGGCGAAGGCAATGATACGCTGGAGGGCGGCGCCGGGCCTGATGCGCTGATCGGTGGCTATGGCAACGATACGGCCAGTTATGCCGGCTCGGCGGCGGCGGTGTCCGTGAACCTCTCGACGGGGGCGTCATCCGGCGGCGACGCCGAGGGCGATACTCTGTCGGGGATGGATTCGCTGTCTGGCTCCGTTCATGCGGACATCTTCGTCGGCAGCGCCGGCGCAAATCGCCTCGACGGCGGCCTCGGCAGCGACACCCTGACAGGTCTCGGCGGCGCCGACACCTTCGTCTTCGACACGGCGCTCGGCGCGACCAATATCGATACGATCACCGACCTCACGGTTGGCTCCGATCTCGTCGAACTCTCGAAGTCGATCTTCAGCGCCCTTCAGAGCGGGGCGACACCGGGCTCTCTGTCCGCCAGTTCTTTCCGCCTTTCGACGCAGGCGTCATCAAGCGGTGGCCTCGGCGAGATTATCTATAACGCGACGACCGGTTCGCTCTCCTATGATGCCGACGGTTCGGGGGGCGGCGCCGCGCAGCAATTCGCGCAGGTCTCGTCGGGCCTGACCTTGTCGGCGAGCACGTTCCGTCTCGTCTAGAAAGCGGCCGCCCCTCGTCCTTTCCCGGGGTGTCCGACGATGTAGACACGCTAAGGTTTGCATATCGATGAGCGCCGGGCGGGGACGGCGCGGCTTGCCCTATTGACCTGAACAGGACAGACCAATGGCCGGGACGCTCTTCACCTATGGCGCCAATGCGACGGCTTCGCCCTCGTTCTTCCAGGGCGTCGACACGATCGCCTACAGCCCGCTCGATTACACGAGCCCGGTCACGCTGACCCTTTCGGAGGCTGGCACGGTCGATCTCACGACGCAATTGCAGGGCCGCGGCGTCACCCTGACGGCGGCCGCGGCGGGAAACGCCGTCACGACATCGGACGGCGATGACACGGTTACCGGCGGGCTCGGCGTCGACACGCTTGATGGCGGCGCCGGCAATGACACGATCTATGCGGCGCCGCCGGGCAGCGACGAGGCCGCCAGCGACACTTTGATCGGCGGCGCCGGCAACGACACGCTGGTCGACTATCTCGGCGCGACAACGAACATGTCCGGCGGAGCCGGCAACGATACGATCCGGCTGGGCGGGCCGCAGAATCAGGTCGGCCCCAGCATCTCGGGCATCATCGACGGCGGCGCCGATCTCGACAGACTCGAGCCGGTGGCGGCCGGCTCGTCGGCCCATGTCGCGCCCTTGCGGCTGCAGAATCTCGTGATTTCGAATGTCGAGGTCCTCGACGCGAGCGCCGGTGTGATCGCCACGGCCAGCCAATATCAGGGCTTCCAGTCCCTCGTGAATGCTGCGGGCCGCACCCTGACGCTGGCGACGGCTGGAAGCGTCCAACTCGGCACGCAGCTTGCGGGACAAGGCGTCACCTTTGTCGGCTCGACCGGCAATGACAGGATCAGTCTTTCAGGCGGCGCCGACCGCATCGAGGCCGGCGAGGGCGACGACACGCTGATCGGCCTTGGCGGCGCGGATCAGTTGCTCGGCGGCATCGGCCGGGACACAGTGGATTATTCAGGATCGCTCGCCGCCGTGACGGTCAATCTTGCGCTCGGGACGGGCAGCGGCGGCGACGCCGAGGGCGACACCTATGGCAGCATCGAGGCGGCAATCGGCTCAGACTTCGACGATACATTCGTTGCCACCGCGGCCCCCGAGACTTTCGACGGCGGCGCCGGCAGCGATACCGTCTCTTATGAATATTCAACGGCCGCCGTCACGATCGACCTCGCGACGCACAGCATTTCAGGTGGCTACGCCACCGGGATACGCTGATCAGCATCGAGAACATCACGGGCTCCGCCCATGGCGACACCATAACCGGCGATGACGCAGACAATGTCATCTCCGGCGGCGCCGGAACCGACATCATCAACGGCGGCGCCGGCAACGACACGCTCTCGGCCGGATACGACGTTGGCTACGACGGCGCAGAGCCGGAAAGCGGTACCGACATCGTTCACGGCAATCAGGGCGACGATATCCTGTCGACCTATGGCTATCCGGTATCGAGCGCCGAGTATTACGGCGACGAGGGTAACGACACCTTTTATTTCCAGACGCCGCAGGCTTGGTTTACGGAAACCGCCGAGAAAATATCTGCCTATGGTGGCGCCGATAACGACAAATTCATCGTTATGGATATGGCGCAGGGAAAGATAGACGGTGGCGATGGCATCGACAGTTTCTATACGCAGACCCAGGACTACAAAGGTCCGCATGGCTACACCTATATCGAGCTGAGCAACGTCGAGAACCTCTATACCGGCATCTACTATGCCGTCTTCACGCCCGAGCAGCTCGAGAGCTTCCAGAACATCGCCTTCAGCGATACCGACCCGACGAAACGGCCGCAGGTCGGCGTGCGCGTGTCCGGCCAGACGACGCTCGATCTCGGCGCGCAACTGCACGGTCGTGGCGTCGATATCCGCGCCAATACCGGCATCACCGAGCTGCGTACCTCGGATGGCGATGATCTCATCACCGGCGGCGGCGACAGCATCCTCGACGGCCGCGGCGGCAACGACAAGATCATCGGTCTCGAGGGCAAGAACACGCTGATCGGCGGCGCCGGCGCCGACATCCTCGACGGCGGTGCGGGCATCGACACCGCGAGCTATGTCGGTTCGCCGGAGGGCGTCGACGTCAGTCTCACGACCCATGTCGGCCATGGTGGCGATGCCGAGGGTGATTGGCTCGGCAACATCGAGAATCTCACCGGCTCGTCCCTTTCCGATACGCTCACAGGCGACGGCAACGCCAACCGCCTCGACGGCGGCGAGGGCGCGGACACGCTGCGCGGTCTTGGCGGCGCCGACCAGCTTATCGGCGGCGGCGGTGTCGATACCGCCGATTACTCCGCCTCGGCGGCGGCGGTGACGGTCAGTCTCGGCACGGGCAAGGGTCTCGGCGGCGATGCGGAGGGCGACACGCTCTCCGGCGTCGAGAATCTCATCGGCTCCGTGCTTGGCGATACGCTGATCGGCGACAACAATGCCAACCGCCTCGACGGCAGCGACGGCAACGATCTCCTGAACGGCGATGGCGGTGCCGATCGGCTCGTCGGCGGCGCCGGCAACGACACCGTCACCTATATGACCTCGCTCGCCGCGGTCCAGGTCAATCTCGGGACCGGCATCGGCCATGGGGGACGCGCCGAAGGCGATACGCTCTCCGGCATCGAGAATCTCATCGGCTCCGTGCTTGGCGATACGCTGATCGGCGACAACAATGCCAATCGCCTCGACGGCGGCGCCGGCAACGATCTCCTGAACGGCGATGGCGGCGCGGACCAGCTCGTCGGCGGCGCCGGCAACGACACCGTCACCTACGCAACCCCGCTCGCCGCGGTCCAGGTCAATCTCGCGACTGGTATCGGCCATGGCGGTCGCGCCGAAGGCGATACGCTGAGCGGAATCGAGAACCTGATCGGGACGGCGCTCAGCGACACCCTCGTCGGCAACACGGCGGCGAACCGTCTCGATGGCGGGCTCGGCAATGACCGCCTGACCGGCGGCAGCGGTGCCGATACCTTCGCCTTCACCACGGCACCGAGCGCCAGCAATGTCGACACGATCACCGATATGACGGTCGGATCCGATCTCATCAGCCTCGCGAGCTCGATCTATTCGGCGCTGCAGGCGGGTCCGACGCCAGGCTCGCTGGCGGCGAGCTCGTTCCGCTATTCGACGCAGGCCTCGACCAGCGGCGGGCTCGGCGAGATCATCTACAACGCGACGACGGGCTCGCTCTCCTACGATGCCGACGGCAGCGGCGCCGGCGCCGCCAGGCAGTTCGCCCAGGTCTCGTCTTCCCTCGCTCTCTCGGCCTCGTCCTTCCGTCTCGCCTGAGCCGAGCGGAAGCGCCCGCGAGGGCCATAATCGGCGTAGCGGCGCCTGGAATCCGCCGATAGCGTGCGCTTGTCAGTCACTTGTCGGACAAGATCATGCGTTCCATCGTCCTCGCCGGTCCCGGCCGGATCGAAATCCGCGAGCGGCCGGCTCCGGCTCCAGGGCCGGGTGAGCTGCTGCTGGCCCCCGTCGCCGTCGGTTTGTGCCGGACCGATCTCGAGCTCGCCGATGGCAGCATGGTCTATCTGCGCCAGGGGCTGGCGACCTTCCCGCTGACGCCCGGTCACGAGTGGGTCGCGCGCGTCGTCGGGCAGGGCGAGGGCGTGCTCGGCTTTGCGCCAGGCGATCTCGTCGTCGGCGAATGCAGCATCGGCTGCAGCCATTGCCGCCTCTGCCTTGCCGGCAGTTATCACCAATGCCCCGACAGGGCCGAGACGGGCATCCTCCGCCAGGCCGGAGCGATGAGCGGGCTTCTGGCTTTCCCCGCGCGCGCCGCGCACCGCGTGCCTGCCGATGTCGCGGTCGAAGACGCCGTTTTCGCCGAGCCCGCGGCCGTGGCGTTGCGCGCCGTGCGGCGGGCCGATTGGCGTCCCGGGCGCTCCGTCCTCGTCGTCGGCGCCGGTACGATCGGCTGGCTGGCCGCGGCCATTGCCCTCGATCTTCATGGCGCCGATGTCGCGATCCTCGATGCCGATCCCGGCCGGGTCGGCCGGGCAGAGGCGATGGGGGCGCGCAGGGCAAGGGCGGACGAGCGCTTCGACATCGTCATCGAGGCCAGCGGCCACCCGGCCGCCCTGCAGCTGGCGCTCGCATCGCTGGCGCCCGGCGGACGGCTCGTCGTCGTCGGCCTGTTCGGGCAGGCGCAATTGCCGGTCGATGTCGACCGCATCGTCGTCAGCGACCACACGCTGACCGGATCACTCGGAAGTCCCGGCGTGTGGCCGGCGCTGCTCGCCCTGCTCGGCCGCGGACGGCTCAAACCGTCGGCTCTGGTGAGCGGCCGCTATGCGCTGGCCGAGGCGCCAGCGGCCTATGCCGCCCTTGCCGCCAACGCCGCCGGGACGGGCAAGCTTCTGATCTTCCCGCAGGACGACGATCGCGCCTGACGGGAGCCCTTCGGCCCAGCCTCGATGCAAGTCGGAAGCGACCGCTCGGGCAGGACACTTGACGGAGAGAACAGAACGTGAACATATGGGGATATCTTGGTGGTTTCGGAGGATAAGACGATGTCCATGCTGATCCGTGATCTCGCTGCCCTTGCCGCGCTCGCCTCGTTTGTCGCCATGATCACCCTCTGGTCGGAGCTGATCGCGCACGTCGTCTAGCCGTCTGCCGCGCGTTCGCGGCGGTGGACGGGCGGAGACGACTCGCGGGATAAGGTCGGGCGATGGACCTCGAAGCGAGGATGCGATGATCGGGACGGGCGAGCGGCGGTCCTTGGCGGCGGGCGGTGTCGGCTTCGTGCATCTTCGGGTGCATTCCGCCTATTCGCTGCTCGAAGGCGCGCTGCCGCTGAAATCCCTCGGCAAGCTGGCCATGGCCGACAAGCAGCCGGCGCTCGCGCTGACCGACACCGGTAATCTGTTCGGCGCGCTGGAATTCTCGGAGAAGATGGCCGAGCAGGGCATCCAGCCGATCATCGGCTGCCAGCTCGCCGTCTGGTTCGACGATGGTTTCGAGCCGGCCCGCAAGCTGCAGCCGGGCGCGAAGCCCCTGGCCGATGTCGTGGCTCTGGCCGCCGACGAGACCGGCTACTGGAATCTCGTCCGCCTCGTCTCGCGGGCTTTCATGGAGACCGATGCCGGAGAGCGGCCGCATGTCGCCATCGCCGATCTCGAGGCGGCGGCGGCCGGTCTGATCCTTCTCACCGGTGGCCCGGCCGGTCCCGCCGATCAGGCGCTGCGCGCGGGGCAGGGGGCCGTTGCCGAGGCCCGGCTTGTGCGGCTTTCGGCGGCGTTCGGCGACCGTCTCTATGTCGAATTGCAGCGCCATGGCGCGGACAGCGAGCGCTGCGAGGCAGATCTCGTCGCGCTCGCCTATCGGCTCGGGCTGCCGCTCGTCGCCACCAACGAGCCCTTCTTCCCGAAGCGCGACGACTATGAGGCGCATGACGCGCTGATCGCCATCGCCGAGGGCGCGGTGATCGCCGAGGAAAAACGCCGCCGCCTGACGCCGGAGCATTATTTCAAGACGCGCGCCGAGATGGTGGCGCTGTTTTCCGATCTTCCCGAGGCGGTGGACAACACGGTCGAGATCGCGCTCCGTTGCCACTATCGGCCGGTAAAGCGGAAGCCCATCCTGCCGCGCTTCGCCGGTGCCGACGCCGATCCGGCCGAGGCCGATGCGGCGGAGGTCGAGGCGCTTCGCCAGATGGCGCGCGAGGGTCTCGCCCGGCGGCTCGCCGCCCATGGCACCGCGCCGGGACTGACGCCCGAAGACTATGCCGAGCGGCTCGAATTCGAGCTCGGCGTCATCGTGAAGATGAAGTTCCCCGGCTATTTCCTCATCGTCGCCGACTTCATCCAGTGGGCGAAGTCGCAGGGGATTCCCGTCGGGCCCGGCCGTGGCTCGGGCGCCGGCTCGCTGGTGGCCTGGTCGCTGACCATCACCGATCTCGACCCGATGCGCTTCGCGCTGCTGTTCGAGCGCTTCCTCAACCCCGAACGCGTCTCGATGCCGGATTTCGACATCGATTTCTGCCAGGACCGCCGCGACGAGGTCATCCGCTACGTCCAGCAGAAATACGGCACCGACCAGGTGGCGCAGATCATCACCTTCGGAACGCTCCAGGCGCGCGCAGTGCTGCGCGATGTCGGCCGCGTGCTGCAGATGCCTTATGGCCAGGTCGACCGGCTCTGCAAGCTGGTGCCGCAGAATCCGGCCAATCCGGTGACGCTCGACAAGGCGATCGAGGACGAGCCGCGGCTGCGCGCCGCCCGCGACGAGGATCCGACCGTGGCGCGGCTGCTCGCCATGGCGCAGAAGCTCGAGGGCCTCTATCGCCACGCCTCGACCCATGCCGCCGGCATCGTGATCGGCGACAGGCGGCTCGACGCGCTGGTGCCGCTCTATCGCGATCCGCGCTCTTCGATGCCGGTCACCCAGTTCAACATGAAATGGGTCGAGAGCGCCGGGCTGGTGAAGTTCGACTTCCTTGGCCTGAAGACGCTGACCGTCCTCGAAACCGCATTAGCGCTCATCGCCAAGCGCGGGATCCGACTCGATCTTTCGGCTCTGCCGCTCGACGACAAGCCGACCTACGAGATGCTGACGCGCGGCGAGACGGTCGGCGTGTTCCAGCTGGAAAGCCAGGGCATGCGCAAGGCCCTGGTCGGCATGCGGCCGGACCGCTTCGAGGACATCATCGCCCTCGTCGCGCTCTATCGTCCGGGCCCGATGGACAACATTCCAGTCTACAACGCGCGCAAGCATGGCGAGGAGAAGCCGGATTTTCTCCATCCGCTGCTCGAGCCCGTGCTGAAGGAGACGCATGGTGTCATCATCTATCAGGAACAGGTGATGCAGATCGCGCAGATCCTGTCGGGCTATTCGCTCGGCGAGGCCGACCTGCTGCGCCGCGCGATGGGCAAGAAGATCAAGGCCGAGATGGATGCGCAGCGGGTGCGCTTCGTCGATGGTGCGGTCGAGCGGGGCCTTGCCAAGGACCGCGCCGACATGATCTTCGACCTTCTGGCGAAGTTCGCGGACTATGGCTTCAACAAGAGCCACGCAGCGGCCTATGCGCTGGTCTCCTATCACACGGCCTATCTGAAGGCGAACTACCCGACGGAGTTCCTCGCGGCGTCGATGACGCTCGACATGGGAAACACCGACAAGATCAACGATTTCCGACGGGAAGCGCTAAGGCTCGACATTCAGGTCGACCTGCCCTCGGTCAACCGCTCGGGCGCCGTGTTCGATGTCGAGGACGGTCGCATCCTCTATTCGCTGGCGGCCATCAAGGGGGTCGGTGCGCAGGCGGTCGAGCACCTCGTGGAGGCGAGGGGCGAACGGCCGTTCCGCGACCTCGCCGACTTCGCCGCGCGGATCAATCCCCGCATCCTGAACAAGCGGACGCTGGAGAGCCTCGTCGCGGCGGGCGCCTTCGACGACATGGAGCGCGACCGGGCGCGCGTCTTCGCCGGCATCGAGCGGATCATGGGCATCGGCAACCGCCTGGTCGACGACCAGACGGCCGGGCAGGACGGCTTCAATTTCGGCGGGGCCGGGGCGGGGGAGCCGCTGGTGCTGCCGATGGTCGATCCCTGGCTGCCGGCGGAACGGCTGCAGAAGGAGCACGCCGTGGTCGGGTTCTATCTCTCCGCCCATCCGCTCGACGAATATGCGCCGGTGCTGAAGAAGCAGCGGGTGCAGAACTGGGCGGATTTCTCCGAGGCCGTGCGGCGCGGCGCGGCGGCGGGACGTCTTGCCGGAACGGTGACGGCGCGGCAGGAGCGGAAGACGAAGTCCGGCAACCGGATGGGCATCGTGCAGTTCTCCGATCCGACTGGGCAGTTCGAGGCGATCCTCTTCTCCGAGGCTTTGAACGAATTCCGCGACCAACTCGAGCCCGGCCGCTCGGTCGTCGTGCAGGTTGCGGCGGAGGACCGGCCCGAGGGCATCAGCGTGCGCGTCGTCTCGGTGAAGCCGCTCGACGACATGGTGTCGGGACTGAAGCAGCTGCGGGTTTTCCTCCGCGCCGAGGAGCCGCTCCGGAGCATCGAGCGTCATCTCTCGCGCGGCGGCGACGGCGATGTCAGCCTCGTGCTGCTGCTCGACCAGGGGCAGCGCGAGGTCGAGGTGCAGCTGCCCGGTCGCTACCAGCTGACGCCGCAGATCGCCGGCGCGCTGCGCGCGGTGAACGGCATCGAGCATGTCGAACTGGTCTGACGCGCGCCTTTACGGGTGAGGCATGAAAGGCGAGGCCGGTCAGGCCTTTCGCGGGCTTGCCGGATTCGATCTGTGAGCGGCAATCAGTAGCTCTGCGGCGACAGGAGGGCGATCGCGACGACCATGCCGACGGCATAGGCGAGGGTCGCGGCAACCTGGACTTGCCGCGTTCCGAAGAAGCCGATGACCGGAACGGCGATGAGCAGCACGTTGATCGCATCGGCGAAGGTCAGCGGGGCCGGCGACCAGAAGACGTGATTGACGGCGAGCGCGGTGACATTGAAGGCGGCGAGCGCGAGCAGGCCGAAGCGGCCGTCCTCGTCGAAGAAGCGGCGGAGGCTCTCGCCCGCCGCGATCTCGTTCGGCGGCAGGACGGAGGCGGCGGCGACGAACAGCGTCAGCACCAGCGTCACCAGAATCAGGAACTGGAAATAGGTCCAGTGCGCCGAGAGATTGGCGAGGTCCTCGAGGCTCCACCAAAGGGTCAGTTGCTGCGCGAAGATGAAGAAGGCCCAGGCGAGCGGCAGCCAGTCGAGGCTGGCGCGCCGGCGTGCCCGGAGCGCGGCGACGGCGGAGGCGAGGATCCGGGCGACGCCGAGGCCGAGGATCATCGAGAACACCGTCGACATCCAGCGGAACGTGTCCATGCGCCCTCCCGAAGCTTGCGCGGAAACCTGGCCGACGCCATATCAGCGCTTCGCATGCGGTGCGGCCGGCGTCCAGACCCGGCGGATCGCTTGCGTTTCTCCTCTTCGCCGCCTATAAGGCGCGCATTCCACACGTGGGGCTCGGGCTCCGGCGGCGCTATGGCGTTTGTCGGAACCCACCGGTGCCGATCGAGGATTGGCTTTCCCCACGGAGGTTCAACCGGTGAAGGATACAGTTTAGATGGCTCTTCCTGATTACTCCATGCGCCAGCTGCTCGAGGCGGGCGTCCATTTCGGCCACCAGAAGCATCGCTGGAACCCGAAGATGGCGCCGTATCTCTATGGCGTGCGCAACAACATCCACATCATCGACCTCGCCCAGACGGTTCCGCTGCTGCATCGCGCCCTCCAGGCGGTGAGCGACACGGTGGCCGGCGGCGGCCGCGTGCTCTTCGTCGGCACCAAGCGCCAGGCTTCGGATCCCGTGGCCGACGCTGCCAAGCGCTGCGCGCAGTATTATGTCAATTCCCGCTGGCTCGGCGGCATGCTGACCAACTGGAAGACGATCTCGCATTCGATCCAGCGCCTGCGCCACCTCGACGAACTGCTCTCGTCGGACGTGCAGGGCCTGACGAAGAAGGAGCGCCTGACGCTGTCGCGCGAGCGCGACAAGCTCGAGAACGCGCTCGGCGGCATCAAGGACATGGGCGGCATCCCCGACCTCCTGTTCGTGATCGACACCAACAAGGAAGCGCTCGCGATCCAGGAAGCGCGCCGCCTTCATATTCCTGTCGCGGCGATCATCGATTCCAATTCGGACCCGGATGGCATCACCTATCCGATTCCGGGCAATGACGACGCCGGCCGTGCGCTGACGCTCTATGGCGACCTGATCGCCCGCGCCGCGCTCGACGGCATCTCGCGTGCCGCCGGCTCGGCCGGTCTCGACCTCGGCGCCCAGGAAGAGATCTACGAAGAGGCTCTTCCCGAGGAAGCCGGCGAAGTCGCGGCCGCCTGACACAAGCTGCGCCGTCCGACGAGGCGGCGTCCCTGACGATCCAAACGACGCAGCCGGGCGCCCTTCGCCCGGCTGTTCGTTAGAAAACAAGAGATTGACGAGGCAGACGATGACGATTTCCGCTTCGATGGTGAAGGACCTGCGCGAGAAGACCGGCGCGGGCATGATGGACTGCAAGGCCGCGCTGACCGAGACCGCCGGCGATATCGAGGCGGCGATCGACTGGCTGCGCACCAAGGGCCTCGCCAAGGCCGCCAAGAAGGCCGGCCGCGTCGCGTCCGAGGGCCTCGTCGGCGTCGCCTCGTCGGGTTCGCGCGCCGTCGTCGTCGAGCTCAATTCGGAGACCGACTTCGTCGCCCGCAATGCCGAGTTCCAGCAGCTGGTGCTCAACGTCGCCAAGGCGGCGCTCGAGACGGACGGTTCGGTCGAGGCCGTTGCCGCCGCCGCCTTCCCGGGTTCGGAGAAGTCGGTCAAGGACACGATCACCGAGGCCGTCGCCACCATCGGCGAGAACATGAACCTCCGCCGCTCGGCCGCCATCGGCGTCAGCGACGGCGTCGTGGCGACCTATGTCCACTCGGCGACCGCTCCGGGCCTCGGCAAGATCGGCGTGCTGGTCGCGCTCGAGTCGACCGGCGACAAGGAGAAGCTCGCCGCGCTCGGCCGCCAGATCGCGATGCACATCGCCGCGACGAGCCCGCTTTCGGTCTCGACCGATGCGCTCGATCCGGCCGTCGTCGCCCGCGAGCGCGCCGTCTATGCCGAGCAGGCGCGCGAGTCCGGGAAGCCCGAGGCGATCATCGAGAAGATGGTCGAGGGCCGCGTGCGCAAGTATTACGAGGAGGTCGTCCTCCTCCTGCAGGCCTTCGTGATCAATCCCGACCTGACCGTCGAGAAGGCGCTGAAGGCGGCCGAGGCCGATGTCGGCGCCCCGATCAAGCTGACGGAGTTCGTGATGTTCCGTCTCGGCGATGGCGTCGAGAAGGAAGAGACCGACTTCGCCGCCGAGGTCGCGGCCGCGGCCGGAACGAAATAAGTTCTGGAAACAAGCGCTTCCAAGATGGATTAGCGAAGGGCGCCGGATGACATCCCGGCGCCCTTCGTGTATCGGGAGCGTGCCCATTCACGACAGCGAGGATCTCGGCATGGCGGCTCCCGCCCGGTATCGACGCGTGCTCTTGAAAGTTTCGGGCGAAGCCCTCCTGGGATCCCAGCCCTTCGGCATCGATGAAGCGGTCGTCGACCGCATCGCGGGCGAGGTCGGACAGGCCGTCGAACTCGGCGTCGAAGTCGCCGTCGTCATCGGCGGCGGCAACATCTTCCGCGGCATGACCATCGCCAAGGCCGGCGGCAACCGCGTCGCCGGCGACCACATGGGCATGCTGGCGACGGTCATGAACTGCATCGGCATGCACGAGGCCTTCGAGCGCCGCGGCATCTCCTCGCGCATCTTCTCGGCGGTGCCGATGCCGACGATCTGCGAGAGCTTCTCGCAGCAGCGCGCCGAGCGGGCGCTGAAGCGGGGCCGCGTCGTGCTGTTCGCCGGCGGCACCGGCAATCCCTTCTTCACGACCGATTCGGGCGCCGCGCTGCGCGCCGCCGAGATGGGCTGCGACGCGCTCTTCAAGGGCACCAATGTCGATGGCGTCTATTCGGCCGATCCGAAGAAGGACCCGAACGCGGTGCGCTTCGAGCGCATAACCCATGCCGAGGTGCTGTCGCGCGGGCTGCAGGTCATGGACGCCGCCGCCGTGGCGCTTGCCCGCGACAACCATATTCCGCTAATCGTGTTTTCAATCCGGTCGCCGAACGGCTTCATCGAGGTCCTGCGTGGCCAAGGTCGCGCCACGATCGTCTCTGATGAATAGCGTCATCCTGCTGCGGATGCTCGCCGGCACCAAGAACAAGAGGACGTCATGAACTTCGACGATCTGAGCCGCCGCATGCAGGGCGCCATCACCGCGTTCAAGTCGGACCTTTCGGGTCTGCGCACCGGCCGCGCTTCGTCCACCATGCTCGATCCCATCACCGTCAACGTCTATGGATCGGTGATGCCGATCAACCAGCTCGCGACGATCAACGTGCCCGAGCCGCGGCTGATCACCGTCACGGTCTGGGACCGTGGCACCGCTCAGGCCGTCGAGAAGGCGATCCGCGAGTCGAGCCTCGGGCTCAACCCGATCGTCGAAGGCGCGGTGTTCCGCATCCCGATCCCCGAGCTCAATGCCGACCGGCGCAAGGAATTCGTGAAGGCCGCCCATAAATATGCCGAGGGCGCGCGCGTGGCGGTTCGCCATGTGCGGCGCGACGGCATGGACAGCCTGAAGAAGAGCGAGGCCGACGGCCTCGGCGAGGACGAGGCGCGGCGGCTGACGGAGAAGATCCAGAAGCTGACCGACGACACGATCGCGGAGATCGACTCGGTGCTCGCCGCGAAGGAAGCGGAAATCCTGCAGGTCTGACCAACCCCGGCGACGCCATGAACTCGAAGGCCAATGATTCGGGCGCCGAGATCCTGGCGACGCCGGCGACAGTGACCGAGGGGCTCAGCGTCCCGCGGCATGTCGCCATCATCATGGACGGCAATGGCCGCTGGGCGCAGGGCAGGGGGCTTTCGCGCACCGAGGGCCATCGCCGCGGCATGGAGGCGGTGCGCAATGCCGTCGAGACCTCGCGCGAGCTCGGCGTCTCCTATCTGACGCTCTTTTCCTTTTCTTCCGAGAACTGGACGCGGCCGCCGCTCGAGATCCAGTTCCTGTTCGGCCTGCTGCGGCTCTTCATCCAGCGCGACCTCGCCGATCTCAACGCCAAGAATGTGCGCGTGCGAGTCATCGGCAGCCGCGACCGCCTGACCTCCGACATCAAGGGCCTGCTCGACAAGGCCGAGGCGCTGACCATGCGCAATCGCGGGCTGACGCTCGTGATCGCCTTCAACTATGGCGCCCGCGACGAGCTGACGCGCACGATGCGGGCGATCGGCGAGGACGTCGCCGCCGGAAGGCTCCCGGCCTCGGCCATCGACGAGCAGCTGATCTCGTCCCGGCTCGACACGTCCTTCATGCCCGATCCCGATCTCGTCATCCGCACCAGCGGCGAGATGCGTCTTTCCAACTTCCTCCTCTGGCAGGCGGCCTATGCCGAACTCGTCTTCCTGCCGCTCTACTGGCCGGATTTCGACCGCGCCGCCTATCTCGAGGCCGTGAGGGAGTTTTCCAGCCGCGCGCGCCGCTTCGGCGGCATCGCCGCGCGGAGAAGCCCTTGAGCGAGCTCGACGGGCGGGAAAAGGAAAAGCCACCGGCGCGCCGCAACGCCGATCTCGGCGTGCGCATCGCATCCTCGGCCGTGCTGCTGCCGCTGGCGCTCGCCTGCGCCTGGTTCGGCTCCTGGCCCACTTATGGCCTCGTTGCGATCGGCGCGACGGTCGTCTTCTGCGAATGGGCGCTCGTCGTCGATTGTTCGCCGACGCTGGTGCCGCGCACGCCGGCGGTCGTCACCGGCGCGGTCTTCGCCGGGCTCGCCGGGCTGATCGCGGGGTCGGCGGGTGCAGCGGCCGGCTGCGTCGTGGCGCTCGCGGGCCTCGTCGGCGTCCTCGCCCTGTCGCGCTCGGGCTGGCTGACGGCCGGATCGCTTTATGCCGCCGCCCTCGCGATCCCGATGCCGGCGATCCGCGCCGATGCCGAACTCGGCCTCGCGGCGCTGATCGTGCTCCTGGTCGTCGTCTGGGCGACCGACAGCTTCGCCTTCTTCGCCGGACGATCGATCGGCGGACCGAAGCTCTGGCCGCGCATCTCGCCGAAGAAGACCTGGTCGGGCTCGATCGGCGGCCTCATCGGCGGTGTCGCATCGGGCCTCGTCGCGGCGTCGCTGTTCGGCGTTCCGCTGTCCTTCGGCCTCGCCCTGCTGCTCGTCGCGCTCTCGATGGCGAGCCAGGCGGGCGATCTCTTCGAATCCGCCGTGAAGCGCCGCTTCGCCAAGAAGGATTCGAGCGGCATCATCCCCGGCCATGGCGGCATGATGGACCGCGTCGACGGCCTCGTCTTCGCCGGCGCGCTTGCGCTTTTCGTCGGCTGGCTGCATGGCGGTGGCGATGCGATCGCTGCCGGAGTCCTGATCTGGTGAAGAGTCCCGTTTCCCTGACGCGTCCGGCGCGGACCGGCGATGCGCCGCGCCGCATCTCGATCCTCGGCGCCACCGGCTCGGTCGGCGCCAGCACGGTGGACGTCATTCTCGGCCGTCCAGGCGACTTCGAGGTCGAGGCGGTGACCGCCGGCACGCGCGCCGCCGAGCTTGCCGAGCTCGCCATCCGCCTCAAGGCGCGCATCGCGGTCGTGGCCGATCCCGCCTGCTACGATGCGCTGGTCGAGGCGCTCGCCGGCACCGGCATCGCCGCCGCCGCGGGCGAGGCCGCCGTCATCGAGGCGGCGGCGCGGCCGGTCGATCTCGTCGTCGCGGCCATCGTCGGCGCCGCCGGGCTCGCGCCGACCATGGCGGCGATCGAGGCCGGCTCCGACATTGCGCTCGCCAACAAGGAATGCCTCGTCTGCGCCGGCTCGCTGTTCCTCGGCCGCGCCGAGGCGGCGGGCGTGCATGTGCTCCCCGTCGATTCCGAGCACAACGCCATCTTCCAGGCGCTCGAGGCCGAGAACATGCCGGCCGTGAAGAGCATCACGATCACCGCGTCGGGCGGGCCGTTCCGCTCCTGGACGCGCGAGGCGATGCAGCGCGCCAGCGTCGCCGAGGCGCTCAACCATCCGCGCTGGTCGATGGGCCCCAAGATCACCATCGATTCGGCGACGATGATGAACAAGGGCCTCGAGGTCATCGAGGCGCATCATCTCTTCGGGCTCGATGGCGACCGGCTCGAGGTCGTCGTGCATCCGCAATCGGTCGTCCATGGCTGGATCACCTATGCCGACGGGTCGGTGCTGGCGCAGCTCGGCGCCGCCGACATGCGCATCCCGATTTCCCATTGCCTGGCCTGGCCGCGCCGCTATGCGACCGAGACGAAACCCTTCGATCTCGTCCAGATCGGCACGCTCACCTTTGAAAAGCCGGATTTGGAGCGCTTTCCCGCATTGGCGCTCGCACGAAGCGCCTTGTCGGGCGGCGACCGGGCGACCAATATTCTGAACGCCGCCAACGAGGTCGCGGTCGACGCCTTCCTGAAGGGCGAGATCGGCTTCCTCGACATCGCGGCAAGCGTCGCCGAGACGCTCGACCGGCTGGCGAGCGGGAGCCATCTGCCGGCGATCGATTCGGTGACGGCGGCGCTCGCGGTCGATGGCGAGGCGCGGCGCGTGGCCCGCGCGATGATCGGCGAGCGCGGCGCCTGAGGACGGGCTGAGGCCCGAGCGGAGAAGGACGGAAGGCGGATGGAATCACTCGGCCAGATCGGGCATTTCGGAACGGGAGCGCTCGGCTACCTCATTCCCTTCCTCTTCGTTCTCACCACAGTCGTCTTCGTCCATGAGCTCGGCCATTTCCTCGTCGCGCGCTGGTGCGGCGTGCGCGTCAAGGCCTTCTCGATCGGCTTCGGCCCGGAACTCTTCGGCTTCGACGACCGCCATGGCACGCGCTGGAAGCTCTCCGCGATTCCGCTCGGCGGCTATGTCCGCTTCTTCGGCGACGAGGATGCCGCATCGACGCCGGACCGCGCGGCGCTCGACGCGCTGACCGAAGAGGAGCGAAGCACCACCTTCTTCGGCAAGTCCGTCTGGCAGCGCGCCGCGATCGTCGCCGCCGGACCGATCGCCAATTTCATCCTCGCCATCGCCATCTTCGCCGCAATCTTCACGCTTTATGGCCGCGAGGTCACGACGGCCCGCGTCGACCAGGTCGTCGCCGGCAGCGTCGCCGAGAAGGCCGGCTTCCGGCCGGGTGACCTCATCCGCACCATAGACGGCAGCCGGATCGAGACCTTCAACGACCTGCAGCGCATCGTCTCGACCAGCGCCGACCGGCCGCTGACCATCGTCGTCGAGCGCGACGGCGCGCCCGTGACGCTGGAGGCGACGCCGGAGCGCCGCGAAGTCACAGACCGCTTCGGCAACATCCATCGCATCGGCCAGCTCGGTCTTTCGCGCGACACGTCCGGCGGCAACGTGACCGTCGAGCGCTATTCGCTGCCTGAGGCCATCGTGATGGGCGCCGAAGAGACCTGGATGGTCGTCGACCGCACCTTCGCCTATATCGGCGGCCTCTTCGCAGGGCGCGAATCGACGGACGAACTCGGCGGGCCGATCCGCGTCGCGCAGGTCTCGGGCCAGGTGGCGACGCTCGGCTTCGTGGCGCTCGTCAATCTCGCCGCCATTCTCTCGGTCAGCATCGGGCTGCTCAATCTCTTTCCGGTGCCGATGCTCGATGGCGGACACCTGCTCTTCTATCTCGTCGAGGCCGTGCGCGGCCGTCCGCTGAGCCCGAAGGTGCAGGATTTCGGCTTCAGGATCGGCCTCGCGGCGATCGTCATGCTGATGTTGTTCACCACCTTTAACGACATCTGGCGCCTCATCTGAGCCGGCAGGGTCGATGATTGTGCGTCGCAGCAGCCTGCGTGGCAGGCCAGCAACGGACGATTAAATTCTCCCGTGGCACTCTGACCCTCGGCTTGCGATTGGGGTCAAAGCCTGCCACAAACTTTGAGAGTGGTTCAGTCTCGAGGGGTCTTCGGCCCCCGATTGAGGCTGGAAAGTCGGAATCGAAAAGGGCGTTTGAACCCAATGTATCTGTTCAAGGCTTTCACCCGGAAGGGCGCCCGCGCCGCGTATCTGGCGATCGCAGCCTTCGCGCTGCTGCTTCAGGTCTCGCTGGTTGGCGCCCCCGCTGCCCATGCCGAGGTGGTGAACAGCATCGTCGTGCAGGGTGGCTCCCGCATCGATTCTGAAACCGTCCGCAACTACATCACCATCGAGCCGGGCAAGAACTTCACCTCCGAGGACATCAACGCCTCGGTGAAGGCGCTCTATGCGACCGGCCTCTTCTCCGACGTGAAGATCGCCCGCCGCGGCAATCAGCTCGTCGTGTCGGTGAACGAGAACAACATCGTCGGCAGCGTCAAGTTCGAGGGCAACAAGAAGCTCAAGG
Source organism: Allobosea sp. (assembly GCA_017307955.1). Lineage (GTDB taxonomy): Bacteria > Pseudomonadota > Alphaproteobacteria > Rhizobiales > Kaistiaceae > Kaistia. The sequence continues at coordinate 117,488 of JAFKFV010000018.1, read as the reverse complement.
ACGACATGCTGACGCAGGTCGTCGAGACCAAGCCGCGCGGCGTCCTTTCCGAGGATAGGCTGCAGAGCGATGTGGAGCGCCTCAAGGAGCTCTACAAGCGCAACGGCCGCGCCGAGGCCGAGGTCAGCGTCGAGACGTTCCCGCGCGACACCGGCCGCACCGACGTCGTCTTCAAGATCAACGAGGGGACGCGCACCGGCATCTCGGCGATCAATTTCGTGGGCAACAAGACCTTCTCGTCGGGTCGCCTGCGCAACATCATGACGATCAAGAAGACGAACTTCACCTCCTGGCTGTCGAAGCGCGACCAGTTCGACGACGCGAAGATCAATTCCGACGAGGAGCTGATCCGCCGCTTCTACATGCGCAACGGCTTTGCCGACTTCCGCATCGTCGGCACCGATGTCGCGTTCGACGAGGCGAAGAACCGCTACACGATCACCATCACCCTCGACGAGGGTGCGCGCTACCGCTTCGGCACCGTGATGGTCGACTCCTCGATCCCCGATGTCGATGGCACGTCGCTGATGCGCTATGTGACGACCAAGCCGGGCAAGATCTTCAACGCGACGCAGGTCGAGAAGTCGACCGAGGCCGTCAGCGTGGCGCTGCTCGAGGCGGGCAAGTCCTTCGCCCAGGTCCGTCCGCGCGGCGACCGCGACTACGAGAACCACACGATCAACCTGACCTATCTGGTTGACGAGGGTCCGCGTCTCTATGTCGAGCGCCTCGAGATCCGCGGCAACACCCGCACCCGCGACTATGTCATCCGCCGCGAGTTCGAACTTTCGGAAGGCGACGCCTATAACCGCGTGCTCGTCGACCAGGCGGAGCGCCGGCTGAAGAATCTCGGCTACTTCAAGACCGTCAATGTCACGACCCAGCCCGGCAGCTCGCCTGACCGCGTGGTCATCGTGGTCAATGTCGAGGACCAGTCGACCGGTTCGTTCTCGGTCGGCGGCGGCTACACGACGGACAATGGCGGCGGCTTCATCGCCACCGTGGCGCTCACCGAGAAGAACTTCCTCGGCCGCGGCCAGTATCTGAAGGTCTCGATCGGCGGTGGCCAGAGCGACCGCACCTTCAACCTGGCCTTCACCGAGCCCTTCTTCCTCGGTCGCCGCATGTCGCTCGGCTTCGACGTCCTGTACAACCAGGCGCAGGAGACCGACTACCGTCCGTACAACATGAACACGGCCGGTGGCACGATTCGCCTGGGCCTGCCGATCACCGACGACTTCGACGTCCAGTTCAACTACAAGCTCTACCAGCGCGACGTGACGTCCTGGGGTTCCCAGTACATCCTCGACTGGCCGGCCTTCGCCGAGCTCTATCCGCAGGGTAGCTGGATCAACTCGTCCGTCGGTTACGTGCTGACCTATTCGACGATCGACAACTACCAGACCCCGCGCAACGGCACGTTCCTGCGCCTCAGCCAGGACTTCGCCGGTGTCGGCGGCGACGGCCAGTTCGTCCGCACCCAGGCCGATGCGCGCTACTACAAGGAGATCCTGCCGGACTCGGACGTGGTGGGCCTCGTCCGCGCCGCGGCCGGCAACATCACCAGCCTCGGCGGTGAGCCGGTCCAGGTGCTGGACAACTTCTACCGCGGTGGCGAGACGGTTCGCGGCTTCGCCTCCTACGGCTACGGCCCGCGCTATGTCGGCGTCGAGGACACCTACGCCATCGGCGGCACGACCTACTACAACGCCTCGCTCGAGGTGCAATTCCCGCTGCCGGTCCTTCCCGAGGAGTTCGGTCTGCGCGGCGCGGTCTTCGCCGATGCCGGCACGCTGTTCGGCTATGACGGCCTCGACAATCTCGACATCGAGGACAGCTCGATGCTCCGCACCTCGGTCGGCGTCTCGATCATCTGGAATTCGCCCTTCGGTCCGCTGCGCGGCGACTTCGGCCAGTGGCTCACCAAGGCGGACTTCGACCAGACGCAGATGTTCCGCTTCAGCGCTGGCACGCAGTTCTGATATCTCCTATAGAAGCCAAGAGGGACCGCCGGGCTCACCGGCGGTCCTTCGCGTTTCTGGACCGAACTCTTCCTAAGGCTGCGCCATGGGCGACCCCGTCTTCTTCATCCCGGCGGCTTCGCCGACGCTGGCCGAGATCGCTGCCCTGACCGGCGCGACGCTCACGGCGGGCGCCGATCCCGGCCGGCGGATCACCGGTGTCGCCTCGCTCGACTCGGCCGGCTCCAACGACCTCACCTTCATCGACAGCCCGCGCTATCTGCCGCTTCTGGCGACGACCCGCGCGGCGGCCTGCCTCGTTCCGGCGAAGCATCTCGGCGCGGTTCCCGCCGGCGTCGCGGCGCTCGAAAGCGCGCGGCCGCATGACGCCTATGTCAGCGTGCTGCGCCTGCTCTTCCCGGGCGCGATGCGGCCGCAGCCGCTGTTTGGACGCGGGATCGCGGCGGGCGCGCATGTCCATGCCGAGGCTCGCCTCGAGGAGGGCGTCACGGTCGAACCCGGCGCCGTCATCGGCGCGGGGGCCGAGATTGGCCGCGGCACGGTCGTCGCCCCCGGCGCGGTCGTCGGCCCGCATGTCCGAATCGGGCGCGACTGCCATATCGGCGCCGGTTCGACAGTGACGCATGCCCTTCTCGGAAACCGCGTCATCCTGCATCCGGGCGTCCGGATCGGGCAGGACGGTTTCGGCTACCAGATGGGCGGCAAGGGCCATCAGAAGGTGCCGCAGGTCGGCCGGGTCGTCATCCAGGACGATGTCGAGATCGGCGCCAATACGGCCATCGACCGCGGCGCCAACCGCGACACGGTGATCGGCGAGGGCACCAAGATCGATAATCTCGTGCAGATCGGCCACAATGTCGCGATCGGCCGCCACTGCGTGATCGTCTCGCAGGTCGGCATCTCGGGCAGCGCGACGCTCGGCGATTTCGTGGTGCTCGGCGGCCAGGTCGGCGTCAACGGCCATGTCACGATCGGCCATGGCGCGCAGGTCGCGGCGACGGCCAGCGTGAAGGATGATCTCGCCGCCGGCGGCCGCTATGGCGGAGCCCCGGCGCGTCCGATAAAGGAATGGTATCGCGAGGAACTGGCGATCCGGCGCCTCGCGCAGCGCGCCAGCGCGCGCCAGAAGGAAGACGAGGGGAAAGAGGTGTCATGAGCGAAGGCGACAACAGCCTCGGATCGGCGGATATCGCGCGGATCCTCGAGCTTCTGCCGCACCGTTATCCGTTCCTGCTGGTCGATCGCATCATCGAGATCAACGGCGATGAGAGCGCGATCGGCATCAAGAACGTCACGTTCAACGAGCCGCACTTCCAGGGCCACTTTCCCGGCAAGCCGGTGATGCCCGGCGTGCTGATCATCGAGGGCATGGCGCAGACGGCCGGGGCGATCTGTCTCGCCGTGCGGCCCGGCAAGCCGCAGCTCGTCTATTTCCTCACCATCGACAACGCCAAGTTCCGCAAGCCCGTGGAGCCCGGCGACGTGCTCGAATATCACGTCCGCAAGATCAAGAACCGTGGCAATCTCTGGCGATTCCAGGGCGAGGCCAAGGTCGCGGGCGTCAAGGTCGCCGAAGCCGACATCAGCGCCATGCTGGTGGGGCAGTAACGGAGTTCCATGTCCAACATCCATCCTTCGGCGGTGATTGAGGACGGCGCGCGGCTCGGCGCTGACGTCAAGGTCGGCGCATTCGCCTTTGTCGGCCGCGATGTCGTGCTCGGCGACGGCGTCGAGATCAAGAACCACGCTTCGGTCACGGCCCAGACGACCATCGGCGCCCGCACTGTGGTCAACCCCTTCGCCTCGATCGGCGGCACGCCGCAATCGGTGCATTACAAGGGCGAGCCCGGCACGATCACGATCGGCGAGGCCTGCGTCATCCGCGAGAATGTCACGATCAATTTCGGATCGGTCGGCACGCGCGAGACCCGCATCGGCGATCGCTGCTTCCTGATGACCGGCGTGCATGTCGCGCATGACTGCACGCTCGGCAACGACGTCATCCTCGCCAACTGCGCGACGATGGGCGGCCATGTCACCATCGGCGACAACGTCTTCATGGGCGGCCTCTGCGCGCTGCACCAGTTCGTCCGCATCGGCGACCATGCCATCGTCGGCGGTCTCGTGCCCGTCTGGCGCGACATCATCCCCTTTGGCGCCATCCGCGAGGGCGCCGAAGGTCTCGGCGGCCTCAACATCATCGGCATGAAGCGGCGCGGCTTCTCGCGCGCGGCGATCCAGCGGCTGCGCGCCGCCTATCGCGATCTCTTCTTCGCGCCGGGCTATCTCGTCGACCGCGTCGAGGCGGTGGCCGAGCGCTATGCCGACGACCAGAATGTCATGCATATCGTCGAGTTCATCCGCCAGCGCGGCAAGCGGCGCATCACCGTTCCGCGCGCCGGTGCCGAGCATGCCGGCGACGAGGACTGAGAGCGGCAGCACGCCGCCGGCCGCAAGCGAGGCTTCTCTCGCGCCGCTCGGCATCCTGTGCGGCGGCGGGACTTTTCCGATCGCGGTGGCACGCGCCGCGTCGCATTCCGGCCGAAAGGTTGTCCTCGTGGCGATCCGCGGCTTCGCCGATCCGGCTGTCCTCGAGGGCGCCGGCTTTCCCGTCGAATGGGTTCATCTCGGCACGATCGGCGCGATGCTAGCGGCGCTCCGCCGGCATGGCTGCCGCGAAATGGTCATCGTCGGCTATGTCTTCCGGCCGCGGATCTCCAGTCTCAGGCTGGACTGGAAGGCGATCGGCATGCTGCGCTGGTTCCTGCGCGCCCGCCGCGGCGGCGACGGACATCTCCTCTCGCATATCGCCTCCTTCTTCGAGAAAGAGGGCTTCATCCTGCGCGGCGCCCATGAGGTGGCGCCCGAGATTCTCGTCGCGGAAGGAACGCTCGGCCGCGTCGCCATGACCGAGGCGGAACGCGAAGATGCACGGATCGGGTTCCGCCTGTTGCGCGCGATCGACGATTTCGATGTCGGCCAGGCGGCCGTCGTTGCCGAGCGGCATGTGCAGGCGATCGAGGCTGCCGAGGGTACCGACGCCATGATCGCGCGCTGCGGTGAGATGCGCGCCTCCGGGCGCGTGCGGCTGCCGCGCCGCTCCGGCGTCCTCGTGAAGATCCCGAAGCCCGGCCAGGACCGGCGCATCGATCTGCCCTCGATCGGAGTCCGGACCGTCGAGCGCGCCGCCGAAGCAGGGCTCGCGGGCATCGCGGTCGAAGCCGGCGGGGTGATCGCCGCCGAGGCGGAGGCGATGGTCCGCGTCGCCGACGAGAAGGGCCTCTTCATCGTCGGGCTCGCCGAATGAACCTTCCCGAGAAGAAGCCGCTCCGCGTCTTCATCATCGCCGGCGAGGAGTCGGGCGATGCGCTCGGCGGGCCGCTGATGCGCGCGCTCAGCGAGCGGCTCGGCGGCGGCGTGACCTTCCGCGGCATCGGCGGTACGCGCATGCAGGCGGCGGGCCTCGCCAGCCTCTTTCCCATGGACGATCTCACGGCGATGGGCTTCGGCGAGGTGATCGGCAAGCTTCCGATCATCGTGCGGCGGCTTCGGGAGACGGTCGCGGCCATCCTCGCCGATCCGCCGGACCTCCTGATGCTGGTCGATGCGCCGGATTTCACGCATCGCGTCGCCGCGCGCGTGCGCCGCCGGTTGCCGAACCTTGCGATCGTCAAATATGTCGCGCCGACGGTCTGGGTGTGGCGACCCGGCCGCGCCCGCGCGATGCGCGGGACGATCGACCATGTGCTGGCGCTGCTGCCCTTCGAGCCCGAGGTGATGCAGCGGCTCGGCGGTCCGCCGACGATTTATGTCGGCCATCCGCTGCTCGGCGCGCTCAATGTGCTGCGGCCGAACGCGGAGGAACTGGCGCGGCGCGAGAGCGAGCCGCCGGTCCTGCTCGTTCTGCCCGGCAGCCGGCGGCGCGAGATCGAGCGGCTGGGCGCGGATTTCGGCGCGGCGGTCGGCCTCGTCGCGGCGTCGCGGCCCGTGCGGCCGGTGCTGCCGACGCTGCCGCGCCTCGAAGGGATGATCCGCGCGGCGACGGCCGCCTGGCCGGTCGCGCCTGAGATCGTCACCGGCGAGGAGGCCAAGCATGCGGCGTTTCGCAGCGCGCGCGCCGCGCTGGCGGCATCGGGAACGGTGACGCTGGAACTGGCGCTTGCCGGCGTGCCGATGGTGACCGCATACAAGGTCTCGGCCTGGGAGGCGATGATCGCCCGCCGCATCCTGAAGGGCTTCAGCGTCATATTGCCCAATATCGTGCTCGGCCGTCCGGTGGTGCCGGAATTCCTGCAGGAGGCTTGCACGCCGGCCGCGCTCGCAGGAGCGCTGGAGCCGCTCATCGCCGATGGCCCGGCCCGCGCGGCGCAGCTCGCCGGCTTCGCCGAGCTCGACCGCGTGATGGGAACGGGCGGCGTTCCGGCCGAGTTCGTCGCCGCCGATGCCGTGCTCGCGACGCTGGCCGCGCGGGGTGTCATCGGGCCGTCATGATCGGCGGGTCGTTTCGTGCCTCGGGTTCGCCGTCTCGGTAACGGGCGGCGGACGGATGCCTTCGGCGAGGGCGGGCCGGCCATGACCATGACAAGCGAATCGAGCGACAGCCTGACCCTGCCTGTGCCTTCCGGCCGTCCGGTCTCGGGCGTCATCTGGCTCTACAGGTTCGACGCGGAGGGCAAGGCAAGCGCGCGGCCGATCGACGAGCCTTTCGAGCTGTTCGATCCCAATGACGGCTTCCTGTGGCTGCATCTCGATCTCGTCGACCGCCTGGCGCGGGGCTGGATCGAAAAGACCGCCGGCCTGCCGGCGGCGGCGCGGGCGGTGCTGCTCGGCACGGACGAACTGCCGATGCTCGAATGCGACGACACCGCCGTCTGGGGCGTCTTCATCGACACGATCCAGGACCCGGAGGACGACGAGCTGCGCGCCGCGCCGATGCGTTTCGTGCTCGGCGACGGCTATCTCGTGTCCGGCCGCCGCCATCCCGTCCGTTCCGCCGCGCTGATGCGCAGCCGCGTCGAGGCCGGCCATCCGGTGTCGGGGCCGGTGGCGCTTTTCGAACTGATGATCGTGCAGGTGCTGCGCGCGATCGGCGAGATGCTGCGCGAGCTTCGCGATACGGCGGATTCGATCGAGGACCGCGTGCTCGACGACCGCTTCCATGACGAGGCGCGGCGGCTGGCGCCGCTCCGGCGAACCACGGTCCGCCTCCGCCGCCAGCTTGGCTCGTTCCGCGGTGTGCTCAAGCAGTTCGTCGAGGACCAGACGGGCCGGTCGATCCAGGAGGGCTCGCGCGAGGCGGCCGAGCGGCTCTTCCAGCGGATCGAGGCGCTGGACCAGGAGTTACTGGAGCTGCAGGACCGCGCGCGCTTCCTGCAGGACGAGATCGCGGCGAAGCTCGCCAACACCACCAACCGCCATCTCTATGTGCTGTCGATCCTGACCGCCATGCTGATGCCGGCGACGCTGGTGACCGGCATCTTCGGCATGAACACCTCCGACCTGCCGCTCGAGGGCGGCGGCCATGGGACCTTCGTGGCGATCGGCATCGCCATCGCGGCCTCGGCGCTGGTGCTCTATCTGCTGCGCCGGTTGGGCTTCTTCGAGTGAGACGAAAAAGACCCGCCGCAGCGAGGGCTGTGACGGGTCAGTTGACCTTCCGGCGGGCGGCGGGCCTACCGGAAGGGGACGGGTCTGAAGGGATCAGCGGCGCTTGGGGGAGGGCGAGGCGGCGGCATTGCGGCCGGCCAGCGCGTCGTCGCGCATCTCGTACCACATCGCGTTCAGGATCGCGAAAGCGCAGGCCAGGCTGATGCCGAGGATCCAGGAGAAGTACCACATGGCCGAGATCTCCTCTCAGTAGGCGTTGGGGTTCTTGCCGAGCTCGTCGCTCGTCACCTTGCCGCGCATGACGCGATAGACGAAGGCGGTGTAGGCGAGGACGATCGGCAGGAAGACGAGGGTGGCGAGCAGCATGATCCACAACGTCAGATGCGAGGACGACGCGTCCCAGACCGTGAGGCTGGCATTGGGATCAAGCGAGGACGGCAGCAGGAACGGGAAGATGGAGAGGCCCGCCGTCGAGATGATGCCGAAGATCGCGAGCGCCGTGGAGACGAAGGCGAAGCCTGCGAGCCGCCGCTGATAGGCGAAGAGGGCCAGCGCGCTGCCGAGGAAGCCGGCGAGCGGGGCGATCATCATCCAGGGATAGCGGCCATAATTCGCCATCCAGGCGCCGGCCTCCGCGACCGCCGTCTTGCCGAGCGGGTTGGAGGGACCGGCGGTGTCCTGGACGCCCGTCACGACATAGCCCTTGAAGCCGAGGGCGATCCAGATGCCGGCGAGCGCGAAGAGCACGATTGTCGCCAGCGCGGCGTAGCTGCCGTAGACGCGGGCCCGCTCATAGATCGCGCCGGACGTCTTCATCATCAGCATCGATGCGCCATGAGCGACGAGCATCGCGAGGCTGACAAGGCCGCTGAGCAGCGCGAAGGGCATCAGAAGGCCGAAGAAGTTGCCCTCATAGACGACGCGCATCGCATCGTCGAAGCGGAAGGGCACGCCGCGGAGCACATTGCCGACCGCCACGCCGAAGATCACCGCCGGGATGAAGCCGCCGACGAAGAGGCCCCAGTCCCAGAAGGCGCGCCAGCGCGGCTCGGTCAGCTTGGAGCGATACTTGAACCCGACCGGCCGCAGGATGATGGCGATCAGGATCACCATCATCGCCAGATAGAAGCCGGAGAACGAGGTGGCATAGAGTGCCGGCCAGGCGGCGAAGATCGCGCCGCCGCCGAGGATCAGCCAGACCTGATTGCCTTCCCAGACCGGGCCGATCGTGTTGATCACGATGCGCCGCTCGTCGTCGTTCTTGGCGACGAAGGGCAGGAGGGCCGCGACCCCGAGGTCGAAGCCGTCCATGATCGCGAAGCCGATCAGGAGAATGCCGAGCAGCAGCCACCAGATCAGGCGGAGCGTCTCATAGTCGAGGGGAACGAAGGGGATCATGGGTCAGTCCCTCATCACTTGATCTGCGGCTCGGCCGCGACGGCCGCCGGGAAGACGCCCGCGCCCTGCGGCTCGGAGCGTTCGGGCCCGGCGGGTCCCTTCCTGATCGCATGCAGCATCAGGTAGATCTCGACGATCGCCAGGCTCGAATAGATCAGCAGGAAGATGCCGAGGCTGATGACGAGGTCGGCGACCGTCAGGCCGGAGGCGGCATAGAAGGTCGGCAGCACGCCCTCGATGCTCCAGGGCTGCCGTCCGGCCTCGGCGACGAGCCAGCCGACCTCGACCGCGACCCAGGGGAGGGGAATGCTGAACACTGCGACCCAGAGCATCCACCGCTTCTCGCCGAGCTTGTGGCGGGAGGCGACGAAGAAGGCGACAGCGAAGAAGCCGATGAAGTAGAAGCCGAGCCCGACCATCGCGCGGAAGGCCCAGAACATCAGCGGCACATTGGGAACGGTGAGCGCGGCGGCCTTGGCGATATCGTCCTCGGTCGCGTTCTCGATGTCCGGCCGGTAGAGCTTCACGAGAAGGCCGTAGCCGAGATCGCGCCAGCTCTTGTCGAAGACGGCCCGCGCCTGGGTATCGGTCTTGTCGGCGCGGACCTTCTGCAGCGCCACATAGGCGGCGATGCCGTCCCTGATCTTGACCTTGGCATCCTCGACGAGATTGACGATGCCGGGCAGCTCCTGCGTCAGCGAGCGGGTGCCGATGATGCCGAGCACATAGGGAATGCTGATGGCGAAGCTGTTCTCCTGCTTCGCGCTGTCCGGGAAGGCGATGACATTGATCGCGGCCGGGGCGGGCTCAGTGTGCCACATGGCCTCCATCGCCGCGACCTTCATCTTCTGGTTCTCGGTGGCGAGATAGCCGCTCTCGTCGCCGAGCACGACGACCGAGAGGGACGCCGCGAGACCGAAGCTTGCCGCGACCGCCATCGAGCGCTTGGCGATCTCGATGTGGCGGCCCTTGAGGAGGTACCAGGCGCTCACCGCCATGACGAAGATGGCGCCGGTGACATAGCCGGCGCTGACGGTGTGAACGAACTTCGCCTGCGCGACGGGATTGAAGATGACCGCCGCGAAATCGGCGATCTCCATCCGCATCGTGTCGGGATTGAAGATCGCGCCGACCGGATTCTGCATCCAGCCATTGGCGATCAGGATCCAGAGAGCGGAGAAGTTGGCGCCGAATGCCACAAGCCAGGTGACGATCAGGTGTCCGACCTTCGACAGGCGATCCCAGCCGAAGAAGAACATGCCGATGAAGGTCGCCTCCAGGAAGAAGGCCATCAGCCCTTCGATCGCCAGCGGCGCGCCGAAGATGTCGCCGACATAATGGCTGTAATAGGACCAGTTCATGCCGAACTGGAACTCCATGACGACGCCGGTGGCGACGCCCATGGCGAAGTTGATGCCGAACAGCGTGCCCCAGAACATGGTCATGCGCCGCCAGATCTCTCGGCCGGTCATGACATAGACGCTCTCCATGATGGCCAACAGGAACGAGAGGCCGAGCGTCAGGGGAACGAAGAGGAAGTGATACATCGCGGTGGCTGCAAATTGCAGGCGCGACAGGGTGACGACGTCGATGTCGAACATGGGCAACCCTCATGCGTGATGCTCGACGCTGGCACGGCTTCCGGGGAGTGGGCTTGATTCCGATCAAGCGCCGCCGTCAGGCTTGAGCTTTGGACGAGATGACGCACCCAAGGGCGACGGAGGCAGTTAACCTCAGTGGCCGGTGTGACCGCTGTCCTTTCCCTGGGAGGTCGAACGGGCGATCGTTCGCACCTCGCTCGCTCATGACGAGCGGCCGCCGCGGCTCGGAGGAAGCAAGCGCCCGTGCCTGTCGACGTCGTCAACTTCATTGTCTCGCAGCGCAATCCCTATAACGAACTGCTCTATGGCGGCGCCGACCGACGCTATCGCATGCGGCCGGGGACGATCGACGACGCGCTCGCGGGCATGGAAAGCGGTGGCTCGAGCCTCTTTCACCTGCACTGGGAGGAGCGGCTGCTCGTCGAGCATCGGGAGCGCGACGTGGCGGCGGCGGTCATGGCCGCGTTCGAGCAGCGGCTCGACACCTTCCTCGCGCGTGGAGGCCGGCTCGTCTGGACGATCCACAATGCGCTGCCGCACGAGCCGAGCCATCTCGACCTCTTCCTCACGCTTCGCCGCCGTCTTGCCGAACGCGCGGCGCTGATCCTCGTCCATCACGAGGCAGCGGCCGAGACGCTGGCTGGCCAATGCGCCGTCGACCGCTCGAAGCTGCAACTGCTGCCGCATCCGGCCTATTTCGGCGCCTATGAAAGCGAAGCGGAGACGCGGGTTCGCGAGCCGGACTGGCAGTCTCGCCGGCTCATGACCTTCGGCATGCTGCGCCCCTATAAGGGCTTCGACCTCCTCGCGGAGGCTGCCGCCCTGGCGCCCGACATCGGCCTCGACGTCATCGGCGAACCCGGCCCGCGCTTCGCCGCGGAGGTCGCGCCGGTGCTGGCGCGGACGCCCTCGATCGCCGTGTCGCCGAACCGCGTCGAGGATGCCGATCTGCCGGCGCTGATGCGGCGCGTGCGTGGGCTTGTTCTCCCCTATCGCGCGCTGCTCGGCTCCGGCGTGGCGCTGCTCGCGATGACTTTCGGCCGGCCGATCGTGGCACCGGACGTGCGGCAGGTGCGCGATCTTCTTCCCTTCGCCGCGCTGCGGTTTCTCTATCGTCCCCGCGACGCCGGATCGCTTGCCGCGCGCATGCGGGACCTCGTCGCGCTCGGGGAGGACCAGCAGCGGCAGCTTCGCCGCGACTTGCAGGGCGCCGCGATGCGCTTCCACCCCGAGCGCGTCGGGGCCCGCCTCTTCGCTCTTCTCGACGCCGTCAGCCGCTGATCCTCCTTGCATGCGCCGTGGCGCCGGGTGCAGTTTCGGAGGAGGCGGGGGGACTGGCGATGGAACGGATACTGCAAGGTTTCGAGCGCGCGGCGGGGGCGTCCGCTGCGGTGCGCTTCGTCGATGTCATGCTGCGCGGGGCTGGGCAGGTGATGTTCATGGACAACCCGCTGACCGGGCTGTTCTTCCTCGCCGCGATCCTCTGGGGTGCCTTCGCCGTCGGCGCACCGCTCATTGCGCTCGCCGGCCTTCTCGCGCTCGCCGTCGCGACTGCGACGGGCATGCTTGGCGGCTTCGATCGTACGTCCTGGCGGGCGGGGCTCTTTGGCTATAATGCGCTCTTGACCGGGCTGGCGCTCGGCACCTTCCTCGCGCCGGGCGCGATGCTCTTCGTCTTCGTGGTGATCGCCGCCGCCTTCTCGGTTTTCGTGACCGAGGCGGTCGGCCGCTTCCTGCGCCTTCACGCCGTCGCCGGGCTCACCTTCGGCTTCGTGCTGACGACGTGGCTGTTCCTGCTCGCGAGCCACGGCTTTGCTGGATTGCCCGCCGGTGGTCTGCCCTCGGCCGCGCTACCCGGCGGCGCGGTCGTTGTCGCCAGCGATCCACTCGCGCCGGGTGCCTTCCTCGCCGGCGTCGCGCTCAGCATTAGCCAGGTGTTCCTGAAGGACAGCATCATCGCCGCGCTGCTCTTCCTTGCCGGCCTCGCGGTCGCCTCGCTGTCCGCGGCGCTGCTCGCTATCGCCGGCGCGGTGATCGCGGTCGCGGTGGCGCATCTTGCCGGCGCCGAGAGCGATCTCGTCACCGGCGGCCTGCTCGGCTTCAGCCCGGTGCTGACGGCGGTGGCACTCGGCAGCGTCTTCGGGAAGCCGACACCGCGTGGGCTCGCCATCGCCGGCTTCGCAACCGTGGTGACCGTGATCGCGCAAGCCGGCCTCAATGCCGGCCTCGCGCCGTTCGGCCTGCCGGCGCTCACCATGCCCTTCGTGCTGGTGACATGGCTGTTCCTGCTCGCGCGGCCGGCGTCCGAGGGATGAGGCCGATCAGGTCTCGACCTTCTTCCCCTTGATGACGGCGACCACTGGGCCGAGGACGGAGGCGACAAGGCCGGCCGCAAAGCCGTTGTTGTAGAGCACCAGCCCGCCATGCAGGTCGCCGACGGCGAGCGCGGCCGAGGAATGGATGAAGCCGGCGACGATGCCCCAGTGCCAGCCGAACCGGCCCGCGATCGGCGCGAGCGTCGTGCCGAACAGGGCCGCGAGCTGCAGCGACGGGTCATGCGCGTTCCAGGGCTTGGCGAGCGTGCCGACAAAGACGCCGACCATCACCGGCACGAAATTCGCCGGGTGCTTTCCGGCCGCCGCGAAGCCGACGATCGTCATCAACGCGCCGATGGTCGGCCCGTTGAGATCGCCGCCGATGACGACGAGATAGAGCGTTCCGATCGCGCCGGAGACGCCCATATTGACCAGCGTGGCGCCGAAGCCTGCCGCGCCGATGAAATCGGCCGGCGCCTGGCCGCTCATGCGGAGGATCGAGCGGAAATGCCGCGCGGCGCCCCGATCATGCCAGAGGCCGAGTGCGGTGAGCGCGGCGAAAAGGGCGAAGAGGAAGGTGCCGAGCAGGAGATTGTTGCCGGTCGTCCAGATGAACACCGGCGCGGGCACGAAGCCATAGGAGCGGTAGAGCGCGACGACCAGCGTGCCGAGGATGCCGGCGGCGAAGCCCATATTATAGAGGCTGAGCCCGCCATGCGCCTTGAAGAGCTGGCCGGCGACCGGGACCAGCACCAGCCCCATGCCGATGCCGGTCGCCAGCGCCAGCGGCACCGTCACGGTGGGCGGAAGCGTGGTCGAGAACAGGATTTCCGAGACGACGGGCGCCAACGCGCAGCCGAAAAAGGCGGTGTTGAGATGAGCGCCGAAGGAATCGCCCTTCAGACGGCAATAGAGCCAGACGCCGCCGACGATCGGCCAGACATTCAGGAGATTCTTGCCGAACAGCGCGAAGCCGAGCACAAGCAGGAGCGCCGCCACCGCGCCGCCGGTCATCTTCGCCTCGCAGCGCCAGTAAAAGCCGCAGGCGAGGAGCGTCAGCAGCCCGGCATTGAGGAAGGCCGCGCCCTTGCCGCCGACGCCGATGTAATCGGTCACCAGCGTGTCGCGCACGAGCTGGATGGTGACGAGGCCTTGAAGCGCGGCGCGCGGGCCATCGACGAAAAGGCCGAACAGCACGAAGGCGGCGGCGAGCCCGGCCACCACCGACAGGATGAAGCGATCGGAGGTCGCCGCTGCGGGCGCGGCTTCGGTCGTGGCAGGCATCGTCGGCTCCCCATGCCGGTGTGCGGTCCCGGCCCGGGATCGAGCATAGCCCGAGTCCCGGCCGCTGTTCAGTTGGCACGATGATGGCGGGCTGCGCGCAGCGGCCGCGTTGCGCGAGCGGGGTCGAGACCGCATCTTGGCGGCGAAGCGGACGGTTCATGAGCACGATCGAGCACAATCCCTCGCAACCTTCGCCGCTGGCCGGCGAGGCAGGCGCGTGGCTTCGGGCGCAGCAGCGGGCGGGCGGCGCCTGGCTCAGGATCGCCATCGCCGTTCCGCTGGTCGCCGGAGCCTTCACGGTTGCGCAGGCCTATGTGCTTTCGCTGCTGATCGATCGGGCGCTGGCGGCGCATATGCCGCGCGCCGGGCAGGCGGGCCTCGCCGCGCTTCTCGTCGCCATCATCGCCGCGCGGGCGCTGCTCGCCTATGTCGGCGAACGGGCAGGAGCGCGTGCCTCCGAGGACGCCAAGCAGGCGATCCGTGGCGCGCTGCAGGCTTCGCTCGTCCGCCGATCGCCGGAATGGTTCCGCGACAAGAGCTCGGGCGTGATCGCCGCGCAACTCGTCGATTCCGTCGAGGCGCTCGACGGCTATTTCGCCCGCTTCATGCCGGCGATGATCGCGGCGGCGATCCTGCCGCTCGCCTTCGCCATCGGCCTGATGCCGATCGATCTCGTGGTCGGCACGCTGTTCTTCGTCACCGCGCCCCTGATCCCGGCCTTCATGGCGCTGGTCGGCTGGGGCGCCGAGGCGGCAAGCCGCCGCCATCTCACGGCCTTCACGCGGCTTTCCGGCCTCTTCGCCGACCGCCTGCGCGGCATCGTCGTGCTGAAGCTGTTCGGTCGCGCCGAGGACGAGGTGGCGCGGGTCCGCGCGGCGAGCGACGATGTCGCGGCGCGCACGCTCGGCGTGCTCCGCATCGCATTCCTGTCCTCGGCCGTGCTCGAATTCTTCGCCGCCATCGGCGTCGCCGGCGTCGCGCTTTATGTCGGCCTCAGCTATCTCGGCTATATCGATCTGCGCGGTGCGCCGCTCACCCTGCAGGCGGGGCTCTTCTGCCTGTTGATGGCGCCCGACGTCTACATGCCGCTCAGGACGCTCGCCGCGCATTACCACGACCGCGCCGCCGCAAAGGCGGCCGCCGCCGACATCGCGTCGGTGATCGGCCTGCCGGCGGCCGAGGCCGAGGACACCAACGCCACGCCGTCGCGGGCGCTTCCGGCCGGGCCGCTCGCCGTGACGCTTTCCGGCGTCGGCGTCGATGCGCCCGGGCGCGGCGTGGTGCTCCGCGACGTTGCGCTGGATATCCCGCCGGGGACGAGCGTCGCGCTGCTGGGGCCTAGCGGCATCGGCAAGTCGACGCTGGTCGAGGCGATCGCGCGGCTGCGCGTAGCCGAGGGCGCGATCGCCATCGGTGGCGTGCCACTCTCCGAGATCGGCGAGTCGGACCTCCGCAAGGACGTCGTCCTCATCCCGCAGCGGCCACGGCTCTTTCACGGTTCCATCGCCGACAATATCCGCCTGGCGCGCCCCGAAGCCGACGATGCCGCGGTCAAGGCGGCGGCGCGTGCGGCGCTGGTCATGGACTTCGCCGATCGCGGCGAGGGTCTGGCGACGCCGGTGGGCGAGCGGGGCAGGGGCATTTCCGGCGGCGAGGCGCACCGCGTCGCGCTCGCCCGCCTCTTCCTCACCGATCCCGGCCTCGTTCTGCTCGACGAGCCGACCGCCCATCTCGACGCCGCCACCGAAGAGCGGATCGTCGAGGCGATTCTCGCCTTCGCAGAAGGCCGCACGCTGATCGTCGCGACTCATTCGCAGGCCGTCGCGCGGCGCATGGACCGCATCTACCGCATCGCCGGCGGGCGGCTGCTGCCAGTGCCGCACCGACCGTCCGCGGCGCGGGAGAAGCTGCGCGAGCAGGGGGAGCCGACATGAGGCTGCTCTTCTCGCTGGTTCGCAAGCGGCTGGGCGCCTTCGCGCTGGCTCTTCTTCTGTCGATCCTGACGCTGGCAGCCGGAACCGGCCTCCTCGGCGTCTCCGGCTGGTTCCTGACCGGCGCCGCGCTGGCGGGCGCGGCCGGCGCCACGTTCGAACTCTTCGCGCCGTCTGCGCTGGTGCGCGGCTTCTCCTTCCTGCGCATCGGGGCGCGCTACGGCGAGCGGATGACCGGCCATGCCGCGACGCTGTCGCTTTTGTCGGATCTCCGTGCCGCCGTGTTCGGGCGGCTCATCCCGCTGGTGCCGCTGAAGGGCGTTTCCAGCCGCACGGGCGATTTCGTCGCCCGCCTCACCTCCGATATCGAACAGCTCGATCTTGTCCTGCTGCAGGCGTTGCTGCCCCTGATGACAGCGTTGGCGGGGGCGGGCGGTCTGGCGCTGCTGCTGGCGCTGACGCTGCCCGAGGCCTTGCCGGTGGGGCTCGCCGGCTTCGCGATCACGGCGCTGGCCGTGCCGCTGGTGCTGGTCGCCACCGGCCGAGCGGTCGGGACCGCGAGCGTCCGGGCGTCGGCCGATTTGAGGATCGCGGCGCTCGACGGCATGGACGGCTATCTCGACCTCGCGGCGCTCGGCGCACTCGAAAGCGGCGAGCGGCGCTTCGCCGAGACCGCGGCGGAGCTGCGCCGCGCGCGGCTCGCGGAAGCCCGCCGCGTTGCGCTCGGTCCCGCGCTGGCGCAACTCGGCGCCGGGCTGACCATGGCCGGTACGCTGTGGCTCGGCCTCGCCGCGGTTGAGGAGGGGCGCCTCGCGGGTCCGGTTCTTGCCGGCGTCCTGCTCGCGATCCTGGCGCTGTTCGAGGTGACGGGGCCGATCCTCCGCGGTGCGGCCCGGCTCGGCAGCGCGCTCGCAGCCGGGCGGCGGATCGAGGCGCTGGTCTCCGCCGAGCCTTCCGTGCGCGATCCGCTGGCGCCGGCGCGGCTGCCCGGCCTTGGCACGCTCGAGATCGCGGCGGCCGGCTATGCCTATGACAGCGGCCGTCCGGTGCTCGCCGATATCAGCCTGACGGCGAAACCCGGCGAGCGGATCGCGCTGATCGGGGCGAGCGGCTCCGGCAAGTCGACGCTTCTGTCGCTGATCATGCGCCTCGACGACGTCACGTCGGGCGCCATCCGCTATGGCGGCATCGACATCCGCGACGCGACGCTCGCCGACCTCCGCGCGCATATCGCGCTTCTGACACAGGATGCGCCGGTCTTCATCGGCACCGTGCGCGACAATCTGAGGATCGGCTCTCCCTTCGCCGATGATGCGACGCTGCATGCGGCGCTCGGCAATGCCCGGCTGGACGGTTTCGTCCGCTCGCTTCCGAACGGGCTCGATACCTGGCTCGGCGAATCCGGCGCGACGCTCTCCGCCGGGCAGGCGCGGCGGCTCTGCCTCGCCCGCACGCTGCTGTCGCCGGCGCGTGTCATCCTGCTCGACGAACCGACGGCGGGGCTCGACGGCGAGACCGAGGCGGAATTCCTCGGCGATCTCCTGGTCGCCGTCGAGGGACGGACGCTCATTCTCGCGACTCACGCCGCCGTCGATCACGCGGCGGTCGATCGCGTTCTGCGCCTCGAGGGCGGACGGCTGGTGTCGGCCTAGGCGGCTGGAACCGGCGCGGCTTGCTGGTGTGCCGCGATCAGCGGCCCGGCGAGACGGCAGAGGCTGGAGCCGGGACCGTCCGGACCGGCGCTGCGATAGGCGGCGCGCGAGCCTTCGACGAGCAGGAAGAGCTGGTCGGCGAGAAGCTCGGGGTCGCGCAGACCGGCCTCGCGGCAGAGGCCGATCAGCCTTTCGCGATGCGTGCGCTGCGCCCCCTCGACGGCCTTGCGGCCGGGATGCTCGGGATCGGCGATCTGGATGGCGGCGTTCATCATCGCGCAGCCGCTGTGATCGATGCCCTCGCCATGGCCGCCGACGGAATGGAGCCAGGCCTTGATCTGCTCCAGCGGGTCGCCCGGATGCGCGGCTTCGAGATCGTCCCAGACGCGGACATTCTCCGCCGCCAGCGCGCGAAGATATTCGGCAACCAGCAATTCCTTCGACTCGAAATGCCGGTAGAGCGTCATCTTGTTGGTGCTGGCCGCCTCTGCGATCGCCTCGACGCCGACGCCCTGGATGCCATGGCGAAAGAACAGCGCCCGCGCCGCCTCCAGAATGCGCTGGCGCGGCGGCACCCGCTCTCCGGCAGAAGAGCGGTGAACAGGCTGTTCACGATCGGGCGTGTCCACGGGCTTGAAATCCTGTTACCCGCCGGTAACATTTACTCATGTTACCAAACGGTACCGATCTTGGTCGGGTGTGCCTACCAAGATAGTGAAGGGAACAGCCATGACCAATATCCTTTTCGTTGCATCGAGCCCGCGCGGCGCTGCCTCGCAGTCGACCAAGGTCGCCGAGCAGCTTGTCGTCGGCATCCGCGCCGAAGACCCGACCGCCACCGTCACCCGCCGCGATCTCGCCCGCGATCCGCTTCCGCATGTCGACGAGGCGTTCCTCGGCGCGCTCTTCGCGCCGGCCGAGACGCACACGCCCGAGCAGGCGAAGCTGCTCGCCCTTTCCGACGAGCTGGTCGCCGAACTCCAGGCCGCCGACGTGATCGTCATCGCTTCGGCCATGATCAATTTCACGGTCACCTCGCAGCTGAAGGCCTGGTTCGACTTCATCGCCCGCTCCGGCAAGACTTTCCGCTATGGCCCGAACGGGCCCGAGGGCCTCGTGACCGGCAAGCGGGTCGTGGTGGTCGAGGCCAAGGGCGGCATCTATTCCGATGGCCCGATGAAGCCGCATGACTACCAGCAGCCCTGGATGCGCTTCATGCTCGGTTTCCTCGGCATGACCGATGTCGAGATCATCCAGGTCGAGGGCCAGGCTCTCGGGCCGGAGCGCGCCGAGCAGGGCGTTTCCGAAGCGGCCGAGAAGGCAGCCGCCGCGGCTCGCGCGCTGGCCGCCACCCGCGCCGCCGCCTGACGGCAGGCTGAAAAAGAAAAAGGGCGCCGGACCGGATGGTCGCGGCGCCCTTTTGCGTTGTCGGGAGGCTTACTGCTGCGGCGCGGCGGGCGCGGCCGGAGCGGCGGGGCTGTCCGTCTTGACATCGATCGACAGCAGCGTCGGCAGCGAGCGCGGGTCCGCCTCGGCCGCCGCGATGATCTTGGTGAGCGGCACCGGTGTCGCCGGCGATGCGGTCAACGTCATCGTGCCGGGCGTGCGGATGAAGGCCTGCAGCGCCGGCGCCAGCTTCTCCTGGAAGCCGGGATTTTTCAGCACCAGCATCAGCGTCAGCGGCATCGCGCCGGCGAGATCCTCGCGGTACTTCTCCGGCGTCTGGCCCTTCTTCTTCGCTTCCATGGCGATGGCGCGATCGACGATCGAGCCGTCCTTCACCACCGCCTTGCCGCTCTGGAACAGGAGGCTCGGCAGCGCGCCTTCGAGACCCTTCGGGTTCTCGAGCGCCTGACGCGTCAGGCCGGTGAGCACCGCCTCGGCGGCGATCGACCCGAAGTCCTTGATGTCGAACTTGAAATCGCTGAGCGTCAGGCTCTGGTCCGCCTCGCGCCAGTTGAGCTTGAAGCCGTAATTCGCCTGCACCTGCTGGTAGCCGAGCTCGGCGAACATGGAACGCGCGCGGGCATCGTCGATCAGCGACTGGTCGACGACGAGGTTGCGGATGTCGAGCGCCACCTGCGTCGGCACCGGGCCGATATAGTTGCCGAGATCGACACGGCCGCGATCGACGGCGCCGACGGTCTTGCCCTCCTGCACGACCGAGACATTGACCGCTTCCGCGAAGCCCATGGTCGGGATCAGCGGCAGCGGATCGGATTCGACGCCCGCTTCCTCGGCCTTCACGGCGGCGACGATCGCCTGCAGCGAGGGGAACTTGAAGCCGCCCATCGCCGCCCGCTCGGCTCCGACCGAGGTCTTGTCCGAGGCGACATCGAGATCCGCGATGCCGATCTCGCCGATGCCGTCGCTGGAATAGTCGTTGATGTGGAAATCGCCGAGATGGAAGCGGTCGACGCCGGGCGCCGTCACGTCGAGATCGACGAAGCGGAACGCGTCCCATCCGAAGGCGTAGAAGACGTTCGGGATCGCATCGAGCGCCTTCTGCCCAAGTTCTTTCTCCGACATTTGGGGATTGGCGAGCATGTCGTCGAAGAAGGCGGTGAAGCTCTTCGGCGGCTGGCGGACCTTCAGGTTCTCCAGTTCGATGCTGCCGAAGCGCGTCTTGCCGCCGGGAATCTCGAAGGAGAGGTTGGTGTATTTCTCGAGCGCCAGCGCATTGCGCCAGCGGCCGTCGCCGACGCCGCCCTGATAGCGATCGGGGTCGAACACGTCGATGATCGCATTCAGGTCCATCTTGAAGGCTTCGAGCTTGTCGGCCCGCATATTGACGAGACCATCGGGGCTCGGCGTTTCCTGCGTGAAGGGACCCGCCACGACGTGGTCGATCATGCCCTTCTGCATCCCCGTCAGCGTGAAGCCGCCATAGGAAGCGTTGGTCGTCTGGTTCTCGAAGGTGGTCGTCGAATCGACGCTGTCGATCTTGAGCGAGGCGATCGTCGTCTGCGCTGCGATCGCATAGGCCTTGACCATCGCCGTGAACGGCCGCGCCGGATCGAACACGAAGCCCGTGAAACTCGGCACCGTCAGCGTGTCGGCGGTGATCGGGCCGAGCTTGACGTCGGCGAAGGCGCCGAACACGGCGCGGCTGTCGCTGGTGGTCACCGAGACGGCCGTGAAGCCGCCATCCGGCGTCTGGCCATAGCCGGTGACGGCGACCTGGCCGAACGAGATCTCGATCTTGGTCGACAGCGTCTCGCTGCGGATGGTGAGGTTCTTCAGCGTCGCGGTGCGCGAGGCGTCGTCATAGGTGAGCGACTCGTAGCCGGCGACCCAGTTGGGCGAGGCGTCGATATCGGTGACCCAGCCGCGGATCGCGGTCTCGACGGGCTCCTCGGCAAACGCCGGCGCGGCCGCGGCGACGAAGGCCGCCGAAAGGCCGAGGACGAGGATGCGGGTCTGCGTGCTCCGGCGGGCCATGGCGGCGCTCCTGGATCGGAAGGACGGATCGGGGCGGGGCAGGACGCCCCGGCGCGGGCCGGGGCGTCCGTCGTCAGGTGTCAGTTATTGGCCTGGACGTCGATGCCGAGCAGGCCCGGGATCGAGGAGGGATCGGACATCGCCGACTGGCCGATGGACTGGATCAGCACGGGCTGCGCCGGCTTCAGCATGACGGTGAAGCTCTTCGGATCCTTGAGGAAGGCGGTCACGGCATCGACCACCTTCTGCTGGAACGCGGCGTCGTTGATGTTGAGCTGGCTGAAGCCGAGCGGCAGCGCCGCCGGGAGCATCATGGCGAGGCTGTCGCGGGTGGTGCCCATCGACTTCGCCTGCATCTCCAGCACCTTGTTGGCGATGCCGGCGTCCTCGAAGCGGATCGTGGCGTTCTCGAGCGTTGCCGTCGAAGCCAGCGCGTTCATGTCGTTCTGGCTCTGCAGCTTCTCGCGCGGCAGGCCGCCGAACGAGCCGGTGATCGTCAGCTTGCCCATGTCCTTGCCGTCGACCTCGATCTCGTTGATCGCAAGCGACTGCTTGGCATTGTCATAGGAGGCGCCGACATTGAAGTTGAGCAGCAGGCTCTGGTAGCCGAGCTGGTCGAGGGTCGCCTTGGCCTGCGGCTCGGTGGCAATCACGGCCTGCGGCACCGAGACGCCGGCGACGGAGAACTTCACGTCGCCCGGCTGGCCGTCGACGACATTCGTGAGGTCGATGGAGACCTTGTCGACCTTGACCGGCTCCGGCTGGTCTTTCTTGTTGGTCGCCGAGATGCCGGCGATTTCGAAATGCGAGAACGGCGTCAGCTTGACGTCGCCAGCGAGCTCGGCCGGGGTCGGGACCACGGCGTCGTTGCTGAGGCCGGTCGTCCAGTTCAGCGTGTTGTCGCCCTTGAGCAGCTTGCCGCCGTCGAAGGCGATCGACGTCGCGGTGAAGCCGCCCGGCTGGCGGTCGGCCGGATTGGTGACGACGATGGCGGGGATGGTGACCTCGCCGTTCTTCTTCGACAGGATCTTGAAGTCGCTAACGGTCACGACATCGCCACTGGCGGTGGCCGAACCGTAGCTCGCCTGGCCGTCGCCGCGCGCCTGCACGACCGCGACGATGTCGTCGGCGACCTTCTTGGCGTCCGATGCGGCGAAAGCCGCGCTCGACAACAGCAGCGCCGAGAGCACCGCCAGGCCGGACGCGGCGGAACGGCCAGCAAACGAAACTTTCATCTTGTCCTCCAGGGAACGGTTTCTTGGCATCGGCAACCTGCCGGATATGCAGTCGGCGGCATTCTGTAATGAAGTTCGTGGCGAGAGCAAGAACACCCCAGCCAGGCGGTGAACGCCGTCATAGCGCGCGCGTTGCAAGCCGAGCGGATGGCGATCGGTCGCGCCCTGGCGCTCTTTGCTTTGCGCGCGGCCCCCTTATCATTGCCGGCTGCACGTCATCCCCGGACGGATCCCCATGCTCGCGATCTTCGCCATCTTCTGCGGCGCCGGCCTCGGCGGCGTCCTGCGCTACGGGATCACCGTCGGCGGCGGCAAGCTGCTCGGACTCGATTTCCCCTGGGCGACGCTCGCCATCAATATCACGGGCTCCTTCGTGATGGGCATGGCCGCGGCCTGGTTCGTCATCAAGGGCGCCGCTTCCGGCCCGCCGGAATGGCGGCTGTTCCTGACGACGGGCGTCCTCGGCGGCTATACGACCTTCTCCACCTTCTCGCTCGACGCCGTCTATCTCTGGGAGCGCGGCGCGGCGGGGCAGGCGGCGATCTATGTCCTCGGCTCCTTCGTGATCTCGCTCGCGGCGCTCGGCGCCGGTCTCGCGCTCGTCAGGGCGCTCATCGGATGATATGAGGCGCCTTCGAAAGAAGGACTCCCGCCGATGGCGACCGTCGTCACCAAGACCGTCCAGCCGGACGAGGCCGATATGCGCCTCGACCGCTGGTTCAAGCAACATTATCCCGGCCTCTCGTTCGGCCATCTCCAGAAGCTGCTCCGCTCGGGACAGGTGAGGGTCGATGGCGCGCGCGCCAAGACCAACGATCGCGTCAATCCCGGCCAGACGATCCGCATCCCGCCGCTCGGCGTCGACGAGGCCGGCGGCAGCCCGCATGTCGCGCGTCCGGCCGGCGCGCGCGGCGGCGTCGCCGACCAACTGATGGAGATGTGCCTCTACCAGGACGATCAGGTCTTCGTCTTCAACAAGCCCTGGGGCCTCGCGGTCCAGGGCGGCTCCGGCCTCTCGACGCATGTCGACGCGATGCTGGAGGCGCTGCGCGACGCCAAGGGCCAGAAGCCGCGCCTCGTCCACCGCCTCGACCGCGAGACGAGCGGTGTCCTCGTCGTCGCCCGCACGCGCCTCGCCGCCTCCAAGCTCGCTGCAAGCTTCCGCGCCCGCACCACGCGCAAGATCTACTGGGCGCTGGTCAAGGGCGTTCCACGCCCGACGCAGGGCCGCGTCTCGACCTGGCTCGCGCGCGACGGCGGGCCGGCCGGCGAGAAGATGAAGGTCGCCCGCCATGGCGACGACGATGCCAGCCACGCCGTCTCGCTCTATTCGGTGGTCGACGTCGCCGGCCAGAATCTCGCCTGGCTGACCATGCGCCCCGTCACCGGCCGCACGCACCAGTTGCGCGCCCATGCCGCCCATATCGGCCATCCGATCATCGGCGATTCCAAATATTTCGAGGCCGACACCAACTGGACCTTCCCCGGCGGCATGCAGAACAAGCTGCATCTCCATGCGCGGCGTATCGTCATTCCCCATCCCTCCGGCGGAACGATCGACGTCACGGCGCCATTGCCGCCGCATATGCTGCAGAGCTGGAATCTCCTCGGCTTCGAGACCGATCTCGGCGGGGAGGCGGAGCCGGACGAAAATGAGTGATCTCTTCGATATCGGCCCCGATGGCCACGAGCCGCGCGATCCGATGCGCTCGGCGCAGGCGCCGCGCCCGTTGCCGAAGCGGTTCTATGCCGAGGTTTCGGCCGAGCGCGGCGAGGACGGGCTCTTCGCCATCCGCCTCGACGGCCGCCCGGTGAAGACCCCCGCCCGGGCCGTCCTTGCCGTCGCCGACGAGGCCGTCGCCGAAGCGATCGTGGCGGAATGGCGCGTGCAGGAGGGTGTGATCGACCCGGCCAGCATGCCGCTCACCCGCCTCGCCAACTCGGCGATCGACGGCGTCGCCCGGGATCCGGCCGCGGTGCGCGCCGAGATCCTCAATTTCGCAGGCACCGATCTCCTCTGCTATCGCGCCGACGGCCCCGAACGGCTTGTGGCGCTGCAGGAGGAGCACTGGACGCCGCTGATCGACTGGATGGACGAGCGCTTCGCCGCCCGCTTCATCCTCGCCGAGGGCGTGATGCATGTCGCCCAGTTTCCCGAGACCATCGAGGCGGCCGACTTGGCGCTCGGCGACCCCGACGTGCTGGCGCTCGCCGCGCTCTCGACCATCACCACGCTGACCGGCTCGGCGATTCTTGCGCTGGCCGTGCTGCATGGCCGCCTGACCGCGTCCGAGGCCTGGGCCGCGGCCCATGTCGACGAGGATTACGAGATCAGCCTCTGGGGCGAAGACGACGAAGCCACGGCGCGCCGCGCCGCGCGCTGGCGCGAGATGCAGGCGGCGGCGCTGGTGCTCGCCGCCCGCTGATGCGGCGCGACCGCGGGCATCAGGGCTTGCGGGAAAGCGTCGCCGTCGCGGAGAGCGCCTGGCCCTTGTGCTCGCCGATCCAGCCCCAGACGAGCGTCTCGCCGGTGCGGATGAGCACGACATTGCCATTGAGGCAGCCATGGCCGGTCGCCGGATCGACGCCGCCGCGGGTGATAGTCTCGGCGTAGAAGCTGGTCGTGCCCTTCTCGCCGACCTTCTCCAGCGTTCCGCCGCAGGACTGGTCGGAATAGTCGATGGTCGCCGGCTCGCGCGAGAAATCGATGGCGATGGCGTAGGAGCCCGGTTCGTTCGACTGCTTGAACGATCCGGTCCATGTGCCCGAGATCGGCTCGGCAGCGGCGAGGCCTGCGCTGACGGTGAGCATGGCGGCCGGGAGGGCGACGAGGGCGATCCGGCGAAGCGATGTCATGGGTCTCTTCCCTGAATTTCAGGCGACGGAATCATCGCCGCGCACAAGCCTAGCGTGCATCGGTTTCCGTTGTGTTGCAGACGGCATGAAAGTCCGAACGATCGGCCGGTCGCCGTCCATGCGCCGCTGTCCCCAGTCGCCGTGCGGGCCCCGTTTCAACATCGGCGCGAGGCGCTATAACTCGGCTGCGACCGGCATGCGGGGGAGGGCGAGGCGATGAAGCATATCCTTGAGGAGCTCGAGGTCCGGCGGGCCGCGGCGCGTCTCGGCGGCGGCGAGAAGCGCATCGCCGCTCAGCATGCGAAATCGAAGCTGACCGCGCGCGAGCGGCTCGAAGTTCTGCTCGACGAGGGCTCCTTCGAGGAGTTCGACATGTTCGTGCAGCACCGTGCCACCGATTTCGGCATGGAGAAGACGCGTATCGCCGGCGACGGCGTCGTCACCGGCTGGGGCACGGTCAACGGTCGGCCGATCTTCGTCTTCGCCAAGGATTTCACAGTGTTCGGCGGCTCGCTCTCCGAGGCGCATGCCGAGAAGATAACCAAGATCCAGGACATGGCGCTGAAGAACGGCGCGCCGATCATCGGCCTCTTCGACGCCGGCGGCGCCCGCATCCAGGAGGGCGTCGCGGCGCTCGGCGGCTATGGCGAGGTCTTCCAGCGCAATGTGCTCGCCTCGGGCGTCATTCCGCAGATCTCGGTCATTCTCGGCCCCTGCGCCGGCGGCGACGTCTATTCGCCGGCCATGACCGACTTCATCTTCATGGTCCGCCATTCGAGCTACATGTTCGTCACCGGCCCGGATGTCGTGAAGACGGTCACCAACGAGACCGTGACGGCCGAGGAACTGGGCGGCGCCAGCGTGCACACGACCCGCTCGTCGATCGCGGACGGCGCCTATGACAACGATGTCGAGGCGCTCCTTGCGATGCGCCGGCTCGTCGACCTCCTGCCGATGAACAACCGCGCGGCGCTCCCGGAAATCGAGAGCGCGGACCCGGCCGACCGGATCGAGATGTCGCTCGACACGCTCGTTCCCGATAATCCGAACAAGCCCTACGACATCAAGGAATTGATCCTGAAGGTCGTGGACGAGGCCGATTTCTTCGAGATCCAGGAGGCCTTCGCCCGCAACATCGTCACCGGCTTCGGGCGGGTCGAGGGCCGAACCGTCGGTTTCGTCGCCAACCAGCCGATGGTGCTCGCGGGCGTTCTCGACAGCGACGCCTCGCGCAAGGCAGCGCGCTTCGTGAGGTTCTGCGACGCCTTTTCGATCCCGATCGTTACCTTCGTCGACGTGCCCGGCTTCCTGCCCGGCACGGCGCAGGAATATGGCGGTCTCATCAAGCATGGCGCGAAGCTGCTCTTCGCCTATGGCGAGGCCACGGTCCCGAAGATCACGGTGATCACGCGCAAGGCCTATGGCGGCGCCTATGACGTGATGGCATCGAAGCATCTGAGGGGCGACATCAACTATGCCTGGCCCTCGGCGCAGATCGCGGTCATGGGCGCCAAGGGCGCGGTCGAGATCATCTTCCGCGCCTCGGCCAATGGCGACGCGGAGGCGCTGGCGGCGCGCACGAAGGAATATGAGGACCGCTTCCTCTCACCCTTCGTTGCGGCCGAGCGCGGCTATATCGACGAGGTGATCATGCCCCACTCGACCCGCCGCCGCATCGCGAGCGCGCTACGCCTGCTGCGCGGCAAGGCGCTCGAAAATCCCTGGAAGAAGCACGACAATATTCCGTTGTGAGGCAGGACTTCACAGGAAGAGTTTGAAGCGTTGACCAAGGCGGCGCGCAATCGCTGCCATCTTCATGTCTGCCGTGAACAGGACCTCGCGCTGTTGGGCGGCGAGCGCGAGATAGAGGCAGTCATAGATCGGGTGGCGCTCCCGGAGGGCCATACTCAAGGCTGAATGCAGGACGTCAGTATCGGGAATGAGGGTCACGATCGGCACGACTTCGTCGAGCGCCATCATGCCGAAATCGACGGAAAGCACGCCGGCTCGGATATTCTGCCAGACAGTGCTGCCGATCTCGACTGCGAAGAGGCTCGGCGCGATCCTCTTTTCCTCCGCGAGGATCGCCGCGCGTGCCTCGGCAGACCAAGGCAGATCAACGATCAGTCCCGCGGCCGCGCTGGCGTCAATAACGGCCATGACCAGTGTCGCGGTCCTGCCGGATGATCGCGACCGGGTCGACCACTGGCTTGCCGATGGTCGTCGCGCGGATGGCATCGAGCGCGGCAAGGCGTTCCTCGACAGGCCGTGCTGCGTAGCGGTCGATCAGTTCCCGAAGAACCTGTTCGGCCGACTTGCCGTCTGCCTTGGCGCGCTGCTTGAAGCGCTCGGCGACGGCGTCATCGATATTGCGGACCAGCATCTGCGCCATGGTCATCTCCTATGCTATCGCGATGATAGCATAGGGAGTGGAGACGCAGGCGCAAGTGCCCCTTGCAAAGCTACCCGTCGACGAACGCTACAAGCTTCTCGTTGTAGAGCGACGGGTTCTGCCAGTGCGCGAAGTGGCTGACATCAGGGAGGATCAGCAGCGTTGCGCCCGGAATGAGCTTGGCGAGTTCCGCCGTGTGCTCCTGCTTGATGCCCTCGTCATAGGCGCCGTCGGCGATCACCGTCGGCGTCGTGATCTTTGCCAGTTGCTCGGGCTTGTAGTCCGGCTGGCTGTACCAGAGGGCGACCAGGGCGTTGACGAAGGCCTCGTAGTCGTTCGGCGTCGGCGAGAGCTTGGCGTAGTC
Source organism: Allobosea sp. (assembly GCA_017307955.1). Lineage (GTDB taxonomy): Bacteria > Pseudomonadota > Alphaproteobacteria > Rhizobiales > Kaistiaceae > Kaistia. The sequence goes on along the minus strand of JAFKFV010000018.1, from coordinate 89,430 downwards.
CTGTCCGGCCTTCTCGATATATTTCGAGAACACCGGATCCTTGTCGACATCGGGCTTCACGCCGGACGCGTTGTAGTTGGACCCGAAGGCCCAGAGCTTCGACAGCCGCTCCGGATGATTGATCGCGATGTCGAGCCCGGTGATGCCGCCGTCCGACCAGCCGACCAGCGCCACCTTGTCGATCTTCAGATGATCGAGGACGGCGAGCGCATCGGCCGCAAAGAGATCGTAGGAGAACGGCTTGTCGCCTTTCGTCGAGCGGCCATGGCCGCGCGTGTCGATGACGATCACCTCGTGCTTGTCGGTGAGTGCCGGCAGCTGGTTGCCCCAATAGTCGGAATTGCCGAGGCCGCCATGGAGGAGGAGTACCGGCGAGCCCTTGCCCTCGCCGAAGGTCGCGTACCAGATCTTCGCGCCGTCGGTCTCGACGGTGCCGGTCGTGTCGGGCTTGGGAAGCGGCTGCGGGTCGGGCAGCGTCTTCCAGAGCTCTTCCGCCATCGGCGCGGCGGTGGCGGCGGCGAGAAAAGCGATGGCAGCGAATGCGCGCAGCAGCGGCGCGGCGGCAAAACCGAATGGCCTCAGCATGGATATCCCCCTCCAGAATTGAGCGCGAAAGCGGCCCATCAAGAGCACATCCGGCCACCGCCGCGGTCAAGCCGCGGCCGTTCACGGCGCGGGCGGAAGGGGAACGATTTTTCCTGTTCAGGAGGCTGTGGCGTCAGGCCGGGCCGGTGAGGCTGATATCGGGCCGCGCGGCAACGCCGCTCGCATCGATCGCCGCCCGCCAGGCGGCGACGGTCCGCCCCTCGACCACGAGGCCTGGCGCTATATCGGCGAGCGGGACGAGCACGAAGGCGCGCTCGACGAGTCGTGGATGCGGGAGAGCGAGGCCCGGCTCGTCGAGATGCTGCCCACCATAATCGAGGATATCGATGTCGAGCGTGCGCGGTCCCCATCTGACCGCGCGCTCGCGGCCGTGGCGACGCTCGATGGCGAGGCAGAGATCAAGCAACGCGCGCGCCGGGAGGCTGGTCTCGACCGCCACGCAGGCATTCAGATAGGGGCCCTGCGGCACGGGTCCCCAGGGCGGCGTCTCGTAGACCGGCGAGATCGCGGTGACGGCGACGGCGTCGGCGGCTGACAGCGCCGCGACAGCCGAGCGCAGCATCGCCGCGCGGTCGCCAAGATTACTGCCGAGCCCGAGTGTGGCCTCAACCAAGGGCGCGCCTCCGTTCGATGGAAATGGCGACGGTGCCGGTCGCGATCTGGACGGGCGCCTCGGGCTTGGTCACCGTCACGGCAACCGCCTCGACGCGGGCAAAACTGGAGAAAATCTCCGCCGCGATGGCTTCGGCGAGTGCCTCGATGAGGCGGAAGCGGCGGCCGGTGACGACACGTTCCACCGCCGCGATAAGCTGGCCGTAATGGACCGACTTCGACATCTCGTCCGTCCTTCCGGCCTCGCGAAGGTCGACCTCGCAGGCAAGATCGATGCGGAAGCGCTGACCGAGCGCCTCCTCCTCAGGCAGCAGGCCGTGAAAGGCGAAGAAGCGCAGGTCGGTGATCAGGATGCGGTCGGTCATCGGATGGAGGTGTCTCGCTCGGGCGCCTCGACGGTCAATGCCGCCGGCGCGGAAAGGATCGCATCAGTGACGGCGAGCGCCTCGCGATGCGGCGCCACGTCATGGGCGCGGACGATCGATGCGCCATGGGCGGCCGCGACGAGATGGGCCCCGAGCGTGCCGAGCAGCCGTTCGCGCGGCTCGCGGCCGGTCAGTGTGCCGATGAAGCGCTTGCGCGAGGCGCCGACCAGGACCGGGTAGCCGAGCGCGACGAGCCGCGGCAGGCCGGCGAGGATGGCGAGATTCTCGGCGGCGTCCTTTCCGAAGCCGATGCCCGGATCGATCACGATCCGCTTGTCGGCGACGCCGGCGGCCCCGGCAGTCGCGATGGCGCGGTCGAAGAAGCGGAGCATGCCGTCCATGATCGCGTCCGGGCCGTAGGTGAGTTCCCATTCCCAATGGCCGATGACGAGGACGGCGTCATGGGCGGCGGCCGCCGCGGCGATGGCGGGATCGCGCCGGAGGCCCGTCACGTCGTTGACGATCCGCACGCCGGCCTTGAGCGCGGCATCTGCGACGCTCGCCTTGTAGGTGTCGATCGAGAGCGGCGGCCCGCCGCCCGCCGCGAGCGCCGCGATCACCGGCATGATGCGCTGCAGCTCGGTTTCGGCGTCGATGGCCACCGCGCCGGGACGGGTCGATTCACCGCCGATATCGATGATGTCGGCGCCCTCGACCGTCATGCGCCATGCCGCCGCGACCGCCTCGGCGAGCGCGAAATGATCGCCGCCATCGGAGAAGCTGTCGGGGGTGACATTGAGGACGCCCATCACGAGCGTCCGGCCGGTGCTGCGTCGATCGAGCAGGAGCGGGGAGGGCGTGCGATCCATCCCGTCAGAGAACCGAGAACACCTGGCCGGTCAGCGCGCCCTCGACGCTCTTCGAGAAGGCGAGGGCGGCCCGCGCGGCCGGGACCGGCTCGTGGCCGCGGAAGAAGGGTCCGTAGCCTTCCATGGATTCGGTGAGCACGCCGGGGCTGACGGCGTTGATCCGCTTTGGCGCGAGTTCGATCGCGGCGGCGCGCACGAAGCTGTCGATGGCGCCATTGACCATTGAGGCCGAACTGCCCGCGACGATCGGATCATGCGAGAGCACGCCGCTCGTCAGCGTGAACGAGCCGCGCTCGGAGAGATGCGCCCGGCCGATCAGCACCAGATTGACCTGGCCCATCAGCTTGTCGGCGATGCCGATGCCGTAATCCGCGGCGCTCATCGCCGCGAGCGGGGCGAACTTCACCTTGCCGGCCGCCGAGACCACCGCATCGACGGTGCCGAGCTTCTCGAAGGCGGCGCGGATCGAGCCGGCATCCGTGATGTCGAGGGCGATGTCGGCGCCGCTGCGCCCGGCGCGGATGATGTCGTGGCGGGCGCCGAGTTCGGCGGCGACCGCCGTGCCGAGGACGCCCGAGGCGCCGACGAGGAGGATCTTCACGCGCTATCTCCGAAGCTTGGGGCAGGGCGGAATCGACCGCCCGCGGGTGATGTCTTAGCCGACGGTGCTTTGCTCAGGAACCATCGAGAAAGCCGGTCAACAACCGGTTGAACGCGGCCGGGTCTTCGAGAAGGCCGGAATGTCCGACATCGGGCAGGATCGCCAGCTCGGCGCCCGGGATGAGCGCGGCCAGCTCGCGGGTATGCTCGGGCTTGATGGCTTCCTCATTGGCGCCATCGGCGATCATCGTCGGGACGTGGATGCCGGCAAGCTGCTCGGGCGTGAAGTCCGGCTCCTCGTTCCACATCTCGGTCACGTCGCGGACCGTTGCCGCGTGATCGTCGACGAGGCTCGCGACATCGACCTTGAGCTGGGAAAGGAAAGTGGGGCCGGAGGAGGGGATGAGGCCGTCCGGACTGAAATTGGCGCCATAGGTGAAGAGGCGCGTGATGCGATCGGGATGATGGATGGCGATGTCGAGGCCGATGATGCCGCCATCGCTCCAGCCGGCGAAGGCCGCCTTCTTGATCTTCAGATGATCCATCAGCGCGATGACGTCGCCCATCATGAGGTCGTAGGAGATCGCCTGGCCGGATCTCGTGCTCCGGCCCTGGCCGCGGCTGTCCACGACGACGACGCGGTGATCGGTCTTCAGCGCCGGGATCTGGTAGCGCCAGTCGACCGAGCTGCCGAGCCCGCCATGCAGCAGGATGACCGTGTCGCGGCCCTTGGGATTGTAGATGCCGTACCAGATCCGGACGCCGTTCACATTGGCGAATCCGGCATGGTCTGGGTGGGGGAGGAGCGATTGCGGCGCGGCGGGCATGGCGCCGACATAGCCGAGTTCCGCCATAGGTATCGTGCAGAGCGCCATGGCGACGGCGGGAACGAGAAGTGCGCGGACGGCACGCATGACGGGGTTTGCTCCACCACGGCCGGCGCTGCGCTGCCCCATCGCCGGCGCCGATCAACCGCTTTCTATCAAATAGGGCGGCCGGCGCGAATCACGATCTCTCCATTCGGTTAAGCCTTGCTGGGTACGGCCGGCCGGCCGGCGATTGCGGCTGCTTCGGCGCCGCCCTAGAAAAGGAAGCCGTGCCGGCAAAGGGCCGCGGCAGGGGGAGAGAGCATGTTCGGCAAGATCCTGATCGCGAATCGTGGCGAGATCGCCTGCCGGGTGATCAAGACAGCGCGGCGCATGGGCATCGCGACGGTCGCGGTCTATTCCGAGGCGGATCGCGATGCGCTGCATGTCGAGATGGCCGACGAGGCGGTCGCGATCGGGCCGGCGCCGGCCGCGCAGTCCTATCTCGTCATCGACAGGATCGTCGAGGCCGCGCGGCAGACAGGCGCCGAGGCGGTACATCCGGGCTACGGTTTCCTCTCCGAGCGCCCCGCCTTCCCCGAGGCGCTGGAGGCGGCCGGCATCGCCTTCATCGGACCCAATCCACGCGCCATGGCGGCGATGGGCGACAAGATCGAATCGAAGCGCGTCGCCGCGGCGGCGCATGTCTCGACGGTTCCCGGCCATCTCGGCGTCATCGCGGACGATGAGGAGGCCGTGCGGATCGCGCGCGAGATCGGCTTCCCGGTCATGATCAAGGCTTCGGCCGGCGGCGGCGGCAAGGGCATGCGCATCGCCCGTGACGAGACGGCCGTGCGCGAGGGCTTCCGCCTCGCCACCTCCGAGGCGCGCTCGTCCTTCGGCGACGATCGCGTCTTCATCGAGAAATTTATCACCGATCCGCGCCATATCGAGATCCAGCTCATCGCCGACAAGCACGGCCATGTCGTCTGGCTCGGCGAACGCGAATGCTCCATCCAGCGCCGCAACCAGAAGGTCATCGAGGAGGCGCCGTCGCCGCTGCTCGATGCCGAGACACGCCGCGCGATGGGCGAGCAGGCGGCGGCGCTCGCCAGAGCCGTCGGCTATGATTCGGTCGGCACGGTCGAGTTCGTCGCCGGGCAGGACAAGAGCTTCTTCTTCCTCGAGATGAACACGCGCCTGCAGGTCGAGCATCCGGTGACCGAACTCGTCACCGGCCTCGATCTCGTCGAGGAGATGATCCGCGTCGCCGCCGGCGAGCCGCTGCGCTTCGGCCAGGACGATGTGAAGCTGAAGGGCTGGGCGATCGAGAGCCGCATCTATGCCGAGGATCCCTACCGCGACTTCATGCCCTCTATCGGGCGGCTGACACGCTATCGCCCGCCGGCCGAGGGCACGCATCGCGACGTCACCGTGCGCAACGATACCGGCGTCGTCGAAGGGTCGGAGATCGCAATCCACTACGACCCGATGATCGCCAAGCTGGTGACCCATGCGCCAACCCGCGAGGCGGCGATCGACGCCATGGCCGACGCGCTGGACGGGTTTGAACTCGACGGCATCCGCCACAATGTGCCGTTCCTCGCCGCGCTGATGGCGCATCCGCGCTGGCGCGCCGGCAACCTCTCCACCGCCTTCATCGCCGATGAGTTTCCGGGAGGCTTCGCGGGCGTGACGCCGGACGAGGCCGCTCTCGAGGGGCTGGCCGCGCTGGCGCTGACTTTCGAGCGTGCTGCCATGGCCCGCCTCGCAGGGCTACCGGGACGGCTGCGGCCCGGCGCGGCGCCCGCCCCGCAGGCTTTCGCGGTCAAGATTGCGGGACGGCTCGTCGCGCTGCGCATTCTCAGCCGCGAAGCCGGCGTCACGGAAATCGAGACGGAAGCGGGGCGGCTGATCTCGGTCAAGGGCCTCTGGACGCCCGGCCAGCGCGTCTGGAGCGGCACGATCGACGGGGTGCCGGCGGTGGTCCAGGTGCAGGGCACGGGCGCCGACTGGCGCCTCGTTCATGGCGGGGCGGATCTTCTCGCCCGGGTGATGAGCCCGCGCGTCGCGGCGCTGGACGCTCTGATGCCGGAAAAGCGGGTCTCGGACAGCGCCAAGGCGCTGCTCTGCCCGATGCCGGGCCTCGTCGTCTCGATCGCGGTCGAACCGGGTCAGCCGGTGAAGGCGGGCGAGACGCTGGCCATCGTCGAGGCGATGAAGATGGAGAACATCCTGCGCGCCGAGCGCGATGTCGTCGTGGACGCGATCAAGGCGAAGGTCGGCGACAGCCTGCCGGTCGACGCGGAGATCATGACCTTCGCCTGAGCGGCGAAGGGAAGCCCGGCCGCCTTTCAGTCGGCGGCGGCGAGGCTGTCTTCCTTGACGTTCATCTGATTGCCACGCCATTCGAAGCCGCTGCCGGAAACAGCGGCGACCCAGAGCACGGGCAGAGAGAGATCGCGCACGATCAGCGCCAGCGTCGGGCGGATGCCGGCGCGCCAGCCGAGTCCGATCGCCATCAGCACTTCGGCACCGTACCAGGCGACGGCATAGGCGGCGACCAGCCAGAACGGAATGACCTCGGCGGCCGCCAGCGCAGCCGCGACGATGATCGGAAACACGCCGCCGACAACGAGTTCCGCGCAGAAGAAGACGGGGAAGGTGACGCGGCGCAGCCGCGCCCAGCGCAACTGCCGGCTCCAGACCGCCTTCAGCGTCCGCCGGCCGATCGGCTGAGGGAAGGGCAGATGGACGAGATGCACGTCGAGACCGGCGCGGCGGATGATCTTCGTCGAGGCCGCGTCCTCGGCCGGATCGGCGGCGAGCGCCTCGATCGAGCCGTGGCGGTCGAGATTCTCGCGGCGCCAGAGCATCGACTTGCCCTGCGCAAAACCGTTGCCGATCGCGTCCGAGAACAGCTGCCAGCGCGCCTGGAAGGTGTTGAGGAAGGCGCATTCGATCTCGCCATAGGCGCCGTCCGGTGCGTCGCCGAGCGGGGGCGAGCAGACGAGGCCGGTTCCGGGCACCCAGCGGTCGAGCAGGCGAAGCAGATAATCCGGCGGCATCAGGACATTGCTGTCCGCCATGACGATCCAGTCATAGCGCGCTGCCTTCCAGCCCTTCACCAGATTGTTCAGCTTCGGATTGATGCTGATGCGGTCGTCGCCGACGAGGAGGCGCGAGGGCACCGCGGGATGCTCGGCCATGATCCGCCGCGCCAGCGGGATGACCGGGTCCTTCTCGCTCGCGACGCAATAGACGATCTCGAACTCGGGATAGTCGATCGTGTAGGCGGAGCGGATCGTCTCCTCGATCGCGTTCTCCAGCCCGCAAAGAGGACGAAGGATCGAGACCGGCGGATGCGCCGGCAGCTTGGCGGGAATGCGCCCGACGGCAAAGCGGCCGCGGACCGTGACGATCAGGATGGAAACGAAATGGACGCCGGCCGTGACGATGCAGAAGGCGGCGCCGAGGACTACAAGCAAGAGCTCGATCTCGGCGTCCATCATGCGGTCTCGCGGAAGCTAAGGCGGGCAATCTGCAAGGCACACATCATTTCGTGACGAATCCCCGTACCTGCCGCCGCGCGGGCCTCGCCCCCCGGCTCAAAGGTGGTGACTGAACCAGGTAACGGCTTGATGACGACAACGAATAACTAGACGGGAGGTTGCCGCGCGTGCAAGACCCCGCCGGCAATGGCGCGGGAATGCCGCGGCAACGCTTGGGAAAAGGTGTCATGGCGACCATCGGACCGACCGCGCTCTTCGATCTCGACGGCACATTGACCGATCCCTATCCCGGCATCAGCGGATCGATTCTCTACGCGATCGAACGCCTCGGGCGCCCGCCGGTCGACGAAGCGACGCTGCGCGCGGCGATCGGCCCACCGCTCGAAGCGAGCTTCGCGGCCATGCTCGGCGGCGACGCGCTGCTCGCCAAGGAGGCGCTGGCGCATTACCGCGAGCGCTATGCGCCGGTCGGCCTCTACGAGAACAAGGTCTTCGACGGCATTCCGGAGGCGCTGGCCCATCTCAAGACGAGCGGCGTGCAGCTCTTCGTCGCGAGCTCGAAGCCGCGCGTCTTCTGCGAGCGGATCATCGAGCATTTCGGTCTCGGCTCGTTCTTTGTCACCGTCCACGGCTCCGAATTCGACGGGACGCGCGTCGACAAGGGCGACCTCATCGCCCATGTCCTGGCGACGGAAGCGATCGACGCCGCCCGCTGCGTGATGATCGGCGACCGGCGCCACGACATTTCGGGCGCCCGCCGCAACCACCTTCGCGCCATCGCGGTCGGCTGGGGCTATGGCACCGCCGAGGAATTCGCCGCGACCCCGCCGGATCGCATCGTCGAGACGGTGCCGGCGCTCGCCGAGGCGGTTCTTGCCGAACTCGGGGTCGCATGATGAGTCGCGCCAGCCTCCATGTCAGCATCACCGGCCGCGTTCAGGGCGTCGGCTACCGCGCCTTCGTCGAAGGCGAGGCGGTGGCGCGGGGGCTCTCGGGCTGGGTGCGCAACCGCCGCGACGGCAGCGTCGAGGCGGTGTTCTCCGGCGAGGCCGAAGTGGTCGAGGCGATGATCGAGGCGTGCCGCCGCGGGCCGCGCCATGCGGTCGTCGAGGCGGTCACGGTGCTCGGCGAGGCGGAGCCGCAGGACGGCCCGTTCCTCGTGGTGCCGAGCCTCTAGAAGCCGCTGACCGTCGGCCCGAACAGCCGCTCGAACTCGGCGCGCAGCACCGAATCAGCTTCGGTCATCGAGACGAGATGGCCGAGATCGGCGAGGCTGGTGACGCCGTGCTCGCGCACGCCGCAAGGCACAATGCCGTCGAAATGGCCGAGATCCGGATCGACATTGAGCGAGATGCCGTGAAACGTCACCCAGCGGCGGACGCGGATGCCGATCGCGGCGATCTTCGATTCGGCGCCGATGCCGCGTTCCGGCTGCCGCACCCAGACGCCGACACGGTCGTCCCTCCGCTCGCCGCGGATGTTGAAGCCGGCCAGCGTCGCGATGATCCAGCCTTCCAGCGCCGCCACGAACAGGCGGAGATCCTGCCGCCGCCGCGACAGGTCAAGCATGACATAGGCCACGCGCTGTCCGGGCCCGTGATAGGTGTATTGCCCGCCGCGGCCGGTCTCGAAGACCGGGAAGCGGGCCGGCGCCACGAGGTCCTCCGCCTTCGCGCTTGTGCCGGCCGTATAGAGCGGCGGATGCTCGACGAGCCAGACGCGCTCATTGGCCTCGCCGGCAGCGATCAGCGCGACGCGCCGCTCCATCTCGGCGACGGCGTCCGGATAGGCAACCGGCTCGTCCGCGATGACCCATTCGACCGGCGGGCTGCCGGCGCGCGGCATGAGCGCGATGTCGAGCGTGTCCCGGGGCGAGGGCGAGCGGAGGGTGGTGGCGTCCATGCCGCCTATATAGTCGAGAGCGACAGGATTTTCGCGATTGATCCACAGGCTCGGCGCGGGATGACGAGGAGCGCGAATGGCCGCTTGTATCCGGCCGGGGCATTTGCTAAATCCTCGCCGCGCCGGTTCGCCGGCTCGGGTTCCGCGGTTGTGGCGGAATTGGTAGACGCGCAGCGTTGAGGTCGCTGTGCCGCAAGGCGTGGAAGTTCGAGTCTTCTCAACCGCACCAGAACCCGACAAATCCTCACGAAAGCGGCGGCCCTTGGGCCGCCGTTTCCGTTTTTGGCACGCGTTTGGGATCTAGGCAGCGACCGGTTGCCGCGCTGGCGCGGTTGCCGCGTTTTCCTTTGCGGCGGCGATGGCGGGCCGCTAAGTCTCGACCAAGGCCCCGAGAGCCTTTCCCATCACCGTGTCCGTCGACCCTGTAACCGCGGAGCTTGCATGTCCGATCCGGCAGGCGAACCGACGACCCTCGTGCTTGATCCGCCGGATGCGCCGGAGGCGCTGCCGCCGCTTCGCGACGAAAACGACAATCTTTCCGCGGCCTTCATGGACGCCGTCGTCGCGGCGATCGAGGCCTCCGACGGGGAACGGGCGCGTCTCCTCACCGAGGACCTGCACGAGTCCGATGTCGGCGCCATCCTCGAGCAGCTCGACGCGGAGCAGCGCCCGGCGCTGATCCAACTGCTCGGCGACGCCTTCGATTTCACGGCGCTGACCGAACTCGATGAGGCGACGCGCGTCGAGATTCTCGAAGACCTGCCGGCCGAGACCGTCGCCGAGGGCATCAGCGAGCTCGATTCGGACGATGCCGTCTACATTCTCGAGGATCTCGACAGAGAGGAGCGCGAGGAAATTCTCGCGCAGATGCCGTCGATCGAGCGCCTCGCGCTGAAGCGCAGCCTCGACTATCCGGAAGATAGCGCCGGCCGGCGCATGCAGACCGAGTTCATCGCCGTGGCGCCATTCTGGACGGTCGGCCAGACGATCGACCTGATGCGCGAATCGGACGACCTGCCGGAGAGTTTCAACGAGGTCTTCGTCGTCGATCCCGGCTTCCGCTTTCTCGGGCGCGTGCCGCTCGACCGCCTGTTGCGCAGCGCGCGGCCGGTCAAGATGGGCGAGATCGTCGACGAGGGGGCGCAGATCGTCGAAGCGACGGACGAGCTCTCCTCGGTGGCGCGGCTCTTCCAGCGCTACAACCTCATCTCGGCGCCGGTGGTCGACGAGAGCCGACGGCTCGTCGGCATCATGACCATCGACGACGCCGTGGACGTGATCGAGGAGGAGGCGGACGCCGACATCAAGCGCCTCGGCGGCGTCGGCGACGAGGAGGTCTCGGACCGCGTCCTCTCGATCGCGCGCAGCCGCCTGCCCTGGCTCTGCATCAACCTCTGCACCGCGATCCTCGCCTCCTTCGTCATCGGCCTGTTCGAGACGGAATTGCAGAAGATGGTGGCGCTCGCGGTGCTGATGCCGATCGTCGCCAGCCAGGGTGGCAATGCCGGCACGCAGACCATGACCGTCGCGGTGCGCGCGCTCGCCACCCGCGCCATCGGCCCGCACAATGCGCTTCGCGTCGTCGGGCGCGAACTGGTGGTCGGCTGCCTCAATGGCCTGTTCTTCGCGCTGATCGTCGCCGGCGTCGCCGTCTGGCGATTCGGCATCGCCGATCTCGGCGTGGTCATCGCGGCGGCGATGCTGGTCAATCTCATCGCGGCGGCGCTGGCCGGCATCCTGATCCCGCTGGTGATCCACCGCTTCAAATTCGATCCCGCCATCGCATCGGGCGCCTTCGTCACCACCGTGACGGATCTCGTCGGATTCTTCTCCTTCCTCGGCTTTGCGGCGCTCTGGTTCGGGCTAGGCTGATCGAAGGCGTCAGCCTTCGGGATGCTCCGGAGAAAGCAGGAACGCGCCGCTCGCCAGCGCCTCGACGATCCGCTCCAGCGCCTGCTGGCGGTCTAGGCCGCCGATCGCGAGGGCGTGGCGCTCATAGGGGCCTAGGGCGGCGAACTGGCCGTGAAGGTCGGTGATGGTCGCCGGATCGGTGAGGGTGTCGCCGCCGCGTGACTGGCAGCGGGCAATGGCTTCATCGAGGTCAGGCCGCAGCACGACATAGTGCAGCGGGACATCGATGCCGGCAAAGGCGGGCAGGAACCAGGGCCCGATGATGCCGTCGAGCACGACGAAGAAGCCGCCGCGCGCGAAGCCGGCGACGGCTCCGGCCAGGACATTCATCACGACGCGGTTCTGGCTATCCGCCTCGGCGAGATAGGGCGCGATCGCGCCATGGCGGATGAAACCCCAGAAATCGTCGGAGTGGAGATGGACCTTGGCCGAGCCGGGCAGGGCGGCGAGCGTCGCCGCCGCCGTCGTCTTTCCCGATCCGGGCGGCCCGGTGAGGATGAGGATTTCGCCGGAATGGTCGATCATCGCGAAGATTGTGCCGGAGCCCGTCGCCCGGCTCAACCGCATCCAGATAGGGACGGCGCGTCGCGCATTGTTTCCCGGCCGGGAAAAATGTGAATCCGCGGACGAAGCCGCGCATCGACTTTCGGGCGAAAATCGCTAGACGAGGAACCGTCGCGCTTCCGGTCAGCCGGGGGCTGGCGAAACACGAGATGAGGGAACGGCGCGGATTGGACAGGCGCGAGATCAGGACTGGGGTCGTCGGCCTTGGCTATTTCGGTTCTTTCCATGCGCGCCAGCACGCCGCCAGCAAGTCGGGCCGCTTCGTCGCCGTCGCTGATTTCGATGCCGAGCGCGCCGCCGCGGTCGCCGCCGCGCATGGTGTCGAGGCTTTCACCGATCATCGCGATCTCATCGGCCGCGTCGATGCCGTCTCCGTCGCGGTGCCGACCTCGCTACATCACCGCGTCGCCGGCGATCTCATCGACGCCGGCATCCATGTCCTGATCGAGAAGCCGATCGCCGATACGCCGGAGGCGGCGCGCGATCTCATCGCCCGCGCGAAGGCGAAGGGCGTCGTCCTTCAGGTCGGCCATATCGAGCGCTTCTCGCCAGTCTTCGCGGCGCTCGCCGAGGAGGCGGGCCGGCCGCGCACGCTGGAACTGACCCGCATCGGTCCCTGGAAGGGCAGGGCGATCGACGTCGACGTCGTACTCGACCTGATGATCCATGACATCGACCTCGCGCTGACGCTGGCCGAGTCCGAGGTCGTCGACATCGCCGCCATGGGCGCCGCCGTGCGCGCGCCGACCAATGACTTCGCGCATGCGCTGCTGCGCTTCGCCAACGGCGCCAGCGCGCATCTCCATGCGAGCCGGATCGCCGACCGCCAGGAGCGGACGATCCGCGCCGTCGATGGCCCGCGTGTCGTCACCGCCGATCTCGCCGCCCGCACTGTCACCGTTGCCGAGGGTGATGAGCGCCGCGAGATCGCCGTACCGGCAAGCGACAATCTCGCTCTCGAGATCGCATCCTTTCTAGGCGCCGTCGCGAATGGCCGTCCGGCCGTCGTGGATGGAGCGGCGGGTCTTGCCGCCCTCGTCGTCGCCGAGCGGATCATGGGCGCCATCGCCGGCCAGCCGGCGGCGGCACCGAACAATGGAGGTTCGACCTGATGGTCTCCCAGTCCCGTCCCGCCGTGGCCGTCGCGCCCGGCCGCGTCGCCTTCTTCGATCTGCAGCGCCAGCAGCGCCGCATGCATGACGACGTGCGGGCGCGGATCGACGCGGTGCTCGTCCACGGCCAGTTCATCCTGGGGCCCGAGGTCGAACAGCTCGAACAGAAGCTCGCCGCCTTCGCCGGCGTGCCGCATGCCATTGGCGTTTCCTCCGGCCGCGACGCGCTGATGATCGGTCTGATGGCGCTCGGCATCGGGCCCGGCGACGCCGTGTTCGTGCCGGCCTTCACCTTCGCCGCCACGGCCGGCGCCGTCTGCTCGGTGAACGCGACGCCTGTCTTCGTCGATGTCGACCCGGCGACCTTCAATCTCGATCCCGCCGATCTCGAACGCGCCATCGCCGAGGTTGAGGCCGCCGGCGAGCTGAAGCCGCGCGCCGTGATCCCGGTCGATCTCTACGGCCTGCCGGCGGATTACGACACCATCGGCCGCATCGCCGCGAAGCATGGGCTTACAGTCTTCTCCGACGCGGCGCAGAGCTTCGGCGGCCGTTCGGGCAACCGCCGCGTCGGCGGCATGGCGCCGATCTCGGCGACGAGCTTCTATCCGACCAAGCCGCTCGGCTGCTACGGCGACGGCGGTGCGATCCTCACCGACGACGACCGGATCGCCGAGGCGGTGCGCACGCTGCGCTCGCATGGCCGTCAGGGCACTGGCGATGTCGCGGTGCGCAACGGCATCACCGGCCGCCTCGACACGATCCAGGCCGCGATCCTGTTGGCGAAGTTCGAGATCTTCGAGGAAGAACTCGCCCGGCGCGAGGCGATCGCCCGGCGCTACGATGCCGGCCTTGCCGGCGTCGTTGGGCTGCAGGCGCGGCCGGAGGGCATGGTCTCGGCCAGCGCGCTCTACACGATCACCTCCGACCGGCGCGACGCGCTGAAGGCGGCGCTCGATGCGGAGGGCATCGGCACGGCCCTGTTCTACCGCGTGGCGCTGCACCATCACCCGGCCTTCGCCGAGATGGGCAAGCGGCCGCTTCCGGTGTCCGAGCGCCTCGCCGAGACCGTGCTCAGCATCCCGATGAATCCGGACTTGACCGATGACGAGGTCGATCGCGTGATCGCGGCGATCCGCCGCTTCGCAGAACTGGCCTGAACGCAGGCAGGCCAAAAACTGCGGCAGAATCGTCGTGCCGTTCATGTAGTATGATCGGCATGACGCTCGACCCGGCCACCTTGTTTCTGGTGCTGATCGGCTTCTGCCTCGTGTCCGGGGTGGGGCTCGGCATGCGTCTGCACAACCGGCCGGGCGATCGCCATCTCGCCTACTGGTGCGCGGCGTTCCTTCTCGGCGCTGTCGGGCTGGCCGGCCTCGCCTTCCGCGCCTCTCTGCCGCCGCGCATCTCGATCGATGGGGCGAATGCCGTGGCGCTCATCGCCTTCGGCCTCGCCTGGAACGGCATCCGGGTCTTCACCGGCCGGCGTCCGAACTGGTGGGTGGTGGCGACGGCGCCGGCGATCTGGCTCGTCGCCTGCCAGGTGCCGGTGATCTACGCATCGCAGCCCTTCAGGACCGCGGTCGCGTCCGGCCTGATCACGATTCTCACCTTGATGCTGGCGCAGATGCTGTGGGCGCGCGGCAAGGAGAATCTGCCGGCGCGCGTGCCGCTGGCGGCGCTCTGCACCTTGCATGCCGGGGCGACCCTGGTCCGCGCGATCGTCGCGCTCGTCGTCGGCCTCGACGGCAATGTCGATCTCGATCCGCTCTTCATCTCCATCGGCCTGCTCGAGCCGATTTTTGTGCTTTTCGGGGTGGTGATCTTCGGTCTCGTGCTGACGCAGCAGCGCCGCGAACTCGTGCTGTCGCGCAAGGCCGCGCTCGACGGGCTGACGGGCCTCCTCAATCGCGGCGCCTTCATCGAGGAAGCGGCGAGCCGGCTTGCCGCGGCCCAGGCCGATGGACGCAATGCCGCGCTGCTTGTCTTCGACATCGACTACTTCAAGGAGGTCAACGACAGCTTCGGCCATGCGGCCGGCGACCGGGCGCTCGCTGCCTTCGCCGCCGCCGCACGGCAGGTCGTCCGCGCCACCGATCCCGTCGGGCGGCTCGGCGGCGAGGAGTTCGCGACGCTGCTGGTCGGCGCCGACCGCGAGGTGGGCGCCGCCATCGCCGAACGCATCCGCGCCGAGTTCGCGCGGCGGGCCAGCCTGCTTGAGAGCGGGCGCCTCCGCGTGACCGCCAGCGCCGGCGTCGCGGCGACCGACAGTGGCCATGTTCCGCTCGAGACGCTGATGCTGCGCGCCGACGAGGCCCTTTATGCTGCGAAGCGCGCCGGCCGCGACCTCGTCAGCCACGCCGCCGAATAGCCGCCCGCTTGACGGCCCCGATCGCAGCGGCGGAAATTGCCGCCCCCCATCTCACCTGACATTCGTGAAGGAGACGATGATGAGCCCCGTCATCACCGCACATGGCGCCGCGATCCCCGCGATCGGGCTCGGCACCTGGGGCCTTTCCGGCAAGGCGGCGACCGAGGCGGTCGCGGAGGCGCTCAAGGCCGGCTACCGCCACATCGATACCGCCATCGGCTACGGCAATGAGGCGGAAGTGGGCGAGGGTATCCGCCGCTCCGGCGTGCCGCGCGACGAGATCTTCGTCACCACCAAGATCCCCTCCGAGGAGCTCGAGGATGCCGCGATGCTGCGTGCCGCCGAGGGCAGCCTCAAGCGCCTCGGCCTCGATGCCGTCGATCTGCTGCTCATCCATTGGCCGAGCCGCACGCTCTCCGCCGCGACGACGATCCGCTCTCTGAACGGCGTCAAGCGGCGCGGCCTCGCCAGGCATATCGGCGTTTCAAACTACACGATCCGCCTGCTCGACGAGGCCTGGGCGGCGACCGAGGAGCCGATCGTCGCCAACCAGTGCGAGCACCATCCCTATCTCGACCAGGCGCGCCTCCGCGCCGCGACGGCCCGCCATGGCATGGCCTTCGTCTCCTATTGCCCGCTCGGCCAGGCCGAGGTGCTCGATGAGCCGGTGGTGCAGGATATCGCCGGAAGGCTCGGCTTCTCGGCGGCGCAGGTCGTGCTGCGCTGGCAGTTCCAGAAGGGCTGCGTCAGCATTCCGAAAAGCGCGCGCCCGCACCGCATCCGGCAGAACCTGGACATCTTCGGCTTCGCTCTCGACGAGGCCGACATGGCGGCCATCGACGGTCTCGGCAGCATCGGCCGCCGCATCTGCGATTTCAGCTTCGCGCCCGATTGGGACGCGTGAGGGAGCGACCGGCACGATGTTCTTTGTCGCCGCCAAGCTGATCTGGTTCGTCATCCAGCCTTCGACAGCACTCATCCTGCTGCTCGTCGCCGGCATCGTCGCGATCGGTCTCGGCCGGCCGCGGGCCGGCATGCTCATCGTCATGCTGGGGACGACGGGCCTCCTCGTCGCGGGGCTCCTGCCGCTCGGCGTCCTGATGATGCTGCCGCTCGAGGACCGCTTCCAGCGCCAGGAGCCGGACGGTCCGGTGGCCGGCATCATCGTGCTCGGCGGCGGCATCGACCAGTCCATCGGCGCCGCGCGCGGCGTGACCACGCTGACCGAGGCGGGCGAACGGCTCACCGAGGCGGTGGCGCTGGCGCGCCGCTATCCGGAGGCGCGGCTCGTCTTCACCGGTGGCATCGCGAGCCTCACGCCGGAAGGCCCGACCGAATCGGACGCCGCCCGCCGCTTCTTCGCGGAAATGGGCATCCCGGCCGACCGGTTGACGGTTGAGGACCAGAGCCGCGACACCGCGGAGAATGCCCGCTTCACCAAGGCGCTCGTCGATCCGAAGCCCGGCGAGCGCTGGCTGCTCGTCACCTCGGCCTGGCACATGCCCCGCTCCGTCGGCTGCTTCCGCGCCATCGGCTGGCCGGTGGTGGCCTGGCCGACCGATTATCGCAGCGCCGGGCCGCAGGATCTCACCTCGCTGATGCCGCGCGCGTCCTACGGGCTCACCATGGTCGATGTCGCCGCGAAGGAATGGGTGGGCCTGCTCGCCTATCGCCTGACCGGCCGCACGGACGCTCTGTTCCCGGCGCCCTGATGCGCGTCAGGTGACATGGCCGTCATATTGCGGCAAGTCGTCGGTGATCTCGTACCAGGGGGCCTTGGAGCCGACGAAGATATGCGCCGAGGGACGGATGCTGGGCGCATCGGCAAGCGTGCCCATGGCGACATGCACCTTCGCGCCATGGTCGAGCATCGAATAGAGGAACGAGCCGCAACGCCCGCAATGGACGTCATGCGCGGCGTCGTCGCCGTAGATCAGCGTCCGGTCGCTGCCGGCGACGAGGCTCAGATGCTCGCTGCCGATGCCGGCGAAGGGCTTGAAGGCCGAGCCGGTGGCGCGCCGGCAACCCGAGCAGTGGCAGTTCACCGCATAGGCGAACGCATCGCGGACCTCGTAGCGAACCGTTCCGCAATAGCAGCCGCCCGAGAGGAGGCGAGGGCTTGGTCGGGCCGTGTCGCTCATGCCTCGACCTTCTCTTCCGCGGCGCGACCGATGCGGTAGATGCCCTTGAAATCGCGGGGATCGACGGGCCTGCCCTTGCGCAGGATGATCGCGGAACCCGTCTCGGCGAGGCCGACGGCAACGTCCCGGATGGCCGGCATCAACAGCCGCCAGCGCTTCTCGTCCGATCCGGCGATGGCACGGGCGAGTTCGGTCGGATCGAGGCTGCGTCCCTCTTCGAGGGACCCGAGCCGTTCGGCGATGAGGCTCGCCACCTGGGCGCGGTCTGCGCTGCGCGTCATGATCAGATCTCCGGCTGGCGGGCGGCTTCGATGACCAGCCGCGCCGAAGGCGACAGGAACTGGCGATAGAGCTGCACGAGAAGGATGGCGGTGGTCGTGACGATCAGGACATAGCCGTTGACGAACCAGCCGAGATAGCCGACCGCGAAGAAGAAGGCGCGAAGGCCGTGGTTGAAGTGCCGGCCGGCGGCGATGGTGAAGCTCCCCGCGCGATCAGCGGCGGCGATCGCCTCCGCCTCGCCGGCATGGGCGGCCGAGGGCGTGGCGCCGACCAGGATCGAGGCATAGTTGAACAGGCGGTAGGCCCAGCCGAACTCGAAGAAGGCGAAGCCGAAGATCAGGATGAGGCCGACCGCCTTGACCTCGAACAGGCCGCGCGGCGAGGCCGACGACAGCGAGAGGTCGCGCATCACGTCATAGACATGGTCGGTGGCGTTGAGCAGCGCGAAGCCGCCGCCGATCGCGATCAGCGAGGTCGAGGCGAAGAAGGCGGTGCCGTTCTGCAGGCCGCTCATGATGCCGGTGTCGATCATGCGCAGATCGCGCCGCGCCATGGTCCGCATCCAGCGTCGCCGCTGGCGGTCCATGGCCGAGGAGAGCGACCGGCCGGAATCGGCGAAGTGGTTGATCACCAGCGAATAGGCCGTCCAGGCGCCGACGAACCACAGGACGGCGACGATATCGACCGGAGAGGCGGCGGTGAACATGCCCGCAGCCGCCGCTCAGCCGGATCGCCGCGCGAGCATGCGCGCGATCGGCCGGCGGGCGAGGACCAGCACCGAGAGGATGATGAGCCCCGCTGCGCCCGCGACCGGCGAGCGCAACATCATCCCGGCGGCCGTCAGCACCAGCCCGGCGATGATGCCCGCGGTGGCGACGCGGCTGGCGCGCTGTTCGAGGTCGGTCGTCGGTAAGGTCATGGCGGGCAGCGTCCTGTCGGCATCGGGCAAGCTCGTTCTAGCCGCCCCTGTGGAAAAAGGGCAGCCCGCCTTTGACGGCGGGGCGGCGCGGCGCGAGGGTCGCGGCATGCCGCTCCATATGATCAAGCTTTGCGTCGGCGTCGAGACCGTGGACGAGATCGTCCGCTGGATCGACGAGGATCTCGGCCGCAAGCGCCGGCTCGGCCTCCCGGCCGAGGACACGCATGTCACGCGCATGATGCCGCGCCGCATCGCCGAGCTTCTCGACGGCGGCTCGCTCTATTGGGTGGTGAAGGGGCAGGTGCAGTGCCGCCAGCGCCTCCTCGATCTTCGCGCCGTGACCGGCGTCGACGGCATCGAGCGCTGCGAGATCGTCTTTGACCCCGAGGTCATCCTGACGGAATGGCAGCCCAAGCGCCCCTTCCAGGGCTGGCGCTATCTGGAGCCGAAGGATGCGCCGCGCGACCTCGCCGCCATCGGCGGGGCCGGCGACGACCTACCGTCGGCGCTGAAGGCCGAACTGGCGGAGCTCGGCCTTCTCTAGCGACATGAATCAAAATGGGAGGGTCCGGCGCCAAGGCGCTCGGCCGACTCGGATTTTTCACACCGCGATATTGTCGATGAGCCGCGTCTTGCCGAGCCAGGCGGCGACGAGCAGGCGCAGCGGCTCGCCCGAACTCTCCGCTGGCGAGGCCAGCGTCTCGGCATTGCGCAGCTCGAGATAATCCGGGCGGAAGCCCGCTGACTCGAGCGCGTTGAAGCCGTGGCGAAGGTGATGGGCGTGGTCGCCGCCGGCCCGGATCGCGGCCGCGGTCTCGTTCAGCACCGATGCGAGCTTCGGCGCCGTGCGACGCTCGTCGGGCGAGAGATAGGCGTTGCGCGAGGACAGGGCGAGGCCGTCCGGCTCGCGCACCGTCGGCAGCGCGACGATCTCGGTCGGCAGGCGCAGGTCCTTCACCATCTGCCGGACGACGAGCAGCTGCTGGTAGTCCTTCTCGCCGAACATCGCGATATCGGGAAAGCCGCCGAGGAGCAGCTTGGCCACGACCGTCGCGACACCGGCGAAGAAATGCGGGCGATAGTCTGTCTCGAGCCCCAGCGCCGGCCCGGCGAGAGAGATGGTCGTCGCATGGCCCGGCGGATACATTTCGGCCGCGTTTGGCGCGAACACGGCCTCGACGCCGAGCGTCGCGAGCTTGGCGACATCGCTCGCCTCGGTGCGCGGATAGGCGGTGAAATCCTCCTTCGGCCCGAACTGGGTCGGGTTCACGAAGATCGTCGCGACGACGCGGTCGACCCGCCGGCGCGCTTCCTCGACGAGGGCGAGATGGCCGTCATGCAGGGCGCCCATGGTCGGGATCATGCCGACCGTGAGGCCTTCGGAATGCCAGCTCGCGGTGTTGGCGCGCAGATCGGTGAGCGTGCGGAGGAGAACGGGGGGATGGTTCATGGCGATTCCTCTGCCCAATCGCGACTCCTTCGCGCAAAACGGAGCCTGTGGGAAGAGGTGGGCGCGTCTTCCGCGCACCATTGCGGCGGCGGGCGGGAGACGGCATCTGTTGGGATCGGGCCGCATGCAGCGGGCCGGACCGGAAAGGGACGATGGGCTTCATCCTGCCGCTCGCCGCCGTCGCGATCATCGCGATCGCACTCGCCTGGACATTCGGCCCCAAGACGGGTCCCGACCGATTGCAGAAGGCGATCCGCAAGGGAGGGGCGGGGACGCTGTTCGCCCTCGCGCTGCTCTTCGCCATCACGGGGAAGATCTGGGCGGCGGTGCCGCTGGTGGCGGTCGCCCTGTCGCTGTGGCGGCCGGCCTTCCTTGAGCGCTTCGGCGCGATCCGCGGCGACCGCATCACCACGGGCCGTTTCGCCGGGCGCCGGCTGGACGAACTCGACGCCAACGCGTTGCTCGCCCTTCATGCGGAGCTGGCCGGACGGCCGGCCGACCGCTCAGTCCTCGAAGCGTATCTCGACCGCCGGATACCCGGCTGGCGTGAACACGTCGAGCGAGATCCGGCAGGCGGGCCTCGCCGCCCTGCGGGCACGGGCGCCATGACAGATGAGCAGGCCTACAAGATCCTTGGCCTTTCGCCCGGCGCCACCGAGGCTGAAATCAGCGCGGCCTACCGCCGACTGATGAAGCGCGTCCATCCCGATCAGGGGGGCTCTACGTTCCTTGCCGCGCAAATCAACGAGGCTAAGGAAAGACTCCTCGGCAGACATCGCTAGGCTCCCATACGCAAATACATGAAAGGGAGGAAAGGAAGAGGCGGTCCCGCGGCTTGCGCCTAGTCAGGGATCGCCAGGCAGTTCACGTCGCGCTTCTTCAGATAGTCGCAGGCCGCGCGCGCCTTGGCCTTGTTCTCGAAACCGGCGAAGCGGGCGCGATAGAAGGTCTCGTCGCCCTTGCGCACTTCCTCGACGCTCGGCGTCGCCGAAGCGAGCACCTTGCCGGCCTTGGCCTTGGCCGCCTGCAGGAGCGACTGGGCGCCATCCTCGCTGGGAGCCGCGGCGATCTGAACCTTCCAGCCCGAGATGCCCGAACCCGAACCCGAACGCGCTTGCGCCGGTTCGTCGGCATCGCCCTGGCCAACCACGCCTCCGGTTTCGTCGTCGGCGGTCGGCACCGGGCCGGCGACCGAAGCGGTCACCACCACCGGACGCGCGTTACCCTTGCCGCTCGGACCCTGCTGGAAGACCATGCGCGGACCCTCATCGGCCGGCTCGACATCCGAAGCGAGCGCCAGCGGCTCGATATCCGGCTTCGCATCCGGGATCGGCGCGGCCACGGAAGCCTCGACGACCTGCGGCGCGGCCTGCGGCGCCACCTTGGGCCGCACAGCGACCGGGGGCGAGGCTACGGCCGCGGCGACAACGTCGGGACGGACGACCGGCTTCGGCGCGGCAGCGACCGCCACCTGCACAGGCTCGTCGGCCGCTTCCGGCGCGGGCTTGCCCTTGAACATCTTGGCGATCAGCGACCCGCCGCCGCCGCCCGTCGAGGCCGCCGGCATGTATTTCTCGATGAGGCCGACCATCTGCTTGTCGCGGGACGCGCCGGACGTGCCGCCCATCACCGAGGCGACGATGTAGCGGTTGTCGCGCTTCACGGACGAGACGAGATTGAAGCCCGAGGCGTTGGTATAGCCGGTCTTGATGCCATCGACGCCCGGGACGCGGCCGAGCAGCTTGTTGTGATTGCCGATGACGCGGCCGTTATAGACGAAGCTCTTCGTCGAGAAGTAGCGGTAATAGGTCGGATAATGCGCCTGCAGCGCGCGGCCGAGCGTCACCATGTCCCGCGCCGTCGTCCACTGGTCGCCATTGGGCAGGCCGGACGCGTTGCGGAAGGTGGTGCGGCTCATGCCGAGCGAGCGCGCCGTCGTGGTCATGCGCTGCGCGAAGGCGGTTTCCGAGCCGGCGAGATTCTCCGCGATCACCACCGCGGCGTCGTTCGCCGAGCGCGTGATGAGGCCCAGCATCGCGTCGCGCACCGCGATCGTCGAGCCGGGCTTGAGGCCGAGCTTGGTCGGCGACTGGCGCGAGGCGAAGGCCGAGACCTTCAGACGGCTGTCCATGCTGAGCTTGCCGCTGTCGAGCGCGCCGAACAGCATGTAGAGCGTCATCATCTTGGTGAGCGAGGCGGGGTGGCGCAGTGCGTCGGCATCCTGCGCGTAGAGCACCTTGCCCGTCTTGGCGTCGACGACGATCGCCGATTTCGGGGCGGCCACCGCATCGGCGACCGTCGTGGTGACCATCGCTCCGGCGACAAGAAGGGCGGCGACGGCGCCCTTGGCGGTCCTGGCCTGAAGTCGGCCAAGCGGGCTGGTACCCCACAGCATCACGAACGCAACTCCACGTCTTGCAGCCTCGCCGCCCGAGGGCGACGTTGCCTGAATGTTGGGACGGGACCGGAGCTTTTATGAGGCACCGGAAGAATTTCCTGTCGACGACGTCAAGAAACCGGGCCCCCGCGCCCGACGCTCAAGCGCCTGCCTCCATCCGATCCCGGCAGAAACGGCGCTTCCGCCGTCCCGACCGATCCGTGAAGAAAGCCTAGGGAATCGCCGTTACGAATCCGTAAAAGTTGACGAATCCCTTTCCGACGCCGCGAATTTCTGCGCGCGGCGCCTCCCGGCTTCGGCCAATTGTGCAGCGCAGCATTTTTTCTTGACACTTGCGGCGGAATTCGGGAACAGTCTGGAAGGGTTCGTTTTTCCGCGTGGGCAGACGGGGGTTCGTGATGATCAAGGGTATCGACGACATCCAGAAGGCGTCGAAGGACAGCATCGAGCAGGCGATGAAGAGCGTGGAGGCCATGAACAAGGGCATCCAGGCGCTCGCCGCCGAGACCGCCGACTATCAGAAGAAAAGCTACGAGAACGGCGCCGCGGCGCTCGAGAAGCTGATGGCGGCGAAGAGCGTCGAGAACGCGGTCGAGATCCAGAACGAATATCTGAAGGCGACATACGAGGGCTATGTCAGCGAACTGACCAAGATCGGCTCGATGATGACCGACTTCGCCAAGGACGCCTATCGCCCGTTCGAGAGCGTGTTCGGCAAGCTGCCGAAATAAGGCTCATCTGCTCGCGATTTCAGAGAGTTGCAGCCCGGCCTTCGCGCCGGGCTTCTGCTTTCGCGGGAGGGGCGTAGCCCCCGCGTCAGTTGCCGGAGCGCGGATGGCCGCGGCACTGGTTGATATTGTCGCTGCCGCCGGTGCCGCAGGCATTGACGCCCTGCATCGCCTGGATGGCTGGATCGAAGGGATCGCTGGTTCCGCTGCCGCAGCCGGCGAGCGAACCGGCGGCACCGGCAAGAGCCAGCACCAGGACGATGACGCGCATGACCTCACTCCTCGTGACACGGTCCCGGCGCGTTTGAAGCAGCCACGCGGGACCTCAAGGTCAGGAAAAGTCTCGCGAACCGCCGCCGCATGCAAGGCCCCGCGCGGTCATTCCTGGGATCAACGGTTGCTGGCGCACTGGTTGATGTCCTGCGTGCCGCCGGGGCCGCAGGCATTCACCGGCTCGAAGGCCCGGATCGCGGCCGCATTCCGCTCCGCCTCGGTCATGTTGCTGGCGCTCGTGCAGGCCGCGAGCCCGCTGGCGCCGAAGGCGAGGGCAAGGATGATCATCATGGTGCGCATGGCGCTCTCTCCGCGAACTGTCTGACCGGAGAGATAGGGAGCGGAAACAGGCGCTGCCAGCCACGGAAGCGTGAGCGGGGGGGGGCGGGAGGAAAAGTCAGGTGGCGAGGCCAGTGTCAGTCTTGGAGCCCGAGCCAGAGCCGTTCATCGAACACGAAGGGACGGATGGACACGATCCTGACGGTCATCGCATCGACATGGGCAGGATTGAACAGCACGTTCGAGCTCTCTGGCACGATGAAGGACGGAACCTCCATGAGCGCCGTCGCGGATGAGGCTAGCCACGAATCGCCGATCGCTCTCGGGTTGGCTGGCAAGGTATCGATCCGGTCGCTGGCCAAAGTACCGCAGTCGATCTGTGTGAGGACAAAGTCGCCCGGAAGGAGCTCTGGAGGCAGATCGAGATGAACACGCACCTCAAGTACGGCGAGAGCCGCGTCGCGCGCGGCATAGACCATCGGTGCTCCGGGCGAGTTCCAGCGGCCACCATAGATCCGGGCACCGTTGCCGGACAGGTCGGCATAGGGTGCACGGCTGACGCGCCAGATGATCGACACGTCCTAGGCCGCGATGCCGTGATCAATGGCGCCGAGCAGCGCCTCGACTTGCAGTGCGCCCTCCGACGTATCGAGCAGCGATAGCGGGCTGTCGCCGCCGAGGGCCGAGGTTGGTCGGCGAAGCCAGATGCCCGCCTTTTCCTGCGATCCGAAGGTCTCCTCGGCAGCCGCAATGACACGCGCGGCGCGCATGAGCCGGTCTGACTGGTCCGCCGTCAGAGTTCCGATCTGGCGCCTGTGTGAAAGCGTCTTGCGCGGAAGAACGACGGCATCGATCTCGCTTGCATTCAGCCGTCCGCTTTCGATGAGATGATCGACAGCCCGCGTAGGCAGGCCGCGTCGGATCGCCTCGATCATGAAGCGACCCGTCGTTGCATCGCGTCCGAGAACTGCCCGGCCACCGACGATTTCCAGCGCGTGTGCCCGCATGAGCTATGCTCCCTCGGCCATATGCCCCCAACATAAGGGCAGATGGCCGAGAGACAAGGTCTATCTCAGCTGCACCCGCTCGTGCCGCCGCAGGTGTCGCACTTCAGACAGGTGCCGTTGCGGACCATCGTGAAGTTCCCGCACTCGGTGCAGCTCTCGCCCTCATAGCCCTTCATGCGCGCGATCGCGGCCTGTTCGGCGTTGGAGGCCTTGGGCTGCGCCGTCGCGGCGGGCTCGATGATTCCGACCGTCGTCTCGGTGACGGTCTCCGTCTCTGTGACCACGTCGCGCTTGAAGGCGAGGGCAGCGGCGCCGCCGATGCCGCTCGTGCGCAGCGAGGTCACGGTCGAGGCGGTGACCGCCGGCGTCGCGCTCGCGCCCTTCGACTCGCCGGGCCGCTCGATCAGCTTGAAGCGCTCCGTCTTGCCGCGGACGAGGCCATGACTCACCGGAGCCGGGCGCTGCGTCGGCTGGTCGCCGCCGCCGAGCGTCGTGGCGTTGTTGTCCTCCGGCACGACGTGGGCGAGGTCGTTGCGGCCGAGATAGGAGACGGCGAGCTCGCGGAAGACATAGTCAAGGATCGAGGTCGCGTTCTTGATCGCCTCGTTGCCGGTGACCATGCCGGCCGGCTCGAAGCGGGTGAACACGAAGGCCTCGACATATTCCTCGAGCGGCACGCCATATTGCAGGCCGAGCGAGATGGCGATGGCGAAGTTGTTCATCATCGCGCGGAAGGCGGCGCCTTCCTTGTGCATGTCGATGAAGATCTCGCCGAGGCGGCCATCGCGATATTCGCCGGTGTGCAGATAGACCTTGTGGCCGCCGACATTGGCCTTCTGGGTGTAGCCCGTGCGGCGATCGGGCATCTTCTCGCGCCGGCGAACCTCTCGCTCGATGATCCGCTCGACAATGCGCTCGGCGATCGCCTCGGCGCGCTGCGCCGCGGGCTTTGCGACCAGCGCCTCGATCGCCTCTTCCTCGTCCTCGCCGTCATCGGCGAGCAATTGGGAATTCAGCGGCTGCGAGAGCTTGGAGCCGTCGCGATAGAGCGCGTTGGCCTTCAGCGCCAGCTTCCACGACAGCATATAGGCGTTCTTCGCGTCCTCGACGGTCGCGTCGTTCGGCATGTTGATGGTCTTGGAGATGGCGCCCGAGATGAAGGGCTGCGCCGCCGCCATCATGCGGATATGGCTCTCGACCGAGAGGAAGCGCTTGCCGAGCTTGCCGCAGGGATTGGCGCAGTCGAACACCGCATAGTGCTCGAGCTTCAGATGCGGCGCGCCTTCGAGGGTCATCGCGCCGCAGACATGGACGTTGGCGGCCTCGATGTCCTTCTTCGAGAAGCCGAGCGCCGGCAGCATCTCGAAGGCCGGGTCGTTCAGCTGCGCATCGGTGAAGCCGAGAACCTGCTTCGAGAACTCCTCGCCGAGCGACCACTTGTTGAAGACGAACTTGATGTCGAAGGCAGAGGCCAGCGAGCCTTCGAGCTTCTCGAGCACCTCGTCGGTGAAGCCCTTGGCCTTGAGGCTCGTGTGGTTGACGCCCGGCGCCTGGCGCAGCGAGGCATGGCCGACGGCATAGGCCTCGATCTCGGCGATCTGGTGCTCGGCATAGCCGAGCGAGCGCAGCGCCTCCGGCACGGCGCGGTTGATGATCTTGAAATAGCCGCCGCCGGCCAGCTTCTTGAACTTCACCAGCGCGAAATCGGGCTCGATGCCGGTGGTGTCGCAATCCATGACGAGGCCGATCGTGCCCGTCGGCGCGATCACCGTCGCCTGCGCGTTGCGGTAGCCATGCTGCTCGCCGAGCGAGAGCGCCTGATCCCAGGCCGCGCGGGCGGCGTCGGAGAGGCGCTTGTCCTTGAGCGAGCCATGGTCGAGCGGCACCGGGAAGGTCGAGAGACCCTCATAGCCCGTCGTCTCGGCATGGGCGGCGCGGCGGTGGTTGCGGATGACGCGCAGCATGTGGTCGCGGTTCTTCGCGAAGCCCGGGAAGGGGCCCTGCTCCTTGGCCATCTCGGCCGAGGTGGCATAGGCGGTTCCGGTCATGATCGCCGTCAGCGCGCCACAGATGGCGCGGCCTTCGGTCGAGTCATAGGGGATGCCCGAGGTCATCAGCAGGCCGCCGATATTGGCATAGCCGAGGCCGAGCGTGCGGAACTGGTAGGAAAGCTCGGCGATCTCCTTCGACGGGAACTGCGCCATCAGGACCGAGATCTCGAGCACGACGGTCCACAGCCTGCAGGCATGGATATAGCGCTCGACATCGAAGGCGCCGTCGGCATTGCGGAACTGCAGCAGGTTCAGCGAGGCGAGATTGCAGGCCGTGTCGTCGAGGAACATGTATTCCGAGCACGGATTGGAGGCGTTGATGCGCCCCGAGGCCGGGCTGGTATGCCACTCGTTCATGGTGGTGTTGAAGTGGAGGCCGGGATCGGCCGAGGCCCAGGCGGCGTGGCCGATCTGCTCCCAGAGGTCGCGCGCCTTCAGCGTCTTCGCCAGCTTGCCGTCGGTGCGGCGGATCAGCTTCCAGTCGCTATCCGTCTCGACCGCGCGCAGGAACTCGTCGGTGACCGAGACCGAGTTGTTCGAGTTCTGGCCCGAAACCGTGAGATAGGCCTCCGAATCCCAGTCGGTGTCGTAGACCGGGAATTCGATGTCGGTGTAGCCCTGCTTGGCGAACTGGATCACGCGCAGGATGTAGTTCTGCGGCACCAGCGCCTTCTTGGCGGCGCGGATCTCGCGCTTCAGCGCCGGGTTCTTGGCGGGATCGTAGCAGTCGTCGCCCGAGCCCTCGCAGTTCACGCAGGCCTTCATGATGGCCTTCAGGTGCTGGGCATTGATCTTGGAGCCGGTGACGAGCGCCGCGACCTTCTGCTCCTCATGCACCTTCCAGTTGATGTACTTCTCGATGTCGGGATGGTCGGCGTCGACCACGACCATCTTGGCGGCGCGGCGCGTGGTGCCGCCCGACTTGATGGCGCCCGCGGCGCGGTCGCCGATCTTCAGGAAGCTCATCAGGCCCGAGGAGCGGCCGCCGCCGGAGAGCTTTTCGCCCTCGCCGCGCAGGCGCGAGAAATTCGAGCCGGTGCCTGAGCCATACTTGAACAGGCGCGCCTCGCGCACCCACAGGTCCATGATGCCGCCCTCGTTGACGAGGTCGTCCTGCACCGACTGGATGAAGCAGGCATGCGGCTGCGGATGCTCATAGGCGGTCTTGGAGCGCGTCAGCTTGCCGGTCTTGTAGTCGACATAGAAATGGCCCTGGCTCGGACCGTCGATGCCATAGGCCCAGTGCAGGCCGGTATTGAACCACTGCGGCGAGTTCGGCGCGACGCGCTGCGTCGCCAGCATGAAGCGGTGCTCGTCGAAGAAGGCCTGGGCGTCCTCCTCGGTGTCGAAATAGCCGCCCTTCCAGCCCCAATAGGTCCAGGTGCCGGCGAGGCGATCGAAGACCTGGCGCGAATCGGTCTCGCCCACGAAGCGCTCGCCCTCGGGGAGGCTCGCAAGCGCCTTCTCGTCGGCGACCGAACGCCAGAGGAAGGAGGGGACGTCGTTCTCCTCGACGCGCTTCAGCCGCGCCGGGACGCCGGCCTTGCGGAAGTACTTCTGCGCGATGATGTCGCTCGCCACCTGGCTCCAGGTAGCGGGGACCTCGATGCCTTCGAGGCGGAACACGACCGAGCCGTCCGGATTGCGGATTTCGCTCTTGGTCGTCCGGAATTCGATCCCGGCATAGGCCGACTGACCCGAGGTGGTGAAGCGCCGTTCGATCCGCATCCGCTTTCGTCCCTTGCTCCGGCGCCTGCCCAGCCGCGCCGTCGGCCCGATGGCCGAAGTCCGTTCTGCTTAACGGGTCACGGGTGATAAGGCTCCCCGTGCGCCGTCATCATCTTGTGGATGAATATCGGCAATACCCCTAAATATAGGGTTACCGAGCCCATCCGGCCACAAAAAAGCAGGCGTCCGAACACAGCGCATAAGGGAGCGCTGCGTGAAGCGTACGCCTGCTTCGCGCTTGAAACCACATGTCTTGAGGGGTTTTGGCCCTCGACGCCCAACCGGCCCGCGGGGGCGTCGTTTACGAGTTGGAAGCTATTCCGAGTCTCGCGGCAGGGTCAAGGAATAGTGGTGCCCGAAGCTTGGGCGGCTACATGTCGTGTGTGCTGCGTAATCCGCCAGGCACGAGGCGGGCGATCTGGGGATCATTGCGCGACAGCGCGCGCGAAGCCGAGACAGCACAAGGGGTTGCAGCCACCATCCGCGCTTCCGGCGCTGTGGATGACCGGTGCGCAGCCGCCGTCACGCCGCCGTCATATGGCGTTTCGATGTCCACAGGATCGGTAGCTTGGGCGAGGTGAGGGCGCCATTCCGCCAACCGCCACCGGCGCCTGCCGCGGGGGCAAGCCAAGGCGCGCCGCGATGGCGCCATGCGGTGATTTCCGCCGGAGACCGAACGTGCAAACCCTCGGCCGAGTCGGCCGGACCGCTCGCTGCCGGTTTCAGGAAATGCTAGCTGCCGGGAGGCACGCTTCAGCGCGACGTGTCGGCCTTTACGGCGTCCAGGCGTTGTAGTCGCCCGTCACGCGCGGACGGTGATCGGCGCCGACGATCGAGCCCTTGGGCCGGTAGGCGTTGGGCGTGCCAGTCGGATTCTGCCGATGCGGCTTCTGCCACTCGCGCGGTTTGTAATTCTGCTGCGAGGGCGGGGTATCGGTGCGGTGATGCATCCAGCCGTGCCAGCCGGTCGGGATCTTCGACGCCTCGGCATAGCCGCTATAGATCACCCAGCGACGCTCGGCGAAGCCGCCGGCGGTCTGTGACTTGTCGGGGGCGCGGTAATAGGTGTTGCCGAACTCGTCCGTGCCGACCTTCTCGCCCTTGCGCCAGGTGTAGAAGCGCGTGCCCATGGTCTGGCCGTTCCACCAGGTGAAGAGTTCGGTCAGGAACCAGCCCATTTCGGCACCCATGTCTTGCAACGATTGCGACGACTTATGCCGCTCTCGGCGGCGCAAGTCAAAGGCGCTCGCGGCTGGCGGGCGCCTCGTCCCGCTGTTTGCGATCATCGGTCGCGCCTCGCCGGACCCGGCATGGCAGGCATGCCGAAAAAACATGTCGCCTACGAATAAATCGTGTGCGATATAAAGCGCAGCGGCGCAGTGCTGCATCAGTTTCGGGAGATATGTGATGAAGGTTCTCTATCATACGGCCGCGACGGCGACGGGAGGCGGCCGCGACGGCCGGACCTGCAGCGAGGACGGCGAGCTCGACCTGCAGCTCGTCGTGCCGCGCGAGCTCGGCGGCCCCGGCGGTCCCGGCGCCAATCCGGAGAAGCTGTTCGCGGCCGGCTATGCCGCCTGCTTCCTTGGCGCGCTGCGCTATGTCGCCGGCCAGCAGAAGGTGACGCTCGGCAGCGACGTCACCGTGACGGCCAAGGTTGGCATCGGCCCGCGCGACGACGGCACCGGCTTCGGTCTCGACGTGGCGCTCGACGTCGCCATTCCGAGCGTCGAGCGGGCAGTGGCGGAGGATCTCGTCGCGCGCGCCCATGTCGTCTGCCCTTATTCGGACGCGACGCGCGGCAGCCTGGATGTGCGCCTCACCGTCCTCTGACCAGACAGGACGACCAATGAAAAGGGCCCGGCGCTCGGCGCCGGGCCCTTTGTCATTCTCGAACTAAAGGCTGAGACGTGTCAGCTCGAACGGCGACGCCACCAGCCGACGCGCTTCGGACGATTGTCCTCTTCGGCCGTGTCGGACGCCGGATCGCTCGGCGCATCTGCGGGCACGACCGATTCGTCCGGCTCCTGCGGACCCTCGACGGCCTCGATCGTGTCCTCGTCGATCACGCGGAGGTCCGAGGTCTCGTCCTCCGGCTCGTCGTCCTCGTCATCGCCGACTTCCGGCATGTCGAGTTCGGCTTCGTCCTCGATCGGATCGAGCAGCGGCGCTTCATACTCGGCCATGTCGGCGATCGGCACGTCGCGGGCGACCAGGCGTTCGCCGGCGTCCTCCGGGTCGATGTCGCGAACGCCTTCCGGCTCGTCCTCGACAAAGCCGCTGGACTGGACCTCGCCGGTCTCGTCGAGTTCGAGGCGAACGGCAACGTCCTCGGTGGAGGCTTCGGCGCTCATCGGCTGCTCGCCATCGCCCTCGGCGACGGCTTCCGCTACTCCGTCGGTCTCGGCCCCCGCCTCGGTCTCGACGCTGCCATCCTCGCGACGGCCACGACGGCCACCGCGGCGGCCGCGGCGGCGGCGGCGCTTGTGCTCACCATTCTCGCCGTTTTCGCCATCGCCCTCGGGCCGCTGCGCGCCGTCACCGGCCTCGTCGTCGCCTTCGTCGCCGGCCTCGTCGGAGTCGGTCGCCTCTCCGGTCTCGGCGGTGGAAACCGCCTCGCGGGCTTCCTCGCCATTGCCGGACTCGTCATGGCCCTCGCGCTCGCCACCACGGCGGCGGCGGCGGCGACGACGCTTGCGGCGGGCGCCGCCCTCGTCCTGGCTCTCGGAAGCGGGACGCTCGGTCTCCGTCTCCTCCTCCTCGTCAGCCTCGACCTCGTCCTCGATGTCCTCGTCGACCGGCTCGATTGAATCGGGCTGCACGATCGCGCGCGCCACGGGCGCCAGCGGCACCTCGCGCGGGGTCACGGGCTCGCCGCGCTCCAGCGTGTAATGGGCGGCGGAGGTGACACCGTCATCGGCGAGCACGGTGATCGAGATGCCGAAGCGCTCCTCGATCTCGGCGAGATGGCCGCGCTTCTGGTTAAGGATATACAGCGCGACCGCAGTGCGGGTGCGGATGATGAGGTCGTGCGTCGCGCCCTTGAGCAGCGTGTCCTCGACGGAGCGCAGCACGTGCAGCGCCACCGAAGCCGGCGCGCGCACATGGCCGGTGCCATGGCAATGCGGGCAGACCTCCATCGAGCTTTCGACGACGCCGGTGCGGATGCGCTGGCGCGACATCTCCATGAGGCCGAAATGCGAGATCCGGCCGACCTGGATGCGCGCCCGGTCGTTCTTCAGCGCCGCCTTCAGCTTGTTCTCGACCGCGCGGTTGTTCCGCTTTTCCTCCATGTCGATGAAATCGATCACGATGAGGCCGGCGAGATCGCGCAGGCGGAGCTGGCGGGCCACCTCTTCGGCCGCCTCGAGATTGGTCTGGTAGGCCGTGTCCTCGATATTGTGCTCGCGCGTCGAGCGGCCCGAGTTCACGTCGATGGCGACCAGCGCCTCGGTCTGGTTGATGACGAGATAGCCGCCCGACTTCAGCGTCACCTGCGGCGAGAACATCGCGTCGAGCTGCGCCTCGACGCTGTAGCGCGCGAAGATCGGCTGCGTCTCGCGGTAGGGCTGGACGTTCTTGGCATGGCTCGGCATGAGCATGCGCATGAAGTCCTTCGCCTCGCGATAGCCTTCCTCGCCGGCGACGAGAACCTCGTCGATGTCCTTGTTGTAGAGATCGCGGATCGACCGCTTGATGAGGCTGCCTTCCTCATAGACGAGGGTCGGCGCCGAGGAGCGCAGCGTCAGTTCGCGCACATTCTCCCAGAGTCGCAGCAGATATTCGAAGTCGCGCTTCACCTCGGCCTTGGTGCGCGTTGCGCCGGCCGTGCGCAGGATGACGCCCATCCCCTCCGGGACGTCCAGATCCTGCGCGACTTCCTTGAGGCGCTTGCGATCGGCGGTGTTGGTGATCTTGCGCGAGATGCCGCCGCCGCGTGCCGTGTTCGGCATCAGCACGGAATAGCGGCCGGCGAGCGAGAGATAAGTGGTCAGCGCGGCGCCCTTGTTGCCGCGCTCCTCCTTCACGACCTGGACGAGCAGCACCTGGCGGCGCTTGATGACTTCCTGGATCTTGTACTGACGGGCACGGGCGCGGCGACGCTCCGGGAGTTCCTCGAGGGCATCCTCGGCGCCGACGGATTCGACGCTGTCCTCGGGATTCTCTTCTTCCTCGCCGTCATGGCCGATCTCCTCGACGCTATGGTCGGACGGAGGAGCCTCGAGATGGGAGAAGCTGTCGGCGCTGTCGTCCGGCGGCCCGTTGTCTTCGACGGCTTCGGTCTCGCCCTCGGGAGCCTCAGCGGCGGCGACAGGCGCCGCCGTCTCGGGAGCGTCGCCCGCCTGCTCGGCCGGAGTCTCGGCCGAGGGGGCCTCGCCTTCGGCGGACGGCGCGGTCTCCTCGCCATTTTCGGCCGGCTCGGCGCTGACGCGCTCGGCGGGGCGGGCCGCGGCGCGGTTCTTCTGCGAGCGGCGGGCCGCCTGGCGCGTGGCGCGTTCCTCGGCCTCGCGCTCTTCCTGTTCCTCGGCCTCGATCAGCGCCTGCCGGTCGGCGACGGGGATCTGGTAGTAGTCGGGATGGATTTCGGAGAAGGCGAGGAAGCCGTGGCGGTTGCCGCCATATTCGACGAAGGCCGCCTGAAGCGAGGGTTCGACCCGGGTTACCTTGGCGAGATAGATATTGCCGCGCAGCTGCTTGCGCGAGGCGGATTCGAAGTCGAACTCCTCGACCCGGTTGCCGCGGACCACCACGACCCGGGTCTCCTCCGGGTGGGTGGCGTCGATGAGCATCTTGTTGGCCATGACGGGAAATCTCCATGGCTCCGGCGCTGAACGCTCCGGCTGGCGCAAGGCGCCGATGCCGCGCGAGCCGCGCGGGAGCCATTATGTTGCGTGAGGAAATGGGTCGCGCGCCATGTCGCGTCCGCCGCCGCCGCAACTGCGTCGCCGGCCGGAAAGGGCCGTTCTGCAGCGCTGCGGGTCATAGGCAGAAGGAACATGAATACGCGCTTCGAGCCTGTTCGGTCCGGCGGCGCGGAGCCCGTGCCGCACGGGGCGGCCCCAGGCACGGATCGTCCTGAAGCCTTGAGTAGCAGGCGGGCCTTGCGCGTGAGGCCGGGGGACGACCATGCGCGGCGAGGATGCCTGTCCCATCCCCGACCGAGCACCGAACTGGCTACGGATCGCTTGCGAAGCCTGCGCAATTTCTGCAGCAGGTTCCGGTCGTCCGTCGCATCGTGCCGGAGCATCGCGCTGAGGCGACTGTCCGGGCGGAGGATGAATTCCGTTCAACCCTTGTATGGAAGACGGCGAGTCTGTGCAAGACACTTGGCACCAGGCCCGGCAGACATGCGTGGCAGGACCATGGCAGGGCCCGCACGACGCTTGGCCGCATCGCATCGCGTCGCCGGAGCGGCTAGTCGGGAGCCGTGGGAGCGGTCGCCGGCTGCCCGGCGAAAGTCTTAATGCGCGATTAACCAATCGACGCTAATCGTCTACGGACCGTTAAGAGCGGCGGGCCGATTGACCAACCGAACGAGCGGAATGCCTCATTCAATTCGATCCGGACTGATCGCGCGCTGCGCGGGGCTGCTCATCGGCGGCTTCGCCGGCGTCCTGCTCGGGGCTTCCGGCGCCGCGGCCATCGCGGCGGCCGAACCGGTGGCCGAAGCTTCGGCGGGCGTTGTCGCCACGGACGCCCGCGCCGTCGGTGACGAGAGCCGCACGCGCTTCGTGATGGACCTCTCCGCGGAAGCCGCCTTCACCGTCTTTCCGCTCGACGAGCCGGACCGGATCGTCATCGATCTGCCGGATGTCGGCTTCGCGCTGCCCAAGGAGGCCGAGCACGAGGTTAGGGGTCTCGTCTCCGCCTTCCGCTACGGCCAGATCTCGGCCGGCAAGTCGCGCGTCGTGCTCGACCTCAAGCAGCCGGTCAGCGTCGACAAGTCCTTCGTGCTGCCGCCCGCCGACGGGCAGCCGGCGAAGCTGGTCGTCGACCTCGTGCCGACCAGCCGCGCCGCCTTCGCCTCGGCCGTGCGCCTCTATCGCGACCAGGAAAAGGAGGCGATCGCCGCCGAGGGCCCGGCGATGCCGCCGCCCTCCGATGGGCGGTTGCGCATCGTGCTCGATGCCGGTCATGGCGGCATCGATTCGGGCGCCATCGCCAAGTCGGGCACGCTGGAAAAGAACGTCGTGCTGGCCTTCGCGCAGGAACTGGAGAAGAAGCTCGACGACAGCGGGCGCTACGAGGTGTTGATGACGCGCTCGGACGACAGCTTCATCTCGCTCGGCGGCCGCGTCGCTTTCGCCCGCTCGCACCATGCCGACCTTTTCGTGTCGATCCACGCCGACTCCTTCTGGGGCGGCGATGTGCGCGGCGCGACGATCTACACTCTGTCGGAGAAGGCCTCCGACCGCATGGCGGCGCAGATCGCCGAATCGGAAAACAAGTCCGACATCCTCGCCGGCGTCGCGGTGCCCGAGGACACGACCGAGGTTTCCGACATCCTGATCGACCTCGCCCGTCGCGAAACCAAGAATTTCTCCGTCGTCTTCGCGCGCAACATGATCAAGGAACTCGGGCCGAAGGTGCGCTTCTTCAAGCATCCGCACCAGCAGGCAGGCTTCATGGTGCTGAAGGCGCCGGATGTGCCCTCCGCCCTCGTCGAACTCGGCTATCTCTCCAATCCGGAGGACGAGAAACTGCTGACCTCGCCTTCATGGCGCGAGGCGACGGCCGAGGCGATGGCGAAGGCCATCGATACCTATTTCCGCCTGCGCGTCGCGCAGACGACCACCGGTTCGCTCGAGCCCGCCACCGCGGCGCCCTGATGCGGGTCGCCGCGATTTCTGTTGCCGCAAGACCACGGCGCGTGCCGCAGTGGCCGGGGCGAGGGGTGGTGCAGGGACCGCGCCCCACAATCTCCACAAATCGACTGGAAGAACGGCTGGCAAGGGTCTATCGGTGCCGCGATCAGAGGATCGGTCGCGGCGGTGCGCCGGGCAGTTGCCCGGAGATGGCGCCGACGAAGGGCCGGAGTCGGTTCGCGGAGCGACAGCTTCCGGGCGATTGGATAGAATTCTGACCGGGGCGCGCCCCGACGGTCCGGCGGCAATGCCGATGATGGCGGGCCAGCGGGGAACGCGAGCAATATGTTTCTGCGACTGATCGGCTACATTTTCGGGATAGGCGCCGTGTTCTTCTTGGTGGTTGCAGCTGGGGTGGCCTGGTATGTGTCGGGCCTGACGGGCGGTCTGCCCTCCGTCGAGGTGCTCGCAAAATACGAGCCCCCTGTGATGACGCGCATTCATGCGACGGACGGCCAGCTGGTCGCCGAATATGCGCGCGAGCGGCGGCTCTATCTGCCGATCCAGGCGATCCCCGATCGCGTGAAGGCCGCCTTCATCTCGGCCGAGGACAAGAATTTCTACGAGCATTCCGGCCTCGACTATGCCGGCATCATGCGCGCCGGCGTGCAGAACATCGCCGCGCTCTCGTCGAACGGCCGCATGATCGGCGCGTCGACGATCACGCAGCAGGTCGCCAAGAACTTCCTGCTCACCAACGAGCGCACCATCGACCGCAAGATCAAGGAAGCGATCCTGGCGCTCCGGATCGAGCAGGCGAACTCGAAGGACAAGATCCTCGAGCTCTATCTGAACGAGATCTTCCTCGGTCTTGGCTCCTATGGCGTCGCCGCGGCGTCGCTCGCCTATTTCGACAAGTCGGTGCACGAGCTGACGCTCGCCGAGGCGGCCTATCTCGCCGCGCTGCCCAAGGGCCCGAACAACTACAACCCGTTCCGCTACGCCGACCGCGCCATCGAGCGCCGCAACTGGGTGATCGACCGCATGGTCGAGAACGGCTATGCGACCCCGGACGAGGGCGAGGCCGCCAAGGCGCAGCCGCTCGGCGTCAAGACCCGCATCACCAGCCCGCACATCTTCGCCGCCGACTATTATGTCGAGGAAGTGCGCCGCCAGCTGATGCAGATGTATGGCGAGAAGGCGCTCTATGAAGGCGGCCTCTCGGTCCGCACCTCGCTCGATCCGGCGATGCAGGTCATGGCGCGCCAGGCGCTGATGGACGGCCTCGTCAGTTTCGACGAGGACCGCGGCTGGCGCGGCCCGGTCAAGCACGTGCCGCTCGGCGAGGACTGGGGCGAGGCGGTCGGGACCGTCAAGCCGCTCTCCGACATTTATGAATGGCGCCTCGCGATCGTCACCAAGGTCGACAAGGGCGAGGCCGAGATCGGCCTGCAGCCCGGCCGCAGCGAGACCGGCAAGCTCCTCGCCGAGCGCGAGACCGGCGTCATCCCCGCCTCCGAAATGAAGTGGGCCCTGCGCGGCAAGAAGAATGTCGACACCGTCCTCAAGGTCGGCGACGTCGTCTATGTCGAGCCGGCCGACGGCAAGCCGGGCTCCTATCGCCTGCACCAGGTTCCCGAGATCGAGGGCGCCATGGTCGTGATGGATCCGCATACCGGGCGCGTGCTGGCGATGGATGGCGGCTTCTCCTATGCCGAGAGCGAGTTCAACCGCGCGACGCAGGCGCAGCGCCAGCCGGGCTCGTCCTTCAAGCCCTTCGTCTATGCGGCGGCGCTCGACAACGGCTACACGCCGTCCTCCGTGGTGCTCGACGCGCCGATCGAGATCGACCCCGGCTTCGGCCAGCCGATGTGGCGGCCGGAGAACTACGCGCAGAAGTTCTATGGTCCCTCGACGCTCCGGACCGGTATCGAGCAGTCGCGTAACGTCATGACCGTCCGCCTCGCGCAGGACATGGGCATGCCGCTCGTCGCCGAATATGCGAAGCGCTTCGGCGTCTACGACAATCTCGCCCCGTTCCTGCCGAACGCGCTTGGCGCGACCGGCACGACGGTGCTGCGCATGGTGGCGGGCTATTCCGTGTTCGCCAATGGCGGCCGCCAGGTGAAGCCGACGCTGATCGACCGCATCCAGGACCGCTTCGGCAAGACGATCTTCAAGCATGAGGAGCGCGTCTGCGAGGGCTGCGACGCAGAAAGCTGGAACAACCAGGACGAGCCGGTCATCACCGACAATCGCGAGCAGGTGCTCGACCCGATGACCGCCTATCAGATCACGTCGATGATGGAAGGCGTCGTCCAGCGCGGAACGGCGACGGTGGTCAAGCAGGTCGGCAAGCCGATCGCCGGCAAGACCGGTACGTCGAACGACTACAAGGACGCCTGGTTCATCGGCTATTCGCCCGATCTCGTGGTTGGCGTGTTCTTCGGCTACGACCAGCCGCGTCCGATGGGACGCGGCATGACCGGCGGCGAGATCGCGGCGCCGGTGGCGACCGAGTTCTTCAAGCTCGCGCTCGCCGACAAGCCGGCCGTGCCGTTCCGCATGCCGGAGGGGCTGACGCTGATCCCGATCGACCGCCGCACCGGCATGCGTGCCGATCCCGGCGCGCCGAACACGATCATGGAAGCCTTCAAGCCGGGCACCGGCCCCGCCGATACCTATTCGGTCATCGGCTCGTCCGACGGCGGCACGGTCTCCTCCGAATCCGACCGCGCGGTGATGGGCGGAACGGGCGGGCTCTACTGAGAGGGCGCCGCGGATGCGCGCCGTCGTGGGAGCCTGGCTGTTCTGGGCTCTCCTTTCGGCCGGCTTCGCGGCACTGACCGCGATCTTCGCCAAGATCGGGGTCGACGGCGTCAACTCCGATTTCGCGACCTTCGTTCGGACGGTCGTCGTCATTCTTTCCCTCGCCCTGCTGCTGACGGTGACTGGACGCTGGCAGCCTTTCGGCGAGGTCTCCTCGCGAAGCTACGCCTTCCTTGTCCTTTCGGGGCTTGCCACCGGCGCATCCTGGCTTTGCTACTTCCGCGCGTTGCAGATCGGCGACGCGTCACGCGTCGCGCCGGTCGACAAATTGTCGGTCGTCCTCGTCGCGCTGTTTGCCGCGCTCTTTCTCGGAGAGCGGCTCTCGGTGCAGGGTTGGCTCGGCGTGGCGCTGATCGCGGCCGGTTCGATCGTGATCGCCGTCGGCGGCTGAGATGCCGCATCGCATGAACCGGAATTCACTTGACCGGATCAGGCGTTTGGCGCACCCAAAGGCTGTGCCCGGGACCGCTCGTCCCGAACCGTTACCCCCCTGGACTGCAATGTCGAACGACAGTCGAAGTCGAATGAGCCGGCCGACCGTGCCTGCCTGCTGACCGTTCGCCCCGAGGGGAGCGGCTCACCGCACGCAGCCGTGTCGGCTGGTGGAAAGAGGTGAGCCATGGAAGATACCGACCTCCGTGAGGGCGCGGGTGCGCCCGCCGTTGCGCTCGATCTCGAGCACGCGCATGTCGCCGACGTCGTCGAGCATCTGAACGAGCAGGACGCCGGCGATGCCGCCGGCGTGCTCGCGAAACTCACCGAAGAGCGCGCGGTCGAACTGCTCGACCATCCCGAATTCGAGGATGCCGCCGAGATCGTCGCAACGCTGCCGGTCGACCGCGCCGCGTCGTTGCTGGCGGGTGTCTCGGCCGACCGCGCCACCGATCTCCTCAGCGAGATGGAGGAGCCGCAGCGCTCGCGGATCATCGCGAAGCTCGAC
This sequence comes from Allobosea sp., assembly GCA_017307955.1. Lineage (GTDB taxonomy): Bacteria > Pseudomonadota > Alphaproteobacteria > Rhizobiales > Kaistiaceae > Kaistia. Next base: position 50,369 of record JAFKFV010000018.1, on the reverse strand, counting down.
CACGAGACCCGCTCCGCCGTCTCCCATCTCGCCCGCTATCCCGAGGGCAGCGTCGGCGCGATCATGACGACCGAGGTGGTGAGCGTGCCGGCCAACTGGACCGTTGCCGCGACGCTCGACTATATCCGCAAGGTCGAGAAGAGCCGCGAGACGATCTACACGATCTGCCTGCTGCATCCGGAGACGGGCGCGCTGCTGCAGACGGCGACGCTCCGCCGGCTCATCACAGCGGACCCAGCGGCGCCCGTCCTCGCCGCCGCCCGCCACAACCGTCCGATCACCGTCACGCCGACCCTCGACCAGGAAGAGGCGGCGCGCCTCTTCACCAAATATGACCTCCTCGCCGTCCCCGTCATCGACGAGCGGCGCCATCTCATCGGCATCGTCACCGTCGACGACATCATCGACGCGATCGTCGAGGAGAGCACGGAGGATGTCCAGAAGTTCGGCGGCATGGAGGCGCTCGACGAGCCCTATATGGAGATCAGCTTCGGCAAGATGATCCACAAGCGCGCCGGCTGGCTGGCGGCGCTCTTCATCGGCGAGATGCTCACGGCAACCGCCATGCAGCATTTCGAGGACGAATTGCAGAAGGCCATCGTGCTGACGCTCTTCATCCCGCTGATCATGAGCTCGGGCGGCAATTCCGGCTCGCAGGCGACTTCGCTCATCATCCGCGCGCTGGCGCTCGGCGAGGTGCGGCTGCGCGATTGGTGGCGCGTTGCGCTTCGGGAACTGCCGAGCGGCCTGACGCTCGGCCTGATCCTCGGCGCGCTGGGCCTCACCCGCATCGTCGCCTGGCAGTTGCTCGGCCTGCACGACTATGGCGCGCACTGGTTCCTGGTGGCGCTCACCGTCGGCGCCGGCCTCGTCGGCATCGTCACCTTCGGCTCGATGACCGGCTCGATGCTGCCCTTCGTGCTGAAACGGCTGAACTTCGACCCGGCCAGCGCCTCGGCGCCCTTCGTGGCGACGCTGGTCGACGTCACCGGCCTCGTGATCTACTTCTCGATCGCCTCGGTGATCCTGGCGGGCACGCTGCTCTGATCATGCGCGCCCGGCTTCGGCCGGGCGCTATTTCCGCTCCAGCTCGATGATGTCGAAGGTGGATTCGAATTTCGGCGCCGGCAGTTCCAGGCGGTAGCGCTTGGGGCCAGCCTTCACGAGATAGCCGACCATGTCGCGGCTGGCGTCCGCCTTGTAGCGGCGGGGCTGCTCGTCGCCATAGTGGCCGGCGCCGTAGAAGAGCAGGCGCTTTTCCGAATCGTCGATGAAGTGGCCGGTGAAGCGCTGCGAGCCGGTCGTCTTCACGAGGCGATAGCCGAGATCGTCCTCGTCGATGCGGCACTTGAACCAGCCATAGATCGTCAGAGGCAGCGAGCCGCCGAGCTTCACGGTCCGGCAGCGATAATCGCCGCGGATGTCGGTGCCGAGGATCGGCTGCGGCGCTCCGGCGAGGACCGTTTCGAGGATCTCGAGGTCGGCCGCGCTGCCGCCGGCCTTCGCCTCGGCGATCGCCTTCGAGCGGCTCGCGTCGAAGCCGGCGATCCGGGCCTTGTCCGAAGCGGTGAGGGTCCGTGCAGCCATCGTCCCGTCGGCATGGGCGGCGGCGGGTGCGAGTGCCATGGCCAGAAGCGCGAAGGCGGCGAAGCGGCGGGTGGGTCGGTTCATCAGGCCTCTCATCGGTTTACAGGCGGAGGGGGCGTCACTATGTTCGCGCAACATCGCGGGGCGACGCAGTTGCCGCCGTCACAGCCATCTCAAGCGGAACGAGTCTATGCGAGCGGAGATCGAGACGATCGTCGACGAAATCAAGCAGGGCGTAACCCTGCTGAGGAGGCATCTTTGACTGGGATCGTGCCCAGCGTCGCCTTTCCGAACTGAACGCCCTTTCCGAGACCCCGACCTTCTGGGACGATCCGCAGAAGGCGCAGAAGCTGATGCGCGAGCGGCAGGGCCTCGAAGACGGCATCCGCGCCGTCGAGGCGTCCGAGCGCGAGCTCGCCGATAATCTCGAGCTCATCGAACTCGGCGAGGCCGAGGGCGATGCCTCGATCGTGACCGAGGCCGAGAACGCGATCATCGCGCTCAAGGACGTCGTCCGCCGCCGCCAGATCAATTCGATGCTGTCCGGCGAGGCCGACGGCAACGACACCTATGTCGAAATCCATGCCGGCGCCGGCGGCACCGAGAGCCAGGACTGGGCCAACATGCTGCTGCGCATGTATACCCGGTGGTCGGAGCGCACCGGCAAGAAGGTGGAACTGCTCGAAATCCATGACGGCGAAGAGGCGGGCATCAAGTCGGCGACGCTGCTCGTCAAGGGCGAGCAGTCCTATGGCTGGCTGAAGACCGAATCCGGCGTGCATCGTCTCGTGCGCATCTCGCCCTATGATTCGAGCGCGCGCCGGCACACGTCCTTCGCCAGCGTCTGGGTCTATCCGGTCATCGACGACTCGATCGAAATCGAGATCAACGAGAGCGACTGCCGCATCGATACCTATCGCGCGCAGGGCGCCGGCGGCCAGCACATCAACACGACGGACTCGGCGGTTCGCATCACGCATATCCCGTCGGGAATCGTCGTGCAGTGCCAGAACGAGCGCTCGCAGCACAAGAACCGGGCCGCGGCCTGGGACATGCTGCGCTCACGCCTCTACGAGGCCGAGCTGGAGCGCCGCGAGGCGGCCGCGATGGCGACCGAGTCCTCCAAGAAGGACATCGGCTGGGGCCACCAGATCCGCTCCTATGTCCTGCAGCCCTACCAGCTGGTGAAGGACCTTAGGACCGGCGTCGAGAGCACCGACCCGCAGACGGTCCTCAACGGCGATCTCAACGATTTCATGGAAGCCGCGCTGGCGCAGCGCCTTGGCGGTTCCGAGGTCGAGGTCGCTGATATCGACTGACGAGCAGGAGCGGGCAGCGCCCGCTCCACTCGGCCCCGCGACTCTGCCTAGAGCAATTGCTGGATCTGCCGGCCCGGGACGATATAGGTCATCGGGTCGATGGCGCGGTCGTTGACCCGGATCTCGTAGTGGAGATGGGTGCCGGTCGAACGGCCGGTCGAGCCGACCTGGCCGATGATCTGACCGGTCGTGACTTTCTGCCCGACCTTGACCTTGATAGCCGAGAGATGGCCATAGCGCGTCACGATGCCGTTGCCGGCGTCGATGTCGATCATCTTGCCATAGCCGCCTTCCCAGCCCGCCGCGACGATCGTGCCGCCGAGCGAGGCGGGCACCGGGTAGCCCATCGGCGCGCGGAAATCGACGCCGGTATGCATCGCCGGCCGGCCGAGGAACGGATCGCTGCGCGCGCCGAACCCGCTCGAGATCGGTGCATTGCCGAGCGGCGCGCTCCATGGCAGCGAGAGCGCGATGCGGCGCGTGGCGGCCAGGCGGTCGAGTTCGGCGCTGAGAGTCTTCACGCCGACGGCGAAACGGGCCGGGCTCGGATCGTCCGGCAGCGGTACGAAGGGTCCGCCGACGGCATCGTTGTTGCTGCGTCCGCCCGGAGCCTTGCGCCCGACCTTCTGCAGCACGGCGGCGATGCGATCGGCGCGCGAGGCGACCGAGCGGGTGAGCCCGGCAATCGTCGCCTCCTGCGCATGCTCCATCGCGGCAACATCGGCCTCGACCTTGGCGATGCTTGCCGTGTCGGCCGGTGTCAGATGCGCGGCATCCCCGCCGCCGGCGACGCTGGCAAGCTGCACGCTGGGCTTCGCGACCGGCGCTGCGCTGGCGCTCGGGCTGCCAGACTTGCTACCCTTTTTCGGCCTCGGCGTCGCGACGGGCATCTTGACGTCGAAACCGGCGCGCTTGGCCGCGTCGGCGATCCTCGTCAGCAGTTCCTGCCGCTTGGCCAGCTGCTCCTGGCGGTCGAGCACGCGTCCGAGCGCCTGCTCGACGCTCGATTTGTCGAGCTGCTGCCGTTCGGTCAGGCGGTCCATCTCGCCTTTGAGATCGGCCAGCTTGTTCTCATAGTCCTCGGAAAGCTGGGCCTTCAGCTCCGCCTCGCGACGCTGGCGGATCACGGTCTCCATCGCCTGCCGCAGCACGGCTTCATCGGCTTCGGTGAAGGACTTGGTCTTCTCGCCGCCGAGATAGAGGGCGACGCCGCCGGCGGAGAGACCGGCCAGCAGAAGGACGCCGACCACGATCAGCGCGATGAGGCGGCGGCTGACATGCACCGCGTGCAGAATGTCGCCATGGGCGACGATGACGCGCGTTCCGCTTCTGGCCGGCTTCGGGCGGGGAGCCGGGCGCCGCGTCGCTGCCTTGTGTCCGGAGGACGCGGCATGGGTTTGCGATGGCTGGCGGTGGGCAGTCTGCATGGCGTCGGTTCAACCTGGCGTCATAGGAAGAGGGGGCGCTCGAAGGCGTCGGCCCGCCTTTCACTACAAACCGGACAGGGTAAATCCTCTGTTACCTCGGTGCATAAAAAGCCGAAGGTTCCGGGCTCGCGGCACCGGGCCGCAGGCACCCATCATGGGGATGATGCGCGGTTTCAGCGTTGCTCCTAGAGGAGCGCCGCCATTTCGCGGCCGGCCTTGATGAAGCGCATCGGATCGATGGCGTCGCCGTCGAGGCGGATCTCGTAGTGGAGATGCGGTCCGGTCGAGCGACCCGTCGAGCCGACGCGGCCGATCCTGCCGCCGGCCTCGACATGGTCGCCGACGCGCACCGTGATCGCCGAGAGATGGCCATAGCGGGTCACGACGCCGTTGCCGTGATCGACATCGACCATGTTGCCGTAGCCGCCGTTCCATTCGGCGGCGATGACCGTGCCGGCGGCCACGCTGCGGGCCGGCATGCCTCGCGGCGCGCGGAAATCGATGCCGGTATGCATGGCCGGGCGACCGAGAAACGGATCGAGCCGCGGGCCGAAGCCGCTGCTGATCGGGGCGCCGACGATCGGCTGGCTCCAGGGAAGCGCGAGCGCGACCTGGCGAAGGCTCGCGAAGCGCGCGAGTTCGGACGAAAGCAGCGACACGTCGGTGGCGAAGCGTTCGTCCTCGGTGCCTTCGGGCAGCGGTACGAACGGGCCGCCGACATCCTCGGTGTCGGGCGCGCGCGGAACCTTGCGGCCCACGCGCTTCAGAAGCGTCGCGATCCGGTCGGCGCGGGAGGCGATGCTCGATCGCATCGTCGCGACCGCCATGTCCTGCGCGCTCTCAACCGCGTCGAGCTGGCTCGCGATGCCATCGATGCGGTCGGCGCCGGGGAGGGGAGCGAGGGGATCGCGTCCATTCGCGCCGATAACGCTCGCCAGCGTCACCAACGGCCGCGCGATGCCATCGGCGCTCGCCTGCTTGCCGGGCTCCTTGGTGTCGCGGCTCGCATCCTTGCGCGGCGGCAGGGGCGGGGGCACGTCGAAGCCGGCCTTGCGGGCGGCCTCGGTCAACTTGTCCAGCATCTCCTGACGCTGGCCGATCTCGTCCTGCCGGTCGAGGAGCTGCTCGACCTTCTGCTCGACCGTTGCGTGGTCAACGGCGCGGCGCGAGCGGATGCGCTCGATCTCGTTGCGCAGGGCCGTGATGCGGTCCTCATAACTCTCGCGCAGCGTCGCTTCCTCGCCGCGATCCTGGCGCGCCCAGTCATCTCGGAAGACGAGATAGGCGGTCGAGCCGAAATAGAGCGCCGAGAAAAGCACGAAGCAGACGCCGGCCAGGATCATCAGGCTGGGGCTGATATGGACCGCCTGCAACCGGTCGCCGCGCGCGATGATCACTTTCGTCTCGGGCTTCGCCGCCCGTGCGCGTCGCTGTCCGGCGGCCACGCCGCGACCATCCAAGGGCTCGGAGGGGGCACGCGAAGCACGGGGTGACGGCATGGACGCTCCAACCTTGCGCTGACGGCAGGTCCGGCGTTTTCCAAGCCTCGCCGGTTCAGCGCTGATTAGAAAGCGTTAAGGTTAAGCCTTGGTTGAAATCGAGGCTTCGAGCGGCCTGATGAGGGGCCGATAGAAGCCCGGCGTCATGCCGGCCTCGGCCCGCGCGGCGTCGTTGAAGGGCGGCTTCAGCGGACCGCGGAAATGCTTGATGACGAGCTTGCGGAAGGTCGGCTCCGGCGCGAGTCCGTGGCGGTCACACAGGAAGCGGAACCACTTGCAGCCGAAGGCGACGTGACGCCGCTCGTCGCGATAGATGATGGCGAGGATAGAGGAGCCAGCCTCGTCGCCCTGCTCGGCGAGCTTTTCGACGAGCGGCGGCGTGACGTCGAGGCCCCGCGCCTCCAGCACGAGGGGCAGGACGGCGAGCCGGGCCATCAGATCGTGGCCGGTCTCCTGTGTCGCCTGCCAGAGCCCGTCATGCGCCGGCAGGTCGCCATAGGCGCCGCCCATGCGCTTCAGATGCTCGGCGAGCAGCGAGAAGTGCTTCGCCTCTTCCAGTCCGACCTGCACCCAGTTGTCGAAGAAGGAGCGCGGCATCGGCACGCGCGCGAAGCGGCCGACGAGGTCCCAGGTGAGATCGACCGCGTTGAGCTCGATATGGGCCAGCGAGTGGATGAGGGCGAGGCGACCGTGCGCCGAAACCGGCGAGCGCTTGGGCAGATCACGCGGCGGCACGAGGATCGGGCGCTCGGGCCGGCCGGGCCGTTCGGGCATCGGCCGGTCGAGCGCGCCGCGGAGCGACAGGCGACGGCCGAACCAGCCCTTGGCCGCGTCATAGGCGACCGCGACCTTCTCCTCGAGATCGGCGGTCGCGACGATGAGCGCCGCCGCGTCGGCCAGCGAGTAGAAGGGTGGCGATGCCATCTTCAAAGTGCCTTGGCGGCTTCGAGGACATCAGCCACATGGCCCTTCACGCGCGAGACCGTCCAGGCGCGGGCGATGCGACCTTCGGCATCGATCAGGAAGGTGGTGCGCACGACGCCCATATAGGTCCGCCCATACATCTGCTTCTGCTGCCAGACACCATAGGCCTGGCAGACCGCGGTGTCCTCGTCGGCCGCGAGCGTGACACCGAGGCCGCGCTTCTTCGCGAATTTCTCATGCGAGGCGACCGAATCGGGCGAGACGCCCAGGACCGCCGTTCCCGCCGCCTCGAATTCGGCCAAGGCGGCTGTGAAATCAAGCGCCTCGGTCGTGCAGGTCGAGCCGTCGTCGCCGGGATAGAAATAGAGGACGAGCTTGCGCCCGGCATAGTCGCCAAGAGCGGCGGTGCCGCCGGTGGTCGGAAGCTGGAAGTCGGGCGCGGGAGCGCCGGCGGCCGGAACGGTCATCTGCCATCCTTTCGTCTGGTTTGTCTGGCGTCAGAAATAGAAATCATGGATAGCTTTCAAGGCGCGTTGCGCCTGATTGCGGCGGGAGACCGCGTCCGTTAACCAACGACGACAACGGCCCCGCCTGAGCCGTCCGCCCGAGGGGCGACCGACGAGGAGCGACAACACCTGACAATGAGGCTGGACCAGTTTCCTTCGGCGCGGGCGCATCGCCCCCTGGTCGCGAGGGCGCCGAGGCGTCGGCGCGGCTGGTTCGGCGCCGTGGTCCGCCTGGCGAGCGCCGCAGTGGTGCTCATGGTCGTGCTGGTCGTTGCCGGCGCGGCGATCCTCGCGGTGGGGCCGGTCGATCTCGGCATCCTGCGCGAACGCGTCGAACAGGGGATCCGCGCCCAGGTCGGACCCGGCTACGAGGTCAGCGTCGGCGGCGCCTCGATCGATGTCGACCCCGTGATGGGCCTGATGGCGCGGATCGACGAGGTCCGCGTGCGGGACGCGGGCGGCACCTCGGTGGCTCATGTGCCGACGGCGCGATTCGGCATCGATCCTTTGTCGCTGTTCCGCCTCAGGCTCGACATTTCCGAGATCGAGATCAGCGAGCCCGACATCTCGCTCGTGCGCGGCGATGACGGGCGTATCTTCCTCGGCATGCCCGGGCGTCCGACGCCGCCGCTGCCCCCGGCGGCCCCGATCGAGCCGGAGCGCTCGCCCGTCGCCGATCTGACGCCGCCGGTGCCACCGGCGATCAAGGCGCTCGACGGCGGCTTCCCGGACCTGTTCTCGGCGCTGCACATCCTCAACCGCGCCCTCGATCCGGCCATCCAGGCCGCTGTCGACCGCAATTTCCGCAGCCTCGGCATCGATGCCGCGACCATCCATATCTGGGACGCGAAGCGGCTGCAGCAGCGCGAATTCCCCCATACCGACATCGCCATGACGCTCGACGACAGCGGCACGGTGAAGGCGAGCTTCTCGACCTCGGGCTATTCCGGCCGGTGGGGCATCGTCGGCGAGCGCGCCGTCGATGCGAAGTCCGGTGATCGGACGCTGTCGATGTCTTTCTCGCAGCTGACCATCGCCGATATCGAGCCGAATTTCGGCCGGCCCGAGAGTCTGGTCCAGTCGGACATTCCCCTGTTCGGGCGGGCGACGGTGGTCCTGACGCCGGACGGCGACGTCAAGGACGCGCAACTGCGCTTCGATCTCGGCGCCGGCCAGTTCGTCTCCGGGTTCGGCAAGGACACCGTGTTGCTCGACGAGGCGACGATCCGTGTCCATTGGGACGTGGCGAAGCGCACCCTCGTGCTCGAACCGTCGCAGTTCCAGTTCGGCCCGACCCACGCCATCCTCACCGGCGAGATCAGGCCGCTCGGCGAGGATTCGGACGGCCGCTACAGCTTCGATTTCGAATCGCGCGGTGCCTATCTCGCTGGCGATTCGAACTCGCCGCCGATTGTCGCCGACCGCATCGCGCTGGTCGGCAAGGCGGACTTCCCCGGCAAGCGCATCGACATCACCGATTTCGATATCACGACGCCGGTCGCCTCGGTCGCGGCCGCCGGCACGATCGGGCTCGAGGGGCCGACGCCGTCGCTCGCCATTTCGGCCTCGTTCACGCCGATGTCGATCTCGGCGCTGAAGCAGATCTGGCCACCGACCCTCGCCGGTCCCGCGCGCAAATGGGTCATGGAGCATGTCAGCGGCGGCCACATCTCGGCGGCGCGGTTCGAATCGGCCGTGCCGGGCGGCGTGCTCTTCACCGGCGAGCGCGTCACCATGCCCGAGGACTATATGCGCCTCGACGCGCGGCTCGAGGACGTGACCTTCACCACCGTCGGCACGATCCCGCCGATCACCGGCGTCAGCGGCAATGCCGTCGTCGCCGGCTCGACCTTCGGCATCGACATCGACCGCGGCTCGATCACCGCGCCGAACGGCAAGACGGTCGCCATCACCAACGGCATCTTCGCGGTTCCCAATACCGCGCAGCCGAATGCCGAGAGCCGGATCGAGGCTGAGTTCGAGGGCGATGTCGGGGCGATCGCAGGCATCGCGAATTCCGAGCCGATGCGGGCCCTGTCGCGCAATGGGCTCGATCCGGCCGACCTCTCCGGCAACGGCAAGGGCAGCCTCTCGATCAGCATGCCGTTGAAGCCGGGCCTGCTGCCCAGCGACATCCAATGGCGGGCGACCCTCGACACGACCGGCTTCGCGAGCGCCGCGCCGATCGAAGGGCGGAAGGTCGCCGCCGGCGCCTTCACGATGGTCGCGACGCCGCAGGCCTTCTCCATCGCCGGCAAGGCGACGATCAACGGAGTCCCGGCCACCATCGACCTGACGCAGCCGATCGGCGACCAGGACGGCGACGGCAGCAGTGACGAGGCGCGCAGGAGCGTCCAGCTCATCCTCGACGCGGCGGCCCGCAAGCGGCTCGGCATCGGCCTCGACAATGTCATCGGCGGCACGCTCGGCGCCTCGATCACCGACCTCGCCGATGGCCGCAAGGGGCAGCACTATGTGTTCGACCTGAAGCAGGCGCGGCTCGTGCTGCAGCCGCTCGGCTGGTCGAAGGGCGTCGGCGTTCCGGCGAGGCTGGAGTTCGACCTCCTGCCGCGCGATCAGGGTGGCTATCTCGTCGACAACATGGTCGCGACCGGCGACGGCTTCGGCTTCCGCGGCAAGGCCGTGCTCGATGCGAAATATGGCGTCGTCTCGGCCGAGATCGACCATGTCGCGCTGCGCAAGGGCGACGACGTGGCGGTATCGCTGACCCGCAAGGGCGGCGGCTACGGCATCGTCGTGCGTGGCGCGTCCTTCGATGCCCGCGGCCTCATCGCCAGCTTCAAGCAAGGCGGCGCGACGCCGAACGATGCCGCGCCGGACCTGTCGATCGACGCCCGCATCGACCAGATCGCCGGCTTCGGAAAGGCGACGCTCGGCAAGGCGGCGCTGGTGATCGAGACGAGCGGCGGCACCGTCGACCGCGCGACGCTGAAGGGCTCGCTGCCGGGCGGCCCCATCACAATGACCTATACCGATGCGGGTTCGGGCGGCGCCTCGCTCGACCTGCAATCGGCCGATGCCGGCAACACGATCGCCTTCGTCGACCTCTACCGGCGCATCAGCGGCGGCCAGTTGCGGCTGACCGGGACGCGGAGCGGCGCGCGGGGGGCGATGAACGGCGTCTTCGACATCGCTCAGTTCGCGATCGTCGATGAGGCCTCGATGCGTAAGCTCGTCTCGGCCAGCACCGGCACGGGCGAGAACGCCCAGCCGAGCGGTCTCAACCCGGACCATGTGCCTTTCGACCGGGCGCGCATCGATTACACGAAGCGCGGCTCGGTGATCGTCATCAATGACGGCGTGCTGCGCGGGGCGACCGTCGGCGCGACGCTAAACGGCACGATCGATCTCGGCCGCCAGGTGGTGCAGATCGCAGGCACCTATCTGCCGGCCTATGCCGTGAACAACCTGTTCGGGCGCGTGCCGCTGCTCGGCCTCGCGCTCGGCGGCGGCAGCCAGGGCGGGCTGTTCGGCGTCACCTTCAAGGTCGAAGGCCCGATCGCCAGCCCAAGCCTGACCGTGAACCCGCTCTCGATGATCACGCCCGGCATCTTCCGCAAGATCTTCGAGTTCCCGATCAACTGATCAGGCTCGGAAGGCCGAGCCGAACCCGTCCCGGCGTCCGTCAAGTCGGGCGGACGAGGATGTGCTTCTTGCGGCCGAGCGAGAGCTTCACCACGCCTTCCGGCGTCAGCGCGGCGGGGCCGACCATCGCCTTCTCGTCCTCGAGCGCGACGTCGTTGACGCGCAGACCGCCGCCCTTGATCTGGCGGCGCGCCTCGCCGTTCGAGGCGACGAGGCCTGCGCGGACGAAGAGCGCCAGCGCCCCGATCCCGGCCTCGAACTCGGCGGCCGGCACCTCGACGGTCGGCAGCGACTCGGCGAGCGCACCCTGCTCGAAGGTCTGCCGCGCCGTCTCGGCGGCGGCCTCGGCGGCTTCGCGGCCATGGACGACGGCGGTCGCCTCGGTGGCGAGGATCTTCTTGGCCTCGTTGATCTCGGATCCGCCCAGCGCCGCGAGCTTCGCGATCTCGGAAAGCGGCAGGCGCGTGAAGATCTTCAGGAAGCGGCCGACATCGGCGTCCTCGGTGTTGCGGAAATACTGCCAGAAGTCATAGGCGCTGAAGAGATCGGCATTGAGCCAGACGGCGCCCTTGGCCGTCTTGCCCATCTTGGCGCCCGAAGAGGTGGTGAGCAGCGGCGTCGTCAGCGCATAGAGCTGCGGTCGGTCCATCCGGTGCGCGAGATCGACGCCGTTGATGATGTTGCCCCACTGGTCGGAGCCGCCCATCTGCAGCACGCAGCCATAGCGGCGGTTGAGCTCGACGAAGTCGTAGCCCTGCATGATCATGTAGTTGAATTCGAGGAAGGACAGCGACTGCTCACGGTCGAGCCTGAGCTTCACCGAATCGAAGGACAGCATCCGGTTGACGGAGAAGTGCCGGCCGACATCGCGCAGGAACTCGACATAGTTGAGCTTCAGCAGCCAGTCGGCATTGTTGACCATGATCGCATCGCCCGGCGCATCGCCGAAGCGCAGGATCTTGGCGAAGATCTGCTTGATGCCGGCGATGTTGCGCTCGATCTCCTCCACGGTGAGCAGCTTGCGCTGGTCGTCGCGGAACGACGGATCGCCAACCATCGAGGTGCCGCCGCCCATCAGCGCGATCGGCCGGTGGCCGGTCTCCTGCAGCCAGTAGAGCATCGTGGCCGAGATCAGGTTGCCGATATGGAGGCTCGTCGCAGTGGCGTCATAGCCGACATAGGCGGTGATCGGACCGGCGACTGCGGCGGCATCGAGGCCTTCCGGATCGGAGATCTGGTGGATGAGCCCGCGCTCGGAGAGGACGTTGAGGAAATCGGACTTGAACGCGGTCATCGAGGATCCCGGCACGTGAGAAGACGAGTGTTGCGGCCCCTTTAGCAGCCGCCGCCGAAAAGATCATCAGCGGCGGCTTGCGGGCGCGAAGGGTTCAGCCGGCGAGGGCGATCGGCTCCGCCGCGCGGCGCTGGCGGACGGCTTCGGCGAGGCGCTCCAGTACCGTTTCCGACGACGCCCAGTCGATGCAGCCGTCGGTGATGCTCTGGCCATAGACGAGCGGCTTGCCGGGAACGAGGTCCTGCCGGCCGGCGACAAGATTGCTCTCGATCATCACGCCCATGATGCGCGTGTCGCCCGCCGCGACCTGCGCGGCGATCTCGTCGACGACCTTCGGCTGGTTTTCCGGCTTCTTGAGGCTGTTGGCGTGGCTGGCATCGATCATGATCGCCGGCGCCAGCTTGGCCTTGACGAGTTCGGCCGCCGCCGCCTCGACGCTGGCAGCGTCGTAATTGGGCTGCTTGCCGCCGCGAAGGATGATGTGGCAGTCGTCATTGCCCGTCGTCGCCGCGATCGCCGAGCGGCCATCCTTGGTCACGGCCAGGAAATGATGCGGCTGCGAGGCGGAGAGCACGGCGTCGACCGCGATGCGGACATTCCCGTCGGTGCCGTTCTTGAAGCCGACCGGGCAGGAGAGGCCCGAGGCGAGTTCGCGGTGAACCTGGCTCTCGGTCGTCCGCGCGCCGATGGCGCCCCAGCCGACGAGATCGGCGAAATATTGCGGCGTCGTCATGTCGAGGAACTCGCTGCCCGCCGGCAGGCCGAGATCGTTGATCTGGAGCAGAAGATTGCGGGCGAGGCGCAGGCCCTTGTCGATGTGGAAGCTGCCGTCGAGATCGGGATCGTTGATGAGGCCCTTCCAGCCCACCGTCGTGCGCGGCTTCTCGAAATAGACGCGCATGATGATCTCGAGCTCGCCCTTCAGCCGCTCGCGGACGGGAAGGAGGCGCTTCGCATAGTCGATCGCCGCGGCGGGGTCGTGGATCGAGCAGGGGCCGATCACGACGGCGAGGCGATCGTCGCTGCCATGCAGGATGGCATGCAGCGCGCGGCGGGCACCCGATACGGTCCGGCTCGCGGCATCGGTGCGGGGGAATTCGGCCATGACCTCGGCGGGACGCGAGAGTTCCTTGATCTCGCGGATGCGGAGGTCGTCGGTGGTGTCGGGCACGGTTCGGGCTCCTTGGAGTTTCCCGGCCGGCGGCAAACAAAAAAGCCGCCAACTCGGTGTGGCGGCTTCGGGTCGGGTGCTTCGCTTTGTTAGTTCGCGCGCGCTCCTGCCTTCGCCGCCGGGGACGAATAGCTAAAGTACCAGCCGAAGAAGAAGGCGCGGGCAGAGATGTTCATGAGCGTGCCTATAGCCGAGCCGTTCCGCTTTGTCACCTCAAAGATTGACGCGGCGTCCCGCCCCCGCGAAAGAGGACGCGACGCCAAAGGACAAAGACCCGAATCATGCGCAGGATCGTCGCCCTCGGCCTTATGAGCGGAACGTCGATGGATGGCATCGACGCCGCGCTGATCGCGACCGACGCGGACGAGGTCGAGGCCTTCGGCCCGACGGCGTTCCGGCCCTATAGCGAGGCGGAGCGGGCGGTGCTGCGCGCGGCGCTGGCCCAGGCGACGACGCTCGATGACCGCGACGCGCGGCCGGGTGTGCTCGCCGAGGCGGAGCGGATCGTCACCGATGCGCATGTCGAGACGGTCGAGAGCCTGCTGGCGCGAGCCGACGTCGATGCCGGCCGGGTGACCCTTGTCGGTTTCCACGGCCAGACGGTGTTTCACGCGCCCGACCGACGGCTGACCGTGCAGATCGGCGACGGCGTGGGGCTGGCCCGGCGGCTCGGTATTCCCGTCGTCTACGATTTCCGCGCCGCCGACGTCGCGGCCGGCGGGCAGGGCGCGCCGCTGGTGCCGATCTTCCATCGCGCGCTGGTCCGTTCGGCAGGGCTCGCGGGCGATGTCGCGGTGGTGAATATCGGCGGCGTCGCCAATGTCACGCGGGTCGCCGCCGACGGTTCGCTCGTCGCCTTCGACACCGGCCCCGGCAATGCGCTCATCGACGATCTCGTGCGCGAGCGCACCGGTGCGGCGATGGATCGCGACGGCCGCCTGTCGCTCGCGGGCACGGTGCAGGCGCAGACGCTCGCCGAACTGATCGCCCATCCCTGGTTCGACCTGCCGCCGCCGAAATCGCTCGATCGCGACGCCTTCTCGCGCGCACCTGTGGCCCGGCTCTCGACGGAAGACGCGGCGGCGACGCTCGCCGCCTTCACCGCGGAGGCGATCGTCCGCGCGATCCGCCTCGCCGGCGGCGCCGATGCGATCGTGGTGTGCGGTGGCGGGGCGCACAATCCGGCGATCCTCCACAACCTCGCGGCGATGAGCGGCGTCGCCGTCTCGACGGCGGACGCGCATGGCTGGTCGGTCGACTTCATCGAGGCGCAGGCCTTCGCCTATCTCGCGGCACGTCATGTCGCCGGACTGCCGATCAGTTTTCCCGAGACGACCGGCTGCCCCCATCCCATGACCGGCGGAATCCTCGCTCGGCCTTGACACCGGCCGCTTCAGAGGTTGCGCTTGTGATCGAACCACCCGGTTCGGCCACATTTTCAACGTCTGCCGGCCTATTCTTCACCTGATGCTTCGGTGGGTCATGGCATGTCCAGGATTCGGCCGGTCGACCCACGAGAGATGCGAGGAGAGCGGGGCCGCCGCCCGACATGATCGAGACCACATACCTCGCCATCCTGATCGGATCGCTGCTCGTCGGCGTCGCGGTCTTCACCTCGATCTTCTCGACGCGCTTCGGCGCGCCGCTACTGCTCGTCTTCCTGCTGCTCGGCCTCGTCGCGGGCGAGGACGGGCTCGGCATCCGCTTCGACGATGCGCGGGTTGCCTATTTCATCGGCTCGATCGCGCTCGCCGTCATCCTTTTCGAAAGCGGATTCGAGACGCGGCTGTCCTCGTTCCGGGTCGCGGCGCTGCCGGCGCTGACGCTGGCAACCGTGGGCGTGATCATCACGGCGGTCATCGTCGGCGCGGCGGCCCATCTCGTCTTCGGCTGGGGCTGGATCTCGGCGCTTCTGCTCGGCTCGATCGTCGCTTCCACGGACGCCGCGGCGGTCTTCTTTTTGCTGCGGGTCGGCGGCATCACGCTGCGCGACCGCGTCCGCTCCTCGCTCGAGGTCGAATCGGGTTCGAACGACCCGATGGCCATCTTCCTCACCATGGCGCTGGTTGGCCTCGCCACGGCGGCGGCGGGCGAGGGCGAGGCGGTGCTGAACCTGCTGCGCTCGTTCTTCCTGCAGATCGGCCTCGGAACGGTGACGGGCCTAATCGGCGGCTATGTCATCGTGCGCATCGTCAACCGCGTCGAACTCGAAGCGGCGCTCTACCCGATCCTGCTGATCGCGCTGGTGCTCGCCCTGTTCGCGGCCACCGGCATGGCGCAGGCCAGCGGCTTCCTCGCCGTCTATGTCGCCGGCCTCGTCGCGGGCAATATGCGCATGCGCCAGGTGCTCGCCGTGCGCCGCGTGCTGCAGGGCATGAGCTGGCTGGCGCAGATCGCGATGTTCCTGACGCTCGGCCTCCTAGCGACGCCGCACGAGTTCGGCCAGCTGCTGCTGCCGGCGATTGCGGTCGCCGCGGTGTTGATCTTCATCGCGCGGCCCGCCGCCGTCTGGCTGTCGCTGATCCCGTTCGGCTTCTCGCGCAACGAGACCGCGTTCATGGCCTGGGTCGGCCTCCGCGGCGCCGTGTCGATCCTGCTGGCGATCCTGCCCATGGTGGGCGGCGTCGCGCATGGCCAGGCGATGTTCAACGTCGCCTTCATCGTCGTTCTCTGCTCGCTGGTGCTGCAGGGCTGGACGATCGCGCCGGTGGCGCGGTTCCTCGGGCTGGTGGTCCCCGCCCGCTATGGCCGTGTCGAGCGTATCGATCTCGAATTGCCCGGGCGCGGCGACCATGAGGTGGTGACCTATCGCGTCGCACCGGACAGCGCCGTCGCCCGCGGCCGCCGCATCCCGCGCTGGGCGCGCCCGGCTCTCATCCTGCGCGATGGGCGCTCGCTGCGCTTCGAGGCGGCCGGCCCGCTGCAGCCGGGCGATCAGGTCTATATCGTCGCCGCGACCGAGCATATCCGCTTGCTCGACCAGCTCTTCGCCAGGCCCTCGGGTGGCGGCGACACGGCCGTGCTGTTTGGCGATTTCACGATCGATCCCGACATCCGCTTCGCCGACCTCGCCGAGGCCTATGGCTTCGAGACGGGCGAGGCCGAGGGTGGCGAAACCGTCGCGGCCATGATGCGGCGCAATCTCGGTGGCGATCTGGAGGAGGGCGACCGCGTCGCCGCCGGCCCGGTCGATCTCATCATCCGCCGGCTCGACGACGATGACGAGATCGCCGAAGTCGGCCTCGCGCTCGAGCGCCGGGCGCCGCCGCGCAAGCTGCCGGTCTTCCAGAACTGGCGCGACATCGTCGCCTATATGAAGGCGCGCAAGACCCGCCGCGCCGCCGCGCAGGCCGCGGCGCTCGCCGCCGCCGTCAACGGCATCGCGCGGGACGACGCCGCCGAAGACGTCTAGCCCGACGCCAGCCGGCGCTGGTCGCGGGCGAGAAGCCCCATCGCGAGCGGGAAGGTCACGAGCCACAGCGCGCCGATCCAGATCAGTCCCGGCCAGGCGGTCTGGAGGATCAGGAATGGCGCGATCAGGCCATTGGCGATCATGGCGAGACGGGTCGGGCGCTCCCTGATCGCCGGCGCGGCGGCGAGCGTAGCAAGGCTCATCAGCGTGTAGCCGGTGAGGTCGATGGCGGTGAGCGGCTGGCCTTGGCCGCAGCAGGAAAAGAGCGTCGCGATCAGGCTGTCGCCGGCGAGCTTGCCCGGGATCACGGCGGAAAGCTGGATCGCATAGACGCTGCTGACGAGGGTCGCATACATGATGGCGAGGCCGAGCGCGCCGAGCGTACGCGGATCGCCGGCGGGCACGCGCGTCGCATGCAGGCCGGCCATCGCCAGCACGAAGCTCGGCGCGAGCGCCAGCGAGGGCGCGAAGATCAGGATTTCGTCGAGGGGGAAGGCGAGAACGCCGGCGACCTGCAGGATCTGCGGCACGCCATAGGCGAGGCTGAACACCAGCGCCGCCAGTGCCCACCAGTAACCGAAACGGGCATATTCGGATGGAATTGCCATGGGTGCCTCCTTGAGGAGGCACCATCCTGGCGTGTGGCGCCGGCGCGGCCTTGATCGAGCGCAAGCGCCTCGCGAGCGATCACGCGGCTTCGGTGATCGCCTTCAGCCGCTTGTCGACATAGTTGCCGCAGATATCGATCAGCGGCTCGACCTGGCCTTCGAAGAAGTGGTTGGCGCCGGGCATGATCTGCTGCTCGACGGTGATGCCCTTCTGCGTCTTCAGCTTGTCGACGAGGGTCTGCACATCCTTCGGCGGCGCCACCTTGTCCTGGTCGCCATGGATGATGAGGCCCGAGGACGGGCAGGGCGCGAGGAAGGAGAAATCGTAGAGATTGGCCTGCGGCGCGATCGAGATGAAGCCCTCGATCTCCGGGCGGCGCATCAGCAGCTGCATGCCGATCCAGGCGCCGAACGAGAAGCCGGCCACCCAGCAGGCGCGCGCGTCCGGATGCACGGTCTGCACCCAGTCGAGCGCCGAGGCGGCGTCGGAAAGCTCGCCCTCGCCATGGTCGAACTCGCCCTGGCTGCGGCCGACGCCGCGGAAATTGAAGCGCAGCACGGCGAAGCCGCGCTTCGCGAACATGTAGAACAGCTGATAGGTGATCGCGTTGTTCATCGTGCCGCCGAACTGCGGATGCGGATGCAGGATGATGGCGATCGGGCCATTCTTGGTCTTGGACGGCTGGAAGCGCCCTTCGATGCGGCCTGCCGGGCCGGTGAAGATGATTTCGGGCATGGAGTGCGTCGCACCTCTCGCATGTTCAGCCGCCGGACACGCCCCCGCGCGGCCGGTCTTTGAACTTGACTATGATGTTCAGGGTTTCTAGAACACCTTAGAACAATTCGAACGGAGCCGGGTCGACCCGGCCTTTGAAGCCGGCCTTGTAGCATGATGCAGGGCTCGGATTTCAAGCATAATGAGACAGGCGGCCGCCCGGCGGGCAGGCTGCATCCGCGCCGGGGCCACCGGCGCCTGGAGGCGGGTTTGACGCGGGCGCGCATCTATCTCGATCACAATGCCGGGGCGCCGCTCCGGCCGGAGGCGCGCGCCGCCATGATCGAGGCGCTCGGATCGGCGGGCAACGCGTCGTCCGTGCATGCCGAAGGACGCGCGGCGCGCGGCCGGATCGAAACGGCGCGACGTCAGGTGGCTGCCTTGGTCGGCGGCTCCGCGGATCGCGTTGTCTTCACCGGAGGCGGCACCGAGGCGAATGTCACCGTGCTCTCCCCCCGCCAGCGGGTCGGCGCCGGCATGCTGGACCTTGATGCGCTGCTCGTCGGCGCCACCGAACATCCCTCCGTCATGGCCGGCGGGCGTTTCGCGCCCGAGGCCGTGCAGACGATCGCGGTCGATCGCGAAGGCGTCGTCCGCCTCGATGATCTCGAGACCAAGCTGGCGGCGCTGGCCGGCGAGGGCAGGCGCGCCCTCGTCTCCGTGATGCTCGCCAACAACGAGACCGGCGTGCTGCAGCCGGTGGCCGAGATTGTCACCATCGCCCGCCGGTTCGGCGCGCTGGTGCATAGCGACGCGACGCAGGCCGCCGGCCGCATCCCGGTCGACATCGCCGCGCTCGGCGTCGATTTCCTGACGCTCTCCGCGCACAAGCTCGGCGGACCGCAGGGCGTCGGCGCGATCGTGCTCGGCGGCGATCTCGTCTCCCCCGTGCCGCTCATGACCGGCGGCGGGCAGGAGAAGAATGCGCGCGCCGGAACGCAGAATGTGGCGGGCATCGCCGGGTTCGGCGCGGCCGCCGAGGCCGCGGCCGCCGATCTCGGCCGTGCCGTCGAATGGCAGGGCTGGCGCGACGGTCTCGCCGCGCTGCCGGGCGCGGTGCTCGTCGGCGCTCCGGCCGATCGGTTGCCGCAGACGGCGGCGCTGGCGCATCGCCTTCGATCTCGAAGGCATCGCGATCTCGGCCGGTTCGGCCTGCTCCTCCGGCAAGGTGCAGGTCTCGCATGTGATGAAGGCGATGGGGCTCGGCGATGCGCTGGCCGCATCGGTGATCCGCGTCAGCTTCGGTTGGGAAACCGGGCGGGACGACATAGATAGGTTCGGTGAGGCGTGGGGCAGAATCGCGCAGCGGCTGGTGCCGGGCGCGACGCGAGCCGCATAGATCATCGCGGAAACCGCGGTCCTTGAAACCGCGGCGACGGAGTTGGAAATGCCTGCAGTTCAGGAAACGGTGGATCAGGTCCGCCGCATCGATGTCGATCAGTACAAGTACGGTTTCGTCACCGAGATCGAATCGGAAAAGGCCCCGAAGGGCCTTTCCGAGGAGGTGATCCGCTTCATCTCCGCCAAGAAGAACGAGCCGGACTGGATGCTGGAATGGCGCCTCGACGCCTATCGCCGCTGGCTGACCATGACGGAGCCGACCTGGGCGCGCGTCCATTATCCGAAGATCGATTTCGAGGAGCTGTACTACTACGCCGCTCCCAAGAGCACGCCCGGCCCGAAGTCGCTCGACGAGGTCGATCCCGAACTGCTGGCGACCTATGAGAAGCTCGGCATCCCGCTGCGCGAGCGCGAGATCCTTGCCGGCGTCGAAGGCGCGGGCGACCGCCGCGTCGCGGTCGACGCGGTGTTCGACAGCGTCTCGGTCGTCACCACCTTCAAGGAAGAGCTGAAGAAGGCGGGCGTCATCTTCTGCTCGATCTCGGAGGCGATCCGCGAATATCCCGACCTCGTGCGGAAATATCTCGGCTCGGTCGTGCCGACGACGGACAATTTCTACGCAACGCTGAATTCGGCGGTCTTCTCCGACGGCTCCTTCGTCTATGTGCCGGAGGGCGTTCGCTGCCCGATGGAACTCTCCACCTATTTCCGCATCAACGAGCGCAACACCGGCCAGTTCGAGCGCACGCTGATCATCGCCGACAAGGGCGCCTACGTTTCCTATCTCGAAGGCTGCACGGCGCCGCAGCGCGACGAGAACCAGCTTCACGCCGCCGTGGTCGAGCTCGTCGCGCTCGACGATGCCGAGATCAAATATTCGACGGTCCAGAACTGGTATCCGGGCGACAAGGACGGCAAGGGCGGCATCTACAACTTCGTCACCAAGCGTGGCGATTGCCGCGGCCCCCGCTCCAAGATCTCGTGGACGCAGGTCGAGACCGGCTCGGCGATCACCTGGAAGTACCCGTCTTGCATCCTGCGCGGCGACGACAGCCAGGGCGAATTCTATTCGATCGCGGTCTCGAACGGCTATCAGCAGGTCGATAGCGGCACCAAGATGATCCATCTCGGCAAGAACACGAAGAGCCGGATCATCTCGAAGGGCATCGCGGCCGGCCGTTCGGACAACACCTATCGCGGCCTCGTCTCGGCGCATCGCAAGGCCAGCGGCGCGCGCAATTTCACCAATTGCGACAGCCTCCTGATCGGCGACCAGTGCGGCGCGCATACCGTGCCCTATATCGAATCGAAGAATGCGAGCGCCGTCTTCGAGCATGAGGCGACCACCTCGAAGATCGCCGACGACCAGCTTTTCTACTGCCTGCAGCGCGGGCTTTCCTCGGAAGAGGCGGTGGCGCTGATCGTCAACGGCTTCGTCAAGGATGTCATCCAGCAGCTGCCGATGGAGTTCGCCGTCGAGGCCCAGAAACTGATCTCGATCAGCCTCGAGGGCAGCGTGGGCTGAGCCATGGCCGCAGGATCGATCACCGCGGCTGCTCTGGACCGGCGTCCCGTCGCGCTCGTGCTCAGCACGGGCGAGGCGATGGGCGATGCGCTGACGCGTATCGCCGGCTATCGCGCGCTCCGGATCGCGTTCCCGGGCCATCGGGTCGTGCATGTCTGCCGCTGGTCGTCGAGCCTGCTCGGCCCGCTGGCCTCGCTGGCGGCGGAGCTCGTCGACCAGATCATCGACGGCCAGTCGCTGACGCGCGGGCCGCGGCCGGTTCGCGACATCATCCGCGGCATCGGCAATGTCGAGGTCGTCATCGACCTGCGCTCCAATATGGGCGCCGCCTGGAGCTTCGTTGCCACGACGGGCACGCGCGTCCGTTATGTCGCGAATGTCGCCCTTTACGGTCTGCGCCGCGGCTTCCGCGCTTCCTTCGAGGCGCGGCCGGAGACCAACAGCCGCCGGTTCCATCGCGCGGTTGAATTGGCCGCCGGCCGGTTGCTGCCGTTCGATCCGTTTGTCGCGGTCAGCGAAACGGCGGCGCTCGCGGCGGACAAGGTGGTGCCCGAGGGCGCACGCTTCGTGCTGCTCGCACCGGGAACGTCGCAATCGCCCAAGGCATGGCCGGCGGCGAACTGGGTCGCTTTGGCCCGTCATCTGGTGACGCGCGGCGCGCAGCCGCTGTTCGTCGTAGGGCCGCAGGAGCTTGCAGAGCGCAACTGGATCGAGCGCGAATTGCCGGGAACGGCCGTGGTCGACATCCGTTCGGTCCGCGGGCCGGCGGAGCTGCCATGGCTGTTTCATGCGCTGGCCGCGCGTGCGGTCGGCAGCGTCACCGTCGAGGGCGGCATCGGCCACCTCGTCGCCACGACCGGCCAGCCGCTGGTCACCATATCCGGCGCGACCGACCTCCGCCGCTGGCGTCCGGTCACGCCCTATCACTGGTCGGCATCGGCGCACGAATTCGGGTCGCGCCGGACGGCCGACGTGCCGCTTGAGGCGGTCGTCGCCCGTGCCGAGGAAATGATCACCTTCGCGGACAGGACTCTGGCCGCCACCTCCATCCTGCCGGCCGCGCCCGTCAAGCGCATTGCCGGCTGAAGAAGACCAGGAACGAACGTCCATGCTCTCCATCAAGAACCTGCACGCCTCGATCGACGGACGCGAGATCCTGCGCGGCATCGACCTCGAAGTCCCGACCGGCCAAGTCCACGCCATCATGGGCCCGAACGGCTCGGGCAAGTCGACGCTGTCCTATGTCCTCGCCGGCCGCGAGGGCTACGACATCACCGACGGCTCGATCCTCTTCGACGGCGAGGAGATCGTGGAGACGCCGGCCGAGGAGCGTGCCGCAAAGGGCATCTTCCTTGCCTTCCAGTATCCGCTGGAGATCCCCGGCGTCGCGACCATGACCTTCCTCAAGGCCGCGATGAACGCGCAGCGCAAGGCGCGCGGCGAGACGGAACTGACGACGCCGGACTTCATGCGCCGCGTGAAGACATCGGCCGAGAAGCTCAACGTCACTCAGGAAATGCTGCGCCGGCCGCTCAATGTCGGCTTCTCGGGCGGCGAGAAGAAGCGCAACGAGATCCTGCAGATGGCGCTGCTTGAGCCGAAGCTCGCGATCCTGGACGAGACCGATTCCGGCCTCGACATCGATGCGCTGCGCGTCGTCTCGGACGGCGTCAATGCGCTGCGCTCGCCGGATCGCTCGATGCTGGTCATCACCCACTACCAGCGCCTGCTCGACCATATCGTGCCGGATGTCGTGCATGTGATGGCCGCCGGCCGCATCGTCCGCTCCGGCGGGCCGGAGCTGGCGCTGGAACTCGAGGCCAATGGCTATGCCGATTATGTCGGCGCGGCCGCGTGAGGGCATCATGAACGCCGAACTCCGCAGCCTCCGCACCGAGGCCGAGACCGCGCTCGCCGAGAGCTTCGCCGCGGCGCGCAACAGCCTGCCGGGCAGCGCGACGGTGAAGGCCGCCCGCGAGCGCGCCTTCGCCGCCTTCGAGGGCAAGGGCCTGCCGCATCGCCGCACCGAGCCGTGGCGCTATACCGATCTCCGCGCCCTGCTGCGCACCGTCCCGCCGCGCGCTGCCGGCGCTGCTGCCGCGACGGCGCTGCCCGCCGATCCGCTGCCGGGCCTTGATCGCGCCCGCATTGTCGTCGTCGACGGTGTCTGGCGGCCGGAGCTTTCCGACCTCGCCGGCCTCGACGGTGTCACCGTGACGGCGACGGAACGGCTCCTCGCAGAGGGCGACGAGCGCCTCGGCGGCCAGGCCGGCCGCCTCGACGACGCGATGGTCGCGCTCAACACCGCGCTGATGGCCGGCGGCGTCGCGATCGACGTGCCGGCGGGCGTCGACATCAACCGCGCCGTCGAGATCGCCCATGTCACGACCGGCGCGGTCGCGACCTATGTCCGCAACCACATCTGGGTCGGCGCGGGCGGTTCGCTGCGCGTCTTGGAGACCTTCGTCGGCGCCGATGCCGCCTATCAGGCGAATGTCGTGACCGAGGCGGTGATCGGCGACCGCGCCAAGGTCATCTGGGCCAAGCTGCAGGCCGAGGCCGCCTCGTCCGTGCATATCGGCACGCTTGCGGCCTCGATCGGCGCGGAGGCGCAGTTCGATCATCTGACGCTGATGACCGGCGCGGCGCTGTCGCGCTCGCAGAGCTTCGTCAGCTTCGGCGGCGAGTTCGCGCGCGCCGGCCTCTTCGGCGCCACCATGGTCGGCGGCCGCCAGCATGCCGACATCATGCTCGGCGTCGATCACGCGGTTCCGAATGGCGCCAGCCGCGAACTCTTCAAGGCGGTCATGGATGGCCGCGCCGAGGGCATCTTCCAGGGCCGCATCGTCGTGCGCCCCGGTGCGCAGAAGACCGACGGCCGCATGATGACGCAGGGCCTCCTGCTCTCCGAGGAGGCGACCTTCTCGGTGAAGCCCGAGCTCGAGATCTTCGCCGACGACGTGCAGTGCGCCCATGGCGCCACCAGCGGCCAGATCGACGAGGACATGCTGTTCTACCTGCTGGCGCGCGGCATCCCTCGCGCCGAGGCCGAGACGCTGCTCGTCACCGCCTTCCTCGCGGAGGCGATCGAGGGCCTCGGCGACGAGGCGATCGGCGAGGCCTTCGAGGTCGTTGCCCGCGACTGGCTGGCGCGGCGGGGAAGGATGGTCGCGCCATGAGCACGGAGTCTTTCGCGACATCGAGCGCGCCGTACGACGTCGAGGCGGTGCGGCGGGATTTTCCGATCCTGTCGCGTCTGATTCACGGCAAGCCGCTCGTCTATCTCGACAACGGCGCCTCGGCCCAGAAGCCGAAGGCGATGCTCGACGCGGTGATGAAGGCCTATTCCGAGGACTACGCCAACGTCCATCGCGGGCTGCATCATCTTTCGAACGTCTCGACGGAAGCCTATGAAAAGGC
Organism: Allobosea sp.; assembly: GCA_017307955.1. Taxonomy (GTDB): domain Bacteria; phylum Pseudomonadota; class Alphaproteobacteria; order Rhizobiales; family Kaistiaceae; genus Kaistia. The sequence continues at coordinate 25,955 of JAFKFV010000018.1, read as the reverse complement.
GCGAGAAACGGTTCGGCGCTTCCTGAATGCCGGCTCCGTCGACGAGATCATCTTCACGAAGTCGTCGACCGAGGCTATCAATCTCGTTGCTTCCTCGCTCGGCGTGTCCGAGATCGGCGAGGGCGACGAGATCGTGCTCTCGATCCTCGAGCACCACTCCAACATCGTCCCGTGGCATTTCCTGCGCGAGCGCAAGGGCGCGGTCATCCGCTGGGCGCCGGTCGCCGAGGACGGCACCTTCCTCCTCGACGAGTTCGAGAAGCTGATCGGCCCGCGCACCAAGCTGGTCGCGATCACGCATATGTCGAACGTCACGGGCACCGTCGTGCCGGTGAAGGACATCGTGCGCATCGCGCATGCCCATGGCGCCAAGGTGCTGATCGACGGCAGCCAGGCCGCCGTGCATCTGCCGGTCGATGTCCGCGATATCGACGCCGATTTCTACGCGATCACCGGCCACAAGCTTTACGGCCCGACCGGCATCGGCGTCCTTTATGGCAAGCGCGAGCTGCTCGCCGCCATGCCGCCCTTTCTCGGCGGTGGCGAAATGATCCGCGACGTGACTGAGGATCTCGTCACTTATGCGGAGCCACCGCACCGCTTCGAGGCCGGCACGCCGCCGATCGTCGAGGCGATCGGGCTCGGTGCTTCGCTCGACTATATGGACGGGCTCGGTCGCGAGGCGATCGCGGCCCATGAGGCGGATCTCGCCGCCTATGCGCATGAGCGGCTTTCCGCCATCAACAGCCTGCGCATCTATGGGACGGCCCGCGGCAAGGGCGCGATTATCGCCTTCGACATGGCCGGCGCGCATCCGCACGACATCGCGACGGTGCTCGACCATGAGGGCATCGCCGTTCGCGCCGGCACCCATTGTGCCCAGCCGCTCTTGCAACGCTACGGCGTCACCGCCACCTGCCGTGCTTCCTTCGGTCTCTACAACACGCACGGCGAGGTCGACCGTCTCGCCGAGGCGCTGCTGAAGGCGCAGCGCCTGTTTTCCTGATCCCGAGCAATCTCCCCAAGCATCGGACACAGCCATGACCAGCGAGACCATCGACGAGAAGGCGGCGGAAGCCGCGCTGCCGCTGGCGACACCCGGCGCCATTCCCGCGGAAGAGCTGGAGCGGCTGACCGGCGACATCGTGGCCGCTCTGAAGACGGTCTATGATCCCGAGATCCCGGCCGATATTTACGAGCTCGGCCTCATCTACAAGGTCGATATCGACGACGACCGCAATGTCGCCATCGACATGACTCTGACCGCGCCGGGCTGCCCGGTCGCCGGCGAGATGCCGGGTTGGGTGGAGAATGCCGTCGGCGCCATCCCCGGCATCGGCCGCGTCGACGTGACCATGGTGTTCGATCCGCCCTGGTCGCAGGACCGGATGTCGGACGAGGCGCGCGTCGCGCTCGACTGGTACTGAGGACCCGCCATGGCTGCGCCGCGCATTTCCGGCGTTCTGGAGACCGCGCTCTATGTCGACGACATGGAGCGGGCGGTTCGCTTCTATCGCGATGTCGTCGGCTTGAAGCTCATGTCCGGCGAGGGCGATCCGCGCTTCGCTGCCTTCGATGCCGGCCCATCCAGCGTGCTGCTGATCTTCCGCCGCGGCGGCACCCTCGCCGATATCGTGCTGCCGGGCGGCCGCATTCCGGCGCATGACGGCAGTGGTCCGCTGCACTTTGCGCTCCGCATCGCCGATGCCGATTACGAGCCCTGGCGGCGGCATCTCGCCGATAGGGGCGTAGCGATCACCGCCGAGATGATGTGGCCGCAGGGTGGGCGCAGCCTCTATTTCGCCGATCCCGATGGTCACGTCGTCGAACTGGCGACGCCGGGCATCTGGGCCAACGATCCCTCGAACAATTCCTGAATGATCGCCGCATCTTGCGATAGCGGGTGCGATCGCCGATCTTAAGGGCAAGCAATGAAGCGCGGCCTTGGTCGCGGAAGTGGAGAAATCCGATGGGCGTCCGTTCACGCTTTGCCGTCATGTCGCTGACCGAGGCCGCCGCCGACCGCATCCGCGAGATCGTCGAGGACAGCGACGAGCCAGTCGCCGGCCTCAGGATCGGCGTCAAGAAGGGCGGCTGCGCCGGCATGGAATATACGATGCTGAAAGTGGCCGAGCCCGATGCGAAGGATGAGCGCATCGACGCGCATGGCGTCAGCGTCTTCGTCGATCCCTCGGCGGTGCTGTTCCTGATCGGCACGACGATGGACTTCGAGACCACCAAGCTCCGCTCCGGCTTCGTCTTCCGCAATCCCAACGAGGTCTCGGCCTGCGGCTGCGGCGAATCCGTGATGCTGAAGCCCGGCGAACTGCCGCCCGTTCCGGCCGCCTGAGCCGACATGGTCGCGGTGCTGTTCGAGCGGCTGAAGCGCGACGCCGCGCCTGCATGGTCCGCTTATGTCGACCATGAATTCGTGCGCGGCCTCGGCGACGGCTCGCTGCCCAAGCCGGCGTTCCAGCACTATCTCGTCCAGGATTATCTCTTCCTGATCGAGTTCGCGCGGGCCTATGCGATCGGCGTCTACAAAGCGCCTGACCTCGCCGAGATGCGCAAGGCGGCCGATGGCATTGGGGCGATACTCAACGAGACCTCGCTGCATCTGCGACTCTGCGCGTCCTGGGGGCTGTCGACGGACGCGGTCGCCGCGACACGCCAGGCGCGCGCCACCATCGCCTATACGCGCTTCGTGCAGGAGGCGGGGCTGCGCGGCGACATGCTCGATCTCGTGGTCGCTCTCTCGCCCTGCGTCGTCGGCTATGCAGAGATCGGCGCGGCACTGGCTGCGCGGGGGCAGGGGCTCCAAGACGGCTCCAACCCTTATGCCGCATGGATCGCGGAATATGCCGGCGAAGCCTATCAGGCCCTCGCCTTCGACAGCCTTGCGCAGATCGACCGCCTCGCCGCCCGCTCGCTGACCGAGGCGCGCTATCCCGCCCTCTTGGCGCTGTTCGAGGAGGCGGTCCGGCTCGAGGCCGATTTCTGGCAGATGGGCCTCGACGGCTCGATGTGAGGCGCCATGGCCGACCGCGAATTCCTCGAGGAACTGTTCGAGCCGGTCGGCCGCGTCGAGCTCAAGCGCATGTTCGGCGGGCTCGGGGCCTTCCGAGACGGGCTGATGTTCGCGCTCGTCCTCGATGACGCGATCTATCTCAAGAGCGACGAGACGACGCGCGGGCGCTTCGAGGCCGAGGGCTGCGGCCCCTTCACCTATGCGAAGAAGACCGGCCAATCGGTTTCGCTCAGCTACTGGCAGATGCCGGAGCGGCTGATGGACGACGCCGAGGCGTTCCGGGCCTGGGCGCTCGAAGCCGTCGCGGTGGCGCATCGAGCCGGATCGGCCAGGGGACCTGCCAAGAAGACGAGCCCGCGGAAGCGGAAGCCACCGCAATAGGAGCCGGCCCGGTCATCGTCGATGCCGGGCCGTGTCTCATTCCGGATCGAACTCAGCCGTTCGGGCACATCACGGGGGCGTTGACGGACGAACCCGCCTGATTGCACGAGCCGGGCGAGCCGAGCTCCTGGTTCGACTGGCAACCCGCGAGGGCGAAAGTGGCGACGATCAGAGCAAAAGCGATACGCATGGCAATCCCCAGCAACAATCAAGCGAGACTAGCGGTGCCCGGCCGCCCTGTCGAGACGGCGGCCGGACGCTCGGTTTCTGCACTATGGCTGCAACGGATTAAGGATTGATGGCGACGGCAGCGGTCGGCACCCCGCCGCCTTCGCCCGTCCGCGCCGCGAGGGCGACATCGCGCAATTGCGAGAGATCGACCTTGCCGGAGCCGAGCAGTGGCAGCCTGCCGACGGCGACGACCGCTTTCGGCAGCTGGATCTCGGAGAAGCCCTTGGCGCGGCCGAAGCGCTGCAACTCGCCGAGATCGGGATGCGGGCGCTCGGTCACGAGAACGATCTCCTCGCCCTTGCGCTCGTTGGGGACCGCGGTCGCCGCGCTCGCATGCTCCGGCCAGAATTCCCCTGCCAGCGCCTCGATGGCGGCGAGCGACACCATCTCGCCGCCGACCTTGGCGAAGCGCTTGGCGCGGCCGGCGATGGTGATGAAGCCGCGGCCGTCGACCGTCACGATGTCGCCAGTGTCGTACCAGCCGCCCGCCGGCGGCTCGAGCTGACCCGGCGCCTCGGCGCGGAGATAGCCGCGCATGACATTCGGGCCGCGCACCAGCAGCCGTCCGCCTTCCGCGATGCCGGGGACGGGCTCCAGCTTGAGTTCGATGCCGGGCAGCACGCGACCGACCGAGCCGGGCCTGTTGGCCATCGGCGTGTTGATCGCGATCACCGGCGCCGTCTCGGTCGTGCCATAGCCTTCGAGAATGCGGAGGCCGAACTTCTCGGCATAGAGCCGGCGCGTCTCGGCCTTCACGGCCTCGGCTCCGGCGAAGATGTAGCGCACGCTGTAGAAGTCATAGGGATGCGCCATGCGCGCATAGCCGGCGAGGAAGGTGTCGGTGCCGAACAGGATTGTCGCGTTCACGTCATAGGCGATCTCGGGAACGATCCGGTAATGCAGCGGCGAGGGGTAGAGCATCTGCCGGACGCCGGAATAGAGCGGCAGCAGGCAACCGGCCGTGAGCCCGAAGGCATGGAAGAGCGGCAGCGCGTTGAGGACGACATCCTCGCGCGAGAAGTCGATGACGCTCGAAATCTGCTGGCGGTTCGACTCGATCGCGGCATGGCTGAGCGAGACGCCTTTCGGCAGACCTTCCGAGCCGGAGGTGAACAGCACCACCGCCTCGTCGTCGGCGCTTCCCTGGCGGCCGAAGCGGAGCCGGCTCATCGCGAGCGGCGCGATGCCGCCGAGAAGCGCCAGGAGCTTGGCGAGCGGGCCGATCTCGCTCCGGACATCCTCCAGATAGAGGATGGTGCAGGATGGGGCGAGGGCGCCGATGAGGGGCTGCAGCCGGCCCTTCTCGACGAACTGCCGCGAGGTGATGACGAGCTTCAATTCGGCGGCGCGCCGCGCGGCGTCGATCGCGGCCGGACCGGCGGAGAAGTTGAGCATCGCCGGCACGCGGCTTCCCGCCTGCAATGCGAAGAAGGTAACGACGGCGGCGATCGTGTTGGGCAGGAGCACTCCGACGCGCTCGCCCGGGCTGGTGCGCTTGGCCAGCGGCCGGCCGAGCGCGAAGGCGCCGCGGATGATCTCGCGATAGCCGACCGGCGAGCGCGTCACGTCCTCCAGCACGGGCCGGGCGCCATTGAGGCTGCGGGCATGCACGAGGCTCTCGAACAGCGTCCGCGGCGGCTCGCTGGTCGAGAAGACCATTTCGGTCATGATGTCCTGGAGATGGGCGCCTGCCGCGGCGCGGCGCCGGCGTCCGACGAGGCCGGCGGGCAGTTCGATCGTGCGCGGCGGCAGCACGGTCAGGTGCATGCGCGGGAAGAGGCGGCGCTTCACCTTGCCCTTGAGCCGCGAGAAGATCGAATATTGCGCGCCGGCGATGCGCAGCGGGATGACGGGCACCCCGGCGAGGCCCGCGATCATGGCCGGGCCGTCATAGACCTTCATCAGCGCGCCGGTGACGGTGATCCGCCCCTCGGGGAAGATCACCAGCCGCCGACCTTCCTTCACGAGCTTCACCATGGTGCGCACGGTGAAGGGGCTGGTCGGATCGACCGGCACCAGATCGAAGAAGCGGAAGGCCGGCCGCACCCACCAGCGATCGGCGATGAAGCGGTTGATCGCGAAGACGGGCTTGCCCGGCAGCAGGCAGCCGATCAGCACCGCGTCGAGGAACGAGGTGTGGTTGACGACGACCACGGCCGAGCCTTCGCCCTCGCCATAGTTCTCGATCCCCTCGACGCGCGCGCCGAAGAAGAGCTGCAGCAGGCGATGGCCGAAAGCCTTGATCACCTCGTCGGGGATGAGGCGCAGGCAGATGATCGCGGCGCCGATATTGGCGATGCCGAGCCAGAAGAGAAGCTGCAGCGTCGTGCCGCCCGCAGCGAGGAGGCCGGCCGAGACGACCGTGCCGCCCACCATCAGCGCCGCGTTCATGATGTTGTTGCCGGCGATCGCCGCCGAGCGCTCGTTCTCCGCGGCGCGCGATTGCAGCAGCGCATAGAGCGGCACGGTGAAGAGGCCGCCGCCGAAGGCGATGCCGACAAGGTCGAGCAGCACGCGGAGGCCCGCCGCCGAGGTCGCGAAATCGACGACGCTGAGGAGGTCGGCGCCGGGCAGTCCGCCGAGCGCCGGCGCGGAACGCGCGAGGTCGATCATGAACAGGGCCATGACAAGCCCGCCGATCGGCGTATGCCGCGCCGAGATGTGACCGCCGAGCAGCTTGCTCGTCGCCGCCGAGCCGAGCGCGATGCCGACGACGAAGGCCGCGACCAGGAGATTGGCCACCACTTCGTCGACCCGGAGCGTCGATTTCGCGAATTCCGGGAAGAGCGACATCACGACGAGGCCGATCATCCAGAACCACGAGATGCCGAGCACTGCGAGGAACAGCGACTTCCGCCGGCGGATGGCGGCGAAGGCGCCGCGATTGGCCTCGACGAAGGAGAAGCGGAAGGGCGGCGCGTCGGCGGCCGGCGGGGCAGGGGGCACGAAGAAGGCCGCGACGGCTCCGGCCACCGCGGCGCCGACGAGGCCCGCCACCGCGATCCAGGTGCCGCCGAGCCCGATCGTCAATCCGCCGAACAGCGTGCCGAGCAGGATCGCCACGAAGGTCGAGCCCTCGAACAGCGCATTGGCCGCGACGAGGCGCCGGCGCTCGACGAGTTGCGGCAGGATCGAATATTTCGCCGGCCCGAAGATCGTCGACTGAACGGCGTAGAGGAACATGCCAAGGAGCGCGAGCGGCGCGGAATGGATGACAATCGCGGTCGACGAGATGATCGCAAGGATGATCTCGGCCACTCGCGTCCAGCGCACGACGAGGCGTTTGTCGATCGAATCCGAGAGCCGGCCCGAGATGCCCGAAAACAGGAAGAAGGGCAGCATGAAGACGCCGCCGGCGAGCGTCACCGCGACCTGCGGCGACAGACCGAACAGGTCGGCGCCGCCATAGGCGACCATGAATCCGAAGGCGCTCTTGAGCGCGTTGTCGGCGAAGGCGCCGAACCACTGCACGACGAAAAGCGGCAGGAAGCCGCGCGTGCGGAGCAGCGAGGGCGGGGCTGCGGAAGTGGGGGCGGCGTCCATGGGATCGAGCCTCGGTCGGTTTCTGCGCGGTGGCAAGGACAGTCTGTTTTGAACGACGTTCAATTGCCTATCACTGTTTTGAACGCCGTTCAATATCGGCTATGGTGATCGCCGACACACCGCGCCGACCGAGCGCAGCAAAGCCGACCGCCGGCCTGACAGGAAGGACGATGGCTCGTCGCAACGACCACACCCCTGACGAACTCCGCGCCATGGCGCTGGCCGCGGCGCGGGAGATCGCCGCGGCCGAGGGGCTTCGCGGGCTCGCGGTCCGGCGCGTCGCGGAGAAGATCGGCTATGCGCCGGGCACGCTCTACAATCTCTTCGACAGCCTCGACGCGCTGATCCTCGCGCTGAATGGCGAGACGCTGGCGCGCCTCGGCATGGAACTCGTGAGGGCCGCCGAGGGCAATCCGGCCGGCCGCGCCGCCGCGCTCGTCGACGCCTATTTCGATTTCGTCGAGCGGCAGCCTCTGCTGTGGTCGGTCATCTTCGAACACCGCATGCCGGGCGAGGGCGACCTGCCCGCTTGGTACAGCGAGGGCCTGTCGGGGCTGATCGATGGCACGGTCGCGGCGCTCGCTCCGGTGCTCGGAGACTGGCCGGAGGAGGACCGCCGCCCCGCTGTCGTCGCCATGTGGGCCGCGTTGCACGGATTGTCGATGCTCGCGGTCAGCGGCAAGCTGGCGCTCGTCTCGGATGCGCCGCCGCGCAGCCTCGGCCATCTCGTGGTGAACCGGGTGATCGGCGGCGGATAGCGGCCGGAGAGGGTGTGACCTTGGTCGCTCGTCAGGATTGTCGTCAAATGCTAAGGCGAGCCAATGATGGAGGGGTGCCGGGCGGCCGGTGCCCATGACGAGAGGCGGGGGAGCGACGTGCAGATCGCCGACATGGTTTCGAAACTGGCGCGGACCAGTTTCTTCAATGGTCTCGAAAAGGACGACCTGGTTCGCCTCGCCCAGATCGCGCGCGTCACGACCTATCCCGCCGATACCGTACTCTTCTCGCAGGGCGACGAATCCGACGGCCTCTATGCGGTGGTGCGCGGCATCGTGCGCATCTTCATCACGGCCGAGGATGGGCGCGAGCTGACGATCCAGCTGTTCGAGGAAGGCGAGGTGATCGGCGAGATCGCGCTCATCGACGGGCTGCCGCGCAGCGCCGGCGCCGCGACGCTGACCGAGACGCAGCTGATCTTCGTGCCGCGCCAGCCCTTCATGGCGCTGCTCGATTCATCGCCGCGGCTGCAGCGCCAGATCCTGCTCGGCCTTTGCGAGCGGCTGCGCCACACCAACGACCAGATGAACCGCGCCGTCTTCCACGACCTGCGCCACCGCCTTCTGGTGCTCTTGCGCCAGCTCGCGCTCATCCATGGCAGCATCGACAAGGATCAGGCCGTCGTCGCGCTCGACCTGACCCAGGGCACGCTGGCACAGATGCTCGGCGCCAGCCGCGAGGCGGTGAACAAGCAGATCCGCGCGCTCATCAAGGAGGGCCGCCTGTCGCTCGACGGCCATCACATCATCATCCACCGCTCGGTGAAGGAGCCGTAGCGGCCGGTCGGGGGCGCCAAAGCAATGCCCTCGCCCCGGCCATCTCCCTGAGGGAGAGGCGGCCATTCGTCTGGTACCGACGTTGATGAAAGGCGAAACCTCACCCTCTCCCCATGGGAGAGGGCGGGGTGAGGGCCTTCCCCTTATGTCCGCAGTGCAGCGATCGCGGCGACGAGGCCGGCGGTCGAGGCATCGCGCTTGTCGGCGCTTTCCCTGCCTTCGATCATCGGCAGCAGTTCCTTGGCGAGCTGCTTGCCGAGCTCCACGCCCCACTGGTCGAAGGAATCGATGCCCCAGATCGTGCCCTGCACGAAGACCTGGTGCTCGTAGAGCGCGATCAGGCGTCCGAGCGTGAACGGATCCAGCAGCTGGTAGAGAATGGTGTTGGTCGGCCGGTTGCCGGGGAAGGTCTTGTGCGGCGCGAGGCGGTCGGCCTCGGTCGGCGGCTTGCCCTCGGCGATCAGCTCGGCGCGCGCTTCCTCGGTCGTGCGGCCCTTCATCAGCGCTTCCGTCTGCGCCAGGCAGTTGGCGAGCAGCAGATGCTGGTGGACGTCGTCCTTCTCATGGGCGCGGGCACCGACGATGAAGTCGGCCGGGATCGGGTCCGTGCCCTGGTGCAACAGCTGGTAGAAGGCGTGCTGGCCGTTGGTGCCGGGCTCGCCCCAGACGAGCGGACCGGTCGGCTGCGTCACCGGGCTGCCGTCGAGCATCACGCGCTTGCCGTTCGATTCCATGTCCTGCTGCTGCAGATAGGCGGCGAAGCGCAAGAGGCGCTGGTCATAGGGCAGCACCGCCTTGGCCGGGAAGCCGAGCACGTTGCGGTTCCAGACGCCGACCATGCCGAGCAGCACCGGCAGGTTGCGGTCGAGCGGCGTGTCGCGGAAATGCAGATCCATCGCATGCGCGCCGGCGAGGAAGGCGCGGAAATTCTCCGGCCCGATGGCGAGCATCACCGGCAGGCCGATCGCCGACCACACCGAATAGCGGCCGCCGACCCAGTCCCAGAAGCCGAAGGTGCGGTCCGAGGCGATGCCGAAGGCATTGACCTTGTCGAGTGCCGTGGACATGGCCGCGAAATGATCGCCGACCGCCTCCTCGCCGAGCGCCGCGACGATCCACTGCCGGGCGGTCGCCGCATTGGTCATCGTCTCGACGGTGGTGAAGGTCTTGGACGCGACGAGGAACATCGTCGTCGCCGGATCGAGGTCCTTCAGCGTGTCATGGATATGCGCGCCGTCGACATTGGAGACGAAATGCGCGCGCGGGCCGTCGTGATACGGGCTGAGCGCCCGCGTCACCATGGCCGGGCCGAGATCCGAGCCGCCGATGCCGATATTGACGACATCGGTGAACTTGCCGCCCTTGCCGGCGATGGCGCCGCTGCGGACCTTGTCGGAGAAGGCGCTCATCGCGTCGAGCACGGCATGGACGTCCGGCACGACGTCGTGGCCGTCGACCTTGTAGCTCTCGCCCGGCTGCGCGCGGAGCGCGACGTGCAGCACCGCGCGGTTCTCGGTGACGTTGATCTTGTCGCCGGCGAACATCATCGCCCGGCGGCCCTCGACATCGGCCGCGCGGGCGAGGTCGAGCAGGGCGACGACGGCTTCGGTGTCGATGCGGTTCTTGGAATAGTCGAGCAGCATGCCGTCGGCCGAAAGCGACAGGCGCTGGAAGCGCTGCGGATCGGCCGCGAACATCTGGCGCATCGACTGCGCCTCGACGCGATCCTTGTGGCTGCGCAGGGCGGCGAAGGCGTTCGCGACGGCAGCCGCCGCAGCGGCTGTACGGACGGCGGACATGGCGTTCATCCTCGGCATCTGTGGCGGAGCGCATCCGACATACGACGGCTGCCGCGCTTCGGCAAGGCGCTCTCCCGAAGCAGCAATGGCGTGAAAGGCCTTGGAAACCAAAGCATGATCGACCATTCTGCGCCGCGTCACTGGCGGAACCGTTTCAGAGCAACGTCTTGCAGAGCAAAGCCGATACCGAACTCGTCCGCCGGCAGAATCGCGGCCTCGTCCTCGAGGCGCTGCGCCGGGAAGGGATGATGGCCCGGGTCGAGCTCGGCCGCATCACGGGCCTCAGCCCCGCCACGATCTCGGCCATCACCGCCGATCTCCTGGCCGAGAATCTCATCGTCACCGCGGCGATCGACGACAAGGCCGAGCGGCCGATCGGCCGTGGCCGGCCGCGCGTTGCGCTGTCGCTGAATGCCGAGGCGGCCTATGTGCCCGGCGTCAAGATTTCGCTCAACTCGGTGACGCTACTGCTGGCCGACTATTCGGGCCATCTCGTCGAGACGAGCCGCCATCCGATCCCGACGGTCGGCCCGGAGGCGCCCGAATTCGTACCGCGTCTCGCGGCGCTGATCCGCGACGAGCTCGGCAAGCGGGGCATTCCGCTCCGCCAGGTGCCGGTCATCCCCGTCGCCATTCCCGGCGTCGTCGACCGCACCACCGGCCGCCTCGTCTGGAGCCCGACGGTGTCGGTCGATGTCGGCGCCGTCCCGGGTCCACTCTCGGAAGCGCTCGGCGTGCCGGTCTCGATGACCAACGACGTCGACATGATGGCGCAGGCGCTGAACTCGCGCGATCCGAAGCGCTTCGGCGGCACCTTCGCCATCATCTTCATCGCCTATGGCATCGGCATGGGCCTCTATATCAATGGCCGCCTGTTCTCGGGCGCCTTCGGCTCGGGCGCGGAGTTCGGCCATACCAATCACATTCCCGGCGGCCCGCTCTGCCGCTGCGGCCGGCGCGGCTGCGTCGAGGCCTATGTCGCCGATTATGCGATCTATCGCTCGGTGGAGCGCCTGCCGCCCGACGAGCCGCCGGCCGATATCGATCCCGACGCCGACACGATGGCGAAGCTCGAAGAGCGCGCCCGGTCGGGCGATGATCGCGTGCGCGCCGCCTATCACCAGGCGGGTCTCGCGCTCGGCTACGGCCTGTCGCGGCTGATGGGCATCATCAATCCCGAGCGGGTCGTGCTCACCGGCCGCGGCGTCGCCGCCTTCGACCTGATGCGCGAGGGCTTCCAGGCCGGCATCGAAGAGGGCCTCGTCGCCGAGATCGGCCGGATGACGGAGATCGAGGTCCTCTCGCCCGAGGACGACCTCGTCGATGTCGGCATCCTCGCCGGCGCGCTGCAGCGCCTCGACCGCGAGGTCTTCGCCAGCAGCGACCACGAACCGGTCGCCCCCCGCCGCCGCCCTCCGCCGAAGGGGTGAGAGCCGGAGGGCGCGCGGAGCACGCCGCGCCTCAACGCTTCAGCCAGTTCTCCAGCCGCTGGACCGCCTCGGCCACCTCCGCCTCCGATCCGGCGAAGGAGAAGCGGATATGGCCGTCGCCGCGCGAGCGGTCGAAATCGAGGCCGGGCGTCGCGGCGACGCCGGCCTCCTCCAGCATCGCCCGTGCGAAGGCGGCGGAGTCGTTGGTGAAGCGGCGCGTCGACGCATAGACATAGAAGGCGCCGTCGACGGGGAAGAAATCGTCGAAGCCCATGGCGGGCAGGCGCTCAAGCAGCAGGCGGCGATTGGCGGCGTAGCCGGCCTTGATCGTCTCCAGCTCATCCGTCGCCTCGAAGGCGGCGAGCGCGGCGCGCTGCGAGAGGTCGGGCGCCGAGATATAGAGGCTCTGCGCTATCCGCTCGACCGGCCGCACGAGTTCCGGCGGCAGCACGGCCCAGCCGATCCGCCAGCCGGTCATGCAGTAATATTTGGAGAAGGAGTTGATGACGATCGCCCGGTCGGAGAAGGCGAGGGCGGTCTCTTCGCGTCCTTCATAGACGAGGCGGTGATAGATCTCGTCCGAGATGAAGCGGATGCCGAGCCGGTCGCTGGCATCGATGAGCGCCTGCAGCGCCTCGGGTGCCATCAGAGTGCCGGTCGGATTGCCTGGGCTCGCGACGAGCACGCCGGCAAGCGGCGCCGAGGCATGGGCGCGCTCCAGCATTTCAGGCGTGATGACATGCCGGTCGCGCGCCGCCGTCGGCAGCTCGACGACATGCAGTCCGAGCGCGCCGAGGATGTTGCGATAGGCCGGATAGCCGGGCGAGGCGATGGCGACGCGGTCGCCATGGTCGAAGGCGGCGAGGAAGGCGAGGTTGAAGCCCGCCGACGAGCCGGTGGTGATGGCGACCCGGCCGGCCGGAATCTCGACGCCGTAATGCTCGCCATAGTGCCGGGCGATCCGCTCGCGCAGCGGCCGCCAGCCGAGGGCCTCGGTATAGCCGATCCGTTCCTCGTTCAGCGCCGCGCGGGCGGCGTCGCGCACCCGCTCCGGCGTCCGCGCGCCGGGCTCGCCGATCTCGAGATGCAGCACCCGCCGCCCTGCCGCCTCGAGCGCGTTGGCGGCCGATTTCACATCCATGGCGATGAAGGGGGCGACGGCGCTGCGGCGCGAGGCGCCGGCCTCGCTCAAGGGATCGTGTCTGGTTTCGTCCATTGGTCCGGCTTGCTGGTGAAGGGGGCGTCCTGTTATTGCCCCATTTGCGGGCCATCGATCCGATGGCGGCATTCGGCCGCGCTTTCCTAGCGCGCCGGGCGGCGGAGAGGAAGAACGGGGTTGGAGATCATGCTGGGCGCCATCGGGCGGAAGGGACGGAAGGTGGTCGCCGGCCTCCTCGCGGCCACGCTGGCGGCGACGCTTGCCATCCCGGCCGAGGCGCAGAGCACGCGCTCGAAGAACTTCGTCCGCGATGCCGAGACCGAGGCGCTGCTGCAGGACTATGTGAGGCCGATCTTCAAGGCGGCCGGCATCCGCGCCAACTCGGTCGAGCTGTTTCTCGTCCAGGATCCGGCCTTCAACGCCTATGTGCCGTCCGGGCGGACCATCGTCGTCAACACCGGCGCCATCATCGATTCCAAGACGCCGAACGAGCTGATCGGCATGCTGGCGCATGAGACCGGCCATCTCGCCGGCGATCACACCGCCCGCCTCAACGAGCAACTCGCCAACGCCCAGACCATGGCGACGATCGGCGCGCTTGCCGGCATCGGCGCGGCCGTGGCGGGCGCGGCGGCAGGGTCCGGCGATGCGGCGCGCGCCGGCTCGGGCATCATCGCCGGCTCCGGCGAGATCGCCCGCCGTTCGGTCCTCTCCTATCAGCGCTCGGAAGAGATGGCGGCCGACCAGTCGGCGCTCGTCTATCTCAAGAAGACGCAGCAGTCCGCCAAGGGCATGCTCGACACATTCAAGCGATTCGCCGACGACACGCTGTTCGCAGCGCGAACCGCCAATCCGTATCTGCTCAGCCATCCGCTGCCGCGCGAGCGCATCGACATGATCCAGCGCGAGGCGCAGGCGAGCCCCTATTACAACAAGAAGGACCCGCCCGCGCTCGTGGCGCGCCACAACATGGTCCGCGCCAAGCTCGTCGGCTTCACCGGCAGCACGGACGAGATCATGCGGCGCTACCCGCCGAGCGACACCTCGCTGCCGGCGCAATATGCGCGGGCCATTGCCGCCTATCGCAACGGCAACTCCGAGACGGGCCTCCGCATTCTCGACGGTCTCCTCAAGGCGCAGCCGAAGAACCCCTATTTCTGGGAGCTGCAGGGCCAGATCAACCTCGAGAACGGCCGCGCCGGCCAGGCGGTGCCCGGCTTCCGCAAGGCGGTCTCGCTGGCGCCGAAATCCGGCATGCTCAAGGTGCTGCTCGGCCAGGCGCTGGTCGAGACCGGCGATCCGTCCGTGACCAGCGAGGCGATCAAGAATCTCACCGTCGGCCTCCAGGTCGATCCCAACATGGCGATCGGCTATCGCAGCCTGGCGCGGGCCTATGCGGCGCGCGGCGATATCGCGCTTGCCGATCTCGCGACGGCGCAGGGCGAGTTCGCCGGCGGCAATTATGCGGCGGCCCGCCAGCATGCCGCACGGGCGCAGAAGGGGCTGAAGCCCGGCTCGCCCGGCTGGATCCGCGCCGACGACATCGTGTCCTATCATCCCGACAAACCCGGCTGACGGGGGCGCATCCGCTCCGCCCCGTCCGCCGCCGACCGACCAGCAGAGGTTTTCACCGATGAACGCGCCGCTTCCCGTCCTGACATCGCGCCCGCTCGCCAGAGGCGCGCTCGGTCGCCTTGGCGTCGCCGCGGCGATGGCCGCCGCTCTTCTCGCCGGTGCCGCGGCGCCTGCGTTCGCTGACGACGCGGCCTTCAGCGACGGCCAGAAGGATGCGATCGGCGGCATCGTCAAGGACTACCTGATGGCGCATCCGGAGGTGGTCCGCGAGGCGCTGCAGGAATTGCAGCGGCGAGACCAGGAGGCTGAAGAGGCCGCCAAGCGCGCCAATCTCGCGAAATACGAGGACCAGCTCTTCAATTCCGGCAAGCAGGTCGTGCTCGGCAACCCGAACGGCGACGTCACGCTGGTCGAGTTCTTCGATTACAACTGCGGCTACTGCAAGCGCTCGCATGCCGACATGAAGCGCCTTCTCGAAGAGGACAAGAACCTCAAGATCGTGCTCAAGGAATTCCCCGTGCTCGGCCAGGGCTCGGAGGAGGCGGCGCAGGTCGCCGTCATCGTGCACGAGATGGCGCCGGAGAAGTATGGCGCCTTCCATGACGAGTTGCTCATGACGCGCGGCGAGGTCAACGGCGCCCGCGCGCTCGCCGTCGCGGCCGATATCGGCCTCGATCCGGAGGCTGTGAAGGCCCGCCTCAAGGAGCAGATCGTCGGCGAGACCATTTCCGAATCCTTCGGCCTCGCCCAGGCCCTCGGCATCAACGGCACGCCGACCTACGTGCTCAAGGGCGACGTCGTCGTCGGCGCGGTCGGCTACGATACGCTCAAGGACAAGATCAAGTCTGTCCGCGAATGCGGCAAGGCGACCTGCTGATTGGGCACCGCCTGCTTGGGACATCGAGGGCGGGGCGCGCGGCCGGGGCTTTTCCTTTGCCGGGCGACCCCCTATAACCGGCGCGCTCCGGCCGCCGCATCCCGGCGAGGCCGGGGGCGGTTCATAGTCGAGGCGGCAGCCTGCTGATGTCGATCTCCGTCCTGGTCCTCAACGGTCCTAACCTCAACATGCTCGGCAAGCGCGAGCCCGGCGTCTATGGCGCCCGCACGCTGGCCGAGATCGAGGCGGAGACGCGGACCTTCGCGGAGAGCATCGGCGTCGCGATCGATTTCCGCCAGACCAATCATGAAGGCGTGCTGGTCGACTGGATCCATGAAGCGCTCGGGCGGTTTCAGGGGATCGCGATCAATCCCGGCGCCTACACGCATACTTCCGTCGCCTTGCAGGATGCGCTGCGATCGGTCGGCCTGCCGACCGTCGAGGTGCATCTGTCGAACGTGTTCGCGCGTGAAGCCTTCCGCCACCACTCCTATGTGTCCCCCGTCGCTCTCGGCGTCATCTGCGGCTTCGGCCCGCTCGGCTATCAGCTGGCCCTGACCGCGCTGAAGACCCATCTCGCATGAGCCGGAGGACCCTTCCCATGAAAGTGCTCAACACATGACCTCGAAGACATCGACCATCGATCAGGAACTGATCCGCCAGCTCGCCATGCTGCTGACGGACACGGATCTTTCCGAAATCGAGGTCGAGCAGGGCGACCTGCGCATCCGCGTCGCGCGGAGCGTCGCCGCGGCGCCTGTTTCCTATCACGTCGCCCCGCCCGCGCCGGCCGCCGCGCCGGTGGCCGCCGCCGCGCCCGTCGCCGCCGAGGTCAACCACGCCGCGCATCCCGGCGCCGTTCCCTCGCCGATGGTCGGCACGGCCTATCGCTCGCCGGAGCCCGGCGCCAAGGCTTTCGTCGAGGTCGGCCAGACGGTTCGCGAGGGCCAGACGGTGCTCATCGTCGAAGCGATGAAGACGATGAACCAGATCCCCGCGCCGCGCGCCGGAACGGTCAAGGCGATCCTCGTCACGGACGGCCAGCCTGTGGAATATGGCGAGCCGCTCCTGGTGATCGAGTGAGCAGCGGCAAGCCGATGTTCAACAAGATCCTCATCGCCAATCGCGGCGAGATCGCCCTCCGGGTGCTGCGCGCCTGCAAGGAGCTCGGCATCGAGACGGTGGCGGTGCATTCCACGGCCGATGCCGACGCGATGCATGTTCGCCTCGCCGATGAGAGCGTCTGCATCGGCCCGCCGCCGGCCCGCGACAGCTATCTCAACATTCCCTCGCTGCTCGCCGCCTGCGAGATCACCGGCGCCGATGCCGTGCATCCGGGCTATGGCTTCCTCTCCGAAAATGCCCGTTTCGCCGAGATCCTCGAAGCGCACAACCTGACCTTCATCGGCCCGCGCTCCGACCATATCCGCATCATGGGCGACAAGATCGAGGCGAAGCGCACCGCGCAGCGCCTCGGCATTCCGGTCGTTCCCGGCTCGGCCGGCGCGCTGAAGGACGAGGCGGACGCGCTGAGGACGGCAGCCGAGATCGGCTATCCCGTGCTCATCAAGGCCTCTGCCGGCGGCGGCGGACGCGGCATGAAGGTCGCGAAGTCGGCCGCCGAACTGCCGATCGCCTATTCGACCGCCCGCTCCGAGGCGAAGGCCGCCTTCGGCGACGACGCGGTCTATATGGAAAAGTATCTCGAGAAGCCGCGGCATATCGAGATTCAGGTGCTCGGCGACGGCAAGGGCTATGCCGTGCATCTCGGCGAGCGCGACTGCTCGCTGCAGCGCCGTCACCAGAAGGTCTGGGAAGAGGCGGGTTCGCCCGCGCTCAATGCCGAGGAGCGCGACCGCATCGGCGCCGTCTGCGCCAAGGCGATCGGCGATCTCGGCTATTCCGGCGCGGGAACGATCGAGTTCCTCTACGAGAACGGCGAATTCTATTTCATCGAGATGAACACCCGCCTGCAGGTGGAGCATCCGGTGACCGAGGCTGTGACGGGCATCGACCTCGTCAACGAGCAGATCCGCGTCGCGGCGGGCTCGGGTCTCTCCTTCCGCCAGGAAGACGTGAAGTTCCAGGGCCACGCGATCGAGTGCCGCATCAATGCCGAGGATCCGCGCACCTTCGCGCCCTCGCCGGGCCTGATCACCTACTATCATCCGCCGGGTGGCCTCGGCGTCCGCGTCGATTCCGGCGTCTATCAGGGCTACAAGATCCCGCCCTATTACGACAGCCTGATCGGCAAGCTGATCGTGCATGGCCGCAATCGCGTCGAATGCATGATGCGGCTGCGCCGCGCGCTGGACGAGTTCGTCGTCGACGGCATCAAGACGACGATCCCGCTCTTCCGCGACCTCGTGGACGACCAGGACATCGCCGACGGCCGTTACGACATCCATTGGCTCGAGAAGAAGCTCTCGATCGGCCACTGAGGGGGCTCGATCGGGCTCTCCGCTGACAGATGCAACTGCCAAGTTAGGCCGTCATGTCCGGGGCTCGTCCCGGCCATGACGCCCTGAGCGTTAAGCCGGTGCGCTTCCGCTCGCCAAGACCTTAGCGGGCGAATTGCCGGGCGCCTCCGCCATCCCCATCTCTTCCTTGCCGTGCCTTCTACCGCACCGCAACTCGTGCGATGCTGCGAATCGTCGCGGGGGCGCGCGGCGAAGTGCGGACGGCATGGGGCCGCCGCGCACGGGCGACGGCATGGCCAAACAATCCGACTCCTCGCTGCAGATCACGCCGCAGGTTCTTCTCAAGGCTTATGCCTGCGGCATCTTTCCGATGTCCGATTCGGCCGATGATCCCGGCCTCTACTGGATCGAGCCCGAGAGCCGCGGCATCTTCCCGCTCGAGAGCTTCCACGTCCCGCGCCGCCTCGCCCGCACCATGCGGCAGGCCCCCTACGAGATCCGGATCGACAGCGACTTTGCCGGCGTGATCGACGGCTGCGCTGGCGACGAGGCGTCGCTCTATCGCGACAAGACCTGGATCAACGGCCGCATCCGCCGCCTCTATGGCGAGCTCTTTGAGCTCGGCTTCTGCCATACGGTCGAAGCGTGGCAGGACGGCAAGCTGGTCGGCGGGCTCTACGGCGTCAGGCTGCGCGGTGCGTTCTTCGGCGAGAGCATGTTCAGCCACGCCACCGACGCCTCGAAGATCGCGCTGGTCCATCTCGTGGCGCGGCTCAAGGCCGGCGGCTTCACCCTGCTCGATGCGCAGTTCACGACCGAGCATCTGCAGCGCTTCGGCGCCATCGAGATCGATCGCGACGCCTATCACGAGCGTCTGGAAGCGGCGCTCGCCATCGATGCCGACTTCTACCGGCTGCCGGGCGGGGCGACGGTGGACGAGATCTTGCAGCTCGCGAGCCAGACGTCATAGACGGCGTGGTCGACGGCGTGCAGGCCCGGGCTGTCGGCGAACATCCAACCGGTGAAGATGCGGCGGACCTTGCGGGCGAGGGTGATCTCGTCGACCTCGACGAAGGCATCGGTGCGCGGCGGCTCCGTCGGCGGCCGTGAATAGCAGACGCGCGGCGTCACCTGCAGCGCGCCGAACTGGACCGTCTCGTTCATATAGACGTCGAAGGTGATGATCCGGCCCGTGATCTTGTCGAGGCCGGCGAACTCGGCGACCGGATTGGTGAGCCGGGTCGGACCGGCCGGTGCGGGCGGCGCAGCGGCTTCAGGCGCAGCAGCGTCGGGCGCCTGCGGCGCGGCCGGCATCTCGGGCATCGAAGGATCGGGAAGGGCGTCCTGGGCGCTTGCCGCTGCGAGGCCGGCGAGAAGAAGGGTCGTCGCGCCGAGGAGGCGCAGGGAACATGCGATCATGAAGGGGCCGCCGGAATCCTGGGGAGCGCAGTCGATGAACGCTGCCTAGCACGCGATTTTGGTCGCGAAAAGGCGGGCGGTCGGTGGCGCGCCGTTGCGCCGCCGCCGCTGCGCCCTCTATGATCCGCGCCGCCGGGCGCTGCGACAGGCTCGCATGGTTCGGCATCCGGACGATCTTCTCTGCCCAAGGCCGCCGCCCGGCGCCCGGCCGGGCGGGGTTTCGCCGGTTCCCGCCGGCCCGAGGGCCGTTCATTCCTCCGCCCGCCTGGGCGCTCAGCTGGAACGGGTCCGCCGCGGGCCCTGAGGCCATGGAAGCCGCCCATAACCGGCACCCCCTCTTCGGGGTCATGCTGAAAGTGATCTCGACCATCGCCTTCACGGCCATGGCGACGCAGATCAAGCTCGTTTCCGACCGTATTCCGGCGGGGGAGGTGGCGTTCTTCCGCTCCGCCTTCGCGCTGATCCCGGTGCTGTTCTGGGTCGCGACGCGCGGCCAGCTCACGACGGTCTTCTCGACGCCGCGCATCGGCGGCCATCTCCTGCGCTCGATCGCCGGCGCCAGTTCGATGTTCTGCGGCTTCACGGCGCTCGGGCTGCTGCCGCTCTCCGATGCGACGGCGATCGGTTATGCCGCGCCGCTCCTCACCGTCATTCTCGCGGCCGTGCTGCTCGGCGAGACGATCCGTATCTATCGCTGGACGGCGGTCGTCGTCGGCCTCGTCGGGATCGTCGTCATCGTGTCCGGCTATGTCGATAGCGGCGGCCCGGACCGCAGCGCGATCGGCGCCGCCTTTGCGCTGGCCGGAGCCGCCTTCGGCGCGCTCGCGGCGACGCAGACGCGCCGGCTCACCTGGTCGGAGGACCCGTCGACCATCGTCGTCTATTTCTCGTCCTTCACCGCGCTGTTCATGCTCGTCACGCTGCCTTTCGGCTGGGTGCTGCCGACGTCGGGCGAATGGGTGCTGCTCGTCGGCTGCGGCATCTGCGGCGGCATCGGCCAGGTGCTGCTGACGCAGAGCTATCGCTATGGCGAGGCCTCGCTGATCGCGCCGTTCGAATATGTCTCCATGGTCTGGGCGATCCTGGTGGGCTATCTCCTGTTCGACACGCTGCCGGGCCTCTCCATGCTGATCGGCTCGGCGATCGTCATCGCGTCGGGCCTCTTCGTCATCTATCGCGAGCAGCGGCTCAATCTCGCCCGCGCGCGCCGGGCGGCGGTGAAGACGCCCTTCGATCCGGAGCAGTGAGGACCGCCATGACCGCCATCGCAGTGACCATTGCCGGCTCCGATTCGGGTGGCGGCGCCGGCATCCAGGCCGATCTCAAGACCTTCTCGGCTCTCGGCGTCTACGGCGCCTCGGTCATCGCCGCGCTGACGGCGCAGAATACGCTCGGCGTGACGGGTATCCACGATGTGCCCGCTGCCTTCGTCACTGCCCAGATCGATGCCGTCTTCTCCGATCTCGATGTCGGCGCTGTGAAGATCGGCATGCTCTCGCAGCCCGACGTCATCCGCGCCGTCGCCGCCGGGCTGGACAGATATGGCCAGCGCGAGGTGGTGCTCGACCCGGTGATGGTGGCGACCAGCGGCGACATGCTGTTGCGCGAGGAAGCGGTCTCGGTGCTGATCTCCGAACTGCTGCCGCGCGCCGCTCTCGTGACGCCGAACATGCGCGAGGCCGCCCGCCTCGTCGATGGCTCGGTTGCTGCGAGCGAGGGGGAGATGCTGGCGCAGGCCGAGGCGATTCTCGGCCTTGGCGCGCGGGCGGTGCTGCTGAAGGGTGGTCATGGCGAGGGGCCGGAAAGCGCCGACCTGCTGCTCTCGCCCAAGATTCGCCGCTGGTACCGCGCACCGCGCATCGCCACCCGCAACACGCATGGGACCGGCTGCACATTGTCCTCCGCCATCGCCGCGGGGCTCGCGCTCGGACAGGATCTGGAGACGGCGGTCGAAACCGGCAAGTCGTATGTCAGCGAAGCAATCGCCGCCGCCGACCGGCTGTCGATCGGCAAGGGCCATGGACCGGTCCACCATTTTCATCATTGGTGGTGACGTTGAAAACGCCGCCTGTGTCCAGTCGGGCGCATATCGACGGAAGCGAGTATATCTGAAGAAGAACTCCGCCTCTTCAGGCAATAAAAAAAGCAAGGCTCGCGAGAGCCTTGCTTTCTAGAGTTCGCGTTCTATCCCCTCGTAGCCGAGTAGCTTGCCCCTGAGGGCATTACGAATTGTTTATTCGGACCCGGCGGCAGCAGCCTTGCGGCGCGCCGGAGGGGAGCTTCCTCCCAAGACTTAGACCGCGATGCCTGTTGGTGGAGCCGTGCTTGGTTTTGCCGACCCCTTTCTTATGGCAGGGGACGTTATCCAATGAACGGGTGCTTGTCACCATTTTGTGCACGCCCCGCTCACTTTTTTTGCGTCAGCATGACTGACCTTACTGGAGCGTTCCGCAGCCTTTCGCGTTGCGTTACTCTGCTTGCGTTGCACCATCCTGATGCGGCTGCCCAAAGCCTGGGCGACGCATCCCGCGGCGGCGGCGGTTTCCCTTGAAATCCGAACCGTTTGTGGCTTGATGGCGCCCCGAATTCGACTCGTCCGGAGCTGATGATGCGCCTCTCCCGTTCCTTCCTGCCGACGCTCCGCGATACGCCCAAGGAGGCCGACATCGTCTCGCACCGGCTGATGCTGCGCGCGGGTCTGATCCGCCAGCAGGCGGCCGGCATCTATGCCTGGCTGCCGCTCGGCCAGCGTGTGCTTTCGAAAATCGAGCAGATCGTCCGCGAGGAGCAGGACAGGGCAGGGGCGATCGAGATCCTGATGCCGACGCTCCAGTCCGCCGATCTCTGGCGCGAGAGCGGCCGCTACGAGGACTATGGCAAGGAGATGCTGCGCATCAAGGACCGCCACGAGCGCGACATGCTCTACGGTCCGACCAATGAGGAGATGGTCACCGACATCTTCCGCAGCTATGTGCGCTCCTACAAGGAGCTGCCGCTCAATCTCTACCACATCCAGTGGAAGTTCCGCGACGAGGTGCGTCCCCGCTTCGGCGTGATGCGCGGGCGCGAGTTCCTGATGAAGGACGCCTATTCCTTCGACATCGACGAGGCGGCGGCGCGGCGGGCCTATAACCGCATGTTCGTCGCTTATCTGAGGACCTTCGACCGGCTGGGCGTGAAGGCGATTCCCATGCGCGCCGATTCCGGCCCCATCGGCGGCGACGCGACGCATGAGTTCATCGTCCTCGCCTCGACGGGCGAGAGCGCCGTGTTCCTCGACCGCCAGGCGCTGGACGTGCCGGTGCCGGGAACGGATGTCGATTTCGAGGGCGATCTGACGCCCATCGTCTCGGCCTGGACCGCGAACTATGCCGCCACCGAGGAGATGCACGACAAGGCCGTGTTCGAGGCGCTCCCCGAGGATCGGCGGCTCGAGGCGCGCGGCATCGAGGTCGGGCAGGTCTTCTATTTCGGCACGAAGTATTCGACCCCGATGGGCGCCAAGGTCACGGGTCCCGACGGCGCCGACCACGACGTCCATATGGGCTCCTACGGCATCGGCGTCTCGCGCCTCGTGGCGGCGATCATCGAGGCCAGCCATGACGAGGCGGGCATCATCTGGCCCGCAGGCGTCGCGCCCTACCAGGTCGGTCTCGTCAATCTCAAGGTCGGCGATGCCGCGACCGACGCCGCCTGCGACGGCCTCTATGAGCGCCTCACGAAAGCCGGAATCGAAGTCCTTTACGATGATGTCGACGGACGGGCCGGTGCGAAATTCGCCACCATGGACCTGATCGGCCTGCCCTGGCAGCTCATCGTCGGTCCGAAGGGCCTTGCGAGCGGCGAGGTCGAGCTGAAACGGCGCGCGACGGGCGAGCGTGAAACGCTTACACTCGACGCGGCGGTGAATCGGCTGATCGCCGGCTGAGAGCTGGCGAGGCACCGTCGGCTGCAAGGCGCGGTCCCCGCGCGCTCTGGACAGGATTGCGATGGCGGAGCCGACGGGCACCAAGCCCTTCTCACCCTTTGAGTGGATGCTGGCGGGCCGCTATCTGAGGGCCCGCCGACGCGAGACCTTCATCTCGATCATCGCCGGCTTCTCCTTCGTCGGCATCATGCTCGGCGTCGCGACGCTGATAATCGTCATGGCCGTGATGAACGGCTTTCGCTACGAGCTGATCGGCAAGATCCTCGGCGTCAACGGCCACATGATAGTGCAGCCGATCGATACACCCTTCACCGATTTCGCCGATGTCGCCTCGCGCATCGCCATGGTGAAAGGGGTCAAGTCGGCGATACCCTTCGTGGAAGGCCAGGTGCTCGCGTCCGGCGCGTCGACATCGAACGGTGCGCTCGTGCGCGGCATCCGGGCCGAGGACCTGCCCTCCGTGCCCGGCGTCGCCAGCAATATCCGCCAGGGCACGCTCAAGGATTTCGACACCGCGGGCGGCGTCGCCATCGGCACGCGGCTCGCAACCGCGCTCGGCCTCACGATCGGCGACAAGATCACGCTGGTCTCGCCGCGCGGCGCGGTCACGCCCATGGGCGTGACGCCGCGCGTGAAGGCCTATCCGGTCACGGCGATCTTCGAGATCGGCATGTCGGAATATGATTCGACCTTCGTCTTCATGCCCTTCGCGGAGGCGCAGCTCTATTTCAACCAGGACGACAAGGCGTCGGCCGTCGAGGTCTATCTCGACGACCCCGAGATGGCCGGCACGCTGACGCCGATGATCGAGACCGCGGCCGGCAGGCCCGTGCTCATTACCGACTGGCGGCAGCGCAACATGACCTTCTTCTCCGCGCTCGAGGTGGAGCGGAACATGATGTTCATGATCCTGACGCTGATCGTGCTGGTGGCGGCGCTCAACATCATTTCCGGCATGACCATGCTGGTGAAGGACAAGGGCCACGACATCGCCATCCTCAGGACGATGGGCGCGACCCGCGGCGCGATCATGCGCGTCTTCTTCCTGACGGGCGCCGCGATCGGCACCTTCGGCACGATCTTCGGCGTCATTCTCGGCACGGTCGTGTGCTGGAATGTCGAATCGATCCGCCAGTTCGTATCCTGGCTGACGCGGACCGAGATCTTCTCGCCCGAGCTCTATTTTCTTTCCCGCCTGCCGGCCCGCATGGAGCCGGCGGAGGTGACGAGCATCGTCATCATGGCGATCGTGCTCTCCTATCTCGCGACCATCTATCCCGCCTGGCGGGCTGCCCGCCTCGATCCCGTGGAGGCGTTGCGCTACGAATGACCGACACCGCGACCGAACCGCAGCGGCCGATCCAGCGCCGCGCCGCGCCGCAGCCTGTGCTGAGGCTGCAAGGCATCGAACGGCATTATCGCGAGGGCAGCGGCCGCCTGTCGGTGCTGAGCGGTGCCGAGCTCTCCGTCGCGACCGGCGAGATCGTCGCCCTCGTGGCGCCGTCGGGCGCCGGCAAGTCGACGCTCCTGCACATTGCCGGCCTCTTGGAGCGTCCCGACAAGGGCGATGTGCTGATCGACGGCCAGTCGGTGACTGCTGTCACCGACGCCGACCGCACGGCGATCCGGCGCACGAAGATCGGCTTCGTCTACCAGTTCCATCATCTCCTGCCCGAGTTCACCGCGCTGGAGAATGTGATGATGCCGCAACTGATCCGCGGCCTGCCACGCAAGGAGGCGGCGTCACGCGCCGAGGCGCTCCTTGCCTATATGCGGCTCTCCGAGCGCAGCGGCCATCGTCCGTCCGAGCTTTCGGGCGGCGAGCAGCAGCGCGTCGCGATCGCCCGCGCCGTCGCCAACGCGCCGCGCCTCCTCCTCGCCGACGAGCCGACGGGCAATCTCGATCCGACGACGGCCCATTATGTCTTCGACGCGCTCTCGGCCCTCGTGCGTGCCTCGGGTCTTGCGGCGCTGATCGTGACGCACAACATGGATCTCGCCGAGCGCATGGATCGGCGCATCACGCTATCAGGCGGAAAGGTCGTCGAACTGTGAGCCTCTCGACCGAACAGCAACTGCTGATCGAGGCCCGCGTCGCCAATGACGGGCCGAGCGTCGCGGTCGCCTATCTGTTCTGGTTCTTCCTGTGGTTCGTTTCGGCGCACCGGTTCTATCTCGGGCGTCCGGGCACGGCCGTGCTTCAGATTCTCAGCTATTTCGTGCTGATCGGCTTCGTCTGGATCTTCGTCGACCTTTTCCTCATTCCCGGCATGGTGCGGCAGCGCCAGAACGATCTCCGCCTGCGCTACGCCTCGACGTTGCGCGGCTGAGGTGCAAATGGGCAACAGGGGGCTGTTTCCGTAGCGGTTCCGCACTGCTCCGGGTCTTGTGCAACGCACAATTTCCGGTCAATGTCCGGCTCCAGCGAAGGGGCTGCCTCGATCCGGCCCCTTGAGCCTGTCGAGTCGAGGAGAATTCGCCGTGAAGATAGCGATGATCGGATCGGGCTATGTTGGCCTGGTATCTGGCGCGTGTTTTGCGGATTTCGGCCATAGTGTCGTGTGCGTCGACAAGGCTGTGGCGAAGATCGAAGCGCTGGAGCGGGGCGAGAT